>CAWJGW010000003.1:0-613106 GCA_963842405.1 uncultured Isosphaeraceae bacterium | reverse complement strand
TGACGACGGCCTCAAGGAATTGCTCCGGGTCGCTCACGACCCCGACGATGGCTGTGTTGTCGATGCCTCGGAAGTCCTGACCTTCGCCCGGCTCGCCCTGGCGGCCAACGAGGCCGTCCGACGCGACTGCCCCCTCTGGCTGGTCGGGCAATAGCCGCTCCCCTGCCGTAGAACGGAATTCATTCCGTTTCGTAGGAGGGTAGGCCTTGCCCAATGGCGCTCCGGCCGGCTTGGGGAAAACGGAATGAATTCCGTTCTACCCCTGCTGCTCTCGGACAGATTCCCAAGGAACCGGCTCCTCGGACGAACGTCTAAGAGACAGGCGACAGAATCGCTCCGTTCATTGCGACCTGGGATCTCATCCATCGTTGCTCGGTGCAACGCGTTTCGCTCCGTCGACTGGACTTCGATCCGACTGGGCACGTCCTCTTCCGATCCTTCACGCATCTCCGCCCCTCAGGTCGCCCGTCGCCTCGAGGAGACCTGATCCATGCGTTCTCTCTCAGCATCTCTTGGACGACTGGGACCGATTCTCGCGATCATGTTGGGCTTCGTGGCCGGCTGCGGCGGTGAAGCTGCCCGTGAGGGCCGCGACGGGGGAGTGCCATCGCGTATGCAAACTATGCGCAACCGAAGTCCGGTGAAGTGATCAGCTCTGACGACTATGGGGGCAGTGCCTCCGCCGCTGCCGCTCCAGAATCAAAAGTATTCTACAAGCGTAGCTCCGGCCCTAAGCGCCAAAGGCCGCGTCTCTCTAGTCAGAGCCGCCGGGCCGCCGGATCGGCTCCCCGATCGACGCTCGCACACGGGCCCCAGCCCAAGACTGCGAGGGCCAATGGACCTCAGGAGGAGGCAAAAAAAATCTCTCCCAGGGAGGTGCGAGCGCGAGAAATTGGAGGAAGCCCGGGAAGAACGCGCGGGGGACGCCGAGGTCTACAACACGATCGTCGACAATCCATTCCACGCGGTGGTGAGCGAACCGCTGTTGACGTTCTCGATCGACGTGGACACGGCCAGCTATTCGAATGTCCGCCGCTTCCTGACTCAGAACATGCTCCCGCCCAAGGATGCCGTCCGCATCGAGGAATTGCTCAATTACTTCCCCTACAACGACCCGCCCCCGCCGGACTCCAGCCCGGCTCCGTTCGCGGTGCACGTCGAGATTGCCGGCTGCCCATGGGACGCTCAGCACCGGCTGGCGCGGATCGGCATCGCCGCCAGGCCGATCGACCAGTCGAAGCGGCCTCCCAGCAACCTGGTCTTCCTGGTCGACGTATCCGGCTCCATGCAAGCACCGAACAAGCTTCCGCTGGTGCAATGGAGCCTGCAACGGATGGTCGAACAGCTTGGCGAGAACGACCAGATCGCCCTCGTCGTCTACGCGGGTGCCTCGGGACTGGTCCTCCCCTCGACGTCCTGCATCAACAAGGCGGAGATCCTCTCGGCGATCGAACAGTTGCGCGCCGGCGGCTCGACCAACGGCGGTGCGGGCATCCAGCTCGCGTATGACGTCGCCACCCAGCATTTCATCAAGAACGGGACCAATCGCGTCATCCTGGCCACCGACGGCGATTTCAACGTGGGTGTGACCAAGGAGAACGATTTGATCGGCTTGATCGAGGCCAAGGCCAAGAGCGGCGTATTCCTCAGCGTCCTGGGCTTCGGAATGGGCAACATCAAGGACGGTAACCTGGAACGGCTCGCGGACAAGGGGAACGGCCATTACGCCTACATCGACTCGCCGCGCGAGGCGTACAAGGTCCTGGTCGAGGAGATGGGCTCGACCCTGGTCACGGTCGCCAAGGACGTGAAAATCCAGGTCGAGTTCAACCCGGCCAAGGTCGGCGGATTTCGACTGATCGGCTACGAGAATCGCATCATGGCCCACAAGGACTTCAACGACGATACCAAGGATGCCGGCGAGGTCGGCGCGGGCCATCATGTCACCGCACTTTACGAGCTCGTCCCGCCGGGCAAGGAAGGGAGCATCGGTCCCGGCATCGACCCGCTCAAGTACACCAAGACGACGATATCCGGCTCCGCGAGTCCCGAATCGTTCACGGTCAAGCTGCGCTACAAGCAGCCCGATGGCGATGAAAGCAAGTTGCTGACGATCGGGGTCGAGGACAAGGGTCGATCGTTTGGCGAATCCTCGGAGGACCTGAAATTCGCCACCGCGGTCGCCGGATTCGGGATGCTCTTGCGCGACTCGACCCACAAGGGCAGCCTGACCTATGCGGGCGTGCTCGAGATCGCCGAGCCGGTCTCGGCCCGCGACCCGTCCGGCTACCGTCGCGAGTTCCTCGCGGCCGTGCGCCAGGCGAAAACCCTGTCGAGACAATGAGCCGGGAACAGGATTCCGAAGGACGTCTGTCGCGATCAGGTCGATTGACGAACGGCGCGGGGAGCCATGAATGGAGCGGCTCCTCGTGCCGTTTTCTGTTCGCTTGCCTCGACACGATGGCACTCGCAGGGGAATTCTTTCGAATCCTCGCCTAAGAAACTGGCGGCTGCTCCGTCATCAAGAGGGAACGGACATCGGTCGCCTTCCGAGCAGGGGTGATGTCGAGAATCCTGGACGTCGAGCACGAGCACTGGGTCAGTGACGCAGTGGTCCGTTTTCAGGGGCCGCTGACCCTCTACGCATCGCGCCTGTTGCATGACGCGGAGTCGGCTCGCGACGTTGTCCAGGAGACTTTCTTGAAGCTCTGTGCCTCGGAGCGTTCCTCGATCGAGGGGCACCTGGCCGAGTGGCTGTTCACCGTCTGTCGCAACCGGGCGCTGGACGTCTTGCGTAAGGAGCAGCGTATGAGTCAGTTACGCGAGGAGCAAGTCCTTCGTTGCTTGAGTCCCGGCCCGGCTCCGCTCGAGGCGGCCGAACGCCAGGAGCTCGGCGAGCGCGTGCTGGAGCTGCTGGAGACTCTTCCCGCTCAATCAGCGCGAAGTCATCCGGCTCAAGTTCCAGAACGGGTTCTCGTACCAGGAAATCAGCCGCATCAGCGGCCACAGCGTCTCAAACGTTGGCTACTTGATCCACGCCGGGATCAAGACGCTCCGGGGTTACCTGTTCGACGGCCAGGCGGCCAAGGCTCGCTTCTGAGGAGGACTCGCCATGACCTTTGACCCGAACGACCCCCGACTGACCGCTTATGTGCTCGGCGAGCTCGAGCCGGCTGAACGCGCGGAGGTCGAGGCGATGCTCGACGACTCGCCCGAATGTCGCCAGACCGTCGACGAGATCCGATTGACTGTCGGCTGTCTGACCGAGCGACTCCACGAGGAGCAAGCGGCCCACTCCGTCGCTCCCGAGACGAATCACCAGCCGATCGCGGCCATCTTGCCACAACCACAACCCTCCGCAGCAGCCCGGCCCTGGTGGCGGCGGCCTCGATCTCAGTTTGGCGTCGTCGCCGCCCTGCTCCTGCTCGGTGCGACGCTTGCCTTGATCCCGATGAACATGAAGCGGTTGCGGCAGGACGTGCCCCAGATTGAGAATACAGAGATTCATTTTGCTCATGCCACTGCCAAGGAGTCGTTGGAGCCGGCGGCTCCAGGGTTTCAATATGTTGATGGCTCGGTCCACTTCTTGAAGGATCGGGCTGCTTTACCCGCGCCTTCGCCGAGTAGTTCCCCGCCTTACGCAGCATACAAATCCGCAGCACCAACCTCGCCTGCACTCGTTCTCAGCAGATCGCGACTGGCAAATCCTGTGGGCGGCGGAATGAGGGGTGGCATGGGTGGCATGGCCGGCATGATGGGTGGTAGGGCAGGCGCACAAAAACGGGCATCCATGGCGTCGCGTGACGCTCGGTCCCGACGCGAGATGGTCGCCGTGGCGCCTCCTGGGGCTGGGAGGGGACGAGCCCTTTCTCAATCAGAAGCACGGACTGCGGGACCCCCTGGTCAGCTCCAAGGCCAGGGTCAGGGACAACAAGGTCAGGGTCAGGGACAAAACCTGAATATCGGGGGCCAAAGCCTTAATCTGGGCCTGACACAGGGACATCAGGGCCAAGGACAGCAGGGCCAAGGACAACAGGGACAGGGTCAGGGACAACAGGGACAGGGTCAGGGACAACAGGGACAGGGTCAGGGACAACAGGGACAAGGCCAGGCGGTCGGGCACTATAACGTGGCTCTGGCCTTGAGAGAGGCACAACAGGGCCAAGGTCAGGGACAAGGCCAGGGTCAGGGAGGGCGGTTCAATGGTGCCCAGCAACCGGGCGCGAACCAGCCCCAGGGCCAGCAAGGGCCCAACGGCGCGAACCAACTCCAGGGCCAGCAGGGACTCAATGGCCCGAACCAGTCGCCGGGCCAGCAGGGCCAGGCAAACCGCGGAACGACTCTTGCTCTCGCCGATCAGAAGCCGGACCAGAACGCTCAGGCGCCCACCGCCCAGATGGCACCTTACAACCAGGCTGCTGGGGGAAAGCAAATTCAGTTTGCTCCGCCAAACCCATCCGTTCCAGAGGCGACCCGTTCGGACCTACGGATGCTCACCCAGAAAACCGATTCACAGGTTCCCGCCATCCAGGCCAAGGCCTCCGAACAATCTAAACTCCCGGCCACCCAGCCCGGGCAAAACGCCGCCCAGAACAACCCTGGACAGGATACTTATGTGCTAGACGCCTCACGCTCGAGGGATATGTCCGCGGCGCCACAGGCGCCCTCGGGAGCGTTCGGTAACGCGGCAGCTCCACTCCCACCCGAGCCGGAAGCCATGCCCGCACCGGCCGCCGAGGTGTATGCACCCATCGTTGACAACTCGTTCCAGTCGGTTGACAAGGAGCCGCAATCGACGTTCTCGATCGACGTGGACACGGCCAGCTACTCCAACGTCCGCCGCTTCCTCACCCAGAACATGCTCCCGCCACGGGACGCCGTTCGCATCGAGGAATTGCTCAATTACTTCCCGTATCACGATGCGCCTCCACCGGACTCCAGCGAGCATCCGTTCGCGGTCCACGTCGAGATCGGCGGATGCCCGTGGAATGCTCAGCACCGGCTGGCGCGGATCGGCATCGCCGCCAGGCCGATCGCCCAGTCCCGGCGAGCGGCCAGCAACCTCGTCTTCCTGATCGACGTTTCCGGCTCCATGGATCAGCCGGAGAAGCTGCCGCTGGTCCAGTGGGGCTTGCAACGGCTCGTCGATCAGCTCGGCGAGAATGACCGTGTCGCCATCGTGGTCTATGCCAGTGCCTCGGGCGTGGTCCTCCCCTCGACGTCCTGCATCCACAAGGCCGAGATCCTCTCCGTGATCGAGCAGTTGCGCGCCGCGGGCTCGACCAACGGCGGCGCGGGCATCCAGCTCGCCTATGACGTTGCTACAAAGAACTTCATCAAGAACGGGACCAATCGCGTCATCCTGGCCACCGACGGCGATCTCAACGTGGGTGTTACGAGCGACGATGATCTCGTCCGACTGATAGAGGCCAAGGCCAAGAGCGGCGTGTTCCTCAGCGTCCTGGGCGTGGGCACGGGTAACATCAAGGATGGCAAGCTCGAGAAGCTGGCCGACAAGGGGAACGGCCATTATGCCTACATCGACTCGCCGCGCGAGGCGTACAAGGTCCTGGTCGAGGAGATGGGCGCGCAACCTGATCACCGTCGCCAAGGACGTGAAGATCCAGGTTGACTTCAACTCGGATAGGGTATCGGCGTATCGCCTGATCGGCTACGAGGACCGGGCCCTGCCCAACGAGGCTTTCCTCGATGACACCAAGGATGCCGGCGAGATCGGCGCCGGCCACCATGTCACGGCGTTTTACGAGCTCGTGCCTCCCGGGCAACGGGGGAATCTGATCGCTGCCTCCCGGACCGACCGGAAGGTCGCGTTGGGCAAGGCTCACGGGTTGGAGTCGTTCACCGTCAAGCTCCGGTACAAGAAGCCCGACGAGGATAAGAGCCGTGAGGTCGATCAGCAGGCGATCGACTCCGGCACCGACTTCGCCCGCGCCTCGGATGACCTGAAATTCGCGGCCGCCGTCGCAGGGTTCGGGATGATGTTACGCGGTTCGTCCCACAAGGGCACCCTGACTTACGCCGGCGTGATGGAGATCGCCCAGCCGATCCTGGCCCGGGATTCCGGGGGTTACCGCAAGGAGTTCGTCGAGCTGGTCCGCAAGGCGCAGTCGCTGCAAACCGTCAAGCCGTAGTCCGGCGGGCACGGAGGCCCGCCTTCCTTTCGGTCGTAGAACGGAATTCATTCCGTTTCTTTCGGTTTTGAACGGAAGCCGGCAACGCGCTTGCAGAAGCAGACGGACCTCGGTATCCGCAATTTCTCGAACCATTCGCCGACAAGGGATCAGGCTGGGATTTCCGTTCCGTTATGTGAACGGAAGGAATTCCGTTCTCCGAAAGCAACGGAATGAATTCCGTTCTACTGAAAAGGGGGTTGAGCCAATCGGGAAGTTATTCCCAACCTGTTCCTTATCACCCGCGACCGAACAACCGCCGGGCGAGTCGGGGTGAGGCGGCCAGGGCCGCCATCGGGATGCCGAGCCGCGGGTCGCGGAGGATCGTGCCGATGAGTGGCGGACTCAGCCGGAGCCCGCGGAGCAGGGCCTCGCGGGCCAGCTCCGTCCGTCCGGCGCGGAGGGCGTCATGGGCCCGATTCAAGAACGCGCGGGCGAGTCGTCCGTTCGCCGCGCGCCGGAGCCGCCTGGCGTCGGCCCGCTCCTTCAGATCGACCGCGAAGAGTTCCTCGAGCAGTCGCGCGGTTTCATCCAGGTCGGCCGTGCCGGTCTTGAAGCGATGCGTCTCGCTCGCGGCATGCCACCGCACGCGCACGGTCGGACGTGCCAGCCAGGCGACCTTCCATCGCCGCGAGACGCGCAGCCAGAAGTCCCAGTCGAGGACGTATCGATACGATGCGTCGAACCCGCCGGCATCGTCGAACGCGGCGCGTCGGAGCGTGACCGCCGAGCATCGGAGCGGATTGCCGCCGACCATCGCGGCAGCCAGCTCGCCGGGCTGAAAGATCCGGTCGTTCGGTCCGAGTCCGCCGCTCCCGACGATGCTTTCCGGAACCGGCTCGCCGCGCTCGTCGATCACCTCCGACGCACTGGCGACCAGTCCGATCCGCTCATCGTCGTCGAATGCCCGAGCGTGGGCCGCGAGGTGGCCGGGCTCCATGACGTCGTCCTGGTGGAACACGGCGACGATCGGCGTCCGGCTCAGCGCGACGCAACGGTTCCAGTTGCCCGCCAGGCCCAGCCGCTCGGGATTCACCTCGATCCGGGCCCGTCCGCCCGCCACGGCGCGAACCACGTCGAGAGTCTCGTCGTCTGATCGGTCGTCCGAGACGACCAGCTCGAACGCGACCCCTTCCTGGGCCAAGATCCCGCGAATCGCCTCGGCAAGATGGGCCGCACCGTTGCAGGTCGGGACGGCGACGGTCAGGATCGGCTCGGGATGGACTGGAGAAGCCGTCACGGGTGTCTCGACCTCGGCTCAGCTCGTGACGCGACCGTCGCCGCCGAGATGACGCAGGGTTTCCCAGGTGAAAAGGCCCGAGGAATGGCCGTCGTTCCAGGCGAACTGGACCGCATAGGTGCCGATGTTCTCCATCCCCTCCAGCTTCAGGTCGGGACGGATGGAATTCGGGTCGAGGATTCGCTCACCGGTCCACTCGTTGCGACACGCCGGCACAGGGGCATTCGCTCCGGAGCGACGATAGGGGAACCGGTCGACGCGATGGTCGGGCCAGGTGACTTCGAGGACTTGATCGGCCTGGAGCGCCCGGATATTGGTGGGAGGGTCGGACATCGTGATGGCTCGGGTAGAGATCTGGTGAAGGAGGCTGTCAGGGTAGATTATCAAGGTCAGCGAGGTCCTTCGTCCGGCCCGCGGCACGCTTGTTGATTTCCAGGTGTTTCCGGCTGATGACAGTCACCGGAACCCCATCGATGGCATCGACAATACGCTGTGCATATGCTTCACTAAATTCGAGCCCCGAGATCGTCGTCAGAATTTCGATTCGAACTGGCGCACGGCCCATTCGAGTGATCTGGTCGGGCTGCGAGAAGAGGTCCGGCGAGAGGCCGGGCGAGTCGAAGCCGAATGCTCGAAGGAGCTCGAACCATTCTTTGGGCATTTTCATAGTTGGTCGCAATCCAGATGTCCAGATCGGCCGTGCTTCGCACGTATCCGTGATAGGAGACTGCGTAACCTCCTACCAGCAGATATTCAACCTGGTGAACGTTTAACAACCTCAAGAACTCTCTCAATTCGGGCAGTAGCGGGGTCGTAGCCATAAGCCACCTGTCGCATCAATTCGAGGGCTTGGAGACGAGCTGTCGGAGTCTGGGCCGCCCAGTACGCCTTGTCGGCCTCCTCGGCTTCTTCGAAGCTAGAGACGACAGAGAAGGCTGTCCTATCCAGCCGCAGGTATCGAGTGGGCGAACCGGTGCTCCCTCGGTTTGATCGACTCGGTCATTACCTTGCATGGCGGGCCTTCCAGGATTGAGGACGGACGATTCACCATGAATCCTACCAGAAACGACGAGCTCGCGGAACGCGAGGCCGAACCCCACGGCCGGTTTTACGTCCGGGCACCGAGCGTCAACGCGGTCCGGCGGGCGCTTCACCGTGCGCCGGGGGGCGTCAAGGTGATGGGCCGCCATGACCGCGAGACGATCCTTTGCACGCACACCATGTCCGAGCACAGCCTTGGCCGGCACTGGCCGGTGATCGTCAGCCGGCTGGAGAAGGCCGGTCTGCACGTCGAGAAGGACGCGGGATCAGGATCGTCGGCCGGGACGACGCCCGACCCGGCCGATTGATCGATCCGATCCGAGGTCACTTCTTCTGCATCGGGGGGGCCTTGGTCAGGGCTTCGATGGCCTGGCGGAGTTCCTTGATCTGGGCGGTCAGGTCATCGAGCCGTTTGGCAGTGGCCGTGTCGCCACCCCGAGCGTTGGTTCGCGAACGAAATAATCGACATTGCCTACGTTATTGTAATCGGCGAAGACCGTGCCGCTTCCGACGTCTCCGCCCGGCCTCGGCTGGTCCGGGAAGAGCCCGACGCCGGAGAAGAACAAGTCCCCGACCTCCGCCTTCGCCCTCTTCCAACGACCTGGGTCGCTCTTCCGGCGTTGCGGCGTAATCGCGATCGTCTCTTTCTTCCCTTCACGAACAAGCTCGAGGGAAATCGCCTTCTCGCCCCTGGCCTGGACGATCTGGATGAGCTTGTCCTGGTCGGTCAAGTCTTCGCCGTCGAGCTTGAGGAGGATGTCGTGAGGGCGGATGCTCCGCTTTCGCCCCCGGGCTGTCCTTGACGACGTTGAGGGCGAGCAAGCCACTTTTTGGCGGCAGCTGGAGCTGCGACCGGAGCGCCGGCTCGATGGTCGCGACCGAGACCCCGATCCAGTAAGAGGGGGGATCCGGCTGGACGGGACCGAGACTGACCCTGACGCGGGGCTGAACCTTGATCCCGAGCCGGTGGCCCCGCCGGAGCAGGAGCAAGCCCACCGGCGTGTCTCCGGCGGCCTTCAGTCCCTCTTCGAGGTCTTCGGGCTTTCCCAGGGGGAGGCCCTGGGGGACTTTGCCGCCCGAGCGCAGCAACATGTCATTCGGCTCGATCCCCGCCAGGGCGGCCGAAGAGCCAGGTGCTACCGCGGTCACGATCAAGCCCTCCTCCTTCGCGAGCTTGAGTTGGGCTCGGAGCGCCTCGTCGGCGGTTGCGAGGCTCATGCCGGAGTTCATCAGATACGCATTGGTCACGGTCCAGAAACCGTTTCTCGCATCCGTCACATTCCCGGGCTGGTTGTTCGGGTACCAAAAATAATAATCTGCAGGTCCTGGCCGGGCTTCATCCCCTGCTGGGCAGTAGTCGGGCCCTGCTGACCCTGACCGGGCTTCATCCCCTGCTGGGCCCCACTCTGGCCTTGCTGACCGGCGGCCGGGTTCGCGCCTGGCTGCTGGGCGCCATTCTGTTGCTGTTGACCCTGGCCCTGTTGTCCTTGGTTGGGACCATTCTGGCCTTGTTGACCCTGTTGAGCCTGGCCCTGCTGTCCTTGGTTGGGACCATTCTGGCCTTGTTTTCCCTGGCCTTGACCTTGTCCCTGACCCTGGCCCTGTTGTCCCTGACCTTGACCTTGTCCCTGACCCTGGCCCTGTTGTCCCTGGCCTTGAGCTTGTCCCTGACCCTGGCCCTGTTGTCCATAGGCGGGGGTCGGCTGGCTGAGAGGCAGGCCAATGCCGATCGCGACACAGAACGTCAGCGCCCATCCCTGTAGGGTTGGTGAAACCCACCGAATTCCTGCATTCTTCCCGACGAGGTGGGTTTCACCCACCCTACGAATCTTCCTTCCGGGATAGACTCTCGGTCGAAATCTCATGTCGAGTCTCCTTTTCATTGAGAAAGCACGATCTGCGAATTCCTTGGGACGCATTCCCGATCGGCCCAGACCGGCCATTCATCAGAGGGGATTGTTACCGGTATAACGGACCTGCACCTGGTCGATGGGCAGAGTCACGCGACGGCCGTCGGCCAGCGTGGCGATGATGATCCGCCGATGCTGGTTGACCTGATAGCCGTGACGTTCCAGGAGGGCCTGCTGATACTCGTTCAGGCGAGGCGGTTGATTCCGGAGCCACTGCTCGTTGACATTTGGCCCCGCCAGGATCGGCACCTCGGCGCTGCCGCTCCCGAGCCGACTCGCACGCGCGCCACTGGCCACGACGCCCTCGCTCGAGTTCGGGTGAAAGCGATTCTTGTCGGGCTGTCGAACGAACTCGCCGACAGGCTCGGCCGGATCCGCCATCTCCGGCTTCTGAGCCAGAGGTGTCGAGGCATCCTGATGGGTCGCGATGACCGGGGCCGTCGGAGTGGTTCGATCCTGGACGGCGATGACGGTCGAGCCGGGTGGACGAGCCACCCCAACGCGAACGAGACCGCGGCGATCCCGGCCGCGATGGTGAGGCGTCGCCAATCGGGAGATCGCCGTCGGGCTCGCGGAGTGGCTTGTGGCGTGGTCGGCGATTCCGCCGCGACCGGAACCCTCGGTCGGCTGCCCGAGGGCCCGAAAGGACTCGCGCCAGCACTGGGCCTCGAGGAATGCCAGACCGCAACGCTTCCAGCCGTCGGGCTCGCGGTCAAGGCGATCGATGGCCGCGCGGAGCTCGGTCGGGGTGAGACCCCCATCCACGATGCGGTCGAGGAAGTCGTCGTCGAGAGCAGTCATCGGAGATCAGGGTTGGTCATGGTCGGATGCCTCGAATTCGGCCGATAGCTCGGCCAGTTCCATGCGGAGTCGGTGTCGGGCGCGGTGCAGCCGCGTCTCGACGGTCGCCACGGCGACGCCCAGCCGGTCGGCCAGCTCGCGGGCGGTGAAGCCCTCGGCGTGCTTGAGGACCAGGATCTCGGCGTCGCGCGGGGGAGCCGTCGCAGCGCATCCTGGACCAGCTTCTGCCGCTCATCCTGGACCAGCCAGGCCAGTGGCGAGGGGGCCGTGTCGACCGTGCTGGGGCCGCGCTCGAGCGGCGTAACGATCGACAAGCGATCGTTGCCGGCCCGATTTTGCGACGGTAGATCAGCACGTGCCGCACCGCCAGCCGATACAGCCAGACGGCCGCCCGCGCCGGGTTGTGCAAAGGGGAGCGCTGGGCCACGGCCGCCAGCGCCACGTCCTGCATGACCTCGTCGACCGCCTGCGGCTCGCCCAGCCGCGACGCGACGACCCGTCGCAGCCATCGCTCGTGCTCGGCCAGGGTCGCACCCCAGTCCAGTGCACCGGCGCTGGCGATCTCCGGCTCAGTCGTGGGAAACCGGCTTGGCTTGCTCATGGTTCGACAAGAGAGTTGCCGCCGAGCCCGATTTCCTGACAGGTTGTGGTCGAGTATCTCGGAAGGCTTGCCCTATTGTGTTGACTGGAAAACCGTTGGGGCAAGACGAATGGCTTCGATGAAGCCTTTCACGAGATTGGTGGGCATGCGGATCCGATTCCGCCTGAAGGCGGTACTCCAACGGGGAGTTATGTCTCCGTGTTGGAGTCCCGGCTTCAGCCGGTCTGATGGGATCGGATTCCGCCTGAAGGCGAGCGTGCGGCCACAACACGATGCTCAGTTCCTCGCCGCATGACGCGACCGGACATGATGTACGGCCATGGCGGCCATCATCAGGCCGAACACCGCCAGCGTGCTCGGCTCGGGCACGGAAGACGCATCAGGCGTGAGCAGGAATTCGTCCATCTGACCGGAGGAGTCGGTGCCATAGGCCACGACCCGGCCCGAGCCGTCGATCCCCACCGCATCGACCAGTGTGATATTCGCGGAGGTCGGGACCAGGAGGTTGAGGTCCTGCATCGTGCCGTTGGAGTAGACGAAGGCATGCTGGGCGCCACTGGCCGTCTGTGACCAGCCGACGACCTGGTTCGAATTGTTCAGTGCATTCGCAACGCCGTTGGTCCCGCCGAGGCTGCCTAAGCTGACGCCACCCCACCAATTCGAGGTCGTAATACCCTGTAGATAGGGGACTTGAATCGTCTGGTTGTTGCTGGGGTACTGGTATTCAGTCAAAGCCAAAACATTGTGATCATTAACTCCCGCAATGGTTCCGTAGAACTGACCATAAACGAGGTCGGACTTCGTCGTCTGAGGATAGACATACCCGGGGCTCTGCATCGTCTGCTGTCCCCCATACGATCCGTCTTCGAGTGTAACCGTGTGAGGAGCGGCTTCGAAGAGAACAGCTCTTTCTGGGTCCCCGCTTGCGATGTTCTGAAGTGCCGTACCTGATGTCGTGCCGATATTGTTGCTAGTTGTCATGTTGAAACGAGACAATGCATCGTCGGTCGCGCCAGCAACGTCATATCCTTCATTCGATTGGAAGTATGCTTGATTATACAGAGTCGTGGTCGCCGGATGCGCATAGACGTCGAATGAACCGGCCTGGAACGCAGTCTGATCTGCTTGGCTGAGAGCCCCAAGATAATTCCCGCTCGGATCGTGCTGACTCGTCCCGTTGAGAAACGCAGGCGCTCGGGTTGGCCGAGCCGAGATTCGTCACCGAATACATGGCATCGGCCCGGGCCGCGCCGGAGAGAAAACCCACGACCCCGAAGACCACCGTGAGATGCCGAACACCTTGCAGCCAAGCCCGCATCGTCGCCCCTCCCTGGTCGAATCGACGAGGATCCATCCACGTCTGTCGCCGCGCAAGCGGGGGCAATGATTGTAAAAAATCGAAAGGCCGTCAACGCGACTCAGCCAAAGATTGCGCTGATCGGTTTGCCCGCCGCGATCGGAAGGGGTCGGCCGAGCGTGTCGGTGACCTCGATGGCCGGGTCGATGCCCAGGGCCCAGAACATCGTCGCGGCGATGTCGTCGGGCGTCACGGGGTCGGTGGCCGGGAATCCGCCGATCTTATCGCTCGAGCCGTAGATCGCGCCGGGGATGGTGCCGCCTCCGGCGAAGAGGACCGTGTAACACGACGGCCAGTGGTCGCGACCGTCGGGGCCGAACTGCTTGGTGTTCGTCACCTTCGGCGAACGGCCGAACTCCCCCATCCAGACGACCAAGGTTTCATCGAGGAGCCCCCTGGCGTTGAGGTCCTGGATCAGGGTCGGCACGGTCTGGTCGGTGATCGGCAGGAGCCGATCCTTGAGCTGGCTTGAAATTGTTGCCGTGGGTGTCCCAGCCGCCATTGCCGCGGCCGCCGATCGTCTGGGAGTAATAGACCGTCACGAACCGGACGCCCGCCTCGACCAGCCGGCGGGCCAGCAGGCAGCTCTGGCCATACGTCGTCCGGCCGTAGTCGTCGCGCAATCGCGCCGGCTCGGCCGAGAGGTCGAAGGCTTGCTTGACCTTGGGCCGGCTCAGCATCGTCAGGGCCCGCGAGTAGAACGCGTCGATCCCACGTGCCGTGTCCGACCACGCCATCAGGTCGGTCTGCTGGTCGATCAGGTTCTGGAGCCCGCGACGGTCCTCGAGCCGGTCGAGCGAGAGCGAGGAGGGGAGGCTCAGCTCGGGGAGCCGGAAGTTCGAACGGTTCGGGTCCTGGCCGATGAAGAACGGGTCGTACGCCTTGCCGAGGAAGCTGGCGTGCTGGCCGGGCGTGACGCTGCCGTCGCGCAGGACGTGCGGGAAGGCGATGAATGAGGGCACCGCCGGGTCGTCCGACGGCCGGAGCCTGGCGACCGTGCTGCCGTAGGCCGGGTAGAGCTCCTGGGTGTCGCGGAGCCGGATGTCGTCGAGCGGCGGCGCGTGGCCGGTCAGGCTGTAATAGGTCGCCGAGTTGTGGTTCCTCATCTTGTGGTGGACCGATCGCACCTGCGCGAACCGGTTGACGACGGTGGCGAACCGCGGCAGATGCTCGGAGACCGACAGGCCCGGCTGGTGCGTCGCGATCGGCTTGAACTCGCCCCGGATGCCCGAGGGGGCGTCGGGCTTCATGTCGAACGTATCCAGGTGCGACGGCCCACCGAACTGGTGCAGGAAGATCACGTGCCTGGCCCGAGCCCGCAGCCCGGAGCCTTCGGCCGCCCTCAAGCAGCGTCGGCAGGTTCAGCCCGGCGATGCCCGCCGAGCCCACCTGAAGCAGCGCCCGGCGCGATAGCCGGCTCGTCATCAGGAAGTCGGGACAACCGCGCATCATGTTCAGGCCCTTTCCGGAACGACTCAATGCCGCAGCAGGAACTCTTTACTGTTCAGGAGCGCCAGACGACGTCTTCCCAGGCGGAGCGTCGATCGTGGGCGCGGCGGAGGTAATCGGTCATCGCCTTCACCTCGGCGGCCTTCGGTTCCCGGCAGACGGCGGCGAGGTAGATCTCGGCCAGGAGCTCGCGGTCGCTGATGCCCGCCGCCATCAGCCGGCCGATCCGGTTGTCGCTCGCGTCCAGCTTGCGACGGACCGTCGGCCCGTTGATCATCTGGAACGCCTGAGACAGCGTGGTCGCCTCGGAGCGTTCGCATTCGCACGTCAGGAGCCGCTCGGGCTTCCCGAAAGTCTTCAGAAACGCGACCTCGCCCGCGACGCCGGGCAGTTGCGCGGCCCGCGCGGAGCCGGGTGCGTGGAGGAACCGCTCGGGTACGGCCAGCATCTGGCTGATCGCATCGAGCAGCACCTCGGCGGCCAGCAGTCGCACGGCCGCGTGGGAGAAATTGGACTCATCGTCGCGGTTGGTGGGATCGGGGGCCGCGCCGGCCTGGTACGTCCGCGATTTCATGATCCAGGCCACGAGCGGCCTGAGCCTCATCCCGTGGTCGTGGAAATATCCGCGTTATGGTGTCGAGCAGTGCGGGGTTGGAAGGAGGGTTCGAGTCCCGAAAGTCGTCGACCGGCTCGACGATCCCCCGGCCGAGGAGATGGAACCAGACCCGATTGGCCAGGTTGCGACGGAACTGGCGATTGTCCCGGGTCAGCCAGTCGGCCAGGACGGTCAGGGCGTTGCCGTCTGCGGGCTCACCCGTGGGCTTGCCCCGCAAAACTGTCGGCTGGAGCACGACGCCCGACCGCGGCTGGACCATTCGTGGCGGGTCGCCAGTCAGGAAGATGATTTCATCGCCGTTGATCTCGTGCTTGTCGAGGCCATCCTTGCGGACGTTGTCGGGCTGCTTGCGCGATGTTGGAAAAGAACGCGGCCAGGCCGTAATAGTCGTCCTGGGTCCAGGCGTCGAAGGGGTGGTTATGACATCGTGCGCACTGGAGCCGCATGCCCAGGAAGACCTGGGCGACGCTCTCCGCGGCGGTCGTCGGGTCGCGGTTAGTCCGGTAGAAGCTCGAGGGCGGGTTCTGCCAGTTCGAGCCCAGGCCGCCGACGATGCGGCGGACCAGCTCGTCGAGCGGCACGTCGCGCGGCGAGCTGGTCGCGAAGCCAGCGCTGGAAGACCCAGGCTCCCTTCTCGCCCATGGTCTTCTCCTCGTTCCGGAGGAGATCGGCCCACTTCAGGGCCCAGAAGTCGGCGAACTCGGGGCACTCGACCAGGCGGTCGACCAGTTTGCTCCGCTTTTCGGGGTCGCGGTCGGCGAGAAAGGCGCGACTCTCGGCGGGGTCGGGGAGCCGGCCGATCGCGTCGAGGTAAGCCCTGCGGATGAAGACCGGATCGTCGCTCGGAGTCGAGGGGTTGATCCGGAGCGCCCGCAGCTTGGCGTACACGTCCCGGTCGATCGGATGGTCGGCGGGCGGTCCCCTCCAGACAAACCCGGGCCGGTCGGCCAGGAACGCCAATCGGCTGGTCCCGCGCCCGTTCATGTATCGGACCGCGACCGTGGTCTCGCACGGCCCGTGGGCGTGGACCAGACCATCCGACGAAGTATCGACCCGCGTGGGGTCGCTGACGTCGAAGGTCGCCTGGCGGGTGACGTCTGCGCGTGGAGCCATCGTCGAACTCCGCGGTGACCACGAGCTGCTGATCCAGAGTCCCGGGGGTTGCAAACCGTTCCGCCGGGAAGACCCGGAGCGACCGGACCCGGAGGCGCCGCGACACGGTCGTCGCGGCCACCCCCGGCGATCCATCGCGACAAGGTCTCGGCCTCGACGGATTGACGCGGGAACCGCAGCCCGCCCTCATGGGGCACGCTGGTCGTCGGCTTCAGGAAGGCGAGACTCCGCTCCGGCGCCATGATGTTGACCCGGCGGCCGAACTGGTCGTGGGTCAGAGACTGGAAATCGAAGTCCGGGTCCTCGCCCCGGAGACTGAGGCGAAAGCCTCCCTTGCCGCTCAGGTTGCCGTGGCAGGCCCCCATATTGCAACCGGCCTTCGAGAGCAGAGGGACGATGTCCGTGCGGAAGCTCGCCGGTCGATTCCTCGTGGCACGATCGACGCGGATTCCGACCTGGACGGATAAACCCCAACCGATCGCCCGGAGGGCCCCGCTCCCATCGGCCAAGGGCCTGACGACGCCCTCGGGGCTGACCGCCGCAATCCCGGTGGGCTCCACGACGAAGCGGCAGTCGCGGGTGACGTCGCGGAGCGAGCCGTCCTTCTGGCGGAGGGTCACGGCAACCTGCTGGCGTGACTCCGCACCGGAAAGGGCGACGGTAGCCGGCTCGATGGTCAGGCTCGGGGAGTCCGAATCACCGCGTGCGCCGATCCATCCCAGCCCGAGGAGCAGTGTTATTATCTTCAACGTGCCGTGCCCGATACACCGCATCATGGGCAGTCCGGTGCGCTCTCGCCAACGTCTGGGCAACACCATCGCCTCCCTCCGCCGCTCCCCGTCCATCTCGCCGCGAGGAGCTGTTCTTGAGCGGGTGATCGACCACGGCAGGAAGGTAGGAGGAATGTTCAACCTTACGTTAACAGGCCGGTCACAGCTTCGTCAACCGACTTGTCAGGCGCGTCAGCCCTGAGAAATCCGCCCCTTGGGCGAGGGGCCGCCGTGTCGCCGCGGGCTGGCGGACCAGTCCAAGGCGGGAAATGGCCGTGGGGGGGACGGGCTCGAAGGCGTCTTCGAGTATGACCGCCACCAGACCCTGAGCAAACCTGCTGAACCCGGAACACACCCCACGCCACCCGAGTATCTAACGGCTATCCCGCCGGATCTGGAGGGGACCGGCCCCGGTCGAGTGGTCCAGTATTTGGGGTCCACTCCACCCCTCCACCACGAGACCGCCAAGGCGATCAAGGCCGACCTGGAAGCCATAGGCGTGCCTTACGAGACCGACGAGGGGACGGCCGACTTCCACAGCCTCCGGGCGTACTACGTTTCCGCCTTGATCCGTTCCGGGGCGAACGTGGCCGAGTTCCAGAGGCTGGCCCGGCACGCCAAGGCCGAGACGACCTTGAAGCATTACGCCAAGATCGCACCGCACAACCTGCGTGGCGTGGTCGAGTCGATGCCGGACGTGACGTCGCCGCCACCGTCTCCGAGACCGAGTGCATGATTGCAACCGGAACGCATGCGTCCCATATCAATACGCTTGCGCCGATTTTGATCCCGACTGGGGACGGTTCAATGCGGTCTGGTACGGCTCAAGACGTGATAGCGGGATCGCATGTTCAAGAGCCGATGGAGGGGGAAAGCCCGGAAAACAAGGCTCAGGACAGCTCGGTGCGGCTCCATGCGATTCCAAGAGCGGAGAGGGGGGGATTCGAACCCCCGAAACCGGTTTCCCAGTTTAACGGTTTAGCAAACCGTCGCTATCGACCACTCAGCCACCTCTCCTCGAAGGCGATTACGATTCGGGCGGTCATCCGAATCGTCGTGTCTCCTACGGAAATTACCAGACCACGGCCCCTGTCGTCAATGACACGAGGAGAACGACTTGCAGCGATTCCGTTCCGACTTTTCTGTCGGCTGGCTCAGGCAAAGATCCGATCCAAGGCCATCCGCCAGCCAGCGACGGCTGGCTCGGCGTCGGCTTGTTCACCGCTCCGGAAGATCACCGGCTGGTTTGGGGCTTCTCGCCGATATTTTCGGATGAGCTTGTTGACCGGGTTGACGTCCCAGACGACTGATGTCCCTGCCTCGAAGTAGTCGGCACGCCTGGCCTCGATTTCCTCCTCAGCCGCATCGCCGTAGTCGTTCTCGCTTCGCACCTCGACGGCGAACGTCGGCGGCCCCTCGATGAATCGCATGTCGTTGAGCGGGAATGGACCGAGGTAATACTAGGCAACTGGTGAAAACGTCTGCCGGCCGGAGACTGCCACGTTCGTCGGTCAGGACGACTCTCGGCCCGAGGTCTAGCTATGAATCGCCCGGCCGTTCGACGGCCAGCGCCGCCTCGCGGGTGGCCTCGGAGAGCGTGGGATGGGCATGGCAGGTGCGCGCGATGTCCTCGGCGCTGCCGGCGAACTCCATCACCGCGACGGCCTCGGCGATCATCTCCGAGGCCCGGGGGCCGAGGATGTGCACGCCGATCACCCGGTCGGTCACCGCGTCGGCCATGATCTTGACGAGCCCCTCGGTCTCGTCCATCGCCTTGGCGCGGCCGTTGGCCTGGAACGGGAACTTGCCGACCCGATAATTGAGCCCGCGTTGCTTCGCCAGCTCCTCGGTCATGCCCGACGCTGGCCAGCTCGGGCCAGGTGTAGATCACGCTCGGGATCGTGTCGTAATTGACGTGGCCCGGCTTCCCCGCCAGGATCTCGGCGCAGGCGATTCCCTCGTCCTCCGCCTTGTGGGCGAGCATCGGGCCCTCGATCAGGTCGCCGATCGCCGAGATCGTCGGCACGTTGGTGCGGAAGTGGGCGTCGACCGGGACTTTCCCCGTCCTGGGATCGACCGAGACGCCGGCCTCGGCGAGCCCCAGGCCCTGCGTGTACGGCCGACGCCCGACGGCGACCAGCACCCGGCTGCATCCGAAGGTCGCCTCGGTCCCGTCCTTCTTCTGGGCACGGACCGTCACGCGGTCCCCCTCGACGGTCGCGCCGGTCACCTTGGTCTCCAGGTGGAACTCCAGCCCCTGCTTGACGAGGCTCTTGTGGAGCATGGTGCCGAGTTCCTGGTCGCTCAGCGGGACAATCCGCGGCAGGAATTCGAGCACGGTCACCTTCGCCCCCAGCCGACTCCAGACGGACCCCAGCTCCAGACCGATGTAGCCGGCGCCGATCACCACCAGGTGGTCGGGGACACGGTCGAAGCTCAAGGCACCGGTCGAATCGACGACGGCCCGCCCGTCGAACGGCAGGAACGGCAATCCCGACGGCTCCGAGCCGGTCGCCAGCAAGATCTGGCGCGTCTGGAGATCGACGCTCCCCCCTTCGCTCAGCTCGACATGGACCGAGTTCGGCGAGCTGACCCGCGCCGTGCCGAAGACCGGCTCGATCTTGTTCTTGCGAAAGAGGTAGCGGACCCCGTCCGTCAGCCCCTTGACCACCTCGTTCTTGCGAGCCAGCATCGCGGCCAGGTCGAGCGACAAGCCCTCGACCTGGATGCCATGCTTCTTGAACCGCTCCTTCGCCAGGTGGAACAGCTCGCTCGAGTCGAGCATCGCCTTGCTCGGGATGCACCCGACGTTCAGGCACGTCCCACCCAGCGTGCGGCTCTTCTCGACACACGCCACCTTCATGCCGAGCTGCGCGGCACGGATCGCCGCCACATATCCACCCGGCCCGGCACCAATCACGATCAAATCGAACTGCGTTGCCACCGTAAACTCCTGATCTACCGGAGGCTCGGAGACCTCCCGGCTCTTGATCTCTCCGCCGCGAGCGTTGCCCGCCCCGACACTCCCGACTGATCGGTCCCTCGTGACCGTCTCGAATCATCGTATCAGATCGAGGGGCTTCGATTAAATAACACCGAGAGCAGGCTCGGGCCTAGCGGGTCAGCCGAGCGAGTCGGGCCGAGCTTTCCGCGACGCCCGCTCCCACATCGACCGCCGCGTACAGGTCCCTCGCTTCCGTCCATAATCGTATGGCCTCCTCCGCTTCTCCCGCCTGTTCTTTGAGGATCGCGAGCGGGCGAATCGCGTTCGCCAGATCAAGAGGTAAAGTCTGCTCGTGGTTGCGGTAGATCGCCAGCGCCTCGTGGTAGCAAGGCTCGGCCAATTCCATACGTCCCGCATTCCGATGGATATCGCCCAGGTGTCGAATCGTGTGTGCCAGTGCGAGGGCGTCGTCCTCTCCGCGGCAAATCGCGACCGCTTCTTCGTACAGGACCAGCGCCGCATCGCCACGATTCAAGTCTCGCTCGATCTGGCCGAGCCCCTTGAGAGCCCTCACCAGATCTCGCCGAGTGCCGGAGTGGCGACAGAGTGCGACGGCCTCCAGAAGATCCCGATGCGCATCGGGCAACCGATTCTCACGTCGCGCGAGATCCGCTCGTTGTAAGAGCGTTGGAACAGAATCCGACATCGTGCCCTCCTATGGGTATTGCCGCGTCAACGGCAACCGCCGAATTCGTTGGTACGAGAAGTCAAGCATGACGCCTAGCCCCGCTGAAGATCACGGACGCGATCGGTGTAGAGCAACTGGTGTTGCCGCTGGGCCTCGGCCCAGGTACGAGGGAAGCCGCCAGTTCCCAGGATGACCTGCTCGATCGCCACTCGTACCTGGCGAGCGCAGGTGCGGGGGCCGACCTGACCCACCCCCGTGCCCAGCCCTGGAAACGCGACCGTCGCTACGACAGAGGCCACAGGCGACCCCGCGAATTTCCCCGACGGGACGACCCCATGCCGAAGTAGCCGCAAGGCGGCGCGCGCCGCGAGGTACGGATTGACCGTATCACGCAAGATCATCGGTACCCGCATGGTCGGTGCCGCGATCAGGAACGGGATGCGCGGGTCATCGGTCTCGACCAGCTCGGCCGCGCCAACCAGCAACTCGCCGTGGTGGCGCGAGCGGATCAACTCCTGCAACCGCTCCTGAACCTTCCAGCCGAAGTGCTGGGAATACATCCGATCGATCCCACCATCCATGAAGCCGAAGCTATTGGCCGGACTCACAACGGCATCGCAAGGGACATCGAGGATCGAACCGCGATGGACCGACACGCACTCCAGATCGCCACAGTGGGATTTCCAGGCATCGGCCAGGTCCGATTCGACGGCTGCGAGAACGATTTTCATAAAGCCTCCGCAACCTACTGCCCAGCGGTACGGCCCGCCGGACAAGCCGAGGAAACCACGAAGACTGCTGCGGCAGATCGCGATCGCCGCGGAACGATCTCAGACAGGCATGTTGATGACTTGACGGAAGTCGCAGTATCGATTGCCGGTGATATCGACTTCACCCCCTGGCCGAGGACAAGACGGAGCTCACTCCGGTCCTTGCCTTTCACCGTGGGCTATACATCGTACTCGCGATAGCAACCAGTGCCTTCACCGGCAAGTCGAGACGGGGATCGGAGAACGGGGTCGCGAAGCCGTTCCTCCAGACACCCGCCACGACTTGAAACTGGTCGCGCACACCCAGGAGCGACCGCTCGGCCCGTGACACGACGAGATCCGGCTTTCTACTTGGGCAGCTCCATCAGTTGCATGGTCACGATCTTCCACTGATCGCCCTCTCGGGCTCGAATCTGAACGAACTGGACTGTGTCGCCCTGCTCGCGGTTCATGGCGAATCGGCCTCGGATCATCAGGAGGTCTTTCCTCAGGAACCGGGCGGACTCGACCGTATTCCGGGACCTGTGCTCGGGCAAGCGATCCTTGAAGATATCCGCGTATGCCTTCTCGATGGCCGCCCGGCCGTCCCTGGTCTCGACCACGATGTTGTCGGTATCGGAGTCGTGCTTGATCACGATGATCTGCGCGGTTTCGACGTAGGTCGCCGCCATGGCCGCGGCATCGCGCTTGTCGAACAAGGCCGAGCCGCGGTCCAGGGTGTCCTTGGCCAGGGCCATCGCCTGGGCTTCGTCGTCCTGGCCGAATGCCGTCATTGGGGTCATAAGGAGAATCAGTGTGAACAGGGATCGGTTTCGCATGGCTTCGCTCCATCGCTCCGGGACCATTCACAGGATGCCGAGGGAGGTGGCCAGGATGACGCGATCCGCACCTCCCGCCTGCCATCGGCGAGCCGGTGGAACCGACCAGTGGGCCTGGCACGAAGGCACCCGGCGTCTGACAGAATAGCTCGACGGACCAGACCGCCGAGAGTGGCCGGGATTGTACCAGAAAACGACGCGGCGATCCGAGACTTCAGTCCCAGTCGTTGAATACAGCCGATCAATCCCACCATCCATGAAGCCGAAGCTATTGGCCGGACTCACGACGGCGCCGCAAGGAATGTTGACGATCGACCCGCGATGGACCGACACGCACTCCCGTCGCCAGAGTGGGATTACCAGCCATCCGCAAGGTCCGAATCGACGTCTGCCAGAACGATTTTCATGAAGCCCGCCGACCTGATGGTCAAGCCCAGCGGACCGCCCCGCCTCCCGAGCGGAATCCGCACCCATGCTTTGCGGCGTTGTGCTCAGCTACCGAAACGCTCCGGAGACAGTCGGTCGAACATTGCGACCATTTGCTCCGACTCATCCCCGCAGTAGCCAGCCCGCCCAGGGATTCCGGGAGAGCTGATCGCGAAGTAATCCCACAGGATCATCGGCGACATGCCGAGCCTGTGCCCCGGCTCGATCTACCGGCGGATGGCCGACTCGATCCGTTCACGATCGCCGTCGGCAACCTTGAGCTGAGCCACCGTGTGCTCCACCAAGCGATGGAACTTCGCCCAATCCATGAGATCGCCCTTGGCCGCGAAACCGCGAGGCTCGGTCAAACGCACCGCCGATAGCCGGTGTCGATGATACCAGAAGCCGCCGCGGCGGACCGGGTCCAATCCCGTGTGAGGTTAGCCGTGCTTGCCCTCGACACGACGCGAGAAGAGACGGTTGAGATACTGGACCAGGACGGCCGCGTGGGCCCAGCCCTCGTCGGGGTTGCCGATGTTCCCGTTATCGCTGACATCATGAAAGAACTGGGTCGTCCCTGCCAAGGCCCGCCCGACGAATTCCTCGATGAGCATGGGATCGATGCGATGATCCAGGACCCACTCGTAGGAGACGCGATAGATCTTCTCCCGGGCCTCGACGATCTTGAGCAACTTCTCGCCATAACGATGTCCCGACGGCTTCCCGCCCCGTTTGCCGCCGGGCCCGTTGAAGTATCGGGGCGCGATGGTGCCGCGGATGACCTTGAGCCCCTGCCAGATTCCCTCGACCGTATCGCTGGTGACGCCCGGCATGCCGGGGACGGGGATGCCGCCGTAAACCCACATAGGGCTGAGGGTGCAGTAGGGCGGATCGGCATAGCTGCTCACGTCGTAAACGGTCGCTCCCTTCGGGAGCGTGTCCCTCTGGGAGTAGGGGAGGAAGAGGCATGGGGCAAATTGTTGAGGTCTCGCCATCGTGCCCCACCCCGAGCCGCCTGACAGGTCAGCTCAGCGGTCCGCACCGCCAAGCATCAGCTTGAATTGTACCAGGAAGCACCGCGGCGGACTGGACTCGTTGCTACGTGAGTTAGACGACAGGCTCGCCGAGACACCACGCCTCGACCTCGTGGCGGACTTCGCTGTCTACGATGCCGTACCGCAAGGACCAGGGCCGTTCTCGATACGCCTCGCGAAGCACTTCCTGCAATTCGGGCGACAACTCACTGAGGAGCTGCCCGGCATTGCCAACACTGAGCCGGCCGCTGACCGCTTCCCAAAGCACGGCGGGGCAGAACACTCCACGACTGTAGAGCGTCGCACTGCGGGCGAGACCTCGAATGGCGTTGCCGTCAATCATCGCCGCCCCCTTGTCGCCCCACGCAATCGCCCAGCGGACCGGACCGCCGAGAATGGGCGTCATGTTACCAGAGTGCGCCGCGACGGGCCAGGTTCGCTGCCGCGAACGGATCGGCGTGACTTGCTCGGGACGAGGCCACGCGCGGCCAACACGGCTCAGCCGACTGGAGAGGGGTGCAGTTCGGCATCAAGCTGTTCGGACGCCTGCAACTCGTCTCGCAGGAACTCGCTTAACCCGCCCCACTCCTCTACGACCCGGCCGTTTTTCCTGTGGCTGAGGATACGATCGCCGTCGAGGAAATACCCGACGTTCTCCCGTGCGGAATAGTGCCGGCTGCCGAAGTGGAACGCCCCGCCGGGCACGCGGCGGTACTCGCTCGACCAGAGGGTGGCCGCGGTCGCCAGGTCGTGACACTGGAGCCGCGATCGGTCCAGCGACGGCGGGACTCCCAGCATCGAAGGCGGTACCCCCGCCAGCGCCATGTTAAAGCAAAACGCTCCATTCGTCGCCGCCAGAAACCCAGCATACCGCTCCGGAACCTCCAGGCCGAACCGCGCACAATACCGCTCGAGCCAGTCGTGCGACAGGCCGGGGTACAGCGTGATCGCGTAATTCAGGGGTGCTACCCAAGGCCGGTGGCCGATGCTGAGAACGCCATCGGCGGACAGGTCGCATGGCCGGTCCAGCAGACGGCGTGCCGCATCGGCGAGCGGCGCCAGGCCGATGGGGAATCCGTCCAGCCTCGTCTGTAGCTCATCCACGGCTTTTCTCCGCCAGACGAGATCGCTCAGCGGCCCCGCGCCACAGAGCTTGGACATCACCCGGCGCCTCAGCGCGAAGTCAGCGGGAGTGCCAGGGCAAGCGGTCTACCCCAGGTCCCAGGTGTTGAAGCCACCCTCGAGCATAACATCTTGGACACGGCGGAAAAGCGTGTCCCCGTAGTTTGTCTCCACCGGCTCATCGGGCATGTAGACGACGATGCGTGGCCTTGTGTAGAACCGGAAGAACCGCTCCGATGGCGGGTGGAACCAATCGCGCTCACCAACCGGCAGCCAGCGCGGCCGCAGCCCGAGGCGTGCAAGCCACTTTCGAAGGAAGGCGGGGCGAGGCCACACGGCGAGATCCGCGAACTGGAAGGATACCCACCGCTCCGCCGAGAGCAACTCCAGACGATCGTGGTAGACCGCAACCTCCGTGACATCGGGCAGTCCTTCGACGCGACTGGGGACGAACCGCAGGCATTCTCCTTCCGTCATCGCGCCTCCACCGTCTAACGACCCACCTCAGCGGCCCGGCCCGCCAGGTGGAAGCTTGTAGATACCAGAAGCCGCCGCGGCGAGGTCGGTCTGCTTCACCTCGCGGTTTGGCGGTCCCGACCTCGTCAATTGCATCCGCAGGACCAATGCATCGATCAGGCGACCGACTTCGAATTCTTCACAACGGAACCTGCCCCGGTCCTGCTTGCCGAACCCTTCGTAGCGCACTTCGAAGAGTTGCCTCTTCGCATCGAATGCCAGGACAATGGAGCCGGCGTCAACCCGCTGGTCATAGGTGGGCGAGAAGGTAAGACAGAACAGGTCCAGCGAGGTGAAGGCGTAGAGCATGGGGGCGTACTCCCGGGTCGCGATGCCCCCACGACGCGACGCATGGGAGCCCAATCAACCCCCATGTCGTCGTCCGCGTAGTGGGCGAAATGGACGGGACTCGAAAGAGATTCCCACACCGCACCGGCCTCCATCTCCCGCCTGACGAGAGAACTCGACGGACCGGACCGCCGAGGGAATGCCAGCTCTGATTGCAGAGCGAGCGACACGGCAGGCCGGGTCCGCTCCGCTGCCCCATCGCGCTGAGGTGTAAAGGGCGTCCAGCCCGGGTAACCTTCGCGATCGTTCATCCTCATCGTAGAAATCCCATCGCTCTCCCTTCGGCTCTGCGGGCCAGTCGAAACCGATATCCGGCATCTCGTCGCCCGTCGAGTCCCCATAGACTTCCTGGGCCACTCCCCACAGATCCTCGAACTCGTAGTCGTCCTGATCGGGGTCCACGACGCTCGCCAGTGAGTCCGGATTCTGGAGGGCAGCCGAGTAGACGGCCCGCCCGCGCGAGATGAGCCAGGGCGCAGAAATAGGCGAAACCGTCATCAGAGCAACCGCCGTTGATCAGGTAGGCGGCGCCCCAAAGGTCCCAGGCATACGCATCCGCCAGCTTCTGATTGAACAACCGGTGGAACGCCTCCAGTTCCTCGGGCGGGAGCTCGCCCAACCGCTCTCGGACGGCGGCCAGTTGCTGATCGGGATCGGAAAGCGCCTCCGTCCCCCCCGACTCGATAATCGACCAGAACCGTGGCTCGTTCATGGAAGATCTCCGCGGCGAACAACAAGCTCAGCGGACCAGTCCGCCGAGAGTGACCTACGATTCTACCCGGAATCGCCGCGGCGGGCCGGGTCCGCTGAAGCGCGCGGTCAGGCGAGCCTGCGATCAAGAGACGCGGACTCCTCGGCTACAAGTCGCTCGACGATTCCTCATCGTCGCGTCCCTGGCCTTGGCGTCCCTTCGAGACGCCCCATGCGACGTAGGCGACAATCGATACCACGACGACGCCCAGCGCGACCAGGGAGAACAGACGAAAGCCGAAGTAGTCCATGACGAGTGCCCGTTGTCAGTCCCGATGGGGTTCGAGGAGGCGCGACGACTTCTCCGCCGCCCAAGACTCAAGCTCAGCGAACCGGACCGCCGAGAACCTGCGATGATTGTACCAGAAACAGCAACCCCAGGCCGCGTCCGCTACGGCGCGAAACAGGCTGGCAGAGCGGCTCAGAAGATGGAGAATTCGCCGGGATACCCCGGCGGCCAGACAACGAAATCCTCCGACCACGGCCCCTCTTCAGGGCCGACCTCAAAGCTCCTTGCAACCACCGCGCGATCCAGAAGCCCCTGGCTTCGTAACTCGGCGATCACCTTGCCGAGCGCCTCGTCCCAATGACTATCGGCAATTTCTTCGATGAACAGATTCGTCGTGCCGCTGCCGGTGTCGGTCCCGTCGAAGAAACCGTGGCGGTCGTGCCCTGCGAAGAGCACGTCGAAGGCATTCGCCAGGGCGTCGCGCGCAGCCAATTCCTCGTCAGTCCCCCAGGTACCGGTCAGTCGCAACTGGACGATGATGCCGCATTCGTCGTTGGTTCGAGGTTCTTCGGTCATACAGGGACGCAGCCTCCAAAGCGTAAAGAGATCGTTCCGTGGAATGGCCGACCGAGATGAGCGACAAATACCCACGGAGCGATGCGGCAGACCGGAGCCCACTCAGCGCGAGGTTAGACGTTTGCCGATCACCACAGTTTTCCATCCGCCTCCCCACCGGATGACCAGTCGAGCTGAGTCATGCTCTCACCCGGTGGCCATGCGAAGAACCCAGGTAATGCCAGTCGCGGCCGTCGCCACGAACGCGACCTTCCAGGCCGGATGTTCTCCGGCCTCCTCTGCCGAAATCGTCGGAACGGGTAGCGAGAACTTCGAATTGGCCGCATAGGAGATCAGTCCGAACGCGACCAAGGCGTCGTCAATCCAGCCCAGGCCAATCAGAATGTCCGGTATGAAATCGATCGGCGAGATGAAGTAGATCGCGGAGAGGAGAATGGCCACGCCCATCAGGACGATTTTGATCACGAGCCGGCTCGCTCCGAGCATCACGAAAATCAGCTTGACAAACAAATACTTGGTCCATTCCACAGGAGCTTCGAGGAAGTACCAGATGCCACCGTACAAGGCGGCGGCTACCCCGACAAACGCAAAAAAGCGGGCCAAAGGCGACTCCGCAACCCAGAGCCACCAGAGGATGAGCGCGGCAAGGATCCAGGCTCCAGCCCGGACCAGATACTTCGCTGACCCTATGGTCTGGATCAAGGAAAGAAGCCGCAATAACTCGGACATGGCAATCCCCTTGACTTTCCCGGCTTGGTCCGGGACGGCGAACGCTCGCGGCCAGGACCGTTGACCGATGTGCCATACGATTATTAAATTTTCAAAGAAGTCAAATAATCCTTTACTCGCTTTATGTCAAAGATGCTTGTATCTCGAAAATGATAAACGAGACCGCCCAGGATCGCTCCCATGAGACCGAAGCTGAGTCCAAAGGCGATGACACCGGCCCTCGGAGTCTGCGGCGCGTCGATCACGAAGCTTGCCGGGAAGGAGAAGGCGATCACCAGGATTTTCAACAGGCAAACGGCGGACGCGAAAACCACGAGTCCCGCCAGATACCATCCGAGCAAAGCTCCCACTTCCCTGAAATTCTCGGCGAGATTGAAAACCTTGCTCAGGAACCCTCGGGTGCGTCGTTTTGCCAGATACTTCCGGAATCCGAATCCAAGCAGTCCCAGTCCGAGCACCGCCGCCAAAGTGACGATCAAGCCCGTGGACGCGGACTCGACGCTCGCCAGCGCAGGGTCACCAGACCAGACGAATGGGTCGGGCTTACCGTCTTCGTTGAACCACTTCGGAACCGGCCCCGAAGCCCAGGAACGCGCCGACCAGGGCTGATGCTACGGCACCAATCCCGGATGCGCGGATCAGATCGCCACTCGGCCGCAACCCAATCCCAAATGCCTTCGGGGACTTGATGAGGATTGTGCTGGGAATCGTCGGAGTGCCGTCGTTCACCAGGGACGCTCCACGAACGTCGGCCAGCATTTCGCTCGCGGTCTGATACCGCAATTCCGGCGTCTTGTGCAACGCACGTCCGACGATCATCGCCAGGCTGCTCGGGGCATTCGCCGGCAAGGGTGCCGGCTCATCGTGACAGATCGCTCGGTTCATTTCCGCGAAGTTGTTCCCAGCAAATGGTCGCCGCGCCGCCAACAATTCATAGAGGATGACTCCCATCGACCAGATATCGGTCATGGGCGTCCGCTCACCGTTCCAGGCTTCCGGCGCCATGTAGGCCGGCGTGCCCGCGAGACTCTGGGTATGCGACGTCGAAACCAACACGCGCGAGATCCCGAAATCCGCGATCTTGGGTGTGCCGGCCTGCAGGAGAATATTCGCCGGCTTCAAGTCGCGATGAATGATGTTCCTCGTGTGGAGGTGATGAAGGCCGGACAGGATCGCCGCCGACTTCTCGATGACCTCGCGCGTACTGGGTGCCCGGCCGCCATGCGCGCGGAGCCAATCATGGAGCGAGCCGCCATCGGCATACTCTGAAACGAAAAGAACTTGACCGTTATAGATCTCGGCTTCTATGACATTTAATATATTCGGGTGCCCGGACGCCTTGACCCAGAGTTGTGCCTCGTGCTTGACTTCCGCCAGGTCCGGCACCGGCGACAACGGGAACTTGATTGCGACGAGCGTCGAAGCCAACGCCCCTTTCCGCTCACCGAGCCAGACAACCCCGAACGAGCCTTGTCCCAGCCTCTTGATCAGGGTGTAGGGCCCGATCTGCTCGTTCTCGCGAAGCATAAAGCGCCCCTTGCCTCGGAGGCACCTGGTTTCAGGGAGCGAACACGCGAAGCCCAGCCGGACCTCAACTCGTTCGAGAGTGTCGTGTGAGGATTCCACGCCCGACGAGGGGTTAACGTCTAAACGAGCGTATCGATCCAAGCCCTTTGGTCTCGACTCTCACCGTCGTTCCAAAATTATGCCGATTCTTCAACCGTCTCGCAATGTCCGGGAGGGAAAGACCCGGATTCTCGCGGATGCGTCCACGAAGGCACGGTCCAGCCGGATGGCACCGATCATTCGCCGCGGGCGAACGGGTCGGCCGGGAAGGCCATGTCCATCATCAGGAGTTGGAAGTCGGACCGCGACCGGATGGGGTCGAGGTCGGTGTGGGTCCGCATCCAGGCCGGCTCGCGCCAGCCGGCGGCGAACGCCCGTTGCAGGGTGGCCATCGCGTGGTCGGCCGCGGCGCGGCCGTCGGCGGCCGTCAGGCCGGAGCCGGCCTCGGCGGCGACGCCGGAGAGCAAGGATTGGACAGCACGCCAGGTTGTAATCATCCCACGAAGTCGGTTCCGTCAGCTCCTGGAGGATGGCGATCGACTGGCGGAAGTCCGATACCGCGTCGGCGTGCCGTCCGCACTTCTGCATCGCGACTCCGCGTTGACAGTACGTGGAGGCCAGGTTAGACCGATACGAGGCCGTTGATGGGTCCGCCTCGATCATCTCGCGGCGGATTCAGGAACGCCTCCTCGAACGCCGCCCGTGCCGTCCGTGGACTTGCCCAACGCACCGTTTAGCGTCGCCGAGGTCGGTGTAGGCCGTGGCGAGATCAAGCCGGTAGTCGCGGTTCTGTGGGTGGTACTCGACCAGGCTCGCCGCGACCTGCTGCGCCCGCTGTAGCGACGCCAGCACGTCCGACATCCGCCCGGCCCGGCGGTGGATGTCGGCGGTCTGGCGGAGGACCCTGATCAATTGCTCGCGGTTTCGCGTGACGGCCGGGTTCGCCTTGATCAGGAGCTCGCGGGCCTCCCGAGCCCGTCCGAGTGCCGCGATCGCCTCGTCCTTCCTCCCGAGCCGATCATGCAGTAGGCGGTCAAGCCATCGATCCAGGCCGAAGCCGCGGGGAGGCGCACAATGGTCGGATTGGCGTTGCTTGCGACACCTTGAGGATCTCCCGAGCCCGGTTGTAGACCGCCAGCGCCTCGGCATGATCGACCGGCGTCGGACCAAGTTGATCCCCATGTTGCCGAGGTTCCTGGCCAGCTCATGGCCGATTTGGGGTCCTCGTGAGTTCGCCCGGAACAACGCCTCACCCAGGTCGCGTGCCCGTTGGTACGCCGACAGCGCCGCCTCACGGCGACCGGCTTCCTCCAAAGCCATGGCCAGTGCGGCGTAGACCTCCGCGGATTCGGTTGGAAGTCCAGGATCGCGGATCTGTCCCCACGGCGGCCTCCAGGATCGACCGCGCCCGCTCGTCCACTTCCAGGACCTCGGCTGGTGGACGATGGCGAAGTGAGTGACATCCCATAGTACAACTCAGCGTCGGCCCACTCGGCCCGAAGTCGCCGGTCGTCGGGATCGGCCTCGGCCAGATCCCGGAAGAGATTCCTCGATCGTCCCATACGCCGCGAGTGAGTCCTCGTCACGCCCGATAGCACGCGAGGATAATTGCCAGGGATCGCAGGCAATGTGCGAGCGCGCGCGACGCAACTCCGCATCGGCCGGATTCTCGCGCGAAAGGGCCTCGAACAGAGCCACGGCACGCCGGAAACACGACCTGGGCCTCCTCGATCGAGTCGAGCTCCCGCGTAAGCTCTCCGACCTCGTAATAGGAGCCTGCCCAGCGACAGGCGCGAGTCCCGATCCACGTGCCCCTGCAAGAGCTCCTCGAGCTTGCGGTAGAACTCCCGCGCCTCCCGCAATAGTTTGGTCCGCAGCGCCTTGAACTCCTCCTGCTTCAGCAGGACGTCCTCGCTCACCCCCGTGTGGAATATCCGGATCGCCTCTTGCGCCAGGGCGAAACGGGCGCGCTCGCGCTCATTGGAGGCGGCCAGCTCGGTGTTGGTCCGATTGACCTTGTCGTTGGCCAGTGCCAGTTCCAGGTTGGCGCGTTTCAACTCGCTGTTGGCCCTGGTCTGGACGGCCAGCACGGCCGCCGTCCCGGCCAGCGCCACCAGCACGGCCGCTCCGGCCGCTGTAACGGCCGACCCGGTGCCGCGTCAACCATCGGATCAGCGACCGGGTCCACGGCTCCCGCCAGGCCGAGACCGGCTCGTCGGCCATCCATCGCTCGACGTCCTCCGCCAGCGCCTTGGGTGAGCCGTAGCGGTCTCCCGGCTTGTGGGCCATCGCCTTCAGACAGACCGCCTCCAGCGCCCGGTCGATCGTCGGGTCGAGTTGCCGCGGCGGCCTGACATCGCCCCGCTGCACGGCGCGGAGCACCTCGCCGATGTCCCCCTCGTGCGGCGGACGGCCCGTCAGCAGGCAATACAGCGTCGCGCCCAGACTGTAGACGTCCGACCGCGGGCCCAGGTGCTCCAGGTCCCCCTCGGCCTGCTCCGGGCTCATGTAGGCCGGCGTCCCCAGCGCGCTGCCGGGCAAGGTCTCGGCGCTGCCGCTGGACGAGGAGGGGACCAGCGTCCGTTCGCCCGAGTCCACCCCCGGCTCGGTCCGGCCCAGCGCCTTGGCCAGCCCCCAGTTGACCACCAGCGTCTCGCCGTGCTTGCCCACGATGATGTTGCCCGGCTTGAGGTCCCGGTGCAGCACGCCCCGGCTGTGCGCGTACTCGATCGCGTTGCAGACGTCCGTGAACCGCCGCAGGAGCTGGCGCAGCTCCAGCGACCGGCGGCCGGGATCGTCCTTCCAGGCCCCGTCGGCGTGGAAGCGATCGATGGCCTCCTTGAGGCTGTCGCCGCGGATGAACCGCATGGCGTAATACGGCCGGCCGTTGCCGTAGGTGCCCAGGCCATAGACCGGCACGATCCCCGGATGCTCCAGCCCGCCGGTGATCTCCGCTTCCAGCAAGAAGCGGGCGCGGCTGGTGGGGTCGTCGGCGTGCTTCTCCAGGATCTGCTTCAGGGCCACTTCGCGATGCAGCTCCTCGTCCAGGGCCACGAACACGGCACCCAGGCCGCCCCTGGCGTGCGGCCGCAGGACGCGGAACCGCTGGCCGTCGCTGGTGGCCGTGCCGACGGCGTAGCTGGCGGTGCGGTCGGCATCGCCGTCGGCCTGGCTGGCGGCCGAGCCGGAGCCGACGCGGGCGAGGGTCCCCTCGATATCGGGGTCGTCGAGCTGGGCGAGGCTCTCGCGGGTCGAGCGGCCGGCGGGGAGGGCGGCCAGGCTCTTCGCCGTGCTACCGCCATGCTTCTTGAGGTGCCGAGCGACGAGGGCCTCGACGGCGGCGCGGTCGTCGGCGTCGAGGTCTCCGCGGCCGACCAGGTGGTCGGCCAGCGGCCGGTCCTTCTGGAGCGTCCAGGCCTGAAAAGCGGCCACGAGCTGGGACTGGTCGATCAGACCATTCTGCAACGCCAGCAATCCGAAGAGCAGGTTGCGGTCCGCGCCGGAGTCAGACATGGTCGAGCCTCGAAGTCGCGCGGAGTGATGAGAGCCGCCACACCGATTCCCGGATGTCCTCGGCGGCCCCAACCCCGCGACGATTCAGCGCGATTATCACATTCCGAAGTCGACTGCCGCAACTCTCCACGAGTGGCCCCGAATCGCCTCAGATCTCGAACATCATCCGCTCGGGGTTCTCGATGCAGTCCTTGACGCGGACCAGGAAGCTGACGGCCTCGCGGCCGTCGATGAGACGGTGGTCGTAGGACAAGGCCAGGTACATCATCGGCCGGATCACGATCTGATCCTCAACGACAACTGGTCGCTTCTTGATGGTGTGCATGCCGAGGATGGCACTCTGGGGCGGGTTGAGGATCGGCGTCGAGAGCAGCGAGCCGAAGATCCCACCGTTGGTGATCGTGAAGGTCCCGCCGCGGAGGTCGTCGACCGAGATCGTCCCCTCGCGGGCCTTGGCGGCGAAACGGGCGACGGATTGCTCGATGGTGGCGAACGACTGCCGATCGGCGTCGCGGATGACCGGGACCATGAGCCCCTTCTCCGTGCTGACCGCCACGCCGATGTCGTAGAAATTCTGGTAAACGATCTCGTTCCCCTCGATGCGGGCATTCACGGCCGGGAACGCCTTGAGGGCTGCGATCGATGCCTTGGCGAAGAACGACATGAAGCCCAGCGCCGTGCCGTGCGCCTTCTGGAACGTCTCCTTGTACTGGGCGCACAGCTCCATGACCCGCGACATGTCCACTTCATTGAAGGTGGTGAGGATCGCCGCGGTCTGCTGGGCCTCGACCAGCCGCTGGGCGATGCGCTGGCGCAGCCCGCTCATGCGCTGCCGGGTCTCGCGGGGCCCGACGGATCCCGCCGCCACCGGCGCGGCCGATGCGGGAGTCGCGACAGGCGCAGCCGGAGCAGGGGGGGCGACCGCGGTCGCAGTCGCCGGACCTGGCGCGGCTTCCGGCGAACCGAGATAGGTCAGCACGTCTCCCTTGGTGACCCGGCCGCTGGGCCCGGTGGCGGGGACCTGGGCGACGTTGACACCCTGCTCGGCGACGAGTCGTCGGACCGACGGCGAGAGCGGACGATCCGTGCCCACCTGGGCCGGCGCCGAGGCCGGCTCCGCCGTACGCGCCTCTTGACCGTTCGGCTGGTCGCGCGAGCGCGGCAGCGCCGGAGCCGGCGCTGCGGCGGGCGTGCCCGAGGGGTCGATCGTGCCGACCGTCGCGCCGATGGCCACCGTCTCGCCCTCGGCCACGCCGATCTTCAGGACGCCCGATTCCGGCGCCGGCACGGGAGTGGTGGCCTTGTCCGTTTCCAGCTCCAGCAGCGGCTCGCCGGCCTTCACCATTGAGCCGTCGGCCTTGAGCCAGCGCGACACGATGCCCTCGGAGATCGATTCGCCCACGCTGGGCACGGTGATCGGGACGGCGGACATGCTTTGTCTCCACTCCAGGTCAGGCTGAAAAATTACCGGTGCCGGATCGAGGCGGCGGTGACCAGGTGCGGCACCGCCGAACCCACGGCGGCCTCGACGATCTCCGCCTGCTCCCGGTCGTGAACGGCCTTCGAGCCGGTGGCCGGGCTGGCGCTGGCGTCCCGGCCGACGTAGGGGACCTCGACCCCCAGAAGCTCACGAAGCCGAGGGGCCACGAACGTCCAGGCCCCCATGTTCTGCGATTCCTCCTGCACCCAGACCCACTCCCGGGCCGACCGGTAGCGATCCAGCACCAGCTTCAGCTCGTCGGCCGGCCATGGGTAGATCTGCTCGATCCGGACGACGGCCACCTCGCGCTGGCTGCCGACCTCGGCACGTCGGGCGATCAGGTCGTAGTAGACCTTCCCCGAGCAGAGCAACACCCGGCGCACCCGGTCCGGAGCCGACGGGTCGTCGAGCACGTCGCGGAAATGCCCGACGGTCAGGTGGTCGACCGGCGAGACGGCCTGCTTGTGCCGCAGCAGGCTCTTGGGGGTCATGACGATCAGCGGCTTGCGGAACTCGCGGCGCACCTGCCGCCTCAGCAGGTGGAAGTACTGCGACGGGGTGGTCGGGACCGTGACCTGAATGTTCTCCTCGGCGCAGAGCTGGAGGAACCGCTCGAGCCGGGCGCTGGAATGCTCCGGGCCCTGGCCCTCGTAGCCGTGGGGCAAGAGCAGGACCAGCCCGCTGGCGCGGCCCCATTTCGACTCGGCCGGGGCGATGAACTGGTCGATGATGACCTGGGCTCCGTTGACGAAGTCGCCGAACTGGGCCTCCCACATGATCAGCATGTGGGGCTCGTCCAGCGAATAGCCGTAGTCGAAGCCGAGCACCGCCGCCTCGGAGAGCAGGCTATCGTAGACGCAGAACTCGGGCTGGCCGTCCTTGATGTGGTTGAGCGCGACCCATCGCTCGCCGGTCTTCATATCCACCAGCACGGAGTGCCGCTGGCTGAAGGTGCCGCGGCGGCTGTCCTGGCCGCTCAGGCGGACCGGGGTGTCCTCCCAGAGCAGCGAGCCGATCGCCAGCATCTCGGCGGAGGCCCAGTCGAGTGTCCCCTTCTCGGCTACCGCCTTGACGCGGGCGCCCAGGAGGCGAGCCAGCTTCGGGTTGATGGTGAATCCATCGGGGACCCGGAAGGAGTTCTCGGCGATCTGCCGCAGCGTCTCGTAGGCGACCCCGGTCTCAACCGGTGCGAAGGTGTGCTGGGAGGTCAACCCGGCCCAGGTCCCGGAGAACCCGCGCGGCACGCGGCGGCTCGACGGCCCCGCGCCGGACCTCCTCCAGCACTTCCTGCAACTTCTCGGCGAACGTCTCGGCGATCGTCTCGGCCTCCTGGCTGGATAGCTCGGTGGCCATCACGAGCTTCTCGGTGTACAGCTCGCGGATGCTGATCCGGTTCTTGATCCGCTCGTACATGATCGGCTGCGTGAACCCCGGCTCGTCGCCTTCGTTGTGCCCGTGCCGGCGGTAGCAGACCATGTCGATGACCACGTCCTTGCCGAAGGTCTGCCGGAAGTCGAACGCCAGCTCGGCGACGGCGATCACGGCCTCCGGATCCTCGCCGTTGACGTGGATGATCGGCACCTCGATCATCTTGGCGACGTCGGTGCAATACCGGGTCGAGCGACCCTCGCTCGGCGCGGTGGTGAAGCCGATCTGGTTGTTCACCACGATGTGGATCGTGCCGCCGGTCTTGTATCCCGGGAGCTGCGAGAGGTTGAGGGTCTCGGCGACCAGTCCCTGTCCGGCGAAGGCGGCGTCGCCGTGGATCAGGATCGGCACGCCCAACCGGCGGTCCCGGTCCAGGAACGCGCCGCTGCTTGGCCCGCATCCGCCCCTCGACCACCGGGTTCACCGCCTCGAGGTGACTCGGGTTGGGCGTCAAGGTCAGGTGCACGACGTGCTTATCCATCGTGACGTGATCGGCCGAGAAGCCCAGGTGATACTTGACGTCCCCGTCGCCGGCCACCGTCTCGGGCAGGTTTCCCTCGAACTCGTTGAAGATCATCCCGTATGGCTTGTCCAGGATGTTCGCCAGCACGTTCAGCCGGCCCCGGTGCGGCATCCCCATCACGATCTCCCGCACCCCCTGCGAGCCGGCTCGCTCGACGACCGCGTCCAGGAGCGGGATCAGCATCTCGCCCCCCTCGAGCGAGAACCGCTTCTGACCCACGTAATTCTTGTGCAGGAACGTCTCGAACAGCTCCGCGGCGTTCAGCTTGTAGATGATCCGCCGCTTCTTCTTGATGTCGAAGGCCGGCCGGTTCCGGGTCGGCTCCATCCGGTCGAGCAGCCACCTGCGGATCGAGGTGTCGCGGATGTGCATGAACTCGACGCCGATCGTACGGCAGTAGGTCTCCCGCAGGATGGCGATCACCTCGCGCAGAGTGGCCGCGCCCCCCTCCTTGCCGCTCAGCCGATTGAAGAAGACCCGGTCCAGGTCCGCTTCGGTCAACCCGAATGCCGCGGGTTCGAGCAATTCATGCGTCTGGCGTCGCGGGCTGAGCTTGAGCGGGTCGAGATCGGCCAGGTAATGGCCGTACTCGCGGTAGGCGTCGATCAGCCGCGTGACGGCCGCCTGCGCCCGGGCCGCGTCGAGGTCTACCGGAGTGCCGCCGCCCGCGGACGAACCGCCACCCTGATTCCCTAACTCATATCCCTCGAAGAAGATCCGCCAGGACTCCTCGACTGACGCCGGGTCCTTCCGCCAGCGGTCATAGTAGTCCTCGATCAGGTCCACGTTCCACCGGTTCGCTACGGTCGCGCGTTCCATTTTTCGCAAGAGTCCCAGGACGATCGGGCGGATGATGAGCCGGGCGGAGGCCGTTGAGTCCGGACGATCGGATGTCGAGGGCCCGTCGCCCGCCGCGAGCGACGATTCCCATTATGTATCATACGCGGAGAGCAAGCGTGTGTGCCAATCCGCAACTCGTATTCCCGTCGACGTGGAGCGAGCGGTCGGCGAGAAGAGTTCCTATCGTAGTGACCACCGGGCCAAAGACGGGCAGATGAGACAGGGAATTGATTGAAGGGACCACGACACGTTAAACCCCCGACTCGGTACTTTCCGCATCTCTTGTCTAATCGACGGCCGAGCCTGGGTTCGTTCGTTGCGTTTTGGATACACCGCAGGGCGAACCTGGGTTCGTTCGTCGCGTTTTGGATGCCGGAGGCTCGGGTCGTCTTTTCGGCACACTGGGAATATTCTCCCCAATCCGCCCGAACTCGGGTTCGTTTCATGAGATTTGATCTCGTGTGACAGTGCCGCTGGGTTCGTTCGTTCGCGCGATTTCTCGTGGTCTGGGAGCCCACGGCTGGGTTCGTTCCGCGAGATTCGTGCTCGCGAGGGCCCAAGCCTGGGTTCGTTTCGCGCGTTTTGCGATCTTGGGAGCCGGAGTCTGGGTTCGTTCTGCAGGATCGTCCCAAAACCCCGCCCCCTGGCCTGACACTTTACGTGACAAAGCGCCGAGATTTCGGCGCCGATCGCACGACAACTCGGTCGAATCGCCCCGTCCAACGGTCAGAGAAGCGTCAATCGGCACAGCCCCGAATCTGGCTACTTTGGGACGATTCCCGTTTTGGGCGTTTCGGAACTGCCGCGGCTGGCGGTAGGTTCGTTGGTTTTGCGAGATTCGCGTTCGCCGTACCCGGTTTCGGATCTCGTCGGCGAACATTTCGCTGTTTGCGCACCTCGAACACCTCGGAGACGACCCGACATCCTGGATTATAGAAACTTTCGAGGGCTCCGGGGCGCCCGGCTCTGGAGTATTCAGGGAAATGTGACTGGCCGCGCGATAGCGATCGGTCCCGATCGTCTCGCCGCCTGTCGAGCACTCATGGATGGACAATTCTTGTGAACTCGAGTCCCGTTGGACACGGGCTAACAGACCTGGCCTCTATGATGGAGTGATGGGACGAGATCAGGCGATACGTTGCGAAGGAAGCTCATGGGCTGAGATTGGTGAACGCCGATCCTACGAGCCCGATCCGCCAGCGAGTGCATTCCCGCACACCATTCACTCGCTGACGCGTCGGGCCTGAAGGAAAGACACTTGTGACGAACGGCGGGCGAATCCTTTCGTGAAGCGATCTAACATCTTCGCCGTCAGCTCGACAGAATTCATTTGGTCGCAAAGTTCTTTCTCCGCGACCGAGTCAGTGGGTGTCTGGTTTGTCGTGTCCGCTTCGAGACCGAGCCGAAGACGGGGACGACCTCGGGGTCGTCCCGGTCGCATCATCGCTTACTGCGCGCTCTGTGGGATCGACCAGAGGAAATCGACGGTCAGAGTGCCGCGGAAACGCGGGTCGTCCAGGCTGATGTAGCGATCGCCCGTGTAGTTGGGGGCGTAGGACAAGCCGGCCGGGTTGAAATTGGCGCTGCCATGACAGCTCATGCAGTTGGTCTGCACGCCGAACGCGTTGGCGACCACCTTCCCTTGCAAATAGCCGGGCCTGGAGTCGACCAACGTGTCGGGACCGAACCCCGCTTCGAGCCACGGGTTGTACGCGTAGAGCGACTCACCGGCGTTCGATCCGCCCACGTACGGCTGGGCGGGCGCTTCGGTCGCGTAGGCGATGGCCATCTCGTAGTTCGCGGGCGCGCCCGTCAGTTGCGCGGGGCGGGCCGAGACGATGGCGGCGGAGCTGGGCGCAGTGCCTACGGTCGGGGTCGGGCTCCACCAGAACGTCTGCCATCCCCAGCGCGTAATTTCCTTGGTGGTCACGTGCATCCCCACAAGGATCGCGTAATCGCCGGCCGCAGCATCCTTGATGGGGCCGGCCGAATTCACGGCGTCGGCGTCCTTCGCGTCCATCTTGAAATTAATGAGGCTGGATACGGGATAGGTCGTCGCGTCGTTGCGAGTGCTGCCGTCTCGCTGTGCAGGCGGAGTCATGTCGACATCGCCTTTGCCCGAACCACCGCCCTGGATGTCGATCCAGACCACGCCGGGCCACTGATTCGAGCCGAATTCCCTCACAGGCGTGGGTGGGCCCGGCCAGACGGGGAGCGGGAAATATCGGCCGCCCACCAGTTGGCTCTTGGTCGCGACTTTGAAGACCGGCTTGAGAGCGACGGCCGTGTTGGGGAACGGCGGGATCGCGTTGGCGCCGTTGGCGATGAAGCTCAAGAGTGTCGCCTGGGAGAGCAACCGCTGCGACAGGATATGATCGGTCGCGGAAGGGTCATACTTCACGAAGCCCGTGACCTGCTCGACCGGAGGCTCGCCTACGCCGATGCCGGCTTGCGCCCGAATCTTCGCTCGCGTCCCGGCATTATGCCGCAACTGATGGAGCGGCCCCAGTGCGCTGACGCACGCGTGGCCTGGCCGCGGCTTGCGTCAAATTGGCGACCCCCGACGCGGTCAGCTCCTCGGGGGTATACCACGTTTCGAACACACGGATCTTCTGACCCTCGACCACCTGATCGGTCTCGCTCGTCAGCGCGGCCCAGATCCCCCAGCCATGCAAATTGAGGTTGTGCGCGGCCTGTTGCACGATTGCCTGTTGCTGTTGAGGAGTTGCATTGCCGGGGATCGGCGGGTTGATGAAGTTGAGGATCGTCGATTCCATCTCCGGGAAATGATATCCCGGGATCTGAGGATCGGGCATCGGCACCGCTTTGATCTGGGCCTCAGCCCAAGGGGTGGTCAGGGCCATCCCGACCGTCACGAAAATCGCCACAAGTAGACTCCGCATGACGTCAGACTCCAAGGAAACATAGGGATGTGAAACGACAGGTTGCGTAGGGTGGCGCGGCCCACCGGACTTCGCGTGAAGCGTGAGGGGCAGTGCCGACCACGCGATAAGCTCGCGGCGTGACCGACGTTCTAGACCCTCAAAAAACCGACACTACTGGCATGAGCCGACAATTCGAGTCAGATTGCCTCGATGTGCACCATCCCAACCGAGCTCGATCAGGCGGGTCTGGCCGGATCGAGGGGCTACCCTATTCTTCTCAGGATGGCGCGGCTTTTCGCGAAATTGCCGCGTCTCGGGACAGCCTCAAGGTGCCATGACCTGAGTCTGCTGTCGCGCGACGGCGACCCAGTTCTTGCCTTGAACCTGGAACGTATCCATGAAGCGGTAATCACCTTTGATGTCGCGATCACCGACCTTCCCCACGACCGTCGCGAGGCTGCTGGCGACGGCGGCTCCGTCCCAAACGTTCAACTGAACGTCTTTGATCTGGACCGAGCTCACCTTCAATTTCCCGGTCTTGAAGTCGTCGAGATGCTGTTGTCTCGTCTGGAGAATCCCGCCGGCCCCGACGAATATGAATCCGTCACCCAGAAATTTCCCGATCTGGTCCGGATTATTCGTGGTCGCGGCGACGGCCCACGCGGTTTCAAGTTGCGTCAAGACCTGATTCGGGTCGTTCTGAGCGGGAGTGCCGGCATCCTTGCGGACCGCGATGAACGACGCCACCACGCCGGCTTTCGCCTGCCCGTCCGAGTGGGTCACGTCTCGCACGAGCGTGCCGACGATCGCCGGCCGCTGGTTGACCCCGTTGGGCCAGGCCGGGGCGACGAAACCGAGATAGTCGTAGATCCAGGGTTTGCCGTTCTCGATCGTGCCGGCGGTGGCGCCGACGCCCTGAAACCTCGCCGTGAAGGGATTGCCGTAAGTGAGAGTCCCTTTGAGGGCAAGATAATCGCTGCCGAAGCTGAGCCGGCCCACGATCTGTCCGAAGGGGGCCTCTTCGAACTTCACGTCCGCCAGGGCGAACGCGAGATTGCCGAACGGTGTGTTCGGATCGGGATCGTTGACAAAGCTGCGATATGTCCACGCGCCGAGCAAAGGGTTCGGACCCTGTTTCTCGTCGGCGACGGCCGTCGGCGAAAGGCCGCCTACACTCGCGACACCCAGGCATGCGCCCAAGCCCAGAGCTTTCCGACGTGACACGCTTTGCATGATCAATTCTCCCTCGAAAAAAAGGGCCGGCAGACCATTGAAGCGGTCAGATTCCGCCAGACACGACGAAGGGGGATCGCGTCGGCGCTGCCGTGGACATTATCAGGAATAAGGGATCTGCCCCGAAGACCCCGGGGAAATCGCACGGAAATCCTTCTTTCTGACAAAGTCTCGTCTCGGAGCCGACTTGATTCCTCCACAAGCTCCGAGTATTCCGGTCTATGAGCAACCTGAATCGAGTGGTTGGGGATGTTGTTGCGACGGAGGTCATCCGATGTCTCGAAAACAGGTGGTTCTCTTGATCGGTTCGCTGGCTGCTCTGGCTGCCCCGGGAGGCGCGTGCGCGGACGATGATAGCCAGGTCCTCGAGCGCGGGGCATTCCGTCTCCATCTTTACAAGAAGCCGACTGGACGCGAGACCTACGAGATTCGGCGCGACGGTGACGGCATGATGCTCAAGGCCGAGTACGAGAACACCGATCGCGGGACGAAGGAACCCCTGACGGCAATGCTCCGCCTCCGCGGCGACGGGACGCCCGAGCGCTTCGAGGTCAAGGGCCGGACTTCACGCTTCACTCAGGGCAATTCCCGGCAATTAGTCTCGGAAGAATTCGTGATTTCTGTTCTGATCGCTTCCCAGTGACCTCGGATTCGAGAGCCGACGCCAGGGAGGTGATGATGGAAGTTCTCACGAAGAAAGTGATTGTGTCGTTCAAGGACGCCGCCCGCAAGCTGACAGGGCCCAAACGAAGGGCGTTCGAGGTGCAGGTGACCCTGGATTACTTGGACGGCAACATCTGGAAGGCGGAGGAAGTCTTTGGCTGGTCCCACAAGACCGTGGAACTGGGATTGAACGAACTGCGAACCGGGATCACGTGCCTGGACAATTTCTCGGCACGGGGAAATCGCAGGACAGAGGTGAAATCTCCCGAATTGGAGGTTGACATCCGGGCCTTGGCGGAACCGGAAAGCCAGACGGACCCGAAGTTTCAGTCGCCGTTTCGGTACACGCGAATGACCGCCAAAGCGATGCGGAAAGCGCTCATCGACCAGAAAGGCTGGACCGATCAGGAACTTCCCCACGAGAACACCATCGGCGAGATCCTCAACCGTCTGGGCTACAAACTGCGGCGGGTGCAGAAGACCAAGCCGTTGAAGAAGATCAAGGAAACGGAGGCGATTTTCGCCAACGTCCGTCAGGAGAATCAGGCGGCCGACGACGCTCCGGACGTGATCCGGATCTCGATGGACGCCAAGGCCAAGGTGTCGGTGGGAGACTACTCGCGAGACGGGGAATCCCGCGCGGCCGAGCCGGTCAAGGCCTGGGATCACGACCCCGAGCCCGAGCAGAAGCTAGTGCCGCAGGGGATCTTGGACGTGGTCGCGGGCCTGATGAGCATCTTCATCGGGACCTCGAACGGGACCAGTGATTTCCTGGTGGACTGCCTGGAACAGTGGTGGGAGGCGAACAAGGCGAGGTATCCCCACGCTCGCCGACTGGTGATCAATCTGGACAACGGTCCGGAGAATTCGAGTCATCGGACTCAATTCATGAACCGTCTCGTGATGTTCGCGGATGCCACTGAACTGGAAATCAAGTTGGTGTACTATCCGCCGTACCATAGCAAGTACAACCCGATCGAACACTGCTGGGGCGTGCTGGAAAACCACTGGAACGGGACCTTGCTGAACAGCGTCGCGACCGTGGTCGAGTGGGCTGGGACGATGACGTGGAAGGGGGCGCGCCCGATCGTCAAACTGATCGAGACGACCTACGCGAAAGGCGTTCGGATCGCCAAGGACGCCTTTGAGGCCATCGAATGCCGACTCCAACGCCACGACAGCCTCCCCAAGTACGACGTCCTCATCCAACCGCAGCCCGTCTGAGAGACATCGGATGGCACAAAGCCAGAATCACGAGTCGAGACGAGTTTATTTTCCGGAAGTTGCCTCAGATCGACAGCGAAGTGCGTGTCGAGGGGCGGACGGCGACCGTGCGCGAGGGGCAGAAGATCACGCGTCGGCCCGTGCCCGATCGCTTCTTCGTCGCCGCAGGCTTCGCCCCCGTGTCGGTCCAGATGATGCTCATTCGCGATTGGGAGCGGCAGCATGTCGCGGGCGCCGTGGAAACGCTCCCCAGCGGCTCGGTGACGATCGAGAAGCGTGGCCACGATACCGTCGAAGTCGCGGGGAAGCGGTTCGAGCTCGATCGCTATAGCGTGGGCGGGGTCGTCTGGGGCCTGGAGACCCTCTGGTTCGATCGCGACCGGCACCTCATCGCCGCGATCACCGTCGACGCCGAATACAACCGCTTCGAGGCGATTCGCGAGGGGTTCGAGCCGGCCTTGCCGAGCTTCGTGGCCCAGGCGGCCCGGGACGGCATGGCCGTGCTGGCTCAGCTCGCCGACCGTTTCAGCCCGAAGCGGCCCGGTCCGCTGGCGATCCGCGGCGCGACCCTGATCGATAGCACGGGCGTCGTGCCGGTGGAGGATTCGGTCGTGATCGTGGAGGGCGACCGGATCGCCGCCGCCGGTCCCGGGGCACGGATCGCGATCCCGCCCGGGGCGCGGATCCTCGAGGCCCGGGGGATGGCCCTCCTCCCGGGACTCTGGGAGATGCACGCTCAGTTCACGCAGGTCGAATGGGGACCCATCTACCTGGCCGCCGGCGTGACCACGGCCAGGGACTGCGCCAACGAATTCGAGTTCATCACGGCCGCCCGGGATGCCATCGCATCGGCCCGAGGACTCGGCCCGAGGCTGCTCCCGGCCGGCTTCATCGATGGGGAGGGGCCGAGGAGCATCGGTCTCGACACCGCCTCGACGCCCGAGCAAGCCCTGGCCTTGACCCGGCGCTACGCCGACGCGGGATTCCCTCAGATCAAGATCTATAGCTCGCTCAAGCCCGAACTCGTCGCGACCATCGCCCGGGAAGCTCACCGGCGCGGGATGAGCGTGACCGGCCACATCCCCGAGGGGATGGACCTGCGAAGTGCCGTCGAGGCCGGCATGGACCAGATCAACCACATCACCTATGTCACCAGGAACATGAGGGACCAGGGACCGGAGGGATCGTCGAAGAGATCCGATTCGATCGACTACGCGCGCATGGCCCGCGAGATCGATCCCGATACGGAGCGGGCCAGGCAGGTGATCCGGTTTCGTCCGGGAAGGCCGGGAAGAATGGACGGCTTATTTTTATACGACTGACCCCTCACGTCTCTTAAATCCGCCAGTTGTGGAAGATTAGGGGGTAGCCGAGTTGCTGGATGCGTTGGAAATGAGTGGTGCTGCCCGTGACCACCTCCAGGCCCTGCGTCAGGGCAATGGCGGCGATCATCGGGTCGGCCAGGCCGATGGGATGGCCGGTCCGCTCCAGGTCGCCGGCGATGCGACCGGCCAGCTCGCCGTCGGGCCGGTCGAAGCCAAGCACTTCTTCCAGGGCGACGGCGGCCAGGAAGTTCTGTAGCTTGCGGTGGCTCTGGTTTCGTTGGAAGCCTCGGACGATTTCCATCACGGTGACGGCCGAAACCGTCAGGATGCCGTGGAATTGCCGGTAGGCGATGGCGTTCCGAGTGACGGTCTGATCGACAGCTTTGAGAATTTCGGAATAGATGTCGGTGTCGAGAAGGGCTTTATTCAACGGAGATGTCCCGCCAGGGCTCCTGCCGTTTGCGGTAAGCGTCGGCGACGATCTCGTCCAGCTCGTCCCCGTCGTCCCGCATGGCTCCGATGGAGCCCAGGCCCGCATTCGGGCTGGCTGCCGGTTGGCTTGGTTGGTGGTCGCGGAGCAGCAAGCGGACGGCCTCGGCTATCGCGTCATCGAGCGAGGCGAAATGCCCGCTCGATACCTCGGCCTTGAGCGAGCTTTCCAGGTCTTGGGGTAAATGAATTGTCATAGCTTCTAGCCTCCTAGGCTTCGTATCTTACCACAGGCTGGCATCGGTGCCAATCGAATGGTATACCCCCTCCTTCAAGCGGTTTCCGGGATCGGGTATGGGACGGTGATCGACCCGACGCTCGGGCTCGTAATGAGTCCAGCCTTTGAGTCAAAGATCGCCCACCAAAGGCCAATGAGTCAAAACCGCTCGATCCAGGCTGGGTTCGCGTACTTCTCGGCCAGCAGAGGAGGGGAGCAGACTCATCGGCCCGTCGAGGGCGGCTGAGGGGCCGGCGCACGGGGCGTCGGCGGGACGGAGAACGTCCACGAGGGCCTGGCGGGGGAGCTCGAGGTTGCTCAAGAAATCGCGATGGGCGCGCCCCTGGCGGTAGGCCGGCTGCCGCGCGGGGATCGTGAGGTAACGGTCGATCCGCTCGATCGGGAACTGGTAGAGGATCGAGCAATGGACCATGAACCAGTGTTTCAGCCGCCGCTGCGCGCTGCCGCCGCATTTCCGGTCGCCGATGGCCAGGTCGCCGTGGCCCAGGACGGCGACCGGCCGGCCCGCGCGGCCGATCGATTCGGCGATCCGCTCGAGGACATGGCGCTGGGCCGCGTCGACGGCCGAGAGTCCGGGCGCTGCCGTCTCGGGCAGGATCACCGTCACGTTGAGCGTGCCAGGCCCGATGACCACGGTCCCGCCGCCGCTGGATCGGCGGAGGATGGGCACCCCGTCGGCCTGGCAGGCATCGACCTGAACGTCGTCGCGGAGCCGGCACGAGGCGCCCAGGATGACCGCGTAATCTCGGGGCTCCCAGAATCGGACCAATGGCGGCCCGCGTCCTTCGTCGGCTTCGATGAGCATCGCCTCATCGAGCGCGAGGTCCTCCACCACGCTCGCGAGCGTCACGTCATGGCAGGCCATCTCGCGATCGCCGAGGAATCCGGGCCGATCCGGAATTCGTAGCACGCCGGGGACGGCCCGAGGCTCAGAATTTATCTTCATCGGCCTTGAAGATCGCGTGACAGTCCGTGCAGTTCGTTGTCACAGGCTTGAAGGCATCCTTGGCCTGCTGGTATTTCGTTTCAGGTTTGGCGACGACCCCTTCAAACTTCTCCAGATGCTTGGCCAGCCCGTCAAACAGCTCGTTCCATTTCTTCGCCGGCTCCTTCTCGGTCTTGGCATTCTTCAAGGCGTCCTTGATCGGCTTGGCCTTCTTCGACAGCTTGATCAGTTCCTTGGTGCTCTTCTCGACGTCCTTCCGGTACTTCTTGAAGTTCACCTCACTGCGGATTCCCTTGGTGATGATCAGGTTGTGCTTCTGCACCTGTTCCATGATCTTCTCAAGCTCCGACTCCTGATCGTCGTCCGCCTTGGTGAGGCCGGCGCCGAGTCCGAGTGAGACGAGAATCCCGGCGCTGAGGACGAATACCATCCATTTGCGGATCATGCTGCGAATCTCCCAGTATCTGGGGACATCGATGAAAGTCATTTCCCGGTAGGTGAAGAAGGCGGGCCGGCCTCGGCCGGTGCGTCGAGCCATGTTACCCTCCAGAATAACTCCCATTGAGGGTCGGATCAAGGACCCCCTCGACCGCAACGCCCAGGGTGGTCAGGAAACCTCCTCAAGACCGCCATGCCCTCCAGCCGAACGATCAGTTATTATAGGGAGGGCGGAGACGGCTCGTCGGAATCGAGGCGGAATCCGGGACCATGAATCCACGCAAGCTCTTCCAGAAGGCCCTTGATCGCCCCAAGAATCTTCCATTCCAAGACCTTCTCAAGCTGGACCATGCCTTCGGCTTCGAGCCGTCTCGAATCAACGGCTGTCATCATATCCTGGTTCATCCGGATGTGAACCATCCCCTGAATCTCCAGGAGGTCGGTGGAAAGGCCAAGCCTTACCAGGTTCGCCAACTCATCAAGCTCGTCGAGGAGAATGACTTGAACTTCGAGGATTGGCAATGAGAGATTATCATATTAACATTTTTTATAGCCAGGAAGACGAGGGCTACATCGCGGACGTCCCGGACCTGCGGTCTTGCTCCGCCTTCGGGGCAACGCCCGCCGAGGCACTGGCCGAGCTCGAGAAGGCGAAGGCGGCCTGGCTCGACGTGGCGCGTGCAGCGGGCAAGCCGGTCCCGAAACCACGTTACCGGCCGGCGATTTACCAGGTTCCGCGTGGGTGAGGGTGGGGGGAATTCGATGGACTATCGATCAGCCGGGGTGGACCTCCAGACTTACGAGGAAACGATCGCCCGGCTCCCGCCGCTGTTGCGCCGCACGTACACCCCCCGCGTGATCGAGTGGAAGAACGGGTTCGCCGGGCTGTTTCGCCTGGACGCTCAGATCGGGCTGCTCTCGCGGACCTACCGGGATCCGGTCCTCGTCGCCTCGACCGACGGAGTCGGCACCAAGCTCAAGCTGGCCTTCGCGACCGGCCGGCATGCGACGGTCGGCATCGACCTGGTCGCCATGTCCGTCAACGATTGCCTGTGCGCCGGGGCCGAACCGCTGCTGTTCCTCGATTACGTCGCCATGAGCCGCGACGACCCGGACTTGACCATCCAGATCGTCAAGGGGATCAGCGACGGCTGCATCGAGGCCGAGTGCGCCCTGCTCGGCGGCGAAACGGCCATCCTTCCGGACCTCTACCAGCCAGGTGAATACGACCTGGCCGGGTTCTGCCTGGGCGTCGTCGAGCGGAAGCACATCCTCGACGGCCAGGACATCCGCCCCGGAGACAAGGTCGTGGGCCTGGCCAGCTCCGGCCTCCATTCCAATGGATACAGCCTCGCGCGGAAGATCGTCTTCGAAGCGGCCGGCCTGGCTCCCGACACGTTCGTCCAGGAGCTCGGCCGCTCCGTGGCCGACGAGCTGCTCGAGCCGACGCGGATCTACGTCCGGGCCGTGAAGACCGTCTACCGGCACTATCGAGTCAAGAAGCGGATCGATCCACGGCATCGCTCATATCACCGGCGGCGGCCTCATCGATAACCCCCCGCGCATCCTCCCCGAGGGCTGCGCCATCCAGCTCCGGCGCGGGTCATGGCCCGTTCCCAAGGTCTTCCCCTGGCTCCAACGCCTCGGCTCGGTCAACATCGACGAGATGGACCGCGTCTTCAACATGGGCATCGGACTGATCCTCATCGTCGCCGAATTCCACGCGGAGGCGATCGTCCGCTACCTCAACCTCCAGGCGAAAACCCCCGCCTGGATCATCGGCGAGGTCGTCCCCGGAGACAGGACGGTCCTCTTCACGTCCTAAGATACTCTTGGCACAGCAACGCACCACCAGCACAATCTGGAAATCTTGGCGAATTCCTTGCCCGAGGGTCGGATTCTTGGTAAATTCAAGTGTCCTCATCGATTCGTTCATCCCTATCATTCTCGCTCGTTGTGTCGATTCGGCCCGGTCGTCCAGATGCTCGTCACGAAAACGATCGTATTCGCGTAATTCCCGTTATCCCGCTAGTGCTCTCGCCATCTTCCAGCAAGTGGGGAAGCTGTGGAGGCGTTGTCGTCCCGTCGTTGCGCCGACAGCCGCCCCCGCGCATCCTTTTCCGGCCAGCGTGATGTTCATCTCCGGAGTCGTTAGTCATGGCCAAGAGTCGGGATTGGACAGAAATTCTCATGAAACGTGGGGTGATCGGCCCCGATCAACTGAAAGAAGCCGCACGATCGCAAGGTGCCGTTGAGGAGGCCCTGGTCAAACTGGGCTACGCCGACATCGACGACATCATGAAAGCCAAGGCCGAACAGCATGGCCTGCCAGTTCGTCGCGCTCCACGAGATCGAGATCCCGCCAACCGTCATCGAGCTGGTGCCCGAGTCGCTCGCCCGCGAAAACATCGTCATGCCCCTCTCGGAGAAAAGCGGTGTCATTCGTGTTATCATGCACGATCCCATGGACTTCGAGACGATCGACAAGCTCCGCTTCGTATTGAACCGGGAGATCGAGGTCTCCCTGGCACCGAAGGAAGCGATCGTCGAGGCCATCAATAAACACTATGGAGCGTCCTCCTCGGAGACGGAGTCGGTTGACTCGATGCTCCAGGAGTTCACCGACACGGCGATCGATTTCGCCGAGGACGGCACGACCACGTGGCAAGCCCGGGACGACCAATACCCTGGAGGAGGGGGACGCGCCGGTGATCCGGCTGGTGCATCTCATCATCCAAGAAGCGGTGCAACAACGTGCCAGCGACATCCACATCGAGCCGTTCGCCGACCGGGTCCGGATCCGCTACCGGGTGGATGGCGTGTTGATGGAGCGGGACAACGCCCCACGACGCCTGCTGGGTGCAATCGTCAGCCGTATCAAGATCATGGGCTTCATCGACATTGCCGAGAAGCGCCGCCCGCAGGACGGCCGGATCAAAATCCTGGTCGCCGGCAAGGACATCGACCTGCGTGTCAGCATCATCCCAACCAGTCACGGCCAGTCTGTCGTCATGCGAATCCTGGACCGCGACAATATTAAAGTTGGGTTGCAGGACCTCGGGTTCGGCGACGAGGATTGGGGCCGGTTCAAGCAACTGATCAAACGCCCCAACGGGATCTTGCTGGTGACCGGCCCGACCGGGTCGGGCAAAACGACCACCCTCTATGCCGCGCTCAACGAGTTGAATCGCCCCGACGTCAAGATCATCACGGCCGAGGATCCCGTCGAGTACTATTTGCCCGGAGTGAACCAATGTGAAGTCAAGGCCAAGATCGGCATGACCTTCGCACGGATCATCCGGGCCATGCTCCGGCAGAACCCCAACATCCTCCTGGTGGGCGAAATCCGCGATCTGGAGACGGCTGAGACCGCAATTCAGGCGAGTCTGACGGGACACTTGGTTTTCAGTACATTGCACACGAACGATGCGCCCAGTGCCATTACACGTTTGGTGGACATTGGCATCCAGCCATTCTTGGTTGCAAGCTCAGTGCTAGCAATCATGGCTCAGCGGCTTGTGCGGAAGGTCTGCCCGAAATGCAAGATGCGATACGAGCCCCCGGCGCACCTCTTGACGGGGCTGGGCTTGCGGCCGGAGATCGTCAAGAAGGCGAACTTCATGAAGGGCAAGGGGTGCGCCAACTGCAACAAGACCGGTTATCGCGGTCGCATGGGCATCTACGAGCTGATGACCATGTCCGCGCAAGTGCGGGAGATGACCTTCAAGGGCGAATCGACTCAGAATGTCCGTAGGTTGGCCCGTAAACAGGGGATGCATACGCTGTTCGAGGACGGAATCATCAAGGCCCTCAAGGGCGTGACCACCCTCGACGAGGTCATGCGCATCACCCAGCGCGAGACCTGACCACCGAGCCCGCGGTCAAGAAATGAGCCAGGGTGCGAGTGTACCCGGCGGCGGGGAGCGCGTCAGGAACCCGGATCGGGCCTCGACGCCGCTCCCGATGGTATTCACCGGAAGAATGATCCCCTCTTGGCGGCAGTGACTGGTCGTCCGTCCATCGGAGACGGCGCATCGTGCGAGCCGCCAAGCGTGTATCGATTGGTGTCCGTTGGTTGGAGAAGTTAGCCCCGCGCTTGATCCGGGCGAATCCACCGAAATAATACTGTTGCTCTGGGGGCAGTGGCACCTCGCCCTAACTTCAAGGCACACGGTCACAATTCAGTGGACACCTGGCTCATCGGAAAAAGTCAAGCCCATCGGGGAGGCTGGTTGATCGCGACAGGTTCCATCGATGTAACCGCGGAGGGATTCCAGGGCAATGGGTACGCTGCTCATCGACAAACTGCTTCAGACCGTCTGCAGCCAGAAGGCGAGCGATCTGCATTTGACCGTGGGTAGTCAGCCGATGCTTCGGCTGCATGGTCACATGCGACCGCTGGCGACGAAGGTGCTCGAGCCTGCGGACACGGTCTCCTTGATGAAGAGCATTACGCCGGAGCGTTGCCAGCAAGAGCTCCAGGAGGTCGGCGGCACGGACTTCGGGTTCGCGTTCGGCGACATGGCCCGGTTCCGGGTCGCCATTTACAAGCAGCGCGGGAACGTCGGGCTGGTGTTGCGGCGGATTCCCAACGAGTTCTTGACATTTGAACAGCTCGGATTGCCCCCGGTGATCGAGCAGTTGATCACGCGTCCGCGGGGTCTGATCCTGGTGACGGGGCCGACCGGCTCGGGCAAGACCACGAGCCTGGCGTCCATGATCAACTGGATCAACGACACGATGGACCGCCACATCATCACCATCGAGGACCCGATCGAGTATTTCCACAAGCACAACAAGTCCCTGATCAATCAGCGCGAGATCGGGGTGGACGTGCCCGATTTCCCCGAGGCGATCCGTCGCGCCTTGCGGATGGACCCGGACATCATCCTGGTCGGCGAAATGCGCGACCTCGCCACGATCTCCGCGGCGATCACCGCGGCCGAGACCGGTCACATCGTCTTCGCCACCCTGCACACCAATTCGGCGGAAGGCACCGTCAACCGGATCATCGACGTGTTCCCCAAGGATCAGCAGGACCAGATTCGCACCCAGTTGTCCGTCGCGATCCTCGGCATCCTGGCCCAGGCCCTGTTGCCCCGCAAGCCCAAGGGCCTGGTGGCCGCTTACGAGATGCTCGTGGTCACGCCGGCCATCTCCAACCTGATCCGCGAGAACAAGACGTACCGGATCGACTCGTCGATCCAGACCGGACGGAAGCACGGCATGATCCTGCTCGACGACAGCCTCTTCAACCTCTGGAGGCAGGGGCTCGTCGAGGAAAGCGAAGTGATGTTCAAGTCCCGCAAGCCCCAGGATCTGAAGGAACGCATCGAGAACGCCAAGAAGGGAATCTTCGACGAGAACGACGAGGAGGGCGAGGAGGAGGAATGAGTTTGGGTCCTTGGTCCTTGGTCCTTGTCCTTGGTCCTTGGTCCGCATATCGGGGTACTTACAGCGCGACGCGATGTACTGGTCCGGACACAGTCGATAAGTTTCGGCAGCATGTAGCTTAGGACTAAGGACAAGGGACCAATGGCAAGACGACTCGGCACGATCATGGTTAACATGGGTTATCTGGATGACGATACCCTGTGGAAGGTCCTGGAGGAGCAGAAGCGGTCCGGCAGCGAGCTGCTCGGCAAGGTGGTGGTGCGCATGGGCCTGGCGAAGGAAGACCAGGTGCTCAAGGCGCTGGGCGAACAGCTCGGCATGAAGGTGGTCAAACTGGCCGATGTGACGATCCCCGCCGAGATGACCGAGCTCGTCAATGAGAGCATGGCCACGGCCTACAAGATCGTGCCGCTCTCGCAGAACAAGAAGGACAAGAGCATCACGGTGGTGATGGCCGAGCCGCAGAACCCTTCCACGCTCGACAGCTTGAAGATGTTCCTGAGCACCGAGGTGAAGGGGGCGATCTCGTCGGAATCCGACGTGATGGCGGCCATCGAGCGGCTGTACGCCGGACACCACGAGAGCATCCAGGACGTGGTCAAGCAGATCGAGTCGGACAAGGGCCTGTCCAAGATGGCCGGCCGCAACGCGAACACGATCGACCTGGAGGCCATCGAGGAGATGGCCGAGGCCGCGCCGGTCCGCAAGCTCTTGAACATGGTGCTGCTGCTGGCGATCAAGGACAAGGCCTCGGACATCCACTTTGAGCCGTTCGAGGAAGAGTACAAGATGCGGTACCGGGTCGACGGGATCCTCTACGAGCTGGTCCCGCCCCCGCGGCACCTGGCCCCGGCGATCGCCAGCCGCATCAAGGTCATGGCGAACCTCGACATCGCCGAGCGCCGGCTCCCGCAGGACGGCCGGATCCAGCTCGCCCTCGGCGGCAATGAGGTGGACATCCGCGTCTCGACCCTGCCGTGCATGTTCGGCGAGAGCGTCGTCCTGCGGATCCTCGACCGCACCGTCGTCCAGCTCGACCTCAAGAAGCTGGGCATGCCCGAGGATACCCTCAAGCTATGGTACGAGATCGTCGAGAAGCCCAACGGCATCATCCTGGTGACCGGCCCGACCTCCTCGGGGAAGACGACGACGCTGTACGCCACGCTCAACCACCTCAATCGGATCCAGGACAAGATCATCACGACCGAGGAGCCGGTCGAGTACGACATCGAGGGCCTGATCCAGATCCCGGTCAACCCCGATATCGGCGTGACCTTCGCGAGCTGCCTCCGCGCGATCCTGCGGCAGGACCCGGACAAGATCCTGGTCGGGGAGACGCCGCGACCTGGAGACCGCCGAGATCTCGATCCAGGCGTCACTGACCGGCCACATCGTCTTCACAACGCTCCATACCAACGACGCTCCCTCGGCGATCACCCGGCTCCGCGACATGGGCCTGCCCACGTTCCTGATCACCGCCACGGTCGAGGCCGTGCTCGCCCAGCGACTGGTCCGCCGCCTCTGCCCCAACTGCCGCACCGAGTTCACACCGGCCCCCGAGATCTGCATGGAGCTCGGCATGACCCCCGAGCAGGCCGCCACCAAGAAGTTCTACTACGGCAAGGGCTGTGAGCGGTGCAATAACACCGGCTACAAGGGCCGTCAGGGCATCTACGAGCTGCTGGTCATGAACGACACGCTCCGCGAGATGGTCGTCGCCGAGGCGTCCCTCGACGACTTTCGCAACGCCGCCCGCAAGTTCGGCATGCGGACCCTCCGCGAGGTCGGCATGAACTATATCCACGATGGATTGACCTCCATCGAGGAAATCATGCGAGAAACAATGTTGGATGATCTATGATCTGCACAGTAGTCAGTAGCCAGTAGTCAGTAGAACAATCCGAACGGCCGATGAATTCGGGTGGACACTGCCATCTTCCGTCTTGCTCTACCGACCGCGAAAATACTGGGTTTCTGTGTCTTTTTCCGCCTTCACTGACTACTGGCTACTGACAACTGACTACTAGAGCGACCGAAGGGAGCGACGAGACCCATGCCGACCTACCAGTACGAGGCGATGGACCACACCGGGCGCGAGGTCAAGGACTCGATCGACGCGGCGACCCAGGAGGAGGCGCAGCAGCTCATTCGCCAGAAAGGCTTCTTCGTCACGAAGATCGCCGAGAAAGCGAAGAAGACCGCCGCGCGGGGCAAGGCCAAGAAGGGTGGCCGGCGGAAGAAGAAGGCGTTCACGATCGGCCGGATCAAGACCAAGCAGTTGTGCACCTTCACGCGCCAGCTCTCGACGTTGCAGGACGCCGGCCTGCCGATCCTCCGCAGCCTGAAGATCCTCGAGGGTCAGTGCAAGCCGGGCGTGCTCAAGAACTCGCTTCAGGACATCGTCGAGGACATCGAGAGCGGCCAGACCCTCTCGGAGGCGTGTGCCAAGCACCCCAAGGCGTTCGACCGGCTCTACTGCAACATGATCAAGGCGGGCGAGGCCGGCGGTGCCCTCGAAGCCATCCTCCAGCGCCTGGCCGACTTCAAGGAAAAGGCCCAGTCGCTCAAACGGCGCGTCAAGTCGGCCATGGTCTACCCGATCGTGGTCATCTTCGTCGCCTGCGTGATCGTCGGCTTCATTCTCTATTTCATCATCCCCAAGTTCGAGGCGATCTTCAAAGACTTCGGGGTGCCCCTGCCGGGCATGACCATCTTCCTGATCGAAGCCAGCCACTTCATCATCAAGTACTTCTACATCGTCTTCCTGCGCCGCTGTTCGTCTGGATCTTCCTCAAGCTGCTCTACCGCAACAAGACCGGGGCTTACATCCTCGACCGGATCAAGCTGATGATCCCGGTCCTGGGCATGATCGTCGAGAAATCGACGGTCGCCCGCACGATGCGGACCCTCGGCACCTTGGTCCAGTCGGGCGTACCGATCCTGGAGTCGCTCAACATCGTCCGCGACACTGCCGGCAACGCCGTGTTCGAGCGGGCCTTCACCCGGATCTACGAGAGCATCCGCGAGGGTGAAACCATCGCCCAGCCCCTCAAGGAGGCCCGGATCGTCGACGACATCGTCGTCAACATGATCGACGTCGGCGAGGAGACCGGCGACCTCGATACCATGCTCAACAAGATCGCCGACAACTACGATGAAGAGGTCGAGACCGCCGTCGAAAGCTTGGTGAGCTTGCTCGAGCCCATCATGATCGTCGTCCTCGGCGGTATCATCGGCTTCATCGTGATCGCCTTGTTCCTCCCGCTGATCACCCTGATCTCGAAGCTGTCGGGCTGAAATGGGGCATCAACGGTGTGGCGGCCCCGCCCCGGCCGCCAAACGATCAATCATTTGCCACTGGCGTCAGTTGGCGCTCAGTGGCCAGGAAATCGACTCGACCAAAGCCGGATCTCATGGCTAAGTCAACAAGTGAATATGAATTTATGCCTGGAGGCCCGATGATCCGCATGACCACGACGATACGAATGACAGCCCGGCCGGCCGCGGCTGATCGCCTGGCGATAGCGATACGATCGGACGGTTGCTCGTCGGACCAAGGACCAAGGGGTTTCACGCTCGTGGAGCTGCTGGTCGTCATCGTCGTGCTGGCGATCCTGGCCGCCTTGTTGCTGCCGGCGATCAACGCGGCGGTCAGGACGGCGAGGAACGCGTCCGTCTCGGCGGAGATCAACCAGCTCGCCTCGGCGCTGGACAAGCTTCCAGTCCAAGTACGGGGACTATCCGCCGAGCCGGGTCCTGCTGGTGGAGAATGGGAACTACACCAACTACATCGGGAGCAACGCCTCGCTCAGCTCTCTCGACGTGAATTCGCCGGGCACGGGCGACATCACGGTGGGCCAGCTCGCGGCCCGGAGCATGTCGGCCCTGCGGAAATTCTGGCCCAGGGTCCAGTTGAGCACCAACGGGTCGCCGCCGCCGGCCATCCTCAACAGCAATGGGAATTTCTGGTACGACTTCAACGGCAATGGCACTCTCGATGGGGCCTACATCCTCCACGGCCACGAGTGCCTGGTCTTCTTCCTGGGGGGCGTGCCGCTCCTCGACGCCAGCTCGGGAAGTTACGGCATGACGGGCTTCTCCAAGGACCCGACCAACCCGTTCTACAACAACATCATCGGCAGCCCCATGTACACCGCCAACCGGCAGCCGCCCTATTTCGAGTTCGCCAGCAGCCGGTTGTACCTGGACCTCGGCAACCCGACACGCACGACCGGGATTCCGGGCTACTACGACCCGGTCGGCACCGGGCCGCCGCAGACCACCGGATCGCCGATCGGCACCATGCCGGCCCTGTCGTCACCCACCAATTTCTACGCCTACTTCAGCGCCAATGGCACCGGGAACTACGACCCCAACGACGTGAACTTCGCCGAGGAGGACGGTAACCGCTCGGGACCGATCGCGCTCAATTACACGGTCGGTTTCTTCACCTCTGGCAGCACCACGACCCCGTATGTCTCCCAATCGCCGTCGCCCAATCCCTACACCAGCACGGTGACGGCGGGAACCACGAGCGGGACCATCACGTACCAGAAGCCGCAGACGTTCCAGATCATCTCTCCGGGGATCGACGGGCTCTACGGCGTCGGCGGCCAATACCAGCCGCCTACGACATCGGCAACCATTCCGCTGCCGATGGACCACAATAACACGGCCAACACCTCCGATGCCAACATCCGGCAGCGCGAGTTCGATAACCTGACCAATTTCAAGAACGGGACCCTCCGGTAAGCAGTCCGTCCGTCCGTCAAGGGATCCCCGGCGACTCTCTTCAGACGACCGATCTCCAGACTTCCGGCCCGCCCGCAGCCGCCCGAACAGGGCAATGGGTGACGGCTTCGATCGAGGTTCATTTTGGATTGCGGATTGCGGATTTTGGATTGCGGATCGCGAAACGCTCAATCTCCAATTCGACATCCCCTGTTGAGGATGAAAAGCCCATGTGTAACCAATCCGCAATCCAAAATCCGCAATCCAAAATCCAAAATGGGTTCACCTTGATCGAGCTGCTGGTCGTGATGGTGATCATCTCGATCATCCTCGTCTTCATCGTCAACGCCGGGATCGACGCCCGTCGCCGGGCCGAGGAGCGCGCGACCCAGGGTTTGATCGCCAAGCTCGAGATGGGGCTCAGCGACCGGCTCGAATCGCTGCTCCTGACCCGTCCCGACTACAACAACGCTCACCTTGCCATGGCGGCCATTGCCAACAACAACGCCCCACTGCCCATTCAGGGCTATCTGCGGGCCTCGGTCATCGCCTGGTATGATTATGTGAAGAGCGAGATGCCCGACGTGTTCTTCGTCCAGAATACGACCGGTCCGTATCCGCTGAATTTCGCGGCGTACCCCTACCCGGGCACGCCGACGGACCCGAACAGCCTGGGGAACTACATCCTCCCGCTGGGCAACTCGATCGCGGCCACTGGCAGCATGCTCCCCCTCGGCGCCGGCAACGTCTTCAACCCGGCGGGGACCGGCATCTACGGGGCCTCCTACCCGGCCGCGGCCGGTCTGTACAAGAACCTCGGTTATCTTCCCGCGGGCTACGATGGCGTCGATAACGGTGGCATCGTCGGCCTGGTCGACGACTGGCAAGAAGGCGTCAACGGCACGAACCAGGCGCTGGTCCAGGCGAACCTGGCGAGCCACAAGCACGTCACGGCGCGTTCGGAGATGCTCTACGCGCTCCTGGTCGAAGGGCGGGGCCCGCTGGGCTCGATCTTCAATCGCGACGACTTCACCGACCGGGAGGTGCAGGACACCGACCAGGATGGCCTGCCCGAGTTCGTGGACGCCTGGGGCCAGCCCCTCCAGTTCTTCCGTTGGCCGCTCTTGTATCACTCCGACATCCAGCGCGGCCAGCTCGATCGTCCAGACCAACAATCCGAACGGGAGTACCCCTATCAACTGGACACTCTATTCTCCCTACCTGACCGCCTTTCAGGAGCGCGAGCAGGACCCGCTGGACCTCAACCAGCAATTGGTGGCGCCGGCGTGGTGGTCGAGCAGCTACAACAACGTATCGATCCTGGGCCTGACCAGTACGGCGAGCCAGGTGAACGCGAGCGGGAGCGTCCAGGCGTTCGAGTCCTTCTTCCACCGGCTCACCGAACCGCTACGCCGACCACGGGCGGCCCCAACCTTCTGGGATCGCGGCGAGACCTACGGCGGCCGCCGGGCGTTCTACTCCAAGTTCTTGATCGTCTCCGCGGGTCAGGATGGGCAACTCGGCGTCTTCCTGTACTCGGACAGTGTTATGCAAGTTTCCGGGACTAACAATGCCACCGCCGTGGCCACGGCGTTAATCGCCAACGAGAATAACGCCATGCCGTTCGGACTCGATGTGGCCGACTTCACGTCGAACGCCAATTCCAGATGAGCTCCCCGATCCCCTACAACCCCTCGAACGACCCCGCCAGCCCGTCGAGCTCCGACCTGCTCCAGGCGGCCCAGGACGATATCAGCAACCAGAACATCCAGGTGAGTGTTGGAATCGGAGGCTCGGGATGATCGTTCAACGACGATTACGGATTTCAGATTCCGGATTGCGTATCGGGATTCGCTTTGGAGCCCGGTCTTCCATTCACCATAACAATCCGCTTCCGCAATCCGCAATCGGTTCCGCAATCCGCAATCCGCGTTCCGCAATCCGCAATCCGCGTTCCGCAATCCGCAATCCGCAATCCCCCGGGGCTTCACCCTCATCGAGCTCCTGGTGGTGATCCTGATCATCCTGATCGTCAGCGCCGTGGCCCTGCCGGTCGTTCTGCCGGCCTTCTCCCACCGCCAGGTGAGCGAGGCCGCGCGGATCCTCCAGGGGGCATTCATCGGGGCTCACGACAACGCCATCCACAACAATCAGCCGAGTGGAATCCGCTTGCTCCCAGATCCGGTGTTCAACGGGATCGGACCGCCGACACTCTTCGTCAACGGCCAGACCGTCCCGAACTCCAATTACAACCTCCTCGACCCGACGCAGATCCTCGCGTGCAACCGGATCATCCCGATCGACCCGGCGCCGGAGTATTCCGAGGGATACGTGTCTGTGGTCGGCACAGCCCTCCAGGCGAGACGGGCGGTAATTTCCAGGTACAAGCGGGAGAGTCGAATCCGCTCGCTTATCCAGGTGGCGGGGGTGTTACACCTACCCGTTGGGCAATGTCCTCATGATCGAGGAGAGCTATTACGTCCCCGGGTCGCTCCAGCCCAACCCGCCCACTTCCTGGTTCTGGAACATCCGGATCGGCGACAGGATCCAGATCAACAACGCCGGCCCATGGTACACCGTCGTAGGCCCGATGGCGGTTGGCCCGCTCAACGGCAACTCCGAGTTGTTCGTCAACGTCGGGCCGCCTGGCGTGCGCGTCCCCGACTCATCAGGAACAACTGCCGGGAATCTCTACCACCCGGATTTCCTCTTCCTCGTGAACGGTCAGGACGACAACAACAACGGCTGGGTGGACGAGGGATGGGACGGCGTAGACAACAACGGCAACGGCCTGATGGACGAGAACGGGCAATAGTGACTCCCGAATGGGAAGTCGAGACGTGGCAGGGTCGGCTGGACTCTCCGAACCACGGCGTGACCAATCAGCCCTACACGATCCAGCGCCGCCCGGCCCCGTCGTCCACCGCCCGCGAGATCGCACTACCGACCAACGTGGTCATCGACCTGACGACCTGGGGTTACCCGAGTCCGTCGTCGCCGTCGCTGGAGCGGTCGCGGATCCCGGCAGGCGCGTTCAACCACTTCACCGGCTACGTGGACATCGTGGTCAATCCGGACGGGACGATCGTGCCCACCACGATCTATTCGAGCCCCTCGACGTTCGGGCTCGGGGCGGCGTTCATCCACCTCTGGCTGGCGGAGCGGGGCGACCTGGCCGCGCCGGAACCTCACCCAGACCAGTGCGCCGTTTCTACCCCTCCCTCAAGGGATGGCCCCGACGCGATTCACCGGCGGCCAGCGAGATCAAGGGAGAATACCGGCTGGTCACGATCTTCAACCGGACCGGCCAGGTCTCGACCAACGACACCGTGCCGTTCGACAGTCCGACACTCGCGGCCACGCAAAACCGAGCCTACAACACAAGCCTCCCGTACACGGGGGCGCAACAGGGCATTAGTGGGGGTCCTTGATCATGGTCCGTACATGGGCAGGAAAATGGCTGCGGCCACGGCCGCACCCACGGTCGGGCATCACGCTGACCGAGATCTTGATCGCCATCATGATCATGGGCATCGGCCTGGTCTCGCTGGCGACCTTGTTCCCGATCGGGCTGCTGCGGCTCCGGGACGCGACGCGGTACAGCCGCTCGGCGACCTTGCTGCAAACCGCCGCCGCCGACGCCTCGGCGCGGGGGCTGCTCACCGGCTCAGTCGTTCACCTTCGCCGATCAATACAACTACCAATCCCTTCGGCTTCACGCCGTGGTTCACGACGCCGAATGCGGGGCCATACGATCCGCTCACCCAGGACACGCCCTCCTACTACGGCGACTGGTTCAACAGTAATAGCACCCCTCCATACCTGGGAGCCAACGCCACGGTGGACAACCAAGGCCCGCGAGGAGTGGCCCGGGACTGCCGTTCGCCTACGACCCGCTCTGGCGGTATCACACCATCAGCACGACCAATGGCACGCCCGGCTACTACATGGGCGATACTGTACGAGGCCCGCTTCGCCTCCGGGATCGGCTTCATCCGGCCCGATTCGGACGGCAGGCCTCCCCAGTGCCCACGGCCTGCAGCGGCTCACCAACTTCAACCGCCCGTATGTGATGAACGGAGCGTGGAGGTCCCGATCATGCCGGCGGCACTCTTCGTGCCGAACATCTTCGTCTCGCAGGAGGACATGGTCTGGCAGGACCCGAAAGTGAACACGTACACGATCGACGGGCTCTCGCCCTCCAGCAACGGGATACCCGGTCACTCGGCCCGAGCCCGGTGCTCCCCGACCTGAATACATCCAGCCAGGGCACTCCCTCGCTCGACTGGCGACTACTCCTGGATGTTCACCGGCCAGGAGACCAGCAATGGCAACGCGTCCTGCTTCGACGGCAACATCGTGATCTTCGAGAACCGCCCGTTCGGCATCCAGGTGCCGTCCAACATCCGCCGTACCCACCGGGCGGCCACCTGGGCTACCAGGTCGAGGGGAAACCGTCGTCGAGGCGATCTTCGGCAACAGCAATTCCGTCATCCCGCCCGGCGGGCCCGGGCGCGGGAGGGCCGTACGGCTACGGCTCCGCCGCCGACCGCACCGTGCTCCTGCGCTGGAACGATCAAGTGCCCGACCCGGTCGTCAAGGTCGGCGACTGGATCGCCGACGTCACCTACGAGCGCCAGTATTCGGTCGTCTACAGCCGATTTCTGGACTACCCCCAGAATAATCCCAACCTTCCGCTCGGCGGGCTTCCAGAACTGGGCCAATAACCTGGAGTGGGACAACCTGCCGGCCCAGCGCTGCTTCTGGTACCAGGTTCAGAAAGTCGGGCCGGTCTCGCCCGACCCGAACGTCACTGGTCATCGTTCCATGACGGTCTACGTCAACCAGTCGTTGGTCTCCCGGACGGTCCTGCAACGCCTGACCGGCCAGCCGCTCTATTCCTGAATGCGGCCCTGATCGCCCCGAACGTCGTCAATGTCATCCCCCAGACCATCTTTGTGCGATCGTGGCAATCCGTATCAACCTGGCGGGTAAATCCTCGGTCGTGTCAAGCGTCGTGCACCGGACGAGCTTTCGGTGCGAAGCGTGCAGTCATCGAACCAGCCCGGGTATCGCCGAGACGGCAGGCCGGACCGGCGTCACAGCCCTCACAAGGGTGGCGAGAGCGAGAGCGTTGCTCTATCGCCCCGTAGGGCCGGGCCGCACGGTCGGTCATCTCGCGTCCCCGGGCGGGCGATGTACACCCACGCTGGGGTGGGTCGTGCCAGCCTCGGCTGGGTGCGGGGAATCAGGCTCAATGACCGGACATCTCATATGTCGTCTGCTGTTTCTCTGAGGTGTGCGCATCTTCGGTGATTACGAATTCCACATTCCAGGATGAAGAAGGCTCAGAACCGTCGATCCTCCCGCGGGTCCTGGAAGACGGATGCGGACCGAGGCCCAATGCGACAACAGTGAAAGTCACTGTGGAGCGGAAAAATGCTCGCTAACGATCGAAGACCAGGGACCAGGACCAGAACCAGGGACCAGCAGGCGTGACCCTGGTCGAGATGCTGGTCACCGTGGCCATCCTGGTGATCATGATGACGATCCTGGTCCAGATCTTCCAGTCGGCGACCGGCGCGGTCACCGCGGCGCAGCAGCTCCAGCAAATCGACGACCAGCTCCGCCGGCTCGACAGCGTGATCCGTAGCGACCTCGAGGGGGTCACGGCCCGGTTCACCCCGCCGCTCGACCCGGCCATGAACCTCGGCTATTTCGAGTACGGCGAGAACGAGTTCGCCGACAACCAGGGCGAGGACAGCGACGATTACATCCGGTTCACCGCCAAGGCCCCGGCGGGCCGGCCGTTCACAGGCCGGATGTTCGTGCCGCCATCGTTAGCGATGATCAGAACAGTATGATCCGGGCCCAGCTCACAACCTATCTCCAGTCCCAGCCGGTCACGATCACCAGCGACTACGCCGAGATCATCTATTTCCTCCGCAACGGGAACCTGTATCGTCGCGTCCTGCTGGTCGCCCCCGATCTCCAGCTCGCTTCCGGGTGATCGTGCCGGCGATCAGCACGACAGGCGGCGGCTTCAATCAGGGCGTCCTGCCCAACGGGAACCCGTTCAGTTTCCAGCCATCGATTTTCGGCGGTAACTCGGTGAGCTGGCAGGGCCTGAACGACCTCTCGGCGCGGCCGAACGCCACCGGGCCGAATGGCAACGCCAGCTTGAGCCTGCTGACCCAGGCCCAGCAGACCATCGTCCTGAATACCGCTGGGCGACCTGACCAACCGCGAGAACCGATTCGCCTACTCGCGGTTCGCCAATGACTTCTACGACGTGAACACCGGAAGCCCACAAGCCGGATGGCATCCCCGACGACCTCAACAGCGACAACGTCCCGGATCTCTACCCATCGCTCTATCCGAACGTCTTCAACACGCGGCCTGATCTGGGCGCCGAACTACGCGAGCGATCGCGAACCCGACGGCGATCAGCCTCCTGGGCTTCCCCTATGTCTTCCCGGCGCCTACTCGCAAGGCCCAGGCCCTCACGACCGACGCCTACGGCTGGATTCACGCACCGTCGCCGTATGCCAATGCCAGCGGCACGGCGGTCCAGTTCGATACCGGCGGGCTGGCCTACCTCAATGGCCTGAATCACAACCCGCTGGACTTGGGCGACAACCTGCCCACGCCCGCCAATCCGGCGATTACTCAGGGTGGACAGACCGAGCAGAACCTGTTTCAGACCTGGTGGGGATTTCCCACCTGGCGTGAGACGCTCTCACCCAACTGGGTCGATCCGACGATCCAGGTGAACGTCGGCGCCACGCTCCTGTCGGGAGGGACCGCCTCGCCCTCGCAGCCGCTCGGGCTGAACCCACTGGTAGCCGGCGAGGTCTCCGGGGGCGTGGTGGACAATACGGGCAATGTCCGCAGCCTGCTCCCGGCGATGACGTCCGTGTGGCGCAATACGCCCCAGCTCTTCACCGATGGCTTCGGCGCCAACAATACGTTCTTCACGGCCGGCACCGTACTCTGGAACTCCCTGACCTGGGAAGACGACCTGATCATGACGAACGTGCGGAGCTTCGACGTCAAGGCGATACGACAACGCCCTGGGCAATTATGCCGACCTGGGCTGGGGCGATGATCTCCGGTTGTACCAGCCCTACACGAACATCGCGGGGGCCCTTAACCCGACCACTCCCCCATTTATCGCCGGCACGTCCACCACGCCGTTACTGGGCGTGCCGTCGCTGATAGCCTGGCCCCCCGTGAATCCCCAGGTCAATCCGAATACGACGGTCTACAACCTGCTCACCCAGACGTTCGCCCACGAGGGACGGATGCCTCCGCTGATCAACGATAATATCTTCGACGCCAACCACGGCCTGGCGACGACTTATCTCCCGGGCGGTGTTAATAGCCCGTATCTCACCGCCAACGGCGGCACCTACAACAACGGCAACGTCGGCGACAACGGCGCGGGTGTTGTGCGTCTGAGGCGGGTCTGGGATTCCTGGTCGACCACGTACAGCCAGGCGCCGGGCACTGGCCCCAATGCCAGCGCGGGCGGCTTCCCGTGGGGTTACCCGTTCCAGCCGCCGATCTATCCGTCGTATCCGGCGCCGTACCAGGCTCCGCTCCGCGGCATCCAGATCCAGATCCGGGCCGCCGATCCCACCAACCAGCGGATCAAGTCGCTGACGATCCGGGAGGATTTCACGGATAAGCTTTGAATTGCGGATTGCGGATTGCGGATTGCGGATTGCGGATTGCGGATCTGCGGATTACAGATTGCCTGAGGAGGCTCCCTTGTACTATCAGCGGTTTGAGGATTTACCGGTCTGGAACGAGGCGATCGATCTCGCACTCGAAGTGTTCCAATTGGCGGCGACAGGCCGGTTGAACGATCTCGGTGACCTCAGGGACCAGATTGAGCGATCGGCGATCTCCGTCTCGAACAACATCGCCGAGGGATTCGAGCGCGGGACCAACAATGAATTGATCCACTTTCTCTATACTGCCCGAGGTTCAGCCGGCGAGGTGCGATCGATGCTCCATATGATTGACAGGTGCCCGGGCCTGGAGGATCTCCAACCCGACGTTCATCATCTCTTTGATCGCGCAAAGACGATTTCGAACCAGCTCGGTGGTTGGATCAAGAACCTCAAGGACTCGGATCACCAGGGCGCTCGTTCGCAGAACACACAGACGAGAGAAAGGCACAAAGGGCGAAACGGCAAGAAGAGTGCCTCAACAAATTGAAGGCCATGGTGGATGAGACCGCACAGAAGAACGTCCCTTGCGGAGACGGAAAGGCAAACTCTAGCTGAATACGCGAGCGACTCTCCGGAATCTGCAATCTGTAATCCGCAATCCGCAATCCGTAATCCGCAATCTCTCGGCACGATCCCGCGCAAGGAGATTTACTCATGAGCACTGCGACGACCTCGACGACCATGGCGGCTCCCGCCCCGCTCGAAATGCCGGGCCCCGTCGCGCACGTTCCGTCCCTCGACGATCTCTACCGGCTGACCGAGGTCCCTGACCAGCGGGTGGTGTTCCGCGGCGTGGATTGGGCCTTCTACGAGGAGTTGGTGGACTCGATCCCGGAGACCTGCAAGATTCACGTCGATTTCGACGGGAGGGACCTGGAGATCCTGTCCAAAGGGCGAAGACACGAGATCTATAGGAGTTTGTTGGGTCGGGTCGTTGACTTGAACACTGAAGTGTTCGAGATCTCATGTTGTGGTGCGGGGCAGACGACCTGGAAACGACGAGAGGTCTCGCGTGGAATTGAGGCGGATCAATGCTTCTACTTCCTTCCCGAGAAAATAGCGGCGGATGTCGCGGCATTGAAGCGTAAGTCCGACGACATCGCCGATTATCCCAATCCCGACCTCGCGATCGAGGTCGAACATCTCGCGACCCCAGGTCGACCGCGCGGGGATCTATGCCGCACTCGGAGTCGCCGAGGTCTGGAGGTTCGACGGCGGTCAGCTCATCATCGAGCGACTCACGGTCCAGGGAACATACACGACTGTCGAATCCAGCGGCTTTCTGCCGGTCCGGGCCGAGGATGTCCGGCGCTGGGTTGTTGATGAGTACACGCCTAACCATTCCGCGCGGGGTGCAACGGTTGTACGCAGAGCTCCAGCGGAGACGCGCCGGTCAGAGACCTCAGACATAGCGTGTCCAGCGAACCCATTCTGGGAACAGTGGATGTTCAGAGAACGTCCAATACAGTACGGATCGAATGCGAGATCGAGATTCACACACGACGCGAGCCCTGAGTTGAGTTGAGTGGACTCGCGTGGATTGATTGCCCGAATCGCGAGGAATGAATAAGGAGAGGCTTTTCCCATGCTAGCCAATTCACGATACCACAAGCAGGCGCAGCGCGGGATCGTTCTGGTCCTGGTCCTGGCGATGCTCGGCCTGCTGGCCCTGATCGGGGTCACCTTCGCCACCTTCAGCGGCCAGGCGAAGATCAACGCGAAGAACTTTGCACAGGGGGTCATCGCTCCGCAGGATGACGAGCTGATGGATTTCGCCCTGTCGCAGTTGATCTCCGACACGGGTGACGTCCGCTCGGCGATCCACGGCCACAGCCTGAGCCGCGACATGTACGGCAGCGACGCCAATAACAGCGGCTATTTCCCTTACCACCCCACATACGGGACCCCGTTTTACATCACGTCGGCCCCGCAGGCGGTGGGCGCGGGGATCTACCAGATCCAGACCAACATCCAGTCGAACGACCCTAACTTCTACGGCTACAACTTCGCGCGCTGGATCGTTCGGGTCTCATACACGGGCACTCTGGTCGCTCCCTCGGTGGCGACGCAATTCGGGACGACGGCAACCCTCGCGGCGAACGCCCCGGTGAGCCAGACCTTCGAGGTCACCGGCGACAGCGGCTTCAACAGCACCTCGTCGAACGGCCGCGTGTTCTCGGTCGCCGTCCTCGACCCGAGCACGACGTCGAACACCTCGATCTCGGGCCAGGTTTACGGCACCACCAGCACGAGCCTGATCAACTGGACTCAGGGGGCTGCCTCGCAGCTTCCCAGCGCCTACCTGGCCCAGTCGTCCGGTAACCTGCCCTTCAGCCTCGACGGCCGATGGCTCCGCGCGTTCAACGGGCCGGGGATGGGTGCCAATGCGTACCTGGGCAACTTCCGCTACAACGGCCTGAGCCCCGGCTCCATGGACGAGGATTACGACGCCTGCGACCTGGAGAACTGGTACCTGGCACTCCAGAGCGCCGACGGCCAGGTGATGATCCCCTCGTTCCACCGGCCGGGGATCATCCGGTACGACCTGTTCAACGGGGTCGACGACTGGCAGCGGGTGAACTTCGACGGCCCCAACCAAACGCCGCTCTTTTCCACCTCCGCCTCACGGATCCTCCGGCCATGCTACGCCGACGGCCATGACTCGGCGACCTTCCCCGACTTGAAGCCCGACCCCAGCACCGGCAAGATCGCCCGTTACATCGGCACGACCCAGGTGGGCACCGGCTACGACGTCGACAACGACGGCGACGGCGTCACCGACTCGGTCTGGCTCGACCTGGGCTATCCGTCCCGGCGCGACTCCCGGGGCCAGCTCTACAAGCCGCTGTTCGCCTTCATGGTCATCGGCCTCAACGGGCGAATCCCGCTCAACACCGCCGGCAACCTCGCGGGCCAGAGCAACAACACGTCCGGCGCCAACGCCCTGAGCCCAACCTATGCCCATACCGAGCACCTGGGCAACTCGGTCAGCGAGATCGACCCGAACTATGCCCTCCAGAATGCCTTTGCGGCCCTCTGGTCTGGCAGCAACGCCTTCAATATCACAGGCGACATCGATCCGTTCAACAGCGTGAACTCAAATCTCACCTGGCCTCCGAGCATGACGTTTGGCTCAACCTCGTACTCCACGAACAACACGCAGGTGGACAACTCCAGCGTCACCTATGCCAACGGCATCCCCACGTATACGACCGGCGGTCAAGACGTCCGGCTGGTCCAGCTCCGCAACCTCCTGGCCGGCACACGGCCCCAGACGAATCCGTTCACACCCGATACGACCGGTCTGATCAATGGCGACGCCAACAACGTCTATGGGACGTGGACCACCGCCGTGTCGGCCGGTTCGCCCTATTACATGCCCAACTCGATCGCGGATTACGCCGACCTGCCCCAGCCAACGACCTACAGCTATACCGATGGCATGGGCAATGTCCATCCCTTGGTCGTCCGCACAACCGCGCCGGTCCCCGGGCGGTGGGGCGAGGCGGCGTCCATCCCCGGGGTGCCGTTCCTCAACCCCGCCGGCGGCACTGGCCCACCCCTGAACCTGGTACAGTCCAGCTACGCCAACCCGATCCGGGCCGGCTATTCGTTCGACGTCACCGACATGCTCACCGCCATCACAGCCGGGACCGCTTACGACTCGAACGGCGACCCCATCTTCCCTCGCGACGCGGCCGACGACAATTACAATGCGTTCGACGTCTTCCCGCCCCGCTACAACTTCACCACCTCGCCGATATTCATCGGCGAGGTAGGCGATCTCGACTTCTACGACGCCGCCGGCGCGCTCCTGCTCCCGGTCGAGCGGATGCGGCGGTTTGTGACGCCGGTCGACATCAACGGCAGCGGGCGCGTGGCCCAGTTCACGGACACGGTCAGCAGCGGTATCATCCGGCGCGGCTCTAACCTCGGCCCCGACAACTACGGCCGCGTCCAGTTCTCCAGCTATTTCCGGCCGGCCGGCTCGCCGGGCGTGATCAGCGTCCGGTACCACGACGCAGAAGGGACATACACCCCGGTCGGCGGGCGCTCGGTGCGATCTTCTTCCCCCAGACTCCGCCTCCTGCTGCTCCTGGTGCTAACGAACCGAGTAACGACCCATTCTACAGTAGCGGCCCGAACCCAACAGACCTCGACGACTCGAGCGGCACCTACCCGTACCTGGTTGACCAGACCAATAATCCGTTCCATGGCTTCGATCGTTCAAGGTCCCGAATCTCCTGCAAAATCTCGGTGCGACGCCGAGCTATCCCAGCTACAAACCCACGAGCCTGGGCGGCATGCCTATCGACCTGAACACGTTGACCACGAACGGCTCGACGTTTAGCCTCCCGACGGCGTACCCAACCTACGACAACATGGTCAACTCGTCGGGCCGGCTGGACGGCGTGAACGAAGCCGACGAGATGAACCTCTACTCGCCAAACCCCTTGCTCGACTCACCGTTCGAGCCCAACGATCTCGAGTGGCTCTACCGGCAGCAGGACATCGACGGCTCCACGCTGACCAGCCGGCTGTCCCAGCTTGCCCCGATCAGCTTCACCAACGCCCTCGACGGCGCACGCCGGCGCCGGCTCTTCGCCCTGCATACCTGGGAACCGAACAACTTCATCTGGGCCAACGACAACCCTCAGGGCGCTTTCGCGAACAACCATCGGTTCGGCTCGACGGCCAGCCCCACCTTCGGCGGCCTGAATCAAGCCACGCCGACGATCGCCCAGCGCGACCGGAAGATCAATCTGAACTTCCCCTTGCCGGTCTCCAATGACTGCAACGAGCCGATCCGGCAGAAATGGATCAGCGACACTTATCAGCTCCTCAAGTCCATCCTCCCCCCGGATGGGGTCGACACGGCCGAGGAGCTGGCACAGCTCAGCCAGTTTGTCATCAACATCATCGACTTCCGCGACCCGGATGGCACGATGACCCACTGGATCAACCCGGACGTCATCTTGACACCCAGCACCTCCACGCTCAGCTACCCCACCCTCACCCTGAGCCTCGGGAGCGGCAACCTCGATCAGTACGGCATGGAGTACAACCCGGTCGCCATCAACGAGGTGCTGGCCTACTCCTTCCAGAGCCTGAAATCACCGACGTCCCGGAGCAGCGTGATCCAGAACAATCGGTTCTTCATCGAGCTGGTCAATACCCTGACCGCCGCGTACAACCCGACTTACGACTACACGACTCCGACGGACCCGAACAATTACTATGTGAACCAGGCCAGCACGCTGGACCTGGGCGGGTTCAATTACATCACTCCCACCTTGCCGAACAACATCTCCGACCCGTACGGGGCGGGCTGCTGGGACCTCGTCTTCACGGCCGATGATGGAATGAGCCGTCCCGATCCCTACCGCGGTGAACTTGTCCCGAACACGTCCCTGGCTGCCGTCAGCAACTATTTCTCGCTGATTCCGCTGACCCGGGATACGTTCTTCGCCCCTGGTGCCGTACCGGCCAACACGCCGAACAACGGCGACGTGAGCCTGCTCCCCATCAACCCCAACCCACCGGGGACTTCGAATACGACGAATGCGCCTCCGGTCAATCTCCCGAATCCCAATCCCCCTGCGACGCCACCAATGGGTACGCCTCCGACCGGTGGTCTGCCGATAACCTATTTCTACGTCATCGCCAGCCCGCCCAGTCGGCACCGTGGAGAATCAAGCCCTATCGACGTCGTACCCATCCACACAATACCCCGCCGTGACGCAGACCCTGATGGCAACCTACAATCCGGTGCCAAGCACGACCACGACCTATCCCCCGACCGGTCCGCCCACGACCGTGCCGACCAATCCGGCGGGGAATCCCACGATCAACTGGCGCCCGGGCATCCTCCCGAACAGCAACGGCAGCCCGCCGACTAACTACAGTGGAGCCTCCCCGGGCTTGGGCTTCCGGGACAAAGCAGCAACAGCGTGGGCAACGCCAAGTTCTACTGGGTCTGCCTGCGTCGCCCCGCCAATCCCTTCGCCCCGGTCTCGGCGACCAACCCGATGTGCGTGGTGGACTCGATGCGATTCCCATACATCGATGGGACCCTATCCACCTGGGGGCAAGATAACCTGAGCCGATATTTTGTCAAGGGCTCGGCCAACACGATCTACTCGGCCCAGCGGCTCCAGCCGTATCGCGGCGGTCACGCCGTCCCGCCCCCGAACGTCACGGGGACCGGGGTCACGACGATCCCACCGGACCCGCGCTACGGTTATTCCGAGCAGATCTGCCCCCCCAAGCTCAATACCACGGCGAAGACCTACGGCTACATATCCACCGCGAACTACCCGGCGACACCCTACATCCAGTATCACACCCTGGGACAGCCCAACAGCTCGGCCGAGAACTGGGATTACCTGGTGTTCAACGACCGGGACTTCAGCAGCGTGGCCGAGCTGATGCTGGTACCGGGCTGCCCGCCGGGGCTCTTCACCAAACAGTTCGTCGAGATCGCGCCGTCGCAGATGAACGTGGCCAACATCTTCAGCCTGGTCAGGCCGGCGCTCTCGCCATCTTTCGCCACGAGCTCTCTCACGTCTGCTAACACTACGACCCCCCCATCGCCCGGAAACTCGGGCAGTATTCCGGTGAGCCTCTCCGCCGGCACGGCAACCGCGCCCTTCTTCTCGGTCTCGCAAGCCACGCCGACTCCTACGGTCGTCACAACGGCGAATTACATGGCGCCGACGGAAATGACGGCGGTCCCCACATTCTCGCCGTCGGCGACCCAGGCGAACACCGGTATCACGGTGCCGCTCCTGCCCCACACGTTCCCCTACCTGGTGGACAAGTTCTTCTACACCGGGGCGTCAACCTTCTACTATCCGCCCACGGGCATTGCCACCGACCCATCCGTTTCGGGCAACTACGTCGTGGGCGGCCCGGCCGCCGACGGCTGGTTCAAGATGTTCGACTTCTTCGAGGTGCCCAGCCAGGCGATCGGCGCGGTCGGGCCGGTCATCCAGGGGACCAATTTCGACTGGGCGCGGCAGGACCTCAAGCCAGGACTCATGAACCCCAACCTGATCATCGACGAGGAAGCGTTCTTCGCCGTCTTCGGCCGGCAGAACTCCTCGTTCACCCAGACGCTGCTCAACGGCATCCAGCTCCCGCCCTGGCCCAACGGCCAGGTGCCGTACACGATGCCGCTGACGAGCAATGCGAACAATGGCACTCCGATCCCGCCGATCCCGGCCGGCTGGTCGCCGATCCCGCTGGTCGTCACCGCCATTCAGGCCAACGGGGCGCCGAATTACGTGTACCCTCTCGTCGACCAGACCTCCGTCCAGCAGGGTTACCTGGCCACCGACCCGATCCAGACCGCGATCAACGGCTTTAACTACCCCGCGGCCAGTGGTCCCACACCTCCGGGGGTCGGCAACCGGCTCAAGGCGGCGTTCGTCCAGTTCTTGTGGCTGCGGCATGGCGGTTCGGGCTATCTGTTTGGCTACGGCAACGGTGCGACCGGTCAGAATCAGCGCTGTGGTCACCCCCTCGAGCGGCGCCAACAACCAGCCGATCCCGATCGATCGCCCCTTCCGCTCGCTGTCGTACCCGGACATCAATTTCACGATCATGCGGCCCGCGGCACTGCCGCCTTCGACGTACAGCAACCCGGCGGCCTTGAGCAACAACGCCGCCACCAACGCCGCGTCTCTGTACAACACGACGGTGACCCCGAACCCGCCGATGGCCAACCAGACTCCGACCTACTTCCTGTCGCAGGCTTACTACGCGCCGTATGTCGAGCCCAACAGCAACTTCGCGGCCGGTGTGCCGGTCGTCTACTCGGGCGATCCGGGCGTGAGGAACCCGTTCCTGTCTCAGGGTTATGCGACGAGCAACCCCCTCGTCACGTCCCCCTATGCGTTGGCGTCCATTCTCGCGGGCGTGCCGATCCCGGTCAACCTCGCGTGGCCGGGGGCGACTGCGCCCATCACCGACTACATGGTCCTGCCACCGGCCATCCCGCCGGCCCGGCTGTTCCAGGCCCCGGACGCCTACGGCGCGGGGGCCATGATGATGTACGGTTACGAGGGGACCGTCATGCCCGCCCCGCCGGTGAGCAACGCCAGCGATTCCGGCGACCCCTGGATCAACAACCAGGTCCCCTTCCCGGCGACCCAGACGATGCCAACCATCGGGACCTATGCCCTGAATAACGGCTTCTCGAGCCTCATCTGGCCCTATATGGCCGGGACCACAGCGGCAGGCACCACGGCTGGGGTCGAGTATGGCGTCGGCGCCGCCGGCACGACGCCGAACCCGCCCAACCCCGCGACCGGCGTGCTGCCCCTGGTCACGGGGCTGCAACTCAACGGAGGAACCCTGGTTAGCAGCCTGCCGACGACCGCGACCACTCTGTCGTTGGGCTCGAGCACTCCGTACCTCGGCTCGGTCAGCGGTGTCACGACCACCACCGCTACCGGCACGGACGACCGCCAGCATCCCTACTGGCGGACGGAGCAGTTGCAGAAAGCCATGAACCTGACGACGGTCCGGACCCACCAGTACGCGGTCTGGATCACCATCGGGTTCTTCGAGATCAAGAAGCAGGGCGATATCGGCATGCTCGGCCAGGGAGCACCCCAGTTGGCCTTTGACGTCATGGGGCCCGAGGTCGGCGCCTTGAGCGGCACGAACGTCCGTTTCCGCGGCTTCTTCCTGGTGGACCGGCTCAAGCTCACCGGCTTCAACCCCAGCAACGTCGGCGGCTTCCGCGCCGCGGTGACTTACCGCAAGGTGATCCAGTGAGTCCGCGGTCCGTAGGTCAGGCTTTCCGGCCTGACGTGTCTGGGATGTCAGGCTGGAAAGCCTGACCGACTTCAGAGGCCATGTCCGGCTCAGGCCAGGAGGCACGATCGAAGAATGTTCTGAAAGCCTGCAACGACGCCTGGGCCGGCCTGGCCGGCCCCGAGCCAACTGGAATTCCGTCGCCGGAGTTGGACCGAAAGCTCGGTGCTGATCGAGTCCCCGACCGGCCGCCTCATGAGAGCCTGTTCCAATAAGCCCCGGAGGGGGGCTGAGATACCTTCTGGAACCGACTCTCCCAAGAAGCCACGCGACACCGGGTAGGGTTCATGCGGCCCCGCTTGTCGAATCCCGCCCGAGGGGTTAAACTTAAGATCAGGCTACTCTCATTTTCTGAAAGGACCGCTCATGACTACCCGCCGTCGTCCTCGTCGAGGATTCACTCTGATCGAGTTGCTGGTGGTGATCAGCATCATTGGCATCCTGGTCGGGCTCCTCTTACCTGCCGTCAACTCCGCCCGCGAAGCGGGCCGCCGCACCCAGTGCGCCGGCGACATGCGCAACGTCGTGCTGGCCATCCTGGGCTATGTCAACAGGCAGAACGTCTTCCCCCCGCCGGCGAGTTCTGCGAGCTGCCAACCATGGCGGACCCCGACCAACCCGGCCCTCTCGGTCATCAACAGCTACATGCCGACGAACCCGAGTAGCCCCCAACAGGGCCTTGGTGTTCCCATGTACAGTTGGGTGGTCCCGATCCTGCCCGACCTGGACAACCAGGAACTGTATAACCAGTGGTCGATGTACAGCACCACCGCCAACGGTACGGTTGCCATCCCGTACTACGACGGCTACATCCAGGGCAGCCAGATGGCCACGCTGACTCCCGGTCAGGCCAGCAACTGGAAGATCAGCTCGACCAATATTGGCGTGCTGCGTTGTCCCGACGACAACACGGTGCAGCAGGGCCAGGGGAACCTGAGTTATGTCGTCAACGGGGGGTTCTCGCTGTGGCATGCCAACCCGTACGGCTGGGTCGGCTCGCTGATCGATGGCACGGCGTCCGCGGTCGGGGCAGCGGGAAGCCCCGGGCTGCAATGGTCGCTCACAAGCCCCGCCGCCCACTCTACAAACCATCGGCATCACGCAGAAGATGGGTGTGATGTTCCTGGAGTCGACCTTCCCGCAGGGAATGACCCAGCTCAGCAGTGGGCTCGCGGCCCGGATCGGATTCAATGCGCGGTCGTCGCTGACGGGCATCTCGGACGGGGCGAGCAGCACGATCCTGATGAGCGAGAACACGCTGACCGGCGTCGGTCAGGCCAGCGGCTACTCCGCGGGCCTGGAGACGAACTGGGCGGCCCCGATGCCCAACTTCTCCATGTTCATTGGCTCGTCGGGCGTCTGCGGCGTGCCGACTTCGAACAACTGCGCCGCTGGTCAGCTCGCTCGCCGGGCACGGGAGCCTCGCAGGACCAGGATGGGCCGGGCTGGGCCTACGCCAACAAGGTGGGCCCGCCGTATGAGAACATCAACGGTGGCCAGAACCTGACGATCGAAGGCTCGTACCCGTTCTCCAACAGCGCCCACCCCGGCGGCATCAATATGGGCTTCTGCGATGGCGGCGTCCGTTTCATCTCCAGCACCATCGACGGCACCGTCTACGCGAAGATCATCACACCCGCCGGCAGCAAGCTGCCGATCTGGCTGAAGCAGCAGCCCGTCTCGCAAGACGCCTACTCGCAGTGAGCGAACCGAACCGAATCCACCGAGCGTTTGTTTGTTTGATCGCGGCGACTGAGCCGATCCCTTGTGAAATTGAGTGGTACCCGTCAACGCCCGGAGAAGTCCCACTGAGGGGCTTCCGCCGGGCGTTGTTTATTGGAAGGTATTACCCGGCAAGGAAGATTCGCACGCTGGCTCATTCTGGAGCGCTGAACTGATGGGTTGCGCATGCAATGACCACGGGGACCTGATACGAGCCCGAACCGCCCGCGAGTGGATTCCGGCAGGGACGATCCATGCATTCGCTGGCGCAGTCGGGCTCGTATGAGCAACCCCAGCGTTCAGCGCTCTAACCCGAAGAGTCCGTTTTGAAGTTGCGCATTTAGTTCTACAGCGGAAGGAGTTCTCGTGTTTGCCCGAGGTTCCTGGCGGCCTGAAGGGCCGCGGTAGCAAAGCCCGGGGTGAAACCCCGGGAACCAACGGCCGCCCCCATCCTGCCGCGGCCTGAAGGGCCGCAGGTGGCACTGGCTCCGGCACCCCTTCAGGGTGTACCGGAGAGGGGCCGGCCATCCCGGTCCCCAGGGTTTCACCCTGGGCTGGGCTCCTGCGGCCCTTCAGGCCGCCCGTGGCTTCCCGTGAACACGAATTCTTCTTCCGCTGTAGAATTAGGATTCTGCCAGAATCGGTTCACGGCAGGACGCGGTCCAGGATGCGACGGACGAACGGCGGGACCGTGGCAGGGACGACCACCCCTCCTGGCCCGTACGGATAGGCGCCGGGCGGGCGGATGACGTAATAGGGCGACCCGAACACAGGACCGACGAGGACACCCACCTCCGCCTCAGGCACCGGGAGACGGCCTGCCGCCTCGGCGCCGGCGATGGGGTCGCGTTCGGTCACGGTGCCGGGAGGCGGCGGAAGGCGATCGGTGCCCGCGGCACCGGGCCTCGACCCGACGACCGCCGGGGGCTGGCCGTAGAGATCGGGACGAGCGGCGAATCGCCGCCGGGCCCGAGGGTTGGTGATGACGACGGCCGCGGCCGGGTCGCGGACCCAGTAGCCCGCGCGGAAGTCCCAGCCGTTCGGGCGGCGGACCCACCGCGCGGGGACCCAGTCCCAGCCGGGCTGTAACCGCGACCAGAAGCCGGACGTCCACGCGAGGCGATCGCCGTCCGGAGCATAGTGGCCCGGCACGAAGAAGAAGTCGGGTCCGGGGGCGGGAGCCGGCACGTCCTCGGGATGGTCGGCAGGCGGCCCGGTCGTCCGCCAGGCGGGTCGGTTCGCGGCCAGTTGCGGCCGGGTTCACCGCGACGGCTCCACCGGCCGGGGACCCAGTACCAGCCGCCCGCGTCCCGCTTCCAGCGGCCAGGCCACCCAGCTCGATCCCTCGGGCGGGACTTGCCAGCTCCCGCCGACCCAGACGAAGTCGCCCAGTTCGGTATCCCAGGCCCAGTAGCCCGCGATCCACTGGGCATTCCGGGCGGGCCGGACGCCGGAAGGCCGCTCGACGACCGGCGCCGGCGGAGCCTTCGGAGCATACACCCGGCGGGTCTCGCCCGGCTCGCCAGCGGCCGGAACGAGCTCGCCTCTGGTCCCCGCGGTTGGGCCGGATCCGCGGCCGGCGACCCGGCACGTTCCGCATCGGGTGAGGGGAGGGCCTCGACACCGTTCGCCGGACCGTCCAGCGCCGGGGGCGACTGCGGCTCCGGAGGCGTCGGTGTCGACTGCGCCCACGCCGAACCGCCCAGAATCACAGCCCCGAGCCACAAGCGACAGGAGGCCCGAGACTATCCTCAATCGTCGTATGGTCCTCATGGAAGCATCTCCTTGGATTCGCAGGTGCTACGGTCCATCGAGCAACCCCAGGTCAGATCGACTCAGAGCGTGGGAAAGAATCGGATAGAAGATTCCAAATTGCGAATGACGAATTCATAAATGCCTTTGAAATCAGGCTTTATACCCATCCGCAATTCGGAATCCGTCATCTGGAATCGATTTCTTCACAGCCTCTCAGGTCTCCCGGGAGGGCGTGGCTCCGTCCGAGCTGGCGCCGGAATGATCGAGGCTCGGACGGTTGGCGAAGCCTCGGCGAAGCGTGCCCGTCAACAAGCGTCCGGGCCGGCACCGGAAGGGAAGAAGCTCGGACGGAGCCTCGACCTCACGGGGACAACGGTCGAGTGCCGGGTCCGGAGACCCGTGTCCAGTAGCACTGCACCTCACCGTAATTATACTCATGGGACTCCTTTTGCAGAAGTCGTGCCGGACTCCACCGAACTCCCGCCGAGACCGGGGATGCCGGCATCCTCGGGTCGTGTGCCGTTGCGAATCCGGATGGCCGCGGTCCTGTAACGGTCGCGGAGCCGGACCCGTTCGGCGGGGTCGTAGGGGACCAGTGCGATCAGGTTGAGCTGGTCGACCGTGCGGTCGCAGACCGTGGCCCAGGCTTCGGCGTCGAGGCCGAGCTCGGCGGCGCAACGGCCGGGGTCCAGCGATGGTGCGGGAATCGATTCCGGCCAGCCGAACGCCCCACTCGCCTCGAGGCGAGAAAGCACCGCCTCGGCCAGGGCGACATGGGCGGCCAGCGTCGGATGGACGTTGTCATGGAACATCTGTCGAATCGAAGATGCCGTGCCGCGACCGAGACCTCAGCACGGCCGGTCCGTCCACCAGGAGCGCGCGGGGAGAACGACGTGCCACGACGCGATAGGCGTCTTCCAGTGCCATGATGCAGCGCATCGGCAGGCCGTCGCGATCGCGGGCCAGTCCGTAGTGGAGCCTGGGCCTCGTCGAACGATCCGGCCGACTCGAGGCAGCCGCGCCAGTCGGTAGTGGGCCTCGGCCAGCGTCGGTTGATCGGCGACGACCTCTCGATAAGCGGCGATGGCGCCGGCCGGGTCGCTGGCTTCCCGCGCGCGGATCGCCGTCATCCGGCGGAACAGGGCCTCGCGCTGGTCCCGTCTCGTCGAGGCGGTCCGCATGAGATTGGTTCGGGTCCCAGGTGTCACACCCCGGGGGGACGATCAGGATGGGCAGGCAGCCGATCCGCTCGCAGCCGGCCACGATCGATTCGAGGCGGCGGCGGAAGTCGGCCACGATCGCAGCCGCCTCCTCGGGCGTGCAGACCGGCCGGCCGACCAGGGTCTCCCGGGGGCCGAACATCCGCGTCGGGATCAGCCCCACGCGCTGCTTCTCCAGGTTCTCCCGGACCAGGCGGAAGAGCGGCGAGACGCTGGCCAGACGCTGGAGTGCCTCCCACTGGCGGCTCGGCAACGGCTCGTCGTCGTAGTAGGCCACCCGGTGCAGCCAGGAGAACCGGGTCACGAACTCGTTGTGCCCCGAGTAGACGATCAAGACGTCGGGACGGTAGGGGAGCCGGGCGAGCTTCTGGTGCATCGATTCCAGGGTTGCCCCCTTCTCGGCCAGGACCTCGACGCGGAACCGGCGGTCCGGGATCGCCCGGCCCAGCTCGCGGCCGACGATCGTCCCGACCGAGAGCCATCCCTCGTACGGTACGCCCAGGGCACTCGAGCCGCCGATGACCACGATCGAGACCTCGTCGCCCGGCCGCGTCGGGGCGGCGAACCGGCCCGGCATCGACGGCAGACGATGAATCCACGCCAGCCAGGCCGCCGCGCCGGCCTCGGCCAGGCCGAGCCCCAGGACCGTCGACCCGCAGAGGAGCAGCCATCGGACGGCGCCGGCCCGAGTCCAGCCCGACCGCCAGGCCAACCACCCCGAGATGACCGTACCCATCACCGCCGACGGGAAGACCGCCAGGTAGCCGGTCAGCATCGTCCCCAACAGGCCGATCAACGCCCGTCGCAACGTAGAGCGGAGCGGCCCGATCAGGTCCACGCCGTCCCAGGCCAGCACCAAGGCCGCGACCGCGATGATGAGTCCACAGACCAGGAACGGGTGGCGGGTGGCGGCTGGGTCGGTCGGCTGGGTGGCGGGTGGTGGGTGGCGGGTGGTGGGTGGGAAGGTCGGTTCGCCTCATCGTTCGCTCCCGGTTCCTCTCGGACGTCAGGACGACGAAGGTCACGAAGATCGGTCCAGACTATCATACCCGCCACCACGACAGACCCCACGCCCCCCTTTCCGGCCCGGGCCAATTTGGCGTATCATTCGGCATAGAAGCAAAGAGTCGAGAAACCCAAAGAACGCGACGGGCATCGCGACCGATCCCGACCCGAATCGAATCCAACGGAACCGAATTCCCGACGGGGCGCACGACCCCGTCTGAACAACCGGAGCGGATGAGACTGGACCGCGGAGACCGATCGATCGATTGATTGACCAATCGATCGCGGCTCGCGTGGCGAGACTCGCCGATGCGGTTACCGCGTGCCCGAAGTGGTGTGAGATCACCCGATCATGACGCGACGATCCCGAGGCCGTGAAGTCGCCCTTCAGGTTCTCTACCAGGTGGAGCAGAACCCTGGGGTTGCTCCCGAGGAGGTCCGCCAGTTCATCCAGCGCCGGCTGCTGAGCGATCGCAAGCTCAGCGAGTTCACCGAGGGGCTGATCGCCGGCGTGAAGGAGCACCAGGAGCGGATCGACGCCCTGATCTCCGAGTTCGCCGAGAACTGGCGGCTGGACCGGATGGCGGCCATCGACCGAAACATCCTCCGCCTGGGAGCCTACGAGATGATGTTCTGCCCCGAGGTCCCGGCCCGGGTCGCCATCAACGAGGCCCTCGAACTGGCCAAGCGGTACAGCACCGCCCAGTCCAGCCGGTTCGTCAACGGCATCCTCGACCGCGTCCTGCAATCGCAAGTCCAGCCTTAGTCCTTGGTCCTTGGTTTTCCGGCTCGGAAGTCCGTGGCCACATCGAAATCGACCGCGGAGCCAAGGGCCCCCGCACAACCCAACCAAGGACATAGGACAAAGGACCAAAGAAGATGGCAATCTCAGGCTTGCTGGACCGGTTCAAGAAAGGGCTCGCCCGGACGGCCCAGCTTTTCAATTTCCGCTCGTGGTTCGGGCGCAAGGTGGATCAGTCGTTCCTGGACGAGCTGGAGAGTAAGCTGATCCAGGCGGACGTGGGGGTGGTGGCGACGACCCGGCTGATCGATCGGGTCCGGGAGTCGTTCGCCGACAAGACGGCCGACGAGAACCTGCTGGCGTTCGTCAAGTCCGAGCTCAAGGGGCTGCTGGAGGACCCTAGACCCGGGGCGCTGCGTGGTCGCCCCCAAACGGCCGAGCGTCTACCTGATCGCCGGGATCAACGGCTCGGGGAAGACGACCACGATCGCCAAGCTGGCCCAGCGGCTCAAGGACCAGGGCAAGACGATCCTCCTGGCCGCCTGCGACACCTTCCGCGCCGCGGCGGCCGACCAGCTCGCGGTCTGGGCCGGCCGGGCCGGTTGCGAGATCGTCCGGGGATCGCCCGGCGCCGACCCGGCCAGCGTGGCCCACGACGCCTGCCAGCGCGCCCTGGCCCGAGGCGTCAACGTCCTGATCGTCGACACCGCCGGACGCCTCCATACCCAGAACCACCTGATGCGCAAGCTCGAGAAGATCCGCGGCGTCATCCAGCGGCTGATCCCCGGATCGCCCCACGAGGTGCTCCTGGTCATCGACGCCACCAACGGCCAGAACGCCATCCGACAGGCCGAGGTCTTCACCAAGAGCATCGGCTGCACCGGCGTGGTCCTCACCAAGCTCGACGGCACCGCCAAGGGAGGCGTCGTCGTCGCCGTCCGCCAGACCATCAACCTGCCCGTCAAGTTCATCGGCGTCGGCGAGGCCCTCGACGACTTGCAGCCGTTCGACGCCGATACCTTTGTCGAGTCGCTGTTCGCGTGATCGAGCGTTTCGCAAATCGGGAGGATTGGGTGATGTCCACAGTCATCGAAGCACCCCGTGAGATGGTCGAGGCAGTTGCGAACCTACGACTGCCATTGAAGACAGACCAGCGTTTGCAGCGATTGATGGATCGCAATACCAACGGCGAGCTGACAACCGAGGAACAGAACGACCTCGAATCGCTGGTCGAGCTGAGCGAGACGATTGCCATCGTGCGCGCCCAGGCACTCCATGTCCTTGGGCGAATACCCCAATGAGCTCTTGGGGCGAGATCATCCGTCAGGTGCAAGAGCGCGCGGGGGACCGTTGCGAATACTGTCGCATGCACCAGGCTCTCCAGGGGGGCACATTCCACCTCGAGCACATCATCCCAGATGCGCGTGGCGGGCCCTCCACGCTGGATAACCTGGCTTGGTCCTGTCCCGGCTGCAACCTGCGGAAATCGGACCGGATCGAAGCCCACGACCCTGACTCCGGGGCCAGCGTCCCTCTCTTCCATCCCCGCTCCGACAAGTGGTCTGAGCATTTTCGCTGGGAAGGCTATCTCCTCGTCGGGAAGACGCCCGTTGGTCGAGCGACTGTGGCGGCCCTGGAGCTGAATCATCCCCGCCGGTTGTTGATCCGCCATGCGGAAGAGCTGTTCCGTATGTTCCCGCCCCAGTGAGGATTGGGCGATGAGGCAGCGAGCTGCCGTCCGCGGGGCTCTTGAGGACTCTCGACATCCGCTAGGTGCTGTTTTACAAATGGGTTTTCAACACCAAGACCGTTGCCTGATCCGTGTTATTCGCGTAATTCGCAGTTCAATTCCTGACCTTCGCCTCTCTGGTCAACGGTTCGCCATCGCCGCCGCGTCGCTCGGGTAAGGGCAGTGCCGGCAGCCGTTGCCGCAGCAGTAGCCCCGTTGCTTCAAGAAATCGGCCGTGAAGACCTCGTATCCCGTGACCGGATCGGTATACGTGGGCCGGTTGCTCGCGCAAGCCTGCGCGTGCAGCTCCCGGACCCGCAAGGTTTCCCGGAGCCGAGAGTGGCTCACCCAGGCCCTGCCGCGGTGGCCGGCCGGGTAACCGTGGATGACTTCCGCCAGGATCTCCACCGTCTGCACGATCGTGGTCCCGGAACGGTTGAAGTAACGGTTGCCGTCGGCCAGCACCACCTGACCCTGCCGCACCGCGCGCAGGTCGGACCAGCCCGGGAGCGACTTCCAGCGTCGGTGCCTCGCGCATGCGTGCGCTCCAGGTCGAATCCGCAAGGTGCGATGATGAGCCATTCCGGATCGGCATCGCACACCCGCTGCCAGTCGATGGCGCTGGAGTGTTCGCCTTTTTCCCCCAGCACGAGCCGGCCGTTGGCCGCCTCGACCAACTCCGGGCCCCAGTTGCCCATCGCGAAGACCGGATCGATCCACTCCAGGACGACCAGGCTCGGCGCACGATGGTGTGCGACCGCGGCGTGGACGGCGTCCATGCGGCGTTTCATCGCGTCGACCAGGTTGGCCGCATCCGGTTCGCGGCCGAGTGCGCGACCGATCGCGAAGATGCCGTCGAAGATCCCCTGCACGCTGCCGGCCTGCAGCGCCAGCACCTGGGCCGCGACGACGCATCCGGCCCGCTGGACGTCTCCCGGAGTGACCGCGCAGCACCTCGCAATGCTCTTGCGCGATCAGCAAGTCCGGTCTCAGAGAATGGATGAGTTCGGTATCGACGTGATACAGCGGCTCGCCCGCCTTGAGTCGTCGCCGGACTTCCGCGTCGATCCGCCCGCTCGACATCAAAATGTCAAACGCCGGCCGGGTGCACTCCGGGAGCCTCGTCACCCACGGCGGATTGTCGCATTCGTGCGACCGGCCGACGAGCCACTCGCCCGCGCCCAGGCCGCAAACGATCTCCGTGCCGCTGGCCAGCAAGGAAACGACGCGCATGTCACCTCCGCGCGCTATGCCAGGACCGGCGGGGCACTTTCACGCATCCACGCCACCCGAGACTCCAGCCACGCCAACCCGCCAAACAGGATCGCCGTGAAGCCAACGTCGCCCGCGAGGGTGTTCCGGAAGTAGGGGATCCCCGCCACGTAGCAGGCCGCCAGTCCCGATGCCGTGTGTGGGTACCTGTGCATGATGGCCCAGGCGGCGAAATTCGTCACTAGGTAGAACAGGAGCGACCCGGCAAGGGTGGCCGCGCCGACCTGTAACACCGAACGCCGATCCTTGATGAGCTGCCCGAGCGCCGTCGTTGCCAGGAAGCAGGCATAGACGACCGGCTGGATGCCGAGTAATGTCCACAGGCTATAGCGCGTCATTCCCAGCACAATGTCGCTGAGCAGCATGGCCGCCAGCGGCAGCAGGTAAGCCATCTTCCGATTGGTGAAACAGGCGCCGCCGAACAGGGCCATCGCCGCGATCGGCGTCACATTCGTCGGGTGCGGTACGAGCCTCGCCAGCGCCGCCGCCGCAACGATCCCGATCAGAACCATCGATCTCTTGCTCATGTTATTCCTGCTCTTTCGAGCCAGTCCATCCCGATTGTCAGACCGGCGGAATGCTGGCCGGGGCGCAAGACACCACCTCGGCCGATTCCGCAAGCAGCAGGTCCGCGTAATATCGCCCGTCCCGGATGACGGTTTCGCCAACCTCCACCGCGACGGGCCAACGAAAACCCGGGCTGTCGTACACGAACGAGTGAAACTCCCCATACTCGCCGCACGGGTCGATCCCGGCCGGCAGGTCATCCAGCAGACGATCGTCGTACGCCCGCCCCACAAACCCCGGCCCAACCTTGCCTTCCACACACGAAAGGATCGCCTTGAATCCCATCGCGATGAGCTGACGCGACAGTTCACGCGTGTCTCGCTTCCAGATGGGAAAGACGCCGGTCATACCGGCCTTGGCCAGGTTGTTTTCGCGCCACGCTCGCAGGTCTTCCAGGAACAGGTCGCCGAAGCCGACGGTGTAAACACCTTGCGAACGAAACTCCTCCATGACCCTCGCCATGATCTCCTCGTAAACCTCGTTGGTGCACGGCGTGGACTTGCCCGAGGGCAGGTAGATCTTCGTCAGAGGCAGACCGATCGCGTCGGCCTGTGCCTCCAGCAGTTCCTCGCGGACTCCGTGATGGCTGACGCGCCGGAACTCCTCCGAGACCGACGTCATCAGCGCCACCACCTCGTACCGCGGATCGCCCTGGAGCTCATGCAACGCCAGCGCGCTGTCCTTGCCGCCGCTCCAGGACATGACCACGGCCGTCCGCTTCGGATTGTCCACGTCCATTGGGCCTGCTCCACGATCGCCGGAAAAACAACCGGCTCCCGGTCATGTCCTTCAGAAAAGGACACAACCGGGAGCCGGATGGCACGGCGCCACAGGTTGCATCGGTCCCTGAATCGTGAGGACGATGCTCCCCCCGCTCGGCCGGTCTTCTGGCTTCGGCCGTCCCGACGCCTTCCCGCTTGCGCAGTGGCTGAGTTGTCGGGATCTCTTGGGCCGTTACAGCAGCACGCCTGCCCCGGATTCGCACCGGGTTCCCGTTCGCCGAGCAGGTTCGATTTCATGATGTCTCGCGGCCGGCCCGTGCCGGCCTCGTATTGCATTGAGGATTCTACTGGCGGGGACCGTTTGACTCAAGTGGCTGGTCCGAAGCCACTTCCTCCCTGTCAAGCGTGCAGAATAAGGCGTCGGCTGCTTCGAGCAGCGCATCCTCGGGCAATTCGCCTTCTGAGGGCGACACTCGCCGTAGAATCTCCACGGCAGCTTCGTGGCGATCAGCGTCAGAGAGCCTGTCAAATGTCTCGAGGAACGCCTGGACGGCAATTGTCATAGGCTCCTCCCTACTGGGTTGTCTCTATAGTTGTCGTTTTTCTTCTCTTCTGGTAGAGAAAGTCTCTCCCTGAACAATCAAAGGAGACCCTGTTTGCCGTAAAGCACTGCCCACAAGGAAACCACTTGATTTAGAGCAATCAACGCTTAGTATTTGGGAGAGTCGTCAGCATGGAATTCAATCTTCGCGAATTGGAACTGGTCAAGGAAGCCATCACCGCCAGGGTGAGTGGTTGCTGTGATTGGGATGAGGAGGAAGGCAGACGGGTCTTGCGAGAGTACCCAGAGTTGGGCCATTACGGGCTCACGCTCAAGGGGATCCAGTACCTTCTTGTCGAACATGTGGTCAGCACGGGAGACATCGAGCAGCGGGTCGAAGAACGGCACCGCTGGAAGGATGAATTTGATTACTGGTACCGGGCAGTCATACCGATTGAGGATGTTCCAAGACCCTTATTTGTGGAAGTCCGTTTCATTCAGGCCGGCCCAACCCTTCCCGTGGTCCGGATCGTGAACGCGCATTTCTAGGAGAGCCATACCGATGTCACATCCCCCGGAAGAACTCCCATTTCCCTGGCCGTGCGGAAAGTGCCGGCAGCACACCGTCGAACTCGAGACGCTGCCGTATTCGACCGAGGTCCACTACGATGGCCGGATCTATACGGTCGATTTGCCTCGCTTCAAGGTTCCCCGCTGCACGAACTGCGGGGCCATGGTCCTCGACGATGATGCGAACGATCAAATTACCGACGCCCTCCGGCGTCAGGTCGGGCTGCTGACACCTCAGCGGATCCGGAGCAATCGCGAGTCTCTCGGGCTGAAGCAGCGCGATTTCGCCAATCTCCTCGGGGTGGGAGAGTCGACGGTATCCCGCTGGGAAACCGGTTCGCAGATCCAGCAGAAGTCCCTCGACAAACTGATGCGACTCTACTTCGCGATGCCGGATGTCCGTCATGCCCTTTCTGATCAGGATCGGATCGCCGAACTGGGTTCCGAGGTTGTCGAGGAATCGATACCGAGGCTGGAAACCACCACGAAATTATCGCGCCTCGCGTCCCGGCTCGGCGAACTGGCAGAACCGAAGCGAGAGTCAGTCCTCGATGAGTTCCAGAGATTGGCCGATCTGATCCTCTCTTGAGAGCTTATGCTCAGTGGATGGCGTGTTCCTCGGGCTTCACGCCCTTCTTGGCCCCGTTGAAGCCGAAGGGGAGCGGGTGGAACTCGCCGACGAGGGTCACGTCGGTTCGCGGGGATCTTGGCTTCGAGCCCGACGGCCCAGTAGACGGCGTTGACCAGTAGCCGGCGCGTGCCCTCGGTCTCGAGGTCGGTCGCGGCGCCCATGGTCGTGGTGAAGACGCGCGCGGACTTCCCCTGCTTGCCGGTGTAGGTCTTGATCCAGGCGACCGGCATCATCGGGTCGTTCTTCTTGCCCTCGACCGGCTCGTCGGTCGGCTTCATCCCCTTGAGCACCTGGCCGAGCACCAGCGGCGTGCAGTCGGCGGGCGGGTGGGCTTCATAGACGTCGGTCGGCCCCCAGATGTCGCCGTCCTTGATGCCGCGGAGGATCGGGTGGTCCTTCGCCCCGGGCGCGATGATCCCGCGCGTGCTCTCCTTGCCGTGGTGCCGTGGTGAGCGACCCAGGTCTCGCCGAGCACCTGCCGGCCGAACCCGCCTTTCCACGCCTTGCTGTTCCACGAGTAATCCGCATACGTCTTGCTCTTGAGGTTGAACGCATGCGTCGCGGTCCGCATGCCGATGATCGGTCGCCCCGATTCGACGTAGTCGACGACCTCATCCATCTGGTCGTCGGGCAGGTCGCGGAACCGGGTGGCGATGATCATCAGGTCGGCCGACCGGAGCGCCTCGAGGCCGGGGATGTTGTCGCTCCGGTTCGGGTCGATCGTCCCGTCCTTGCCGATGGCGAAGAGCACCGTGCACTTGAAGCCGTGACGCTTGGCCAGGATCTTGGCCAGTTGCGGCAGTGCTTCCTCGGAGCGATACTCCTCGTCGCCGCTGACCAGCACGATGTGCTTCCCCTTGCCCGGCCCATCGGATCCCTCGTAGACGACCCAGGGGTCGGCCCCGAACGCGGGGACGCCGAATGAGACGATCAAGGTCAGAATCAAGCTCAGCACAAACCGTGGATGCGGGTCCCATCTCGTCGGCAACACGGTATTCCCTTTCTGTTCGAATCGAGGTTCTGATCCGCCCTGGAGTCGGTTGGTGGCGCCGAGAGGCCAAGGGCCCCGGCTTCCTTCCCAGAGGCGAGAATGGACAGACCGGCGAGGCCCGGTCATCCACGCACTTCCCTCATGCCGAACGTCGATTCTATCGTGTCGCCAGAGCCTCGGCGAGCGGGCCGTTCTCGTGTTCCTCTCAATAGGGCATGCCGGCTTGCCGGGCGGCCTTCAGGGCGTTGGCGTACCACTCCAGCTCGTCCAGGAACCGGGCGGTGCGCTTGTGGTAAGACGCGTCGAGCGGATGTCCTTCTTCGTCGAAAGCGTCTTGAACGCGGGGGACTGGCAGCAAGGAGGGGATGCTCGGAGTCCCCAGCTCGCACAGCATCGCGCGCAACTGCATCGCGGCCCGCACGCCTCCGAAGGCGCCGGCCGAGTAGCAAACGATCGCCGAGGGCCGCCAGAAGTATTCCTCCAGGAAGTGGTCGAGCAGGTTCGAGAGTGCCGGCGGGATGCTGTGGTTGTACTCGCCGGAGACGATGATGAAGGCGTCGGCCGCCTTGATCCGGCCCGCCAGACGTTCGAGCACATCCGGGGCCTCGCCGGCCGCGTACTCCTTGTACATCCGGTCGAGGAGCGGGAGAGACTCCTCGACGGGGTTGACGAGCGTTGCGCGGTGGCCGCGGGCTCGGCAGGCTTCGAGGATGAACCGGGCGGCGCGGATCCCTGTCGATCGCGTCGAACGGAGCCGTAGACGATGAGGAGGTCGAGTGACATGGCTTGTGTCTCTCCTTGGGTGCGAGTGTGGAGCTCGATCGTCGCGAGAGGTATCGGCCTCAATAGGCCGGCCGAAGCTTCTGTTTCGGGCGGGCGCCCGCATCCGGCTGAGCGGCCCGGGCCCTCTCGATCTGCATGGCGAGCCAGCCGAACGAGATCAGCGCGACGACCAGCGCCCACACGTTCATGTCCTTCTTGAGCAGGGTGTCGTACAGGCCGTGGAGCACCATCGGAACTGCCAGCATGCGGAGCATGAACCCGACGAACTGGCCCTGGTCGGACACTTTTTCATAATCATCGAGGTTCCGCGCGATCGCGATCCCGACCGATGCGGCCCACATCGCATGCAGCGCCACGCAAGAAACAAACCGGACGATGTAGATCTCGCCGCCGCTGATCCCGTTGTAGTGGTCGCCCGCGTACATGATCCCCTCGGAGACCCCGAAGCCGACTCCGGATGCCAGGCCCCAGAGGCACGCCCCGCGCCAGCCCATCGCAGCGTCGCGCCGGAAATAATAGAACAGCGGGATCGCCTTGGTCAACTCCTCGCAGAGGCCGACCCCGAAGGTGAAACCGAAGGCGCGTCAGGAAGAGATTGCTGTCCGGGTCGAGAGCCGAGCGGTACGACCAACCAATGAACGCGAGGATCAGCATGATCAGCCCCACCCAGCCCCTGCCATAGATCCGGCCGAATCGAAACTGCGAACAGAACTGGACCACTAACAGGAAAACGATGCCCATCGTCCCGGTGAACAGCCCGATGCCCAGCAGGTGGAGTGGGTTGGCGCGCTCGACCGAGAAGAAGGCGAGGGTCAGGATCAGGAACCCGGCCGCGGCAATCGCGGCGTAGATCCAGTGCATCCCCGAGTCGCGGGGCAGGTGGGCCCCCAGCAGCTTTCCCCCGGGCATCACATGGAGGAGCTCCTCCAGGGTGAGCTTCTCGCCTTTGGAAAGGACTGCGCTCGGCGCGGTGGACCTCTTCGGGAGTCGCCTTCTGGAGAGTTGCCTCGATCCGCTCCACGAACGTCTTGGCCTCGTCCTTGTTGAGGAGCGAGAAGACCAGGGGGATCAGCGCGAGGCCCAAGAGCAGGTAGGCATACTCGCGGATCGACCCGACGGCCGGGCGGGGAGTTGTTGTCTTCGTCAGCAAGGGCCGCGGCTGGCCTGGATCGGCCGGCGGGACGACCGGCGTCATGGCCTGGGATAAGCCTTCGGCGAACTCCTCTTCGACCTCCGCGCTCGGGATCTCCAGCACGGTCCCACACTGCGGACATTTCGTCATCCGGCCCGCAAGCGAATCATTGGCTTTCAACGTCTTGCCACAGGTGCAGGTGAACAGAATCGGCATCGATCGCGTCCTCCGGAGATCCAGGCATTTGTCATCCCGACTGCCTTTCGGCCTTTCCATCATAAGAATCGGTCGCATTTTCGGGCAGGCCACAGTCAATAGTCGGCGATCGCTTCGGGAAGGACACTCAACCGACTGGGCCGACAGCCTCATGGCCCTGAGGAAGAAGCCCCTCAACGTGGCCGAGACTCGCGTCGGGACGGCGATTGGATTGACAGCCTCATGGCCCTGAGGAAGAAGCCGACGGCGCCCGGGCATTGATCGACCGGTCGACGTTGACGATCGGATCGCGGATGGTCCCCGTGATCCGGAACTTCAACAAGCGTGCGGAGACGAAATCGGCAACCTGGTCGATCGCCGCCGCGCGGCGCTCGACGGCTTCGGCCAAGTTCGGCGCTCGCGACAGGATGGTCTGGCCGGTCTGGGGGATGCCCTTGTTAGTATTGACCACGACTTCGAGGTTGAGCCGCCCGTCAAAGTCGACCGTGCCGGAGGCGTGGATCTGGGCCAGCGGGCCGACGAGAGTCAGATGATCGATGCGGACCTTCTGGTCGGCGATGATGCCATGGAAGTTGCCCTGGTCGAAGACGCCGCCCTGGGCCGAGCCGAGCGAGCGGTCGAGCTCGTCGAGGAGCGGGATGTCGACCAGCGAGGCCTGGACCAGGTCGAACTCCAGCTCGCCGCGATATCCGGCCGGTTGGAGCGGGTCCGAACCGTGGACCGTGGCGAACCCGGAGACCCGACCCGGGACCGAACGGTTGGCCATCTCATCCCGGCTGACCACGCGGAGGTCGACGTCGTCGACAAACAGCTTGGCGCGGAAGTCGCGCCGAGCAGCCCAGCGCGATCCAGGCGTCGCCGCCGACGGTGCCCCCCGCCAGTTTCCCGGCGGCTTTTCGAATCTGGAGAGTCCCCCGGTTGGCTCCATCCATCGTCATCCACCAATCGGCCGGGGCGCGCAGCTCGGTCAACTCGAGTCCGTTGACCAACCCCCGATCGACGCGGAGCTCGGCGGTCCCGTGCAGGGAATCGTCGGACTTGCCAGTGATCCGCAGGGCGCCGAACCCCGCGAACCGCCGTTCCGCGTCGGGCCAGAAGGCCAGTCCACGAGCCAGTGCGATCCGATCGAGCCGCACGTTGACGCTGTATCGCGACCGTCCCCCTTCGAGGTGATCCACGATGACGCCTTCCCCATGGACCGGGCTGCCCCAAAGCTCGCCGCTCAGCGGGCCGATCTGCCATCCCTCGGGAGCCGTGCTGAGCTTGGCGTGGAGCCGCCCCAGCCAGTAGTTGTATCCCCACGTCAGTTCGTCCAGGTCGGCATCGCCACGCGCTCGGACGTCCTTCAGATTTGCATGGGCCTGCAACTGGCCGGTGAGGAATAACCGGCCTCTCAGCTCGGTCAGGCCCCCGACCGTCCCCAGGGCATCCCAGACCTTGTAGAGCCGCACGGCGATGGCTTTCAGCTCGGCGTGGATCTCGTCGTCCTTCGGGTCGGACCCGATGTGCACGTCCCCCGTGAGGTGAATCGTGCCGCCAAGGCCCTCCGCTTGAACCTCGAACCTGGGGACGCCCTCGCGGACGGTCAGCGTCATCCCCACAACCTGGGCGGGGATGCCTCGAACCGTCAGTTCGGCGGCCGAGAGCTTGCCGTCGGCATCCAGGTCCGGGACTTTGCCGCCCGAACCGGGCCGGAGGCGGAACCGGACCTGACCGTCGGCCCGGCCGGTCAGCTTCCAGGACTCTGGGGCCTCCGCCGAGAGCTCGGCGGTGTCGACGCGCGCCAGGGTGATCGTGCCTTCGATGGGCCGATCGCCGCGGACCGGTACACGCGCCTCGGCCTTGATCGCGCCGCCGTAGCGCTGGACCTCTTCCGCCGCGAGGAGGATGGTCTCCCCCTGAGTCGTCCAGTGGACCGACAGGTCGCCGATGGGTGCCCGGCCCGCCTGGAAATGGGCGATCCGCGCCTGGCCCGAGCTCTCGACCCGCAAAGGCCGGACCGTGCCCCGGATCGCACCGCGTCCCGCGACCGTCCCGGAGACGGGAAAGTCATCGGGGACGTGGGGGAGCAAGGGGAGCAGATCGCTCAAGGGGAGGTCGCCCGTGTCCAGATCGCCCTCATAGGCCCAGGGCTGCGTCAAATCGATCCCGAGTCGTCCCTTGATCGGTGCATCGCCCAGCCGCGCCGACAGGTCGGCGAGCTCGAGCCGGCCATGCTCGATGGAGATCGCCGTCGAGAGATCGCGAACGGTGGACTTCTGGTAGGAGGGCCTCCGGGATCCGGGCGCGGCCGGACAGCTTCCAGATGCGCGAGTCGGACCACGCGCGGCCCCGGGCTTCGGCGGAACCCTGGATCGTGAGCCGGCCGGAGAGCGGGAGGTCCCGGGAGGTCGCCGGCGCGATGAGTTCGCCGATCGGGAGCTCGACCCCGTCGAAGTCCAGGTGGAGCTTTCGGTCGCCCACCAGCTCGGCTCGGACCCGGCCGCGGAAACCGCCTGGGGGCAAGGGGCCATCGGCCGCAGGCAGTTCAGTCGGCCGGTGCGGACCGTCACCCTGGGGCCGATCGGCCAGGCGGCCACGCAGGTCGGTTAGCTCCAGGACGCCCTCGTGGAGATCGAGCCGGCCCTTCAGTCGGCCAAGGTCCAGGCCGCCGACCGACGCTCCGGCCAGGTCGGCCGTGCCCCGGACGGTGTACGCCTTCAGGTCGTCGAGCGAACCGACCGGGAACCGGGCCCTGGCCTCCATGGCCAGCCGGCCGGAGATCACCACATCGCGCGAGCCGCCCGTCGGGGTCGAGTCGAAATGCGCCAGTACCTTCTCCAGCTCAACGTCCCGGACCTGGAATTCGCCGCCGATCCACTGGGGGAGGAAGGGTCCGTTCGGCGCGGACGAGTCGTCGAACGGTCGCAGTCCCTCGCCACGAAGTGTCACGCGGAGTTGCTGGAGCGGGATGCCCTCGACTACCGCCTCGTCGATGCGACCCGAGCCCGTGGAGCCCGTCAGGTCGAGCCCGTGCGGCGTCCTGACCATTCGCATCGCAGCCGTGCCGCTGACACGGCCTTTGATGCCGGTCTTGTCGAGCTGCCACGAGGCTGGCAAGGCGGCCAGGTCGAGGCCCTCGACATCCATCGCCAATTGATAACGAAAAGGCTGCTTCGAGAAATCGAGCGTGCCCGTCATCGCCGTCCGGCCGCCGGCCAGCCGACCGCGGACATCATCCAGCCCGACAACCAGATCCTGGATCGTCGCCCGGCCGGTCACCCCGTCGCCGACCAGGCCGAGATTCGGCAGAACGACCCGCGTCTTCTGGAACGTCACGGTCGTCTTGAGCTTGGCGGGCCCCGATCCTTCGGGGGGTTGCGCATAGTCTGAGCACGACCCCGATCGGGCCTTGAGGCTGGAAGTTATCCCAGACGCTCTCGAGGACGAATGGGATTCGGGACGCCTTGTCGCGATCGGCCACGAGCTCATCGGCCGACAGCCGAAACTCGACCGAGGCGAAGTTGGGACTGAATCGGCCGTCAATGGCCGGATGACCCCATCCGGGATCGTCGGCCCGGACGTCGAATCGCGGACCTGGCGAGTCGGGGACCATGCGGGCGTCGAGGTGGGTGACGAGCATTTCCGGCCGGTCCGACTGCCGCATCGCAAGCCGACCGTCCTCCGCGACCAATTCGGGGATCGGCCCGCTACCGGAATGGCGGAGGATGATGCGCGTGAGGGGATGTCCTTCCGCGTCGATCCGATACGCGATCGACGGATGCCGGAAGACGATCCGTCGCGGGGAGAACCGGCCGCGCAGCATTCCCCAGAGGGTGAGATCGGTCGTGACCCGATCGGTGGTCAACCAGACCGGCGAGCTCGGTTCGGGCCCCTCATGCAGGGTCAAGCCGGTTACCCCCGTCGAGGACCCGTTGACCCACCAGCCCGCAATCGTCACATATCCTCCGTGGTGCTCCCGGATCGCCGCCACGATGGCCCGCGGGATCACCCAGACCCAGAGAATCATCACGATCAAGCCGAGGGTGATCGAAACCCCCAGAACCAGCCGTCGCAGACCCTTGAATGAAATCTTCATCAGCGTTCATCCTCAAGGGCCCTGATGTAAGCAAGCCGTGTACCCTAACAGCAGATTCTTGGCGGGTGCTTCCTCCTGCGAAACCCTCGCAATCGACGCGGCCGGCGTTTCCCTCTCCGGCCAAAGATGTGCGTCTGACCGTTTGATCGACCAAACCTACATCGAGGATACCGTCAATCGCCGAGACTTGCTATCGCCCGAAAGGTGATGAGACTCCACACTTGCACGCACTTTGCTCATTCAGGCGAACGGCAGAAATACCTTGACCCGCAATACCGTTGTTCTCGACCTGATCGTCGTCTTGTGATTCCGTCACGGCGCCGAGCCGGGGACTTCGGCGTCCGGTGGACGCTCGGCCCGCACAATCGATTTGGTCTGCAAAATCGTGGCTTCGTTTGCTCAGTTTACGACCGCGTCAGCTTGGGTTCGTTCGCGCGACTTTCAATGCTGCGGGCGAGTTGGCCCGCACAATCGATTAGTTCGGCGTGATCGTGGCTTCGTTTTCGCGATTTCGATAGCGGGTGATCTTGGGTTTGTTCGCGGGATTTCGATGTCGAATTCCCGTGGGCGCCCAGAAACCCCCACAGCTCGCGAGCCGTCGATGCACAACCAGACTGCTCCATCATGGAGTATGCCTCAGGTTTGGAATTCCGTGGCGCCGATCAGGAATTTCCTGAGTCTGTGTCGGCCGCGGGTCTCCGAGGAGAGAGGACCGGCGGCAAGTGATCGAACGCTGAGACCGTGGTGATCCGTTCCCGCGATCGGGAAAGCCTGGTCTTTGGGTAATCTTGGGTTCTCCCGTACTCTCGATGATCCTGGTCCGCCCACCGGTGCCGCAGTGCCATTATCCGCGGGAAACTCGGTGACCTGGAACCGCAGATCGGCTGATTTCATCGAGAGTGCGGGAGAACCGGTATTTGGCGCCCTTTCTTTGAAGCTCTTCGGCTTACTGCATGCAACCATGTCGGCCTTCTGCGAGAAGTGATCTTGGCATAGCAGACGGGCCATAATCGCCAGCGCGCGTCGGTGTCATCGGACCGAACGAATTTCGTCCCAAGCCGCTTCGGTGGACGTAGCTCGAACTTTCACGCGATCATGACTGCTTGTCACCATGCATCGATAGTCAGATAATGCTCCCAAGAGCTTCGGTGGACCCGGACCGGATCACACAAGACGGAACGAGGTTGAGTCGCTGGGCCGAACAACTCCAACGGTAACCCGGCCCATGTCACCCGGCATCCAGAGAGACGGAGGCCGAATGGGTCTTGGGTTCGGCGCTGGTCCACGCCGCCGAGCGCGGCGACCGGTCCGCCGCCCGGTCAACACGATCATCGCGACACCTCCTGCTCGACCCAGATCGCCCAGGAGTTGTGGTTGTGGCCTTCCCCCCCCTCGGTGCGTAACTCGAGCCGCCTCACGCCCGCGACGTCCACGCCCAGTTCCTCCCGGTCCCCGGCCCGGAGGGCACGCGACCGGCCAAGCTCCCGGCCGTCGCCGAGGACGATGAAGACGGCCGAGCCCTGGGCGTGGGCGCCGTCGCGCAGGCCCACGGCGCTGCGGAACCTCTTCCACTTCCCGTCCAGCGGGAAGGCATACAGCGAGGGGGAATGGGCGTAGAGTCCCTTCTCGTAGGCCCGGCCCCCGAGCTGGAGGAGGACGCCGACGCGGAATCGGTCGTCGAACCAGAACGAGTTTCGCGCGACCCGGCCCCAGCCGACCCGCGCGTCGGACCAGATCGCGTCGGAGAGCCAGGCCCGGTCGCCGGTGGCGGCGCGGAGGTCGATCGGCGGCCGGGGCTCGAGGATCGCACGGAGCAGGCGCAGCAGCCGCCGCGCCTCGGGGGTCGGTGCGTCGGACAGCGCACGGTCGCTCAGCATCGCCCGCGCCTCGGGTCGGCGCGCGATGACGGCCTCCTCGGCGCGGCGGACCATCGCGTCCCCCAGGGCCGTCTTATCGGGCTCGCCGGCCGCATCGACGGCGAGGGGCAGCTCCAGGGTCGTCGCCGAGCCGTTGGCGTGCAGCCCCGCGAGCCTGAGATGGTAGGAGCCGGCGCAGCCCGTCGAGGTCCAGTGAGAAGCGTCCGCCTTCGTCGAGGACGGCGGGGTAGGTCCGGGCGCCGTGGTCGGTCGCGTCGCGAGTCGGCCAGACGTACGCGACCGCGGCGTATGGGGGGATATCCCCTCGGACGACGCCCTCGACCCGGACCGCACCGGTCCCGCCGGAGAGCCGGAGCGAGTCGAAGCGACCGCCGGCCTCCTGCCGGCGCCCGCGGTTCGAGTCGGTGATCAGCGGGTGCGAGGCCAGCCTCAGCGCCGAGGCGAGGGAGAGGTACGCGGTGGGGCCGCCCCGCCAGGCGTCGCGGCGATAGCTGAGGTTCCCCCGGCCCATCAGGGAGAAGCCGGAGGGCCGCTCCGCGGGGCCGCCGTCGTCGTGTGGCAGCCCCAGGGCATGGCCCAGCTCGTGCGCCGTGCCGCCGAGGTACTTGGTGTTGAATTCCGCGACCGATTCCGCGACGCGGGGGTAATAGTGCTCGGTGTAGACGATCCTGTGGCCCGTGTCGCGCAGCAGCAGCGGGTCGAGCCGCTCGCAGTCGGCCGCGTGGCAGAGCCCGGCCCGCTGGTCGCCGCCGCCGTAGTAGGGCGCGTCGAAGACGTAGCGCCCGTCGGGCTCCTTGCGACAGAGCGCGTAGAAGACCAGGACGTGCTCGCGGTCGAGGTCGACGGCCTCTCTCAAGGCGTCGCGGATCTCCGCCCGTGTCACGTCGCCGGAGGCATGATGGTACTGTCCGGCGGGCCGCTTTCCGCGGACCATGTGGATCACCAACTTCCCACCTCTTCGCTCCAGGGGGATGCCGCACGACTCCAGCCCGAACCGTGCCATGCCTTCGCGGAAGAAGCCGTCCACATCGTCCATCACGCGGCCGAGGCGCCCGGCATAGTCGGGGAGGGCTCGGCGTCGGCGGGGACGAAGTAGACGACGCGGAGCGTGCCGCCCGAGCGGGGCGAACCGGCATGATAGGAGGCGACGGCCCTCCGGGCGCGGGTCAACATCGCCCGACCGTCCTCGTCGGTGCCGGCTGATCGCGCGACGGGGGCCAGCAGGAGGGCGACGAAGAAGGCCAACCGACCGGGTCTGGTCGCACGGCTCACGAGGATGGTCTCCACGGCGTCAGGGGGAGGCCAGGGCCCCGAGTCCAAGGCGGCCCCGCCTCGCCGTCAATGATACCTCGACTGTCCCCGAGCTGGTGGCCGTGCCCTCTGGGGTGGGGGCGGATGCGGGGTTAGGCGGACCGAAGTCAGGCTTCTATCAGGCGACGAACATCGACGTCAAGCTCATGCAAGATCGAGACGTCCCCGGATACCTCCACTCGTACGACCGTTGCTCCGATGTTCGCCTTTCGGACATCCAGGATCGCGCTGACGATGGCGTCCCTCATCGTGGGAGCAGATCGGTCAAACCCTATCGAAATCTGCCCGGCATGCATCATGACCGTGGCGTCGTCGCAACCGGCTTCAAAGAGGGCATCCATAACCTCAGAGTTGAGTTCGGGAATCCCGTCGATGATCAGGGTGAATTCGTGCTCAGTTTCCATTCGTATGCCCTTCCCGGCTCCGTTCCGGGCACAAGAGAAATCCCCAATCATGTTCATTGGACAACTCGACGCGCCACCCCAGCGATTCCGCGTACCGTATGGACGCCTCGATATGCTTGTTGGGATGGCGTGGCCTCGTCTCCGGATTTCCTTGACTCGCAACCTCTGCCTGTCAATACATCAATTGATGCACAGACTGGACGCTCCGTCAACTCCACCTGACCGGAATCGGGTCCCCGCTCCTCACCACTTCGCTCTCGGGGTCCGAGATCTCTAGGGGTCAGACGTATCTCTAGGGGTCAGGATCTCTAGGGCTCAGACGTATTCCGATAAATCTCCTGGGCTTCCCATTCAGCCTATTTTCTCATTTGGCCCTTGCCCTGATCATTGAAAATCATCGCCTGGGTAAACTAGAATGGATAGAAAATTTATAATTATACGTCCGACCCCGTCGCCCTTGGATCTTCAAGGCGAAGGCGACGCTGATCCCCAGACTACCAGCTTCGGCTCGACCGCGAAGCCGCATTTCCCGCAGACCGGCGACGATATCGAGACCTTCCCCTCCCCGCAACTGGGCAGGATCCAGGGCGTTGATCAAGCGGAGACCAGGCTAATGCGGTTGGCTGGATGGTTGGATATAATGGACGGGGCGCCCAGACCTTGAGAGGTTCAAGCGGTGACCGATGAAGACGATCAACCCTCCGAGGCTACGAATCTCCGTCGTGGTGGTCGCCTCGGTTGTGTTCCCCGCTGGGACAGCACTTGGCGAGGATCGACTCGCTCTCTGGGGTAGGCACCGCCCGACGCGGCGTAAGCGGAGATGAAAGATGACGAAACTAGGAGAACCGCGGAAAATCCGCCCGGCGAAGAAGAGTGCCTTCGTACACGCCCCAAGTTCGGGCACCGGCGAAGACCCTTCTCTGGGTCTCGGCTACTTCGTAGGATACGCGGCGAAGCAGACGGCGTTCGGATTGGTCGCTTACGTCGCAGCCGGTCTGATGCTTACCGCCTTCTTCGGCATGGCTTCCGTCTTCACGTCCGTTCAGATCGAGCTAACTCTGATCTGGAAGGTCATTGGATTCTTTCTTGTCTTGTACGTCTCGGTCCTCTGGTTCTGCGCCATCTGCGTTGGGTGCCTGATCATGATACCGGTGGAGATCTGGAGGTTCGGCCACCGTCGCACGCAGACCGATCCGAAGACGGGTGCCCCCGCGGAACGGCTCTGGGATCGATCCTTGGACGGTCCCGAACCACCCTGAATCGGCGGCGAACCCCCAGCAGTTTTGCGCTCAATCCTGCGGCGTCGGTGGTTGCTTGTATGTAATCTAGCAGATAGCCTAAGACAAGTAAAATGGGGACATGGCGAGACAAGTAAAATGGGGACAACAAGTAAGATGGGGACATAGCGAATATCGACAGATGTCATAGGGAGTCGGTCACCGTCGGACGAATGCCGATATTCCCTATGTCCCCGTTTTTTTCCCCGCCATATCCCCGTTTTTTCCCTTGCCAAACTCAGATGGACATGAGCAAACTCCAAGCTTTCGGGTCATTCGTGACGGACCACGCGTCGCGGTTTTCGGAACTGACCAGCGGTGAGCCGAGGCTTGTGAAACTCGTTTTCCCTGAGGCGCCTCCGGTTGGCCATCCACGGAGAGATAGACATGCATATGGAATCGCGGAAACTCGGGGCGCCGTGCGGGCTCGTCGCAGCCGCGCCGCTGTGGCTTTTCATCATTGCCTTCGCCGGCCTAGCGGGCCCAGCACAGCCGACGAACCCGCCCAAACCCACCTTCGATAAGACCAGTCCCTTCTATTTCGATGGCACCATTTCGCGCCAAACGCTGGAAAACTATCTGGATCGTGCAATCACGATGGGCTATTTTCTCGTTCCCGGGCGGCCAGAGGGCTACCAATTTCCCTATCGGGACGATGACGTCCGCATGATCCACAACATCGGCGCCAAATTCATCGGCCGGGCCATCTACAGGTGGAGCGAGGAATCCAAGCTAGGCGATCGCGATTTTTTGGAGTACGCCAAGAAACTCGTGCAGCGCGTGCATGCCGACGATCCCGAAGTCATTTTTCAAGGCTGCCTTTTCGAAAATGTCAGCGCCGATGTCAACAAACTGAAAATCCCCGCCTGGGTCTTCGAAGACTTTGGCCTGCCCGTTGAGGAGCGGACCTTTTCCCGGGCTGAGATGATCAAACGGAGAGGCAGAGGCGGTGGCCGCGGCGGCGTCCCGATTATCAACAATCTCGAAACCCGGCTTTGGTTCTATTACCTTGCCGCCTCCTACATCAATATCGGCTGCGAGGCCCTGCACCTGGGCCAGGTCGGGCTGATTCGCGCGGAAGACAGGGATCTGAAAGTCTATTCGGAGCTTCTGGCCAAAGTGCGCAGCTACGCAAAACGACACGCTCGCCGCCATATGGTGTTGATGGATGGTCATGTGCCTTCCGGCGGCATGATCAAGGACGGAGTCAGTCTCTTGGATTTCAATTCGTTTCCGATGCGCATCAAGGCGGTTCCGGGTAAGTGGGTTCAAGGCAAGCCAGAAGAGGCCGTCTTGGAAGTCGGTCACCTGGATGCCCTGTTCAAAAGAAGCAAGGGCTGCGTCTCGCCCAGCGGCTGGAAATGTGAGAGTTTGCCTTACCTGGTTGAATTTGACAATTTTGGCCGGGGACCGAATCCCAATGTGGCCGACCCCAAATCGATGTTCTGCTGGGGCTGGGATGAGATTTCATGGTTTGCCCAGCAACCGGAGGACTACCGAAATCATTGGCTCGTCTATGCGCACGATTGGATCAAGAAGACCGACCCGAACGGCCACCTCCAGATGCCGGGAATCCGAATGATTACCTGCCCCAATGAAACCCTCCGCTCCTACTTTGCCAACACCAAGAGCAAAACTTGCCCGGTCGGCTATTCCCAGGAAGAGACCATAAAAAAAATCTGGTCGGCTGTTCAACCCTGAGAAGAAGTTGGCACGGGTTCCACCGTTACATGCTGGACGCAGCGGCCAGAAAGGAAAGAAGGGAAATTGGTGTCGGTTCATCTTTCCGCCGAAAAATGAACTGACACCAAAGGAAACGCAGCTCGTTGGAGGAGATGACCTCGTCGGCCCCGGCCTTCTGCAAGTGATGGCGATTGTTAGGGTTGCGGCACTCGGCCGAAATGTTCGGCCGCCGCTCGCCGCGGCAGATGCTTTGGATCGTGATGCAGGTCAGGACGCTCTTGCCGTCGGCATGCTTTCCCTCACGTTCGTCGGTCAGGATCACGACCGAATGGGCCGTGGGCACCTTGGCCCGACGTAGCACGACTTCACTGGTGGAGTCACCCTTCACGATGTAAACGTCGTTGAAGGCGGCATCGTCCTGTTTGTCCGGTATATCGATTTCGTCGGCTTCGTCGTGGATGATGACGACCGGCCGCTTGTCCTGGATGGATTTGGCGTGGACTTCGTGAATCCAGGCCAGGCCGCGCGGGGACCAGTTGCACAAGACCAGGTGGTCTTCCATCTCGAAACTCGACACGTCACGCCTCCGTAAGTAGCCTTCGACCAGCAGGGACGCCACGCTCGCCGTAAAAAGCCCCGCCGTGCCGACGCCCAGGACGAGAAGGGCCATGGTGAGCAGTCGCCCCGTCACCGTCATCGGCGGCTGGTCGAGGCCGCTGAACAGCAAGACCCAGACCTTCCAGAGCGATTCACCCCAGGTCGCAAACTCCGAGTTGACACCCCGTTCGGCGAGATAGAGGGCCGTGGCGCCGAGCAGCCAGGCGACAGCAAGCGCGGCGATAATCCGTGTGACTTGGTGTCGATTCCATGCCCCGGCGCGGAGAGCAACACCACACGCCACTGCCGGTAACCCTGGTTGCGGAGGAACTTTCCAAAATACCGTCGCGTCGTTCTGGGCATAGGCCTCCGAACTCAAGTAACCGACCGCAGGATCGACAGCACACAAAGTCGTTCAGTTATCAGGATTTATCGAGCTTTTCGAGCGAGGTCGCGTTGCCGCGCTAGCTCGGCTTGCCCAGGAGAGGCAGCAGAGTCTTGAAATCCACGGGCTTGGTGAAATAGTGGTCAAAATCCCCCGGCGTGGAGCGTTCCAAGAACATATCCGGTGAGTAACCCGATATGGCGATGATGAATACGTTCTTCAACCGATCGTCGCTCCGGAATTGCCGGGCCACCTGATAGCCATCCAAGCCGGGAAGCCCGATATCGAGGAGGAGGACGTCCGGCCTGCGGTTCTTGGCGGCGGTCACGGCATCGCGGCCATTATGGACGGTTTCGACCTCGAAACCGACGAGCTTCAGCAGCATCGATAACGAGATTGCCAAATCGCGATTATCATCCGCAATGAGGATGAATCGCCGCTGGAAGAAGTCCATCAACGGCTCCAGCAATGATTTGGATAACATTTATAGAATTAATATATGAACGATTTTTATAAGATGCTCGGCGAACTTAGGCGTGACATCCTATCGATGCAAACCCTGGGCCGTAAAATTGAAAAGCGCTCGCGATTCAGGTCGAGCGTTTCAGCTTTGGACCCAAGAGGGAGAAAAGTTCATCATAGCTGACGGGTTTGAGTAGGTGATGGTCGAACCCGGCGGCTTTCGTGCGATGTCGATCCTCCTCTTGCCCATAGCCCGAGACGGCGACGATCACGGCATCCTTGCAAACGTCCTCTTCGCGGAGTCGCTTGGCGACGTCATAGCCGCTCATCCCGGGAAGTCCGAGATCGAGCAGGATGAATTGGGGCCGGTAAGCTCGTGCCACTTCGATGGCTTGCGGACCGTTGTGGGCGGTCACGACCTCGTGGCCGGCCAGATTCAGCAGGATCGCCATGCCCTTGACCGTATCGACGTTGTCATCGACGACGAGGATGTGGGCTTTTCCCGTCGCCTCATCGGTCTCCTTCGCCATCGGCATCGGCGTATCGGGCCGCTTCGCCGCGGGCAGGCGGACGGTGAATTCGCTGCCTTTTCCCAGCCCTTCGCTGGTCGCGGTGATTTTCGCCGTCATGCAATTCGACCAGTTTCTTGACGAGGGCCAATCCGATGCCGAGGCCGCCTTCGGAGCGGGCTCGACGAGTGATCGACCTGGCTGAAGAGCTGGAACATCTCCGGCAATTTCTCCGGTGCGATGCCGATCCCGGCATCCTTGCACCGCGGATGACGATTTCGTTGCCCTCGCGTCCCGCCGAAAGCCGGATGTGACCGCCGTTCTCGCTGTATTTGGCGGCGTTGTTAAGAGATTGATGACGACCTGTTCCAGACGGGTCGGGTCGGCATTGACCCAGAGATGGCCCCGGTCGATCGTCATGTCGAGGGTGTGCTTTCGCTGCTTCGACCAGTGGCTTGACCGTCTGGGCCGCACTGTCGAGGATCGCGGTGGCGTCGATGATCTCGCGGCGAAGCTCGATCTTGCCGAGGTTGATGCGGGAAATGTCGAGCAGATCATCGATCAGCCGTGATAAGTGGCTGGCTCTGCCGCTTGATGGCGTTCCGTCGAATAATCGCGGTGTTCCTTGGCTTCGCTCATCGACATGAGCGTGACCGCGTTGCTGATGGCGGCCAGCGGGTTCCTCAGCTCGTGGGCGAGCGTGGCCAGGAAGTCGTTTTTCTGCCGGTCGTGTTCCTGGAGCTGGCGTAACAGTCGTTCCCGATCTTGCTCGGCCTGTTTGCGGTCGGTGATGTCGGCGACCGTGCCATCGAAACTCAGGAGCCTTCGCTCTGGCCCCTGGTTGACGAAGTTGGCCCGTCCCTTGGGCGAATACCCAGCGGACCGCTCCATCGGCGTGGATCACGCGGTATTCGGCGGCGTAAGGGGCCGGGTCGTGGGGGCGGGTGGCCGCCGCGACCGCATCCCGAATCCGCGCTCGGTCATCGGGGTGGATGACGGCCAACGCCTGCTCGTAATCGAGCTGCTCGACGGTCGTGCCGAAGATGGTCCGGAATCGCTCATCCGTCATGAGTTTCCGGTGGCGGGGTCCAGGTGCCACGATCCGAGTTCGGCCGATTCGAGTGCCAGGCGTACCCGTTCCTGACTGGCCTGGAGTTCCTCTTCGGCTCGCTTTCGGTCGGTGATATTTTGGAAGTAGACCGAGAGGCCGTCCTCCGACGGATAGGCGTGGACCTCGAACCAGTGCATTGAGCGGGGCGGGGTAAAACTCCTGGAATGTCACGGGCCGCCGTTCGGCGATGGCCGCCCGGTATTCCTGCTCGAACTTGGTGCCGATGGCCTGGGGAAAGGCGTCCCAGATCACCCGGCCGAGGAGTTCGTCGCGGCTCCGCTGCAAGAGTGGTTCGGCTTGCGGGTTGAGGTAGGTAAACCGCCAGTCGCGGTCCAATGCGAAGAAGGCGTCGGTGACGCTTTCCAGGATTCGCACGGCCCGGCCATTGGCGGCCCGTTCTTCCTCGCGGAGCCGCGTGATCTCGGCTTCGGCACGCTTTCCTTCTGCGATCGCGTGGAGGACCTTGATGGCGGTGGACGCGAATTTTCCGAGACTGAGTAAGAGCCGCTTGTCCTCGGCATCGAATTTCCGTTCGTCGGTGTGGGCGACCACCCAGATGGTGCCGACGGCGGTGTCGCCGCGATAGAACGGCAGGAGGAGCAATTCGGCGACGTGTGGGGATAGCTCGGCGATGTAAGGATAGAAGCGGACCGGGTCGGCCATGAGCTGGGTGGCGTTGCGGTCGAGGACCACGCCGCACGGGCTGAAATCGCGTGGCGTGGTGCCGCCGAGAAACGGGGCCGAACTTTCCGGCGGTGGCGTGCCAGCGGAAGATGGATTTTTCGCAGTCGCTTTCCAGGATGCTGATGCCTGAGGAGTCGGCCTGGCAAAGTTCGAGGGCGGCGTCCGCGAGCTTTTGCAGGATGGTATGCGGGTCGGAGGCCATCACGTCGGCCAGGGCGACCAGAGCCCGGTTTTCCGCTTCGTAGTCGGGCGGCCGTGGCGGACGGCGAGACAATTCCGACGTGATGTCGATGTCTTTGAGCGAGCTTGTATCGCTCATTATACTTTGATTCCTAATTCTACTCATATTATTATTCGCTCGACCTCCTCGAGCGTGATCTGGTCGCTGGTGCGGTCGTAGAGCTTGGTGGTCTTGGGGCTGGCGTGGTTGGCGATCTCCTGGGCGTGCTCGAGCGTCCCGCCGTTGGCCCGGAACGTGTGGCAGCAGATCGTCGCCGGCAGGCCGATGGCCTGGGCCCTGCGTTTAATCATATCGAGGGCGTTGCGGGCGTCCAGCGGACGGTCAGTGAGCTGCCGGATTTGGCCGCCGATGGAGCGGAAGAGCGGGCTTTTCTTGGCCTCGGCGATGCCGGCGGCGGCGAGGTAGTTGAAGCCCGGCGACGTGGTGATCTGGGACAATGAGAGAAAATTGGTGTCAGTTCATCTTTCCGCCGAAAAAGAGAAAATTGGTGTCAGTTCATTTTTCCGCCGAAAAATGAACTGACACCAGAGGAAGTTTGGAAAGAGAAAATTTGTGATTATCTGCCCAAAAATGTAAGTAGTTTTATTGTTTTGCCGAACCTCTTCGTGCCAGGTGCACTGCACACGGCTACCGCCGCGGGGCTGTTTTTGAATCATGCGGGCGATCTCACCGGCGGGCAGGTTGGCCAGTTCTTTCGGCTCCATCTTGTGAAGCCCTCCGCCATAGACCCGGCCCTCCTTGATCAGATGCTCGCCGGTCAGCGACTGAAGGTGAGCGAAGATGATCGGGTAAAGGTCGGGCCGGGCGTCCAGAGCGGCTTTCATCTCGCCTTTGGGATAAAGCATCAGGTAGACGTTGGCCGCTACCGCCTGCGACTTGTTCCAGAAGAAGCGGAACGGGATTCCCGCTGCTTCCCTGCCGGCCCATATAGGTGCATAGGAACGGGGCGGCTCCTCGCTTCTCCTGCGAATACCAAGGCGTCCGGCGGCTGGTCAGGTAGCCGGAATGGATGCCCTGGGCCTTGCCTTGCTCCAGGTATCGCCAGAAAGCCGGATGCCGCCGCTGAATGACTTCCTCCGGTAGATCGCAGTCGATGATGGCCAGCGGCTTCTTGAGCCGGGGGTAGCCGTCCGGATCGGTTTCGATCACGGCGTTGGGCAGATGCCTGGAGCTGGGCAGGATCGGGCGGAGAAATTCGGCGGGGATGCCCTTTCGGATCGCCTCATCCCGCTCAAGGATAAAGAACGAATTGGCACCGGTCGCCATGCCGCGTTTGATCGAGAAGAAATCCCCCAGCGTGTGCGATTCCTCGGCGGCGGGCGTCGAACCCTTGGATAGCCCGGTCCATTTCTTCGCCTTTCGGAGTGCCGCCAGGGGGACCAGCTCCGACGATGCCGGGCTGGTGATCGACCCGCCGAAGGAGAAGCGGACCTGATGATGATCCGGTGCCGGGGATTTCTCAAAGACGACGATGGCGGATGTCACGAGGGCATCGCAAAACTGCACGTCGGAAGGGCAATATCGATGGATGTGAAGCAGTTTGACGTTTTCGGTCAGGTAGGTTTTGACGGCGGCTCCGTAATTCACGTCCATGAATTCCGAGGGAATCAGCCAGACGGCGAGGCCGCCGGGGGCCATCCAGGCATCGCACAGCAGCAGGAAATGGGCGTAAAGTCCGGCCAGGCCGCTGATGTCGAGGCCGAAGCGGTCGGCGACCAGCGTTTTCAGACGCTCCTTGTCGGAACGGTCCAGGTGATGGTGCCGCACATAAGGCGGGTTGGTCAGGACCAGGTTATAGAGCCGGTCGGGCGAAAGCCGCGTGAAATCGCCCGGAATGATTCGCAGGCCGGAGGCTCCCCAAAGGTTTTTCGCGGCGTCGGCAAATGGCGGATCGATCTCGACCCCGCAAGCGTCGGCAACGGCCTGCGGCGGGAAAGTCTGGCGAAGGGCGGAGTAAAACGATCCGCTGCCGATGGCCGGGTCGAGGAATGACGCGGCATCGGTGCGGGCACTGCCACAAGTCGAGGGCGTACCGGGCGATGTCCAGGGCGAGATTGGGCGGCGTGGCGAATTGGCCAAGCCGGTTCCGCTCGGCGGCGGTCTTGGCCGTGTCGAGGCGTTCCTGGATGATCTGCCGCTGTGATTCGAGCTCGAGCACGGTCAGATCCCCAATTGGTCGATATCGCTGATCCGGTGTTCCCATATCCAGTCTATCCCTTCTGCGGCTTCGTATCCAAGATAGCCGCTGTCGAAGTAGCCGCAGAGAAAGAGGATGAATTCGACATCCTTGCCGTAGGTCTGCTGCAACTGGGCGATCTTGACGGCCTCTTCCTTCCGCCGCTTGTTGGTGTTTGTGAAATCGCCTGCGGATTTGGCTTCGATCAGAATGGGCAGGCCGCTGGGTTTCGGCGTCTTCCGCTGGATCACCACATCGATCGGGATGTTGACCTTGAGTTGGCTGCCGATGACCACATTCATGCGAAAGGTGAACGTGCCCGGCTCCATCTGGTTGAGCGGTTTGCTGGCGGGGTGGGCTTGCTGACGGTAGCCGCGTTGCTGCAAGTATTCGGCGATCATCGCAAGCTGCCGCTTCTCCTGGGCGTTGCGGATGATCGGGTCGGACACCGCACCGCACAGCCGATCGGCGACGATGGTCGACGCCCGGTGGCGTTCCTCCTCCGTCGGCTTCGCCTTGCTGGCAATCCACGGGAAGAGGTCGACATCAAGCATGCGGCTGATCGTATCGGCGATCCTGGCCAGATTCTCTTGCAGCACCGCTGGAGGCATCCGCAGGGGGATTGCCTTCTTCTCTTCCATGACGCTGACAAGATTCTTGCTGGCATAGGCCAGCCCGATCAGCCGGTCGCGTGCCAGCGGCGGGCAAGTTGACATCCGCAGGACCTGGAGCACCCCGGGATGCTGCTTCAGCACGTCCGGGGTCAGTGCCGTCAGGTCCTGGGTGAGCCGAATCCCCTCCTCGACATGGATAGTCGCCGCTGCCCGGCTGTCGCGGTAGGCTTTGGGTGCGAACAGCATGAACCACTGGTTAAATAGATCCACGGATGCGTTGACATCGGCTTTCCAGAGATGGGGCTTGTCGGCGTTGATGGCCATTCCGGCTAAAGTCCTTTCCCACTTCGCTTCTCAGAGCCGCACTGGCATATCCTTCAAGTCTTGCATCGGCTGCCATATCGTCCACCGTTTCCTTAGCCGAGGATCACGCAGCCGTCAAATTCCTTGCCCGGCCATGTGGGATATGGCTATTCTTCCGATTGGGCTGAGTTGACGGCTTGGGTGCGGTCGATCCAGGTCATGCTTCCTACCGATCACGTCTACGTTGGCGTCGCGGGTAACCGAACATAAATGGCGATTATGTTCCTTCCTAACCAAATGGCCCCAGGTCAAGACACCTCGTACCTCCAGGCGATTAAGGCCAATGGATTTTGGAATTAAGTTCTTACGACACGAGATCGGAGTCGAGATTTGGTGCAAGATCCAGATGTTGAACAGTCAACTCGAGAGTGCCTCCTTGCACTCGGCCACTGACCCGACATAGCCTGGCGGCACGACCGCACCAACGCGACTGCACCGGAAAGGTTCCGCCTCCTTGCACGCCCCCTCGCGGGAGATATTGTGTCACTTGCGAATTGGATTGGGCCATCGAGCTGCCGATCAGCGAACTCGCGCCGGGTCGGGGTGGTCGGCGGATGTGATTGGGGGGCTATTGCCTTGAGTGACAACTCACTGTCGCGGATTCCGTTTCAGGTCCGGGACGAACTGATGATCGTCAGCATGGCGCGCTGGATGCGGTTTATTGGCGTCATCAAGGTGGTCAGCGGGCTGATGATGGCGTTTGTCGTGCTGGTGGGGATCATCTATGTCGGGGCCGTGCTGGGCGCGAACCGACGGACCGGTTCCGGACCAGGAGGCGGCCCGTCATCGGTCACCGTGTCGGTCACGGCCATCCGCACCAGGTGTCGATGGACAAGTTGCGTCGCATCGTTTCCGAGAACCAGATCACCTTCGTCGCGCTGGGCGTCTTCGCGCTGATCCTGGCGGGTGCGGGGACCATGCTGGGATTCGTCCTCTATCAAGCGGCCGACGACTTCGACCGTGTCGCCCGGACCGACGTGGCCGATCAAGACTACATCACGGCTGGCGTCATGCAGCTCAACACGTATTTCAAGGTCAGCATCTTGCTCGGGCTGACGACGGTCCTGGTGGCCATCACGGCCGGGATCGGGCTGGTAGCCAAGATCTCAGCCGGATCATGAGAGGAGGACATCATGTCGGACGTTCCCAGCATGCCCGAGTCGGGCGGGTTGAGCCGGATCCCATTCACCGTCGCCGCCGAGAACCAGATCAAGTCGCTGTCCTTCTGGCTGACAATCGTCGGCTGGCTGAGCGTCATCGCGGCGGTGGGCGATATCATCAACCTGGCACTCCAGCGCAACTCCCGGCCAGATCTTCAACCTGATCCTGCATCTCGCGGTCGCGACCTGGTCGCTCCAGGCCGCCAAGGCTTTCAAGAACGTGGCGACGACCGACGTGGCAGACCAGGCCTATCTGGTCCAGGGGTTCACCAAGCTGCGGAGCATCTTCCTGCTTCAGGGCGTGCTGGTCCTGGTCGGGCTGGCATTTCTCGTCGCCGTTCTCCTCTTCCTGGTGCTCCACGAGCCGGCGCTCGGTGAGCCGATGCGCCGGGCCATGAAGCGGTGACGCTCGGATTTCTGCTCGACATCTGCGGCGGCGTCGATTAGTTTGGCTTAAGTGATTTCGTTGTGATCGGAAGAAACCAACAGCCCGGGGACGTCGCATTACTACGCTGTCGGGAGACAGCCAGGAGAAGTCTCATGCAGGACCAGGGTCCGGACCTGACCAGACAGATCGGCCGTCGCGGCTTTCTCGAGGCCGGCGCCGGCGCGTTGGCCGTCGCTGCGGCGATTGGCGAGAGACCGGCCGCCGCCCAGGACGCCCCCAAGGCGACCGGATCGGTTGTGCTGCCCAAGGCGCAAGCTGGGCAGAGAGCGGCATCGAGGTGACGATGCTGAATATCGGCACCTGGCGGAGCTCGGGCGTCGAGCGGCTGCTCCGCTTCGCCTGGGCCAACGGCGTCCGCTACATCGACACGGCCAAGTCGTATGGCACCGAGCCCGCCGTCGGCCGCTGGTTCCAGCAGACGCCCGAGGCGCGGAAGGAGGTGTTCCTCGTCACCAAGGATCATCCCCGATCGCCCCGCCAGCTGATCGAGCAACTGGATCAGCGGCTCGCGGCGCTCAAGACCGACTATGTCGACCTGATCTTCATCCACGCCCTGGGCGATCACGACTTCGCGACCGAGGTCAAATGGCCGACAAGCCCGGAGTTCAAGCACGCCGCCGACGTGATCCGCAAGTCGGGCAAGGCGAAGCTCGTCGGGTTCTCGACGCACCACCCGCGCCGGCCGGAGATCCTCCAGGCCGCCGTGAAAGGCGGGTTCGTCGACGCGATCATGCTCCAGAACAATCCCTTGATCGCCCAGCAAGACGACATGAACCGCGCCCTCGACGCCTGCTACAAGGCGGGCATCGGGCTGATCTCGATGAAGCAAGTCGCCGGCAACATGAGGCTGGATGAGATCGTCCAGCAGCTCCCGGAGCTCAAGGAGCAAGGACTCACGCCGTACCAGCGCCTGCTGCACGCGATCTGGACCGACGAACGGTTCTCCTCGTGCTGCGTCTCGATGCGGAATACCGACCAGATCCGCGAGAACACCGCGGCGGCCCGGACGTTCAAGCCGATGACCAAGGCCGAGACTCGACCGGCTGCGCGACGCCTGCATCGCCGCGGGGCCGACGCTGTGCACCTGCTGCGACGGGCGGTGCAGCCACGCCGCCGGCACCACGGCCGAGCTGGGCAACCTGACCCGGTTCCTCACCTATCACGAGCACCACGGCTACCGCGCCGAGGCACGCCGGCTTTACTCCGAGCTGAGCGACGCCGCCCGCAACTGGCAGGGCGCCGACCTCGAGGCCGCTCGCCAGGCATGCCCCAGCAAGCTCGACTTCGCCAAGCTCCTGCCGATGACCGACGAGCTCCTTGGCTGATCCGACACCGAGACCGGACGATCCGTCCCCACCATGCAAGGCCGGCCCGGCCGCACCCCCGCGGTTCGTGCCGGCCTTTTTCGCCGGATTCAGGCCCGCCGATTTTAGGGCTTTTAGGGATTGGTACGAATTTTTCTTGAGTTACACGCCAAGAATCCAGATAGTGAATACTAATTGGATCGGTGGTCGGGTTCTTCTCCGCGGGAGGGTCCTCGACACGAGAGGCGCACCTTCGGTATCGAAGTGATGCTCGAATGCCTCTCGCTAGCTCGATAGAACGGTCGATGTGGAAAATTGGGTGAGAAAGTCAGCCATGGCGATCAAGATCTACGTAGGAAACCTGCCGTACGAGACGACCGGCGATGATCTGGTGGAGTTGTTCCAACCGTACGGATCCATTGTCAGCGGCCAGGTGGTCGTGGACCGGTTCAGCGGTCGCAGCCGCGGGTTCGGATTCGTGGAGATGTCCGACGAGAACGAGGCGCAGGCGGCAATCGACGCCTTGCATGACCAGCCCTATGGCGGTCGCCCGCTGAAGGTTAACGAGTCTCGGCCTCGGACCGATGCCTCGCGGCGCGGCTACGGCGGCGGGGGCGGCGGCTATGGCGGCGGGGGCGGTTACGGCGGCGGGGGCGGTTACGGCGGCGGGGGCGGCGGCGGGGGCGGTTACGGCGACCGTGGCGGACGCAACCGCGGCGGCGGGGGCGGTAGAGGCGATTATTGATCCCTTTGCCGGTTGAGAGTCGCGAGAGAAGCAAAGCCGATCTGGCCTTGCTCGCCAATCGCTACTGGCCAATCGCCAGCAATTCGTCGAAGCTCCGTTCTACCGATCGGCCCTCGTCCGACTTCTGGCCCTCTCCGCGGCCCACGCGGCTCTCCCAGAAATTTTTGTCCTCTTGGCGTGGAAGACGCCAAGATGTACCATGAAGAATTCCCACCGCTCGTGGGTCTGAAGGCGGATCGGCCGGTGCTCGCTTCAGGATGGATTCCTCGCCGGCGCAGATATCAGGGGATGGCCGATCCCATGGAAAGGTGAGCCCGGGTGGCGACGTCCGGGACACATCTCGGTCGGCCCCAATCCGGCCGAGGCCGGTCGGATCGGTGTGGCGGCCGATCGTTCGCGATCGTGCCGATCGGTTTCGAGACTCGTTTCCAACGTCCAGAAGAACGGGAGATTTGGCCTGTGGTGAAGTTACGGGTGCGTGCCGGCGAGTCAATCCAGGAAGCGGTCCGCCGCTTCCGCAAGCTGTGCGAACGGAGCGGACTTCGCAAGGAAATGCGTCGCAAAGCCTACTATGAGAAGCCCAGCGAGCGCCGACGCCGCGAGGAGCTCAAGCGTCTTCGCAAGGCCCGCCAGCACCAAACCTCCCGGGTCTGATCTCTTCGCAGAAGAGCCTGGCGAGTGGCGAGCAAGACGGGAGCCCTTCGCTTTTCTCGCAACTCGCAACTTCTCAAATCAGACGCGCACCAGGGAATCCGGGTCCTCGGCGCGGCGATCGGGGTAACGGCGGCGGATCGGCTCCACTTCCTGGGCCAGGAACGCGTCAACCTGTTGCTCCGATCGGCCGATGTATCGGCGCGGCTCCAGCAGCCCCTGGAAATCGAGCGGCGGGAACGCGGGATCGCTACGGATCCGGTCGAGCAGGTCGTTCTCGGCGGCCCCGTCCTTCAACCGGTTGCGCGGCCGCCATGGCGTGGACCCGGATCCGCTCGTGCAGGTCCTGGCGATCGCCACCGGCCTGGACCGCCGCCATCAACAGGTTCTCGGTCGCCATGAACGGGAGTTCCTCGGCGACATGGCGCACGATCACCGAGGGATGGACGACCAGGCCCGGCACGACGTTGAGATACAGGTTCAAAATCGCGTCGACGGCCAGGAAGGCCTGGGGCACGGTCAAGCGGCGGACGGCACTATCGTCGAGCGTGCGCTCCAGCCACTGGGTCGCCGCCGTCTGGCCGGCGACCGCCGGCAGGGCCATCACGAACCGGGCCAGTGCGCACATCCGCTCGGCTCGCATGGGGTTGCGCTTGTAGGCCATCGCCGAGGACCCGATCTGCTGGGCCTCGAACGGCTCCTCGACCTCGCGCTCGTGGGCCAGCAGCCGCAAGTCGGTGCCGAACCGGTGGGCGCTCTCGGCGATCCCCGCAATCGCGGCCAGCACCTGGGCGTCAACCTTCCGCGAGTACGTCTGGCCCGAGACGGGATAGGTCCGCTCGAAGCCGAACGCGTCGGCCACCATCCGATCCAGGGCGTCGACCTTGGCGTCGTCGCCGTCGAAGAGCTCCAGGAAACTGGCCTGGGTGCCCGTCGTCCCCTTGACCCCCAGGAACTTCAACTCGCCGATCCGACGCTCGATCTCCAGCAAGTCGAGGATCAGCTCGTAACACCAGAGCGTCGCGCGCTTGCCGACCGTCACCAGTTGGGCGGGCTGAAAGTGGGTGTAACCCAGGCAGGGCAACGCCTTATGTCGTGCTGGCGAAATCGGCCAGGGCGTCGATCGCGGCGACCGTCTTATCGCGGATGAGCCGGAGGGCCGCCCGCATCACGATCAGGTCGGCGTTGTCCGTGACGAAACAGCTCGTCGCGCCCAGGTGGATGATCGGCCTCGCCAGAGGCGCCGCATCCCCGAAGGCGTGGATGTGCGCCATGACGTCGTGCCGGAACCGTCGTTCGTAACGCTCGGCCGCCGCGAAGTCGATCGCGTCGACCTGGCCGCGCAGTGCCGCGATCTGCTCCTCGCTGATCGCCAGACCCCAGGGCGTTCTGGGCCTCGGCCAGCGCGACCCAGAGCCGCCGCCAGGTCGAGAACTTCTCCTGCGGCGACCAGAGCCGGGCCATCTGCCGGCTGGCATATCGGGCGATCAGCGGATTATCGTACACTTCGTGTTCGTTCATCGGATTGGGTCCTCGCCCCTCAATCGTAGCGCCCTCGGAGCCGCACTGCAACCATGGAACCTCCGACCGATGGGATCGCCGCAGGACCAATCGGCACAAAGCTCTATGCCGGAATTCGGTTCCGCATCAAGGCCTCCGACTTTTCGCAATTAATCTTGCGAAAAAGGCGAAAAAGCCGCCTGGCGCGGATAGACGACCCGACAGGGAGCCCTTACAATGAGAAGAGATGAGGGCTGGTGTTGGCCTCGGCAGACGGGTTTACCGCGATGGGGTGACTTTGATGAACGAGTCGTCGGATCGCGAGTTGCTGGATTTGATCCGTCGTCGCGGCCCGCTGACGGTTGTGGAGATGGGCGCGAGCCTGGGTGTGACCGGGACGGCGATCCGCAACCGGCTGGCGCGGCTGCTGGGGTCGGGGCTGGTGGAGCGCCGGACCGAGCACGGCGGGCGTGGCCGTCCCAAGCACGCGTACCAGGCCAGCGTCGAAGCCCAGAAGCGACTGGGCCAGAATTATGCGGAGCTCGCCTTCGTGCTCTGGGAAGAGATGATGAGCACGGTCGAGGACCGCAAACTGCGCCGGTCTGCTGTTCACCCGGATCACCGATCGCCTGGCCGAGGTCTATCGCGGCCAGGTCAGCGGCCAGGAGTGGGAGGGCCGGCTGGTCCAGCTCTCGCCACCTGCTCCACGACCGAGGGGTCGAAGCCGAGGTCACCCGGGACAGCGGCAACGTGTTCCCGATCCTCCGCCAGCATTCCTGCCCCTACTACGAGCTCGCCGAGGCCGACCGTGCCATCTGCGCCCTCGAGCGCAAGATGTTCGAGAAAGTGCTGGGGCGCGGCCTGCGCATCAGCCAGTGCCGCCTCGACGGCGACCGCTCCTGCGACTTCCAGGCCAAGCCGGTCGACGCGATGCCCGAGTCATCGAGGGCCATTGGTCACCGGGAATTGGAGTCCGATGTCTCGTCCGACGACCAGTCACCGGCCTGGCGACGGTCACGAGGTGCCGAATTCGACCAATGACCATTGACCAATGACTGTCAAGAAGAGGTAGCACGTTGATGAGTAAGGTCCTTTCGATCCAGAACCTGCACGTGTCGATCCAGGGCAAGGAGATCCTGCGCGGCGTGGACCTGACGCTCCGGCAAGGAGAAGTCCACGCCTTGATGGGCCCCAATGGCTCGGGGAAGAGCACCCTGAGCTACGCCCTGGTGGGGCACCCGAATTACGAGGTGACCGAGGGCTCGATCACGCTCGACGGTCAGGACGTCCTGGCCCTGGAGGCCGACGAGCGGGCCAAGGCCGGGCTCTTCCTGGCCTTCCAGTACCCGACGGCCATCCCCGGCGTGTCCGTGGCCAACTTCCTGCGCCACGCGGTGACCAACGTCCGCAACCCCGTCCGCAAGGAGGGCGAGGACCTGATCCCGATGCGCGACTTCCGCAAGGAGCTGCGGGAGCAGATGGAGGAGCTGGGGGTCGACCAGGAATTCGCCCGGCGCTACCTCAACGAGGGATTCTCCGGCGGCGAGAAGAAGCGGGCCGAGATCCTGCAAATGGCCATGCTCCGGCCGGCTTTCGCCATCCTCGACGAGACCGACAGCGGCCTGGATATCGACGCCGTCCGCATCGTCTCCGAGGGGGTCAACCGCGTCGCCGAGCGCAACGGCACCGGCGTGCTGGTCATCACCCACTACGAGCGGATCCTCACCTACATCAAGCCCCAGTTCGTCCACATCCTCTTCGGCGGCCGGATCGTCGAGAACGGCGGGCCGGAGCTGGTCCAGCGGCTCGAGGAGCCAGGGCTACGACTGGATCCGCGAGAAATATCCCGAAGCCGCCAAGGACGAAGAGGAGCTGGAAGCGGGCCAGCCGCCAATGGGCAAGCCGCGCCAGGCCGGCTGAGCCCGCCGAGAGACACAATCCCAAAATCATTCGCACGCACCGAGACCTCACGCCAAAGGAAGGACGATCCGCCATGGCGACCGATCTGAACCTCCAGGTTGCGGGGATCAAAGACGATTACAAGTACGGGTTCCACGACTCGGAAGCGAACTACGCCTTCAAGAGCGGCCGGGGTCTCTCCCGCGAGATCGTTTGCCAGATCTCCGAGATGAAGAGCGAACCGCAATGGATGCGCGAGTTCCGCCTCAAGGCGCTGGAAGTCTTCCACCAGAAGCCGACCCCGACGCTGGGGCGGCGACCTGTCGGAGCTGAACTTCGACGACATCCACTACTACATGAAGGCGGCCGACCGCCAGGGAAAGAGCTGGGACGACGTCCCGGCCGACATCAAGAACACGTTCGAGAAGCTGGGCATCCCCGAGGCCGAGCGCAAGTTCCTCGCCGGTGTCGGCGCCCAGTACGAGTCGGAGGTCGTCTACCACAGCCTGCGCGAAGACCTCCAGAAGAAGGGCGTCATCTTCACCGACACCGATACGGCGGTACGCGAGCACCCCGACCTGGTGAAGGAATACTTCGGCAAGATCATCCCGATCCAGGACAACAAGTTCGCCGCGCTGAACTCGGCGGTCTGGAGCGGCGGCTCGTTCGTGTACATCCCGGCCGGCGTCAAGGTCGACGTCCCGCTCCAGGCGTATTTCCGGATCAACGCCGAGAACATGGGCCAGTTCGAGCGGACGCTGATCATCGTCGAGGAGGGGGCGCAGGTCCATTACGTCGAAGGGTGCACGGCGCCGATCTACACCAGCGAGAGCCTGCACTCGGCCGTCGTCGAGATCATCGTCAAGAAGGGCGGCCGGTGCCGATACACCACGATCCAGAACTGGGCCAATAATATCTACAACCTCGTGACCAAGCGGGCCGTGGCCTACGAGGACGCGCTGATGGAGTGGGTCGACGGCAACCTGGGCAGCAAGCTGACGATGAAGTACCCGGCCGTCTACATGCTGGGCAAGGGCGCGCGGGGCGAGATCCTCTCGATCGCGTTCGCCGGCAAGGGCCAGCACCAGGACGCGGGCGGCAAGGTCGTGCACGGGGCGCCTTATACCAGCTCGCGGATCATCTCCAAGAGCATCAGCAAGAACGGCGGCCGGGCCAGCTACCGCGGCCTCCTCAAGATCGCCGACGGCGCCAAGGGCTCGAAGTCGAACGTCGTCTGCGATGCGCTGATCCTCGACGATCGCAGCCGCTCCGACACGTATCCCTACATCGAGGTCGACGAGGACGACGTCAAGATCGGCCACGAGGCCAGCGTCTCCAAGATCGGCGAGGAGCAGCTCTTCTACCTGAAGAGCCGCGGGCTCTCCGAGGCCGAGGCCTCGACCTTGATCGTCAGCGGGTTCATCGAGCCGCTCGTCAAGGAGCTGCCCATGGAATACGCCGTCGAGATGAACAAGCTCATCCAGCTCCAGATGGAAGGCTCGGTGGGGTGAGGGCCGCCGACACTCCAGAGATTTCCCATGCGACCCCGTCTCACCGGGTGAGGCGGGAACGGAGGGTATGACCGATGATGCCCGATCGATATTATGTCGCCGACGTCCACGAAGGGGCCAAGGTCCGTCGGCTCTACTTCTACGCGAGTGTGGCAGGATTGACTGATCCCGAGTATGGATACACCGAAGATCATTCCTGGATTGAGCCGGCATATCAACTCGTCGTCGGTCAAATTGAGAGCGGGCTGAATGCGGAACCTGGGACGGTCGTGACTGTCTCGGCATCTCGCGAGATCAGTCCCGAGGAGTTAGTAAAGCAGGACCCGGAAGTGAACGCGCATATCTTGAAGGCTATCACGCTGGCTGAAGGGGAGATCAAGGAGGCCCTGCATCCGATCAAAGTCGTCTGGCATTGGATGACAATGGATGATTATAGCGAAGAGGTGCCCGTGTATTTGACCCTTGCGGACGACATCGTGAGGCTGCCGGCAGGGTTCGGCTTGAAATTGGAGCAGCTTACTAACGAACCCTTGATGAAGTGGCGGATCAGGCGGGTGTATCAGGATCTGCTGGCGATCAGGTCTCGGACCCTGATCAAGAATCTTCTGCGTGGGAATGTTGGTGCCGGAAAGGATTGATGGTGCCTGCGCCGCATACTCATACCGCGAGGATCGACGAGCTGACCAAGATGACAGCCGCCCTCGACGAGCGTATCGAGGCGATCTCGGCGACCTCAAGAAGACGGGCGACGACATCAGGAGCCAGTTCCATCAACTGGAGACTCAGGTCGCCCGTACCGACGAGGCCCTGAAGCACCTCAAGGAGCGGCTCGATCGATCGGATCCTAACGAAAGGCTCGCACGCATCGAGGAGAAGTTGAGCAGCGTTACAAGGGAGCTCGACAAGCTACGCTCGAATCGCTTCGAGATCGGGAAGGTATTCCTCGCGGCCTTCTTCAGCTTCATCGGCGCTGGTATCTTTTTCCTCCTCAATGTGTTGTATCAGTGGCTCGACAAGCTCAAGCGATGAGGGCGATTCGACAGGGGCAGGCGACGAGACTATGACAAGCGTATCCGCAGCAAACCAGCAAATCGGCGGCTTCACCGAGGACGCCTTCCATCGCTTCCATGAAGGAACGCGACGAGCCCGCGTGGCTGGTCGAGCGTCGTGAAGACGCATTCGCGCGCTTCCAGGCGTTCCCGTGGCCAAGCGCACGCGACGAGGAATGGCGGCGGACCGATATCCGCGGCCTGAAGCTCGACGCCTTCGCGCCTCCGGCCGCCGAGGGACCGAGTGCCGAGGCCCGCGCGTCCTTCGACGACCTCTGGCAGACCTTGAGCTCGCATTACGCCACCGGCATCGCCCACATCAACGGCGTCCGTGGCCCGCGAGCCCGATCCGTCGCGGCTGGGCGGCGCGGTCCTCGTCGACCTGGACCGCGCGGTCAAGGACCACCCGGAGATCATCGAGCGTTACCTGCTGACCCAGGCCGTCACCCCGGGCGACGACATCTTCGCCGCGCTGCACTCGGCATTCTGGACCAGCGGATCGCTGCTCTACGTGCCCAAGGGGGTCAAGCTCGAGGCCCCGCTGTTCAGCCTGATCGGCCTGGGGCAGGGGGGTAACGTCGACCTGAGCCACACCCTGGTGGTGCTCGAGGACGGGGCGGAGGCCACCCTGGTCCGCGAGACGACCGGGCGCGGCCGCGGCCAGGTGCCGGCGTTCCACGCCGGGGCGCTCGAGGTCTTCCTGGCGGCGGGGGCCCGGCTCCGGCTGGTCAACATCCAGAACTGGGACGACGCCACCTGGCACTTCAGCCGGGAGCGAGCGATCGTCGGCCGCAACGCCGCGCTGCAATGGACCGTCGGCGGGCTGGGCTCGCGTTTGGCCAAGGTCAACCAGGAGGTCGTGCTCGCCGGGCCGGGGGCGGATGCCCAGGTCAACGGCGTCATCTTCACCACCGGCCGCCAGCACCTGGCTTACTTCACGCGGCAGGATCACGTCTCCCACCACACCACCAGCGACCTGCTCTACAAGGGCGGGCTCAAGGACAGCTCGCGGGTCGTCTGGAAGGGGATGATCCGGGTCGAGAAGGACGCCCAGCGCACCGACGCCTACCAGAAGAATGACAACCTGGTGCTCTCGGAATCCGCCCGCGCCGACTCGATCCCCGGACTGGAGATCGAGGCCAACGACGTCCGATGTACCCACGGTGCCACCGCCGGCCGGGTTGACGAGGACATGATCTTCTACGCACAGGCCCGCGGCATCCCCCGCGAGACCGCCATCCAGATGATCGTCGAGGGCTTCTTCGCCAACGTCTACGACCGGATCACCGTCGAACCGGTCCGGGAGACGCTCCGGCAGGCCGTCGAGGCCAAGCTCGCCTGAACGAGACTGAGGCGCACGGAATGACAGAGGCGAGGCAGGCAAGGCAAGTAAACTCTGTCCCACGCGGGACGCTCCTTCGGGATGCGATCGATCCGTCGCCGAGCTGGAGTGTCCACGCAGGACTTGGCCCTTTTCTTTGAGATCGTTGTTTCATCACGGAGTCCGCCCCATGGGAGAAGCATACGTCCATCCGGAAGTGCTGGTTTCGGCCGACTGGGTCGAGGAACACCTGAAGGATCCCAAGGTCCGCATCGTCGAGAGCGACGAAGACATCCTGCTCTACGACCTGGCCCACATCCCCGGCGCCGTCCGGATCGACTGGCAGGGAGACCTCCAGGACCAGTTGTTGCGCGACTACATCAACGCCGAGAAATTCGCCGCGCTCTGCTCCAGGGCGGGCATCGCCAACGATACGACCGTCGTCTTCTACGGCGACAAGTCGAACTGGTGGGCCTGCTACGCCTTCTGGGCGTTCAAGCTCTTCGGGCACCCCGATTGCCGGGTCCTCAACGGTGGCCGCAAGCTCTGGCTCGACGAGAAGCGGCCCACGAACACCGAGTTCCCGAGCTACCCGCCGACGCCGTACACCGTCCGGGGGAGCGAAGAGGAGCGGATCCGGATCTTCCGCGACAGCGTCATGACCCACGCCAAGGCCGGGCTCCCGCTGATCGACGTCCGCAGCCCCAAGGAGTTCACCGGCGAGTTGCTGCACATGGAAGCGTACCCCCAGGAAGGCGCGCTCCGCGGCGGGCATATCCCGGGCGCCAAGAACGTCCCCTGGAGCCGCGCCGTCAACGAAGACGGCACCTTCAAGTCGGCCGAGGAACTCCGGGCGATCTACGAGCAGGAGATGGGCCTCAAGCCGAATGACCCGGTCGTCGCCTACTGCCGGATCGGCGAGCGATCCAGCTTGACCTGGTTCGTCCTGACCTACTTGCTGGGCTATCCCAACGTCAGGAATTATGATGGATCCTGGACCGAATGGGGCAACCTGGTACGCGCCCCGATCGCCAAGGGGGCCTGATGGTCAGTGGTCAGTAGTCAGCGACGCGGTACATGACGATCTGTCTTCATTGAACACGGAATACTGAACACTGAGAACTCGACCAAGGACTGATGATTCATGACGACCAAGATGGAAGAGATTACCTCCGAGCTGAGCCAGGCCGACCGGCAGGAGCGGATCGACCTTCTGCTCGACTTCGCCAAGAGCCTGCCGCCGCTGCCGGATCGATTGGCCGCGCACAAGGACGCGGCCCATCGGGTCGAGGAATGCCAATCTCCGGTCTATCTGTTCGTCGAGCTCGATGGCCAGCGGGTCTCGCTCCACGCCGATGCGCCGATCGAGGCCCCGACCGTACGGGGGTTCGTGTCGCTGCTGTTGGAGGGGCTGGAGGGGGCCACGGTGGAAGACGTCCTTCAGGTACCCAATGATCTGGTCGATCGCTGCGGCCTGTCGGAAATCTTGGGGATGCTGCGGGTCCGCGGCTTGTCCGGGGTCCTCCGCCGGGTCAAGGGCGATGTCACCCGCGCGGCGATCGCTCAATCGGAGAAGAGCGGGGTTCCTTCGGCGGTGCCCGGGTAGAGCGATCAATCGGGCCTCGCTCCGAGGTCGTGGCCTGGCGTGCCTTCCCACCAGGCCGGTCCCGACCGCGCCGGACACCCGGATCCCACCAAGCCCGGTCTCCGGACCGACGGACCCGAGCCCTTTCCTCCACCCCAAACGAAACGTCTTCGAGGACCCGCCGATCATGCCATCCTTCGTCAAAGTTGCAACCCGCGCCGAACTCCCGATCGGCGGCAAGCTGCTCGCCGAAGTCGACGGCCGTGCCATCGCCGTGTTCAACGTCGACGGCGCCTTTTACGCGATCGACGACGTCTGCACCCACGACGGCGGGCCGCTGGCCGAAGGCCAGTTAATGGGCTGCGAGATCGAATGCCCGCGCCACGGGGCTCGCTTCGACGTCCGGACCGGCAAGCCGCTCTGCATGCCGGCCATCGAACCCGTGGCCGTCCATGCCACAGAGGTGCGCGGCGATGACGTCTACGTGGCTCTTCAATAGCCGTTAGCATGCCTCACACGACTCGGACATCGGAGCCTCGCCCTCCCGAAGAACCCAACGGTCGCGGTCGGATGAGACCCTCAGAGGACCAAGAACCAAGGACTGACAGATGATCGATCAAGAAAACCTGCTCGACGCCCTGCGAAAGGTCAAGGACCCCGAGTTGAACGTCAACGTGATCGATCTGGGCTTGGTCTATTCGATCCAGACCCACGACGATCAGGTCGACGTCGAGATGACGCTGACCTCCCCGGCGTGTCCGGTTGGCCCGGAGATGCTCCGCAACGCCGCGACGGCCTTGGAGGCCGTGCCGGGCGTTGCCAAGGCCAATATCCGGCTCGTGATGTCCCCGCCGTGGTCTCCGGACAAGATGTCCGACGCCGCCCGCGACGAACTGGGGGTTTTCTAGGTACCGATGCCCCCGGGTTTCACCCGAGGCTTTGTTCCCATGCCTTTCAGGCCGTCGCAACCTGGCCGGCCCGGTTCCCTCGGCCCAACGGGCCGGGGAGTTCGGCTCAGGATGAAACGCTGGGTGCCCGGTCACCCCCAACCCCTTCGCACCCTGAAGGAGCGCGGCCTCCACCAAAATCCCTGACGATCAGCAAGATTCCAGATTCGAGATTGCAATTCCACATTCCAAGTTCCAGGTTGCAGATGTCGGAAGCACCCAATCTGGAATCTGGTCTCGGGCATCTGGAATTCCACAACATGCGCGCACGGCGCAGAGAGGTCCGACGGAGGTCGGCTCCCAGTACAGCCCCAGCTCCGTTGAGATGGGGCATCGTATTCGGGAGGGCGTCAACTTCCCACAGGAATTCCGTACGGTTCCTTTGGGGCTTGGTCGTGAGATCGCGTCGGCCTTCTCGGAAAGCTAGGGGAGAGGGCCCGGGCGGGCCGCACTCGTGTCGCACGTCGATCATCTCGCTGAGGAAATCGAGAAACACGTCTGGGTTTTGCATGAGACGGCGTCGCGAGCATGGGGATTTTTTTCGACATCAACTCACTTCTTTCGGGTCGATATGCGCACCATGCGCGATCGACTTTTCGTCTGCCGCGGCGACGCGCCGCCAATAGACATATCGCATTATTGCAAAAAGATTTACGACGCCAAGCCGGGACCGTTCGGGAGAAGCCGATGAGACGGGCGTTGGCGAGGCCGGCCTGCGCAACCCCGGTATTATTAGACTGTTATGAGTGAAAAAGGTGCGAGGACCGCGAGAGGGGTTCCGATGGCTTTCGCTCGGATTCGGATGGCATTTGGTTCTTTGCAGAGTAGAAACGTGGGACTTATCAAGCTAAACTAGGACTTTCGTCGGTCGTGGCAGGGCATTTCGTTTTTCGTGGGATTCTCCGCGAGAAAATCCGTGTATCGATCCGAGATCAGACGGAGCATTGGGAGGTTCCCGCGTGCGGGATTGAGCACTGTGGCTCGTAAGAAGACACCGAAAGTCCGCGTCAATGTCAAAGCGTCGCTTTCTCGCCGTTTGCGAGAAATCCGCCAGGAGATCTTCGGGGAGCACGGGGGCCCGGAGCTCTCGCGCCGCCTGAATCTACCGGCGAGGACCTGGTACAACTACGAGACCGGGGTCACCGTCCCCGCCGAGATCCTGCTGGGTTTCATCGAGCAGACCGGTGCGAACCCCACGTGGCTGCTCAGCGGCGAGGGCCCGCGGTACCGGAATTCCCATCGATGATCGCCTGCTCTCGGAACTGACCCCGATCGAGCTGATCCGTCGGGGCCTGGAGAAGCTCGAACGCGTCGTCGAGCGAGGTGGTGGTCGTCGCCCCGGAGAATCTGCCGGGCGAGATGGCCTCTGAGTTCGTGGCGATCCCGCTGTATCCCCTCTCGGAGATCGCCGGTCCGGTGCTCAACTCCGCGCGGGTGGATGGTCACGTGCTGTCCTATCGGAACTGGCTGCCCAAGCCCACGGAGACGATCGGGGCTCGCCTGATCGACGATGCGATGCACCCGATCTTGCCCGCCGGCTCGATCGTGGCCATCGACCGCTCGGTGACCCAACCGCAGAAACTCCACGGGCAGATCGTGGCCGCGTGCCCGGACGGGGTGCCGATGATCCGTTGGCTGGATGTACACGGCCGCCACATTATCCTGCGGCCCAACCAGGGCGGCCGGGATTTTCCCTTGATCCCGATCGAGTTCGACGAAGAGGGGAGCCACGTCATCATCGGCCAGGTCGTCTGGTCGTGGAGCCGATTCAGCCAGGCCTGAGCATCGGACGCGGTTCGTGCAGGCAATCGATTCGACGGGATGACCCAGACATCAGGCATCTCAGCCGGTCGGCCCGTGATGGATATCGAGCTGGGCTCGGCGGGCGGCGATCGCGCAGGCGCCGAGGGCCGAGGCCGATTCGGCCAGCGGATCGTCGAGCGGGACGACGGGCCCGCCATGACGACGGGCCAGTTCGGCCGCGTAGAGCGAGCGCAGCGGCTGACGCCCGCCAACCCAGACCGGCCGGTCCCGGCATGAGGATGCGATGGTGTGCCAGGCCGAGGACGTCGGCGGCGACGGCCGCGCCGATCCAGAATGACGCCCGGGAGCGGGCGTCTAGGCTTCCGGTCAGCGCGGCGATCCGGACCAGGAACGCGGCGCGTCCCAGCCCATCGCGTTCGACGGCGCGGGCACCGGCGGCCGCCGCGTCCGGGTCGGGGTCGTCGGGCAGCACCTCGGGCAGGCTGGCCGCCAGGATCGTATGCCGCGAGGCCGCCTGGAGGAACTCGCCGGCCAGGGTCGTATGGCTGCGCGTGATCCGGCCCGAGGGGTCGACTTCGACCAGCTTGGTATGAGAGCCCGGCCAGAGGAAGACCGACCACTGGCCGGGCCCGATCCGGCCTTCGGCGGCCAGTGCCGTGAAGGCTCCCTGGGTCTCGCATTCCTCGCCGCGCATCACGTCGGCCTCGAACCAGCCGTCGGGGCCGTCGGCCGCGGGGGTGCGAACCCCCGGTACCACGTAGATCGGCATCGCGGCGACTTCGGGAAGGCTCACGACGGCCACGCCCCGGGCCAGGTCGTCGAGCCCCGCGGGTGCCGGCACATGGGGAACGGCCACGAGCCCGACCTCCGAGGAGAGCATGCCGGCCGCGACAAGGAACTCCGACCCGCGCACCGGCGTCTCCGCCCGCGCCCGAGGTCTCCGTCGGTGGAACCAGGCCGCGGGCGACCTCCTCGACGACCTCGCGGACCGCCCGGACCAGGCGGTCGCGGTGAGGCTGGCCGGACGCTTCCGAGGACGAAGCGTGAAGCGGTCACCCGTCGTGCCGGGCTGACCGGGATCGCCCAGGATGGTGTCCCGGACGCCCACCGCGCGCCGGGACGTGGCGATGATCCGCTGCCCGTGCAACAGCCGGGCCCGGGTGTTCGTCGTCCCCCCGTCCAGGGCGATGGCCCACGCCCCCGGTTGGCCGGGAGTTGGTTGCGAGTCGGACATGTTTTTGCTTTTTCCTTGCCTTCGTGCCGGGACGGAGCGATCCTGGGTCACGACGTAACTCGGCGGGAGCGGGATCCAGCCCAGCCGGCACCCTCCCGTTTCCCTGTGGGCCTACGTCCCTCGGCGTCGCCCTTATGATTAGATCATAGCCTCAATGCCAACTCCACGCGTCTCCGCATTCGAACCGAATCCGCTCTGGCAGCGGGCTCGCGAGCCGATCTTCTGGCTCGACCCGGCGCTCAAGCTGGTCTGGGTCAATCGGGCGTGGGAGGAGCTGACGGGCCACGCGGCGGGTTCGGTGGTGGGGCTGACGTGCCAGGCCCATGGCCCGACCCGCGCGGGCGACCCGGCCGACCTGGCCGCGAGCTTCCATCCACCGCCCGAGGCGATGGCCGGCCAGCCCGCGGGGAGCCCGACGCTGATCTACCACGCCAGCGGCGAGCGGCTCTGGCGCCGGGTCGAGTTCTGGCCGTTCCGCGACGAGCACGACCAGCTCATCGGCCTGCTGGGGACGGTGCGCCCGACGGACGTGCGGACGAGCGTCCCCGATTCCGAGGGCAACCGGCTCCACGTCGAGCTGCTGGAGATCCGCCGCCGGCTTCAAGAATTTTACGGGCTCGACAGCCTGATCGGATTCGGCCCGGCCCACCGGCGGCTGCTCGACCAGGTCCGACTGGCCGCCGGATCGGGGGTCCCCGTGCTGATCGTCGGCGAGCCGGGGACGGGGAAGCGGCAGGTCGCGCGGACCATCCATCAGCAGGGTCCGGGCCGCCAACGGCCCCTGATCGCCTTCGACTGCGAGGCCCTGCCGGCGGAGATCCTCGAGCGCGAGCTGTTCGGCGCCTCGGACCCTGACGCGACCGAGACCGATCTGCGCGGCGGCGCGCGGCGGTCGCGGCTGTCGCTGAGCGACGGTTCCTCGCTGCTGATCGACGAGATCCTGAGCCTCCCCCGCGACCTCCAGGCACGGCTGGTCGAGGCGATGGACCCGAGGGTCCGCCTGCTGGCGACCACGACCATCGAACCCGAAGCCGCCCTCCGGGCCGATCGGTTGCGGCCCGAGCTCTATTTCGCCCTGACGACGCTGGTCCTGCGACTCGCTCCCCTGCGCGAACGTCGCGACGAGCTGCCGGCCCTGGCGCAACACCTGCTCGAGCGCGCCAATCAGCGCGGGGGCCCGCAACGGGCCGGCTTCTCGCCGGAGGCCATCTCGGTCCTGATGGCCTACGACTGGCCGGGGAACCTCCCCGAGCTGGCCCGCGTCATCGACCACGCCCTCGCACGCCCCTCCGGGGAGGGGCACCTGATCGCTCCGGAAGACCTGCCCGCGACGATCCGCGGCAACCTGGGGTCCGCCTTCACCCCACCGACCCCGCCCAGCCCGGTCAAGCCGCTCGACGAGCTGCTGACCGAGGTCGAGCGGCGGCTGATCGAGACCGCCCTGCGCCAGTCGCGGAGCAACAAGTCGCGCGCCGCCGAGATCCTGGGCATCTCCCGGCCCCGCCTCTATCGCCGCATCAAGGAACTCAACCTCCCCGACGATGAGCCGGCGGAGGAAGTCGAGACTCCGCCATGAAACCCGCGGTCGCATGGTGATTCTTCGCAGTAGTGCGACATCTCCTTGGATGGGCTCCCTCTTATGAATGTAGGACTTTACCGGGTCGCGTCTTTCGGTCAAGAGCTCGGCATTGGCGCGACGGGCAGTCGTCAAATCACGATCGGCGCCGTTGCCAAGTCAAATGGTCCCTGGGCGTCCTATTGTATTCCCAACGAACTGATCTTCGCCGAGATCGGTCGATTCCTGCGGCTGCCTTTCCCACCGTTCGGCATCGTTTCCACACCCCAGGCCCAGGCACCTTTCTGGTTCGCGTCGCTCGATTTCAATCTGACCGGCAACGCCCTGCCACCGATCGATCCCGAGGAATGCGTGGAGCGGTTTCCGAATCTGTCGGCCGGCGTGCTCTTGTTCGACGTCTTGGTCGCCAACAGCGACCGGCACCGGGGCAACCTATCTGTTGACTTTTCGGCCCAACCGCCCCGGATCAATGTCTACGACCACGGTCATGGTCTGTTTGGCTTCGAGCCTGGCAAGGGTGTCCAGCGTCTCACGACATTGCACGACCAACTCGCCTTGTCCGACGGCCAGCTCACTCCAGGGAATCGCCATTGCCTCCTCGACGTGATCAAGACCGATGATGAGTTCGCGAAGTGGGAGCAACGGATCAAGGCCCTCCCCGACTTCTTCATCGAAGACGTCTGCCGAGCTACCGTCGGCCTGGGAATCGATGAGTCCGAAGCCAGGGAGGCGATCGACTTCCTCCGCTATCGGCGGGACAATCTGCATGCTATTATGATGAGGAACAAAGGGGAGTTCCGCTCGATTCAACAATGGAGTCATTCCTCATGAAAACTCCTCGTTATCTGATCGCAAAATATATCCCGGACCTTCGGAGGATGGAGCCGCGCGACATCGGAGTGGTCGTCTGGACGCCCGAAGCGGTGGACGCCCGTTTTGTGGCCGAGAAATCCAACCGCCCCGGCCAACTGGCCGGGCGAGACATCCCGACTTTCGTGACCAGTCCCGACGTATTTCGCCAATGGATTGCCTACTGGCGCCGGGAGATGGAAAAAACCGAGATCGAACCCGCGATGGGCGGTGCACGAGTTGCTCGAAACTCGCCCGAGTTCCTGTCGGCCTTGATGAGCGGTAACCGCGGGAACTTCCAGCTAGTGGAAGGGGGATTCCTCCTCGATCCCCTCGAGCCCGAGGAGCTACCCGCCCTCGTCGATCACCTCTACGGAACTCTCGTGGAAGCAATCGGCCCCGAGGAACCGCGCGACCCAAGTCTCGACGAGGTCTGTGAGCGGTTGATCCAGGAAACTCATCTCGAGGATGACCCTCAATTCCGGCAACGCTACGAGGTGGATTGCCCTCTGGGAGAGAAAGGTGATGAACGATTCGAATTCAGCTACGGGTTCGGGAATGGTGCTCCGGTTCGTCTCTACCAGCGATTGCCAATCCCCAAACTGCCGAGACAGAAACACGTCCTTCACAGGAACGTGAACGATGTGGCGTGGAAATTCTCCTGTGTCGTCAGGGCAGCCCTCATCACCAAGGATTGCGGAGCCATCCTTGTCAACTCGACCGATGAGCAGAAGGACAATCCCGAAATCGAGCGCGCCTTCCGTGTTCTGGAAACGGTGACGCGCGTCCTCGATTTGTCCCAGGAGTCCCAATATCAGGCATTGCGGGACGAGTTCGCGAGACTCTCGAATGGACCTGAAGGCTTGACCAAGGAGAGGGCTCGGACGCCGATCGAGGCGAACCACTCGCACTGTCCCCACCCAATACGACTGCCAATGAGACGAAAGGAATCACGTATGGGCAAGGCCAAGGTGTTTGAGCGTCCTTTCCGGGTTGCCGCGAAAGACATCGATGGCTTGGGCCACGTCAACAACGTCGTCTACCTCCAGTATGCCCAGGATGCCGCCGTGGCTCACTGGTTCACCGCGGTACCCGCGAAGCATGCCGAGTCCATCGTGTGGGTCGTCCGGCGTCACGAGATCGACTACCTATCCCCCGCCTTCAAGGACGACGAGCTTCTCGCCCGCACCTGGGTCGGGAAGGCCACCGCGGCGACCAGCGAGCGGGTCGTCGAGATCTGGAGGCCCAGGGACAACCAGTTGCTGGTACGGGTCCGGAGCGTCTGGGTGCCCCTCGACGCCGAAACCCACCGCCCGCAACGGGTCGATGAGGGGCTTCGATCCTTCTTCGAGGACGATGTAGCCCCTCCTGGGTGCGCTGGGTCTTCTGAACGTTGATCGCTCTGATCCTCCCCCTCATCGGCACTGGGAATCACCTTGAGATTCGGAAAGAAGACGGCGAGTACGTTGATCGCTCTGATCCTCACCCTCATCGGCGCGGGAGCTGCGATCATCTACCATGCCGCGAGTGTCGCGATCCAGGCTGAAAACAACCTGCATGCCACGCTCTTCGCCATCCGCCTGGTTGACCGGTTCGTCTCCGAACGAGGCCGGTGGCCACGCTCGTGGGCTGAGTTGGAGGGTGTGTCCATTGGCGAAGGGTGGCTCGGTAAAGAATGGCCAGCCGCCTCGCCGGAGCTTCAGAGACGGGTCTTCATCGATTTCGGAATCAAGCCGCTTGATGTGTCTGGCCAAGACCCCATGACTTTCACTGCCATCCGGCCGATCGGCCCGTATTTTGAATATCGCGATTACGGTGGGGTCAAATCCTTGCAGGAGACGATCCGAAAGTCGATGCTCGGGGCGGCTGCCCAGTAATCAAGCACCTCGGGGTTGTTACGACGCGAGGTTGACGTAAGTCCCACTTTTACGATCGTGGCTCGCTGCGCCGAGAGATCGACCTGATCAGCGCCTCGGTCTTCGCCGCGCGATGGTCGCCGATGCGGAGCCGGAGCGACAGGGCCTCTTCGAGGCGCCGCGCGGGCGTCCTCAACGCGGCCTCGGGCCAGCAACGCCTGTCCCAGCAGGTGGCCCGCCTCCGCCGCACCCCAGACGAACTGGCACGAAGACAAGGAGGCCAGGTCGACCGCCTCGCGGGCCGATCGCACGGCGTCGGCCGCCTGCGCCGCCCAGGAGTAGCGCAGCCGACTGCCCGCCGGTCAGGAGCAGTTCCGTCTGCACGCATAACAACTCGACGTGATACAGCCAAAGGCCAGACTGGCGAGCGAGGTGCAGTCCCTCGTTCACGTCGAGCTGGGCGGCCCGGACGTCGCCCGCCTTCTTCGCGATCCGGGCGCGGACCAGGTGATACAGGCACAGATGCTCGACGGAGCCGGAATGCAAGATCCATCGGGCGGCCGCTTCGAGCGAATGCGCCATGCTCGGCGTATCGTCCATCCGGCACGCCGCCTCGGCCCGATACAACTGGCAGCGGGACCGGTCGTCTTCCCAACCGATCATCTCGTAGACCGCTTCCGGTTCCGAGGCGAGCCACGCCTGGGCCGATCGGCCCTGATACAGCAAGATTTGAGCGCGAGGGACCACGCAGCCGAGCGGATGGGGCGGCATCTGGGTCGTCCGGCCCATGAGGAACTCGGCGATGGCGGTCCGTGTGGGATCTCCCTCCGCCTCGACGCGGGGAAGCTGGCCCTGGAGGAGGCGGATGTCGGCGCGGAAGTAAGGGAACGCATTCTGCTCGTAGGCGGCTTCCAGCTCGCCAAGTGCCCGGAGATACCACCCCAGCGCCCATCGGTCCGGACAGGGATCGAAGCCGCGGAGGATCCGTAGCCCGCGCGCCATCTCGCCCAGCTTCCACGCGAGGTGCCGATGACCGCCGAGTACGTGCGCATCGAGGTCCCATGCCTTCTTCGGCTGTCCCGCGCCCAGGGCATGGGCGATCGCCTCTTCCGCGAGGTCCAGCGAAGCCTGGTCCGTCGGGAGGCGCAAGCCCGGCCGCTGGACCAGGCTGATGAGCTGCTCGCCAATCAGATGATGCCAGAACCCGCGCCTCCGATGCGGTCGCCATCCCGGCGAAGTAATCGCGCACCGCCGGATGAACGCTCACCGTGCCATCGGCTTCCCGCAAGACCAGGTGCCGGCCCTCGAGGGCCGTGAGGACCGCGCGCATTCCCTCGGCGTCGAGCGCCGACAGCGGGCCACTCACCTGTGCCTTCTGCTGGTAGAGCCGGCACTGCTCGCGGACCAAACGCAGAGCACGATGCTTGATGGCGAACTGCTGCAAGGTCAGCTTCGCCCGGCCAATCGACCGCATCACATCGGCCGGCGTGAGGTCGGCGAAGTCCGCCTTGGAGGGTTTGGCCCAGCCCTCCTTGGTAAAGGCCGACTCCAAGATGTCCGGCGGCCCCTTGTAAGAGTAAAGCGGATGGTTGTGGTATTCCTTGTACCAGAAGATCGAGTGACGGAGCTGCCGCTGATCCTGCCAGGAGAGGGGCCGCTGCTCCGTCGGGTTGCCGACCTCTTCGTCGCTGTAGAGGCGGATGAGCTCCTCGACGTCGTCCTCGATGGTCATCTCATGCTGTTCCAGGAACTCTTCCACAGCCCGGTAGACGCCCTGCACGAAGACGTCCTCCGGCCCGGCGACTGGCTCCTGCTGGATCGCTTCGGCGACGGCCTCTCGAATCGATTCCGCCAGCTCGTGCGAAAACTCATCTGGGAATGCCTTGGGGACCGGGATGCATCGGAGGAGGGTTTCGAGTTCGCGGGCCGTGCGGAAGTGGACAGCCGGCGTGCACAGGAACAGCCGGAGGACCTGCTCGAATGCGATGCTCCGCTGAAGGAGGCAGAGGCGGCTGAGCAGCGTCCGCTCGGCCGGCGGCAAGTGCGTCTGATAGGCGTCCAGCAAGCGGGCGAGCCGGAGCGCCTGCCGGTCTTGCTGGGGCGACGTGAGCTGAGGTGCCTCGGGTGCCCGCCGCGGATCGCCGTCGAGAAACCGACCGATCAGGCCGCCGAGATGGTCGAGCGTCAGGGCATGGGCCCCGTAAGATTCGACCAGCTTCGCCAGCGCCGCGTCGTCGCCGCGGACGCCGTGCCCGCGGAGCAAGGCCAGCGCCGCGGGAAGGCTGAGCCCCTCGATGTCCCGGTGCTGGTAGCCCTGTCCGAGGAATGCCTTCAGGTCGGTGAGGGGGAACCGGCTCGTGACGAGGGCGGCCGTCCCGCCGACGCCCTCGGCGATCCGGGTCAGGAGCCCCCTGAGGAGCGGGTCCTCGATCTGCCCGAAAAGGCCGGGACCGGGACCGAGGCCCTCCTGACTCTGGACGCGCTCCAGGCCGTCGAGCACCAGGAGGTGGGGACCGCCGATCATCAGGGCGTCGCGCAGGAGGTGGAGCAAGCCCGCGCCCTTGGCGGGCATCGCGGGAGAGTCGTCGCGGGCGAAATAGCGGTAGGCCTCTTGGAGGAAGTAGCCGACGTCGGGCTCCTGGTAGAAGCTCCAGACGAAGAGACCCTCGGGACGCGATGGGTATCCCGGCCGGCACAGCTCGTCGAGAAACTGGGCCGCGATCGCGGTCTTGCCGGCGCCGCCGAGCCCCACCAGCGCAATCACACCCCGGGCCCCGTCCCGCCACGACGAGCGCAGTTCCTCTAACTCCGCCTCCCTCCCCACGAACTGGGGGGCCGGCGGCAACGGATGGACGACGTGGTAATCGGGTGGATGCCGCTCCATGACGATCATTGTATCTCAACCGTGGCGCCCTTCTCCACACCTCCGGCGAAGATCCGGTCGAGCCGTTCGGATTTCGCATCACCGTTGGTGCGACCCGGGCCCGTCAGCCAGCTTCTGGCGGTTGCCGTGCTCGTGGGGACCGCGATAGGGAGCCGTCGTGTGATCGGCGATGACCGTCGCTGTGATCGCCTCGCCATACTGACTCAGCCACGTGACGATGTGATCGGCAGCGCGGTCCGAGGCGCCGGGCTGGGCGACTCGCTCCTGTAATGCCGTCAGGGCGGATGTGGTCCGGGCATAAGCTTCCGGATCGCCGAGCCAGGTCCCGGCCCAGCGGACCAGCTCGCCCGAGGCATCGCGCCACGTCAGGTACTCGGGGAACACCTCGGCGTCGGCCAGCAGGTTGACCAGGCTGATGTATTTCGCCTTGATGAACCAACGCGCCACACAAAGGTCGAACCGCTTCACCTTGTACAGCACCACTGTGGGGAGACCCTCGGCCATCAGCTCGAGCCCGACCGAGCCCGAGACAGCCCAGGCGACTCGCGCCAGTCGGATCAGCTCGGGCGTGCGTCCGGCATGAACCGCGATCTTTGGGTTTTGGGTTTTGGATTTTGGGTTTTGGATTCTGGATTCCAGCGTACACCCTGCATCAACTGAGATCGCGGGAAGTAGGGCCGACGCCAGGCCCTCCTCTGCGAGGATCCGCTCGGCCAGGGCCTTGTGCCGCTCGTGCAGGCAGGCGACGGTCGAAGCGCACGCCCGGACGCTGCCGCGCCAGCTCTTTCGCGGCCCGGAGCATGTCGGGCAAGTTGCGTAGCATCTCCTGGGTGCGCGAGCCGGGCAGAATCGCCACGATTTCCCCGGGCTGCCCCCGCTGCTCGGCCAGGAAGCGCTCATCCAGGGGCCGATCGGCCAGTTCATCGAAGTAGGGATGGCCGACGTGGACGGCCCCCTCGACCCCGCGCACTTGATACCACGCCGGCTCGAAGGGGAGGCTACACAGGACCTGGTCCACGAACTTTCGGACTTTCTTCACCCGCCAGCCGGCCCAGGCCCAGAGCTGGGGCGGCACGAAGTAAAAGACCGGGATGCCTCGCGCCTTGGCGCGGCGGGCGATCCACCAGTGCAGGCCCGGATAGTCCACCAGCACCACGGCGTCCGGCCGCTCGTCCCGGAAATACCGATCGGCCACGAAGATGAGGCGGATGAACGTCAACAGGTTGAGCAGCACGTTGAGGAACCACATCACCGCGAGGTCCACCAGCGGGAAGAGCAGGCTCGCGCCGGCCTCCGCCATTTTCGAGCCGCCGAAGCCGACGAACTGGGCGTCCGAGAGCCGCCCACGGAGCGAGCGGATCAGGTTGGCGGCGTGCAAGTCGCCGCTGGGCTCACCGGCCGAGATGAAGATTCGCATGGGATGACTCGCTTCCTTGCGCAAGAGCGGCAATCCGACCGATCCCTGGTACGCCGGAAAGCATATCAAAAAGTCGCTACTTGGAAGAGTCGCATTTTGGCCATTTTGTCAATTCGGCAATTACGCCCATCTTGCCCGGATTGCCGGCGCGGCATTTCCGATCCCCTGGAGGCTCGTCATCAACCGATATCGGTGATGCCGTCTTTCGGGTCGTCCGATAGAGAGATTAACCAGAGGGGATCGTTTTTTGCAGTCGCTCGATTCGGTCCTTTCTGGTAAATCGACTCGACTCAAGAGAGGAGTTTCGCTCATGCGAAAGCGACATGCCGTCCGACCCCGGCTCGAGTCGATGGAAGACCGGCTCGCCCTCAGTGCGTTGGGTGTCGCAGCACCCACAGCGGAGGTGCACACAACCCGGCTGGCCAAGCTCGAGGCCCACAAGGCTCAAGAGGCCGCGGCTCACGCTGCCAAGCATGATGCCACCGCAAAGCATCACCACGCGGTCAAGCACACGAAACCTCGAAGTCTTCCTCGAACTCCAGTTCGACAAACATCTTCTCCCAATTCCTTCAAGTCGGCATTCAGCGGCCTGTGATCCCGCGCGACGGGCGGGACTGAGGCCGATTCCCCAGTCGAAGCCATCCGACGGCCCCGTCTCGGATTAAGTCTCCAGATCTCCTGCGCGAGAAGATTCCATTCTGTCGAGCCCGATTCTGTCCTATGTTCTCTCTAGAGGGCCTCGACACTGCGCCAGGGAATTCGCAGCTTGAGAGACAATAAGTGCCTCGACAATCAACACTTAGTTGCCATCCCGCGGGCCTCGTGGGAATCTGGGGGCTTGTCGTTGGCGCGGGGATGCTGCTGCTGGGGAACTACGCGTCCCGGCCGGGCGAGGCCGGGGCTGCGCCGGCCCGATGGCCGTCGGGGAGTCCCATCCACCACGATGTTCGAGTACCGACCCTTCTGATCTTCCTGCATCCCCGTTGCCCGTGCTCGCGAGCGAGTCTGGCCGAATTGGCGTCCCTCTGGAGCTCTGAGCGGCGATCGGGTCTCGGTCCAGGCGGTGCTCCTCCAGCCCAGCAGTGCCCGCGAGCCTGGCGACTGGTCGGAGATCGAGGCCGACCTTGCGGACTTGCCCCGATTGACGATCTGGCGCGACGCGGGGGGCGAGGAAGCCCGGCGGTTTGGAATCTCCACCTCCGGGCATGTCTTGCTTTACGATCCCGGAGGCGGCCTGATCTTCAGCGGGGGGATCACGCCGTCGCGTGGCCACCGGGGCGATAATCGAGGCCGGGAGGCGGTGCTTGCCCGGGTGCCTCGGTACGGCGGGGGGGAGCATGGACAGCCCGGTTTTCGGCTGTTCGCTCGCGACGCCAGGACGAATCCCCAGCCAGGAGTCTCCATGATGAGCATGCCTGGGGCCTCGGAGACTTGCCGGGCGGGACCGATCGCGGAGCGAGCCGGCGAACTGTACGAGGAGTATCTGAAGGCCGGCTATCGCCGGACCGACCAGCTCTTCGCGCCGTTGCTGCTCTTGGAGTGGGTCGCGGCGGTGGCATTCGCCGTGTGGGTCTCGCCTTACACCTGGGCCGGCGACTCGGCCTCGATCCACGTCCACGTCTGGGCGGCAATCATCCTGGGGGGTCTGATCGTCAGCCTGCCGCTTTCCTTGATCTGGTGGCGGCCCGGTGCGGCGACGACCCGCGCATGTCGTGGCGATCGGCCAGATGCTGATGAGCGCGCTGTTGATCCACCTGATGGGCGGCCGGATCGAGGCCCACTTTCACGTCTTCGGCTCGCTCGCCTTCCTGGCGTTATACCGCGACTGGCGGGTGCTGATCACGGCCTCGGCGGTCGTGGCACTGGACCATTTCCTGCGTGGGGTCTTCTGGCCGCGCTCGGTCTATGGCATTGCCACGGTCAGCCCGTGGCGATGGCTGGAGCACTCCCTCTGGGTGGTCTTCGAGGACATCGTGCTGATCCGCGGCTGTCTCCAGTCGCTGCGCGAGCTGCGCGACCTGGCGACCCGTCAGGCGGAGGTCGAGTCGGCCCACGCGGCCGTCGGCATGATCGTGCAGGATCGCACGGCCGAGCTCGAGGAGGCCAACGCGTCGCTGAAGGCCGAGATTGCCGAGCGCCGCCGGGCCGAGGCGGAGGCCCGCGAGCGCCAGCACTTCGTCGAGAGCCTCGCCGAGGCCAATCCCTCGATCGTCTACGTCCTGGACCTGAACGAGGATCGCGTGACCTGGGTCAACAGCCGGTGCATCGCCCTGCTGGGCTACAGCCCCGAGGAGCTCACCGCGACAGACTACGAGACCCTCCTCTGCCGGCTGCTACACCCGGACGACATCGCCCGGCTCAACCTCCGCCGGCTGGGGGACCGGTTCGAAGACCTCGGCGACGGTCAGGTGCGGGCGATGGAGCTCCGCCTCCGGCACGCCGACGGCCCGTGGCGGTGGCTCAACTGCCGCGAAGTGGTCCTCCGCCGCGGCCCGGCCGGCGAGGCCATCCAGGTCCTCGGCGCTCGCCGAGGATGTCACCGATCGCAAGCTGGCCGAGGAGGCGATGCTCCGGGCCAAGGAGGTCGCCGAGTCCGCCAGCCGGGCCAAGAGCGAGTTTCTGGCCAACATGAGCCACGAGATCCGCACGCCGATGAACGGCATCATCGGCATGACCGAGCTGGCCCTGGACACCGACTTGACGCCGCGGCAGCGCGAGTACCTCGGGCTGGTCAAGAGCTCGGCCGATTCGCTCTTGACGGTCATCAACGACATCCTCGACTTTTCCAAGATCGAGGCCGGCAAGCTCAGCCTCGACCCGGCGCCGTTCGACCTGCGCGATGCGATCGGCGAGACCTTGCAGACCCTGGCCCTGCGCGCCACACCAAGGGCCTGGAGCTGGCCTGCCGGATCGCGCCGGAGGTCCCCGACACGGTGATCGGCGATGTCGGCCGGCTGCGCCAGGTGCTCGTCAACCTGGTCGGCAACGCGATCAAGTTCACCGAGACGGGCGAGGTCCTCGTGCGAGTCTGCCCGGAGGAGGACGGAGACCACCGGGTCGTGCTCCGCTTCGCGGTCACCGACACGGGCATCGGCATCCCCGCCGAGAAGCTGGACACCATCTTCGAGCCCTTCGAGCAGGCCGACGGCTCGACCACGCGGCGGTTCGGCGGCACGGGGCTGGGCCTGGCGATCTCGGCCAAGCTGGTCCGGATGATGGGCGGGACGATCGAGGCCGACAGCCGGCCGGGACTGGGCAGCACCTTCTGGTTCACGATCGCGCTGGGGGTCCCGTCCAGGATGCCGCCTCCGCCAGCCGCGTCGAGCCGGACTTCCCCCGCCTGGAGGGGATGCCGATCCTGATCGTGGACGACAATGCCACCAACCGCCTGATCCTGGAAGAAGTCCTGGCGAGCTGGGGTGCGCACCCGACCGCCGTCGATGGGGCGGCGGCGGCCCTGGACGCGCTGCGGGACGCCGCGGCCCGGGGCCGGCCGTTCCTCGTCGCGCTGGTCGACGGCATGATGCCCGAGGTCGACGGGCTCGAGCCTGACCCAGCGGATCCGCAGCGATCCGCGGATCGCCGGGGTCCACGTCCTGCTCCTGACCTCGGCCGGCTACCCCGAGGATTCGACCATTTGCCACACCCTTCAGATCGCCGCTTGCCTGACCAAGCCGGTGCGTCAGTCGGAGCTGTTCGACGCGATGATGAAGGCCCTGTCCCTCGGTGACCGTCCGGAGTCGCCCCGCGGCGAGCGCGGCACGGGCCGGCGGACGCCAATGGCTCGGCTTCGACCGGCGGGGTCCTGCGAATCCTCCTGGCGGAGGATCATCCCGTCAACCAGAAGGTGGCCGTCCGCATGCTCGAGCGCCTGGGGCACTCGGTCGTCGTCGCCCCGGACGGCGTCCAGGCGGTCCGGGCGCATCGAGGTCGAAGCCCGGTCCGGCGGCTTCGACGTCGTCCTGATGGACGTGCAGATGCCCGAGATGGACGGCTTCGAAGCGGTCCGGGCCATTCGAGCCCGCGAGGCCGGGACCGGGCGACATATACCGGTCCTCGCCCTGACCGCCCACGCCATGCAGGGCGACCGGGAGCGGTGCCTGTCCGCCGGCTTCGACGGCTACTTGCCCAAGCCGATCCGCCAGGCCGACCTCGAGGCCTCACTCGAGGAGTGGGTGGCTCGCGACCCTGGCGGGCAACAGCGACCAGGGCCCGGACCCCGGCCCGCGGCATCGGGTGCTGGCCGGGTTGATCGACGTCTGCGGCGGCGACGACGCCTTCGCCCGCGAGCTGGCCGAGTCGTTCCTGGAATCGGCCCCCCGATGCCTGGGCGTCATCGAGGACGCCGTGCGAGCCGGGGACGGGCCGATGCTGGCCAAGGAGGCCCATGGCCTCAAGGGAATCAGCCGGACCATCGGCGCGGACGATCTGGCCGACGCCTGCCGGGCGCTGGAGGATGCGGCGCATCAAGGAGACCTCCGGAGGGCCAAGGCGGAGACCACGAGGGTCGTCGACGCCTGGGAGGTCGTGCGGGCCGCCCTCGAATCCTTTGACGAGCTCGGAATCAGACCATGAAGATCCTCATTGCCGAAGACCAGCCGACGGCGGCCCTCTTCCTGCGGCGCACCATCGAGAAAATGGGGCACGAAGCCGACCGTCGCGCCCGATGGCGAGGCGGCCTGGCGGATGATCCGCGAAGGCGATGCCCCGCTGCTGATCTCCGACTGGATGATGCCCCACCTCGACGGCCCCGAGCTGTGCCGGCGCCTCCGGGCCGCGACGGACGACCGCTACATCTACATCATCCTGCTCACCTCGCTCGACCGCCGCGAGGACCGGCTCAACGGGCTGCGCGCCGGCGCCGACGACTTCCTGACCAAGCCGCCCGACGCCGATGAGCTGGCCGTCCGCCTCGAGATCGCCGAGCGGATCATCGCCATGCACGACCAGTTGGCCCGCCAGAACGCCCGCCTGGCCGAGCTGGCCACGACCGACGAGCTCACCGGGGTGAAGAACCGCCGCCGCTTCCGAGAGGACCTCGACCTGCTCTTCGCCCAGGCCGACCGCCAGGCGTCTCCCCTCTCACTGATCATGCTCGACATCGACCACTTCAAGCAATTCAACGATGCCTTCGGCCACCCGGCCGGAGACCGGATCCTCCACGAAGTCGGATCGACGTTGAAGTCGATCGTCCGCGGCCACGATGTCGTGGCCCGATACGGGGGCGAGGAGTTCGTCGTGCTCCTGCCGGGGACCGACACCGACGAGGCCATGAATGTGGCCGAGCGGCTCCGGTCGGCCATCGCCGACCATCCCTGGCCCGACCGCAAGGTCACCGCCAGCCTGGGCGTGGCCACCTCCAATCCCGATACCCCCGACGCCGCCACGCTCGTCGACCACGCCGACCGCGCCCTCTATCACTCCAAGCAGTGCGGACGGAACCGGAGCACCCACTACGCTAAGAGTGGTCCGTGGTCCGTAGTTCAAGGAAGTGTGCGCTCCTAGCACTACTCCGTTAGACCTCTACGAACTCTTCGGAGCCTTTGTTCGTATGATCATTATGAGCAAGACTTACACCCCCGAACTGACGCCCGAAGTCGTTGAGCGACTTCGGGATTATGCGGACCTGTTCCACGACGGATTCTCCCACAAGAAGCAGGCCACCTGGAGCGGGAGTTTATCTCCAGGGGCTGCTCCATGACGGCGAACGCAAGAGCATCGAGCCCCTCTCCGGTCGCGTCACACTCCCGCCAGACCTGGACGTCAAGGACCCAGAGCAGGCCCTCCAGCAGTTCGTCAACCAGAGTCCCTGGGACGACCAGGAGCTCGCCCGCAGCTATCGAAAACATCTGGCCCAGACCTTCGCCAGTCCCGAAGGGATCTTCGTCTTCGACGACACCAGCTTCCCCAAGCAGGGGAAACACTCCGTCGGTGTCCAAAGGCAATATTGCGGGGCCCTGGGCAAGAAGGCCAATTGCCAGGTGGCCCCCTCGGTCCACTACGTCAGCCCCAAAGGCCATTACCCGTTGGCGATGCGGCTGTTCTTGCCCGACTCCTGGATCAAGGATCCCAGCGCCTGGAGGAGGCGGGTGTTCCGGAGGCCTTCCGTCGCGCCCAGACCAAGGGCGAAATCGCCTTGGAATTGCTGGACACGGTGCGCGGCGAAGGACTGCCGGGGGCTCGCCGTGGCCGACGCTGGCTACGGGGTCTCGGAGGACTTTCGCAAGGAGTTGGCCGCTCGCGACCTGGCGTACATCGTGGGTGTCACCGGCGAGATGGTCGTCTTCACCGAAGAGCCAAAATGGGAGCCAGCCGGGGCGGCGGCGCGGCCTGAGGGGACCGGCGGGCGGCCGCGGCAGCGGCCCCGGCTGGCCGAGGGCACTCCCCGGCCCGTGAGCTTGAAGGACCTGGCGGCCCGGACAACCCTGCACAAGGTGACCTGGCGCGAGGGGACCAAGGGGAAGCTGTCGGGCCACTTCGCCTGGTTGCGGGTCTGGCCCGGCGGCGGCTGGGCTACGGGCGACTGCGCCTTTGCCAAGCCGATCTGGCTCTTGATCGATCGCCAGGCCGACGGCCAACTGAAGTACGCCCTCAGCAACCTGCCGGCGGACACCCCGCGGCTGCGGGCGGTCCGGCTCTGGAAGAGCCGTTGGCCGGTGGAACAAGGCTACCAACAGATGAAGGAGGAACTGGGTCTGGCTCATTTCGAGGGCCGCTCGTGGCGTGGCTTCCATCATCATGCCTGCCTGGTGATGCTGGCGTTCGGTTTCCTGCTCCTGGAACAGCTTCGCGAGAAGGAGCGACCGGCCGCGCAGGGAAAAAAAGGAGGTAAGGCGCCGCAGATCACGCTGCCGGCGATCCGTCGAGCCTTACAGCGGTTGCTGAGCCCACGGGCGCGACCGGATTGCCCCTATTGCCACCCTTGTGCTCATCTCTACAATCAGCAGATGGAAATTCTAACGGAGTAGTACTAGAGCGCTTCACGATTGGGTTGCGCACGCGCGGACCCCCTCACCCGGCCTTCGGCCGACCTCTCCCCAAGGGGCGAGGTGAAAAAAGCCGTCCCTTCTCCCCTCGGGGAGAAGGTGCCCGAAGGGCGGATGAGGGGGCGGTTTCACGTCAGCGCCCGGCGTGTGCGCAAACCAACCGTAAGCGCGCTCTAGGAACATCGCCCTGAGAGCCGGCGTCGATCCGCAGTAGCTCACTGCCAGGAGCAGCAAGCACGTCGCTTTGAATCTGTGGCGTCGCATAATGTGACCTCAGTTCGATCGCTGAGACAACGGCCTTATCAACAAATCCGCATTCGCCTCCAAGCTGGCTCGGGGGCGCCTCCTAGTCTTTCGGCAGGACCCGAAAGGCGACGGCCTCGACGGCATCCACCCCAGTCCGGTCGCGCAGGAACCGGCAAGCGGCCTCAAACGGCTCGGGCACACGGCGTGTCTTTGTCCCCCGCATGCCATCGCCCTGGCCAGTGGTCGCCCCGCTTCCGGACGGCAGGTCCGGGGTAAACTGCTGACCGTCATACCGCCAGACCCCGGCGGCCTCCGTATGACCCCAGTTCAGGGCAGCCGGGCCGGGACGCCAGTCGCTGTAGGCGGGCAAGGGCTGGCGCGAGGCGACCGCCACGAACGCCTGCACGCCCGGGCCCTCGGTCAGCGTAAAGTAGTCGACCCAGTTGGGGTAGAGGACCAGCCGATCGGTGGGCGGTGGCGGCTCCGCCTCGCTCTCGGGCAGACCGAGCTGGACCGAGCCGTCGGTGTTCAACGCCAGCAGGTAGACGTACACCGGCTCGGAAAATTGAACCTCGACCCGGACATCATCGCCGACGCGTACCGGCACGCCGCTGGGACCGATCATGCCCAAATCGTCCAGACGGCCATCGGCCTGGACCCGATAATGGTGTACGGACAACGAAGCAACCGTCAACGGTCCTTCCGCGGAAATCGGAATCGGCGCCGCGGGCGTCTGTGAGTCGGGCGCAGGAATCGCCAGGCGACGAGGAGCCCGAGCAGGAACACGGTCGCCAACGTCAGGATTGGCAGGGACCAACGCCGAGGCCCCGCGCGCCCGCGAATCGGACCCGACTCGGGCACAGCCGTGGATACATCACCACCCCGAGGGTGACCCGCAGTGCCCAGCAGAGCCATGGGCTCGGAAACATCGGCGGCAGCCTGGTCCGTCGTGTTGACGATCGCGGGGCGAGTCGGCGACTCGGGCGTGTCAGAGCAGAGCGCCCGGTCCAGCAGGTCGAGAAGATCGGCCCCGACGCACCAAGGCCCCAGGCTCTCGGCCACCACTCGCGCCGAATCCGGACGGCTCATCGGATCCTTGGCCAGCATCCGCTCCAGCAAGCCGACCAGTCCTTCGGGGAGTTCCAGCCGGCGCTGCCGGATGGGCGGGATCGGCGCCTGCTGGTGGCTCAGCATCTTGTCGAAGGGGCTCTTCGAGTCGTGAAAGGGCGGTCAACGCGCAAGCAGGTGATAGAGGGTGCAGCCCAGGCTATAGAGGTCCGAGCGCGGAGACACGGCGCGCGGGTCCACGGCCTGCTCCGGCGCCACGTAGTCAGGTGTGCCCATCGCCAGGTGGGAAGGCGTGAGCCCGTCGGCCTCCTCCTCCTGCAACCGGGCCAGGCCGAGATCCAGCACCTTGATCGTGCCGCCCCGGATGAGCATCAGGTTGGCGGGCTTGATATCGCGGTGGACGATGCCGTGCTGATGCGCATGCTCCAAGCCTTCGGCCGCCTGCCGGATCAGCTCGCAGGAATCGGCGACCGACAAGGGCCCGACACGATCGACCAGATCCTTCAGGTTGATGCCATCGAGCAGCTCCATGACCAAGATGTGCCGCTGGTCCACCTGGCGGGCATCCGTGGCCCGCACCAGTTGGGGATGATCGAGTCTGCCGACGGCCCTCATCTCCCGATAGAACCGCGCCATCATCTCCTCGGAGGAGAGGTAGGGCGGCACGATGACCTTGAGGGCCACCTCCCGGCCCAGGCGCAGATGCACGCGCCCGGTAGACCTCGCCCATGCCCCCCCGGCCGATCTGCTCCTTGAGCTGATAGTCGCCCAGGATCAGTCCCGCGGGCAACCCCTGAGTCGAGGGCTGGTCCGGAGTCACGATCCCGACATCGGGGCACATCGTCGCCGTGCTAGGGCCCGAGGACTCCTGGGCCTCCCGCCACTCGCCGCGCCGGCGCCGCAGCTCTCGTTCCAAGGCCACCAACTCGCCCAGCAGTGCTGGGCGGTCCGCTTCGTCCGCCTCGGCCAGGTAATCCTCGATCCGAGGCGCCGGCCCGGCCCGCCAGGCGGCCTCGAACCGGTCGCACGCCTCATCAACTCGCTCCGATGGCATCGGGGGTCGGCCCCCCGGCCCCGGCGACATCACGCCGTCCATCAGGATTCTCCCTGCAGCCACGCCTCGCGGATCACCTCCAGCTTGCGCTTCACCGCCCGCTCGGCGCACCCCAACCGTTGGGCGATCTCCTCCCGGGTGTACCCCTCCAGCCGCAGGTCCAGCACCTGACGCAGCGCCTCGGTCCGGAGGCCGTCGCGGAGCCGGCGGTACTCGTCGACCACCAGCGCCGCCAGCTCGGGAGTCGGCTCCTGACCGGCCAGGTGATCCAGCCCACAGCCCTCGGCCGCCTCGGCGCCGATCAGGGCCGACTCGCCCACCAGCCGGCCGCCGCCACGCTTCTGCGCGCCCCGGCGGTCGATCTGGCCGAGAACCTTGCGGACCGTGATCACCACCAGCAGCCGCCAGAGGTCGTCGCGGCCGGCGAGCTGCGGGAACCGGCCCTGGGCGGCGCCCGGCAGAAGCTGTCGAAGGCGCTCAAGGCCGCGTCCTCCTCATCCTCGATCGCCCCGGCCCGCCGCGCCGAGCGCAGCCGGGCGCGCGCGCGAGGTTGACGAGGCGGTGGAAGTAGCGCTCCCAGAGGTGCTGGGCGGCGGAGTCGCCGCCGGCCTTGAGGTCGCCGATCCAGCGTGTGACCGAGCCATCGTCCTGGGGTGCCATGAGACGCCCTCCGCCGTGCTGTGGTGCACACCCGCGTGCGGCCTCATTGTAACCGGCACGGCGACGACTCGGATAGAAAGCGGGCGCGGCGAGAATTTTTTTTCCAGGCCCCGGTCCGCGCCCCGGCCCGTTTCGCATGTACCTGTCAGAGTCCGCCGACCTTTGGGGCCGGGATGGGCTCGCGATCTCGAGAGTAGGTCACCGGTCCCAGGGCGCATGGTTGCCGTTCGATCACCCCGAGAACGCTTCCAAGAAGACGAGTCGAGCAGACGACGCAGTGAGACAACACGAGGACGCAAATCATGTCTTTCCGGCGAATTCGGTCGCGGCACGCGGGGTTGGTTTTCAAAACTGAGAATACACGCCGGGTCCGGCGGTCGCGGCGGCTTTCACTCGATCCCCTGGAGCAGCTAGAGGTTCGGCTGGCGCCGGCCACACTTCTCGGGAACAGTTTCGCCGCCGAGAGCGGTTTGACACCGTCGACGTCCGTAATCGGACCAGGGGGCGGACTGATCACCGATCCCATCGAGGCTTTTCCGCCCGGAGGTTCGGTGGCGGCGATTGCCGACGGCATGAGCACTCCCACGGGATTATCGCCCGCCCAAATGTTGAAGGCGTACGGATTCACGGCGGACGGCACCAACGACATCACCTTCGGCAGCGGCGTCGCCGGCACGGGCGCCGGCCAGACGATTGCCATTGTAGATGAATTTGCCCAACCGAACATCATACCCGATCTGGAGGCCTTCGACCGCCAGTTCGGGCTCCAGGACCCGCCCCATTTCTCAGTCACGAACTTCGACGGGACACCGAATGCTCCCATTGGCGATTGGGGAATCGAAACCTCCATGGATGTGGAATGGGCGCACGCGATCGCGCCGCAGGCGAACATCTTGCTGGTGGAGACCAGCGACCTGTACGCGGGAGTGAACTACGCCCGCCAGCAACCCGGTGTCTCCGTGGTTTCGATGAGCTGGGGTGCCCCGGAGTTCAACGGGGAGACCTCCTATGACTCGACCTTCACCACCCCGGCAGGCCACACGGGAATCACTTTTGTCGCGTCGTCCGGCGATCACAAAGCGGGAGAGCCCGGTGACTATCCCGCGTTCTCTCCCAACGTGTTGGCAGTGGGCGGTACGTTTTTTTCACCACCGTTGGACGCCAACGGCGACTACTCCAGCGAGACGGGCTGGAGCGACGGGGGGGGCGGGATCAGCCAGTATGAGCGGCAGCCGAGCTATCAGAAGGGCGTGGTGACCCAGAGCAGTACGGCCCGGACGATCCCGGACGTGTCGTTGGATGCGGCCACCGGTGTTTCGATCTACGATTCGTACGACTTCGGGTCGGCAGCGCCTTGGGGTGACGAGGGGGGCACCAGTCTCTCGGCGCCGTGCTGGGCCGGGTTGATCGCAATCGCGGACCAGGGAACCAGCTCGCTCGGCCATGGCACGCTTGACAACATCAGTGCGGATGCCTGGCTGTACAACATCGATTCCGGCTGGGGTTCGTTCGCTTTCCACGACGTAGCGACCGGGAACAACGGCTACCCGGCCGGTCCCGGCTACGATCTGGTCACGGGCCTCGGGACCCCGAAAGCGGCGGTCATCGCCACGGGGTTGAGCGGCAACATCGCCACGCCGGTGCCCATCGCGCCCACCGGCACGATCAGCACGACCACGCCGACCTTTCAATGGTCTGCTGTCTCAGGAGCGCTCGGCTACCAGTTGACGGCCTACGACCAGGCCACCGGTGCCAAGATCCTCAACCTCAGTGTCCCCGCGCGACCAGTTACACACCGGCGGACCCCGCTTTTGTGCCAGGCCATTCCTATACATGGCAGGTGCAGGCCTACCCCGTCCTGGCTGGCATCGAGCGCCCCGAGCGCCGCGCTGAGCTTCAACTTCCCGCAGGTCCCCTCGTCGTCCGACCTGTCTCCCGCCAACGACTCGGCGTTGAATACCACGACACCGACCTTCCAGTGGTCGGCAGTCCCGGGCGCCGCTTATTATTACCTGGGGCTCATCGACCTGGCCAACCCGAAAGTCGCGGCGACGGGCATCCTTCAGGTGACCGGCACTTCGTATACCTTGTCCACGCCTCTGAACTACGGACATTCGTATGAGTGGTATGTACAGGCGGTTGTGCTCTACAATGGTATCCCTTACGGCGGCTTCTCGAGCACACCCAACTACTTCACCATCGCTCCGGCGGGGGCGACAACGCTGCAGGCGCCCGTCGTGGGCGGCGGCCATCACCACGGCCACTCCGACCTTCCAGTGGTCGGCCGTCACCGGAGCGAATGCCTATTACTTCTATCTCTACGACGAAACCAGCGACACGCCAGTCATCTCGGATTTGTACCAAGGCGGGACCTCCTTCACACCCAGCGTTCCGCTGGTCGACGGACACACCTACCAGTGGTCGGTTTCCGTTCCGCTGGTCTCGGCGGTGCCCACATCGGAATTCACCGTTTCCCTGCCGTCGGGCGGGACGGTCAGCCTGGCGGCGCCGGTGCCCGCTGGGCCGAAGGGGGTGGTGAACACGGATTCCCCCACGTTCCAATGGTCGGCGGTGGCCGGCGCCACCGGTTACGGCCTGTTTGTCTTCGACGCCAGTTCCGGCAGCTATTCCGTGGTCGCGCCGGTGGCGGTCACGGGCACCTCGTACACCTGGCCCAATTCCTTGGTCAACGGACAGGTTTACCTGTGGTGGGTGGTGGCTTACGACAACAACGGGGACGTCAGCCCGGCTTCCGCCTCAGCGAATTTCGCGGCCTCCGTACCGCAGGGCGGCCTGGCCACACCCACGGCCCTATCTCCAAGCGGCACCATGACCACCTATACTCCCACCTTCCAGTGGTCTCCCGTCTCGGGAGCCACCAGTGGCTACTGGCTGGTCCTGATCGACGAAACCAGCGGTACGGCTGTTCTCAACGTTGAGGAAGGCACACCCTCATACACGCTCGGTAATCCGTTCGGCGCCCAGATGGTCAACGGGCACACTTACCAGTGGTATGTGGAAGCCATCGCACTCCAGAATAACTTCCCCGTGTACAGCGGGGCGTCCACTCTCACGTTCACCTTGCAAGTGTCGTCGGGCACACTCACGGCGCTCGCTCCGTCCCCGGGTGCCCTGGTGAACACGACCAACCCCACGCTCCAGTGGTCCGCTGTGCCGGGTGCTACCGGCTATAACGTGATCCTGACGGACCTGGCAGTGCCATCCGCCGCGATCCCACTCTCGGTCAGCGGAACGTCATACACTCCCGCTACCCCATTGCTCAACGGACACACCTACAAGTGGCAGGTCAGTTCATTCATCAGCTCGAACGGCGCCACCATCCCCGGCCCCGCCGATAACGCCCAGGAGTTCACAGTCTCCGCCCCTGGCAATCCGATCCCGACGGGTCCCACCGGGACGGTGGGCACGGCAACGCCCACCTTCCAGTGGTCGGCCGTCACCGGGGCGGCCGGCTATATCCTCTACGTCCAGGACACCACCACAAACGCGCTGGTCATCAACGGGTTGCGGGTCGCCGGCACATCGTACACCCTCGGGGGGCCTTTGACCAACGGCGACAGTTTCCAGTGGTATGTGCTGGCATTCGACAGCGCGGGCGATGTCAGCGTCGCGCCCGAGACGATGACGTTCAATGTGTCCGTCACGGTCGAGGCCCCGGAGATGACCGCGTTCAGCGGCAGCGTGCCCACCGCGAATCCCACGTTCCAATGGTCGGCCGTCCCCGGCGCTGCTGGTTATTACCTGACCGTCACGGATACGACCGCCGGCACGACGCTTCTGAACGACGTGCCGGTCACACAAACGTCCTACACCATGGGGACGCCGCTGGCCTACGGCGATAACTATGAATGGTCCGTGGTGGCTTATGATGACGAGGGAGACCTCAGCGGCCAGTCGGAACCAGAGGGTTTCACGTTGACCGCTCCTCCTAGCGGACCGGCGGCGCCGACACCGAATTCCCTGGCCGGAATCACATCGCTCACGCCCACGCTCCAGTGGTCGGCGGTGCCGGGTGCCGCCGGCTATTGGGTGGACGTCGCGGACGTCACGTCGGGCATCGCGGGATTCGTCATCCCGCCGGTGCAGGTCAGTGGCACGTCGTTCACCCCGACCACACCGCTGACCGACGGGGACAGCTACGAGTGGCAAGTACAGGCTTACGACAGTTCCGGCGTGACCGGTGACTGGAGCAATCCTGTTTCGTTCATCGCGGGAGCCAGTGTGTCGCAATCCACCATCTCGGTTGGATCCACGAGCATTCAAGCGGGAGGCACGACCACGGTAACCCTGACCGCCCGGGATGGTTTCGGCAATCCGGAAAGCAGCGGCGGCCTGACGGTCGCATTCACCCTCGCCAGCGGCGGCGGCACGTTCGGCCCCGTGACCGACGACGGCGACGGCACCTACACGGCCACCTTCACCGGCACCACGGCCGGCAGCAGTGCCATCACCGCGACCATCGACGAAGTGGCAGTCAATTCGACTGCCCAAGTGACCGTCACTGCCCTCAACCTGGCCCAGGCCGACCTGGGATTCCAAACGCCTGATCTCGGGACGGGGCCCGCCGCTTACCAGTATGCACCCAGTGGCTCGTCCTGGACGTTCACGGGGGGTGCGGGCCTGGCCGGTAACGGCAGCGGCTTCACGGCGAGCAATCCCCCGGCGCCGGTGGGAACGCAGGTGGCGTTTCTCCAGCAAACGGGCCAGCTCAGTCAGACCTTCAACCTGAACGCCGGGACCTACACCGTCACCTTTGATACCGCGCAACGCGCCAGCTCTCAGGCCAGCAGTCAGACTTTCGAGGTCCAGCTCGATGGCCAGGCAATCGGAATCTTCACGCCGCTCAACTCTCAATACACGACGCTGTCAACTCCGATGTTCCAGGTGACCAGTACCGGTTCGCATACCCTGTCATTCATCGGTCTGGATCCCAACGGCGGTGACAACACCGCCTTCATCGACCAGGTCGCATTCAACCTGGCCAGCGGCATCCAGGACCCGAACTTGAGCATGCCGGACGTGGGCACAGGGCCCCCCGCTTACCAGTACGCCGCCGAGCGGGTCGCCCTGGACGTTCACGGGAGGGGCGGGCCTGGCGGGCAACGGCAGCGGCTTCACGGCGAGCAATCCCCCGGCGCCGGTGGGAACGCAAGTGGCATTCCTCCAGCAAACGGGCCAGCTCAGCCAGAAGGTCAACCTGGACGCCGGGACCTACACCGTCAGCTTCGACGCCGCGCAACGCGCCAGCTCTCAGGCCAGCAGCCAGACCTTCGAAGTCCAGCTCGATGGCCAGTCGATCGGGACCTTCACGCCACTCGGCCCGCAATACACGATGCTGTCAACTGCGACGTTCCAGGTGACGAGTACCGGTTCGCATACCCTGTCCTTCATCGGCCTGGACCCCAACGGCGGCGACAACACCGCCTTCATCGACCAGGTCGCATTCAACCTGGCCAACGGCATCCAGGACCCGAACTTGAGCATGCCGGACGTGGGTACCGGGCCGGCCGCGTACCAGTACGCACCGAGCGGGTCGCCCTGGAGTTTCGCGGGGGGAGCGGGCCTGGCGGGCAACGGCAGCGGCTTCACGGCGAGCAATCCCCCGGCGCCGGTGGGAACGCAAGTGGCATTCCTCCAGCAAACGGGCCAACTCAGCCAGACCTTCGACCTGGACGCGGGGACCTACACCGTCAGCTTCGACGCCGCGCAACGCGCCAGCTCCCAGGCCAGCAGCCAGACCTTCGAGGTGACAGTCGACGGCACAGTGGTGGGCATCTTCACGCCCGGCGGCGCCGGTTACACCTCGCTGACGACAGGCCCGTTCACCGTGGCCGCCGGGTCGCACACGCTGGCGTTTGTCGGCCTGGATCCCAACGGCGGCGACAATACCGCCTTCATCGATCAGGTGACCGTCAATCCGGTGCCCTTCGGCAACGAACCGATCGTTCAGGACCCGGGCTTCGCCAGTCCTGGGGTGGGCACAGGGCCCCCCGCTTACCAGTACGCGCCGAGCGGGTCGCCCTGGACGTTCACGGGAGGGGCGGGCCTGGCGGGCAACGGCAGCGGCTTCACGGCGAGCAATCCCCCGGCGCCGGTGGGAACGCAAGTGGCATTCCTCCAGCAAACGGGCCAGCTCAGCCAGAAGGTCAACCTGGACGCCGGGACCTACACCATCAGCTTCGACGCCGCGCAACGCGCCAACTCTCAGGCCAGCAGTCAGACCTTCGAGGTTCAACTCGACGGCCAGACGATCGGGACCTTCACGCCGCCCAGTTCTCAATACACGACGCTGTTCGACTCCGACGTTCCAGGTGACCAGTACCGGTTCGCATACCCTGTCCTTCATCGGCCTGGACCCCAACGGCGGTGACAACACCGCCTTCATCGACCAGGTCGCATTCAACCTTCAATCGCTGGCATCTTCAAGTTCCTCCTCTTCGAGCACGATGGAGCTTTCGGCATCGCCCCTGATCGCCGGGTCCGCCGCGGCACTTAGCCCGGCCGGAACCGCGTCGATGTCGGCGAGCGACATGGCTGCATCTATCGAGCAATCTGTCATCAGCCTGGCGTCCCCGGCGAGCGAGGAGGGCCAGAGTCGTCCGTCGTCCAATCTCTCATCAATGGGCCATGGTGCTCAACAATCGGTTCCTATCAGCCCGTCGGCGTCGAGAGAGCTCTTGCGGCTCGATAGGAGCCGGAATGAGATGCTCGCTGTGCCCCCGGTCCCAAGATCCACGCCGCTGGTCACCGTCACCGACACTCGATGGGAAGAGGTCCAGTCCGGTGGGATGGAGTCAGCCAAGGAGTTGTTCGTGACCTTCGGCAGTGCGCTCAACCCGGACGATCCGGACCACCTGGCCGCTTCGACTCTCAAATCGGCGGTGCGCAAGAAGAAGGTGGGCATGTACTCGAAACCGGTCCCGCTGGCCTCAACGACGTACGATGCGGCGACGAACAGAGGGAGACTCGCGCTGCGGGGGCAGCCGCCAGCCAGGGAAATGCCGTCAACGATCATCGCGGCGGACCTGCTGGATACCAAAGGCCGCGAGCTCGACTGCAACAACGACAGTCAGCCCGGTGGCAATTTCATCGCGACACTGAACAATAGCGGGGTCATCAGTATGGCCCGGACGATGGTGGAAGCCCGCGCCGGCCGGGTCGCAACAGCGATCGATGCCATGATGGCCGATGGGTCTTTCGCCGGGATGATCCGACACGAGCATGGCCGTCGGCGAGGGGCACGCTGAGCGATGCATGTCCTGTTCGTCCCTCAGACATTCCTCGCACAGCTCGGGCACATCGCCCGCCACCCGCTCAAGCACCGCGTCTGAACGTGCACCGTCGTCTCCCGGACGCCGCCGGGAGACGTCGCGGGGATCCACACCGACCTCCGGGACGACTGCCCGGAGTCCACCGCGGCCCGCGTCCGGACGGGACTTACCAGCAAGAGCGAGGCTTGAAGAGCGGCGAGAGCACGGACATCACCGCTCTGCCGCGTCTGGTTGTGGCGGTCGACGAAGTGCTCTGACATCGTGCCCCATCGGCGTCAGCGGAAGTCTTGCTTTCAGGCGGAAGCTTCGGGGCTTGGCGGACCGGCTGAAGCCGGGCCTCCGACGCCGTGACTCATTCTCAACCGATCGGTTTCCGCTCTCTCGTGGCCCAACGCTGCACCCGTCTGGACGCGGCCGATGACGGCGACCAGGCCGTCCAACGAGATTGTCAACGGAACGCGCTGCGAGGGAGCCTTTTGCCTGCTGATAAGGGCCTGGCCCCAATGCCGCAAAAACTGCGGGTAGTGAATTGAGCTCGAGGTAGCTCCCTCGAATCGTCTCAATGTCGCGGGTAGGGCTGGGCTCGCTTTCAGGGTGTGGCGAACACGTCGGCGGGCAGGTCGGTCAGCCCGAGCTTCTCCTTCCAGGCAGCGGCCTGCTCGGGTTTGCCCCATGCATCGTACAGTCGCACGACGCGCTCCACCGCGTCGGAGAGCCGGGCCATGCCAGTATGGGGAATCCTTGACTCGAGGGTCTTCATCATCCTGTATCCGTCCACGATCAGCGGCTCGGCCTCAGCGTACCGTCCCTGGCCCAGCAGCGCCCGCCGAGTTGGCTGATCGTGTTGAACCGCAACCAGTCGTTGGGGATCGCCTTCTCTCGAATTGCCAGGCACTCGCGCAGTACCGTTTCGGCCTCCGACCACTTATTCTGTTTCAGGAGGTTGAAGCCGAGCCCGGCGAGGTCGCCGGCCAGGACGGAGCTCTCCGGCTTCTCCAACTCGCGGCGTCGGGCTAGCAAGTCGTGTCGTAATGCTTCGGCATCGGCCCAACGTCCCTGGGATTCATAGGCCAAGGAAAGGCTTCTCACTGTCGTAAGGGTGTTGGTGTGACCCGGGCCGAAAACTCTCCTGGCGGCAGGAAGCATGGCCTCGAACGATCGGATAGCCTCGGCGGTGCGCCCAGCATCGCGGTAGGCATTGGCGAGGTTGTTCCGGCTGGTGAGTGTGGCTGGATGCTCGGGCCCGAACTTCGCCTCGAGCATCCGTAGGGTCTCCTCGTGCAGTGCCGCCGCCTTCAGGATGCGGCCGTCCAATCGGTATGCCTCGGCGAGATTGTTGCGGCTGATGAGCGTGGTCGGGTGGCTGGGCCCGAGTTTCGCCTCGAGCATCCGCAACGTCACCTCATGAAACGCGGCCGCCTCGGCGTACCGCCCGGCCTTCTCGTAAGCCACTGCGAGGTTGTTGCGGCTGACGAGCGTGCTCGGATGGTCGGGCCCATATTCTGACTCCCGGCGCTCGAGCACCATTTCGTGGATCGTGATCGCCTCAGGATAGCGGCCAGCCTTCTCGTAGGCGACGGCTAGGTTATTGAGAGGGGTAAGTGACTCAGCATGTCCCTGACCGAGCTTTGCCTCGTCCAGCCTGAGCGTCTCCTGATGCACCCGAATCGCCTCATCGGAGCGGCCGGTGCCGGAGAGGGCATTGGCGAGATTGTTGCGGCTGGTGAGCGTATCAGCGTGGTCGGGCCCGAGGGCACGACTCAGGCCGTCTGTGGCCGGACCCATTAACGCCAGCCCTTCGGCCGACCGGCCCAGGTGGAATAAGAGGTGCCCCACCTGACTCTGGGCGATCAGTGTCGCGGCGGCCTCAGGGCCGAGACGCCGCCGCGACGACTCCAGCACCGCTCGCCAATGCCGCTCGGCTTCGTTGTATGCACCCAGGCCGTGATACGTCCCGGCGATCGTTCGGCGAACTGCGTCCTCGACCTCGGGCCGTCCGGCGAACCGATCACCGACCTTGTCAGCGGCTCGGTCAAGCACCTCGCGAAGCGTCACATCGTCCTGGGGTGCGTTGTTTTCCGGTTCGGCCTGCGCGAGTAGATCGTCGGTAAGGAAGTCGTTGATCGCTCGTGACTTGTCGGCCTCCCGGCGGGCTTGGTCGAGGGCCCGGGCCGTGGTGGCGTTAGCGGACTCTTCGCGGGCCAAGGCGTCGCGGAGCCGACCGTTGGCGTCGGCCAGACGGGCGCGGGCCTGGGCCTGCACGACGGCGACCGCGGCCAGACCGAGCAATCCGGCCACCAACGCCACGCCGGCCGCCGCCACCGCCGTCCGGTGCCGACGCGCCCACCGCTGCGCCCGGACCGAAACCGGCTCGCGCCAGGCCGTCACCGGCTCGTCGGCCAGCCAGTGCTCGACCTCCTCGGCCAGCGCCAGCGCCGTCGGGTAGCGGTCCCCCGGCTGCGGCGCCAGCGCCTTCAGGCAGACCGCCTCCAGCGCCCGCGGGATGTTCGGGTTGAGCGACCGCGGCGACCGGATCGCTCCCCGCCGCACCCGGTCCAGCACCTCCTCGGTCGTCTCCCCCTCCACCGGCGGCTCGCCGGTCAGCAGCGCGAAGAGGATCGCCCCCAGGCCATAGACGTCCGTCGCCGGACCGAGCGACTCCACTTCGCCCGCGGCCTGCTCGGGGCTCATGTACGGCGGCGAGCCGAGCACGCCCAGCGTCGGTGCGTGCCCGCTGCCGGAGGGCGGCACCAGCGTCGCCTCGCGGGCGGCGTCCGGGCCGACCGGCTCGCGGCGGCCGGTCGCCTTGGCCAGCCCCCAGTCGATCAGCAGCGTCTCGCCGAACCGGCCCAGCATCACGTTGTGCGGCTTGAGGTCGCGGTGCAGCACCCCCTTGCTGTGCGCGAACGCGATCGCCTCGCAGACGTCGATGAACCGGCCCAGCAGCTTGCGGAACTCGACGGCACGTCGGGTCGGGCCGAGGACGCGCCTTGTGGTACGACTCGATGGCCTCCTTGAGGCTGTCGCCCTCGACGAACCGCATGGCGTAGAACGGCCGGCCGTCATCGTAGGTGCCGAGGCTGTAGACCGGCACGATCCCGGGGTGCTCCAGGCCGCCGTTGATCTCGGCCTCCAGGACGAACCGGCCGCGGAGGTCGGCCTCGGCGACCTTGTCGGGCCGGATCTCCTTGAGGGCCACCTCGCGGCCGAGCTCCTCGTCGCGGGCGACGTAGACGCGGCCCAGCCCGCCCTCGCGGTGGAAGCGGAGGATGCGGAACCGCGCGCCGGCGCGGCGGGACGAGGGGGTGTAGGCCGCCGTCGCCCCGGCGTCGCCGCCGGCCGGCTGGCCGCGAGCGTGCGTGGCGGCGAGGCTGGCCTGGAGGTCGGCGTCGTCGAGCCGCTCCAGGTCGTCGCGGACCGAGCCCAGCGAGCTGACGGCCGCGAGGCTCGCCTCGGGATCGCCGCCGTGCTGCTTGAGGTGCTCGGCGACCAGGGCCTCCAGCAGCACGCGGCGGGCGTCGTCGAGCGCCCCGCGATCCACCAGGAGCTGGGCCAGGGGCCGGGCCTTGTCGGCGACCCAGGCGGCGAAGGCGGCCAGCAGGTCGTCGCGGCCGATGAAGTTGTTCTGCAGGGCCAGGATGCCGAAGAGGAGGTTGCGGCCGGTGTCCGCATGCGGTCGCGCCGCCGGCCCGTCGCCCGGCCCGGGCCGGGCCCCGAAGGCGGCGCGGACCACCCCGGCGTGGTCCGGGAACCGGTCCAGGTACTCCTCGACCCCGGCCGCTCGCCGCAGCCGTCGCCGCAGCTCGCGCTCCAGCGCCACCAGCTCGCCCAGCAGCGCCTGGCGATCGGCCTCGTCGCGCCGCGGCCAGGTAGTCCTCGATCCGCGGCGCCGGCCCGGCCCGCCAGGCGGCCTCGAACCGGTCGCACGCCTCATCAACTCGCTCGGACGGCCGCCGGTGCGCGGCCCCCGGCGTCCCGGCCCGATGTCTGTCCCTTCATCACGATTCCCCCCGAAGCCACGCCTCGCGAATCACCTCCAGCTTGCGCTTCACCGTCCGCTCGGCGCAGCCCGAGCCGTTCGGCGATCTCCTCCCGGGTGTACCCCTCCAGCCGCAGGTCCAGCACCTGACGCAGCGCCTCGGTCCGCAGGCCGTCGCGGAGCCGGCGGTACTCGTCGACCACCAGCGCCGCCAGCTCGGGAGTCGGCTCCTGACCGGCCAGGTGATCCAGGCCCGCGCCCTCGGCCGCGTCGACGCCGATCAGGGCCGACTCGCCGACCAGCCGGCCGCCGCCGCGCTTCTGCGCGCCCTGGCGGTCGATCTGGCCGAGGGCCTTGCGGACGGTGATGACCACCAGCAGCCGCCAGAGGTCGTCGCGGCCGGCGAGCTGCGGGAACCGGCCCTGGGCGGCGCCGCGGCAGAAGCTGTCGAAGGCGCTCAAGGCCGCGTCCTCCTCATCCTCGATCGCCCCGGCCCGCCGCGCCGAGCGGAGCCGGGCGCGGGCGAGGTGGACGAGGCGGTGGAAGTAGCGCTCCCAGAGGTGCTGGGCGGCGGAGTCGCCGCCGGCCTTGAGGTCGCCGATCCAGCGCGTGACCGAGCCATCGTCCTGGGGTGCCATGAGACGCCCTCTGCGGTGCTGTGGTGCACACCCGCGTGCGGCCTCATTGTAACCGGCCCGGCGACGACTCGGATAGAAAGCCGGCGCGTCGAGAAATTTTTTCCAGGCCCCGGTCCGCGCCCCGGCCCGTTTCGCATGTACCTGTCAGAGTCCGCCGGCCTTTGGGGCCGGGATGGGCTCGCGATCTCGAGAGTCGATTACCGGTCCGGCGGGCATGGTTGCCGTTCGATCACCCCGAGAACGCTTCCAAGAAGACGAGTCGAGCAGACGACGCAGTGAGGACACCACGAGGACGCAAATCATGTCTTTCCAGCGAAATCGGTCGCGACACGCGGGGTTGGTTTTCAAAACGAAGAATGCACGCCGGACCCGGCGGTCGCGGCGGCTTTCACTCGAACCCCTGGAGCAGCTAGAGGTTCGGCTGGCGCCGGCCACACTTCTCGTGAACAGTTTCGCCGACAATACCACGGACACGAGCCATCTGACCCTGCGCGACGCGATCACGCTGGTGAACAACAGCGGCACACCCGCTTCCCTCGGGCAGTCGACCATGCCGGCCGGATGGGCCTCGCAGATCAGCGGCACGTTCGGCAACAACGACACGATTGACTTCAGTTCCGCACTCAGTGGGGACACCATCACGCTGGATGGTAGCATGCTGGCGATCAGCGCCAACGTGACGATCACTGGACTGGGAGCCAGCAACCTGGCGATCAGCGGCAACAACACCAGCCTGATCTTCCAGGTCGGTCAGGGAGCAAACGTCGCACTGACCGGGCTTACGCTGGAAGGCGGCGCCGGGAATGTCGTGAGCAAGGGCGGGAACGCCTCGATCAACGGTACGCCGAGTCCAGTGACCTACAGTTCGGGCGGCGCGATCAATAATTCCGGCAACCTGACGATCACTCAGTCGATCACTGACCGACAATGTCGCTGCTGGCCTCTACAGTTTCGGCGGCGCCATTGACAACGTCGGGACCTTGACCCTGAACGCGTCGACGCTCTCAGGCAATGCGGCTACGGATGCCGCCAACTGGGGCGGAGGCGGAGCCATCTACAACACCGGGCACCCTGAATCTGACCGACTCCACGCTGGTCAACAATGCGGTCACGACCGTCGCCTCGGTCACGGGACTGGGCACCAGCTCGTCACCCGGCGGAGGCGGCGGCATCGACAACCTGGGCACCATGACGGTGACGAATTCCACTCTCGTCAGCAATACGGCGCCGATTGGCGGCGCCATCGACAACGTGGGCACCCTGACCGTGGTCGATTCCACCCTGGCCAGCAATGCGGCACCGACCGGCGGCGGCATCGACAACGTGAGCCCCGGGCAGCTCGTGCTGGAAAACTACGATCGTCGCGACCAATACGGCCACAACGGCTCCGGACCTTTCGGGCGTCGTCAGGCGGCAACAACAACCTGATCGGCAGCGGCAGCGGCCTGACGGGCATCGCCAACGGCGATGCCAACAACAACCTCGTCGGCACGAGCAGCCGGCCCGCTCAACCCCCTGCTGACCCCGCCGGGGAACTACGGCGGCACGGTCCAGACCATGGCCCTCCTGGCGGGCAGCCCCGCCATCGGCGCCGGCTCGACGAGCAACAGCTCCACGTCCGACGAGCGTGGAACGACGCGCCCACGCAACTCCCGACATCGGCGCCTTCCAGACGCAACCGCTCGCACAGTTGACCGTCACCGCTCCGGCAACGGTCATCGCCGGCGTCGCCTTCCCGGTCACCATCACGGCCGTGAACCAGCAGGCAACCCCGTGACCACCGACAACGGCTCGGTCACCCTCACCAGCAGCGATCAGCAGATCGTCTACCTCTCCGCCGGCCTCGATCAATTTGTTCAATGGCGCGGCCACCGTCATGGTGACCCTCGAGACCTCGAACACCGTGACTCTGACGGCCACTTCGACGGTCAGCGGGTACCAGCGCCCCCATCGTCGTCAGCCCGGCGGTGGCTTCCTTCGCCGTCAGTGTCCCGGCCGCGACGAATGCCAGCACGGCCTTCCCCGTCACCGCGGCGCGCCCTTCACCGTCACCATCACGGCCGAGGATCGCTACGGCAACACGGTCTCCGGCTACAACGGTCCCGTCACGCTCACCAGCAGTGATGGTCAGACCATCCTGGGTTTGCCCGCGTCCATCACCCTGAGTAATGGTTCGGCGACGGTCACCGTCACCCTCGACAAGGCCAACAACGTGACCCTGACGGCCAGCGCCGGTTCGGTCCAGGGCACCAGCAGTGCGATCACGGTGAGCCCCGCCGCCACGGCCTCGTTCACCGTCAGCGCCCCGAGCACCGCCGGTGCGGGTGCGCGCTTCACCGTGACGCTGACCGCCATGGACCCGTACGGCAACGTCGTCACGAACTACAGCGGTCGCAGTGACCCTGACCAGCAGCGACGGCCAGTCGGTCACGGTGCCGCCAGCCACGCTGGCGTGGAGCAATGGCACGTCTACCGCGTACCGTCACGCTCGATAATCCAACCCCAACCCCATCACGCTCACGGCAACCGCGGGCAGCGCGACGGGTAGAGCACCAAGCCTCGTCATCGAGTCGGCGGCCTCCGAGGCGATCAGTAACGGCCTGGCCGCCCTGGTAAGCTGGGCCGCCAGCCAATCCTTTCCCCTGGTCGGCACCGCGACCGCCATCCAGAACGCCCTGCAACTCGGCCTGCTCAATCCGATCAACGCCTACCTGGCAACGAACACGCCGACGCAGCACCAACTGGGTTTCCTCAACCTGCTGCAGGGCCTGGGCGCACAGGTGGGCGATCTCACGATCACCGTCGTCCCCAGCAGCGTGCAGCAGACGACGAGCGGCAACAAGGTGGTGTTCTCCCTCGACTTCGCGGCCACGGAAACCACGGCCACGTCGCTGGCAAGCCTGGGCGCCCAGGCCGACCAGCTCGGCATCCAACTCGATCCGGCAACCCAGGTCAACGTCACGACCAGCCTGAATTTCAATTTCAGCTTCGGCGTCGATCAGACCGGCCGAGCCCAGGCGTTTTTCCTGAACGTTCCGGCCGGCGGCCTCAGCGCCTCCGTGACGATCGATGCGGCCAACATCAACAGTGGCATCACGATCGGCTTCCTCGGCGCCGAGACGACCAACGGATCGATCCAGATGAGCGCCAGGCCGCGAACGCCACCGGCCTCAGAGTAACCTGAGCATCAGCGGCCTGCAAAGCCTGACGCTGAGCCCGTCCGGCTCGCTGAACATCGTCCTGCCGCTGCAAGCGCAACTCGGCAGCCAGAGCGCCAGCGGCACGCTGACGATCAGCGCGGCCAACCTGGCCACCAGCGCCGCGCCCGTCGTCCAGTTCCAGGGCTTCTCCGGCTGGCAGAACTTCACCACCGTCGGGCCCGACGAGGTCCTGGGGATGCTGAACCAACTGGCCAGCCAGCTCGGGCAGGTCGGTCAGCAGCTCTGGACCACCGAGCTCCCCTTCCTATCCTCGCTGAGCCTGGCCCAGGCGGCCAACCTCGAACAGGCGTTCCAGACGGAGGTGACCAACCAGATCGAGCACTGGAGCGACACGCTCCAGCAAGACCGTGGCCGATTTCACCACGGCGCAGGACCTGGCCAGCCTGCTGGCGCAGGTCCTGGACGTCAGCCCTTCGAGCGATCAACGTCCAGTTCAATCCGACGACCAACGCCTTGACCTATAACCTGTCGTTCACGTCCTATACCTTCTCCAGCCTGCTGTCCCAGACGTTGCAACTCAACTTGGACCAAGGGGGGCTCGCCAACGCCAGCCTGAGTAGCAGCCAGTTGAGCCTGGTGCCGAAGATCACGGCCAGCCTCACGTTCGGCGTGAACCTGACCCCGCTCGGCCAGGGGTTCGTGCTGACCCCGTCCACGCCGCTCTCGACACTGAACGGTGGGGCGGGGGTTCGCATCAACGGCACCTCGCCCGACCTGCAGATCACGTTGACCAACGGCACGAGCTTATGAGGTCAGCCTGACGGGGGCCAAAACGGTTCAGGACGTCATCAACGACATCTAGGCCGCGACCGGCAGCGCGGTCTCGGTGGCCATCGATCCCGACCAGCCAGCAAGCCCTGGATGTCACCCAGGTCGTCTCCCGCCGTGGTGAGCGGCACGTCGTCAAGTCTTCACCGTCACCGCCATCAATGGCTCGCACGCGGCCGCCGACCTGGGCATCGCGGGATCGGACGTGCGCGGGCATCGGCACGATCACGGGGCAATCCCTCTCCGGCGATTCCTTGCAGAAGCACTTCTTCATCGAGAATGCGACGTATCCAGGCCAGTGTGGTTGGCACGGCGAGCCAGGTGAACGCCACGGCCGACCTGGGCGCCGTCGCCTTGACAGATGGCCAATGGCTCGGGAGGCCTCCAGGCCCAGGGATCGCTGACGCTCAAGAACGCCACCACCCTCGACAGTTGGCCCAGCGCCCTGGACGGGAGCGACCTCTCTGAGCGCGCCTCGTCGAGCCGCCCAGGTCTCGGGCAATGCCCAGCTCAACCTGCCGCTGCAGCCTGCGGTGCCGCTGGCCGGCTTCACCCTGCCGTCCGGGGCCGTGGTCGCCGTCAACTGGACCGACATCACCAATCCCAGCACGTTGACCGTCACCGTCACCCCGGCGCTGAACCTCTCGAACCTCACCATCCAGCCGGTGCTGCAGGCGCTTCAGGGTGTGGAGACGTTCGTCCAGAACGCGGGTGCGTCGCTGCTTGAGCCAGCAGCTCCCCGGCCTCGGAACCAGCCTCACCAACGTGGTCAATCCCGCATCGCTGCTCAGCGCGGCCGTCTGAACAACGTGACCGCACAACGCACCCGCAGACGATCGACCAGCTCGTCAGCCAGTTGAGCACGTTGCTGGGACAGCCGGTGACCGTGTCGTTCACCAACAACGTGCTGAGATCAACCTCGATTACAACTTCTCGACCACGCAAAACGCCAACCTGGGCTTCAACCTCTCGTCAGCCCTGGAAGCATCGCCGACGTCAACGGCTCGGCGCCGCTGAACCTGACGGTCAACGGTTCGGTCGCGCTGGGCCTGGTCATCAACCTCAGCCAGCCGTCGATCGCCGCAATTCTATCTCCAGGACAGCAGCAAGATCAGCGTCCATGCGCTGGTCAACGCCACGGGCGTCGCGTTCAATGCCACGGTGGGGCCGCTGGGGCTCTCCATCTCGAACGGCAATGTGCGGCTCGATAATGGGACGCAGGGCCAGGCCGCCACCTGGACCGTCGGCTTGAAGCCCAGCTCGGCCAATCACCTCTGGCCGCTGTCGAGCGCGGCCAGCGAAATCACCGCGGCCGTCAACGGGACAGGTCAACATCGTCCTGCCGACCTTCTTCCCGACCCCGGACCAGCCGCTCGACCCGAACAACGCCCAACATCGAGCTGCACGTGACCTACCTGGCCAACCCCGGTCGACGCCCAAGCTGACCGTGCCCAGTTTCACCTCGGCGACGAGCAGCGTCAGCCTGAATGGCATCATGGACCAGGTCGGTGGACGGCTGGGACGGCCTCATGCGGACGCTCCAGTCGGCCCTGACGCAGCAGATCGATACCGCGAACATCCCGGTGGTCGGCACCCAGTTGCAGCAGGCGCTCGGCTTCCTGCAGACGATGGATCAGAAGGTGACGAAGCGCCTGGAAACGCCCCGCAACTCGCCGCCACGACCGTGCAGGACGCCCTCTACGACGCCCTCGGGCCGCCAGGGCCTGAACTGGCTGGTGGAACTCACCACCGGGGGCGCGACGCCCGCGGACAACTACGTCCAGTTGCAGCAAACCACCGGCAACGATCACTACGAGATCCAGCTTCACGAAAAGCCTGGCTTCCGTTTCGACCCCGGTCGCCGCCAACCTCGGGCTGAGCGGCCTTGGCCTGGCGATCAACGGCAACGTGAGCCTCAATGCGGGCTTCAACGCCACGCTCGGCTTCGGCCTGAGCCAGCAGTACGGCTTCTACGTGGACAGCACCGACACGGCCGTCGGTGAGCTTCACCGCGCGAGCTTCCCTCGTCGGCCACCGCCACGCTCGGCTTCCTGCAGTTCAACGTCTCGAACAACACACCGCAGACACCACAGCTATCGGGCGACCTGACCCTCGCCCTCAACAACCTGCACCCCGGCACCGGTGGCTCTCCCTGGACGACCTCGCGTCGGCCTCGGCCTACACCCTCGGCATGAACGCGAATGCCAGCATCAACTTGCACCTCGACGCCACCATCGGCGGCAACACCAATCTGCCGCACGTCTCGACCGACTTCTACTTCACTGGAGCACCAACCCGACCACGTCCAATCCCGACACGCTCGGCTTCAACAACGTCACGCTCGACCTGGGCGGGTTCATCGATGGGATCGCCAACGAGATCGGCCAGGTGCTGGCACCGATCAAGCCGCTGGCCGAGGTACTCACCACCCCGCTGCCGGTGATCAGCCAGCTCGCCGGTCACAACGTCGATCTCGTCGACCTGGCCTCGGCCCTGGGCTTCTGCAGCCCGAGCACGGCCGATTTCGTCAATGCCGTCGCCACATTCATCGACGGCGGCGTCTGACCTGCCGACCAGCATGAACCTGGGCAGCTTCACCCTCGATCCGACCGCGGCCCAGAACCCGGCCGACTCTGGGCACCTGAACCCGGCGACCACCGACATCACCTCGACCTACAACGAGCAGCCCGATCACAGGGTTCCAGATCCCGATCCTGAGCAACCCGGCCAGCGCCTTCCAGTTGCTGCTGGGCAAGAACGTGCCGCTGATCACCTACGAGACGCCGCAACTGAATCTGAACTTCGACTTCAACCAGTTCTTCCCGATCATCGGGCCGCTCGGCGCGGACCTGGCCGGTGCAGATCGGCGCCGAGGCGCAGTTCGGCTTCGGTTTCGACACCTACGGGGTTCCAGCAGTACGCGGCGGACGACTTCCGCGACCCGAGCTTGATCCTCGATGGCTTCTACGTCAGCGACCGGCAGAACCCCGACGGCACCGGCCCCGTCGCGCCCCAGGTGCAGCTCTACGGCAGCATCGCGGCCTACGCGGCCCTCGACCTGGGGATCGCTTCGGCCGGGGTCGGCGGCGGCCTGTTCGCCTCGATCAACTTCACCGTGCACGATCCCAGCGGCACCGGCCTGGTCCACCTGGAGGACCTGGAGGCCGACGTGCAGAAGGGGACCATCTTCGACGCCTCGGGCGCGTTGCAGGCGTTCCTCGACGCGTATCGTCACGATCGACCTGGGCTTCTTCTCCCACACCTGGAACTTCAACATCGCCTCGGTGACCCTGGCCCAGATCGGCGAGCCGGCCGCCAGCAAACCAGCCGACGTCCCGCAACTGGCGACGCGAGACCGACGGCGACCTCCGCCTCAACATCGGGCCCTACGCCTCGCAGCGGCTGTACGCCAGCCAGGGTAACAGCAGTCGGCTACCGACGGCAACGAGACGCTGACGGTCACGCAGGTCCCGAAGTCCAACAGCGTCTACGTGTCCGGCTTCGGCGTGCCGGACGGAAGCAGGAGTACGACAATGTCACCGAGATCACGGGAGACGGTGCGGCCGGGAACGACAACATCACGATCACGCCGGCAGCAGCATCGACGTGAACCTGGCGGTCGGCGGCGGGCACCAACACGATCGACGTGGTGAGCGCCGCGCAATGTCACGCTCACCGGCGGCGCGGGCAACGACACGCTGATAGTGGACAATGCGCAACAGCGCCGACATCATCGGCGGGTCCGGCACCGAGACGCTCAGCGTGACCGGCAGCGGGGCAGCCACGCTCCAGGCCGGCAGCGGCACGGATGCCCTGTATGGCGGCAGCGGGGCGGACCAGGCCCTGGATGGCGGCAGCGGCACCGACCTCCTGGTGGCCGGTTCGGGTGCCGGTCAGGTCCTGCATGGCGGCAGCGGCCTGTCCACTCTGGTCGGCGGCAGCGGCCCGAGCCAGCAGCTCCTGGGCGACACCAGCACCGCCAACATCTTCGGCGGCACCGGCAGCGACCAGACCCTCACCGCCGGGACGGGCAACGATCACCTCTACGCCGGCGAGGCCGACGGCCAGGTCCTCGACGGCGGCAGCGGCAACGACGTCCTCCAGGTCGGATGGCACCTGCACAAACCTCGGACACCGCGTACATCAGCTCGAACGTCACGTTCAGCAACATGCCCTACGGCGCCATCGATCCCACGACAGGCCAGCCCCTACAGATTGGCTGGCACCTGCAGAGAGGACGCGGCTGGCGATCAACTCGCCCAGGGCGACTGGACTCGGTCACGAATTACACCCCCGGAGACGCCAGCCAGGGGGCCGGGCACGGCTACGTGATCCAGGCCGGCACCGGCAACACGCTGATCATCGGCGGCTGGGGCAATGACACGATCTACGGCGGCAGCGGCAACGACACCCTCTATGGCGGCGGCGGTAACGGCAACAAGGTGATCTACGCCGGCGTCGGTGCCACACAGATGTATGGCGGCGGCCGTCCGCGGCGACAACGTGATGATCCCGCGACCGGCAAGCACACCCTGTACGGCGGCAGCGGCAACGATGTCCTCTACGGCGGCGACGGCTTCAACATCACCGTCAATCCCTCGGGCACCGGCCTGGTGCACCCCGGCGGCGACGGCGGCGACGCCGGGGTCAACGTCCTCGGGGCTGGCTCCGGCAACAGCACCCTCTACAGCGACGCCGCTATGGCAGCAACGAAAGCACCCTGATCGGCGGCAGCGGCCTGGACAAGCTTTTCGCCGGCGGCACCAACGGCGATTATCTGGAAGCCGGCAGCGGCGTCGACTCTCTCTATGGCGGCACGGGCAACGACGTCTTCCAGTTACCATTCATCTCCGCCGGCCAGCAGCCAACAGACCACCACGCCAGACTACATGCTCGGCGGTTTCGGCCTGACCACGCTCGTGCTCAAGCCCGTCAAGACCGAGATCGTCAACGGACCAGCCCACTCAGGTAGCCTGACCACGGACAGCGACATTTACTTCAACAGTGTTGCCGGCACGACAAACCAGTACACGGCCACGCTGAACAACCTCGACTCAGGGAGCCGCTGTCGGCCAGGTCCAGTTCACCCTGCCCCAGCAGCGTCGACCGCATTGCGCTCATGGGCGGCGTCGGCGACAACCTGATCCAGGTCGATCCCTCGGTCCAGCTCGGCATGCTCCTCTACGGCGGCAACGGGACACAATATCCTCATGGCCGGCTCTGGCAACGATGTCCTGGTCGGCGGCTCCGGGCACCAGCGTCCTGGAGGGCGACCTCACTCCCAGCGATGGCAACAACGGAAACGACGTGCTGTACGGCGGCGCCATTCCAGCCGTCTACCAGAGTCACTGATCGATACACTCGGCTGCCGGATCGAACTACCCGCGCCTTCCAGCAGCGCTCCAACGCCCAATGCCGCTGATGACCTGGCTGCGGCAACAGCCTGCCGGACATAACTACTTGATCGCCGGCTCCGGCAACTCGCAGCTCTATGCGGGCAACGGCGGCGACCTGCTGATTGGCAGCAGTGCTCAGTTCGAAAACGGTCAGTTTGTGCTCGGGGAAGCGAACGGCACCCAGGATGGCGGCCGCGACGTGATGGAGGGTGGCAACGGCACCGGCCAGGATCTGATGATCGGCGGCGTCGGCGGGGACGCCATGCTCGCGGGCACTGGCAACTCCGTGTTGATCGGAGGGACCGGCGAAAACATTCTGGAAGGGGGCGGCGGCAGTGACGTATTGGTCGGCGGCAGTCTCATCAATGTGATGATGAGTAACGATGCGGCGGCCAACACGAGCTACCTTCTTGGTGGCACGGGCCTCAATTTTGAGTTCGCCGGCGCCGGCAACGACCAATTGTTCGACTACAACAATCTCAGCGATCCTCTTCAGGCAAATGCCTGGAACATCGCCCAGGGATTGGCGACCCAATATCATGTGGCACTCCCCACGTCAAGCGCAGGCCCGAACACCGCAGCAGACACTCCAAAACCTGCAGGACGCCTACAACGCGATCTCGGCCCAGGCCGAGCTGTTGAATCTCTTTACTCCAACTCAGGGGAGCTTACCGCAGTTAACCGAGTACGGCACCATCGCGGCCGGAAGCAGCGCCATTACAAATCTCTACTTCCTGCAACAACAGGCCGGCACCGTTTCCGCTCCAAATCTGGACGTCGTCAGTGGCCTGAGCACGGCGACCATGAACGAGCTGGCTGACGGTATCATCGTGAGCGGAACAGGTGTGCCGCCCGGGACCACAATTACCAAAGTGAATTCCAACAACATCGTTCTGTCAAATAACCTTCCCGCCCCGGGTACCTACTCTTTGACGTTCACCGACCCTCTGACTCTCGCGCCGACCTGGGAGTACGGCAATGTCGCGAGCGGAAGCAACACGATCACCGGCCTCGAACAAACCATCGGGGCGACCGGAGACTTGAGCCGGTATAGCAACGCGATCACAAACTTCAGCTCGGTTGGCCATGTCGCCGTTGGGGATTGGGTCAGCGCCCCGGTTATCTTCCTCCAAACACATATATCACCCAGATACAAAGTGATCAATCCATCCTTCTTTCCAATCTCCCACTCAAAGGAGCCGCTCAAGAACAGCTCACGATCAGCGCCTCTGGCTGTCGGCGAGACGGTCTCCGGCACTGGCATTCCCCCCGGAACCACGATCGCCTCGATCGTTTCCGGAACGTCGATCACACTCTCGAAGAATGCCACCGCATCCGCCAACTTGACTACGCTCTGCTTTGGCAGTACCTCGTTTGCCGGACCACTGGTCAGCGGAACTGGAATTCCCCAAGGCGATTCGATCCTGTCCATTGTCTCGGGTTCGTCGGTATCTCTCGCGCAGGATGCAGACCCAGCCCAGACGGAGAGCGTCGCGCTGACCTTTACCCTGACTCAGGCGGAGGTACAGGAGCGGGATGAGCTGAATACCACACTTCAAGCGATCCTGGCCGCCGAGGGCAACGCCTTGAAGCCCCTCGGCGCCGACGACGAGATTGACTTCCTGCAAGGGGGCCTCGGCAATAGCTCGTTGTACGCCGGGACGGCACCGGTTTGGATGATTGGGGGACCAGGCACGAGCGAACCTCACCCGTCTACGGCAGCGACACGTTCTACATCACCCCGGCGAACTATGCGAACTTTTCAGAGGATCAGATCGATGGCAATGGCGCAGCCAACGACACGTTGATGTTCATGGGCGACGGTAACATCACCCTCGGTTACAACAGCACCGCCAATGCCCAGTTTCCCGGAAACGCAGACATCGTCACGTTTAATTCCACGCCTCTCGTATGGCCCGAGGGGCATAACATCAGCACCATCGGCGTTCAGACGATGGGCGGCACTGACAAGGTCACTATCGATCCGGCAGGCTCGAACGGATTCGGCACGGCCCCATCGTCGTCGGCCAAATTGGGCTCCTGGACGAGCGCGATCCGCATTGTCGACGGTGGTTTCGCCAATATCCCTGGGCTGGACGGCAATGTCCTGATCGATGACACCGCGTTCACCGAGCAAGCCACGTTGCTGGGAGGTGTGGGCAACGACACGATCATGATCGACAACATGGCCACCGGCAGCTTGGTTGAGGGAGGGTCGGGCAATAACCAGCAAAACGAGCTGGACATCATCGGCGATAGCGGCCCCGTTGATATCATTGAGGGGATCAATAACCTCGTAGGCAGCGCAACTACTGGGAACCCTGACCTCGAGATCGACGGCACCACGTGGATCGGAGCCGCCAACTGTCCAGAAACTTGTGGTGTTCGGTTACACCCTTCCACCAATACAACGTCACAGGCGCAGACGCCGGAAAACGACGTGACAATCAACGGCTCACTGATTCCCCAAGCGATCATCGAAGGCGGCAGCGGCACAGAGGTCACGAACGATTTCACGGCCTACAACGGGACCAATACGCTCGTCGGCGGCAACGGCACAGACGCCATTAACGACTTCACGGCCGTAGGCGGAACCAACACGATGATCGGCGGAGGCGGCACGAATACCTTAACGCGTCTGGCGGCACCGACACATTCTTCGGCGGCAGCGGCACGAATACCATGTCGGTTTCGGGCGGCACCGACACGCTTTTCGGCGGTAGCGGTGCCAATACCTACAACTTCAGCGGCGCCGGTACCTACACCGCAATAGGCAGCACGGGCACCAACACCTTCAATGCCTCCAGCGGCACGATCACGATCACCGGCGGCGCGGCAAACTTCTACGACATGATCGGCACTCTCACCTATACTCTGACGGGCAGTGCGGGACTAACACCATCTATGCCTCAGGCGGGACCGGCATTATCACTGGCGGCCCCGGCGAAAACTCATACTACCTCACCGGCGCGGGCAATTACACCGTGACCGGGGCTGGGGTGTCCAATGCCCTGTATGTCCAGTGCGCCATCGGTGGCGATTGGATCGATCTCTCCCAGACCGGTTCGACGATCACGGTGAGCGGAGCCATTAACGATATGGCGATTAGTGCGACGGCCACGAACATGAACAGCGTCGAAGCCGATGGCAGCCAGGATGGGGACAACACCCTGAACGCTTCGGGGATGATCCTGGGAGTCGATCTGGAGGCTTACGGCTATGGCAACACGCTTCAAGGAGGAGCAGGCCCAGACACGCTCGACGGGGGCAACGACGGTGACTTTTTGCTCTTTGACACCTCCTTCGGCTATGACAGCCTCGTCGCGGGCAATGGCAACGACCTTCTTTACTTCAGCGGAAGCTATAGCTCCTATGTGGGCACCGGCAGCAACAAGCTGATCTACGTGGCCCAGCCCAATGACAGTATTGTCGTGTACCAGGACGGCCTGCTTGTCAACGGCTCGCTGGTGTACGCGACGTACCAATGGACAACCGTACTACTATTTGTCAGGCAATTACTTTCCGTTCGCCCAAGTTGCTGGTGTCCCGCATCTTCGGCATCGGCGAGATCGAGATCCAGGACGGCGGTACGGGCACTGCCACAGCACGCTTCGCACAGCATCGACCTGCCTCGGTTCGAGACCTACTCCGAAACCTATACGTCAAACCTGTGGACGTTAGCACATCATACACGGGCTATGGGGAATTTCACTCTAACATTATTGGTTCGCCCTCTGTATACGCCGATGGGTATGCGACGGCAGGCTATGCCGCAAATATCTCTTTCGGTGCTTTGGCGGCTACCCTTACGGGTTGGAGTTGGGGCTACTTGGGCAGCAACAGTGAATGGCCCTATAATACCTATGGTGTTTATTTCACCGCATCCGTGATATGAGATCTTGGAGCGGCTCGGCACGGTTTACATATCAATTACCTTTCCCGGCTACCTCTATAATTTCTCCTGGCAGGATTACAGTGGCTATGGTGTGTGGTCTAAGAACCCGCCTACGCTCACTGTCGATCCGGGCGTTGACGTCTCCAACTTGAACAGTCACCGCTACCAGTGCCACCGGTGCCGTGGTCGACTACCCGCCATCCTTCACCTCAGGCGGAGCGAGCCCGACCCGTCGGCGCTGACCTACTACGACCATTGAACGGCCGATGCAGGTACCGGTCACCAGCAGCGTCACAGTGTTCCCGGTCGGCACCACGGTCGTGTACGCGACGGCGACCGACAGCGAGGGCCGCACGAGCACAAGCCACTTTTGATGTGAACGTGTTGCCGCTCAATAGCTCGCAGGACGCGACGGCGATCGCCGTGACCGCTTCCCCCTCCGCCTCGGTCTATGGTCAGCCAGAGACATTCACGGCCACCGTGGTCAACTCGATCCCGGAGACGGCACACCCACAGGTACGGTGACGTTCATGGATGGCACGACCACGCTCGGCACTGGCACGCTCAGCACGGCCTATGGCGTGACGACGGCCACGTTCACGACCACCGCGCTGCCGGTCGGGATCGGACGCGATCACTGCCGTTTACGACGACGCCTACGGAAACACCATCACCTCCTTGCCCGTGAACGTCGAGGTATCGCAAGATACGACGACGACGGTTGTCGCGGCCCTCGCCGACCGCCACCGTTTACGGCCAGTCGGTCACCTTCACGGCCACGGTAGCCGTGGCAAGGCCCCGGAACGGGTCAGCCTACGGGCACGGTGACGTTCATGGACGGCACGACCACGCTCGGCACCGGAACGTTCAGCACGAGCGATGGCGTGACGACGGCCACTTTCACCACCATTGCGCTGGCTGTGGGATCACACTCGATCACCGCCGTTTATTCGGGGCGACACCAACGACGTGACGAGCAGCTCCGTGGTGCTGTCCTTCAACGTCTCACAAGACACGACGACGGCCGTGGTGACGGCCTCGCCGATCACCTCAGACTACGGCCAGTCGGTCACGTTCCAGGCAACGGTGGCCGTATCAAGCCCTGGAGCGGGCCGGCCCACGGGTACGGTGACGTTCATGGACGGCACGACCACGCTTGGGACCGGCACGCTCAGCACGTCCGGTGGGGTGACGACGGCGACTTTCACGACCTCGACACTCGCTCTCGGTTCGCACTCGATCACCGCGGCCTATTCCGGCGACACCGACGACATCATCAGCACCTCCCCGGTGCTGAACTTCAACGTCGCGCAAGATCCGACGACGGCGGTCGTCACGGCCTCGCCGACCGCCACGGTCTATGGTCAGTCGGTGACGTTCAAGACCTCCGTGGCTATCACAGACGCGGGATCGGGCCCGCCCACGGGCACAGTGACGTTCATGGATGGCACGACGACGCTTGGCACTGTCCCGCTCAGCACTTCCAGTGGAGCGACATCGGCGACGTTCACGACCACGGCCCTGGCGGTCGGGTCGCACTCGATCACCGCGATCTATTCCGGCGACACTGACGACCTGCCTACCACCTCCGCCGTGCTGACCTTCAAGGTCGCGCAAGATACGACGACGACCACGCTCACCGCCTCGCCCGCCTCTCCGGCCCTCGATCAGTCGGTAAAGCTGACCGCCACGATCGGCATTACCGGCCCCGGGGCCGGCGTGCCCACTGGCACCGTCAGCTTCTACAACGGCTCGACCCTCCTGGGTACCAGTATAGTCGCCACCACCAACGGCGTGTCGACAGCGACGTTCACGATCCCCTATCTGGCGGTCGGGGTATTTCCAATCACGGCTCAATACAGCGGCGACACCAATGATTTGACGAGCACAAGCGCCGCCCTCGCGCTGACAATGAGCCGCGTTCATCGCTCAGGACGCCACGACACAAGGAAACTGGATCAATACGTATGGCACATCAGGCTACGACGTCATCAGCAGCGGTAACAGCTACGTCAAGCTCCCCGCGGGCGTGACCATTACTCCGGCCGGTGCAGACGGCGTATACCTGGGCGAACCCCGCGACCGCGACCGCAGGCGCTTCGAGGTTCCGGGAGGGGCGAGTCGCATCGCCGCGGCCTGGTATTCGGCGACAAACTTCACGGTGGACGTGGACGTGACCAACGGCCAGTCGTACAACCTCGAGCTGTACGTGCTGGACTACAACGGCAGTGACACGAAGCGAGCAGATCCAATTTACCAACGCAGCCACGGGGGCTGTCATGGGCACCGAGAGCGTGTCGAACTTTTCGGGCGGGGCCTACCTGAACTGGACGATATCGGGGAACGTGCTCATCACGATCACGAACACAGGCCCTGCCAACGCCGTCCTCAGCGGCCTGTTCCTCGACCCGGCGCCACCAATTGTCGACGGCCACCGCGGTCAGCTCCTCGCTCAACGCCTCGACCTACGGCCAGTCGGTGACGTTCACGGCGACCGTCAGCGACTCGGGCGGCGGCGTCCCGACGGCAGTGTCGAGTTCTATGACGGGTCAACCGCCCTCGGGCCCTGGATCTGCCCTGAGCGGCAGCGGAAACAGCGCCACCTCGACCTTCACCACCTCGACGTTGACGGCGGGCGTCCATTCGTCGATCACGGCCGTCTACACGGCGACCGGGAATTTTGTGGGCAGCGCGGGCAGTACGAGTCAAACGGTCAATCCCAGGGCCCTGACGATCACGGCCACGGGCGTGAACAAAGTCTATGACGGCACGACCACGGCGACGGTGATGCCTTCGGATAACCGCGTCGCGGGCGACACGTTCACCGACACGTTCAGCAGTGCTGCCTTCGCTCAGCAAGAATGCGGGGACAGGCGAGACGGTGACCGTGAGCGGCATCAGCATCAGCGGGCCCGGCGCCAGCAACTACACGTACAACACCACCGCGACGACCACGGCCAACATCACGCCAGGCGCGCGCTCACGCTCACGGCCCTCACCAACACCAAAGTTTACGACGGAACCACGACCGCCGCCGCCATTCCGACCGTCTCGGGCCTGAAAGGGAGCGACACGGTCACGAACCTGACCGAAACCTACGCGTCACCGCAACGTGGGCACGGGCATCACCCTGAACGTGGCGACCTACACGCGTCAACGACGGCAACGGCGGCAATAACTACGCGGTCAGCTTGGTGGCCAACAACACCGGCGTGATCACGGCCGTCCTCCACTCGACGTGCGCTGTCTTCCTCGAAGAGGACACGACGACGCGAGGGGAACTGGATCAACACCTACGGCAGCCGGGCTACGACGTCATCAGCAGCGGTAACAGCTCGTCAAGCTCCCAGCGGGCGTGACCGTCACTCCGGCCGGTGCGACGCGCGTATACCTGGGCCAACCCCTCGACGGCGACCGCAGGCGCTCGAGGTTGCCGAGCGGAACGAGCCGGATCGCCGCCTGCTGGTATGCGTCCACGAGCTTCACGGTGGACGTGGACGTGACCAACGGCCAGTCTACAACCTTGAGCTGTACGTGCTTGACTACGACGGCAACGGCCGGAGCGAGCAGATCCAATTCAGCAACGCCGGCACGGGGGCCGTTCTGAGCACCGAGACCGTGTCGAATTTCTCGGGCGGGGCCTACTTGAACTGGACGATTTCGGGGAACGTGCTCATCACGATCACGAAACAGGCTCGTGCCAACGCCGTCCTCAGTGGGCTCTTCCTCGACCCGGCGGCAACGTCGAAGTCCACCCCGACGATTACCTGGGCCAACCCGGCGAATATCGTCTACGGCACGGCCTTGAGCGGCACCCAGCTCGACGCCACCGCCAGCGTGCCCGGCACCTTCACCTACACGCCGGCCGCGGGCACCGTTCTGGCCGTCGGCAACAATCAGACCCTCTCGGTCAGCTTCACTCCCACGGATACGACCGACTACTCCACCGCCACCGACACGGTGACGATCAACGTCACTCCAGCCACGACCTCGGCGACGTTCCTCAAGCAGAACACGACGACGGAAGGCAACTGGATCGGAGTGTATGGGACCGATGGTTACGATGTCATCAACAACCCCAGCACCACCAACCCCAACTCTCTCCCCGCGGGCGTGACCATCACTCCGACCGGTGCGACCGCGTATACCTGGGCCAACCCCTCGACCGCGACTCCGGCGCTGGAAGGTTCCGGGAGGAGCCAGCCGCATCGCCGCCACCTGGTATGCGTCAACGAGCTTCACGGTGGACGTGGACGTCACCAACGGCCAGTCCTACAACCTCGAGCTGTACTTCCTGGACTACAACGGAGGTAATGCCCGAAGCGAGCAGATCCAGTTGAGCAACGCCGGCACTGGGGCCGTGCTCAGCACCGAGACCGTGTCGAATTTCACCAACGGGTGCCTACCTGAACTGGACGATCTCGGGGAACGTGCTCATCACGATCACGAAAGCGGCCGGTGCCAATGCCGTCCTCAGCGGGCTCTTCTTCGACCCGGCGGCAACGTCGAAGACCACCCCGACTATCACCTGGGCCAACCCTGCGAATATCGTCTACGGCACGGCCCTGAGCGGCACCCAGCTCGACGCGACCGCCAGCGTGCCCGGCACCTTCACCTACACGCCGGCCGCGGGCACCGTCCTGGGTGTCGGCAACAATCAGACCCTCTCGGTGAGTTTCACGCCTACGGATACGACCGACTACACCGCCCGCCACCGCCACGGTGACCATCAACGTCACGGCGGCGACGACCTCGGCAACGTTCCTCGAACAGGACACGAAGACCCAGGGCAACTGGATCGGAGTGTATGGGACCGACGGTTACGATGTTATCAACAACCCCAGCACCACCCACCCCAACGCGCTGCCCGCGGGCGTGACCGTCACTTCGGCCGGTGCCACCGCGTATACGTGGGCCAACCCCTCGACCGCGACCCAGGCGCTCGAAGTTCCGGGAGGAGCCAGCCGGATCGCCGCCGCCTGGTATGCGACCACCAGCTTCACGGTGGACGTGGACGTGACCAACGGCCAGTCCTACAACCTCGAGCTGTACTTCCTGGACTACAATGGGGGTAACGCCCGAAGCGAGCACATCCAGTTGAGCAACGCCAGCACGGGGGCCGTGCTCAACACCGAGACGGTGTCGAATTTCACGGGCGGGGACTACCTGAACTGGACGATTTCGGGGAACGTGCTGATCACGATCACGAAAACGGCCGGGGCCAACGCAGTCCTCAGCGGGCTGTTCTTCGATCCCGCCACGTCCTTTAACATGTCCACGACGGCCATACCAGCGGTCGGATCGAGTACAGCCGAGTCGCAAAACGGCGGGGTGGCGGCCTACGGCAACGTGTCGCCGGACGCGATGGGTGTTCTCGACTTCAGCGCCGACAATGCCCAGCCGGCGTTCCCGGCGGTCCCTTCTTCCCCCGTGGCCCGCGAGATGATCCTCGATCTGGCCCTCGAAGAGATTGCTGCCGAAGACCTGGCATGAGCGGCTGAATCGATGCTGGGAACCTGTTGTGAGTTGTCATCCCACGGCTCCGAAAGCCCGAGGCGGAGTTGGGCTGCCGGCGTGACATCGTCCCCAGACACCCGTGATCTGCGGGCGGCTCCAATTGCTCGGCGTGACACGATGTCATCGTGCTCGCCGAGAGGCACGTCTTATGACGTGGTGAATCGAGCCGATGTTTGGGGACGTTGTTCCAATCGACGAGGATCATGGAGGAGCCGGCTCCGTCCTGCGCGGGCGCGGGTCTGCCGACCACTGCGGTGAACATCCTGCCAAGCCGCAATTCCCGCGGAAACCGAGGGATTCTCGGTTGGAGTCCCGGCTTCAGGCGGGCCGTCAACCGGTCCCGGATTCCGCCTGAAGGCGGTACTCCAACAAGAACGGGTGGATTCCTCCGTTGGAGTCCCGCCTTCAGGCGGTCCGCTACTCCCGAGAAGATGTTCACCGCAGTGGTCTGCCGACCCCGCCCTGAACACACCGAAGGTTCTCCTCCGAAAGCTCGGGGCGTTGCCACACCTGTCTTTTCGGCCTCGCTCCTAGTCCATTCGCAAAGAGTAGAATCAAACTCATGAAGCCAATCCTGCGCCGAGTCGGGCGTCCAGGAATTCTGGATTGCCAACCTCCGAGACGGCTGTCTGGAAGTCCACCGTGGCCCGCGTCCGGGTGGAACGTATGCCGGCACGCGGGTGTTGAAGCGCGGCGATACGACGGACATCGCCGCTTTGCCGGGTGTGGTTATCGCGGTCGACGAAGTGCTTTGATGTCCCCTCGAGGATGGATCTCCTACGTGATTCGCGCCCTGCTCTCTGCCCGTTATGTCACGTTTTCCGCGGTCGTGGTCCTGCTGGTTGTGCTGGCGCTCTGGGGCCAGCGCGTCAGCTACGAGCAGTCGATCAACTCGTTCTTCGCCGAGGACGACCCGTACATGCGGGTCTATCAGGAGGCGGCGAAGACCTTCGGCGATGACAACTTCGTGTTCGTGGTCTACGACGACCCCGAGCTGTTGACTCCCGGCGGTCTGGACCGTGTGTCGGAGCTGGCCGAGGCCGTCGCATCCGAGGCGGATTGCGGGGGTGCAGCGGGTCGAGTCGCTCGACGCGATGCCGCTGTTCTGGGCGGTCGATGACGCCTTGCTCGCCCTGGATCGCCTGCCGGAGTTCTTGCGCAACCGGGCTTTGAGCGCGCCAAGAGTACGATCAAGAACATTGACCTGAAGACCAACGCCATGACGGTCAGCGGGGCGGTCAGGGCCTCGGCGGGCGCCCCGGCGGCCCTGTCGGCGCTGAGGGATCGCCTGACGAAGCACCCGCTGTTCCTCGGGACGCTGATCGATTCCCGCGGGACGACGACGGCGGTGGTGGTCCGGCTGCGGAAGACGCACGAGCACAACGTGATCGAGACCGTCGCCGCGCTCCGCGACGCGGCCGACGCGTTCGCGGCCCGCCACGGGCTCTCCCGGCCGGCGGTCGTCGGCCCGCCGGTACTCCTGGCCGACGGCTTCGCGGCGATCGAGGTCGACGGCCGCCGCCTGGCGGTCATCGGCATGATCCTGATCGGCGTGGTGACGCTCGTCTCCGTGCGGAGCGTCTGGTGGGCGGTGGTGCCGATCGTCGCCGGCTGGGTGATCTGGCTGGCGACCGAGGAGATCCTGCCGCGGTTCGGGATCAAGCTGGCGCTCTCGGGCGGCCCGCTGGTGGCCCAGATCATCGTCCTGACGATGCCGGCGGCCAGCCATCTGGCGATCCACTTCCGCGACAACCGCCGCCGCGAGGCCGACCCGCGCCGGGCCGCCCGCGCGACGCTGGCTTCCGTCGCCGTGCCGATCGCCTGGACGGCGATCACCGGCGCCATCGGCTACGGGGCACTCGTGACCAGCGCCGTCATGCCCATCCGCCAGTTCGGTGCCATCCTCGGCACCTGCACGCTCGGCGCCGCGATCCTCGTCATGCTGATCTCGCCGATCGCCATGCTCCCGCCGTTTCGCCTGGAGATCCCCGTACGATACGGCTCGCGATCGCGGGTGTCGGCCGCGATGAACCGGCTGATCCACTGGGTCCACCGCCATCCGGTCGCGATCGTGGCCTCGGTCGCCGCCGTCGTCCTGCCGGTCTCGGCGGGATTGGTCCGTCTCAGCTATGAGACGAATTACATCAACCTGTTCCGCCCCGAGACCCGCGTCGTGCAGGATTACCACACGGTCGAGTCGCGGCTCGGCGGGATCGGGCTGGTGGAGCTGGTCGTCCCCGTTGGCCACTCGCTCACGCCCGAGGTCCTGTCCGACCTGAGGGGCGTCGAGGAGCGGATCCGGGCCATCCGGGTGTCGGATCCCGGGGGGTCGCGCAGGTGCTGTCGCTGGCGACGGTGCTCGACCCGGACGGGCGGCTGGCCGGCTTGCCCGCCGATCAACAGGGCCGCCTCCTGGCCGGCAAGCTCGATCTGATCGCCGCCTCGCCCCAGGGTGAGCTGCTCCGCGGCTTCTGGAACCCCGAGGCCGGTGCCACCCGTTTCCTCATCCGGTTGAAGGAGCAGCAGCCGGCTCCCGACAAGGCACGGATCTTCCGCCAGGCCACGGCCGACGCCGCCGCGGTCTTCGGTCCCTCCTCGTACCTGACCGGCCTTTCCTTCCTGATGACCCGGACGACCGAGGCGATCATCGCCACCCAGTGGGGGACGTTCCTCTGGTCGGCGATCGGGCATCCTCCTGATGCTGACCCTGGCGTTCCGGAGCCCGGTGCTCGCCCTGCTCGCCATCCTGCCGACCCTGCTGTCGGTTGCCCTGGTGCTGGGCCTGATGGGGTGGCTGGGCATCCAGCTCGACATGGCGACGGCCCTGGTGGCGAGCGTCGCCCTGGGCCTCTCGGTCGACGACACGTTCCACTGCCTGCTCCAGTTCCATCGGCATCGCAAGACGCGCGGCTTCCGGCGCCGGCTCTTCGAGAGCTACCGCGTGAGCGGGCCGGGTGTGATCCTCTCCAGCCTGGCCGTGGCGATCGGTTTCGCGGCGCTGCGGGCCAGCGAGTTCGAGCCGTTCATCAACTTCGGGACCATGGTCGGCATCGCGACCGCCGGCAGCACGCTCGGCAACCTCGTCCTGCTCCCCGCCTGCTTGACCCTGGGCCAACGCTGGCGGCAGCACGCGAAGCTGCCTCGGACCGCTCCGGTCCCGGCCAATGCCTGAGCGCTGGTCTCGGACGGTCTCCGTAGGGTGCTCGGTGACTTCCGATCCTTGTGGCTCAGGGTCCTCCGGTGCTGACCGAGCTCCGCGGCTCCGCGTCAACCGCGCGGCCGCGCGCGGCGCCGTCTCATTGGACAAGAGCGAGACTGGACGTGCTCGCAACCGAGTTATTATAATTGACATCGACACCACCAGTTCCTGAAAACGTGAGTTTATTAGCGATGAACTGGGCGCCCATGGCGGCGACACCGCTGGTGCCGCTCAGCGTCACCGTGGAACTCGGGAAGTAAAAGGTACCGCTGTTGCTGATGTTGGACCCCTCCTGACAGCGTGGCTGCCGAAGTGTTGGATCGGTCCTGAAAGATGGTGATTCCGGCGTAGGTACCGCTGCTCATGGGGCTGAGGGAAATCGTACCCGTGCCGCTCAGATTGATCCCGCCCCTGCCTGTGTTGTAGATAAAGACACCGTCGCCGCTGATGCTGGACGGACCGCTCATGTTGATCCCGCCGCCGTTGATGTAGTAGATCCCCGGGTTGAGGGTGAGCGACGAAGAACCGCTCATGGCGATTCCGCCAGTATAGACTCCGGGATTCAAGGTCCGGCTGGTCGAGCCCGAGAGGACGATCGCCGAACTGCTCTGGACGGTCATGCCGCTGGAGCTGGGAGCGCCGATACCCAACAAGGGATCGGGGGTATTCGGCTGACTGGTATTCGTGACAGTCGCATTATTGGGATTGGACCCCGAGTGTAGGATGCCCCCCGAGAGATCGAGCACCGGTGTCGTGATCGAGGGCGATCCGGACGTGAGGATCGAAGAGGAAGAGGTCGAATCGACCACGATACTGCCATTGGACGCGGTCACAGAGGTCGTACCCGAGAGCGTGACCGAGGTGCCCGAAGTCGCCAGTACGAGGATGGCGGCTGTCGAGTAGGGGGCCAATTTCCCCCGTGCGGTGGCGCTGGCCGAGATCGATAGGGTCCCCGCCCCCCAGAGGCTGCTGAATAATCGCGGTTGGCTGCTGGTGGCCGACACGGCGATATATCCCGACTGGGGCTGAGTCACATTTGACGACGAGATGGTGAATCCGTTTTGCGTGCCGATCGCGATCGCCGCGCTCTGGGCCACGCTGAAATTGGAGCCATTGTAAAGCTGGTACGCGCCGGCGAGGGCGGCGGCGTCGGCGACCGACTGGGCCTGTCGCCTCTGGAGATAGATCAGGCCACCGTCGAGGGCCAGCGCCATCACGCCGACGACCACCGGCAGGAGCACCGCCATCAAGACGGCGACCATCCCCCGGCGCAGGTATGGATTCGAGAGAATTCTGCTTTGAATCAACATGGTTCCCAAACTCCTCGATTGTGCGGAGCCCCGTTCTCGGTCTCGATCGTGACGATCGGTCTCAGTAGGTCACGGGCATCGTCGACGTCACGGTCCACGTCATGGAGCTGAAGAGCATTCCGGGGTTCCACGTGTAGGTTAGAGTCACGCTGACGGTGCAAGGTAGGGTCGTGGCCGAGTAAGTCACGGCGGTGCAGTTCAGCCCATTGAGACCGACGGCCAGTCCCTGGACGTAAGTCAGGACGGTCGAAGTCGATGCCTCGGACTGACCGTTCTCCGAGGCGTAGGTGGGTCCGTGGACCGAGGCATACCGCGCCCCTTCGCGCGCCAGGGCCTGAAGCTGCTCGAAACGGAAGATCCCCAGGCCCATGATGATCGTGCCCAGGAGCAGCAAGATAGCGATCGGATAGACCAACGCGCACTCGACGCTCGCCATACCGCGGCGATTTCCGAAACCCGGTCTCCGAGTGATCATGACTTTGACACTCCCCAATGACTCGAGACGTCGATCGCGCTTCGCCTCGCTCCACTCGGTTCACGGAGCCGCGGTACTCGCCGGCAGCGGCATCGAGACCGATTGGGTCAAGGTCAGCGTGGTGCCGATCGATGGAAAACCCTCATCGGCGCCGAGCATCAGCAGGGTGAAATTGCACTGCACCGTGACCGTGACGTAGTTATTTGTGCTGGCGGCAGGCGAATAGGGATTGGCATTGCCCCCGTAGGTGCTGGGGATCGTGACGGTCAGGTTGCCGGCATCGGCCTGCACCGCCGTCGAGCAAGCTCGTCCAGCCTGACGGGAGCGAGTAGCCGCCCGCCTTGTCGAATTCATAAAGCGCGCCGTTGCGGGCGCAGTTCTGGAGGGTCACCAGGGCATAAATCACCCTGGAGAAATCGATTGTGGCCATGCAGATGAAGACCAGCAGAGGAAGGATGAACGCCAGCTCGACGGCGGCCAGGCCCCGGCGCACTCGGGCGCGGGTCTCGTGATCCCGCCCCCATTCGTCTCGCGGTTTTCAAACGTGGTAAGATCATGGCTGAAATGACACCTCGATTTCCGTCGATAGTGACCGGGCCATGACCGTGAACGGCCGGCCGGCTGACCCGTCGAGCGAATCCACTCTCTTTAAAGAAAACCTAGGCCACGATCCGGCATGGCTTCAAAGCGGTGACGATTTCCGTGAACATCAGCCATCGCGATCGAAATCCGGAACCTCGGCCAGGAACGCGGAGAAACTCCCATTCGACAGAGACTGAGGATCCTCTCCTGTCGCCTCGCGGCACCTTCCCGGCCCCATCAACTCGTGGCGTTTCCTGGTTTGCGGTGGGATCGAAACCGCCGTACTGCCGAGTTCTGGTTGCTTTCCGGCAACGTTACCCGTCCCGGAAGTTACCATTCGTAAACAATGTAGGGCACAGGCGCGAGAGGGATGAGTTATTGATTCCGAACGTCGGTAAGTCGCTTTTTTTGGCTTTTCCTAACGAGGTTTATCCCAACTAAATGAAGTCAAAGTGGGGTGGATGTTCGTGCTTTAAAAAGTCCAACGGCGATGCAGAATGAGGACAGAAGTGGCCTACTGTCGATTTCATGCAACGTGGAGTTCCTGGACAAAGGGCAAGAGGTTTATTGTGGAAGCCTCGCGGGCATGAGAACGCCGTCTGTGCGTCAGTTCTGGATTGCGTTCAATGAGTTCGTTTCGAGCGTGTTCGGAGCCATCGATTGGCGGAAATGTTTAACTGACTCACCGCTTAATTACGAGCGATCCACACGATAACGGGTGAGAAGCATTAAGAATCCATCAGAAAAATCGTCTTCTATCTTGAATTTCGAAAAGTAAAATGCGCATTACTGGTTGCAGGGCATGATGGAGATCGGGTTGGCCATGACGCCATGGCCAACCAACCCTTGCCGTGTCGCTTCGCGCAGACGTCATGAAGTGTCATACGGCGTTGATCGCCGCCTTGAGGCCTTGCCCAGGTCCGGATGTCATGGCGGAGTCCTCAGTCGCAAGTTCCGCGATGTGACACGACTCAGGTCCGTTGGCCGCAGGTACGGACGGAGAGGGGCAACGATGGATTCTCGGATTCTTGTGTGTCTTTTCCGCCGATCTTACTTAGTAAGTCGTAGAGGACATTGCAATCATCGCCAGTCACGAACCACGAGGTTCGCAACGTGAGGCAACTCGATTACAAGGTTTCTTCAACACGCGGGTACGGACGGAGAGGGGCAATGCGGCGCCAACCGCCCGTAGCATGTGAGAGACGTTTGCGGCGGCTATGTCGCCGTCCATCGGCGCCGGGGTTATGCCCGGGTTCAACTGGTTCTAACTCGAGAGGACATCAGATGAAGGCTGTTCCTGATCGCTTGGTTCGGTCGACTGTACGGGTGATTGGCTTCCTGGGCTTGCTGGCCGGGATCAGCGGCTCGGCGATGGCGGGTTTCGGTAGTCCCGAGATCGATCCCGGATCGATGGTCAACGCCTTGCTGGTCCTGAGCGGGGGCTTGCTGATCGTGACGGGTCGGCGCGGCCAGAAGTAGGGGAGGTCAGTCCGACCGATGAGTTTCCAGGTCGCGGCCGAGTCCGAGGCGTCATGGCTCGAGGAGCAGCGTCGGTCTCAGCGGCTTCTTCCACGATCCGAAAGAGGGACGATCAAGACGTTGTCTGCCGCCCTGCCAATGAGTTCGGTCCGCGATCGAAGTCAAGCGACGCCTCCCCTATTTTTCCTGGTCGGCCTTGCTCGTCCTCCTCGTCGTGGAGATCATGGCGCTGACGCTCCGCTTTGATTCTGATACTTTGATTGGTCGGCACATTTGGCTCGCGGGCCTCATCGCCCAATCCCATTGGCTCATCTCTCTGGGAATCTGCGTCGGCATCGTGTTTGGGTCTGGTGCTTTTCGGTTCGATGCGTGCGGATCAAGGGTCGTGGCGGCTTGCCGTGTTGAGCGGTCCGAGCCGTCGCGTGTGGCCCTGGCTTGCGGGTCAGGTGGCGGTCTATGCGGGCTTCGCGTGGCTCACCCGGTTGATCTTCGAGGGATCGGCTCTCTCCTCGCACCCGCTGGCATCATGGGTTGCCCTCTGGATCGTGGCGGGCATTGCGACGCTGGCTTTGTGGATGCGGCCGTGCTCCCGTTCAACCTCTGGTACCGGCTGGTACGGGCCAGGTGGAAGGTCGTTGCTGCTCGGGACCTTGCCAGCGTCTTGCGATGGTGGTCGGGCAATGGACGTCGACTCTTTGGGGATCGTTTCATCGCTCGACCTTCTGGGCAGTCCGCGGCGTCCTGAGCATGTTCTACACGAAGTCCTCTGCCGGCCGGAGGAGTTCGTCCTGGGGACCCCACCTTCGAGGTCGAGATCTCGTCTGCAGTGCTCCGGCTACGAAGGGATCGGCCTGATCTGGGTCTTCCTGGGTGTCTTCTACTGGTGGTTTCGCAACGAGCTGCGGTTCCCGCAGGCCCTGTTGCTGATCCCCCTGGGGACGGTGCTGAGCTGGGCGCCAACGTGATGCGGATCGCCGCCCTGATCGTCGTGGGAGATCGGGGCTGGCCCGAGGTGGCCGTCGGCGGCTTCCATTCCCAGGCCGGATGGCTGGCGTTCAACGGGATCGGCCTGGGGCTGGTCGTGCTCTCGCGTCGCGTCCGATTGTTCTCCAGAGTCGAGCCGCTCGCCGAAGACCGAGCGGGCCGCGACGTCAAATCCCACGGCGGTTTACCTCGGACCTCTGGTGGCGATTGCCCTGACCATGATGATCACCGCGGCCCTTTCCACGAACGGGTTCGATCGATTCTATTCCGCTCGTGTGCTGGCAGCCTTCGCCGTTTTCTGGTGCTTTCGCCGCGAATACGCCGCGCCTGGGCTGGAGCTGGTCGTGGTCTGCCTTGGCCGTGGGATTGGGCATCTTCGTGATCTGGATGGCCCTGGAACCGATCCCCCAAAGTTCTGAGGCGCTTACCGCGATCCCCGACTCCTTGGCGCAAATGCCGCGTTTCTGGGGGGCAGCCTGGCTGGCTGCGCGAGTCATCGGCTCGGTCGCCGTTATCCCCGTGGCCGAGGAATTGGCCTTCCGCGGCTATCTGACCCGACGGCTGATCGCGGCAGACTTCCAGAATGTGCCCGAAGGCCAATTCACCTGGCCGTCGTTCTTGCTCTCCTCGCTGCTCTTCGGCCTGCTCCACCAGCGCTGGTTCGCCGGGATCGATCGCGGGGATGGCGTATGCCCTGGTCTACTATCGACGTGGAAAACTGATCGACGCCGTCATCGCCCATGCGATCACCAATCTATCCATTACGATTTATGTTTTTGCAACTGGCGAATGGTACAAGTGGTCGTGAGGAACTGAGGCGATCGCGTCCGGTTCCCAGGCGGGCGATCGCCTCTTGATTCCGATCGTTGACTGCACCGAGTCTCCGTCGCGGCCCCCGGGTCGTTGGACCGCGCCTTCGAGTTGGTGCACGACGTACTTCGTCCGCGCAGGCAGTACTTGAAGCCTTGAGAATCATACGTGTTTTGTCATCAAGGCGGACTCGCTGACCGGCTAGGGGGCGTTTTCCTCCTGTCGAGCGATTTCCGTGGTTTTCGCCAACTCTTCCCGGAGACTCCAGCAATGAGGACGCCACGTTTTCGCCCCTCCTCCTTCCGACGTCGCAAGGACCGCAGCCGCAAGATCATCCCGCTCCTCGAGGTTTTCGAGGAGCGCTGTCTGATGACCGGATTTCTCCAGGGGACGGTAGTCGATAACAGCAACAACCCGGTCCTGAACGCCACGGTCGATTTGTACAATTCGAGCGCTATGTTGGTTGGCTCGCAAACTACGGGATTGAACGGTTACTCGAACGGTTACTACCAGTTCGACAACCTGACGCCGGGCAACTACCAACTCGTCGAGATTCCTCCTACCGGCTACACCAACCTGAGCACTTCGAGCGACTCGCCGATCAACCCCATCCTTGCCGGAGGGACGGCCAGCACGGTCAACGTGCAGGTGACCGATGTGACGGACCCTGCACCCAATAATTTCACCTCGGTGACGTTCAAGTCCGCCGATTTCTTCGCCCAGAACGGCAACTCCCCCCTGGAAGTGAACTTCCAGATCAACAAGAACTTCAACAACGCCAACCCGGCGAGCTATGCGTCCGAGCAGCTCTTCGTCGCGCAATTGCCCATCACGACGACATATACCGGGACGCCCGGGTTCACGACGCCCGAGTTCTCCTCTTACTGCGCCGATCCCTTCCAAGGCCTGAACGACGGGGTGAACACCTACTCGGTCTTGGGCCAGGAGATGCCGCCGGCCCTGAACGTCACCACCGTGACGCCGAACATCCTCAATTCAGGGAGGATCGCCTATCTCTATAACACCTTCGCCAACTACGTGGAGTCTCAGTACAGCACGAATCCCGAGCTGATGGGTGGTCTGCAACTGGCGATCTGGAAGTTGGAGTTCGACCCCGAGACCGGGACCGCAGCGGCCTCCGACTTTTCCTCGGGTAATCTCGAGAACGTGACCCCGCAAGCCGGCTATTCCACTGCGGCCCAAGTGACGACGATGATCAACGACGCGGTGAATTTTATCAATGATTCCAGCAGCCAGAGTCAGCTCGCGGTCTACCTCGGTGTCACCGGAGCGGGCTTCACCTCGAAGACCAGCGGCTCTCAGGGCGTGCTCGCCAGCAGCACGATCACCTTCACGAATCAGCAGTCACAGCAGGCCAGCTCCAGCGTGTCCACGGCGATCCATGATTCGGGCGGCGGCCCAGTGACCGGCGCGCTGGGCGAGCAAGTGTACGACACGGCGACCGTGACCGGCACGCCGTTCACGCCCACCGGCACCGTCACCTACGAGTTCTTCTCGACCATCAACGGCACGGGCCCGCTACGACCTCCCAGACGGTGACCCTCAACGCCAACGGCACCGTGCCCAATTCGGCCCTGACGCCGCCGCTGATGGCCGGCAGCTACTCGTACATCGGCGTCTACAGCGGCGACAGCAACTACTTGCCGGCTCCACCGGCGCCGTCGAGCCGCTGACGATCAACCAGGCCACCTCCAGCGTGAGCACGGCGATCTTCGATTCGACCGGCGGCCCAGTGACCGGCGCGCTGGGCGAGCAGGTGTACGACACGGCCACGGTGACCGGCACGCCGTTCACGCCCACGGGCACGGTCACCTACGAGTTCTTCTCGACCATCACACGGCACCGGGCACGCACGTCGGACCCAGACGGTGACCCTGATCGCCGCGGCGCGGTGCCCAACTCGGCCACCACGGCCGCCTTGATGGCCGGCAGCTACTCCTTCATCGGCGTCTACAGCGGCGACAGCAACTACACGCGGCTCCACCGGCGCCGTCGAGCCCCTGACGATCAACCAGGCCACCTCCAGCGTGAGCACGGCGATCTTCGATTCGACCGGCGGCCCAGTGACCGGCGCGCTGGGCGAGCAGGTGTACGACACCGCCACGGTGACCGGCACGCCGTTCACGCCCACGGGCACCGTGACCTATACTTCTTCATCGACCATCAACGGCACCGGCACCGCACGTCGGCACGCAGACGGTGACCTTGACCGGCGGCGTCGTGCCCAACTCGGCCACTACCGCCGGCCTTGATGGCCGGCAGCTACTCCTACATCGGCGTCTACAGCGGCGACAGCAACTACATGCCGCTACACGCGGAGCCGTCGAGCCCCTGACGATCAACCAGGCCACCTCCAGCGTGAGCACGGCGATCTTCGATTCGACCGGCGGCCCAGTGACCGGCGCGCTGGGCGAGCAGGTGTACGACACCGCCACGGTGACCGGCACGCCGTTCACGCCCACCGGCACGGTGACCTATGAGTTCTTCTCGACCATCAACGGCACCGGACCACACGTGGACCAGACGGTGACCTTGACCGGCGGCGTCGTGCCCAACTCGGCCACCACCGCCGCTTTGACGGCCGGCAGCTACTCCTACATCGGCGTCTACAGTGGCGACAGCAACTACGCGCCTTCCACCGGCGCCGTCGAGCCCCTGACGATCAACCAGGCCACCTCCAGCGTGAGCACGGCGATCCTCGATTCGACCGGCGGCCCAGTGACCGGCGCGCTGGGCGAGCAGGTGTACGACACGGCCACGGTGACCGGCACGCCGTTCACGCCCACCGGCACGGTGACCTATGAGTTCTTCACGACCATCAACGGCACCGGGCCGCACGTCGGACCAGACGGTGACCTTGACCGGCGGCGTGGTGCCCAACTCGGCCACCACCGCCGCCTTGACGGCCGGCAGCTACTCCTACATCGGCGTCTACAGCGGCGACAGCAACTACGCGCTTCCACCGGCGCCGTCGAGCCCCTGACGATCAACCAGGCCACCTCCAGCGTGAGCACGGCGATCTTCGATTCGACCGGCGGCCCAGTGACCGGCGCGCTGGGCGAGCAGGTGTACGACACGGCCACGGTGTCCGGCACGCCGTTCACGCCCACCGGCACGGTCACCTATGAGTTCTTCTCGACCATCAACGGCACCGGGCCGCACGTGGACCAGACGGTGACCTTGACCGGTGGCGTGGTGCCCAACTCGGCCACCACCGCCGCCTTGACAGCCGGCAGCTACTCCTACATCGGCGTCTACAGCGGCGACAGCAACTACACACCCTCCACCGGCGCCGTCGAGCCCCTGACGATCAACCAGGCCACCTCCAGCGTGAGCACGGCGATCTTCGACTCGACCGGCGGCCCGGTGACCGGCGCGCTGGGCGAGCAGGTGTACGACACCGCCACGGTGACCGGCAGTCCGTTCACGCCCACTGGCACCGTCACCTATGAGTTCTTCTCGACCATCAACGGCACCGGACCTCACGTGGATCAGACGGTGACCTTGACCGGTGGCGTGGTGCCCAACTCGGCCACCACCGCCGCCTTGACAGCCGGCAGCTACTCCTACATCGGCGTCTACAGCGGCGACAGCAACTACGCACCCTCCACCGGCGCCGTCGAGCCCCTGACGATCAACAAGAGCAGCTCCAGCGTGAGCACGGCGATCTTTGATTCGACCGGTGGCCCAGTGACCGGCGCGCTGGGCGAGCAGGTGTACGACACCGCCACGGTGACCGGCAGTCCGTTCACGCCCACTGGCACCGTCACCTACGAGTTCTTCTCGACCATCAACGGCACTGGGCCGCACGTGGACCAGACGGTCACCTTGATCGGCGGCGCGGTGCCCAATTCGGCCACCACCGCCGCCTTGATGGCCGGCAGCTACTCCTACATCGGCGTCTACAGCGGCGACAGCAATTACGCACCCTCCACCGGCGCGGTCGAGCCCCTGACGATCAACCAGGGCAGCTCCAGCGTCAGCACGGCGATCTTCGATTCGACCGGCGGCCCGGTGACCAGCGCGCTGGGCGAGAAGGTGTACGACACGGCGACCGTGACGGGGACGCCGTTGACGCCCACCGGCACCGTGACCTACGAATTCTTCACCAACAGCACGGGCACCGGCACGCCGTTCTCGACCCAGACGGTGACCTTGAACGCCAACGGCACGGTGCCCAACTCGGCCGTGAGCGCGGCGTTGATGGCGGGCGGCTACTCGTACATCGGGGTGTACAACGGTGACAGCAACTACAAGGGCTCCGTGGGCGCGGTCGAGCCGTTGACGATTAACCAGGCATCGTCGAGCGTGAGCACGGCGATCTACGATTCGGGCGGCGGCGCGGTGACCGGGTGCCGGGCGAGAAGGTATACGACACGGCGACAGTGAGCGGGACGCCGTTCACACCTACTGGGACGGTGACCTACTACTTCTACAACACAGCGAGCCCGGTATACGGAACGACGACACCGGTGAGCACGCAGACCGTGACGCTCAGCAGCGGATTGGTGCCGAATTCGGCAACGACGGCGGCATTGACGGCGGGCAGCGACGCGTTCATCGGCGTGTACAGCGGCGACAGCAACTACAAGAGCTCGGTCGGCGCGGTCGAGCCGGTGACCATCAACAAGGCCAGCCCGAAGATCGTCACGACGCCCAGCACCACCAGCGGCATGTGCAGCACGACGCTGGTCCTGAAGGACACGGCGGTGCTCTCCGGCGGCTATAACGAGACCGGCACGATCACCTTCACCTTGTACTACAATGGTGGCAGCACCGCGGTTGACACGGAGACGGTCTCGGTCAACGGCAACGGCTCGTACACCACGCCAACCGGCGTCACGGCGAGCAAGGTGGGCACCTACCAGTGGGACGCCACTTATAGCGGCGATACTAACAACCAGGCCGTCAGCGACATCAACAACCCGAACGAGAAGGTGACGATCGGCTCGGCCAGCCCGTCGATCGTCACGACTCCAAGCGTCACCGCGCTCACCCTGGGTACGACCTCGCCGACGCTCAAGGACACGGCCGTCCTGTCCGGCGCCGTTAACCCGACCGGGACGATCACCTTCACGCTCTACCTGGGCAGCACCAAGGTGGACACGGAGACAGCCACGGTCAGCGGCAATGGCAGTTACACGACCCCGACCGGCTACACTCTGCCGAAGACTGGCACGGTGACGGGGACCTACCAGTGGGATGCCAGCTATAGTGGCGACTCCAACAACAGCTCCGTGAGCGAGAACAACAACGCGAACGAGCAGGTGGTGGTGAGCCCAGCCACCCCAACGATCGTCACGACTCCCAGCACCAATAGCGGGCAGTGCAGCACGACCCTGGTCATCAAGGACACGGCCGTGCTCTCCGGCGGCAATTACGAGACCGGCACGATCACCTTCACCTTGTATTACAACGGTGGCAACACTCCGATTGACACGGAGACGTTGACGGTCAACGGCAACGGCTCGTACACCACGCCAACCGGCGTCACGGCGAGCAAGGTGGGCACCTACCAGTGGGATGCCGCGTATAGCGGCGACTCGGACAACAAGGCCGTCAGTGACATCAACAACCCGAACGAGAAGGTGACGATCGGCTCGGCCAGCCCGTCGATCGTCACGACTCCAAGCGTCACCGCGCTCACCCTGGGTACGACCTCGCCGACGCTCAAGGACACGGCCGTCCTGTCCGGCGCCGTTAGCCCGACCGGGACGATCACCTTCACGCTCTACCTGGGCAGCACCAAGGTGGACACGGAGACAGCCACGGTCAGCGGCAATGGCAGTTACACGACCCCGACCGGCTACACTCTGCCGAAGACTGGCACGGTGACGGGGACCTACCAGTGGGATGCCAGCTATAGTGGCGACTCCAACAACAGCTCCGTGAGCGAGAACAACAACGCGAACGAGCAGGTGGTGGTGAGCCCAGCCACCCCGACGATCGTCACGACTCCCAGCACCAATAGCGGGCAGTGCAGCACGACCCTGGTCATCAAGGACACGGCCGTGCTCTCCGGCGGCAATTACGAGACCGGCACGATCACCTTCACCTTGTATTACAATGGTGGCAGCTCCGCGGTTGACACGGAGACGGTCTCGGTCAACGGCAACGGCTCGTACTCCACACCGAACGGCTACACGGCGAGCAAGGCAGGCACCTACCAGTGGGATGCCGCGTATAGCGGCGACTCGGACAACAAGGCCGTCAGTGACATCAACAACCCGAACGAGAAGGTGACGATCGGCTCGGCCAGCCCGTCGATCAGCACGACGCCGAACACGACCGTCGTTCCCGTGGGCACCTGCACGACCCTGACCGACTCGGCCACGCTATCCGGCGGCGTTAACCCGACCGGCTCGATCACCTTCACCCTGTACAGTCCGAGCGGCAGCAAGTTGGATACGGCGACGGTGACGGTTAACGGCGACGGCACGTACACGACTCCGGGCTACTCGTTGTCTGCGTCCGCCGCGGCGGGCATCTACCAGTGGGACGCCACCTATAACGGCGACAGCAACAACAGCAAGGCCACGGACAACAATGACCCGTCCGAGCAGGTGTGGGTGGTCACCCCGTGCTGCAACCTGCAGAATGTCTCCTTCACCGTAGATAACAGTAGTGGCCATAAGGTCGGCACGTACAGCAGCCTCGGCGGCAACACCCAACAGGGTGACACCGTCACGGTGAACTTCACGGTGCCCAGTGGGAATTACGACCAGCTTTCGCTGGTTAGCTACGTCACGCCGCAGTCGTACTTCAGTGCCACCTCGGCGTACCTCCAGACGGTTTTCCAGTCGTCCACTGGCTTGTTTGGACCGGGTAGTGGCTCTCTCACTGTCACCTTGCCTAGCTCCTATTATCAGGTTGACTTCGTCTGCGGTACGGCGATCACCCAGCTCGGCTTGTCCACCGGTGACTTCTACTCCGCGCAGGGCCGCCTGCAGAGCTCGGACAACGGCGGCACGACCATCCCATCGAGCATGGCCGGCTCGACCGTGTGCGCAGGCCAGACGGCCGCGCCCTCGTTCTGGATCAACACCGCCGCCGGAAAAGGTCAGGCCCTGATCACCAGCCTCAACGGCGGGTCGAGCGCCACGAACCTCGGGAACTGGCTCGCGACGATCTCCCCGAACCTGTTGGGCAGCCTGGCAGGCAAGACCAACGCCCAGGTCGCATCCTACGTGAAAGGGCTGGGTAGCACCTCGTCCCTCAGCGAGGTCGTGGCGACGGCCCTGGCCGCGTACGTGACCGACAGCAGCCTGGCGGGCACCGCCGCAACGTCCTATGGTTTCACCGTGACGACCTACGGCACCGGGGTGGATAACTACAACGTCGGCTCGAACGGCTCAGCCCTCGGTCTGTCCAACAACACGGTGTATAGCATTGTGACCTTGCTCGCGGCCATCGATAGTGAGTCGAGTAACGGCTCGATCAACAGTTCGGCGTCCAGTGCGGCGAACACGGTCTTCACTGCGATCAACAAGGCAGGAGGGATTTCCTGACCGGCCTGGTGACTCGATCACCGAGCGGATCGATCAGAGGCCGCCCCAACCGGGGCGGCCTTTTTTTGGTAGTCCAACGAGGGCTCAAGGTGTGCGGTATGAGGACTCGCGGAGAGAGACGACGTGTCCTGTGTCGGCAGCCTGCTGCGCCTTGATGGCGATCTCCGTGATGCGGCAGGCCTCGTGCAGCGAGAGCGGGAGCGGCGATTCACCGCGCAGCGAGCGGGCGAACTGGGTGAAGATGTCGGTCTGTGGGGTCAGGGGAAGCGTTCGGGGTCGTTTGCCGGCGGCGATCAACGTCACTTTCTTCTCGATCAGGGCTGTCTCGATGACGCCGTGAGAGCCGGCGATCCGCAGGCGTTCGTCCCCATGAGTGGGCGCGGATTCCGGTCGCAGATAGTCGAGGGTGAGCGATGCCACGCCGCCGTTGCGCATCGAGAGCACGAAGGCCGCCTGACTGGCGCAGGCCGAGAAGTCCGGGTGCGCCGTCGTCCCCTCTCTTCCTTGCACATCTGTGAAGACATCGCCAAGGATCCAGTGCAGCCAGTCGAAGGCGTGGATGCCGACCCAGGGTGCAAGGCCGGGGAACGTCTTGCGACTGCGGTAGGCGTCCGGGCGCGACTTTCCCCATTTATAGGTCTTCTGGCTAAAGCTGATCATGGGTTCGCCGATGTCTCCGGCGCGGACGGCCTGCCGCACTGCGGCCAGCTCGGAGACGCCGCGCATGGTGTGCATCGGCACGAGAGCCGCCTTCGTCTTCCGCGCCGCCTGGAACAACCCTTCGAGCGTGGGCAAGTCCATCGCCAGGGGCTTCTCCGCCATGACCGGGAGGCCGCGCTCCAGGCAGATGCGCGCCCAAACTGGGATCCGATCGTTGCGGCCGCAGACCTGGACCACGTCCAGCTTCTCGGTATCCAGCATTTTCTGGGCGTCGTCGTGGCGACGCGTGTCCACTGTCAAGCCAGGTGCGTGGTCGAACGCGCCGGTCGTCTCCTCCGGCCCGGCCGCGGCGACCGCGACGAGCGTCAAGCCGGGGACGTGCTTCAGGGCCGGTGCGTAGGTCTGCCAGTGTCCCGTCGAGCCGATCAGTCCGAGGCGCATTGCTGCCCCTTTCACGATTACTTCATTCGAAGTCAGCCCGCCCAAATAAATATAAATATAAAAATTTAATCTATTCTATTGGAACCGATGAATTGAGGATCCGGCGGACACTCCTGTTCCGCACCTGTTTCCAGGTGCACAGCAGATTGATCGTACTCACGCCAAGCTAAGCTGTAAACCGCTTGCGAGCCAGTCCCTTTCCGAACCACAGTTCGACCGGACGCAGGTTCCGCGCCCCAATTCTTGGGCGGGATCTGATACGTTATGATGGAAGCGCACACTTGGTTCGGTTTCCTGGACTCGAGGCTAGGGTCATGATTCTGTCGCTCATGATGTACTTATCAGTGGTCAATGCAGTCGCTGCGCCAGATCCCGGAAAAGTCCGGCGCGTGGCCGCCGACCTGGTCCTGAAAGGGGGCACGCTGATCGACGGCACCGGTGCGCCGGGTCGTCGCGGCGATGTTGCCGTGCGCGGCGATCGGATCGTGGCAGTCGGCACCTTCGAGGCCGAACCCGGCGCGAAGGTCATCGACGCCTCGACGCTGATCGTCGCGCCTGGGTTCATCGACTTGCACACGCACTCCGACGAGGGGATCACCAAGACGCCGACCCGGCTCAACGCGAATTTCCTCACCCAGGGCGTGACCACGATCGTCACCGGGAACTGTGGGGGCGGAGTCCTCGACGTCGCCAAATACCTCGCCGCAATCGACGCCCACGGCGCCGGCAGCAATGTCATCCACCTGGTCCCCCAGGGGGAAGTCCGGTCGACGATCATGGGAAATACGGATCGGGCCCCGAGCGCGACCGATCTGGAGCGGATGAAGCAGCTCGTCGAGCGCGGCATGCAGGCCGGTGCCTGGGGCATCTCGTCGGGGTTGATCTACGTGCCCAGCCGGTACGCCCGGACCGCCGAGCTGATCGAGCTGGCGAAGGTCGCGCACCGGCACGGGGGCATCTATGCCTCGCATATCCGGAGCGAGGGGGCCGGGTTGCTCGACGCGATCGACGAGGCGATCGCCGTGGGCAAGGGGTCTGGTGCCCCGGTGCACATCTCGCACCTGAAGGCCAGCGGGAAACCGTACTGGGGAATGGTCGGCTCGGCACTGGAGCGGATCATCGCGGCGCACGGCTGCCGGCCAGCTCGTCACGGCCGACCAGTATCCGTACATCGCCTCGAGCACCACGTCTGGCCGCGATGGTGGTCCCGCACTGGGCCGTCCAGGGGAACGCCGAGAACTTCGCCCGGCTGGCCGCCGATCCCGTGCGCGGGGCGGAGCTGCGCCGGGCAATCCAGCAGCGAGCTGGACCAGCGCGACGGTGGCGCCTCGGTCCGGATCGCCCGGTACGCGCCTCGGCCCGAATGGGCCGGGCTCGACCTGATCGCGATCGCCGAGCGAACCGGGACGACGCCGCTGGAGGTCGTCCTGGACATCCAGCGACACGGCGGCGCACAGGCGATCAGCTTCGGCATGTGCGAGCCGGACGTCCGCGAGGTCATGCGGCATGAGTTCGTCGCCACGGCTTCCGACGGCTCGACCCACCTGCCCGGACGGGACGACCATCCCCATCCGCGTGCCTACGGTACGTTCCCCCGCAAGATCCGCTACGCACTCGACGAGAAGGTCATCTCGCTCGAGCAGGCGATCCGGTCGTGCTCGGGCTGGCCCGCGCAGGTCCTTGGCCTGCCCGACCGGGGCGTCATCCGCGAGGGCGCCGTCGCCGACCTTGTCGTCTTCGACCCGGAGACGTTCCGCGACCGGGCGACATTCGATCAACCGACCCGCTTACGCGACCGGCGTGAAATACCTGTTCGTCAACGGCGTGGCCCTGATCGTCGGGAGGGAAACTCACGGTGGAACCAGCCTCGAAGCGGAAGCTGCCGGGCCGGGCGCTCCGGCTGCACCGCGACGGTCCGGCCGCGTTGATCGTCAAGGTGGGGCGGATCTGGACCGGGGACCGCGACCGCCCCTGGGCCGAGGCCCTGGCCGTACGCGACGGCGCGATCGCCGCCGTCGGACTCCGTCGAGGAGGTCATGCGGTTTCGCGGGCCGTCAACCCGGGTCGTCGACCGGCCGGACGCGTTCGCCATCCCCGGACTGATCGACGCCCACGGCCACATGGAGTCGCTGGGCGCGAGCAAGGAAGAGGTCGACCTCCGCGGGGTCGCGTCGCTCGAGGAGGTCGCCCGACGGATCAAGGCGCGGGCCGACGCGACGCCCGGCGACTCCTGGATCACGGGGCGGAACTGGGACCAGAGCCTCTGGCCGGGCGGCGCGTTCCCGACCGCGGCCGTGCTCGACGAAGCGGCCCCGCGCCGGCCGGTCTGGCTCCGCCGGGTCGACGGCCACGCCGGCTGGGCCAGCACCGAGGCCATGCGGCGGGCGAAGGTCACCAAGGAATCCGTGGCTCCCTCCGACGGCCAGATCATCCGGGACAAGGACGGTCGGCCGACCGGCGTCTTCATCGACGGGGCCATGGGCCTGGTCGGCCGCGCGGTCCCGGCCCCCACCAAGCTCGACGTCCGGCGCCGGCTGCTCGCGGCCCAGGAGCTGGCCCTCCGCGCGGGCCTGACCGGCGTCCATGACGCCGGCATCTCCCGGCGCACCGCCGACGTCTACCGCGAGCTCGACCGCGACGGCCAGCTCGTGATCCGGGTCTACGGCATGGCCTCGCCCCCCGCGGGCGAGCGAGGTCAAGTTCGTCAGCCGGCCCCCCCAGGCCGGCCCCGACGGTGCGCGATTCGAGCTGCGCGCCATCAAGCTCTTCATCGACGGTGCGATGGGCTCGCGCGGCGGGCTCCTGTTCCGCCCCTACCACGACGACCCGGGCAATTCCGGCTTGCTCCTGATCGATCCCAAGGTCCTCGAGGCGACGACGACCGAAGCCTTGCGGCACGGCTGGCAGGTCGCCACCCACGCCATCGGCGACAAGGGCAACGCCCTGGTGCTCGACGCCTACGCCGCCGCGCGAAAGGCCGTCCCCCAGGCGCGCGACCCCCGGCTCCGGATCGAGCACGCCCAGGTCGTCCGCAAGGAGGACGTCCCCCGTTTCGCCGAGCTGGGCATCATCGCCTCGATGCAGCCCTCACACGCCAGCGACGACATGCGATGGGCCGACGCGCGGCTCGGCCCGGGCCGGGTCGACGGCGCCTATGCCTGGCGATGGTTCGTCGACGCACACGTCGCGATGGCGTATGGGAGCGACTTCCCCGTCGAGATCGTCAACCCCTTCTGGGGAATCTACGCGGCGATCACGCGCCAGGACCCCGAGGGCCATCCCGCGGGCGGATGGCACCCGGAGCAACGCCTCACACTCGAGGAAGCCCTCCGCGGCTTCACCGCCGGCTCGGCCCGAGCCGGCGTTCGCCGAGGACCGGCTCGGCATCCTCAAGACCGGATTCCGAGCCGACGTGACCGTCCTCGATCGCGACCTGTTCCACGCCAAGCCCGGGGAGATCCTTTCCACCAAGGTCCTCATGACCATCGTCGAAGGGAAACCCGTCTTCGAGCGGGCGAAGGAGTAGCGCCCTCGTTGTTCGGACACACGCGGAGATTTCGCGTTCGCCGGTGGGTTCGATGCGGGCCAGGCACGAAATTGATGGAGTCCTTGGGTGTCAGGGGCGCGACACTTCTGCACTGGTTCTCGCGCCCAGAAATGCGACGGGGCTGCCGCAGGTCGCCCTGCGACAGCCCTCGCCGACCTCCGCGATTGGATCGCGCACCCGGGCTCACCTCAGAGTCAGGGTGCCACTGCTCAGCCCTGCGCCGTTGGCGGCACGAATACCGCCGATGGTAAGCTGGATGTGGAACTTCTGCTTCTTGGAGAACGTCAGAAACACGCTGTTGTTGGAGCCGTTGTACTGGGCGAAAGCACCGAGGATCTTCTTCACCTTGCCTTTGGCCGTGGAAGAAATCCTGACGGTGTAGTTGCCCGAGGAGCCGGTCGAGTTCGGGTCCATGGGCTCGTTGAAGAAGATCGTGACGCCCGTGAACCCTTTCCTTGACGTCCCGGCCAGGCTGAAGCCGTTGATCTGGGGCGGAACGCCCACCACGTTCGCCGTGAACGTCTGGGTCCCAAAGAGGCTCCCGTTGGTGGCGTCGGTGCCGTTCACCGTGACGGAGGCAGATCCGCCCACGTTGATCGGGGGGTTCACCGTGATGACGCCACTGTTCGGGTTGATCGTGATCCACGACGGCGCGTTGCTCAGACTGAAGAGCACCGGGTCACCGATCACGTCGGTGGCTGTGGCGGTGGCCGTCTGAGTCTGGCCGCTGGTAACGGTTACAGTCGGGATCGCTCCGAGCTGGGGCGGGATGAACGGCTTGTTGACCGTCGCGACGAACGACTGCCCGGTGCTCTGCTCCTGGGTGGCGTTGTCGAGAGCGATCACGGTCATGTTGAACTGGCCGCTCACGTTCACCGGCGGTTGCACCGTGATGATCCCGGAGTTGGGATCGATCGAAGCCCACGACGGCGCATTGTTCAGGAAAAAGTGGAACGACGCGTCGCCGGCCGGGCCGGTGGCCGTGGCGGTGACCGTCTGGGATTGGCCGCCGGTGACCGTCACGCTCGGGACCGGGTTGACCGTGGGGATGTTCGGCTTGTTGACTGTCACGCCGAACGCCTGCGCGTTGCTGGTCTCCTGGGTGATCGTGTCGGTAGCGGTCACGGTCAAGGGGAACGAGCCGCTCACGCTGGTGGGGGGGGCTAACGTGATGACCCCGGTGGTGGGGACGATCGAGGCCCACGACGGCGGATTGATCAAGCTGTACTGAAGCGTGTCGCCGGGCGGGCCGATGGCCGTGGTGGTGACCGTCTGGGATTGGCCGCCGGTGACCGTCACGCTCGGGATCGAGTTGACCGTGGGTGGGGGCGGCTTGTTGACCGTCACGCCGAGCGACTGCGGGTTGCTGGTCTCCTGGGTGACGGTGTCGGAAGCGGTCACGTTGAGGATGAACGCTCCGCTCACGCTGGTGGGGGGTGCCAGCGTGATGACCCCGGTGGTGGGAACAATCGTGGCCCACGACGGCGGACTGCTCAGGGCGAAGGTGAACGTGTCCCCGGCCGGGCCGGTGGCCGTGGCGGTGACCGTCTGGGACTGGCCGCCGGTGACCGTCACGCTCGAGAGCGGGTTGACCACAGGCGCGGACGGCTTGTTAACCGTCACTGCCAACGGCGTCGGCGTGGTGCTGGTCTCCTGGGTGACGGTGTCGGAAGCGGTCACATCGATAATGAATGCTCCGCTCACGCTGGTGGGAGGTGCCAGCGTGATGACCCCGGTGGTGGGAACAATCGTGGCCCACGACGGCGGACTGCTCAGGGCGAAGGTGAACGTGTCCCCGGCCGGGCCGGTGGCCGTGGCGGTGACCGTCTGGGACTGGCCGCCGGTGACCGTCACGCTCGAGAGCGGGTTGACCACAGGCGCGGCCGGCTTGTTGACCGTCACGTTGAACGAGACCGGGTTGCTGGTCTCCGAGGTGACGTTGTCGGTGGCCGTCACGGTCAAGGAGAACGAGCCGTTCACGCTAGTGGGGGGGGCTAGCGTGATGACCCCGGTGGTAGAAACGATCGTGGCCCACGACGGCGGACTACTCAGGTTAAAGTGGAATGTATCGCCGGCCGGGCCGGTGGCCGTGGCGGTGACTGTGATGGATTGGCCCCCGGTGACCGACTGAGTCGAGATCGGGGCGACGACAGGCGGCGCAGGCGTGTTAACCGTTACGTTGAACGAGACCGGGTTGCTGTTCTCGGAGGTGACGTTGTCGGTGGCAGTCACCGTTATGGAGAACTGTCCGCTCACGTTGATGGGGGGTGCCAGCGTGATGACGCCGGTGGTGGACACGATCGTGGCCCACGACGGTGGATTGCTCAGGTTGAAGTGGAAAGTATCGCCGGGCGGGCCGGTGGCCGTGGCGGTGACCGAGATGGATTGGCCCGCGGTGACCGTCTGGTTCGAGATCGGGGAGACCACAGGCGGGGTCTGCGACTTGACCGAGATCGTGAGGTTCTCGGACGTGGACTGTGGCGGCGCCCCGCTGTCGGTGACAGTCAGCGTGATGGGGAACGACTGGTTCGCCGCGCCGGCGGGCGGGTTGAGACTGATTAACCCCGTTGACGGATTGATCGAGGCCCACGAGGAGGCGGAGGGCGTGCCGAAGGACAGGCTGTAAGAGAGCGTCAGGCTCTGGGGATCGGTCGCCGACACGGCCTGCGTGGACGACTGGCCGGCGGTGGCGGAGATCGTCGAGTTCGCCGTCGGGGAGTTGATCACCGGCGGCTGAAGCGGCGCCGAGAGCTCGGCGATGAAGGCATTGGTCTCGCCCAGGGACGAAAGGGTTGTGGAACCGAAGGTGGGGTCCGAACCGCCGTCATAGAAACCCGTGAACGCCACCTCGCCCGCCGAATTCCCCGCGATGTCGAAGACGGTCGTGTTGCCGTTCTTCGAGCCCGTGACGAACGTGTCGGGTGTCCCGCCCGTGCTGTCCAGATTCCCGGTGCTGGCGTTCACCCGCAGCACGTACGAGTCGAACACCGTCACGCTCGCCGGCACGGGGGAAATTACAAACGGGGCGCTCGAATTGGTTCCGTAGGCCGCCTGGGAGAAGAAGGTACCGCCAAAGTAGACGTCGTTCCCCGAGTCGATCGACAACCCATCGCTGAGAGTCTGGTCGAAGCCATCGCTGCCGAGCCGGTCCGCCCACTGGAGGTTGAAGTTCTTGTCGTACTTGGCAACGAAGGCGTCGTCGACAAACCCACCGTCCGAGCTGTCCAGCGCGATGGTCCCGCTCCCGAGGTCGTTGAAGTTGACGCCCTTGCCGGCGAAGTCGCCGGTCACGTAAACGTTCTCATTGCTATCGACCGCGATCCCAGTCACCGCGTCGAACTGAAAACCGGGACTCAACGGGGTCTCCTGGTCGCCGATTTCCTGGACCTGCTGAACGTTCCCCAGCGTGCCGATCCTGCCGATGATGGCGTCCGTGTCGCCGCTGACGTCGACGCCGAAGAAGCCGGCCACGTAGGCGTTATCATTTTTTGGGTCGAACGCCCCGGAGGTGATGCCGGAGGGGAAACCGATGCCGTCGGATAACGAGACCGCCCAGTTGTACGAGAGACTACTGTTCAGTTCCACGGCAAAGCCGTCCTGCACATTGGCCACCCGCGACGTCAACAGCCCGCTGTTGGTGCCACTGTTGGGGTCAAAGTCAATCGTGTTGGTGAAGTCGCCCACGACGAGGACGTTGTTGCCCGAGAGATCCACGGCAATCGAAGTTCCCTCTCCAAACCCCGCGAAAAAGCCGTCGTTGCCGTAGTCGCCCACGTTCTGGAACGTGCCGTTCGTGGCGAGCTTCAGGACGAAAACGTCCTGGCTCCAGGGGAACACCACTTTGGAAAGACCGGGATTGGGGTTGAAGTTAACCCCGTCCGAGAACGATCCCGTCACGTACACGTTGCCGCTACTGTCAACCGCCAGACCGTTGGCGAAATCGGTGGGAAAGGCCGAGAATCCATCGGATCCGTCCTGGAACTGGTCAACCCAGATCGGGGCCCCCTGGGGGCTATACTTGGCGACGTACATGTCGAAACCAAAGGGGGTTGACCGAACCCATTGCGAGCTCCCCTGAGGGTCGAAATTGATGCTCCCCGCGAACTCGCCGGCGACGTAGATGTCGCCCTGACTATCGATCGCCGTCGAGCCGATCTTATTGTCTGAGAAGAAGTTGAGCGACCCGCCGAGGAAGATGTTGTCCCCCCCGATCCCGTTCGCCGAGACGACACTGAGCTGCGACAGCACCGTGCGGTCTTCGAGCGCGTCGAAGCTCCATTGTAAGGCCGCACGCCGTCGCGGTTTCGAGTGGGCTCGAATGCCCTTTTTTCCTCGCAATGCTCGGAGAAGGGAATTGTACATCGCCTCATCGCTCCTGGACTCTGTTGTCCATTCAAGAGGAATTGCAGATCAAGTCTGGGAATTGCGAGAGAGAAACCAGCCACATCGAGTGCAGCCGATTGACCCTTACTTCATAGACACGAAAACCGGTTCAAAGCGAACACCGCTTTTCAGGAAAAAGGCCCCGTCACGGAACCTCGACTTCGGGCAGGAAGGTACGGGAGCCCTTCCGGCCCGGGCAGGTTCCCCCACGCCATAGTTCAACGACCGATGAGAGACACTCCGATCGACCCAAAGGAGCAGAGGCTCGGCTAGCGTCGTGAAAGCAACAGGTTGCAAGATCACTTGTGGTCGGATGAGCTCGCATCACGAGTTCATGGAAACCGCTGGTTTTCCGGGGGCCAACGGTGGTGCCAATCGGCTGGCCAGCACAACCGCCGCTCGCGGGAACTCGGGGGTTAGCGGCGCCGAAACCTCAGCGCCCTTTCTGACCGGCATACGCTCTCGGTCCACAACGTTCAGCGATCCACTTCAACTACGAGGCGATCGCCAACTGTTACATGAAAATGGTTGGAAAACTTCGCGTCGCTGCGAAGAGCTCTTCCACTTGGGCCAGAGAGTGCATCCTGCGATTTCACATCAACACTTAACTCATGGGATGCGTGCGGTTCCTTCTTTTCCAGCTCGCCGACGAGTTATTTGGTACACTGCGAGCCGAATCAAACGCGATTTGGGGTTTGTTGGCCGCCTCGGCACGGCGAACTTCGCCGCGATCGAGCCAATCGATACCACGATTGGCTCGAAGACCTAACGAAGCGAGCGCCATACTCTGTACAACGATCCGGGCCGAACTGCCAGGAGATTCCCCGCGAACGTGGGTTCGGCCGCATTGTCCAAGGCTCGAATCCTGACCATCAAATTCGCCTCTGAGCCGACGGTTCAACACGACGGTCGGACCTGATGGCGACGCAGTCCACCTGCGCTACAATTCCATGGGAATAGAAAAGAGCCGGCCGATGGAATCGACGAACATCTCAAATGATACAATACAAGAAATCGTGCCGTTGAAAGACGTACGATTTCTTTCCCCAGTGCCACGGACTCAACCTTGAGCGATCAAGGCATTGGCAGTATGCTATCGGTCTGACGTAAGGGTGTCAACTCAAAAGATTTGACCGGGAAGGTTTTCGAGATATTTTTCAGACCGCTTCGGAATTGAATCCGATCGTCGGTGCTTTGTTCCTTCGTTCCGTCCTGTTCGGGAATCTTTGCTAATAATGTGTCTCGGAGGAGCACGATGGGCTCCGCCGGTCGGAAAACTCCGTGTGGCGACTGCCACAGCGTGGCGGAGACGAAACGCCGATCGGCGCACCCTCCCCAAATGGCATCCGGAACAAGAGAGCGCTCGCCCAAGGCGAATCAGCGCCAATGAGAGCCGTTCGGAGAGGATGCCGGCGGGCAGCAACGCCCGCCCCACCGCTCCATGGACCGGGATCTTCCATTGGGGCGGGCCTCCATGCCCGCCGCTAGTGGGGAGTTAGCTAGCGACGGAGCTTGTTGTACTCCGGCGTGACGTCTTTGATGTTCGGTGTGACATCGGCATCGACGCGACCGGTCGCCCAGCCGAGGGCGCCGAGCAAGAGCCCCTGGTACATCGGGTTTTCCCAGACGTCCTCGCGGTGCCCCATCGAGGTGTAGAAGACCCGGCCCTTGCCGTGGTTCCTGGCCCAGGTCTCGGGATAATTGGGCCGCTGATACATCGGACCCTTCATCCCCTTGGTGACCTGGACCAGGATGACGTGCAGGTCGTCGGCAATATGCTTGAGGGCGTACCATTCATCCGTGATGCGGAAGGTTCGGCCCGAGCTGCCGAATCCCTCGGCCACTCCTGGGAACTTGGGATCGGCGATTTCGATCTCCACCTCTTGCTGCGATCCATGCCCATTGAACTCGCCGCCGATCATCTGGATATAGGGATCGTCGGGGCCTCTCTTCCGGTGGGTGCCAAAGGTATCGGTGGCGCAATGCATGCCGAGGAACCCCTTGCCGCCACGGATCGCGTCGTGGAACGCCTTCTCGCCGTCGGGCGACATCGCGGGGCTCTTCTCCATGGTCCCCGCGGTGGTCAGGTTGCCGGTCGTCTCGAAGACGAAGGCATCCCACTCGCCGATCTTGTCCGGCTCGAACATCCGTCCGTCCTTGGTCGCATGGACTTCGAACCCGTGCTCCTTGCCGACCTTGCTCAAGATCTGCTCGGCAAGGCTCGGTTTATTGCCCTTGTCGGGGCGAGTTACGACCGAGTGGGGAAAACCCGCACTCTTGATGAAGAAGAGAACTTTCTTGGGGGAACCCTGGGGTCGGGCCAGGACTTGTCCCATGGCTCCGGCGCCCAGCCACGCCGCACCGCCGGCCAGCAGCATTTGACGACGACTCAATCCACGCGACATCGTTGAAATCTCCTCCCAGGAATGAGCGAGCGATGTATCGACCCCCTCTCCTTGTACCTCAGCCGGTCATCGAAAGAAACCAGGGAGACCGTTTGGTTCGAACGATTGGAGTCCCTAAAGACGCTCGACCCTTGATCCCCCGACTTTCGCCAGGGCCGGCTTTCCGCTTGCGAACTTGCATCGAGACGATTAACCTATCGCTTCTCCCGGCCATTCTACCGGGAGCGGATTGAAACCGGGGAGGTGTGATAAGGATGTCTCAACTCACAGCAGAATCCGAGACTTCGGAAACTTCCCAGCTTTCCAAGCTCTGCGTCGCCATTCGCGGCAAGCTCCAATTCATGGATTACCTGGTCCGAGCCGCGGTGGCGGACGCGGAGCGGTACCGGGACGAGACGGATCCCGGCACGCGGATCTTCATCCGGCAATTGGTCGAGATGCACGCGGCCAATCTCCGATTGGAGAGCCAGAACATGCGCCTGATGGGCGACCTCTGCGGCGCGCTCGAATCCCTGGTCGATGGGACGTTCGAACCGCAGGATGAAGGAGACGTCGCATGAGCTCGACAAGGAATGGGACGCATGGAGGGTCTGTCATGCGCACGATCGAGTCTCCTCACGAATCGTTTGCAGGCACCGGGGATTTCTCGAGTCAAACCGGCTCCACGTCCCCGGAACTGCGTCGATCGTTGGCGGAGATCAAGGGGCAGGCCCAGTTCTTGCTCTACCTGGCCGATCAGATTGAAGAATCCCTCGACCAACTCGTTCAGGAAGCCGACGCCTGCCATGGCGCCTTCCTCTGCAAGGTCTTGACCATGTATTCCGGCCAGCTCGAGAGCAAGCACCAGGGTCTGGGCGAGAGGGTCGCGGAGGCCTGTCAGGAAGTCTACGTGACCGTGCGCGAACGCGAGATGGCCTGAGAGACGAAGGTTGTTGGTCGCGAATCACCTGACCCCGCTCCTGGTCCGATCCACATCATGACCGCTTTGGCGGTGTGGCCGCCGAACCGGGACGATGCCCACTTTACTTCTTGCGCCGATTGTTCTTCGGTGAGTTCCGGCCCATCCCTCGCGCCAGGCCGAGCTGGAAGAGGATCCCGAGGGCCGAAGCAGCCTCGCGCATGTTGATCTTGGACACGCCGGCCCGGCGGTCCTTGAACACGATCGGCGTCTCTCCAAACTGGCAGCCGACCTGCTGGCACCAGAACAGGATCTCTTCCTGGAACGAATAGCCGCGGCGAGCGAACCTGGTCCAGGTCGATCTCGGCCAGTTTGCTGACGCGATAGCAACGGAACTGCGCCGCTGTTATCGCGCGTCGTCAGGCCGAGCATCAGTCGGGCGTATCCGTTGATCCCGGAGCTCATCAGCCGCCGCTTGAGCGTGAATCCTCCCTCGACCCCGCCACCGGGCACGTAGCGCGAGCCGATCATCACGTCGTGATCGGCCATCCCTGCCAGGAGTGCCGGGATGTACTGCGGATCATGACTGAAATCCGCGTCGAGGTTGAGCAGATAATCGAATTGGTGTTCGATCGCAAACCGCATCGCCGCGAGGGTCGCCGTTCCCAGGCCCAGCTTGCCCGGCCGGTGGATCACGTGGAAGTTCGGCAGCGAGTCGCCTAGCTCGTCGGCGATCGGTCCCGTCCCGTCCGGAGAGTTGTCGTCGATGACGAGGATCGAGCGGACGGAGCAAACTGACGGATCATTTCCACCAGCGGCCGCAGATTGCCTGCCTCATTATAAGTTGCCAGCGAGATCAGCAGCTTGGGTGAGGCCGCAACAGACGGCGCGGATGGGTCGGGCACGGCCAGGTTACTCCTTGCTCGGGCGGTGAGTCGTCGCGGACTGCGACTGAATCGCACTCCGGCATAATGGCGGTGCGTAGAGTATCGCCGAGGGGCGAGCGGCGCCAAGCCGGTTCGGGCGTGTTGGCGTGCGGACCAATTCCGAAAGGTATGAAGTTCTCTGGGGTTGAGCGGGTGATCCGAGGACGGGGCAGGACCCAGGCGATTCCGGAGGAAAGGGGGATCAGCCCGACTCGGCGAAGCCGAGTCCGATTCCGTAAGAAATGGGAAGGAAAGCAGGTGCCGCCTCCGGAGTGTCCTGTCCGGAGCCGGCGAGAACGCCGTCCGGGTCAGGTTGACCGCTTTTGCCGTCCCTCCCGGGAAGGGGGACGACCGGGAGCACCAGGATCTGCGTCAGCGACACCTGCTCGTCTCGTCAAAGAAATCGGCAACGACCCCCGCACGCCGGGCTGTGGCCGCACTCAGGCCGTTAAGAAAGCTTTCGGCCCCCCGCGGTCCCTTTCATCAGTCGTTTCGCGCGGATTTCCCATGCCTGGCTTCGCAGTCGCGAGTTGGAGCGATTCTTCGGCCGTTTCATCGCGAGAATTCAGGCCCTCTCTGCAAAACAGCCGACGCGTCAGGTTCGATTCAGAGCATTGCACGAAGAACCGACCTCCGAGAATCGAGCCAAAGCTCGCGGGACGGAGCCGGCCCCTACAACGGAAGCCGTAGGAGCGGGCTCCGTCTCGATCGGCTCGAGGAACCTGCGTTCTCCCTGTTACGCTCAGATGGCTCAGATCTCGTCAACCCTGACGCGATTGACGCAGACGGGTGAACAGTTGGCTATAGGGCGCGAAATCATGGGGGGACTCGGCACGGACCGTCGCGGGGGGCGTGACGGACGACGAGCCGGGATCGGCCGACGATTCGTCGCGTTCGGACTCGTCCGGATCCGCTGTGTCGGGGGATGTCGAATCCAGGCCCTCTGAGCTTTCCTCGACCGCCGGGGATCGCTCGCGATTGCGGGTCCATTCCGTCCAGGCTTGGAGCGCGGCGTAGCGATCCTCGACCAGTTCCTCGTCGCGGTTGGGTTCGGCTGGTAATGAAGCTTCCCGATCGGTCGGTGGTGATTTCGCGTACGTCACCTCGTCCTCCATGTCACCGTCCCATCCGACCTCGACGAGGCCATCCTCGAGCCGGATCGGGGGCCTGGAGGGAATCAAAGATGGCGATCTCGAGGGCTTCTTGTCCTCCGTCGGCACCAAATTGCTGGCAGGTTGGATAGGCGCGGCCGGATTCTCGATCCGCACGGGGGCTCGCTCGGCGGAGCGGTGCGGGGATTTCGGAGTCTCGGGCCGCTGGCCGCGCGCGAGGGCCTTGACCGTCGGCGTGCCCGTCCGGATGGCCCGAGCCCGCGACTGAGCCAGGCGAAGGAGCATCCGGGGATTGCCAAAAGCGTCGCGGTGGAGGTCTTCCAGGGCCGTCGCCACGGCGCGTGCCGGCGCGGCCATGGAAGCCCAGCAACTCGCGTGCTTCGTCCAGGTCCAGAGGCATCAGATGGACGTGCAGTCCCAGACGGATCGCCCATGCATCGAGGCGACGAGTCGCCAGTTCACGGGCCAATTCGGTGCGGCCCATGACGATCATGGCCGCGAACCCCGAAGGCCGGCCGAGCGAACCGGCCAGGAGATGGAGCTCCTCCCACACGGCCGGGGAGCCGCGATGAGCCTCGTCGACGATCAGGAGCCAGCTCCGGCCGTCGGTGGAGTCGTCCTCGAGGGCCGCCCGGATTCGCAATCGCACCGACCCCAGTCGATCCGTCATTGGCAGACCCAGGGCGTCTGCGACCAGTCGGAGAAACTCCAGGGCATCGAGTGCTGAGGTCAGTTCGATGGAGAGGGCTCGCCAGCCGGCCGGGAGTTTGTCCACGAGCCGCTCGGCGAGCCAGGTCTTGCCAGCACCAGGTTCCCCTGTGATCAGCACCGGGCCGTCCCGGCCATCGCGGACGGCCGCCCCCACCCGCTCCAACTCCCGACGACGGCTGGAGACTGGGAGTTGGGCCGGATCGCCGGCTTCCCGCTGCTTGATCTCCCCGCCAAGGTCCGGATCGGGTTGCATCGCTTCCTGGTCCATGGTCATTGGTCCTTAGTCCTTGGTAGCTTTGCCCCTACACTCTGCGGATAGACATAGGCATCGCACTGTGCAACCAACGACCTTCGTCATGGTTTGTTGGCCAAAACCGCGGGCCCAAGGACCAAGGACCGAGGACCAACAAGATCATCGGTGACCGGCCGGTCCGGTCTTGAACTCCGTTGGTTGCAAAAGTCGCCCGGTTCCCTGTTGATAGATCACGACGGAAGTTGCTCAAGGTTTTCGGCTTTTGGTAAGATGAGGTAGGATCAGAGCGGGAGTCGAAGGGCCTCAACCCGGTCACCGAATCGATTTGCCGGCCGGCATGAACCGCACGGGTGTTCCAAACCCGTCTCGGAGGGGCACCGTGGCCACGGACATCAATACGACCAGTGACGATCGAATCGGCGGCTATCGGTACGTCCGGACGATCCATCCCGGTCACACCTCGATCGTGATGGAAGTCGTACAGGAAGGAACCCAGCGCCGGTTCGCCTTGAAGCAGTTGCTGGCTTCGCGGGCCGAGGATCGCGATGAGTACAGGATCTTCATGCGCGAGGCCAAGCTCGGCATGGAGCTCCGCCACCCCAACCTGATCCGGGTCTATGAAATCGTCAAGGATCCGATCCAGCCGTACTTCGTGATGGAACTGTTCGGCGGACAACACTTGAAGCTGTCGATCGCCCGGCCGTCGGTCTATCCGTTGCCGATAACCTTACTGCACCGAATCATCGAGCAGGCTGCCCTGGCGCTCTCCCACATGCACGACAAGGGCTGGGTCCACCGCGACGTCAAGCCCGAGAACATCCTGTTTAACAAGTCGGGCGAAGTCCGGGTGATCGACTATGCCCTGGCCAAGAAGATATCGACGGGAATCCTCAAGATGTTCAGTGGCAAGGTTGGCCGTGAGGGGACGCGTACCTACATTTCGCCCGAGCAGATTCGTTGTGAGCCGCCGGCTCCGTCGTCCGATATTTACAGCCTCGGGATCACCTGCTATGAATTGGTCTGCGGTCGCCCGCCCTTCCGCGCCAATTCCTCGCAAGAGCTGCTCGAGAAGCATTTGGGCGAAAAGCCGCTCCCGCTGACCAGCCATAACAAGCGGGTCACGCCGGAGTTCAACGACCTGGTCATCAAGATGATCCAGAAGCGGCCCGCCGACCGATTCAGCAGTCTCGACGAGTTCCTGTCGCGATTTCGTCCGGTCCGGATCTTCATTGATGACCCCGACCCGATGGCGGGCCGCGGCCAGGGCTTCTCGTGACGGCCGGATCGGAATCGGCGGACTTCCCGCGACCGGCTCGGCCCGACGGTCCAGGGATCTCGGCCGTCCCCGGCCCCGTACCGTCCCGATCGGCCCCGTCATGGTCAAGGACCACGCCCCGATGTCCAGTCCCAGCGAACCTCGGCTAGCCTTTGAAGCGCCGATCCACGAGATGGAGACCCGGCTCTCCGAGATGGAGGCCCAGTACGCCAGGAATCGCACCGCGGGCGATACGACCAAGATCGCCGAGCAGATCCGGCGGCTGCGGCGCGAGTTGGCCGCGTTGAAGCGCGAGATCTATTCCCATCTGGACCCCTGGCAGATCGTCCAGGTCTCGCGGCATTCCGGCCGACCTCAAACCCGCGACTATATCGAGCTGATCTTCGAGCAGTTCATCGAGTTGCACGGCGACCGCGCCGTCGGGGATGACAAGGCGATCGTCACGGGGTTCGCGCATCTCGACGAGCACAAGGTCATGTTCGTTGGCCACCAGAAGGGGAAGAACCTGGCCGAGCGCAAGGCCTGCCATTTCGGCATGCCACATCCGGAGGGCTATCGCAAGGCCCTGCTGAAGATGAAGCTGGCGGCCAAGTTCGGCCGGCCGATCATCACGTTCATCGACACGCCCGGCGCCTATCCGGGGATCTCGGCCGAAGAGCGGGGCCAGGCCGCGATCATCGCCGAGAACCTGATGGGCATGAGCCAGATCCGCAGCCCAATCATCTGCGTCGTCATCGGCGAGGGAGGCTCGGGCGGTGCGCTGGGCATCGGCGTCGGCGACCGTCTTGGGATGCTCGAGTTCAGCTACTATTCGGTCATCACTCCCGAGGGTTGCGCCTCGATCCTCTGGAAGGGGAGCGAGCACGCCCCCCAGGCCGCCGCCGCGCTCAAGATGACCAGCCGCGACCTGCTCCGCTTCGGCATCATCGACGAGCTGATCCCCGAACCGCTCGGCGGCGCCCACCGCGACCATCGTGAGGCCGCCGCCAATATCAAGTCCTTCCTGATCCACGCTCTCCGACAACTCAAGGGTCTCTCGATCGACGATCTACTCGAGCGCCGCTATCAGAAATACCGAAAGATCGGCGTCTACCTGGATTCCGAAGCAGACGCCGAGAGGAATGGGCAAGTCGAGCCTCAGCGGGCGTCAGACTGAGAAGTGATCCGGTGACGTCGCTCCGATCGCCACTGAGTGGATGGGTCGCAGGACGGCTGGAACCGAAGAGCTCACCGGGTGAAGTCATGTGCGCGAACAAGGACCAGGTCGGGTCGAGCCGGTTGCGGGAACGAGTTTGCCTCGTACTGATCGTGCTCCTGGCCGCGGGACTGAGGATGTGGGGGCTGGACCAGAACGGCTATGGCAACCTCTACCAGGCCGCGACTGTCCGGAGCATGCTCCTGAACTGGCACAACTACTTCTATGTCTCGTTCGATCCGGCCGGGTTCCTGAGCGTGGATAAACCACCGGTCGCGTTCTGGTTCGAGGCCGCCTGTGCCAAGCTCCTCGGCTTCGGCGGGTTCAGCATGATCTTGCCACAGGCGCTCGAGGGAGTGGCCGCGGTCGCCCTGATCTACCACCTCGTGCGAGGCCAATTCGGGGGTGAGGCCGCCCTTCTGGCGAGCCTTGCTCTTGCCATCATGCCGGTCAGCGTCGCCGTGGATCGCAGCAATTACGCCGATAGTTGTCTCGTACTGGTGCTCATGATGGCGACCTGGGCGGTGAGTCTCGCAGCCGAGCGCGGCAGTCTTCCGCTGCTGTTGACGTCCGCGGCTCTGCTGGGCATTGCTTTCAATACCAAGATGCTCGTCGCGTTCGGCGTGTTGCCGGCCTTCTTCCTCGTCTACCTGCTGGGGGCTCCCTTGGCACGGCGGACGCGGCTCAGGCACCTCGTCGCGTCATTCGCGGTCCTGATGGTGGTATCGGCGTCCTGGGGGTTGGTGGTCGATCTGACACCGCCGGATCGCCGTCCTTACGTTGCGAGCTCGCAGAACAATTCCGTACTCGGGCTGGCGATTGGCTACAACGGACTTGAACGTGTGCTTGGCCTGGGTGGGACGTCGCAGCCTTCTCCGATAGCGAACTACATTCCCGGGGATGGCCGCGAGGGGATGCCCGGCTTCGGCGGGATGCCCGGCCCGTGGCGCCTGGCCAATCGGGAGCTGGCCGGTCAGATCACATGGTTGATCCCGCTCGCTGTCATCGGATCGATCGCGGCTGCGGTCCGGACTCGCCCCCATTGGCCCCTCGAACCGAGGCACTTCGCGATCCTGCTTTGGGGCGGATGGCTCGGCAGTTATGCGGTCGTCTTCAGCGGGTCGCGCGGGATCATCCACCCCTATTACCTGAGCGTGATCGCGCTCGCCGGTCGCGGCGTTGTTCGGGATCGGAGCGGCCGCCCTTCGGGAGGCACTCGGCCGGGGCCGCTGGGGGAGCATTACCCTGCTGACCGCCCTGATCCTAACGGTGATGTGGCAAAACCATGTCCTGATCGATCATCCCGTCTGGCGGACCCGGTTGCTGCCATGGATCGTGGGCGGGCTCTCGGTCTTCGCCGTGGGGCTCATCGCATCGCGCCTTCTCGAGCCACGATGGGGCTTGGCTCCCTTTCTCGGACGAGCATCGCTCGGCGTCGGGTTCCTCTCCTTGCTTCTGGCCCCTGCGGCCTGGTCGCTCATGCCTGTCATGGCCCCGGGCAATCCCATGATTCCCGTCGCGGACCCATCGCTGCTCACCGGTACGGGGGGACTCGCGCCACCTCCCATGAATCCCGCGGAGATCATGCCCCTGGTCAGTTATCTCCGGGAGCATCGTAAGGGGGAGCGCCTACCTGCTCGCGACCTCGAACCTGATCTTGGCCGCGTTGATCATCGTCGAGACCGGGGAGCCCGTGATGGCCACCCGCGGCTTCCTGGGGACCGACGCGATCCTCACGCCCCCCGAGTTTGCGCAGATGCTCGAGACGCGGCAGGTACGCTTCGCGCCGGCGCCCATCCCCTCGTTGGGTATGTCCGATCACCAGCGAGGCGGAATCGCTCGACGAAGACCGGCCGGGTATCGGATCGTGGACCCGGCCCGATGGCGGACGACCCATACATCCGGGCACTCCGTGGTACGAACCCCCGACGCCGTCGAATTGCTCCTTCGACAGATGGAACTTTACGACTGCCAGCCAGGCGAGGATAAGACGGAGCCCTGATCATGAGTTCATTCCCGTCTTCGCTGCGCCTGACGCTGAGATGCAGAGAAGACGGGCTTTCGAGCCGATCAGACCTTGGTGGGCACCACGAACGGTGCGCGGTATTCGCGCGTGAGCATGGCGTCGGCCTCGGAATCGTGGACGAACGACTCGCTCGACGGGTTGATGTGGAGCTTGCGGCCGAGCCGGTAGGCGATGTTACCCAGGTGACAGTAGGCGCTGGAAAGATGTCCCTGCTCGATGTCGGCGTTCAGGAGACTGTGGTCGGCGCGCCTTGACCGCCTTGACGAAGTTGGCGAAGTGGTCGCCACCGGCGCGTCCGCCCGGTCCCTTTTCCAGGTCTTTGCCGAAGTAAACTTGCCATTGTTCGTAGCTGGTGATCGCCAGGATCCCCTCGGTGCCGTAGAAGATGTCGCCGATCTTGACCTTGGCCTCGTCGTTGGTGAAGAGCCCGCGGACCTCGAACTGGAGCTCGCAGTCGTCGAACTCGAAGTTGACGCTGAGCGTGTTGGGCGTCTGGCCGTCGTCGGTATACCCGTACCGGCCGCCCGAGGCCATCACGGTCTTGGGGAACTCGGTCTTGCCCAGGCCCCAGCGGGCCAGGTCCATCTGGTGAATGCCCTGATTGCCGAGGTCGCCGTTGCCGGTGTTCCAGAACCAGTGCCAGTTGTAGTGGAATCGGTTCGGGTTGAAGGCCAGCTTGGCGGCCGGGCCGCACCAGAGGTCATAGTCGACTCCGGACGGCACCGGAGTGTCGGCCTTGTGCCCGATCGAGCCGCGCGGCTTGTAGCAGAGTCCCTTGGCCATGTAGATCTGGCCCAGCTTCCCGGAGCGGAGGAAGGCGATCGCGTCCTGCATGCCCTTGTGGCTACGGCACTGGGTGCCGGTCTGAACGATCCGCTTGTGATTGCGCGCGGCCTCGACCATCCGTCGGCCTTCGGTGACATTGTGGCTGACCGGCTTCTCGACGTAGACGTCCTTGCCGGCCTGGCAGGCCCAGATCGTCATCAGTGCGTGCCAGTGGTTCGGGGTGGCGATGGAGATCACGTCGATGGACTTGTCATCGAGCACGCGGCGGACGTCCTGCACGATCTTGGGCTCGGCTCCGTATCGCTTCGCGACGGTCTTCGCGGGCCCGCCGGTCACGTTGAGGTCGGCGTCGCAGATCGTGGTGATGCGCGCGTCCTTGAGCTTGCCCCAGCCCTGGATGTGCTCCTTGCCCCGGCCGTGGACGCCGCAGACCGCCACGCGGAGCGTGTCATTCGGGCCGGCGGGTTTGGCGTCGTCGTCCTTGTCGATCTCGTCGCCCCGGGCCCCGATAGTCGGGATCGCAGCGAGGCTGGCCGCCAGCGCGGCTGTGTCCTGGAGGAAATGACGGCGATCGATCGAGCGCATCGGAAGGCCCTCGTCGGGGTGGTGGGATGAAGCAGCGTGGGTGCAGCTTCTGTTCATCAAACCGGAGCGAGCACCCGGCGTCAAGCCGGTAGGCCGCCGGGATCGTGGTTTGCGAGGCCCGTCGGTCCTACTGCCGAGCGCGCCGCGGGTCAGAGAGCCGGGGTCCGAGGAGACCTTTTCGGCGAACTGCCGCAACGAGGCCAGGACCGTCTTGAGCTGGACCAGGGCCTGGGTGGCCGAGATCGCCATCCGGTTCAGGTTGTCGTGCAACTCGCTCTGAGTGATCAGCTTCTGCAGGCTCCCGTCGGTGTTGAGTTGGCCCTGACTGTTGCGGAGCTTGCTGGTCAGCAGCGCGAGATCGGCTGTGACCAGGTTGATGCGGCGGAGGGCCTGACCGATGTCGGTGGTCGGCGCGTGGCTGACCTTGGAACCCAGGTCCTTGAAGGCCGGCTCCAGGTCGGCGAGCCCGGAATCCATGCGGGCCGCGGCGGAGGAGAACCGCTTGATGCCCTCCTGGAGCGCCGACTGGGTTTCCTCGTCGAGCGTCTCGTCGAGCTTCGCCGCGACCTTGCGGAGGCTGGCCATCGCCGGCTTGAAGTTGTCCTCGTTATCGCCGATGAATCGCTTGATCGACTGGGCGGCGCCGGTGACGTCCTTGCCGGTGCCGTTCCAGGTGTTCAGGAGCTGGTCGAGGTTGTCGGCGCTCTTGGTGATCTTGACCAGTCCGTCGCCGGCGGCCTTGATCGAATCGAGGGTATCGCCGGCCCGCTCGAAGGCCTTGGTGGCGGCGGCCAGGGCCTTGGACGGGTCCGGCGCGACCTCCCCTTCGATAAACGGGGCGTCGGTGGGGGTCTTGCCGGTCGGGATGAACTCGGCGCCGGTCCCCGGCTGCATGTCGATCGCCACGTCGCCGATCAGGGACCGGGTCAACCGCGGCGAAGACCCCATGCGGAGGTGGTACCGGCGCTCCAGGGCCAGCGTCACGACGACCCCGTCGGGCTGGTTCGGCCGCTCGTCAAAGGCAATCGCGGCGACCTCGCCGATGCGAATGCCGCTCTTGCGCACCGGGACCCCCTCCAGGACGCCGGGCGCCTCGGCATACCGCACCTTGACGTAGACCTGGTCACGGAGCAGCGACGGCGATTCTCCGAACCAGACGATCATCATGGTCAGGACCAGCCCGGCCACAATCACGAACATGCCGATTCGGAACTGCATGACGCGTTCGTTCATAATCATCCTCGCAATCGCGGTCCGGAGGCCCGGTCCGGCGCGTAGTGCGTGTCGGAATTGTGTGCGGCCGTGCGCATCAAGGCCATCTCGCGGAGCCGCTCGCCGGCCTCACCGCGGACGAACTGGCCGACCCGCGGGTCGGGGCACGACTCCAGGCCCTCGGGCGGGCCGTCGTACGAGGTCTGCGACTCGCGCGGCCCCAGCCGAGGCAGCGGGTAGAGCATCACGACCCGGTCGGCGACCTTGGTCACGGTCTTCATGTCGTGGGTGACCACCACTCCGGTCGTCTTCTTGGTCCGCTGGGTCTGGCAGATCAGTTGATTGATCACGTCGCTCATGATCGGGTCCAGTCCGGTGGTCGGCTCGTCGTAGAGCATGACCTCCGGGCCGATCGCCAGCGCCGGGCCAGGCCCACGCGCTTCCGCTGGCCGCCCGAGAGCTCCGCCGGTTTCTTCTGCTCGATGCCCTCCGGCAGACCCACTTCCTGGAGCCGTTCGGCGACGATCCGCCGGACCTCGTCCTCTCCGCACATGTGGTGCTCGCGCAGGCCGAACGCCACGTTGTCGAAGACCGTCAAGCTGTCGAACAGCGCGGCCATCTGGAACAAGAACCCGAACCGGAGCCGCATCTTCACCAGCTCCCTGCCGTTGAGACCGGCGACGCTACGGCCGTCGAACTCCACGACCCCCTGGGTGGGATACAAAAGGCCAATGATCAGCTTGAGCATCACCGTCTTGCCGCAGCCGCTCTCGCCGATGATGCAGACCGTCTCGCCGCGGCGGATGACCAGGTTGAGGTTGCGCAGGACGGACTGCTGGCGGAATCGCATACTCACGCCGCGGAGCGCGATCAGGTCGTTTCGCTGGACCCCGGCGGGCGCTTCCCCTTGGTTCATAATAGTCCCTGCGCCTGGGGCCAGATTGCATTGTAGACGCCGTTCCAGCCGAGCCCGATCACAAAGTCGAGGAACAGGATGACGATGAACGAGAACACGAACGCCTCGGTGGCGGCCCGGCCGACCCCTTCGGCACCGGCTTTCGAGTTGAAGCCCCGATGACAACTGATCAGAGCAATCCCCGCGCCGAAGAAGTAGCTTTTGAACACCCCTGCGAAGATATCCAGGCTATCCACGAAGTCGCGGGTGTGCTTCCAGTAGGCGAACGAATCGACGTTGAGGATCTGGGTGCTGACGGCGGCCCCGCCGATGACCCCCATGAAGTCGCCCATCAGGGTCAAGAGCGGGATGAGCAGGACGCAGGCCAGGAACCTCGGGACGACCAGGTAGTAGATCGGGTTCGTCCCCAGGGCGGAGAGGGCGTCGATCTGCTCGGTCACGCGCATCGTCCCCAGCTCGGCGGCCATGCTCGAGCCGACCCGGCCCGCCAGCATCGTCGCCGCCAGGACCGGCCCCAGCTCCTTGACGATCGAGATATTGATGACCGACCCCAGCCGGGTCGCCAGCCCCATCATGGCGAACTGGTGATGCGCCTGCACCGCCAGGACCATCCCGATGAAGGTCCCGGTGATCGCCACCACCGAGACGCTCTTGACGCCGATGGCGTAGAAGATGGGCACCAGGACCGACCATCGCGACCGCCGGCGGATGATCCAGACCATCGTCATCACGGAGAAATGGGCGATGTCGCCGATCTCCGCGACGGCATCGAATACCTGTTCCCCGAGGCGATGGACCGGACTCGGTCCAGGCTCGCTCGCCTGATCGGGGAGTTCAAGGTGGACAACGGCCATCGCCAGCGCACTCCGAGTGGGCACAGAGAACGGCAGTGGGACCGACGTCCCGGCTTCCCCACCGCCCGGCCTGCACCGACGGCGATCCGGCCTCCCCTGCCGACCTCTCCCATGGGTCATTCTGGACCTTCTGCCCGATCTTGGCAAGGTCGAACCGAATGGTCACGGTTGCGAGAAGTTGCCCCACCTGCCTCAGCGATCCAAGTCCCCGCCGCGGCGAAGACTTTCGGCCTGGAAGCCCCGATCCCTGCCGGATGTCCATCTCATCGATCTTGCCTCCCCTGCCTGTCTTAATGCAATACCCCAGAAGACTAGGGGGGCGGAAATCCGTGGGAGGTCGAGGGTCCGTCCGAGCCGAGGGCCATGAGGCACGGATCTGGGGAGGCTCGTTTTCGGGCCTGGACAGATGGTCCGGTATTGCACTGGCTGGCGCTCCATGGCGCGTATTCCGGCGCGTGTCCATCACTTCGATCGCCAGGGCTGTGTCTACGTAACTTGTTATTCAATAAACACTTACGATGCTGTTGCAGTCGCGCCGCCCTGGGCGAGGTCCGTGTTTTCAGTGGGTTCTGTCCACCCAGTGCTCTCGGCTCTCTGAAACATGTGAAAGTGAGTCAATCCGAACGGCCGGTACTTCGATCGACTCGATCGGCGGAAGGATGTCGATCAATCAAGCACGGATACTTTTAGTGAACACATGTTATTATGAACACGTCCCGACCAAACGACGTCGGTATGAGGACGCCCGATCGGCTGACTCCGCGTCCCGCCGGATTGAGATCCCGGTTTGGATCAGGTGTACTGGAACTTACGCGACCAGTTCCGAGCTGTCGAGCCGCTCTTGCGACTGGCTCTGGCCATCGGTGAGCAGAGCTTCGGCCCGAACCACCCCAACCTCGCCATACAATTCAGCAACCTGGCAGGGTTGTTGCAAGACACCAACCGACTGACCGACGCCAAGCCCCTCTACCGGCGCGGACTGCTGATCCCGATCGCGCTTCAGCGCCAGACCGCGCATGAACATCCGAACTCCGATGCTGGCCTTGCCAACTACATTCGCTTCTTGCAAGCAAAGGAGAGGACCGAGGGGTAGATCGAGCATCAGTTGCGCGAGCTGGCCGAGGTCCCGCGTGCCAAAGCGACCTGACACCAAGGACCATTCCGGCCAAGCAAACGGTCGCGAACGATCAGGACCAGCCTCCGACACCCGAACAAGTCCTGATGGTAAACCCGGCGCGGATTCATGTCGCCGGGTGTTCCCTGACCTTCCGGAGCGATCGACGCACGAACGCCACCACGGTCCAGCCACTCAGCATCCCGAGAGCATAAGCGGCTATGGCCAGCAGGGCGACGGAACCACTGATCTTCCAGTCCCAGAAGCCGACTGTGATGACCTCCCGGTTCTGGACCGCGAAGAGGCCGACCGCACCGAGGAAGACCAGGAACAGTATCGCTTGAATGACGCGCATGGGTACACCCATTGAGATGGACGTGATGATCTGTCAATTCGACGGAAACACCTCATTCAGCACCATTGCAAGTTTCGCGCCGATTTAGGCTCTGGGGGTCAGACCACAAGGCTCTGGGGGTCAGACCATGGGCCCGCGGCGACGCCCGCCCGGCGGAGCGGCTCGAGCGTAAGACCCTTGCGGCGCACCAGGTCGCCGAAGTCGCGGGGATCCCCATTCGCGTCGAACAGGTCATCCCAGGAGGAGACCAGACCTGGCGACCGGATCAGCCAGTTTGGTGTCACGACCCCGCGAGGAGGCCCACGAACTCCTCGAGCGCCTCTTGCTCTTGCGGGAGGAGGGTTGCGACCGGCTCCGATTGTGACACGAACCGCACGGTCGCCTTCCTGAGGCGCGCGTCCTGCGCCGGCACGAGCCCCGCCAGCTCGAGGAGCCGTTGCTCGGGCAGCTCGAGGGCCCGCGCCAGGCATTGCATCGTCCGGGGTTCGGGGATGGTCCCCTCGCCCCGTTCGATGCTCACGATGTCTTCGAGATCGACGTCCGCTTTCCGCGACAGGTCCTCGGCCGAGAGCCGGTACTGTCGCCGCCGGAGTTCGACGAGCTTCGCGAGGGCCACGCGCCCGGCGCGGTGGGCCTTCGACTCCGCCTCACCCTTGCGCAGGGCGCAAACGAGGCCGCCGACCGACACGATGCCGTTGTCTTCCGCTTCCGCCTTGGCCCGGAGCCAGGCCGCGTCCGTATTCATCGCGATCATGGTTGCCCTCCTCCTCCGCCTTCGCCCAGAAACTCGGCCGCCTTTTCCCTCGTCAGCTCGTAGTACGGCAAGTCCTCATAGCTGGCGTCCGCCCCGAGGCCGACCATCCGGCAGGTGTCGCGGTAGAACGACTCGGCCTGCGGGAGCGAACGAGGGCTCTGGGGGTCAGACCAGGTTCCGGGTTATTTCGGCCGAAATAACCCGGAACCTGGTCTGACCCCGAAGATTGACCCCCCGAAGATCGTCTATGGTCTGACCCCGAAGATCGTCTAAACTGTCACCTCAACCATCCTAGTGTCCCAGAAGGCTGATCCCTGTATTCCCGACATCCACTCTTTTATTTCCTGTATCGCCCGCCCATCACTGGCCAAGTGTGCCGCACCGCTCGTAGGTGTGCAAGACCGTGTTTGGTGCCCAGACCCAGCCCACCGTTTTCATGCGATCCTCAAGGGTCTTGTGCAGCAAAGGTCCACGCACATCCATGTTGGGAAAGGCAAGCTTGATTAGCACCCGGACCCGCCTGCGTCCCAGCCCCCACCTCAACCGGGGATCATCCTCCCCTGCGATGACTTTCTCCGCGATCTCTTCGATGGTGGTCTTGACTTCCGGCCCCAGTTCTTCGGTCTCTCTCGGCCCACGAGGCGATTGTTGAGATGCTTTCTTGCTGCCCCGCCTTTTCTTTTTCCCCCGACGCTTTCCGGGGACACCCTCCGCGTAGACTTCGAGGCGGGGCCTCCGCTTCTTTCTTCGCCCGCGCTGGCCGAATGCCTCAATGTCCTGCTCTTGCGAGAGAAGGAACTTGAGGAAGCTGACCCCGCGATACTTGCAGCTCTGGTAGACGCTCAGTAGGACAAGGTAATCGGAAAGCCCGCCCTCCCTCATTCTGCCATCGACAATCATCCGGTATTTCGCGAAATGCTTCACGGCATGCTCGGCGTTGTTGTTATTCCAGGGCACCCCGTCGTGGTCCAGGAACGTAAAGAGTTTCCCTTCATTCTTGACCAGCCGCTTCTGGTAGCCCTCGGCCAGTTCGCTGCGGTAGACGCGAGACTTGAGGTCACCAAAGAAGCGGGCGACTTCGGCCTTGTGCTTGTGCATGTGTCGTTTCTTCAGTCCGAATTTGTCGATCGTGGCGATGATGGCCCGCAGCAGAGTGCCGAACTCGCTGGCGAGGGCCTTGAACTCCACGTCGTAGGGGTTGCTCATCAGATCGCTATTGAAGTCCCGGATGAGATGGACGAGGCATTTCTGTTGTTCGCAGGGCAGCGAGTCGTAGCCGCTGTAGAAATCGGAGACAAGCACCCCCATGAAGCCATTCAGCAGGTCTTGGAGGAAATCCGCCTCCCGGTTGGGTCTGTACAGGTACACCACGTCCTCCATGTTCGTCAGCACCCAGACATACCCCTTCTCCTTTTGCAGGTTGACGTGGGTCTCATCGGCATGGGCTAGATCGCCTTCCACGATTCTTTTGAGAATCTGTTTCACTGTGGCCCGGTAGCGATTCGCAAGGAGGGACTTGAACCTGTGCAGTTCTCGAAGGAGAACATGCAGACCGAAGGTGTCCTGGAGCAGAATCGCCAGGTTCTCGAAACTGATCCGATGGACGACGTGCAGGTACATCGCCCAACTCTTTAGGCCATGCTGGTGCTTGTCCAGCCGCTTGTACCGCTTCGGCAGGAACAGGAACGTGCAGTCCTCGCACCGGTGGCTGGCAGCAGTGCAGCGGATCACTTGCCGGCGAACGCCCCCCGCCGTGAACTTGAGGTCGTAGGCCAGTTCTGAGTGCGTCTCGTCGAGCCGGGTTATGCGTTTCCCTTTGCAGCGAGGACAGGTACCGCTCTTGATCTCAACCTCCCTGTTGACGGGTAGCTTCGGTGACTTCTTCCGGCTACGGCCGTTCACGCAGGGCCCTTCGGATCGCCTTGCTGGTACGAAGATAGACTTTGTCCCTTTGGTAGTCGAAGTACGCGCACTTGCTGATGTAGTCGAACTCCGGGAGGGCGAAGTCCTTGCGACCCCAGTCCTGTGGGCACGACTGGCTGGCGACCTCATCCGGCCAAGCAACGGCGGGGCCACCTGGGGCCGCCTCGCCTCCTTCGCCTCGGCGGCTGGCCGCCTCGCCGACGGCCTGGACGAACTCCGTGACCTTCCTCAAGGCGGCACAGTCCTCGCCGTTGTAGGTCAGCAGCTTGTCCTTCCAGCCCTGGTCCCGCGTCTGCTCCCAGCGAGCACGCCACACCAGGCTCTGGAGACCCGAGGCGTTCTGGTCAGTCCAGGTGCAGCCCAGGTGGCTGGTCTGCTCCCAAAAAACTGGTCCAGTCGAAATGGGGAACAGACCACTCGGGCGGGCCTCACTTCATGCGATCCACCCCAACCTCATGGGGATGGCAATGACTGGTCCCCAGCCCGTCGCTCTCGCCCGAAAGCCCGATCTCGGACAAGGGGTCAAGCGACGGCCAGAGCATCACCCCTGGTGGGGGGAGGCAATCGGCCGGGATTCGGTCGACCGCGGCGCTCCAGGCACGCTGGATCTGCCACCTCTTGACGACATCGACGATCCAGGTCCGCGATTGGCGTAAAGCCCCGATGATATCGGTCGCCACGAAAGTGAGACGCGCGATGATCTCCTCGTCCACCGGAACAACGAGGAACCTGAGGACATCGAAGTCTCCCAACAGGTTGTAGGCCAGGAGAAGCCCGTTCTGATGGTCTCTGCACGCGAACACCAAGGGCCCATCGTATTCGTACAGGATGGTCTCGGGCTGGAAATCCCCGAAGAGCGCCGGGTCAGCTTGTTGTCCCTCCGGAACCCACATATCGTTTATCCTGTCGTCCCGGGCGGGATAGTTCGAACGATCCTGAAAGGCCCAGACCGGTCGATTCCGTCGTGAGGCCACCACGTATGATGTTCGCGATCGCGGCCGGTCTGCATGATCTCGCCGTGACTCGGATCAAGCTTTCCTCCCGCGATGTCGTCTCCAAACTTGCGGGCTGGGAACCGTTCACGCAGCTCCTGCAGGCGTGCGGCCGCGACCTCTACGGCCAGGAAGACAGACAGACCACACCTCAGACAGGGTTCGGCCGTCGGAGCCAATGCCCTGTCGTAATGGCTGAGGAAGTCACCACCAGTCAGCGGATCGAGCTGCACGAAACGGTATAGGCGACAGGCGGATGGAAACTCATCCGGATCGTCCCCATACCAGCCCGAAGCGCCAGCGAGGCTCTTCCCCATTGCCTTGTAAGGACTTACGGCGACCCTCGCTGGCGCTTTGGGCTGGTATGGCCCCGGTCGGATCGCGGGTAAACGAATTCCTGCCGGTCGCCATACGATCCCGCCACAGTCCATATCTCCCTCCGGTGGGCAATCCGAAGGGAAGTAATCCGGGAACGCGGGTTCCATAAGGTCGGGTTCTCGGGCAAATCAACATCTTGAGCACCGGTACAGGTTGGAGTACCGGCTTCGGAGCCGATTTGACTCACGAGGACAAGGCACAGACGAGTGTGAGGAGATGGGCCTCGTCGAACATTTCCCTCACAATCGTTCGCTCGCCTGGCGGAATCGTGTCCGTCGCGAGCGGGTCCAAGAAGGTCACAGATTCTTCGGAAAAGGCGAGAATGATGACCGCATGATAGGACCGCCTGCGGTCGATCGGGTAGCGATCAATCTGGGCGATCACCGTCTTTCCCTCCGAAAGGTGAGCGGAGATGGTCGGAGCGTCTTTGGGAAACTCGATCTCAGCCTGGAGGCCGTGCAGACGTGCCAGCCGCCTCACCTCGGTGAAATCAATTCCTTCGGCTTCCATGCTCGCTTCCGCGATGAGCCCCTCTTCGCTGGGAGCATCGAGAGCCTGGTGAGCCAGGGCCATCCGAAGACATGCAAGGCAGCAAGTATTATGTCTCTCTTGGGGCAGGAAGGGCGGCTTCGATGGCTTCACGGTTCGCCTCGTGCAATTTCCTCAACGCGGCAACAGCTTCGTGCCGCGGAGTTGCCTCGACAACCTCTCCGCTGTGAGCATGAATGGTCAAGAGGCCCACATTGCCCACAACGTCATCGTTGCCGTAACCGGGGCTCGCATAAACGAGGGGGACCGACCATAGCCCCGCGTTGTCAGCCCCGAGGGCCTGGTCATTCGGCCCGGCCGCGATCATCGTGGGGTAATGCTGTGCGATGTACAGGCCCGCGATCCTCCGAAGCTTCCGTGCGAAATCTTGGCCCTTGGAGGCGACATCCGGCTGTTCTGTATGGAGGGCCTGATCCGCGGGGAGCGACGGAAGAACCTCCTGTCCGTCGGGACGATCACGGCTGTTGGCAAGGTCGGACTTCACAGGGGAATTCATGGTGCTCCTCTCCGCATCGGTCCAGTTTGTGTTTATCTCTTTTAGGAACATCATCCGATATCGGCACGAGGCATCGGGGCAATCAATCGCCCTGGCGCGGAGATGACTCGCTGACCTGGACCCAGAACGGCTCGATCGTCATTCCTCGCCGTCCTCCTCCCGATGGTAGGGAAGCGGCCGACCGCGGCCGAGTAGCCGATACTGGACCGGCATGGTCACGACGCGGCGGGGTGGGACCGGCCGGTCGTCGAGCAACTCTTCCAGCTCCACTTCCTCGATGCTGCCGTCATGCGGAACACCATTGGTCTCGCGCTCCGGCATGGATCCGATTGGGGTTGGCTCGTCCAGGGTGGTGGAAGCCACGTTCTGCGCGTTCATGAGAAGACCCTCCCCTCCCATTCTACCCGTGAGACCGGATCGAATCAGCGTGGAGTTCGCGGTAAAGTGGTCGATCTCGAAGGGATCTTCGAAAAAGGCCCGCGATACATGACTGGACCATGCGACAATTTGAGTAGCGTGTCTCACCGAGCGATACCAAGTCGCCAACTGTTAAGGATCAGGTCGGGAATAACTTCCCGAATTGCTCAGAGCACGCGACGGACACGAAGCTCCGCCAGCGTTTCTGTCGTAGAACGGAATTCATTCCGTTTCTTTCGGTTTCGAATCGAAGCCGGCAAGGAACGCGAGGAATTCCGTTCGACAACAGAAACGGAATGAATTCCGTTCTACGAAAAAGCGTTTGAACCAATCGGGAAGTTATTTCCGGCCCGTTCCTAAGCGGCCCTGGGGGCGCTGGCGCCCATGCGAGAGAGGTCGGGCGCCCTTGCACGCGCAGTGTATGCAATTTTTCGCCACGTGAGAAATTTTATCCCTTTCAGCCAAAACGACTTATTCGCATAAAACGCTTTTTTTCCCCAGTTGCGTTAAAGAAAACGCAAAACTGAGGCATAGTAATAATAGCTAATTCAGTTGTGCGCGGTCCTACTTCCTCCATTTTCGTCTCACCGAGCGTCGCTGAGCTGGGTAAAGCTCGACACTGGATCATGCAAGCTCGCAGCATTGTGGCCTTGGGTGCCGATTTTGCGTAGTATGATCCTATTGAGAACCCTCGTCAGCCGATCTATACTGAGGCAGTTACATGTTATGGAGGGAGGAGCCATGTCCGAAAAACTGATGGCATTGATCGAGAAAGCTCGACGATACCAAATGTCGGTGGAAGAGCTAATGGAGCAGGAGATCGGCTTCGCCTATGGGAACGCGCACTACGAGAACGAGCGGATTACTCGCGAGATGGTGGCCCAATCTTTGCCTCCGGCGTCGGGTGACCGCGTAACGGATGAAACGGCTGTCCGGTGAAGTGGAACACGGTCACCCGCTGTTTCAAGATCAATCTGAGAAAGACATACTGGAGGCGCGAAACGCCCGCCTCCAGTATCGACGGGCATTGGAACTCATTATCATATCTCGCGGAGAGCCGACGGCGACTGGACACGAACTTCGCTTGACACCCGAGACAATCAAGGGCCATACACCGAGCTGCAATTCAAGATATCTATTCGTGTGCAGGCGAATACCGCGCATGTAACGTTCGCATCATCGCTTCTTCGCACAGGCCCCCGGATCGAGATCACGTCGATGGCTTGGTGCAGGACATGTGTGTTAAGGCCAACCGAGACGAAGGGGACGCAATCCAGACCGCCGCCTTTCTCTTGTGGAAACTGAACTGGATTCATCCTTTCACTGGCGGAAATGGTCGAACGTCTCGTGCTGTGGCCCACCTCGCCTTATGTGTCCGCTTGGGCTTTATACCACCAGGAAAGCCTACGATCGCCGAGTACATCGTCAATCATCGAAATCGCTATGTAGAGGCGCTCAGGGACGCGGACGCTGCTTGGTTGGGAGGAATTGTCGATGTGACGATGATGGCCGCGCTGCTGAACGACATGCTCGAAGAACAACTCGCCGGAGTCCCCAATCCAGACGACTAACACAACCGTCATCATCGGATTGAGACAAAGCCCCTGTGGAGCGATCCGTAGGGGCTTTCTTCGTGCGCATCCACCTATGGGCGGTACTTCCTGAGCTTTTCGATGATCTTCGCTGGCGATTCATTGTCGGGGGAACGGAAGCGGGACATTCGGGGGAAGCGGAAGAGGGACAGATTCTGGGTTGGAAGTTGAAACGAAAAGCGGACATTCGCATTTCAACCGAGGAAGGCTCATGAAGGCAGTGACTTACGCCCAGCTCGATCGCGTGTTGTCCTCCTTGGGATTCACAGTTCGGGTGGTGACGGTCGAGAATCGACTCCGTGTGTACGAACACGAACCGACGGGGGCAAGGCTCCCGCTGGCATTTCACCCCGATAACGATACCGTACTGCCGCACCACCTGGCTGCCGTGCAGGGCACTCTCAAGGTGTTCGGGATTGCCGACCCCCTGGACTTCGCAGTGCGGTTGCAGCAGGCAAGTTGATCGGTCGGCGATGCGATGGCCGCCGCCGGAGTCATTGTTCCATCCCGGCTCGGGATGCGACAATGGCTCCGCAGTGGCAGCCAGGAAAGCGGTCGATCGTTGTCGGGGATTGAGCGATTCGACCCGCGCTGTGGCAAGGTCTACCGACCTTGCCACCGAGCCGACCGCAGGTCTCCCACGCCCAAAGGAGACCTGCGGTCCGGCCCAGGGCGGGGTCGGGAGACCCGTGCCGAGCGCACGTCGGGTACGGTCCAAATCGGGAAGTTATTACCGGCCTGTTCCTTAAGCACCGCTTAAACGTTGGCGGTCGGGCCAAGCGGGACACGAGTCCCAAGAAAGGGCGGTGAGAGTCGTGATGCCCCACCCCTCTCCTCCCGAGGGCGAGATCCTCCTCTACAAGACCGAGGATGGCCGCACGCGCGTCGAGTGCCGCTTTCAGAATGAAACGCTCTGGCTTACCCAGGCGCTACTTGCTGAATTGTTTGAGAAAGATGTCCGCACGATCAACGAGCATCTCCAGAACATCTTGGAGGAAGGTGAGCTGGACCCGGAGGCAACTATCCGGAAATTCCGGATAGTTCGCCGTGAGGGAAACCGCGAGGTTGGCCGCTTGATCGAGCATTACAGCTTGGATGCAATTCTGGCCGTCGGCTACCGAGTACGCTCGCCGCGCGGTACGCAGTTCCGCCGCTGGGCGACGGAGCGGTTGCGGGAGTACCTGGTCAAGGGATTCACGATGGACGACGAGCGGCTCAAGAACCCGCCCGTCGAGGGGTCCGGCGTTCCCGATTACTTCGACGAGTTGCTGGAGCGGATTCGCGACATCCGTGCCAGCGAGCGCCGGATGTACCTGCGGGTCAAGGAGATCTTTGCCCTCGCCGCCGATTACGACCCCGCCCAGAAGGGCACGGTCGAATTCTTCAAGATCATCCAGAACAAGCTTCACTTCGCCGCCACCGGCCAGACCGCCGCGGAGCTGATCGCCCGCCGCGCCGATCACGCTCTGCCGAACATGGGCCTGACGACCTGGAAGGGCGACGTCAGTCCGCAAGCACGATGTGACCGTCGCCAAGAACTACCTGAGCGAAGAAGAGATCCACGAGCTGAACCGCATCGTGACGATGTGGCTCGACTACGCCGAGGATCAGGCAAGACGACGGAAGCAGGTGTTCCTGAAGGACTGGGAGACGAAGTTGAAGGAATTCCTCGTCTTCAACGAACGCGCCGTGCTGCCCAACGCCGGCTCGATCAGCAAGAACGATGCCGACGCCCGGGCGGAAGCGGAATACGAGCGCTTCGCCGAACGCCGAAGGGCGTTGCTCGAAGCCGAAGGGGAGCAGACGACCTTTCAGTTGCTCGAAGACACCGCCAAGGCCCTCCCGACCCGGAAGAAGAAACGACCCCCGAAAAAGCCGGACTCCTCTGAATAGATAGAGCGCTTGGGGTAACACGGCAGGGAAATCTAGATTCCGGGATCGTCCCAAAGTCCCCGATCAGAGGTTGACAGTTCCGGCGGCACTCCGCGGTTGACGGTTCGGATACTAGCCCGACGCGCCAGCGAGGGTCTTCGCCTTTCGCTGCAAGGACTTGCGGCCACCCTCGCTGGCGCGTCGGGCTGGTATGAGATCGACCGGCACGTGTCAGGGTCCAGCGGTCGTCAATCCCCATCTTGGGACGATCCCTAGATTCCTTTGCACGGGTCACGCTCAAGATATTCTGTCCCACGAACTTCGGGAAATGATCGGCACCGACGAAATCGCCGAACGACGCGGGTCGCCGACATTTTTCCTGTGAAGCCAGAGTCCGGCCCCTCTTAATCTGTAGTGAAGACGATAGGACGAGGCGGGGAGCATTCGAAATCATGGCGACCGGCGCATTGGGGATGGCTTTGCAACACCTTCGCGACCTCTTCCGAACCGGGACGGTCGTCGGCTTGACCGACGGCCAGCTCCTGGCTCGATACGCCGCCTTCAAGGACGGACCGGCGTTCGAGGCATTGGTGGCGCGTCATGGACCGATGGTCGTGGCGACTTGCCGCGCCATCCTCAAGCACGACCACGACATCGAGGACGCCTTCCAGGCCACCTTCCTCGTGTTGGCCCGCAAGGCGGGATCCGTACGCACCGGCGACGCCCTGGGCGGTTGGCTGCATCGCGTGGCCTATCGCATCGCGGTCCAGGCGAGAGGCGAGGTGAAGCGGAGATGTCGGATCGAGTCGGAGATCGCAGTGATGGAAATCTCCGATACGACTCGCCCGAGCATCGACGTTGACCTTCGCTCGATCGTGCACGAGGAGATCGAGCGGCTGCCGGAGCGCGAGCGCCAGCCGGTGGTCCTCTGTGACCTGGAGGGCCTGACTTACGAGCAGGCCGCCGTTCGCCTGCAATGGACCGTGCCGGTGCTCTGCTATCGGCTGGCCAAGGCGCGGAAGCGGCTGCGCAATCGCCTGACCCGTTGCGGCGTGGCCCCCACGGCGCTGGCCGTCGTGATGGCCTCGACGTGCGAACCGGCAACGGCTGCGGTCCCTGCCTCGTGGGTACGGACGGCGGTCGCGGCGGCAACTGGCGGTCCGACCTCGACGGCGGTGGCCGCACTGACTCACACCATGATCAGGGGGATGCTCATGACCCAGCTCAAGATCGCTTCGGTGGCCGTTCTGGCGGCCACTGCACTCGCGTCCGCCGGAGTCGTCGCCTGGGGAGGGGGATGGCAAGAGAGCCCACGGCCCGCGCCCGGCGCGAGGGCCGTTGCCGCGGAGCCGCCAGCCGCAGCCCCAGAGCCGCCGGATGTAGCCAAGGGCAGCATCGTGCCGGAGACCGAGTCCGGCAAAACGATCGAGGTCCGTGGCCGCGTTGTCGGCCCTGACGGCAAGCCATTCGCCGGGGCCAAGGTCTACTCCTATCGGCCAAATCCGCGGGGAGACGACTTCTTCTCCGCCGGCCCGCCGAGACCGGACGCGATCAGCAGCGCCGACGGACGCTTCCAATTCTCGATCGCTGACCCGGGATTGCAGTCCCTGCAAGAGCAGGCAACCTGGAGCCAGACGACCATCGTGGCCCTGGTCCGTGGTCTCGGACCGGCCTGGGCCTCGTTCACCACGGCCGAAAAGGCCAGGGAGTTGACACTCAAGCTGGTCCGGGATGACGTGCCCATCGACGGCCGGATCATCGACCTGGAAGGCCGGCCCGTCCCGGGTGCGACCGTCCGTCCCATCGGTCTCATGGCCTCACCGGATGAAGATCTCTCCGCCTGGGAGACGGCAATGGCCGGGGCGAAGGATATCTACGATGGGGCGATGAACAAGCTGCCCAACGACCTGGAACTGTTCCGCTGGAGTCAGGATCTGACCGTCACGACCGGTGCCGACGGGCGGTTTCGCCTGACCGGCATCGGCCGGGAGCGAGTCGTCTCGCTCTGGATCGCGGGACCGACGATCGCCACCTCGTTCGTCGAACGTCCACGCGCGGACGCGGCCCGGACCGACCTACCGCCTGGCCGCGCAGCGGGACAAGCCCGAGTACGGCACGCTCGTCTTTCACGGCGCGACGTTCGATCACGCGGCGGCACCGACGCGGCCGATTGAAGGCACCGTCCGCGACAAGGACACCGGCAAGCCGCTGGCGGGGGTCTCGATCCGGAGCGATCGCTTCGCCGGCAACGCGATCGGCGGCAGACACTACTTGCGAACGACCACCGGCGCCGACGGCCGGTTCCGACTGATGGGGATGCCGGGCGGAGCCGGAAACCGGATCACGGCCAACCCCGGCCCGGCACAACCCTACCTGGGGGCCGGCGCCGAGGTCTCCGCCGGATCGAGTGCGGAGCCCGCCACGGTCGACTTCGCGTTGAAGCGCGGCGTCGCGATTCGCGGTAAGCTCAGCAACAAGGCGACGGGCGAGCCCGTCCCGGCCGTCGTCGAGTATTTCGTCTTCGTGGACAATCCGCACCGAGCCGATGCACGCCAACTGCATGGTGGAGAGGTCCCGACTCGACCCGACGGCTCGTTCGAGTTGGTCGGCCTGCCCGGCCGGGGCCTGATCGCGGCGAGGGCTACCAGGGATCGTTATCTCATCGGCCAGGGCGCCGAGGGGATCGCAGGTGCCGATCAACACGGCTGGTTCCAGACCGATCCCCACATCTGCCAGCCGGAGTTCACCCACGCGATCGCTACGGTCGATCCCGCGGAGGACGCCGAGTCGTTGACGTGCGACCTGGTCCTGGACCCGGGAAAGTCGCGTCCAGGGGCCGTGGAAGGCCCCGATGGCAAGCCCCTCGCGGGTTGCGTCGTCCTCAATCTCAGCCGTGGGACGATGAGTACCAACATGGTCACGCTCACGTCCGGCTCGTTCCGCGCGATCGCCCTCGATGAGAGACAGCCGCGACCCCTGTTCTTCCACCACGCGGAAAAGAAGCTCGCGGCGGTCGTGATGGTCAAAGGAGACGAGAACGGGCCATTGCGAGTTCGCCTCCAGCCCTCGGGCACCATCACGGGTCGCCTGATCGACGACGACGGTCAGCCGCGGCGCGGGGTCAAGATCAATGCCACCTATAGCGAGGGTCGGTTTGGCCCAGGCTCCTACTGGCCTTTGCTCGACCCGACCCTCGGTGAGGATGGGCGGTTCCGGATCGAAGGATTGATCCCCGGAGTGGCCTATAACTTCGGTACCCGCGTGGGCGGCAGACACCTTCCTCGGCAACTTCGCCACCGGCCTGACGCTCCAGCCCGGCGAGACCCGGGATCTGGGAGATGTGCGGATCCATGCGAAGTAATTGGCCAGGAGCGGTGTGCCGGCTTGCCCCGAGGTCCCGTCGATCGTGGACAGGGTTGAATCACGAAAGAGGGCGGCGAAGTTCGAGATCATGTCAGGTGGATCGACGAAGTGGGCCTGCGGCAGATTGGTCTGCTCCCCAAAAACTGCTCCAGTCGAAATGGGGAACAGACCACTCGGGCGGCCCTCACTTCATGCGAGCCACCCCAACCTCATGGGGATGGCACTGACTTCTCCCCAGCCCGTCGCTCTCGCCCGAAAGCCCGGCCTCGGCAAGGGGTCAAGCGATGGCCAGAGCATCACCCCCGGTTGGGGGAGGCAATCGGCCGGGATTCGGTCGAAAACCCACCGCGGCACCCCGACCCAAGTCCGGGCATCGCCCGGACTTGGGTCGGGGTGCCGCGGTGACAAAGGCCAGGGTTGGTTGGGCGATTCTCACCCCAGGGGCTGACGCCCCTGGCTACGTGCTATCGCCCCCATTCGGGGGCTCTTGGAACAGACTCTTAGTCTGATTCTACCGGACGACACGACCCATGAAACCCGGACTTTGATTTCCAGTGGCGTGATGGGAAGGCATTGCGATGCCAGCCGTTTCCCGGTGGGCGAACGCGGCTTTCTGACCTCTTTGCCAGCCCCCGCGAGCGTGAGGCGTTTGACTCACGGTAGTGTGGAGTAGATGACGACGTTGCCGAAGATCTTCAGGGCACTCTCATAAGTGTATCCCTTGCCGTCGATCTCCGTGTGCCGTTCCAGCGCGCAGCCGATGTCAAACTTCGAGTAAATGATGGCCCAGTGGCCCTTGATCTTCACGCCCTCGAGTTGTGGGAAACCCTTCCCTCCACCCGCGGCCTTGGTGTACTGCGAATTGGCGAGGTCGAATCCGACCTTGTTCGTGAACAGGTCGTCCTCGGCGGGATTGGCTCCAGCCGCCTGTTGGGCATCAGCTCGGCGACGAATTTCCGGAAGGAGGCGTCGAACGCATCGTTTCCGCAGCAGAGTCGACAAAGAGTGTCCCGCCCCCAGGCTCGAGGTGTTGACGCAGGGCCTCCTTGTCTTCTCTGGGGAAGGAGAGCGGGACGCGTCCCTGGAGGTAGATCAGCGGGTAGTAGATCAGGTTGGGGTCGCGTGGGAAGAGTTCCTTCTGCGTCAGGACGACGTCGAGGCCGAACGGCGGCTTGCGGAGCGCGTCCATGAGGTTGGGAATCGCCCGAGCGCGATGTTCCAGTCGCCCGCGTGCTTGAGCTTGGCGATCCGGAGGGCACCCCGCCTGGGCGGCGTTCGGCTTGATGTCCCGGACCTCACGGACGGCGAGCTTGTCGGCGGGCACCTCGCGGCCTGTGACGTAGTCGATCACGTTCTGGCCGACCTTGATGGCATTGATCACGGCCGGGTTGGCTGGGCTGTGCTCGGACTGGTTCCAGTAGCAGGATAGATCTCTCGGTGAGTAGATGACCGCGGTCCGGCTACCGCGGCTGATGCCCCAAAGAGGGTGAGATTGAGGGTCCAGTAGATGCTTGGCCCGCCAGATCGGATGATCGGGCGAGAGGGGGCGTAGCTGTGATTCCGGCTCGGGAAAGATCTCTTTCATGAGCTGCCGGAAACCCTGGTCGAACTCCTTGTCGCCACAACACGCGTCGGCGATCAGAAAGCCGCCCTGGTTCGACGAAGTCACGGAGGTTTTGCCTGGCCGCGGCCGGGAACTCCGGGGCGTGGTGGCCATTGAAGTAGACGATCGGCGCCTGGAGCAGCTCCGGCAGCGTCGCGATGTCCGGGTCGACCACCTGCCACGTGAGAAGGTGTTTCCAGTCACGAGAGACAATGCTCACGATATTACGGATGTCGTCGGGATCATGGTTCCAGTCCGCTGAGGGGGCATGGCGCAGCTTGTTGATCAAGACGGGCGCACGCCCCTTGGACAGAAACAACACAGCGAAGCTGGTCGCCAGGACTTTGTCCGATCTCGACCAGTGCGCCTTGCCAGTACCCGCCGAGCTTGTCTTGCGCGTGGACCAATTCTTCGGCGCCGGCCCGATACCAGTCGTTGTGCGCCGAAGAACCGAATTCCCGCGAGTCTCCCGGCGCGTTCCAGGCCATAGAGGTAGTAGTATTTCCACTGCTGGCCGGACCCGAAATTCTGACCGATCTGGAAGTGGCTGGCCAGCCAATCGATCCCGGCCTGGAGGTTGCGGTTGGCTCCTCCTTTGCCGCAATTCTCGATCACCTCGCCCTGGAAGAATTCCAGCCCCTGGAACCGATGGCGCCGGCGATGATCAAGCTGGAGACCCCGGCGCAGGTCATGCTCGCGGAGGATGCGGGGGAATCGGGGGTGTACGCCCAGCTCCCGTCATTCTTCTGGCACCGCTCCCAGTACGCCCGCGCCAGCGCCCAGACCTCCGGCTTGACCGGCACCCCGGCCTCGCTGGCCGCGTGCAGGCCGAGCAGGGCATACTGGGTATTGGAGTTATCACCTTGCCTGGTGCGCTTGGTATTGGTGTAACTCCACGAGCCGGGCCAGAAGACCGCGTCGCCGAGACGAATCTGAGCGCTCTCCAGCCACTCGACGTTGGCCATGATCCGCAACCGGTCGCGCTCGCGGCTCGGCGGCGGCGAAGACCTGGGTTTGCAACGAGATCGCGTAAGTGCTGCGCAGGTCATCGGGGCCGAAACCGCGGAGGTACTCGAGCGCCTTGCGGACCGTGGGTGAGTCGGGCTTCTCGCCGGCCGACAGCAGCGCCAGGGTGACCAGGCTGGTGGTGCCGGTCTTGGCATCGGCGTCGAAGTCGGCCCAGTCGCCGTTGGGCCGTTGCTGCGCCTTGAGGAACCGAACTCCATCGCGGATGGCGCGCTCAACTTGTTCCCCTAACACCGAACGACGACGCTCCGGAACCGCGATGATCGGGTTTCCCTTTTCCTCAGCGGGAATCGGCGGCTGGCTCTCGGGGATGCCACGATCGGTCTTGGGGACGTTCGTGAAGCCCGTTCCGGGAACGATCGGCGATTCCGCCTCGCTCGTCCGTGCCTCGTGGGATGGCGGCTGGATCCCCGGTACAGGCGGGCCGGCCAGCGTCATCCCGATCATGACGGCAGCCGCGCAGGCGGCCAGGGCCATGAATGCCACGAGCTCGAGCTTGGCGAGGACCATGGCGCTCAACTCCTTCTGCAAGAGCAGGGAGATCGATGGGGAGAGCGACACGCGCCGGGATGGCCGTCCGGGCAGAGACCGCGACGCCTTGCATGGCGGCCCGTGTCGCGGCCACGGCGAGCACCAGCGGCACGGGTGCCGCCGAGGCGGGCCTCGCGGCCACGCCTGCGACCAGCGCGAGTGCGGGGGCCAGGCCCCGCCGCGCCAGCCGGCCTTCCAACCGACGGCGGCCCCGGACCAGCCGGCTCTTGACGGTCCCGACCGGCCAACGCAGTCGCCGCGCCGCCTCCTCGTGCGAGAGTCCCTCGAGGGCACAGAGCAAGATCGGCAAACGGTGGACATCGCTCAGCCGGTCGATCTCCTCATGGACGATGGCACAGAGCTCGTCACGTTCCAGGAGGTTGTCGTCGTCGACGGCGATCTCGCCGGCCCCGAGGCGTTCACGGTCGTTGCGCCGGCGGACTTCGCCCACGGCACGGAGCGCGACCCGCCGGGCCACCCGATGGAGCCATCCCGCCAGCGCGTCGGGATCGTGGATCGAGCGCGCCCGGCGGGCGAGCAGCAGGAACGTCACCTGGAACGCATCCTCGGCCAGGTGGCCGTCGGCCAGCAGTTGGCGACAGACGCGCAGCACCATCGACCCGTGGCGCTCGACCAGGGTCGCGAACGCCGCCTCGGACGTCTCACCGCCGCGGGCGAACTGATCGAGCAAGCCGCGATCCGGCATTGCACCCAGTGCCCCGACGTTAAAGAGCGTGCGAATTTGCTCGCCGAAAGTGATCGCCGAATTCCTGTTTGCCATGAGCCGCCGCCCGTCCGTTCCCGGTGTCGAACCCTCTTGCCCGATCCTACCTCTATTGAGGCACGCTCGGCGACAAAAGGTCCCGATTTTTCAAAAGAACGGTGAGAGATCCTGACCTTGACCCGAGTGGTCGCCCCAGGGTTCCCGTCGCTGGCCGAAGATGCAGCGGCAAAGCAGTGCCAAGGTCTCGACCAACTCGGCGTGTTGTTCCTTGAACGGGTCGTATCTGGCCGCGGTCGTAGCGAGGAAGGCGAATGGAATGATCTGTCGAGGTCAGCATCCGGATCGATGATTAGCAAACCTCCACCGGAAGGTCCCGCGCCGATTCCGGGGAAAGCGTGACGATCATCCGGTCGCCGGCTTCGTGCCGAAATAACCCGTCCATGCGAGCGTCATCACGTCATCGTTGAGCTCCAGAGGGCGGCCGGTGAAGCGGCAGATATCCCGGGCGCGTTCGATCAGGTCGCGGGGCTCGCAGCCGCGCAGCTCCCGCCCTTCGGAGGCATAGCGCCTCGAGCAACCGCTCCACCAGGCCGGGCGGGATGGGGATGCCGAGGCGGCCGGCGTACCGCTCGAAGATCGCGCGATAGCGCTCGGGCGACGGCGCCTCCAGGCAGAGGCGATAACCCATCCGGCGCAAGAAGGCCGGATCGGTCACCTGCGCCGGGTCCAGATTGGTGGCGATGATCACCAACTGGAGGAACGGGATCTGGATCTTCTGGCCCGTGTGCAGGGTGAGGTAGTCGATCCGGTTCTCCAGGGGGATGATCCATCGGTTGAGCAATTCGTGGGGGTCGACGCGCTGGCGGCCGAAATCGTCGATGAGGAACATCCCGCCGTTGGCCTTCAGGTGGAGCGGGCCCTCGTAATACCGCAGCGACGGGCTGTAGGTGAGGTCGAAGGATTCGAGCGTCATCTCGCCGCCGCCGATGATCAGGGGCCGGCGGATCTTCACCCAGCGTCGATCGATCGACCAGAGCGACGGGTTCGCGACGTCCACGGCCTGGTGCAATTGCGGGTCGTAGACCCGGATGATGTTCTCATCGATCGCGATGCAATGCGGGATCCAGATGTCGCCCCGCAGCGCGCCATGGATCAGGCGGCCCAGGGTGGTCTTGCCGTTGCCAGGGGGCCCGAAGACGAACAGGCTGCGGCCGGACGAGGCGGCGAGCCCGGCCAGGAGGGCATCTCCCTCGGGCAGGACCAGTTCCGAGAGGCTGGCGGCGACGTGCTCGCGGGTCACCTCGGGGGCCCGGGCGTGCTGCCACTCGATCATCGCTGTGTAGGCCTCGAGCGACACCGGCGCCGGGCCGATATAGCCGGAGACCTCCAGGAGCCGCGCGGCCCGCTCGCGGCCGCGGCCCGAGATCGCATACCGGAACCCGAAGGGGCCGGCGGAGCCGAGGATGTCCAGGAGCTGATCGTTCCTCATCTGCTCGAGCAGCTCGCCGACGAGCCCCTGGGGGAGGCAGAGCTGCCGCGCGGCCGATTCGGTGGTGAACTGGGGGACGGTGTACGCCGCCTTCGAGCGCCAGGTCGCGGAGGGTCGCCGGGCTGATCCCCGCGTCGCGCGGGTCCGTCGGCGCCTTGGGCACCAGTTCGCCACCATGGGCCAGGAGCGGCGGCAGGTGCGCGGGACGGTCCCGTTCGGCTCCGGCCAGATCGTTCGCAGGACTCGGCGCGAGCTTCATCGTGATCTGACTCTCAGCATGATCCGATTGGGGGAGCCTCCTCGGAAAGCGGTCGCGGGGCACCAGGGAGGGCACTCATTCGACACGGAACACCTCGGAAGGTCTGGCTCAGCTCGAGCCGGCATCGTTGATCGTCAGTGGCGCCGCCCGCGGAGATCGATCGGCGCCTCTGGCACCCGTGTTCGAATCACTCCACAAGTCCGACCTCGACGAGCCTGGCGACAGGAGATCCGGAACCCCCCACGCTGAAAGAAGTATTTCCTGTTACATTTAAAGTTGAAGATATGAATTGGGAACCGATGTGGGTGTTCGCGTTGCCGGTGATGGAGACCGGTGCGTCTGCCGCATAGATGGTCCCCGTGATATTGGACCCTGAATTACCGACGATCGAGACAGGCGCCGTTGACGTTCGGTTCTGAAAAATCGTGACCCCGGCATAGGTGCCGGTGGTCATCGGACTCAGTTTAAGGACGGTATTCCCGGTGAGGCTGATCGAACTCGATCGACGAAGCGTTGTAGATCATCACTCCGGTGCCCGTGATGTTGACGTTGCCGGTCGCCGAGAAGCCGCCCGCTCGCAGGTAATAGATCCCGGGACTCAAGGTGGCGGTGATATTTCCGGTCATCGAGATCCCGTCCGGTATACACGCCTGGTTGGAGGGTCACCGTCTGATTGCCGGTGATTGGCATCGCGGCTGAGGTTTGCGTTGTCAGGCCACTCGTACTGGGCGCGGGGAGGTGACTCAAGGGATCAGCTGCCGGCGTCTGATTGTTGAGTGACCGTCCCGGTCATCGTGATATTGCCGGCCTTGGAGTAACCTGGCGCAGCCGCAGCAAGGTTATAACTCAGAGGCTGTCAGGGTGATATTGCCCGTGAGCGACATCGAATTGGAGGCGGTGGAGTTGACGTCGATCGCCCCATTCACTGTGATCCCAGGGCTGTGGAGCATTGCCTGTGATCTTTAGGGCCGGACTAGCCGTCGGACTGAGCAAGAGGACAGCCGGATTGCTATTATCGCGAGCGCTCCGCGGGCGACGGCGCGGGCGCTGACGGGGATGGTCCCGCTGCCGAGGATCGCTGCTGAATCCCCGCTTCTGGTACCAGGTCACGGTCGCCTCGGCGTAGCCGGCCGGCAGTGCCTTGCCGGCATTGGGCCCGCCGGAATACTTCGCGGGTGAGACGTTGATCGTGACTTTCGAGGTTGTACCGTCGTTGGTGTAGCCATTGGCGGAGGCGACGCTCAAGGCACTGCTATTGGCGGTCCCGCTCGGGGTCCGTGCCATGGTTGGTGTTCCAGTTGGCGTAGAGGTCGGCAGCGGCGGCCAGGGCGGCCGCGTCGGCCGTCGCCTGGGCGTGCCGCCGCTCGACGAGCAGGAGGCCCAGGTCCACCGTCACGGCCAGGACGGCCATGAGCAGGCTCAAGGCGAGCGCGAGCTGCACGAGGACCATCCCGCGACGGGAACTTCTCGCCAGAGGTTTCGTCGATCGTCGCATCATTTCTCATCTCCGAAAGGGCTCGACCTCGAGGCCGACCGTGCGCAGTGCGGCTCTAATAGGACATCGGCATCACGGAAGTACTCGTCAGGTTGATGGGGCCGGCTACGTACATCTCGGGCATCCACTGGTAAGTGACCGTGACGCTGACGGTATTATATAGATCGGCTGTCCCGGTGGGTTGCGAAGTGGAGCTGCTGCGAGTCCAAGTCGGCGAAGCTTGCTCGCTGTTCCAGGTCACCGATGGAGCTGAATATTGCTGGAACTGAGGCCGACCGCCATCGGCAGGATGGCATTACTGTAGATCGTCGGACGCCGTGGCGGCCGCGTTCCCCGTATCCGCCGCATACTGGCTGCCATGGACCGAGGCGTAGCGGGCCCCCTCCCGCGCGAGCGAGGCCACTTGCTGGTAGCGGTAGATCCCCATGCCCAATGACCACCATGCCGATGATGAACATGAAAGCGACCGGGAGGACGAACGCGGCCTCGACCGCGGTCGCGCCGCGGCGGGGGATGCCCAGGGTTCTGCGACTTCGCATCCGGATTCTCCTGCTTCAGACCACCGACGGCCTCAAAGGGATCGGATCATGGGACCGGCGCCAAAAGCCGGTTCGAATCAGTTGGGTGTCGCCTGGATGACTCGCATCGTGACTTGCTTTGATAGGGTTATGGAGCTAAAGCCCAAATAGGATGTTATCAGATTGAATGGGTACTGGACGGTGACCATGACAGTCTGGTTTCCGTTGCCGTCGGTCCCGCTCGTCTGCGTGATATTCGAGAGTCGTCAGCGCCGGGTTCAGGTTATTGGCGTCGGCCAAGGCCGCAGCCGTGACGCTGGTGTACTGCGACTGGGACGGGGTAACGGTACCGTTGGCGAGCGGGTCGCTGGCCCACAGCGCGCCATTACGGGCGGCGTTGGTGATCGTGGTGTAGGCGAAAAAGAGGCGGCAGAAATCGATGGCGATGAGGAGGATGAAGGCGAGGAACGGGGTCACCATGGCCAACTCGGAGGCAGCCGCGCCGCCGTCGGAGGTCCCGCCGCGACATCGGTCTCTTCAGGACACGCATCACGAACCTCTTTCCATCAATAATTAGCTGAGAACCTCACGCCCTCGCGCTGCGCGACACGATGTACATCGCGGCCAGGACGACGATCACGGCGAACACGGACCATTTCTGCCAATTGTCGGCGAACTTGATCATCAACCAGATCGAATCGGCCGCATCGCGCAGCGGTGTTGAGCACCGAGCGGCTTGTCCATCGGAGAAGAACCAGACGAGGCCGCCGGACACGGCCCCAACGGCGACGATCGCCATTGCCGCTCCAGGGAGGCGGCAAGGCCAGCCTCCATTTCGTCCGGTTCAGCTTGCGTTCCACTTCGCGGCAGTGCAGCAGGAGCCCGCTGAGGATCTCGCGATCGGTACGCTCGAGCACGCGGAGGTTCAGCCAGGGCTTGACCGTCTCCTCCAGGCCGGCGTAGAAGGCTCGTTCGGGGCCGTCGGCCTCGGCGAGCGACCGGCAGGCGGCGATCAGCTCTTTCCGCAGGGCCGCATAGGCGCGAGGGATCGAGCCGTCGCCGGGCCGGACGGCGCCGCGCGAACAGCGACAAGATCGCCGTCCAGCGGCCCCAGCAGTCTCGGAGGACATCGCGGTCCGTTCCTCCGCCTCTCCCCTCTCATCGGTCGATCCCCTGAGAGGGAACTCATCCTCGTTGAAACTCGGTACCATGGTAACCTGATCGTATTCAAAGTGTGCTCCGGAACGGCCGAAACTGACGGCGACGATCGCCGTTCTATTGGTTTACCATCTCGCCGAGTTGCTCCATGATCTGGAAGGCCGCGGGGCCGAGGATGACGACGAAGATGGCGGGGAAGATGAACAGGAGCGTGGGGAAGAGCACCTTGATCGCCGCCTTCTCGGCCATCTCCTCGGCATGCTGCTGCCGCTTGGTCCGGAGGGTGTCGGCGTGGACGCGGAGCGACTTGACCAGGCTGGCGCCGAACCGCTCGGCCTGGGTGATGACCGAGGCCAGGCTGCGGACCTCCTCCAGGTCGGTGCGGACGCCCATCTTCTGGAGCGACTCGCCCGGCGAGCTGCCGAGCTGGATCTCGCGCTGGACGATGTTCAGCTCGAGGGCCAGGAGCGGGTGGGCCGTCCTCAGCTCGGCGCCCACCCGCCGCAACGAGGCGGGGAGGCTCAGGCCCCCCTCGAGGCAGATCACCAGCAGGTCGAGGGCGTCGGGCAAGGCCCGGCGGAAGCTGGTCTGCCGTTTCTTCTTCCGGCCGTCGAGCCAGAAGCCGGGCCCGATCATCCCCACGATGCCGAAGCAACCGCCGCCCAGCACGGCATATTCCGTGGGTACGAGGCCGCTCAGCCCCAGCACCAGGCCGACCAAGGCGGGGGCGACGATCAGGAGCAGCTTCACCCCCAGGAAGATGGCCAGGGCCTGCCGGCCGTAGAGCCCCGCGTGGATCAGCCGGGTCCTGAGGACGGTCCGTTCCCCCTCGTCGCTCGGGCATCAGCGCGGTGCCCAGCTTCGGGAGGGTCGTCTCGGTGAACGGGTTCGCCGGGGCTGGCCGCGTCGCCGGGAAGCCGATGCTCTCCGACGACGACGTCGAGTAGCCGTTCCGCCCGGGAATTCCTCGTCCAGGTCCTCGAGCCGGACGTCGAGGCGAGTCCGTTCGCGCCGACCAGCGTGTAGACCAGGAGCACGCCGCTGCTCGCCATCAGGAACGCGATCAAGGTGATCAGAGCGTCAGTAGTCATGGATGGATCTCAAGGAAACAAACCAAGCCGTCGTGGCGTTGATTCGCGGCCGGGCCCCTTCAGAAGTCGAAATTGACGATCTTGCGGATCCACAACGCCCCGAGCAACTCGAACGCGAGCGTCGTCATGATCAGGCTGGGGTGCTCGAGCAGCTTGCTCTCGTAGTCGGGCATCATGATCAGGAAGCCGAAGAACATGACGATGGGCAAGGCCAGCAGGATGATCGCCTGCATCCGGCCCTCGGCGGTCAGGGTCTTGATCTGGCCCCGGATCCGGAACCGCTCGCGGATGATCGTGCGAGAGCTTGTCGAGCAGCTCGGCGAGGTTGCCGCCGGTCTGCTGCTGCACCAGACGGCCAGGACGAAGATCTTGACCTCGAGCAGGCCGGTGCGGCGGGCCAGGTCGCGCATGGCGACCTCGGGGGAGAGGCCGAGGTTCTGCTGCTCGTAGCAGTAGGCGAACTCGCCGGCGATGGGCTGCGCGAACTCGTCGGCGACCGCCCGCAGGGCCTGGGACATGGTCTGACCGGCCCGGACGACCCGCCCCATCAGGTCGAAGGCGTCGGGCAGTTGCGACAGGAGCTTCTCGAGGCGGGCCTTCCGCTTGACTTGGACGTAGGCCAGCGGCAGGGCGGCGCCGGCCAGCGGCCGCGACGGCGGCCACCAGGAGGCTCTGCTCGCACCAGGCCGCCCAGCACGCCGCAGACGAGTCCCGACGGCCGCCGACGATCGTCAAGAGCTTCTGGACGGTCAGGTCCAGGCCCGACTGCTCGACCATCGCCTCGAGCCGCTTGCGCAGGTCTGGCCTGCCGCTTCCTGGTCGCCGGCCGCGTCGAGCGGCGAGCTGGGTGAGGTCCTTGAAGACGAGCGCCTTCCGCGCCTGCTCGCGCTGCCGCTTGCGGAACTCGTCGTCGATCCGCTCGCTGACCCGCGACCGGTCGCGGAGGTACAGGTCGGAGAGGATCGAATAGACCGCCGCGACCGCCGCGACCACGGCGCCAAACGTCAACAGCGGCAGGAGGTATCGGATTCATGTCAGTTGCGGTTTGTCAGCTGGTCAGTCGGATCAGACAGTCGAGTCACCGCGCCGCTCGAACATGGCCACCGGCAGCCGGCGCCGGAGATCTCCAGCCGCTCCAGGCATTGCGGGCCGGATGCCGGTGGAGAAGAAATAGCCCTGGGCCACCCGGTTGTCGTCGACGCCGGTCTGCTTGAAGACGAAGATGTCGTGCATGCTGATGACGTCGCCCTCCATCCCGGTGATCTCCGAGATCTTGATGATCTTGCGGACGCCGCCCGGCAGGCGTGCCACCTGGACGACGAGTGGATGGCCGAGGCGATCTGGCGGCGGATGATCCAGATCGGCAGGTCGAAGCCGGCCATGCCGACCATCATCTCGAGGCGGCTGATCGCGTCGCGGGTATCGTTGGCGTGGATGGTGGTCATGCTGCCGTCGTGGCCGGTGTTCATGGCCTGGAGCATGTCGAGGGCCTCGGGCCCGCGGCACTCGCCGACGATGATCCGGTCGGGCCGCATCCGCAGCGCGTTGCGGACCAGGTCGCGGGTCGTGACCTCGCCCGCGCCCTCGATGTTGGGCGGCCGGGTCTCCATCCGGACGACGTGCGGCTGCTGGAGCCGCAGCTCGGCCGCGTCCTCGATCGTCGCCACCCGCTCGTCGCTCGGGGATGAAGGCCGAGAGGGCGTTGAGCAGCGTCGTCTTGCCGCTGCCGGTGCCGCCCGAGATCACGATGTTGATCCGGGCCTTGACGCAGGCCGAGAGGAACTCGACCATCTCCCGCGTGATCGCCTTGTGCGCCATCAGGTCGTCGACCAGGAGCGGCTTGGCCCCGAACCGCCGGATCGAGAGCAGGGTGCCGTCGAGGGCCAGCGGCGGGATGATCGCGTTGACGCGGCTGCCGTCGGCGAGCCGGGCGTCGACCATCGGGCTGGTCTCGTCGACCCGCCGGCCGACCCGGCCGACGATCCGCTGGATGATCTGGACCAGGTGCCGTGTCGTCGTTGAAGGCGACGTCGACCGGCTCGAGCCGGCCCTTGCGCTCGACGTAGACGTCTTGGGCCCGTTGACCAGGATATCGGTGATGGTCGGGTCGCGCATCAGGGGCTCGAGCGGGCCCAGGCCGAACGTCTCGTCGAGCACCTCGCTGACCAGCCGCTCGCGCTCGCTCAGGTTGAGCAGGTCCGACCTGTGGCGGCTCAGCTCCTCGGCCGCGCGGCGGACCTCCAGCGCGCAGCTCGTCCTCGTTCATCGTGCCGATCGTCGAGAGGTCCATCCCGGTGATGAGCTGCTGGTGCAACTGCCGCTTGATCGTGAGGAACCGCTCCTCGTTCGAAAGCGCGAGGCCTGCGTGTCCATTGCGATCGGTTTGTAAGCGACTCATCGTGGGTTAGTCCCGTGATCCGTGGTTCTTGGTAGGGCGGCCGTTGACGCCCACGGCCAGCTTGGTGACGCTTCGCGAGACGGCGGCGCGGGGCGACTCCGAGCACGACCGGCACGCCGTTGTTGTTGGCGCGGTTGATCGACTTGGGGTCGTCGGGCACGTAATGGAAGATCTTCATGCCCAGGGCCTCCTCGGCCTTGGAGAAGGGGACCTCCTTGGGCTGACCGTAGCGGTTGACGACCAGCCGGATGCGGTCGCGGTCGATGCCCAGGCGCTCGATGTGCTCGAGCGCACGGCGGGCATTGCGGAGCGAGGCGAAGTCGAGCCGGAGCACGAGCAGGACGACGTCGGCCTCGCGGAGCACCTCGACCTGCTCGGGACGGAACGAATGGTCGAGGTCGACCAGGACGTAAGGGAACGAGGACTTGGCCAGTGCGAGTGCCTGGTGCACCCCCTCGGGCGTGACCCGGGCGATGTCGTCGTAGTGGCGGGGTGCGCCAGCAGGTGCACTCCGCTGGCGTGCCGCGCCAGCGAGCGCTCGAAGAGCGTGCGGTCCATCCGCGCGATGTTCTGACAGAGGTCGGCCAGGGTATAGGTCGGCTTGAGGTCGAGCAGGGCGGCCAGGTCGCCGGTCTCGAGCTTGAGGTCGATGAGCGCGGCGGTCTGGTGCTGCTTGGCCAGGACGGTGGCCAGGTTGGCGGCCAGGGTGCTGGAGCCGCTGCCGCCGCTGGGTGCCAGCACGGCGATCACCTTGCCGGCCTCCTCCTGCCGGCACCAGGGTCGCCCGCCAGCGGCCCAGGGCGGCCATGAGCTCGGCCTCGAGATCGGTCTGGTCGAGGTAGTCGTCGACGGCGCCCCGGAGTGCCCGCAGCACCATCTTGGGGTCGGCGGCCGGCCCGATGGCCAGCACCCGCTCGCCGTTGGTCCGGGGCAGCTTCTCCAGCCAGTCGAGCACCGTCAGCGAGCTCTCGTAGTCTTCCGGCAGCACGACCACGATCAGGTCGGCCGGCGACCGGGGCAGCAGTTGGGGTGCCAGCTCGACGCGGACGACGTTCGTGACCGGGCAGTCGAGCCCCTCGCGGAGCAGGACCTTCCGCACCACCGCGCCCTGCGTTTCGTCGTCCGTGGCGAGAAAGACATTTGTGCTCATATGGTACTCAGGCCAGAACCCCGGAATCCTGGTTTGGCGACACTCACCGGGAGGGTTCGACCGGGCTGAGGACCACCATTCCCTCGCTGCTCCCACGGATGGTACGGATCGTCTTCTTGGGCGGGCACTTCGGCCCGGACGGGCGGCGGGGTGGCCGGCTTCGCCTTGGCGAGGGCCTCGCCCCACGCCTTGATCAGGTCCTTGGCCCGCTCGTCCCAGGGCCTGGCCGGTGCCTCCGCGAGGAACTGGATATCATTGACGGTCGTCGGCCGGACGTTCGCCGCCAGCTCGTCCTTGGGGTTGCGGAGCGTCAGGTGCAGCGTCCCCTTGCTCTGGCCCAGCGAGAGCTTGGCCGCCTGGTCGGGGGTCACGAGCAGGGTGACGGAGCGGAGATTCGTGCTGTCGACCTTGTTGTCGGCCGGCGCCTCCACCTTCTGGTCCACGGCCAGGATCTCCACGTTCTGGAGCAGGGTCGTCGTGCTGCCGCCGCCGGTGAAATCGTTGTTGCCCCCGTTGGAGATGGTCAGCAGGACGTCCACCTTGTTGCCGGGGAGGATGAACCCGGCCACGCCCGACGCCACGTTGGTGGTGATCGTGAACGCCCGCATCCCATCGGAGACGAGCGAGGCCAGCCCGCGCTGGCCCTTGGGGCTGAGCTTGCTCTCGAGCAGCGGCTCGCCCATGACCATCGTGGTGAAGGCCGATCGGTCCTGGGCGTCCTCTTTCTTGAGGATCGCTCCGGTCGGGACCAGGTCCTTGGGATAGTCGTGGGTCTTGATCAGGTCGGCGGAGACGAGCATGCCGCGGGGGATGTTCGTCGCCGCCACGACGACCGAGACCGTCTCGAGCCTGCGGTGGTGTGCCACGCCCGACGTATTGCCGCACGCCCACGGCGGCCGAGCCGCCGAAGACCACGGCGAGCAGAACAGCGATGATCGATTGGGGTTTCACGGCTCACCTCCGGTCAGTGGGATTGGAAAGGATCGGCCACGGCCACCGCAACGGCGGCTGACCCGGTCGAGGTGCCGGGCCAGAATCTCTTGACCAGCGCGTCGGACAGGCTGCACAGCCGCAGCAGGGTCAGCACTCGCACAATAGCGACGATCGACTGGGGCCTCACGGTCCACCTCGGGTCATCGGGATTGCGAATGATCGGTCCCGGCCACCGCCGCGGCCGGAAGCCTGTGATGGGGAACGGCGGAGGCCGCGAACAGCTCGGGGACTGGGTCCGCAGCCAGACGATGGTCGCGACCAGCCCCAGCGCGATCATGGCCGAGAAGGGGATGAGACGGCGGCGGCGGTCGGTTCGCTTCACCTCGGCCTCCACCCGGTCCTCGGACCCCAGGTGCCGGCCCAGGCAGACCAGCCGGAGCCAGAGGAGCTGGAGGTTCACCATGGTCTCCCGCATCGAGGAGGCGGTCACCAGGAGGATCGACGGCGTAGACCCCGGCGGCGATGCACCCGGCGATCAGGACGTAGAGGGTCAGCGGCAGGCCGAGCCAGGCCCCCAGCGCCGTGACGAACTTGACGTCGCCGGCCCCCATGCCCCCCATCGTGTAGAGCACGATCATCAGGGCGAAGCCGGCCAGGGCGCCGATGATGCTCCCCGCCAGCCCGGGCGTACCCCCTTGGATCGCATGGTAGAGCAGCCCGCTCGCCAGCAGGGGGAAGGTCAAGAGGTTATAGACCTTGAATTTCCAGACGTCCGTCACGGCGGCGATCAGCGCGGCCACCAGGACCAGGGCGATCGGGACCGGGTAAAGTTCAAGCACGAGACTCACCCTCGAATGTCATTCCCTTTGATCGTGTCCAGACCGGCTTTGGAGAGGGATCACCGCGGGGTGATTCAAAGCGGGTCAGTCCCACAAACCAACGCGAGCGGCCGACCACGCACGTCCTCTCCTTCGAGGTGCCATCGGCATGGAGTACAAAACCTCTACTGAAGAAATCGCCCGATCCCTCTCTCCGGGCCAGCCGGCGAAAGGGATCGGCGTCCGGGCAGACGCCAGCGGGCCGCGCCACTGACTGGCCCGGTCTCAGACCGAGCCGGCGGCGGTGTTGAAGAAAGTGGAGAGGTTCGTGCCCAGGAGCGTTGCCGCGGCGGCGACGACGATCGCGATCAGCGCCATCAGGAGGCCGTACTCGACCATGGTCGGGGCATCTTCACTCTGGATGAACTTCTTGGCATGAGCGATGAACTTGGTCATGAAACCCAAACTCCTAAAACTTTCAGATCGAGACGGTTGACAACGCGAGCGGCAATCCGCATGCGCCGGAGATCACGACGGGCGCCGCATATACGACTGAAGGGCTCGACACCTGGTTCGTCCCCACATGCTCAGGTCGAAGCCACGCAAGAGCGGCAAGACGACTGCCCGAGCAGCTTGGCCGCCGCATCGCCACCAAGGCAATCAGCAACAGGTAGAAGCCGTATCGTCACGTGGCACCGGATTCGTCGGCGACAAACCCTCGACCGCGAAAGATGGGACACACGGGCTGGCCCTCCATCCCCATAAAGACGCGATCCTCTTGCCTGCTCGAATCAGGGAAGAGGACCGGCGAAGATGTTGACACCGGGGCTTGAGGTCGACCCGGATCTCAGACCGAGCCTGAGCCGTGGCGGTGAAGAGCGTTGGAGACGTTCGTGCCCAGGGTCTGGCCGCGGCGGCGGCGACGACGATCGCGATCAGGGCGACGAGGAGGCCGTACTCGACCATGGTCGGGGCGTCTTCACTCTTGATGAACTTCTTGGCGGAGGCGACGAAATTGGTCATGGGATCTCACTCCTGTGCAAGTGGAACGAAGTCCTAAAACTCAGTACGTCTACATGTCTCAACGGCGGTGATCGCTCCATTGCGAATCTGGCTTCTCCACCGTTCTCCTGTCCTGTTCGCTCGGGGTAAAAAGCACGCGGCGTACCACTCCGCGTCGGGAAGGCAAAAAAATCCATTTTTTCGCGACCACCGGGCCAGGGGATCAGTCTAACTGCCTGGTGCGTAAGGCATTGTGATCCTTGAGATCGGTGGTTGACAAAAAGAGACATTCCCCTCGGATGCCCTGCGAGGAACTAAACTGGTGCTGTAAGTGTCAACGATCGCTGACAGTCTGGTGTAACCCATATCGGCCCCTGTTCTTGGCCGTTGGCAATCATTGGCTCGGGCCGAGGTGGGGGATCGCGAAAGACCCGCGATTGCGCCCTCTGAGCCGCGAGAATGAGAGTCTGCCATGGAGACGCATCCGACGTGGATGAGAGTCCGCCTCATCGGCGGTGCCGCGAAGACCAACGTGAGCCCGGAGCGGGCTCGAGCATTGCTGACCAGCTCTGGGTGGTCATTCCGAAGCAACCTATGGCGATCGATTCGGCTATGCTGACGAACAGTAGCCGCATTCGATCGAGGGTCGGGAAATGAACCGGTAAGGAGATTGCTCCTGCGCGAGATCGCGATCCTGCGGAGGGAATAATCGATGGGAAAAGCGACATGGCTTGTGGCGGCGATCATTGCCGTGCTGATCCAAGGGACGCTCTTGGTTGACTCCCTCCGACCAGGCGATCACCGCCGGGTGGATTTCTTTCAAGACTGGTCGTCTGCTCGCGAAGCGCTGGCCGGTCGGAGCGCCTATCCCAACCTGACCGATGTCGCGGCGAGGTTGCTGGGCGACACCGGCCAGCACGACAGCCTAGCCCCGAGGTTTAATCCGCACCCGCCCGTCTCGGTGCTTCTGTGCCTGCCGCTGGCAAGGTTAGACTACGATGTGGCGCTCTTGATCTGGAGGATAGGAACACTGGCGCTATCATGATTGCCATGGGCCTGCTGGCATTGCGTCTTCGCTTGGGACCCGGGCTTGCCATCTTGGCAGCACAAGTAATTGTGATTGCGACCGCCGCTCCGCTGTGCACAACCCTCTTCCAGGGCCAATGGAACGGTCTCTTGCTGGCGATGATTGTCTGTGCCTTTGTGGCGGGACGGTGCGATCGCGATAGACTGGCCGGTGTCGCGTTGGGTCTAGCGGCGTCCTTCAAGCTCTTTCCAGCCGTACTGTTGGGTTGGTTTGCCCTTCGCGGACGATGGAAGACCGTCGTGATGGGCTTGATGACCTTCCTGACGCTGCAGGTGGCGGCCATGTGGGCGCTGGGCCTGGAGACCTTCGGCGATCACCTGTTGGCATTACAGGCCGCCACCCCCTACCGCTCGGGATGGACAAACGCGTCGCTGCCAGCCTTCTGGGCTCGACTTTTCGACCCTTCGTCCGCCTGGGCAATCATCCCACTCGTGAGAGCCCCAATCCTCGCGACCGCCTTGACGTTGGTCTCCTGCACGTTGATTGTCGCCCTGGCGTCCAGGTCGGCGTGGCGAGCTGGTGATCGAATGGCTGAAGATCGCTCCTTCGCAGTGGCCCTTCTCGCCATGTTGTTGCTTGGACCACTGACCTGGGAACATACACTGCTTCTCGCATTGCCCGTACCCTTCGTGGCACCGCCGCGACCGGGGTATCGCCGGCTCATGGCCGGCTTGGCTCTGGGCGGCATGTGGATCGCTCCGTTGCTCCTTTTCACCCCCCTCATCCGTGTCCATGGCGGACAGCTTGCCGCTGGGCCCCTCGGTGTACTCGGTGCGCCCTCGGCCGGCTGCTATGCCCTCATGACCCTTCTGGTAGCGGTGGCATCCGATAGAGATGCATGCCCACAGCTTATTAAGCCCGATCGATGACGATTTCCCCGAGAGGGCCTTGCTGCGTCCATTCGCCGGACCCGCTCTACCCGTTGAAACCGGCCGATCAAGGTCCAATTGGACACACTCTGGGCGACGGCAAGGACGCGATCCTCGTCAGGCCCTTTGGCCGGCCTTTCCACGGCCAGTCAAGGAGGGGACGCCGGAAACTCGCTAAGTGCGAGGGCCTACGGAGCAATCTCTACTCTCCTCACGCGCGGGTCCGAACAGGAGGCCGGCGAGTAGCACCCAGCAGGAGGAGGTTCCGGAGGTTCAACAGGAATATCGCGATGGCCTGGTGATCAAGGAGCTGGGCGAAGGCCGGTCCGGGATAGATGAGGGCCGTGGTGAGACAAACGAAGAGGAAGAGCCAGCGGGCCCGGCTCCCGGTCCAACCGCCGAGGACCACGACGAAGGGGAACAGCCAGACCAGGTACTGGGGCGAGAGCACCTTGGCCGTGACCAGTGAGGCAAGTATGGCCGCTCCCGCATACCGGATTCCTTCGGCCATCCTTCGCCGCCAGAACGGGACCAGGACCAGCAGCAGCGCGGCGGCCTGGAGTGGTGAGGCCAGCGCGGCCAGGCGCGATCCCCACTCCGGGACCAGGTGGACCGCCTTGTGCTCGATCACCCAGGGGATGTCGATTCCCGCGAGCTTCCCCCAGGCCAGAGTGCCCCCGGCATAAAGAGTCTCGATGCCCAGGCCACGAGCGGCGTGGTATCGGAACGATTCCAGGACGTTCACGCCGCCCAGGAGGAACCAGCCCGCCATCCCCGTAGTTACTGTGAGGAAGAAGGCCAGGGAGCCGCGGGCGCGCGAGGTCCGGAACCGCGACAATTCCCAGACCAGGGCCGGGATTGCGACCAGGCCGGGGAAGACCTTGAGCAGGGTGCCCACCCCGGCGGTCAGCCCGCCCAGGACGTTCCGCCCGGCGAACCACCACCGGGCGGCGGCGAAGGCCAAGACCATCGGGGCCAGTTCGAACCGACCCACCACCAGCGGCGACAGGATGGCGCAGAACACTGTGTACCAGGCCAGCCGCCCGGCGACTCGCTCCGCGCCCTCGGTCTCCGCGACATGGCGCGATCAGCACGATCGCCGCGACGTCGAAGAGCAGCATCTCGGCCGCGAAAGCCAATGCAGTAGCTCGCGAAGTCGGACAGGAACAGGCGAGGGACCAGGAAGAGGGGAACGTGAGGATGGGATACTCAACCAGGTAATCCCGGTAAGGGACCTGTCCCTGCATCGCCTGCGAGGCATAGTCGTAGTAGATCCGGTACGACCACGATGCCGCCCCCAGGTCGGGATGGCTGCCGTACTTGATCAGCAGGCCGGTTGCGATGAACAGCAGGACATGCGCCGAGAACCGCGACCAACGTGGGGAGGAAGGGGAACGGACTCGGTTCATGGCGGCTTGCTCCCTGTTCGATTCGCACCGATGCCTGGCGGCAATCCTTTTCAGACGGTCGAAAGCATTGCTGGAACTGGTGTCAGGAAGTGGAGTTGCGCAACGTCTTCCAGACACCCTACCCCGTGACGGGGTTAGGGTGGTCCCTCATACCCAACCCAATCGTGAAGCTCGCCTCGAGCTCCCTCGCCGCGACCGCGGGAGTCCGGGGTGGCTTGTGGCTTCGCCGGCTCGATCCCAGCCAGCCCGAAGAACCTTTACTTGGTCGGATTCGCAATCGACGCGGCCTACCCAGGCCAAACTGGCCTGTGGCCGCGGGCTGAATCGCATTTTTGAAGGAGTCTGCTTATGCCAAGGAGCTCAGACCGACGCGAAGCGAGTCAGCCCCAGTACGCGGTCGAAATCTGCGTCCTCGCTGGCAAGCTTTGTCAGCGCCTGCTGGCGCATCGTCGCGACTATCAGGGCGTCGCCCGTCAGGAGCTCGAATTGCTGGCTCAACTTTGTCGCGTCCAGCACGAGGGCCGCACTGAGCGGAAGAACCTGAATGCCAAGCTGGGCAACCTTCGTCGCTGCCTGCTGATAAAGGCCGAGCTTCGCGATCTCCGCCATGGTGTTTCTTGAGTCGGGCTGCCAGCCGGGAAATCGGCCAGCCCAGCCGGCCCATGGCCTCGATCGTCATGATTCGGTGCGCGACATCAGCCAGACAGTGCGACGACGTAAAGCCGTGGATCTCCTTGAGCTCGATCCGCTCCACCAGCGCGGTGCACGCAGCACCGTATTTGGGTGGTTCGTGAAATGGTAGATGAGTGTATTGGCGTCGACGAATATCGCCTCACCCCTCTGGAGATCGGCGAAGGTCATGGCGACTCCAGGATACCGAATTCCGGGTCGCGCGTGATGCGGTCAAGTGTTTCAACGTCGCCGGTCCACGGGACCATCCCCGCCGTCTGCCGCGCCAGGCTAATAGCCGATTGAACGGTAACCGTGACCTTTTCATGTTCCTTGAACGGCAATGGCTCGGTGGGCTTGAGCACGCCGTTTTCGTAGATGGCCTCGACGGTCAGAGTCATGCTTTCGGCTCCTTGAACACAGGCGATCAATTGCCTTGAGTATACCGCTGCCGCCGCTGGCCACCAACTGCGATGCCGGTGTAATAGCTGACGGAGAAGCCAGAGCGCTTCACGATTGGGTTGCGCACGCGCCAGAGCCGGTGCGAATAGCCTTCGAATTCCCCCCTTTCGCTAAGGGGGATGAATTCGCAATCTCCTCCAGAACAATCGATTGCGGCTAATCTTGAGCGTCCGAGGAACTGACGGGGCCCGAACCGCGACTGCGGGTCCCCAGGAGCTCGGTCGCGAACCAGGTCGCGGTCACCACCAAGGGAATCCAGAGGAAGGTCCACTCCGGGAAGAGCCGGACCGTACTCGGGTAGCGCTCCCGGAACTGCGACGATGATGCCCAGGTTGATATAGGGCAAGACTACGAGCGTGACCAGGAGTGCCGTGCTGGCCAGCTCGGAGAGCCGGCGGCCGATCAGGACAATCATGGGGATCAGCAGGACTGGGAAATCGTAGTGGCGGCCATAGGGGGCCAGGATGAAGGGGGCGATCAGGCCCAGGGACAAGATGTCCTCCAGCGGCCGCGCCCGATCGAGCGCGGCACGGAGAAGCACCGCGAGGAACGGGAGGGCGACCGCCAGGTAGAGTCCCCAGAGTCCCCACGAGTGCAGGCCGGCCGCCTTGAGCGCCAGCAGCCAGGTGGTACCGATCCAGGGGAAATACGTCGTCGGCGGCGGAGTCCGCCCGGCCGCCCGCAGCATCTCGATGGGCCAGTTCGGGACGATCCAGGCACCGAGGAGGGCCAGGGCGGCCAGGGTCGCCGCGAACCCGAGCACGACCCCCCAACGCCGCTGCCGCGCACTCCAGATCAGCAGCAGAAGGACGAGCACGGCCGCGAGTTGGGGCTTAGTCGTCAGGCAGGCCAGTGCCGCCCCGGCCAGGCGATCGTTCCCCCGCGCCATCAGTTTCCAGGCCAGGGCCGCCAGGAACAGCATCAGGATCGAGGTCTGGCCGACGAACAGCGCGACGACCGAGAGGCCGAACAGGGGACGGCCACCGGCGGCACCGACCGCGGCACGCCGGGGACGGCGTCGCGCAGGAGATAGCCGGCCAGCAGGAGCAGCTCGAGGTTGAGGGCGAACCAGGCGACCTTCGCCCCGTCGTATCCGAGTGGGACCAGCAGGGCGCAGCCGGCGGCAAACCAGGGGGGATAGTAGTAGGGCAGGAAATCGTAATGGCCCAGCCCGTCGGTCGCCTTGTCCCAGCCGCGCTCGTGCTGAATCTGGGTCTGGAGCGCCTCGTCGTAAGGACTCTGGCCCGAAGCGACGAGCTTCCCGGCCGCCCAGTAACAGATGAAGTCCGGTTCGATCTTTTCCCAGGGCGCGATCGCGAGGAGGCCCTGGACGCAGGCTGCTGTCAGCAGAGTGAGTCCCGCCAGCCAAACTCCAGGGGAGTCGATCCGACGGCGCCACCGATTGCGCCCGTCCGTCCGCTTTTCCAAGGGAGGCTCCTCTTCGCCGCTCAAGGGTCAACCGCTCGCCGGTAGAGCGAGGCCGCTTCAGTCTCCCGGACCAAGGTCCAGCCGGGGGCCCGGTGAAGGTAACGATCGAACGTCGAGCCCGTCGCCGTCAAGGCCAGCTCGAACCCGAAGTCGCGCGCCCAGCGGTCGACCTGGGCAGGGTCTCGGTCGAGGGCCTCGGCGTAGGCGAGCAGGCCCTCGTCGCCGTAGATCTCGCAACGGTCATCGATGAAGACGCGCAGCCCAGGAGTATGATAGATCAAAAACCCGCCGAAGAGCATCTCGTTGAAGATCGGCGTGCCCTCGGGATGCTCGCGCTCGAAGGCACGGAGCTCGGGCAGGAGGTTGACTGGCCAGTAGCGGCGATCGAGCATCGCCCAGCCGCGGCCGAGCACGGGGACGCGGACGCCGGCCAGTTGCAGCACCATCGCCGTCAACACGATCCCCAGGGGAATGAGCGCCGGCCGGAGGTCGAGCCCGGGACGCCGGGGAACCGGGTCGGGAACCGGGGGCCGGTAGAGATCGCTCCCCGATCGCACCAGCCAGTCCGCCCAGCAGGTCTGGGGAAAGAGGTCGGCCAGCGCAACAAGGGCCGTAATCGCGAACAAGGGTCCATGGCGGATCCGCGTGAAGGCCAGGCCGAGCCAGATCAGCGGGATCAGCCAGGTGACGCGGAGACGCCGCGGCGAGACGCCGAGCAGAATCACGACGTAGACGAAGGCCATTGGCAGGATCATCGGGCCAGTCGGGCGCGCCAGCAGGGGGCCGTGCTCGTCGATCAGCCGGGGCAGGACCGGTGAGCCGATGAGTGCCAGGCCGGCTCGAGGCGCCTCCAGGCCGAAAGGATTCACCAGATTGTCAGCCCGCAGAGGACCGACAGGACCGCCAGCAGCCAGAGCTGCCGCTTCCCCGCGATCGGGCCCCCCGCGCCGAGGACCCGGGCCAGGCCCCAGCCGGCCATCGTCAGGGCCAGGGTCGCGAGCCCCCCGAGGACGCCGTCGTGGGCATTGGTCCAGACCAGGAACAGCGGCACCAGCCAGTAGAGCCGTGCGAGTGGGATGCGGCCCGCCTCGAAGTCGCACAGGAGTGCGAACGTCCACCCGAGCAACACCAGCGTCGCCAGGTGGGGCCGGGGATGAAAGTGATACGCGCTGGCGCCCAGGGCCAGTGCCAAAACGACGAGCGCCAGGAGCCAGTGGATCCCGGTCCGGATCAGGCGATGGGTCGCCCAGGTGTAAAGCCCGGCCAGCAGGGTGGCTGTCGCCAGAAGCAGTCCGTCCAGTTGACTGACCTGGTGGACCAGGGCCATGGCGCATTCCGACAGCCATTTCTGGGCAATCCAGGCGCGGCCTGCATGCGTGTAACTGAACGGGTCCGTAGTCACGAAGCGGCCCGAGGAGAGGATCCGCTGCCCGACGACGATGTGCCAGAGTGTGCCCGGATCGCGGAAGAGCTGGCTCCGCCCAAAGATCATCAACCCCAGCCACAAGGCCAGGAAGATCCCGGTCTCCGCTCGCCAGAATCGCCACGAAGAAGGGCTTACCGCTTGTTGACCGACCTGCGGCAGGTTGAATTGGACTACTCCGGGCTTCGATCCGGCCGCTCCGATCGCAGCCTGATCCAGGGTTTGGGCCGCCTCGAGTTGAGGGTGAGAGCGCCCATCTCTCGGTTGCGAATTTCGAATGCCTCATCGTAGCTTAAATCATGAGGAAATCCTCGGTCATCCGAAACAGGTGAGAACTGACCGGGGTGCACACGATCCGATGTGTAGTGACGACATGTGAATTATTTCGGATTTGAACCGCATGTACACTCCGAAAGAGGCAAGACGGACCACTGATTTCTCATCGATTCCCGAGGCTATTCGCGACACTCCTCGCTTTACACCTCCGGGGCTTTGCCGCAACCCAAAACGAGGCAACGACTTAATCTCGTTCCCACGCTCTGCGTGGGAATGACGTCTTGGACGCTCCCGCGTCCGAGGGCCTCCGCCGACCACGCGGGGAACGCTGACGAAACAACTTCCTGGAATTGGACCACCCGTTCCCGGGGAAACCGGGAGCGGATTTCGTCCGCGTTCTGAGCGTGGGAACGTGTTCGCGAAGACGACGCGGAGCGTCGCAGACGGCATTCCCACGCGGAGCGTGGGAACGAGTTCTCGTTGCTGATATCGGGAAGTTATTTCGTCAGCGTTCCGAGCGTGGGAACGAGTTCTCGTTGGTGATGTCGGGAAGTTATTTCGTCAGCGTTCCGAGCGTGGAAGACGGCATTCCCACGGGGACCGTGGGAACGAGAATGGCATCCTCGGCAGTGGTCTTCGGCGAGAAGTGTCCTATTCGCAGATTACTCATTTATGCTGATTACCATAGCATATTTTTATATAAAATTCCTCGCTCTTGCAGCCGTGCTTGCCTTCACGCTTCGAATCAACGTCAAGGATTACCAACTCCGCTGGATATCCGCCGGCGCGGCCGCCCTGGTCCTCTTCTATCTTTATATCATCTACCAAGCCCGGCTGTCACCCGATCATCATATCTTCTGGCAAGCAGGCCGGGACATCTGGGTGGGTAATGACCCTTACGACCCGGTGCGTTTCGCGGTCAATCCTTTCTTGAACCCTCCGACGGCCTTGCCTTTGTTCGCCTTGTTCGCCCTGGCGCCTTACTGGTTGAGTCTCTTGATCTGGATCCTCTCAAATGTCTTGCTCTGCCTGCTGCTGCCTGCTCTGGCCGGTCGCGCCTTGTCGGTTCAGGAGGGCAGCTTCGCCTCTCAATCTGGAAAGCAGCCGGCTCCCTGGGACTTTCCACCTCGCGTCCTTGCGGGGACGACCACGGCCCTGATCGTCTCCGACGCCTTTGGCTACGATTTGTTCGTAGGCCAACTGGGCCTGCTCACGGCGATGGCACTACTGGCAGCACTCGAAGCACAAGGCCGGGGACGCCGCATCCTGGCCGGTTTCTGGCTGGCCCTGGCGACGATCAAGGTCTCGACGATGTTGCCTTTCTTGCTCCTCTTCCACCGGAAAGCCGACCTCCGAACCTGGGTCGCCCTGGCGTTTTTCTGTGCGATCTTGTGCCTGATGACATGACACTCCCTCCCTCCTTCTCAAGCGTCTTGAATGGACCGTTCAGCAAATCGCTACACTCGGCGCTCCGGGACGAGTCAATGACTATTCATTCCAAGGAACCCAGAGTGTGAACATGCTGGGGTTCGACCACGCACTCTATCGCCTGGGCCTGCGCAACCGGTCCGCGATCGGGATCCTTCAGCTCGTTGCCGTCCTCGTGCTGGGTTTGTGGGTCATGCGCCAGGCCCTGGCGGGGCGGCTGCCACGTCCGGCGGCCTGCTCGCTCGTAGCCCTCTATTCGGTCCTGTTCTTCTATCACCGCATCTACGATACGATCATCCTGGCCCTTCCCCTGGTCTACTGCATGGGTCGGGCTCGGATCGCGGAGGGACGATCGCGACGGTACTTCGTCCTGAGCGTGGTCTCGATCCTTCTCGTGATGTATATGAGCACTGCGGGACTGAGATTTCTGACCGAGGCCTCATTTAACTGGGGCGTCTGGGGACGCCTGGTCCAGGCGACTTTGCTATCCTACGCGACCTGGTTGATACTTATTTCTATAATATGCTTATCTGTAGCAGAAACTAGATAAGTCGGCATGTGTTCTTGAAAACCATCTCATCATCGCCACGTGGGCTTTTCGGACGACCGGTTCGGGCTTCAACAAACGCTGTCACCTGGAAGAATTCGATGGCTAGAGACGCTGCTAACCCATAAGGGCGTCGTTATTTCTGGCCATGCAGCCCGCGCAGTGTCGAGCGTTGATGCCCTTACCTGGTCCATTTCGGCTTGGACCCCGGCACCGGAGTTGACCGGGCGACGAAGACGGTCGCGAGTTGGTCCTCGTAAACGAGCTGGAAGCTCGGGTCGCTACGAAGCAGTTGCGCCAGGGGAGATTTGGTGATCCCGATCACGAGGCGTGCGGCTTCGAGTTCAGGGTCACGAGCCCAATCCGGCTGGGCCGACCAGGTTTCGATGGAACGCATGATCCGCTCGACTCCGTGGAGGTTCGTCCGGCCATCCATCGCGACCGGCAGTGATGGCAAGTGCCAGATCAGATACCCTCCCCAGTCGAAAGGATTGTAGAGAGGCCCACCGTAGCCTTGCTTCTCAACGAAGTCTGCAGCCTGCACCGGGAACTTGTCCCCCACGGATTTGTTCAGTCGAGTCAGCGTCAGGTTTTGCTGCCAGCCGATGACGGCGAGCACCAGGAGAACTCCGATGCCGAGCGCAACCAACCGGCGCGGTGACAGGGCGAACCGCTCTGAGGGGAGCGTCAGCGATCGCTCGCCGGTCGTCAAGATTGCGAGTGCCGAGAGCACCATGATCCAAAGATCGCGTTGCGAGTGGAAGGAGAAGTAGGCGGCCGAGATCAGCAGCAAGACCTCGAAGCTGGAAACCCGACGTTGACGGCCCAGAGCGAACGCGGCCGCCAGGGCCAGGGCAAGCAAGTTCCAGTTCCACCAGGCCCGGAGATTCATCGCCCGGTGCTCTTCAACCAGGTCGTAAGCCCCTGTCTGTGTTGCGTAATCGACGACGACGCTGTAGAGATGGGGGCCATAGGGGTTGCACAGGGTCGCCAGGAAACAGGCGATCGTGAGGCCCACGAGCTGCCACCACACGCGCGAGCCCGCCCGGTCCGCATGCTCACCCGGTGCGCCGAACCCGAAGAGTCGATCGACGACGGGCGCGGCGCAGGCCAGGGCCAGCAGGAAGAGTCCGTTGACGAATTGGATATGCAGACTGGCCCAGAGCCCGTAGACGAGAGGAAGAAGCCAGATCGCGCGTTGGCTAAGGCCGGCGCGGAGGTCGAGGACGGCATCCATGGTCATCGTGAAGAAGAGGACCGTGAAGAGCCAGGGCGCTCGGTCATCATGCACCCGATGGGCAAGAGCGCGAGGCCGACCAGGACCGTGGCGACGATGAACCGCGGCTCGCGCTTCGCCACGAAGCGGTGGATGGCCACTGCGACGGTGAAGACCAGGGCCACGCGGAACAACACGATGCCCGCCAGGCCCATGGCCCCGTGGAGACCATAGACCATCACCTCGAAGAGCCAGCTATAGGCGACCCAAGGTCGATCTTGACCGTAACTCGAGAAGGGGTCGGTCGCCGGCACCATTGCGTGCTCAAGAATCCATTGGCCCGTGCGAAGATGCCACCAAATGTCGGGGTCCCGCACCGGCCCCATTACGAAGATCGCCGGGATCGTGTAGAGCAAGATCAGGATGACCAGGCGGCGGAGTGGCTCTCCGTAGCCAGCGAATGTCGAGAAGGCTGACGGTGATTGAACTCGAGCGACTCCTTCGGCCGAGGCGACCAAAGGGGATTCGGGGAGTATCATTCGCACGATTCTGACCGTTATGACGTTGAGGAGACATTCGGTTGGCCCATGGGCGCGGTCGTGAGACCCGCGGCCAACGATAGTTTACGGCGCGGGTAGGGTTAGGAGGATGGCCGGAGCATCCAATCGCTCACATTTCGGGTTACGAAAGGGAGATACATTCCGGGCAGGAGCCTACGCGCCCATCAGCCCGTACTTGTGGAGCTTCTTGTAGAGGGTCATGCGGCTGATGCCCAGGTCGGCGGCGGCACGGAGGCGGTTGTAGCTATTGCGCTCCAGCGCCTGGGCGATGATGGCCCGCTCGGTCTGGTCCTTGGACTCGGCGAGGGTCGATCGGGCCGCGGGGAGCCGTCCTTGGGAGGCCTGGGGACCCGGGTCCGGGGCGGCGACGCTGCTGGCCAGCGCGGCGAGGAAATCGGACGGCGACCTGGCTGGTGAGAGTGCCGGCGCCGGTGCGAGGGGCGTCGCGACGGCGGCGACGGCCGGGTGCAGGTGCTCGGGGAGGTCGTCGAGCTCGATCATCGACCCGTGGCCGAGGGCGAGGGCGCGTTCGATCACGTTGCGGAGCTCGCGGACGTTGCCGGGCCAGGAGTAAGCGAGCAGGGCCTGCATGGCCGCGGGGGCGATGCCGTCGACCTGGCGGCCGTTGCGGGCGGCGAGGCCGGCGAGCTGCGGCGGGCCAGCGCCGGGACGACGGCGATCCGCTCCCGCAACGGCGGGATCTCGAAGGCGACGACGTTGAGCCGGTAGAACAGGTCGGAGCGGAACCGGCCGGCGGCCACCTCGCGCTCGAGCGGTCGATTGCTGGCCACGATCAGCCGGGCCTGGAGCCGCAACGTCTTGTTCGAGCCGACCGCCTCGAAGGCCCGCTCCTCGACGACGCGGAGCAATTTCGCCTGGAGCTCCGGGGAGAGCGAATCGATCTCGTCGAGGAACAGGGTGCCGCAGCCGACCGCGGCGAACTTGCCCGTGCGGCTCGGCGTCGGCCCCGGTGAAGGCGCCGCGCGCATGACCGAACATCTCGCTCTCGACCAGGTTGGTCGCCAGCGCCCCGCAGTTGATCGTCAGGAACGGCTGGTCGCGTCGCGGGGAGAGGCGGTGGATCACCCCGGCCAGGTGGGTCTTGCCCGTCCCCGTCTCGCCGCCGATCATGACCGTCGTGTCCAGGGGGGCGATCCGCTTGATCTGCTCGACCGCCCGGCCCATCCGGCCCGCGGGCAGGAAGTAGAACGGAGGCTCGTCCCCCAGCGATCGGACCTCGCCCAGGTCCGGCTCCACGATCGGAGGCCGGGGCGGGAGCCCGTACCGCGCCTCGATGGTCAAGATGTCGATCAGGTAAGACAGCCGGCTCAGGTCCAGCGGCCGGCTCACGCATTCGGCCACCCCCAGCCTCGAGAAGATCAACGCCTGCTCGGGATGGGCGTGCTCGCTGATGACGATCGTCACCATCCGCCGCCGTTCCGGCACGTCGATCTGGAGGACACGCGTCAATCCCGAGACATTCGTCGTCCCATCGAGGTGGACCAAGGTGACAACGATCTCTTCACGTTCTACTATTTCATTAGAGGCCGTTTCGACGTCCGGGACGACCAGGAGGCGGAATCCCCGGATGGATTGGATCACGTCGTTTACGGAATTCACCAGCGAGGGGTCTTGAGTGACAAGGAGCGTGGTTGGATGCATCATGGAGGTCCATATCCCTATTAAGGGCGGTAAGTCACCGCCCCGAGTCCATCAATGGTGTCCCAGCATGTGAATCAGGAAGCTCGCCCCCATCCTTGAGGGTGAGTCGCCCCGGCAACCCGCAGAAGCGGGCTCGATTACAACTTCGTAGCTATCGCATCGTCGCGAGCCGGAGCAAGTCAGCTCCCTGCCCCGGCTTTTCGAGAGCTTGCGCACCTTCTAAGAACGGCATGGGCCTCTCGGATCACACCGAGCCCCAAGGCCGTTCCAGTCGCCCATCTCTCTTACATCCTGTTGCTCGTTCCGTGTCGCATGGGATCGTCGCTGATCTCTCGAAAAGGGCGAGGCAAGTCAGGCAGAGTCTACCGTGGAGGAAAAACTTGTGGACAGATAGGCGATATCTGCTCCCTCGGAATGACCCATGGCCCGTCAATGATCGCGCCTCGCTCGCGGGTTGAATCCCGCACGCAGCACACCATCCCCATGTCTACTGGCAACCTGAAGAGTTTTCCAGCTTGCCACGCCTGTTCTCAAGCATCCACGTAATGTTCCATTGAAACACACCGTCCAGGATGCGTCCCCTGGGCTCACAGATTGTGTTCCGTTTCCACGGAGATGGCAAGTGGGCAGCGTACAAAGTTGCAAGATTTCCGTTTTTATCTTTATCTATCGCTCCGCCCGAAGAATTTCGCGGGTTGGAGGCCGTGTAATATCTTAATTAGACATTATTCGCGTCATTTAGGCCGTGGTTAGAGCTTTTGGAATCAGGCCCTGATAGTTGCAGTCATCGTATCATAAGATCGCGGGGGCTGGCTGACGCGCGGGGCTCCGATCTTTGGGGGTCGGCGGGCCCATCACGGGTTCAGGGGGGATTTCCGGGTGGGATCCATGGCGATGGGGTCCGGGGTCGGAGTCGCGGCTTCGCTGGGCGGAGTGGCCGGTTCCGGTCGGTCCGACGGCCGGGCGGGTGCCGCACCGGGCTTTGCGGTGCTGGACGTGGGAGTGCGCCGGGGCGGTGCGATCGGCGTCGAGGCCGACGGGGAATGGGCTTCCGGCCGAGCGGTCCGCGGTGCATTGAAGGACTGCGGCGGGGGGATCGAGACACGGTTGGGACGGCCGGTGCCGGGAGGCGTCGGCATGGGGGAATCGATGGCCAGCAGGGGAAGCGAAGGGAGGGCCTCCAGCGGGGCGGCGGCGCGTTGCGGGTGGGAGTCTCGGCGATCGGGCGAGGCCGTCAGGGCGGCGTCGCGGGCGCGGGCATCGGGCCGAGGCGTCCTCGGAGCGGTGCTGGCCGAGGCGGCGGTCGAACCGCGGCCGTTGCGTGGCGTCACCCGCGGCCGGCACGGACGGGCTGGCGACTCGTGTCCCGGTCCGATACCGCTGCGGAGAAGTGGGGGAGGCCGTTGCGGTCGTGAGGAACGCCAGATCGCGTCGGGCGGCGGCCGGGACGGATTGCGGTGGGGTCGTGGCCTGACCGTAGGGCCCGGGCTGCGCCGGCGGGGCGGCGGTCGCGAGCAGCGCCGGGGTGCCCCGGGTGCCGTCCGGCGCTGGTGCCCGCTTGGCGATCAGGACGTTCAACTCGTCGAGGCGGGCCTTGGCGAGCTCGCAGGAGGGGTCGATCGCCAGGGCGCGCTCGATACTCGGCCTGGGCCGGCTCCCACTGCTGGTCGACGGACAAGGCGAAGGCCAGGTTCATGTGGGCCTGGACGGGATCGCTGCCCCCCCTGCGGAATTCGACCAGGGCATCGCCCAGGCGGTGGTCGCGGACCAGGAGCAGGGCCAGGTTGTTGTGGGCCCGCCGGTGCTCGGGGTTGACGGCCAGCGACTGCCGCAAGTTCATCTCCGCCTCGGCCCAGCGGCGCTGGAGGTAGAAGCTATAGCCCATGTCGCAGAAGATGTCGGGGTCGCCGGGCTTCAGCTCCAGGGCCTTGCGATAGAGCTCGGCCGACTCGCGGAACTTGCCCTGCTTGTCGTGGAGGATCGCCAGGCGCAGGTAGGCATCGGCCCGGCCCTTATCGCGTTCGAGGGCGGCGCGGTAGGCGGCCATCGCCTGATCGAGATCGCCCTGCTGTTCGGCGGCTCGCCCCATGCTGATCTGGACATCGGCCTCCTGCGCCGGCGTGATCGTGGTCCCGAGTCCGGCGACTCGCTGCCCATGCCCAGGATTGAGGGTGCTGAGGGGCGGGACGGAACTTGCTGGCAGCCGGCCGGGCCGATCAACGCCACGGCCGCCAGGACACTTCCGATTCGTGGAGTTCGACGTAATCCTGTCATGGCTCCAGACCCTTCCTGGGTTATTCCTTCCGGCGAACGCCGGTTTACGTCTTCTTCTCAAGGAGTCGTTAGTGGTCGGTGGTTCTTGGTCAGCGTAGAGCGGTTTCGGCACGGCTGGGAGGTAGAGCATTTCACGAATGGTTTGCACACAGCTTGACACGAAGGGAACTCATACAAGCCCGAAGCACCAGCGAGTGAATGGTCTCTGGGAATGCACTCGCTGGCGACTCGGGCTCGTATCAAGCTGTACGCTATCCAAGCGTTAAGGCGACCGGCAGGAATTATCGTACCCGCGAGAGGATCTGGCCATACCAGCCCAAAGCGCCAGCGAGGGTCACCGTAAATCCTTGCAGCACAATGGGAAAGACCCTCGCTCGCGCGTCGGGCTGGTATGAGGCTTTGCGCCAGGGGTGGTTTTGGGTGAGTTACCACCCACCGGTCGCCTAAGCGCTCTAGCCCAATTTTCCTTCGCCTTGCCATACAAGCGGAAACCGCTTCAGGCTGACCACGGCCCATTGTCGAGCAGAGCGAGACGCCCGCCCGACGGACGTCACCGGCCCCCGCCGGAGCTGACGGCCGATCCCGAGAGGCCGCCGGCGTCGAACCCGGAGCCGCCGGTGACGAACCCGGAGGCGCCGGCTCCCCCGATCGTTCCGCCCGAGCCGAGGTTTGACAACTGGCGCAGGTAGATCAATTGACCGCTTCGAAGCCGGCCATGCCGTAGGCGATGCTCGGGCCGATGACGACCCGCTCGGCGGGCACGGGGAAGCTGCCCTGGGCGAGCTGGGCCAGGAGCACCGACCGCCGCGACTGCTCGAGGCCTGGGTGACCCGTGGGTGTCCGTTCGATCACGACCGGGTAGAACGTGGTGGGGAGCGTGGCGGCGACGGCGGCCAGCTTGTCGCGCGCCCCGGACGTTGAGCTGGGACGTGCCCTCGACGAAGTCGTAGTGGTAGAAGACCATGCGAGCGGCCAGCCCGTTGGCCGCCTGTGTCCGCGCAGTGGGCATAGAGGGACTCGCCGAGCGGCCACTCGTTGAACTCCTCGGCATAGCCGAGGAAATGCTCCTGGAGATGCCGCTTGCACTGGGTCCGGTGCCATCGCCATCGGCTCAGGCCGCGGCGGTCGCCGCACGTGCACATGTTGGCCGGTGGGACGGCCGCCGGTGGCGCAGTCCATGGGACCTGTTGAGAGCAATCCCTCCGAAACGACGGCGGCCGGCGGCATCGGGGTCGGGGCGGTGGGGGCCTGCTGGGCCATCGCCGCGGGCGACTCCGGTCCCGGCGATCATCAGACCCGCGAATAACCAGTACCGTCGGTGGGCGTGAGGCATTTCCATCTCCTCTTTCTGGTGGTCCGAGAGTCGGTGGTAGGTCGTTGTCACTCCGAGAACCCCACCGGGCCGTTGACGTACTTCTTCTCGAGTTTCAGGTGGTGGCGGAGGTTGTAGACATCATCCCACGAGGTTGTGGCGCGGAAATCCTTGCCGGTGCGGGCCTCGATCCGGTTGAGGAAATAGAACTCCAGGTCGTTGGGCTGCTTGACCTCGTCGCCCGGTGTTGGGGGCACCTGGCCGGGGTTCATGGGCTCGACCAGGTAGGGGGTCACCAGCACGACGAGCTCTTTCTCGATCCGCTGGCTGTTCGAATTGCTGAAGAAGGGCCCGATGATCGGCAGATCGCCCAGGCCGGGGATGCGGTCGGTCTCGCCGGCGAGCGTGAGTTGCAGCAGGCCGGCGATGGCCAGGGTCTGCCCCTCGCGGAGCTCGACGGTGGTCTGCGCCTTGCGGGTGTTCAGGCCGGGCACCGGCTGCCGCCGGAGACCAGCGTGACGGCGATGGTGAAGTCGATGTTGCTGACCTCGGGGGCGACGGTGAGGCGGATGACGTTGCCGTCGAGGATGTAGGGGACGAAGCCGAGTTTGACGCCGAACTCGCGGAACCGGACGGTGATCGTGGGCGCGACGCCGCTGGCGCATGACCTGGGGCACGGGCACCGGGAACTCGCCGCCGGCCAGGAAGCTGGCGAGCTGGCCGTTGAGCGCGACCAGGTTGGGCTCGGCGAGGATCTTCAGCAGGCCGTTCTGCCGCAGGGCGGTGAGCGAGAACTCGAAGTTGGAGTCCTGGAAGATGCCGAAGACGGTCGAGTTCGAGCCACTCGGGCCCAGCGTCGAGGCCCCGAAGAGCTGAGTGGCCTTGAGGCAGGTTCCCGGTTTGGCCGATCGTCCCCTGGAAATTGGTCGTCCCGGCGATGCTCGAGCCGACGATGCCGCCGGTCTTGGGATCCAGGCCCAGGAAGTTGGCGCCGATGCGCCGCATGGCCGTTCGATTGAGCTCGGCGATCCGGACCTTGAGCATGACCTGCTGCGAGCCGACCACGCGGAGGAGGTTGATGATCTGGGGCGGGGCGCCGCGGTTGCTGAGCTGGGTGGGGCCGCCGAGCCTCAGAAGAGGCGGCGTAGGCGGCAAACGGGTTCATCGGGGCCTCGGCGCCTTCAGAACCGGGCTGAATTGCGGCCCCGGGCACGAGTCCCTGCGCACCCGGGCGCCGGGTTGCAACGGGAGCACCATACCGGGCGGTACTCCCATCGCACCCGCGGGGCCGGCCTGAGCTCCGACCCCGGGCGTTTGACCTCCCAGGGCTCCCAGGATCTGTCTTGTCTGAGCCGCCGTGACGGTCCGGCCCTGCTCGACGAAGACCGAGGCGAGGTAAGCGGTGATGGTTTGCATGATCCGGGCGATCTGGGCCGGGTCGCGGGCCTCGCCCTCGACCACGAAGTGGTCGCGGATCTGGCTCAACTTGATGCTGGCGTCGGGGAATGTCGTCAGCAGTTTGCCCTTGATCAGGGTCAGGTCGGCGAGCACGCGGACCTCGAAGCTGTAGGTCTCATTCCGCGCGGTCGTGATCGACAGGTCGGTCACGCCGAATCCCCGGCCGATGATCCGGAGCTGTCGGGAGTTGACTACGTGAAATTGAGGATCGTCGGGTCGCCGACAGCGACCAGCGCCTGGGCCGGCCCGCCGGTCATCTCCTGCTTGAGGGTGAGGATCCGCGCCTGGTTGACGAGCAGCTCGATCGTGGCGTCGTTGCCGTGCAGGGGCTCAACAAACGAGTCCACGGATCGGAGACCCTTCGCCGGCCGAGGCTTTGCCAGCGGCACGCGCGGCAGAGTCGGCGGGATCTCGCTCTCTTCGGAGAATCGCGGCGCGACCGGGAGCGCCTGGGCCTCCAAGAGCTCGGCGGCCGGGAGCGGCTGCGATGCGAGCGGGGCCGGAGCCGACTGGCGGCGGCGGCCGGGGCCGGCGGCGGGGCCTGGGCCCGGAGCGGATCATCCGGCCACGCCGCGATGACCACGGCCGCGAGGATCAGATGCGGCCAGGGAGGCACGAGGCCGATCGCCTGCGTCCCTTCGAGAACGGAAATTCCGGCATAGTCTACCGGCCCCCGACTGCGCGTCAATATCATTAAGACCGTCATCGCAATTTATCGACGATGGAGGTACCGGACTTAAGAGCGTCTGATATAACCCTTGCCATCGGATCCTTCGGGGGCGAAGCTTCCGCGGAGGCCGGATCAGGCCGAAGCCGAGACAGAGGCGAGCCGAACTTTCGTCCCCCAGATCGAGCGCCGACCAGGCCCATCAGTGGTGGTAGAGGTAAGGCTGGCCGCCGAGGAGACCGAACGCCGGGCTCGACCGGAGGTATTCGACTTGGGAACCCGGCTGACCGGCCAGGACAGCGGGGCATTGATAGACCGCCAGGATCGGGACCGTATAGTAACACGCCGAGCAGGTCGGGATCGACGATGACCCCCGGGAACGGGTAGCCCGGCGGCATCGGGACGGAATAGGCGGCCGAAGGGTCGTTCACCATTCTTGCCGGGATGTCTGGGACCCGCCGGCCGAAGCCGTGCCCGGCGCCATCGCGACGGCGACCAGGAGGACCAGGATCGACGCGTTGTTCGACAGACGGTCGTTGCCCATGTACGGGCTCCCTTCTCTTGGAATGGTTCGTGGTCGGGGTCCGTGGTCTGCGGTACCGAGATTTGCTGTGATGCCTCGTTCTGCGAGTCGGGCCGAGCACGACGGGCCACGCACCGATCTGAGGACGATCACCAAAGTCTAGCCGATGAATTTCGAAGCATCGTTCTGATTGCGATTCGGTGCCGGAACGCGAGCCATGCCGAGCGTTTTGACGGGGCATCAACCGGGGCCGCGCCGAGCTTGCGTAGCTGACCTTCCTAGGCTGTGTCCGAGATTCGACGTCTGTCCCGCAGCCCCCTCATCCGCCCTTCGGGCACCTTCTCCCGGGGGGAGAAGGAGAGACGTGAGCGGTCGGCGCCGGTTTGACCCCTTCCCCCCTCGGGGGGAAGGTGGCCCGCAGGGCCGGATGAGGGGGCCGCGCCGCAGTCGGCGAACGCATTGCCAGACAGAGCCTAGTTCCCGGGGATGACCAGGTCCAGCGCGGTCAGTTTCGCCTTGTAATTGCTGCCAGGGTGTCCGGTGAGGGCCCCGTCCAGGAGATTGCCGCTGGTATCGGTCAGGCCGGTCGCGGCCTTGCCGATGACGGTGAGGTGATAGGACCGGTGGATGTCCAGGCGTTGCGACGGGGAGATGGTCACGGTGAGGGCCGAGGGGTCGTAGCCGACCGATGCGATGCGGATGGAGTGACCCTGGGAGTCGGTGATCTTGTAATTGAGCAGGTTCTGGGCAGTGGCCGGGGCGAGCAGCTTGTCGAAGGTCAAGACCAGGGTCGTGGCCAGGGAATGGAACCCGATTCGGACCAGTTGGACGACGGTCGGTCCGTCGCCCGGGGCCGGCGCGACGACCAGGGAGACGGCATTCGAGACGCTGACGCCGGAGGTCGAATTGCCCTTGTACGTCGCCGTGATGAGATGGGTCGCGGCGGCCAGCTTCGTCGATCAGGGTTGCCTGGGCCACCCCGTTCCGCTCGACGAGCTCGCGCGGGCGGCTGCGGCAGGCCGTCGATGAAGAAGGTGACGGTGCCGGTCGGCGCGCCGGCCCCCGAGGCGGCGGTGACAGTCGCGGTCAGGGTGACCGACTGGCCGACGACCGCCGGATTCGGCGACGGTCAGTTGCGTCGTGGTCCCGGTCGTTGGCCTGACACGACCACCCTTTTTCTTCTTCGGGGGGCGGCGTGGGCGGGTCGGCGTGCTGATCACGACCTCGCCGATCTTGTTGGCGTCGGTCTCGGTGAAATAGACGTTGCCGTCGGGACCGGCCGTGATGCCCGCAGCGCCGCTATTGGCCGTCGGGATCAGGAGCTCCGTGACCTGGAGCGTGGCCGGGTTGAGCTGGCCGATCTCGTTGGTGCCGGGCTCGGTGAAGTAGAGGTTGCCGTCGGCACCGGTCGTGATGGTGGCGGGCTCGCTATTGGCCACCGGGATCGGCAGCAGCCGGAAGGCATGGGTGGTCGGGTTGAACTGCCCGATGCCGTTCGAGCCGGGTTCGGTGAAGTAGAGATCACCGTCGGCGCCGGTCGTGATCGTGGAGGTGCCGCCGATCGTGGTCGGGATGGGCAATTCCGTGAAGACGCTCGTGACAGGATTGAGTTCCCCGATCTTGTTCGAGCCGCTCTCGATGAACCATAAGCTGTTGTCGGGCCCCGAGATGATCCCGCTGGCGCCGCTGTTGGCCGTGGGGATGAAGAAGGTCTTGAAGACGCGGGTGGTCGGATCGAGCTGCTCGATGACGTTGGCGTTGGACGCGGTGAAGTAGAGATTGCCGTCGGCACCGGTCGTGATGAACTGGGGCCCAAGGCCGGCCGTCGGGATCGGGAACGACGTGATCACGTGGGTCGTTGGGTTGAGCTGCTCGATAGCGTTGTCGTTGGAGTCGGTGAAGTAGAGGTCGCCATTGCGGCCCGGCCGTGATATAGCTGCTGGAACCGATGGTGGCTGTCGGGATCGAAAAGGTGGTGAAGCCGTGGGTGGCCGGGTTGTACGCCCCGATCTGGTTGCTGCCGCCGGCCGTGAAATAGAGGGCGGCGTCGGGGCCGGTCGTGATCCAGAACGGGGCGCTGTTGGCCGTCGGGATCGGGAACTCCCGGATGCCCACGGCCAACAACCGCCGCGACTCCAGCGTCTCGACCACCAGGCGCCGCGATCGGTCCGGCCTGGCCCCGGCTCGACCCGTCGCGGTCCGTCCCGTCCGCTCGGCTCGCGAACGCTCGCTCCATGGCCCCATGGGCTCATCTCTCCCGCGAGGTCCACACTCCCCAACCCCTCGAAGGCGAGTCCAGTCCCTCACCTTGGCTCTGGGTCGTGACACAAAAAAACCACCCAGATCATACCATCGGCACGGAGGGAGGTCCGACCTGACCGCGAGTACCCAATTTCGCAACCGCATTAGCGATAAGGTTTAGAGCGGTTCTCGCTTGCGTGGCGCACATGCCTCACGAATGCGAACCGCCAGCGAGTGGACAAACTTCCGGATCGCCCCCTGGCGCTTCGGGTTGCCGAGACTGCGCGGGCTCGTCCCACGCGGCAGGGCCGCCAGCACCACCCCAGCGGTACTGCCGAAGAAGCCGAGTGCGAAGCCCAAGCGCCACGACTTGCCACGGCGGGAGGCGAGCCAGCCTGCCAGGAGGCCCGTGGCGATCCAGGTGAGCGGGGGCAAAAAGAAGAGGAGTACGGCCACGGCAGTGTGTCTCCTGAGATCGCCTTCTGACGAGTTCTGGTCCTACTCTTTTTGAGGTGAAGTGGCCGGCTACAGTGCATCGCCAACAGCTCGAGCACGTCGGCGTTAATATAAGTGACGGGCGGGAATTGTCGCGCAACTCTCCCAAGGATCAACAATACTTGTTGGATGATGGCAACGCAACGCTGATATTTCGCAACAATGGATCTCTCAGGCATCGGAATGGAGGTGGTGTCACACGCGCGTTGAACGGGTTGGTGATCCGGGTGACGCTATTTCGACGCCGAACTCGGAACTGGTTTCGTTCCTTGAGTTTAAGGGCTACGTTCTCGCCGTCGGAACAGGCGGTGGGCATTCCCGAGGACATAGCCAAAAAGACTTGAGTCCGTAGCAACGGAATCGGGTAGAATGCCGGAGTCGGTCTGATCTCTTCCTGGTGTTCGTGGAGGCCGGCAAGCCCCCAGGAGTACCGACGCTGGGATCCTTCTCCGAAAATCGAGCCGGTTTCTCTGCTAAACTCTCCTCCGGGGTGACGACTCGCTCTGGGCTGATTGTCACTGCGTCGAGGGCCACTATGAGGACACCTGAGCACACCCTGCCCATCTCACGCCGGTCGCTGCTGATGGGATCGACCCGGAGCCGGGCTGGGGATCGTAGCCGGCCGGGTCGCCATCGGGATGGCGGACGACCCCGGGCGGCCCCGGAAGGTGATCGACTGCCACGCCCACCTGCATCACCGGAGCCGGCCAACCTGGAAGGACGACGACCGCAAACTGATCGAGGCAAGCGACCGCCTCGGTATCGATCAGCTCTGTTGCTCGATCCTCACCCCGCGGCGGCCGGCCACGGCCGAGGGCTTCCGTGAGTGCAACCGCTGGGTAGCCGACGCCTTGAAGCGGTTCCCGGGACGCGTGCTCGGCTACTGCTATGTCAACCCTGGCCATACGCGCGAGGCGCTCGAAGAGGTCCGTCGCTGCATCGAGGGGCGCGGGTTCGTCGGCGTCAAGCTCTACAACGAGTACCGCTGCACCGACCCGGTCGTCTTCCCCGTCGTCGAGCTGGCGATCGAGCTGCGCGTCCCGATCCTGCACCACGCAGGGCACCTCCACTACTTCCTCGAAGACCAGCCCCACATCTCCGACGGCGGCCACCTCGCCGAGCTCTCCCGGCGCTATCCCGAGGTCATGCTCATCTGCGCCCACATCTGCGGGGGCGGCGACTGGGAGTGGACGATCCAGGTCCCTCCGCGATTCGCCCGCGGTGTCGCTGGACCTCAGCGGGAGCGTGACGGACGACGGCGTGGTCGAGCTGGCGGCCCGGGTCCTCGGCGCCGACCGGCTCCTGTTCGGCTGCGATATGTCGATGACCGCATCCGTCGGCCGACTCCGCGGGGCGGACCTGGCCCCGGGTGAACGCCGCAAGATCCTCGGCGAGAACATGGAGCGGCTCCTCGCGCGCCGGCGATCATGATCATCGATGTCAACGCCTACCTCGGCCATTTCGCCTTCCGCCGGCTCCGGCACAACACGGCCGAGTCCCTCCTGAAGCTGATGGACGCCCGCAAGATCGACCGGGCCGTCGTCTCGAGTGCCAGCGCCATCACGTACCGAAACGTCCAGTCGGGCAACGAGGAGATCGACGGCGAGGTGAAAGCCCACCGCGATCGGCTTATCCCGTTCGCCGTCATCAACCCGTCGTACGCCGGCTGGGAGGACGACCTGAAGACCTGCCACGAGCGATTCGGCATGCGGGGGCTCCGCCTCTACCCCGGCTGGCACAACTACAAGCTCTCCGACCCGCGATGCCTGCGACCTCGTGCGCGCGGCCGCCGCTCGCGGACTGATCGTCTCGATCCCGATCCGCGTGGAAGACCATCGCCAGCGGAGCTGGCTGGTCGATGTCCGCGATGTCTCCCTCGATGATGTGGCGGCCCTCGTTCGGGCCTGTCCCGAGGCGAGATTCCTCCTGCTCAACGGCAATGGCTACGTGCGGTCGCCCCTGGGCCGCGAAGGCGGTGGCCTGCCCGCCAATTACCGCATCGAGATCTCCCGGCTGTCGGCCCTCCTCGACGATGAGATCGGCACGCTGGTCAAGTCGTTGGGGCCGGGCCGGATCGTGTTCGGGACGGGCATGCCGTTCAGCTATCCCGATCCGGCCCTGCTCAAGCTTGAAGTGCTGACGGCTAGCCCGGAGCAGAAGGAAAGGATCCTCTGGCGGAACGCGGCGGAGTGGCTACCCGGGGACCGTTGACCGGGGGATGACACGACGCTTCTACCCCGAGGGGTGCTCTCGGTGGCTCCCCCAACGGCGGCCGAGTGACTCGCCGTCTTTTCATGGTGACTTTACTCGCCAACGGAGGCCCGCGGCAGATGGCCGGGGTCGCGGCGCGGGGTGCGCCATTCGATGAGTTTCCGCCCAGGCGGGGGATGGGCTTGCGAGAGTGCCTCACCGAGCGCGACCCGCAACGCCCAGAGCTGGCCCGGGCGGAGCCGGTCGAAGTCGATCCGGCCAGCATCCTCACCGCCGGCAAAACCAGTACCGTGGCGCGTGCCGGCCAACTTCAAGGCCGCCCGAACCTGGGCTCCCACAGCCCAGCGCGGCTCCTTGTGCAAGCTCGACCAGAGCGCCAGATACTCGACATCTTGCTGGCCGCGGCGATACGCCTTGAGCCGTATCGAGGGAATGGGGGCCGATCCCGATGCGCACGGCCTCGGCCCGGGTAGAACAAGGACAGCTCGTCCGCCCGCTCCCACGAATCCGCTGTTCCCACGGTCTGCCAGGGCAGGACGCCGTCGGCACCCAGCGACCAGGCGTCCAGGCACCACCCCGCCGGTTGAACGTTCGAGCCCTCGATGGGGTTGTTCGAGCCGTATTCGACGACGATTTCGCCCAACGCCCGCTTGCGCTCGAAGACAAGATGGGGATAAGTCCGCATCGCAGTTACTGACCACGAGGTAATCGAGCAGGCCGTCGAGACTGTCGCGTTGCCATTGCGGCCGGGAAATGTCGGCGCGGAACACCAGCCGTGGCGGGGCCGAGGCCGACGGAGAATGACGCTGCCAAATTCGATCGCGATCCCGCGCCGGCGTCCCAAGCTTGGTTGACTCCTTCATGGAAGGCGCGGGCGAAGTAGCGGAGCGCCCAGAAGTCCTGAAAGTTGGCCGGCTCATCCAGGAGCCAGGGCGATGTTGCACGCGACCAGCCTCGATCCTTGAAGTCGCATTTATTGTTCAAGAATCCCTGAAAGAGCGTGTCGGTCCAGCGCATGGCCTGGATGTGGGCGGCGAACTGCGCGCGAGGTGGCGACGAATGCGTTGCGATACGACTCGGGAAACGCCCGGTCGGCCCAGTAGTCGCCGTTGTAATTGCCTTCCATCAGGCTGGGCCAGTTCTCGTGCAACGGCAGGTAAAAGCAATCGACCGGCACGCCCTTGCGGGGCAAGTCCGAGAATGCCGAGCCGTCCAGGAGCGGGCCGAAGCGGCGATCCCAGGCTGACCAGTCGAACGCCTTCCGCCCGCTGTCCCATCTCGGAACGCAGCCGTCCTCGACTCGTCCGTTCTGGTAATAAGGGACTCGGTTGAGCACCGTCCGGTGCCGGTGAGCCAGGCGGTAATAGTCGCGCTCGTTTGCCGGCAGCCCGTAACAGTTCATCTCCGGCAGAAAGCTGAGGTGGTCGGGCAGGGTGAAGTCCCAGACGCGCAGGGTTACCGGCAGCCGCACGCTTTGTGGTCCCGCTCGCCCGCGCACAGTCAGGGTCAGCTCGCCAGAGTGTGACGCCGGCCGGGAGATTGTGCGGGACGTAAATCTCGACGTGGAGGCTCTGACTCTTGACGCTGGCGAGCTGCCCCTGACAGAGGATAGTTCAGCGGCACGATCGGATCAGGAAGCGGGCCGCCACGCGCGGCAACGCAGTGATAGCGGCCGAACTCGATCTTGACGGCCTCGCCCGCCGGCCCTTCGAAGACCAGTTGGGGCTGAACCATCCCGACCGGGCCCGGGCTGCGCCAGAGGACTTGGAAGGCGACAAACTCATTCGCGCGCCGCATGGAGGGTGATCTGTTTTTTCTTGGCGTCCCAGAGGTGGTTGGCGGCCAGGTAACCTTCCGGCTGGGAGGGGATCATTTCGCCCGTGATGGGGTTGACCTTGTCCAGTTCGTCGATGATGGCGACCTCACTCCCTCCCAGTCGGGGTAGGCTCAAGCGCCTCGCGGCTCGCGCCGCTCGAGTACCTGGTGCCGACACCGGCCGAGGCAGGTCGGCGGGAACTCGATCGGAGACCCGAATGCTCGCTGTCGCGGGCGGACCGAGATTGCCGGCCCCATCCACGGCCCGCACCGATAACCGGACTGTCTTGCCGGCGTACGTGCGTCGCGTACCGTAAGTGCATCTCCACCCGCGCACCCGGCACACCGGCCAGCGGGATCAGCTCGCGCTCAGCGCACGGGTCGTCGAGCGTCACGACGAAACCCGAGCGTGCCAGCCGGGCCGACGTCGCGTGGGGTCGCCCACGAGACGAGTGCCTCGCCGGCCGGCAGAAGCGCCGTCTGCGGCTCGGACCGCAGGTCGCTCGGGGCTTCCGGCGCCTGGCGATCGTCGGACCCGAGCTCGAGCGTGAAGTACGGAGCGCTGGACCGATTCTGATCTCGGCTGTAGACAAACCGATTGGGGAAGATCCGACGCGTGAATGTCTCGCCCGGTGCGAGTCCACTCCGAGCCCGTATCGTCGAAGACGAGGAAGCCGTAACTGAGGCCGGCCACGCGGGCCGCCACGATCTCGGGGTCGACCGGCACGTGCTGCCAGCCGTCCTTGTCGGGCGGCGAGGCGTCGGCCATCCGCCAGGTCGTGCCGCCATTGCCCAGGATAACGTGGCACAGGTCTCCGCCTCCGATCGACCAGGGGAGATCGGGATGCCTCCGCCGTCGGAAAGTTGCACCGCCGGCTTGAATCGCGTAGCTGCTTCCGGTCCCCTCGAACCATTCCGCACCCACGCTGCTGACCGTCACCCTCTTGAGCGTCTCGTTTCCGGCCACTTTCATGTGGAGCGTGGCTCGTCGAATGGTCTTTCCCGCCAGCGGCGCGGGCCTCGACGTCGAGCAAGGTCATCTCCTGGATGCTCTTGAGCTTGAGTCGCGGGTCGCCGCCGTTATTGCCATCGGCCTCCTGGCCCACGTTCGAGACGAACGTGTCGCGCGTCACCTCCAGGCGCACCTCAGTACCCGATCTCGATGATGGGGCGGCGCCTCCGCACGAGGCTCCAGGGAGGACCGCGAGCACAACGATCAAAACAAGGAAGTTTTTATCTATCTTGTAAGATGCGCATGTCTGCCACCGCTTGTCTCATATTCCAAAGAGCTCGGTCGGCTCGATCCGCATTCAGGGACTGATCTTGGATTCCAGGTCGGCGGGAAGCGCGTTCATCGAAGTCTCCATCATCAGTCCGGTCAGAGGTCCGGATCAAGCATCAGCAGTTCCCCAACGCCGGATCGTGTGGCCCAACGGCAGGAGCTGTGCGGCGATCTCATCGAAGTATCTCGGTCATTCAAGGTCACGACGACCTGACCGGACGGCCTATGCAGGCGATACGAAGGAATGTGGGGAAGACGAGCAGACACAGAGGGCCCCCAATTCCGGTAGAATACCGGCTTTCGGGTCTCAGCGCCGCTCTGCCGTGTACCTGGCAGGTAAGCTCAAGTTGAGTTCTCGGCAGGACTTAAATCAAGCGCGCCCGGTAGGATTCGAACCTACAACCTTCGGATTCGAAGTCCGCGGGCCGATTGACGCAAACGTGTTGCCACCATTGGGGTTACACTCATCAGTATCGCCTGGGTAGCGTTTTCGGTAGCACTAGGTCGCGAACCGGCTCGCGATCGGTCCCAGTCATGGCCCGTGACTCCGGCTTGTCTCCCTCGGGCTTCAGACTGGGCAGCTTCGCCAGCGGCCGCTTCGATGTCCACGGCGAGAGGGCTGGTATATCGGCCGGTCAACTCGAGGGTGGAATGCCGCATCATCTTCTGGACGACCCGGGTGAAACCCCGGCGGCATCGGCCAGTGTCGCCATCTGGCACCGCAAGCGAGTGGAAGTCGAACACCAGCCCCGAGGCATCCTGATAGGGGATGCCGGCGGCTTCCAGGTCGGCTTGAGCATCTTCGCCCCCTTGGCGGGCAACGGGAAGATCGGCCTCGCCGGGCGCCAGCGTCGCACGTAGGCGGCCAGATCGTCCGCCAGGTCGTCCGGGAAGGGCAGCGTGGCCGGTCTCGCCGTTCTTGGTGTAGGCGGCCGCCACGGCGACGCTGGGGGCCTTCCAGTCGAACGACTCGGGCTTGATGCTGGCGATCTCGGAGTAACGCAAGCCGGTCGCCACAGCCAGCCGGTAGCACAGGGCTCGCACGGGCCGGTCATCCCCATGATCGTCGGGCCTTGCTCGGCAACGGCGATGAGGCGTTGCAGTTCCTCGAGGGAGATGGTCCGCCGATCGTGGCGACGATCTTCCTTGGCGTTGAACCCGGTCACACCGATGCAGGGGGTTCTCCCGCAGCCGGCCTTCCTTCCAACACCAGTGGGCGAAACCCTCGCACGGCGCGGCGGTAATGGTTGGACGGTCTCGAGCGATCGGCCGGAATCGCGGATCGTCGCCAACAGCGGCCTTGAACCTTGGCGGGCGACAGGTCGGAAAGCTTGGCCTTGGCAATCAGCCGACTGACCTGCTGGCGTGCCAGGCCTTGCAGGCAGGTCATTCGTCTTGCCGTCCACTTCGTCGGGGCTCGCCCAACGCCACGGCCACCAGGCGGCGAACTCGATCGGCGCTCAGGCTCGGCATGCTTGGGCGTGCCTCCTCGGTGGATCAAGCTGCGCTTCCAGTCGGCGACGTGATCCGACAGCGGCCGGGCCTGATGACCCGGTAGGCTTCATCCTTGAGATCAACCAACCCATCCCGGCGCAGGGCGACCTTGTTCTCGATGTCCCTGGCGATCCGCTCCGAGACGGCCTTGTCGGTCGTGCCGGCTCTTCTTGCGGCGGCGGCCGGTCTCATCGGTGTAGACGATGGTGTACTTCCGGGCTCCATCGGCTTTGAAGACGCTCGCCACGGTCAACCGTCCTTTCTCGCCTTGCGGCGGGGCCTGATCTCAAGCCCCGAGAACTTCCATCAACTTATCGACCGAATCGAGGGACAATCCAGAGGTTCCCTGCATAAAACGAGTAGTACAGCCCGATCGATCCCGGTGTACTTGGCCAGCCATAGCGGGTTCGCCATGCGTCTCGGATCGCTTCCCTCAGTTGTTCCGAGTAATGGTTCGCTCATGCCGACCATTCTACACAATAAGATGACCTATTCATCAGTCAACGCCACTCCACCGAAGCGATTTCCTCCAGCCGGGCTGGAATGCTCGGCAACCCAGCGCAGGACCGACACGTCAGCATGATCTTGCCATCAATCCACGATTCGCACGGGGCCGGCCAGCGATGGCATAGGCAGCAACACGCTCCCCTGCGAACGAACCGATCGACTTTCCGCTCCAACACATCCTCGGTGGGCCTCGGGGCGTCCCGAGGGCGTCTTGGCCGAAAGGCTGGACGATGAGGACGGGGCTGGGCGCATCGTTCTGGGGCCTCTCAGCGGCTTTGGCGGCCACGATGACGGGATCATCGAGGAACGCCGTGAACAGCAGCGTGAGTTGACCAGCCGCGGGCCGATGGCGACGTCTCACGGTGCCTCCGATTCGGTCAGTGATCGTTCCTCTTCGCGCAAATCCCGCAGCCACGACAAGAGGCGTCCCCGGTCCATGGCCAGCGTCATAACCCACCCGGCTTCATCGGGAACCTGATCGGAGTATGGTTCGGTCATGAGCCGTTCCAGCGCTGCAGACGCTTCGACGATGCGATTCCGGACCGACGCAAGAGGGTCTGTCCTGGTGATGTTCACGGTGCCTCCCTCCTGCGGACCAGTCCGGCGCGGTGCTCGGCTTCCAGGCGGGTTAGGCCAGCCTCAAACTGCATGATGGCGGCTCTCTCCTCACGGTCGTAATCGTCGGCCGGAAGTGCGGCTAGCGCGGCGAACCGGGCCAGCAGCGCGGGGCTGGCGACGAACACCTCGGGCGGCGGGGCTGGCGGGGTCGCTACCAGCAGGGCCAGCAGGGCGGGCTTGTGGGCCAGCAGCGCGGACTTGACCTCGGGAGTCATCACCCCAACTGGCGCGTCCACTACCAGGCGGAGTGAGAGACTCACCCCGAGGCGGTCCAAGCATGATTGCAACTCGGGAAGGGTCATAGTTCGAACACCTCCCGATCGGGGGTCGCGACGTTGTTCGGCGGGGTTGCGTGTACGTGATAAGCGTGAAAAGGGGGGGTCTCACGGTCTGGCGGGGGGCTTTCCACGCTTTTCACGTACACGCCGACAGTGGCGGCATGGAATCGTTGGGCCGATCGGCCACCCGTCTGGACGGTCTCGGCTCTGGCCAACTGCATGGCCAGCAGCTTGCCCAACCTTGAGCCGACGTACTCAGCGGGCTTGTGATCCTGGAAGACTGCTCGGCGGATCTCAGTCCGGGTCATCCCGTCCGGGGCGGCGCAGGGCCTCGAGGATCTTGTCGGCGTCGGCGTCCCCGGTCCGGTCCCCGAAGATGTGGCGGGCCGATCGTTGGCAATAATCCCAGGTCGCCAGCGCGGCTCTCAGGTGGGCCGGCTCGATGGAGGCTGACTTGCCCAGCAGGGCGTAGAGCAGGGCCAGCCGGACCGTGTGCGCCTCGGCTCGTGACGTGGCCATGCCGTACGCTCCCGGTCGCGGGGCGGTCAGGCGGCCGTACTCTCCTTCCCAGATCGTCATCGCCTCTCGCGACCATTTGATCTCGCCAACTGTCCTGGCGAATACTGTGGCGTCGGCAAGGCGTTGCCCGAGGCGGTCCATGTCTTGTTGTGCCACCCGTCCGCCGTACGGCAGCAACTTGGATCGCCGACAGCAACACCACAGTATTCGGTTCGCGAACCCGTTGGCCTGATCGCATTGTGACAGCAGTTGTGTCAATTCATCGACCGTGATGTGTCCGACGATGCTGATGTGCGCGCCGATCGCTTTATGGGGCGATCCTTTGGTGAGACTCGCCAAGGTCTGACCATCCCAAGCTTGGCGGACCACGGCGGACAACTTGTTGCCGTCTCTCGCGAGGGCCTGCAACACGGCGCCGAATTCCGTTTCCAGCGCCAGCAGTCTCTTGTCGTCCACACCGGGGTCGGTCACGACCGTTTGGTGGTCTACGACCTTGCCTTTGTCCTTGATGGCGACTTGCCCTTCGAGCGGATCGCGCACATGATAAATCAAGCCCTCACCGCTCGACAGGCCACCCTTGATACAGGTGTTAGACCAGACGAAATCGGCGACGGCCAGGAATGCCCTCACCTCAGACCAGCTCGTCCCCTTCCTGGCCGCACTGGTCTCTCCCACCTGGACGCCGAACTCGTTGGCGTAGTGCCGTGCGGCGCCGACGCTGACAAACGCCGTGCGGCCGATGATCGAGCCGAACCCGATCAGCAGTTGCAGCAGCAGGGCGGCCGGGTCGGCTTCGGTCTCGGGTTCGATGGTCCGCACGATATCTCCGGCCAGACTGTGGTAGGCGTCCGGACCAGGCGGGGCCGGCCAATCGGGTAGTGGGATCGGCGCGTTCGTCCCCGGGGTCGTGACTCACGGGCTGGCGGACCGTGGGGCCGGGCCTCGGGGCGTTCAATCGCTTCAGACTCGGCGCGGGATGGTGCTTGAGCGCGTCGTCCAGTTTGTGCCGAACCTGCTTTTCCGACTCGGGGGGCCGGGCCTTGTCGCGGTTCCAATCCAGCAGGATCGGCAGGGCCAGACTCTCGCCCAAACCGAACCCATCGACCAGCTCACAAGCACAACGGTACAGCGCATCGTGACCACCTTGCCCAGCGATCGAATCAGGGAACCCCGAGGAGAACACGTAGGCGCGGGCTCTGGCCTCGGGGCTGGCCTTGTCCTGGTACAGATCGCTGACGCGCGGGCCATTGCTGGCGGTCGCCACGAACGGATTTCCTCGAGGCTGCGGGGCAGCAGGTTGCGATACGGCGCGGGGGGGTCGGCTGAGGTACTCATCGAGATAGATGAAAACCGACTCGGGCAGCTCGGCTATGGTATCGCAGTCGTTCCATCGGCGGGGCTGGCCATCGTCGCCGATAGTCGGCGGGCAGTTGGATTGCAACTGCTTCCCGTCGCCAGCGATCCGGATCTCCAACCCGGGCAGCTCTGGCACCTTGATGATGCTCTTGCCGTACTTCGCCAGCCGCGGATCGTAGCGGAAGAGGCTGTGCGGACCACGACGGGACTCCCACCCGAGGGTATCGACGTCGCCACCCAGCAGTTTGCGGAGCGACGCCACCCCCTCGGGGCCATCGACTTCGATGTCGATCGCTCCAGACTCGGGACCAAGCCGGATACCCACCCCAGCAGCAGGATGGGCGGCATAGACCGCACTCAGTGATTCCTCGGTCGGTCTCTCGGCTCCCCAGTCGTTGCCGATCGGGGCCTTCGAGTTGGGCTTGATCGGCACGGGCCAGAGACTACGCCGTAGCAACTCAAGCACGGTTTCAGGGGGCGATAGGTCGTTCCTCATCGGCCACCCCTTTCGACGTAAGCGCGGATCGTCTCGATTCGCCATACCGGCATCTTGCCGATGGTCAAGTCAGGGCGGGGAATCGACCGGCGGATCGCTCTCTCTCGATGACGCGCCGACTCACCCCGAGGGCGGCGGCAACCTCATCAAGTCGGAGTGTCATCCGATCAACCGGCGGGCCGGGCTGGCGGTCGATGGCGGCCTTCAGTCCCGGCATGATGTCGGCCAGCTCCTGCAGCGCGGCGGCCAGCGTCGTGATGCCGGGGGGCAGGTCTTTATCGGCCGGGTTTGGCACCGTAAGATGATCTTGTCGCGGATCATCCACAACGCCTCTGGCCTCGGGCTGGGGGCGTTCGTTTTTCATGGGTCACCGCCTCGGGCCGGGCGGCCTCGGGCTGGCGGGCGTCGTGGGGCGTCGTGGCGGCGGCTTGCAGCCAATCCAGAATCCATCGGCCAAGGTACAGGGTCCGCTTCCCTTGGCGAGTGAAACGATGTCCTCGCGGCGGGCTGATCCAGGCGGCGGGGGTGAACCCGAGGGCCTGACGGAGCGATCCGTCATCATAGAGGGCCTCGGGCAGGATGTTCACAGGCTCAATCATTCGCGTGTCCTCATGAGAGAACGTGGGGGCCACGCGAATGACGGTATCAGGCAGGGGGGGCGGTTGCGTGCGGTTGTCGGCGGTTGTCGGTTGGCGTTCTTTTATGTGTGTCGGCGGTTCCGGGAAAGGTCGCGGGCGGCCTGATGCCAAACTCGTCTTCCAGCCACGGGCGGAGCGTCGGCCAGTCGTATAGGTCCGGTTTCCCCCCTCCACCTTCAACGGCCGGGGCGGAACGTCCCCTTGGTCTTGTATCGCTCCAAGGTCCGCTTCGACCTATGGACCATCCCGGTGGCTTGGCTCAGAGTCACCAAGTCGGGGGTGGCGGGGCCAGATCGGCGGTGGTTCGATTCCCCTCGGGCGATGCGGTCGGCGAGGTCTTCATCAGCGATGGACATGACGCTTCTATATACTCGCCGACTCGCCCGGTCGTGATGGAGTGAGCGTCTCACCGATGATGTCGGTGGCATCTTCCATCAGCAGCGTTACTCGCCGTCAGGTGGGATGTTGTTGGGATGGAGACGTGACAACACGGCGAGTGCTTGGAGGTTGAGATCCGCTCGGCGTCGCCGGATCTCCAGCACGAGGTTGTAGGCGAGAGTGCGGAACCGCGAGAACTCTGCATTCGAGACAGGGACAGTATCGACAGTCTCCAATCAGGCCACGGCAATCCTTGAACTGGCCAGCCATTTCGCAGAAACGCCAATCGGCTCGAGATAGCGGCGGGCGGCTCGGCATAACGTGTCCCCTATGAACGGGCCGACCCGGCAGAGCACGCATAGGGACGTGATGCCGGGTCCGCGCTGGGTCACGATCTTGGCCGGATCAGTGACCACCCGTCAGAATGTAGTCTACCACCCACCCGACAGGGACGTCAGGACAGTTTTATTCGTGAGAACCTCGGATCAACTTCCCTGAACTCATCGCGCCCTTTGGGCGGGTCGCTTTGGACGGTTGAAGAGTTCAACCCCAGCTCGCGGCGATGCTCCGACGGAGTTGCGACGTGTAGACGCCGATCGCCTTCAGGTCGTCATCCTTGTGGGCCTTATCCGAAGCCGGCCTTGATTTGCGCCGCTTGGAATGATGTGACCGACGTCGGCGCGGTCTAAAAGCTGGCGGTCCTTCAATGCAGCCACCAACCGCGCGAACTCTTGCCGACCGGCGTCGTCCAGTTCACAGGTCGCCTCGGGCGGCGGCGCATCGAGGGCGATGACGGGGCGACTGTTGAAGATCGTATGGACTTTCGGGCCACGCTTACGCATCGGAGCTTTCTCCGATTCGTCGTGTACGTGGTTTTTGATGCGATTTTTCCATCTATTTTTGTGTAAGCGGCGGGCTGCGGTGCCCAACGCATAAGTCGTGGAGAATAAACCCCCCTATCCCCCTGCATGCATGTAGGTGCATAGTGCATGCATGTGCGTCGTGGGTTGACACCGATGGCGATCCATGCACTCACTTCGATCCGGCCTTGACCAGCATCGTGATGGATGCACGCACAGCCTCGGGCAGTCGATCCCAGGCGTCGATGACGGCGGCCAGATCGGGGTCGGCCGGTAGTGCTTTCCGTATAACGCACCGGTAGCGCTTTGGGTAGCCGCAGGGGACGTTTCAGGGCGGATTGAGTCGGTTCCTGGCGTGATGACAGGATCGGATGATCTTAACGTGGATGGAGGGGAGACTACTGAAAAACCAGGGGTTTGGACGTCTAGACGGTTGCTGTCGGTTTCTGTCGGAGTCGCACCCGGTAGGATTTGAACCTACAACCTTCGGATTCGAAGTCCGCGACTCTATCCGTTGAGCTACGGGCCCATTGCGTCGATTATACCTCGCGTGGCGGGTCACGCAAACCCCGACGAACCCACGAACTCGCGGAGAGGATAGTCCGTCCGAGATTGTAAGGTATCTTCGCATGGGTACGATTTGCGGACATTCCTCTTGCTGCCTGGTTATTTGGGTGGGGCGAATACGTCGGCGGGCAGGTCGTCGGCTGAACCGGCCAGTACCGCCTCGGTCTCGGCCCGCAACCGCTGGAACCTGCGCTCGAAGTCGGGGTGATCCACGAGCGAGGGGCGAGGCAGTTTCAACGCCCCCTCATAGGCATCCCGGGCCTCCCCGCGCCGGCCCAGGCGGTGACGTGTCATCCCCAGGAAAAGGTCGTTCAGGCATCGGTAGGGGTGATTCACCTTGGCCTCGTTTTCGAACACCCGGTTCGCATCGTCGTAACGGCCGAGCCGGTACTGCACGGCGCCCACGGTGATGCGCACCATCGGTTCGTTCGGATCGAGCTGGAGGGCCTTCACGGCCAGAGGTAACGCCTCCTCGGGGCTGCGTCGGACCTCTGCCCTGCCGGTCACGTAGAGCCACGCGAGCATTCGCGACGGGGTGGGATGGTCGGGCTTCAGCTCCAGCATTTTCCGGAAGTTCGAGACGCCTGAGACTTCATCCCCCTCCCTCATGGCACAAAAGGACCGGTCTTCGTAGAGGTGCGGATCGTCGGGACGGAGGAGGATGGCCTGGTCGAAGGCGGCCCCGGCTGCCTTCCATTGCTTTCGGTCGAAGAACCAGTGTCCCCGGCGGTGATGATCCTCCGGGTCGTGTGTGCGAGGTGTGAATAAGCTCCTCATCAGGTCGGCAGCCTGGGTGAGTCCCTGTTGGGAACGCGCCTCCTGGAGAACCAACGCCGGGTCGGCCTGTCCCAGATGCAGCACCAGGGCCGGCAACGGACCGGGGGGTGCCGGGTCGATCTCGGGGTACGGCGGCGCGTCCCAGTCGAGGCCCATCGCGGCCAGGTGTTTGCGGATGGCCCGCAGGTCCCAGACGTGCACGGCCGGGCCATCATTGGTGACCACGACCAGCCGCGACCCGTCGGGGCTGAATGTGGCGCACTCGCACACAGCGCACAGGTCCGGGCTCTCGAGCCGAGCGACCGTGCGGTCCGTCTCGGTCTCGACCAGGCGAAGGACCTTGTTCGCCTCTTGAACCAGCAGATAGCGTCCATCGGGGGAGAAGCCGAGCCCCTCGCCGCTGATCCGCCGCGCCTCGTTCCAGGTGCCGACGGCCCAGAGCTGGCACGGGAGCGGGCTGGTCATCAACCATTTCCCATCGGGGCTGAAGGCGACCCGTACGAGCCCCTCGACCTTCAGATCGGCGACCCGCGCGCCGTCGGGGATGTGCCAGACCTGGGCGCCGTTCTATGCCGTGGCTGCCGGTCGCCAACCATTGCCCGTCCGGGCTGACGGCGACATAGCGGCAGTCGTCCAGCGGCCCCACCCGGAACTGCCCGCTCCGCGTCGACCAGGACATGGGTACACCAAACTCGGCGGCGGCCACGATTCGCCCTGACCCGTCCTCGGCTAATCCCCCCAATCTCTCGCCGGCAACGGGAGCCGACGCGGCGGGCCGATGCGGAATTCCCCCCGGTCCGGATCGAGCTGAACCGGCCACCGTTGGACGCCGAGCGACCCGACCGAGAGCGTGAGCAAGTCGCCCGACGCCTCGAACAGCGCGTACGAGGTGGATCCGATCGGCAGGAACGATAGTTCCGCGCCGCGGGCCAGGTCCCAGAGCACCACGCCCTGGTCCGTGCCCACCGCCAGAACCCGGCCGTCGCAGCGGATCGATGATCGCCATATAACCAACCGGCTCGCCGAAAGCATGGGCGAAGGTTCGGTACTCGAGGGCAGGATCGACCTGATACGTGATCAATTGGTCCTCGACCGAAACGACGATTCGTCCGTCCTGGCTGAATTCCGGGTCGAGTCGACGTCGGTCAAGCTCAGCATGGGCCGGCCCAGGACCGCGTCCCAGAGCCGAAGCCGGCTGTTCCCAGCCGTTGCTGGCCAGCAACGTGCCGGCGGGGTGGAAGGCCGCACGTCAAGCCCGCCGTTGGTCATGTCCTTCGAGGATCGCCTTCCGGATGCCGGTGGCCGCGTCCCAGAGGTAGATCTTGAGATCGTCACACGGCGTCGCCAGCGTGGTGCCGTCGGGGCTCCACGCGACCATGGTTCCGGTGGCGGGCAGTTGATCGACCGGACAAGTCGGCCGGTCTCCGATTCCAGGATCCGGCAGGTCGAGCTCCCCGGTTCGTTGCTGGATGATCGCGATCTGGGCCCCGTCCGGGCGGAAGACCAGGTGCTCCGAATATCGGCATGCGCGCCAGCGCCGAGCTCGGCCGGCCGGTCGCCAGGTCGTAGACGAGGAGGTCTCCATCCTGATGGGTCAAGGCGATCCGCCGGCTGTCCGGGCTGAAACTAGCTGGCTGCCCCATGAGATAGGCCCTGCGTCGCTCACGGCAGACCGTGCCCTGGTCGATGTCCCAGACCGTCAGGGCAAATCCGGGAAAATGGGTGGTCGCCAGGTAGCGGCCATCGGGGCTGAAGCCGAAGACGAAGATCTCGCGATCGCCCCGAGCCTCGAAGTGGGCGATCTCCGCGTCGTCGGCGACGCGGCGGACCTGGATCGTCCCATCTCGGAACCGGAGCGCATAGCGGGTCATTGTGGAGTCGAAGGCGGCGCAAGATGACTTCCGGCGGGCCGGTGAATCACCCGGCCTGTCTCTTTCAGGTCGGGGAGGGCCAGGCAGGCGATCGCCTCATCGCGGAGCCGGTCGAAGCTGTCGCGGCTGGCAGTTTCAGCTCCCGCGCGATCGCGGCCGCCCGGGCCAGGGCGTCCAGGCTCTCGAATCGCTGGCCGACCCGCCGGCTGAACCGCCGGGCCTGCGCCTGGGCCGTGAGGGAATCGAACAGGTTTTCGCGCGTCTTGCGATCGGCCTTGGATCGGATTATCCCGGCGAAACGTCCAGGCCGCAAAGATCGAGCCGATGAGCAGAATCATCGCCAGCACAGCGGCCCCGATGCTGGCCGCCGCCAGGCCCGGGCTGCGCCTGCACCACCGCCAGAGCCGCTCCACGGGCCCGACCGGCCGCGACCGGATCGGCCGGCTCTCCAGATACCGCCGCAGTTCATCCCGCAACTCGGCCGCCGACGCGAACCGGTCCTTGGGGTCCTTGGCCAGCGCCTTGAGCACCAGTGTCTCCAGGTCGCGAGGGATGCGACGGTCGTGCTGCCGCAACGGCGCCGGCGGCTCGTGCGTGATCTGGTCGATGAGCCGGGCCTGGTCCCGCTCGGCGAAGGCCGGTTTCAGGGTCAGAAGCTCGTAGAGCGTCGCGCCCAGCGAATAGACGTCGCCCAGCGGGTTCGGTGACGCCCCGGAACCGCTCGGGGGCCATGAACCGCAAGGTCCCGACCAGGTCGTGCGACTGCGACAGGTCGTCCCCCTCGACGACCTTGGCCAGTCCGAAGTCGGTGACCCAGACGTTCCCTCGGGTGTCGAGCAGGAGGTTGGAGGGCTTGATGTCGCGGTGGACGACCCCCTGGCGGTGGGCGTAGTCCAGCGCGTCGGCGACCTGGGCACCGAGGCGTGCGACCTCGCGGAAATAGACCGACTCGGGTTGGCCGGCGAACGAGCTGCTGGCCGACCCATCTTCACCGCCGGATGGGGCGGAGGCCGATCCGGCGGCCCCGGCGCGAGCCGGAAGTCGCGCCGTCGGGCGGCTTCGATCGCCGCCGAGTCCGACCCGGCGGCGAGCGAAGCCGTCGGCGCATCCGCGAACCGCCCGGTCAGCAGGCCGCGGGAGATGGCCGCGAGCGGGTCCGCACCCGCGTCGATCACCGTCCCTTGTCCCACGCCTCCTGTCCCGGCCCCGGTGTCGTGGTTGGCCGCAGCCGCGGAGGCGGCGGACGTCCTCCAGCACCCGCTCCAGCCCGACGCCCACGATGCATTGCATCGCGTAGTAGCAGACGCCGTCCTGCTCGCCGTAGTCGAAGACCGGCACGATGTTGGTGTGGTGCAACTTCGCCGCCGAGCGGGCCTCGGTCTGAAATCGCCGCACGTAGTCGCGGTCGGCACGGAACCGCGGGTGCATGACCTTCGAGCGCCATGCGGCTCTTGAGCGACTCGTGCTCGGCCTCGTAGACGATCCCCATGCCGCCGCGGCCGAGCTCGCGGAGCAGGGTGTAGTCGCCCAGCCGCCGCGGGCGGCGACCGCCGCCGGCCGATCGCGCCGCCGCGCCCGACTCGTCCGACAGGCCGGCGTGATCCTCCGGCGTGGGCTTGAGCCCCTCGATCAGCTCGAGGGCCGGGAAAGAGCTCGAGGATCCGCCCGGCATGCTCGGGGTATCGTGCGGCGTACTCGGCGGGGGTGGGGTGCTCGCCGCGCCGGCGGCGGCGCAGGTACTCCTCGGCGAGCTCGTCGACCGGATCGAGGCCCGATGGGAGTGCGTCGCTGTCCATGGTCTCTCCGTTGGCGATGCGGTCCGTGGGGATGACGGCTCGTGGCGTCCTTACGCCCTAGTTGTCGAGGAAGCCGGGCATGGCCTTGAGCATCTCCTTGAGCCGGCTCAGGGCGCGGATGTACCGGTTGCTCGCCGCCGTCTTGGACAGGCCCAGCACCTGGGCGGCCTCGCCGTTGCTCAGCTCCTCGAAATGGCGCAAGGCCAGGACTTCGCGGTCCAGCGGCTCCATGGCGTTGAGCACCTCCTGGAGCTTCAGTTGCATCTCGGCACGGCGGCGCGGCGCGGGTGGGCGAGGTGAGCCGGCCCAGCAGCATCTCCGCCAGCGAGGCCGAGTTCGCCTGCGGCGTCGCGCGATGGCGGAGCGACACTTCCTGGCCGGCGTCCCGCATGTGGACTTTCAGGTGATGCCGGTGCAGGGCCTGGAGCGTCTGGCCGGTCAGGAAGCGGAGCCAGAGGAACGGCGGCATGGCCGGCTCGGGCGAGGTATTCCCGCGACCGGCGGGCGACCTCGAGATAGGCGTCCTGGAGGACGTCGGACGAGTCGATCCGCCCTTGCAGCCGCCGGTCGAGGCGGAGCCGGATCATCCGCCGCAGCCGCTCGCGGTGTCGGGTGAACAGCTCGGTCAGGGCCCGCTCGTCCCCGCCTTCGAGGCGGAGGAGCAAGTCGTCATCGTCTCGCTCGTTCTCGTCGGTCATGGCTACCCCCCATTTCAGCTTAACTGCGCGCCGGCTCCGATTGTCCACAGGCTTCCGCGATTTTCGGATATTCGTTTCGGATGAAGTCCCTGCCGCATCAGTGCCTCCCGGGGCAGATTCTCGGAAAAAGACCGGACGGCCTGTGGACGATCGGCCCCGACGATCAGTCCTCACGATAGGGCCGACGCTCATACGGCACGGCCCGATAGACACCGCTCATGAAAATGTCTCATGAATGCGAGCGGTCTGTCCCGACGGCGGGTCGAATCAAGGAGGTCCACGATCCCCGCGGGGAATCGAAACCGCGCCGTCGGGCAACCGCCGGCCGCGAGCACCGTGTCCGGGGTTAACCGGCATGCCGTGCGATCCTGCGATCACATGCGGGCACTTCACCCTGTTTCTTTGCGAGAGCAACTTCCCTGGCGAGAACCGACAAGGATACCGATCATGCGTTTCACTTCACGATCCGACTCTCGAAAATCGCATTCCTCCCTGAGCCGACTTCACAGAGCGCTCGGCGACGCACCACTGCCGCGTCCGCCCCGCCTTGGAGGCGCTGGAGGACAGGTTGGTCATGTCAACTTTGACCGTCACGAGCGCCCTGGGACCCGGCGAACCTCACCTCAGGGACGATGCAGCTCCGCCGTCAGCCAGGTCAACGCGGATGCCTCCAAGGGCATCGAGGACACAATCATGTTCGCTCCCGGCCTGTCCGGCGACACCATCTTGTTGCAACACGGTCCTCTCGAGTTCAAGGCCGGGGCCGATGTCCTGATCTGGGGTCTTCAATCGGGAGAAGTCACGACGACCATCAGCGCCTCGGGCAGCAACGTCGTTCAGGTGGATCACGGCGCCCAGGTCCAACTGAGCGGCGTCAACATCGAGAATGGCACCACCCTCGCCAATGGCGGCGGCGTGAACAACGCAGGGACGCTGACGACCTTCGACGGCATTTTTTCCGGCAACACGGCCACCGGTTCCGGCAGTATGGGCGGCGCCATCTTCAACACAGGCACGCTGATCGTGGCCAATCCGTCCGACTTTCACCAATAACTCCGCCGCATACGGCGGCGGCATCGCCAACGGAGCCGGTGGAACCGTTACGATGATCGACTCCACGTTCTCCGGCAACCATGCCACATACGGCGGCGCCATCTGGACCGGCGGTAGCACCATGACGTTGAATACCTGTACCCTCGCCGGCAACTCCGCCACGGGCACATCGGGCGAAGGAGGCGCCATCTTCGACTCGGGCCCGCTGACACTCAGCGCCATAACCGTTGCCGACAACTCGGCCCCGTCGGGCGGCGGCATCTTTGTCGTGAACGGGAACCCGATCGTGTTGATGGATACGATCGTGGCCGGCAACACACCGACTTCATCCAGTGGTATGGACCCCGACATCGATGGCAGCGTCGCCACCAGCAGCTCCTACAACCTCATCGGCAACGGCGCCGGACTCTCCGGCATCAGCAACGGCGTCAACCACAATAAAATCGGAACCAGCAGCGCCCCCATCAATCCGCTCCTGGGCCCGCTCGGAAACAACGGCGGTCCCACCGAGACCATGGCGGTCCTGCCTGGCAGTCCGGCCATCAGTTCCGGTGGAAGCATGACGACGCTCACCTCCGCCATCACTGCCGGGTCCACCGTTATCTCCGTCGCCGACGCCGCCGCGATCGCCAGCCCCGGTAGCGAAGCGAACATCCGGATCGATGGTGAGACGCTAGTCGTCTGGAGCGTTAATCTCACAAACAACACCCTCACTGTCAGCCCCGTAAGCGCCGCGACCAGCCACAGTGCCGGCGCCGGGGTCTACCTCGCCTACGACCAGCGCGGCACGACAGCCCCGGACTCCCCTGCCATCGGAGCGTACCAGCTCGTGGCCGGGCCGGCGGTCTCGCTGACTGTGAGCGGACCGACAAGCTCCGGCGAGATCGCCGGGGTTCCTTTCAACGTCACCATCACGGCCGACGATGCGTCCGGCAACACCGCCACGGGGGACAACGCCGGTGTCACCCTCACCAGCACCGACAGCCAGTCCGTGATCGCGGCCCCGGTCATGCTCTTCAATGGATCGGCCACCGTCAGCGTCGTCCTCGATAAAGCCGACAACACCACGCTCAAGGCCAGCTCGAACTCGATCACCGGGACCAGCAGCCCCTTCACGGTATCCGGGGCGGCGGCGGCCTCGTTCTCGCTGAGCGCACCCAGCACCATGACGGCAGGTGCCGGGTTCAACCTCAAAGTCACCGCCCTGGATGCGTTCGGCAACGTCGCCACGAAATACGGCGGTACAGCCACGCTCACCAGCAGCGGCGGCCAGACGGTGTTCCCGAACACGGTCTCATTCGGTTCCTTCGGCGAAACCCCTGGCGTGGCCACGGTGACCGCCGTTCTCGACAAGGTCGGCACGATGACCCTCACGGCCACCGCGGGATCAGTCAAGGGCACCAGCACCAGCATCACCGTCATCCCAGCGGCCGCGGCCTCGTTTGCGCTGGCGCACCCAGCAGCGTGACGGCAGGTGCCGGGTTCAGCCTCAAAGTCACCGCCCTGGATGCGTTCGGCAACGTCGCCACGAACTACGGCGGTACAGCCACGCTCACCAGCAGCGGCCAGACGGTGTTCCCGAGCACGGTCTCATTCGGTTCCTTCGGCGAAACGCCTGGCGTCGCCACGGTGACCGCCATTCTCGACAAGGCTGACACAACGACCCTCACGGCCACTGCGGGGGCGGTCAAGGGGACGAGCAACAAGATCACCGTCAACCCGGCGGCCGCAGCCTCGTTCGTCGTCAGCGCTCCGAGCACGGTGCCCGTCGGCACCACCTTTACCATCACCATCACGGTGAAAGATCAGTTAGGTAACACCGACACCAATTACATCGACCCCGTTCAGGTTTCCTTCACAAGCGGTCAGACGGCCTCGCTCATTGATGGCAGCAGCCTTGGTTACGCGTTCGTTGACGTAACCCACGGCACGGGCACCGGCACCGTCACGCCGGAAACGGCGGGCTCGTTCACACTCAACCTCACTGACGGGGGCATCACTGCCACGAGCCAGTCGATAACCGTCGGCCCCGATTGGTTCTACAACAACATCCCGGATCCGGGAATTCAAGCCTTGCGCGCGAACAGATTACGACAGCAACACACCCCCATCCATCAGCTACGACGATATGTTGGGCCTGTTCGCCCAGGCGGAATCCGAGACCCTCAGCACAAACACTAACGCGGCACTGGTCTCGCTGGGTAAGCTGGTGGCCGGAGGCCAATCCGCCAACGTGAACATGCCGCTCTACCTTGAGGAGCTTTCGAACTCGGTCCTCAACCCCAGCCCCGGCGACGCGACCTTCCTGGCGGAGTACTACACTACATACCCGACACCCGGCATCCCCACCGTCACGATCAACGGGGTGTCGTACTTCGGCTATAGCATGGCCCCCCCGGGAGTCGGTTGGGCTGCGGAAACCAGCGCGCCGGTCAACCAGTGGCTGCTCGGTTCGGTCCACCCGGATGACGCGGTTTGCGCCGAGCTGAATGACGGCAATGGCGTCGCGGAAAGCGCCTACAGCCCCCCGTCCGGCTCGCTGAGCCTGTTCGGGCCCTCCGGCGTGCCGTTCGTGACGGATGTGTCACAGGGGAATGTGGGCGACTGCTGGCTGATGGCGAGCCTGGCCGATGTGGCCTACCGCTGCCCTGGCGATATCGAAAACATGTTCATTGCGCACGACAACGGCACGTATACGGTCTGCCTCTATGTCTTCGTCAACGGCCAGCCCTCGCCGGAATACGTGACGGTTGAACGACCGGCTTCCGAACGGCGGCGGCACGTTCGGGCACGTGCAGAACGGCGTCCTCTGGCCGGCATCGCTGAAAAGGCGTTCTGCGAAGCGTATGGTACGGAAACGGTCCCGTACGTGATGCTGGGATCGCCTCCTCTCTGGGTCTCGCAGTATTCTTACGAGTACCTGGAAGGCAGCGGCCCGAACCCGAACGCGGGAAATCCCCAGTTCCCTCTCGCCGCGATCACGGGCCTGCCCCCCTCTGGCGGCTCTTTCGGCTACATCGGCCTTGCCCACGCCAGTGATGTGATCAATGCCCTGAACAATGACCAGTTCGTGGGCGTCTGCACGGGGGGCAGCACTTCCTTCGTCCTGGCGCCGAGCCACTGCTACGCCGTTTTGAGCTACGACCCGTCAACGGACGAGTTTCTGCTGTACAACCCCTGGGGGATCGGCGCCGTAGCCTCGCTGTCCGCTTCCGTCAGCAACAACACGGCCACCATCCCGGTCGTCTGGCCGAACGGCTCGACCGGGATCGCCACGAATGACGTTATCCAGATCGACGACGAGGAGATGCTTGTCACCCACGTTGCGATCAATACGCTCACTGTCGAGCGCGGTTACGATGGTACGACCGCATCCGCACACGGGGTTACGGCCTCGATCTCTCTCTGCTTCGCCAACGGCTCCCCGTTTGCAGGGGCACCGATTCTGAGCGGCAACACAGCTCCGGGCGAGCCTTTCACATACGGCCTCTTCACGGAGACCGGGAGTTTTCTCGACCACAACTTCGATACCTGGGGCGATACGAGCTCCGCGGCGATCACACCGCAAACCGTGAACACCGAGACGCCCTCACCCAGCCTCCCCTACGAGGGCATGGCAACCCTCTCAGTAATCACCCTGGCGGAATCTCTGGGTGAAAGCGACAGTGCCACCAAGCCGTTGGCGACGCGGACGGGCATCTCGCACCCGGTGGTTCGGCTCGACATCGGAGGCGGTCGCCAGCGGATCGCCGACAGGACCGCCCCTGACGGACTGACCCACTCTCAAGGCCAGTTGCTCGACGCCGACGACGGTCAACCCGGCAGCGACGGCCTCGCGACGCTGATGGGGCTCAACCCGGCGATCGACCCGCTGACGCCGAAGCGTTCCCAGCGGTCCAAGGGTACCACGGTGAGTCTGAAGAGTCCGTCCGCGTCGGCCCACGCCGTCAGCCATGCAGCCGGCCTGTTCACGAGGTCCCTGTCTTTCCACGGGTTGGGAGAAGGTACAGGGAAGCGGACCCGAGGCTGGTGAGGCTCGGGCAAGGCTCCTGAGATCGGTGGGTTGCGCTGAGCTGAGCTCAGCGCAACCCACGCCACCATACAAAGACCTTTTTTCCGAAATAATATCGCGGCGAGTCGAGAGAATACCCCTTGAATGCGACGGTGCAACTCGTCCGTCATGTTCTTGAATGCATGCACAGGGGGCTGAAAGAATGGAAGTGATGAGCTCGGTTTTGACGTCGATCCCGTGGTTCGCGTGGATCGCGATCGTCGCGATCGTCTCCGGAACCGTGAGTAAGTCGATCGCCATGTCACATCGGCATCGCGAGCGGATGGCGATGATTCAGATGGGGATGAATCCGGATGGTCCGCCCGATCCGTCCCTAGCCGCTTATGCCAAGACATCCATGGGGGATGAAATCTGATCGGGTACGAACCGTCTCTCAGATCGAGGACTATCTCGCCTCAGACTCCAGCGGAGACCACGGTTCCCGGCACTGACTTTGCGGGTGCGGGGCAGGCTGCCAACCGTCGCCGGAACCGCAGATGACGCCGACGCGTCCACTCGACCAGGGGACGCCAGACCGGGCCGGTCAACTGATGCTGGATCAGCAGGTGCCACATCCGGTTTGATCGCTTGTATAGGTACGACATCGCCAGGTAGGGCGGCACGGCGCGCCAGTCCTGCGGGCGTCGACGCCAGATCGAGCCGTGCGAGAAGAGCTGCTCGTAGCACCAGGCGTAACCCGCTTCGAGCTCATCGGGCGACATGTGCCGGGGGCGGAAGACCGCGTGTGACGTGTCGTAGAGCCGCCAGTCCTTGTGCAAGAGCCGGCCTTCGGACTCCATCCGGGCGAACAGCGGCGTGCCCGGATAGGGCGTCAGGATGTGGAACGTTGCGCACTCCAGCCGGGCCGCCTCGATCCACGCGACGGTCCGCTCGAACACATCGGCCCGATCGTGGTCGAAGCCCAGGACGAAGCTGCCGTTGACCTGGATTCCATGGTCGTGCAGGATCGCCACCCGCCGCGCGTAATCCGCCGGGCTCGGTGTCTTCTTGTTCGCCTCGACCAGGTTCTCGCCCGACAGCGACTCGAACCCGACGAAGACCCCGGTGCAGCCCGCCATCGCCATCTCGCGGACCAGTGTCGGGTCGTCGGTCACGTCGATCGTCACCGCGGCGCTCCAGATCACGCCCAGCGGACGCAAGGCCCGGCAGAGCTCCCGCAGATACTCCGGCCGGGAACCGAGGTTGTTGTCGATGAAGACGCCGTACGGCTGCCCATCGTCGCGGAACTCGGCGACGACCTGGTCGACGTCCCGGACGTGGTAAGGCATCGTCAGCCCCTCGGTGGCCAGGTAGCAGAAACCGCATCGGTTGTGGCAGCCCCGCGTGGCGATCAGGCTGGTCGTGGTCAGGAATCCCCGGCGGGGCAGCAGGTCGCGGCGCGGCGGCGGCTCCTCCCGATAGGGACGACGGTAACTGCCCTGATAGACCGGCCGGAGCGTTCCGGCCTCGACGTCGCGGAGGATCTCCGGCCAGATCTGCACCCCCTCGCCGATCGCCAGGGCGTCGGCGTGCGGGGCGGCCTCTTCGGGGCATGACAGGACGTGCAGGCCGCCCAGGACCACCTTCGCCCCGCGCCGGCGATACCAATGCGCCAGCTCGTAGGCCCGATCGGCAAACGTCAGGTGGACCGTGATCCCCACAACCTGCGGGAACGGGTCCCACGGCGGCGCGCCCTGCAACAGGTTCTCGTCCCAGTACGAGACCTCCCAGTCCGGCGGCGTCGCCCCGGCGATGCTCGTCAACGCCAGCGACGGCGTCAGCACGTGCTTGCCGAAGCTCGCATGCGGGTCCTTGGGATAGAACGGGTTGATCAGCAAGGCACATTTCGCTCGGCACGGCCCGGGCTGAATGCCCGGTTCGAGGCGCGGAGCGGTCCGCAGCGCGCGGGGAATCCACGGCGTACTCATGGTCGAGTCCTGGGTCCGGAGGATGGCTACGGTCCGCCACCATGACGGGGAAGAATGGAAGAGATAACGCCTTTGCAATGCAAAGTCGATCTAGCTTTGCGTTGCAAAGTCGGCATTGTCAAGGGCGATTCTCGAGAATCCGCGGATTATTGAGACTATCGGATCGAGAGGGGGACTGATGTATCCGGGATAGGGCCGAACGCGGCGGCGAGGGGAGACGGACCGTCGCGGGAGGGCACACCGATGCTCTCGCGGACGCGTCGGGCTAATATGGACAGGATCCCCACGGGGAGGCAGCGGACTCGACTGGCATCGATGCGATCGTGTCACCCGGCTGCCGAAAATTGAAAGAATGCGACCTCGGAGCCCCAGTAGTATTAGAGGATAGGCCACACGCTTATTGGGAGGTCGTGATCATGGCGAATGGACAATATGAGGCTGTCCTGGAACCACCCCGGGGTTTTCTGGATGCGAGGATGGTCGCGGAGGTGAGCGATGGTCAACTGCTGGCGCAGTTCGCCGCCCACCGCGATGAGCTGGCCGAGGCGGCCTTCGAGGTCCTGGTCCGCCGGCACGGGCCGATGGTGTTGCGGGTCTGCCAGCATGTCGTTGGCGACCGGCACATCGCCGAGGACGCCTTCCAGGCCACGTTCCTGATCCTGGCGCGGAGGGCTGGCTCGATCCGCCAGCCGGAACTACTGGGCCACTGGCTCCACGGAGTGGCCCTGCGCACGGCGCGGGAGGCGAGAATGCGGGATGATCGCAGGCGACGGCGTGAGTCCTCGAGAGCCGAGGGGATCGCAGGGCGAACCGATCGACGAAGCGGCCCGACCCGACGTGTCGCTGGTCTGCCGCGAGGAGTTCGAGGCCCTCCACGAGGAGGTGTCCCGACTGCCCGACCGGTATCGCGGCCCGGTCGTTCTCTGCGATCTGGAGGGACTGACGTATCAGCAGGCGGCGAATCGGCTGCGCTGCCCGGTGGGCACGATCGGCGTGCGACTGAGGCGGGCGCGGGAACGGCTCCGCGATGCGACTCACTCGACGTGGCCTGGCCCCGACCGCTGGGCTGTTGGGTGCGCTGCTCGGCGCCGATACCGCCTCGGCGCAGGTGCCGTCGCTGCTGGTCGATTCCACGGTCCAGGCCGCGATGGGGTTTGCGGCCGGCAAGGCCGCGGCGACCGGGCTCGTCTCGGCTTCGGTCTCCGCCCTGACGGAAGCGGTTCTCAAGGCCATGACCCTGGCACGACTGAAGGTCGCGATGGGCATCGCGCTGGCCGTCGGGATCGCCGCGACCTTCGGTTGGGTCGGAGTCCACCGAGAAACACGGGTGCTGGCCGTATCGGGGCCAGAGCGAGTTCGGCCGCGCGACGAGGCACCGGCCTCGAAGCATGCCGGCTGCGCCGAGCCAAGTCGAGTCCGAGCCCGGACGGCCAGGCGCCGCCCCGTCGAATCCCTCCGCGCCGAGCCGCGCAAGCCTCAGCCGAAGGACGAGTTGCCGATCGTTGAGAAGCCGGCTGCCACGGCCCTCGCCGGTCACCGCGGTCTTCAGTCCCCTCATCGGAGACTCGCTCGAGGTCGCCCGCACGATGGCGGATGGTCTCCACGACGCGAGTCGGAAAGACAGCGGAGAAGGTCGTCGAGAATCGGCAGGGGAAGGGATCGAAGCCGGAGACCGGCGCGTCGCCAGCGAACGCGAGACGCCGGTGCGATCCCGGGATGATGACCAGGCGCGGGGCGCGGTGCTCTTCGCCAAGGAATGGGTGTCCAACGACCCCATGAGTCACGGCGGCGACGGGCTGGGCCCGGTCTACAACGAGACCTCGTGCGTGGCCTGCCACGGCCTGGGCGCACCCGGCGGTGCCGGGCCGGAGACCAAGAACGTCGTCCTCGTCACGTCGATCGCCAACGGTTGCAGCCCGCCCCAGGGACTGGATCCGATCTTCCCCAGCCTGGGCGGCGCCGCGCACCGCAGTCCTGCATCGCTATTCGACCGATCCCGGTTATGAGACGTGGCGAAGACGTTTCTTCGAACCCGAAGGGAAAAGGCCAGGCGAAACCGTCTTCGAAGCCTGGCGAGGATCCGGTCGCCAGCCGCATCCGCGCCCTCAAGGAGCAGACGTCGCCCGATCGGCGGCAGCGCGACCGATCGGTCCGCCCACGGTCGATGAACGGAGTCAACATCGACCTCGCCGAACGGAATACGCCTGCCCTGTTCGGCACGGGTCGAATCGACGAGATCTCGTTCGAGGCGATGATCGCGGTGGCCGCTCGAGCAGCCGGCCGACGTCCGGGGCCGAGTCGGCCGGACCCGGGACGGCCGGATCGGCCGGTTCGGATGGAAGGCGCAGATCCCCAGCCTGCATGAGTTCGTCCGCGTCGCGTGCGCCAACGAGCTTGGCCTGGAGGTCCCCGGCCATTCGCAGCCGGTCTCGCCGCTCGCTCCGGGCCAGGAAGGCGAAGGGGCTCGACCTGACCGAGTCGGATTGCGATGCGCTGGTGTCTTACGTCCGAGCTCTTGCCCGCCCCGGTCGTCGTCGATCCGTATGGGCCGCAGGGCACCCACGACATGCGGGAGGGTCGCCGGCTCTTCACCGAGGTCGGCTGCGTGTTCTGCCATACTCCGACGCTCGGCCAGGTCCAGGGAATCTACAGCGACCTGCTGCTCCACGACCTGGGCCAGAGCCTGAGCGATTCCGGCAGTAGCTACGGGATCGACGGTCCCGATACACCCCAGGCGCCGACGCCCCGCGAGTGGCGCACCCCACCACTCTGGGGCTACCGCGATTCCGGCCCCTACCTGCACGACGGTCGGGCAGACAACCTGGAGGAGGCGGTCGCCCTGCATGAGGGACAAGCGAAGGCGTCGGCAAAACGGTTCTTCGGGCTCCCGGCACAGGAGCGGGCCCAGGTCGAGGCGTTCCTGAAATCGCTGGTCGCACCCTCGTCGGCGGCGACGCCAGGTGTCGTGCTGGCGGCCGAGATCGAGTCCCGGATCGATCGCGAGGAACCGCGCTCGCCCGAGGCCCTCGTGAGGCGTCGTCGTGAGGAAGTCGTGGCCCGCGAGGTCGAGCAATTGCGCGCTGCGAAGCGCGCCCGGATCCGATTACCCATCGCCCAGGCCCTGGACAGGATGGGCAAGAACGCGGCCGCGCTCAACTCCTACCGCGCGATTGCTCGCGAGGCCCCCGCTACGGTGGAGGGCCAATTGGCCACCGCGCGAATCACCCAGCTCACCACGCGGATTGTCTCGCCGTGAGCGTTTGGACCAGTTGAGAGACTGGTGCTGACGAGCACTGGGCGCAGGGTCATCACTGGGCGAGGGTCTTTTGACCCTCGCCCAGTGGCGCGCCGGGTGCGAGCCTCCTCCGTAGTGTTGGGCGCGGGTCTCCTGACCACTGCGGTGAACATCTTCGGGGGGCGTCGTCTCGCGATAGCTTGGGGGAAACGGAATGAATTCCGTTCTACGGCGAAGAGCCTGCCCGTAGAACGGAATTCATTCCGTTGGGCCGCAGGCCCGCTTTTCTACTCCCGAAGATGTTCAACGCTGTGGTCCGGGGCCATCGCGCTGGTCGCCTCGTCGTCCTGAGGGAGCGCCTCGATGGCCTGGGAAAGTCATGGTCAAAGTACTTCGTGTGCAGAATCGTCGGCTCGGTCCGACCACCGCGGTTGGCGGTCGCCATATTCCTCTCTCCGCGTCGGCGCCCGCGACCGGACAGGCTCTGGAAAAAAATCTGGACTGGCAAAGTGGTCACTCCGGCAAGGAAGTGAATCCTACGAGCCCGAAGCGCCCGCGGGTGCCGGGAGGGTCCTCACCGGAATGCACTCGCTGGCGCGTCGGGCTCGTCTCTGCTTTTCGGGTTGACCTGGCGGGTCACTCGTCGTCCGTGACAGCCAGCGTCAGGCTCGAGATGGCGTAGTCGGTCGTGAGCGTCTGGTTGTTGGGCAGGCTCGTCCCGGTGACGGTCGGGAACGTCCCGGTCTCTGAGCCATAGGTGACGACCGGGAACAGCTCGGTGTTCGTCGGCACGAAGCCATTCAGCCGGATGATGTTGAGGGTCCCGTTCAGGTTGGCCTTGCCTGCGATGGCGAGCCGACCGAACTGACCGGCGGCCGTGCCGCCCAGGCCGATGTCGAGGGTGCCGGCACTGGTCTGGGTGTAGTTGCCGGTGATGGCGATCGTGCCCCCGGCCGTCGCGGTCCCGGGATCGAACACGGCCGCGTTGGTGACGTTCCCGTCGATGGTCCCCGAGCCGGTGACGGTCCCGCCATTGATGCTGGTCCCGCCGACCGGATCGAGCGTGCTACCATTGAGAATCGTATGGCTGCTGGTCCCCGACTGGGTGTAGGCGCCGTTGACCCCCAGAGTACCGGCCTGGACCACCACGAGCCCCGTGTTGTTGAGGGTCAGGATGGAGACCGTCGCCGTGCTGGTCGCGTTGATCGTGCCGGCGTTGTTGACCGTCGTGTCGAGCAACGGATAACCGCCATCGTTGATCCCGCTGACATTGATGACCCCCTGAGATTGGTTGTTGATCGTGCCGCCGTCGAACACACCCACATGCGTGCCGCTGTCCTGGACGGTGAGGGTGCCCTTGTTGTTCAGCGTGCCGTTGAAGAGGGCGGAGGACCCGTCCGAGGTGTTGACGGTGATGAAGCCGGTGTTGGTCAGCGTGCCGGCAGTAGCCGTGAGCTCGCCGCCGCCGATCCACTGGAAGAACCCGCTGGGGAAGTCGAACGTGGCCCCGCCCGTGCCGACCTCCAGGTTGTCGCTGTTGAGCACGAAGTGCCCGGCTCCCGAGCCCGTGTAAGTCCCCGTGAACGTGTTGCCGGAGTTGCCCCCGGAGTTGTACTGGATCGTGGCGCCGGCGGCGGCTTCCAGCGTGCCGCCGGTGCTCACCGACCCACCATCGACCCAGGCGTTGAGCGTGCCCGTCTGGGCGTCCACCACGCCACCGGTCAGGTTCAGCGCCCAGATCGAGACCGACGAGGGGCTGTTGGAATTGATTGTGCCGCCGGTGTAGTTGTTGACCGTCGTGTAAAGCAAGGGATAACCGCCATCGTCGATCCCGCTGACATCGATGACCCCCTGAGATTGGTTGTTGATCGTGCCGCCGTCGAACACACCCACATGCGTGCCGTTGTCCTGGACGATGAGGGTGCCCTTGTTGTTCAGCGTGCCGTTGAAGAGGGCGGAGGACCCGTCCGAGGTGTTGACGGTGATGAAGCCGGTGTTGGTCAGCGTGCCGGCAGTGGCCGTGAGCTCGCCGCCGCCGATCCACTGGAAGAACCCGCTGGGGAAGTCAAACGTGGCGCCGGCCGCGCCGACCTCCAGGTTGTCGCTGTTGAGCACGAAGTGCCCGGCTCCCGAGCCCGTGTAAGTCCCCGTGAATGTGTTGCCGGAGTTGCCCCCGGTGTTGTACTGGATCGTGGCGCCGGCCGCGGCTTCCAGCGTGCCGCCGGTGCTCACCGACCCACCGTCGACCCAGGCGTTCAGCGTGCCCGTCTGGGCGTCCACCACGCCACCGGTCAGGTTCAGCACCCAGATCGAGACCGACGAGGGGCTGTTGGCGTTGATCGTGCCGGTGTTGTTGACCGTCGTGTAAAGCAAGGGATAACCGCCATCGTCGATCCCGTTGACATCGATGACCCCCTGGGATGGGTTGTTGATCGTGCCGCCGTCGAACACACCCACATGCGTGCCGCTGTCCTGGACGGTGAGGGTGCCGTCGTTGGTCAGCGTGCCGCTGAAGAGGGCGGAGGTCCCGTCCGAGGTGTTGACGGTGATGAAGCCGGTGTTGGTCAGCGTGCCGGCAGTGGCCGTGAGCTCGCCGCCGCCGATCCACTGGAAGAACCCGCTGGGGAAGTCAAACGTGGCGCCGGCCGCGCCGATCACCAGGTTGTCGCTGTTGAGCACGAAGTGTCCAACACCCGAGCCCGTGTAAGTCCCCGTGAACGTGTTGCCGGAGTTGCCCCCGGAGTTGTACTGGATCGTGGCGCCGGCGGCGGCTTCCAGCGTGCCGCCGGTGCTCACCGACCCACCGTCGACCCAGGCGTTCAGCGTGCCCGTCTGGGCATCCACCACGCCACCGGTCAGGTTCAGCACCCAGATCGAGACCGACGAGGAGCCGTTGGCGTTGATCGTGCCGGTGTTGTTGACCGTCGTGTAAAGCAAGGGATAACCGCCATCGTCGATCCCGCTGACATCGATGACCCCCTGGGATGGGTTGTTGATCGTGCCGCCGTCGAACACACCCACATGAGTGCCGCTGTCCTGGACGGTGAGGGTGCCCTTGTTGTTCAGCGTGCCGTTGAAGAGGGCGGAGGACCCGTCCGAGGTGTTGACGGTGATGAAGCCGGTGTTGGTCAGCGTGCCGGCAGTGGCCGTGAGCTCGCCGCCGCCGATCCACTGGAAGAACCCGCTGGGGAAATCAAACGTGGCGCCGGCCGCGCCGATCACCAGGTTGTCGCTGTTGAGCACGAAGTGCCCGGCTCCCGAGCCCGTGTAAGTCCCCGTGAACGTGTTGCCAGAGTTGCCCCCGGTGTTATACTGAATCGTGGCGCCGGCCGCGGCTTCCAGCGTGCCGCCGGTGCTCACTGACCCACCGTCGACCCAGGCATTCAGCGTGCCCGTCTGGGCATCCACCACGCCACCGATCAGGTTCAGCACCCAGATCGAGACCGACGAGGAGCCGTTGGCGTTGATCGTGCCGGCATTGTTGACCGTCGTGTAGAGCAAGGGATAACCGCCATCGTCGATCCCGCTGACATCGATGATTCCCTGGGATGGGTTGTTGATCGTGCCGCCGTCGAAAACACCCACACTCTTGCTGCTGTTCTCGACCGTGAGAGTGCCGTCGTTGGTCAGCGTGCCGCTGAAGAGGGCGGAGGACCCGTCCGAGGTGTTGACGGTGATGAAGCCGGTGTTGGTCAGCGTGCCAGTGGCCGTGAGCTCGCCGCCGCCGATCCACTGGAAGAAACCGCTAGGGAAATCAAACGTGGCCCCGCCCGTGCCGACCTCCAGGTTGTCGCTGTTGAGCACGAAGTGCCCGGCTCCCGAGCCCGTGTAAGTCCCCGTGAACGTGTTGCCGGAGTTGCCCCCGGTGTTGTACTGGATCGTGGCGCCGGCGGCGGCTTCCAGCGTGCCGCCGGTGCTCACCGACCCACCGTCGACCCAGGCGTTCAGCGTGCCCGTCTGGGCGTCCACCACGCCACCGGTCAGGTTCAGCACCCAGATCGAGACCGACGAGGGGCTGTTGGAATTGATTGTGCCGCCGGTGTAGTTGTTGACCGTCGTGTAAAGCAAGGGATAACCGCCATCGTTGATCCCGCTGACATTGATGACTCCTTGGGATTGGTTGTTGATCGTGCCGCCGTCGAACACGCCCACACTCGTGCCGCTGTCCTGGACGGTGAGGGTGCCCTTGTTGTTCAGCGTGCCGCTGAAGAGAGCGGAGGACCCGTCCGAGGTGTTGACGGTGAAGGAGCCGTCGTTGGTCAGCGTGCCGGCGGTGGCGGTGAGAGAACTGCCGCCATTCCATTGGCTGGCCCCGACCAGGGTGAGCGTGACCCCACTCTCCACCGTGATGTTGCCATCCCAGGAGCTGGCGGCGTCGATCGTGACCGAATTGGTAAAATCAGCCTGCGGCGACTCGTTGAACGGGCTAGAGTACGTGATGGTCGGCTCGTTGTCCGGACCGATAGGAGTCGTTCGGATCGAAATTGTGGTTGGCCAGCGAGAAGGTCACTTTACCGGTGAATACGGCCGTGGCGCCAGCCGTGGGTACGCCGCCCAGCCAGTTCAGCGGGTTGCTCCAGGCCGTCGGGCTCCCCGAGGTTTGGCGGAGTTAAGATGAGCCCCGCCAATCCAGGTGCTGGTCGAAAGGACAACGCGTTGCTCGCAGCCTTCCAGGAGCGGGACGAGCCTCCGGGTCGCACGGCGACGGTCGCGGGTGCGCGGGGACGGTCGGCGCGATGGGCACGCGGGCTGAGCCCAGGAATCGGAATCAGCGAGTAGGGAAAGCCGGGGCCGGTCCGGGACGGCCGCGAGCGCGAGGCTGGAGCGGGAACGGTTGACGGTTCGGGCCCGCCCTTCCGTGGTGTGGGAGAGCTTCCGGGAACCAAACGCGGGGTCAATGGTCGGGAAAGTCATCGTCAGAGTCCTTCGTGTTGAAGAATCGTCAGCTCGGTTCGACCACCGCGGTTGGCGGTCGCCATACTCCTCTCTCCGCGTCGGCGCCTCCGACATGACAGGCTCTGGAAAAAAAGAGGCGGCGGTGACGCGGGAATCTTGGATTGGACGACATAAGTCGTTTCGAGACAGCGGTATCGGCCATCGAGGACGGTTTCGGCGACGGCGCACACCGTCCCTTTCTCCCTCCGGAGAGAAGGTGCCCGGAGGGAGGTTGAAGGGACGATCCACAATCAAGGGGACAAGCTTTGAGTCTTCGAGGTACCTGTCCCCCTCTTGTGAGGCATCCGGGTCACCACGACCCTGGTTCGATGTAGAATCAACGTGAGGTGGGAACGACCTTGTGTCCTCGGCGAGGAGGAATTCCGTGAGCATCGACCCTGAGGGTTCCGTCACGCGCTGGATCGGCGACTTGAAGACCGGCCAAGCGGGCGCGGCCGACCAGCTCTGGCAACGCTATTTCGACGGCCTGGTGCGGCTGGCCCGCAAGAAGCTCGACGCCGTGCGCCGGGTCTCGCCGGTCGAGGACGAGGAGGACGCCGCCCTGAGCGCCTTCCAAAGCCTCTGCGCCGGCGTCGCCCAGGGGCGGTTTGAGCGGCTCAAGGACCGCGACGACCTCTGGCGGCTCCTGGTGGTGATCACCGTTCGCAAGGTCTACAACCAGGTCCAGCGGCAGCGCCAGCTCAAGCGCGGTGGCGGCCGAGTGATCTCCGAGGCGGCGCTGGCGGGCGTCGATCCCGACAGCGAGGGGGGGTTCGAACAGTTCATGGCCCACGAGCCGACCCCCGAGTTTGCCGCCATCCTGGCCGAGGAGTTCCAGCGGCGGATCGACAGTCTGGAGGATGAGACCCTGCGGCGCGTCGCCCTCTGGCGGCATGGAGGGATACTCCGACAACGAGATCGCCGAGCGACTGAGCTGTGTGAGTCGAAGCGTGCAGCGTAAGCTGGATTTGATCCGCAAGGCCTGGCTGCGAGATGAACCATGAGCACCGAGAACTCCGGGTCAGGCCCGCCGACGCTGTCGTTCGGCCAGGCGGCCCAGGTCGATGTGTTGTGCGACCGCTTCGAGGCCGACTGGCGCACCGGCCGCCGCCCGGCCATCGGCGAGTTCCTCGCCGCGGCCCCCGAGCCGGCGCGCGCGGCCCTGCTCGCCGAGCTGCTGGCTATCGAGGTGGGCTGGCGACGGCGTTACGGCGAGCAGCCGGCGCCGCAGGACTACGCCGCGCAGTTCCCCCAGGAAACGGAGTTGATCGCCGCGGCCTTCGATGAGCCCGGGGCCACGCTGGCCTGGCGTGAGGGGGGCCCGGAAATCCCTCGACCCAACGCGGGGGCCAATGCACCGAAGGCCCGGCTGCGCTGCCGGTCCGCGGCTCGAGCTGGGTCGGGCTCCGCTACCAGGTCCTCCGCCGCCATGCGCGCGGCGGGCTGGGAGAAGTCTTCGTCGCCCACGACGAGACGCTGAACCGCGAGGTCGCACTCAAGGCGATCCGTGCCGACTATGCCGACGACTCCCACTGCCAGTCCCGGTTCCTGCGCGAGGCCGAGATTACCGGCAGCCTGGAGCATCCCGGGATCGTGCCGATCTACGGCCTGGGACGTCACGGCGATGGCCGGCCCTTCTATATCATGCCTCTGATCCGGGGTCGGAACCTCCAGGATGCGATCCAAGCGTTCCACAAGGCCGAAGGAGTGGTCCCCAGCGCGGCCGCCCGCTCCGTGGAGTTTCGCAAGCTCCTGGCCCGCTTCCTCGAAGTCTGCAACGCCGTGGACTACGCGCACAGCCAGGGCGTGCTCCATCGGGACTTGAAGCCGTCGAATATCATGCTGGGTCCCTTCGGCGGGGCCCTGGTGGTCGACTGGGGGCTGGCCAAGGTGCTGGGCCGCTCGGTCCCGGCCGATGGTGCCGGCGGGGACGAGGCCGGGCCCGTCACCGCACGGGCCCAGTCCGACTCCCAGACGCTACCGGGCTCGGCGCTGGGCACGCCGCAATACATGAGCCCGGAGCAAGCGGCGGGGGACCTGGAGCACCTGGATGGCCGCAGCGATCTCTACAGCCTGGGCGCCACGCTGTATGTCCTCCTGACCGATCGGGCTCCCTTCGAAGGCAAGGACCCCGTCGCGCTCCTGGAACGGGTCCGGAACGGGACGTTTCCCCCCCCGCGTCAGGTGGACCGTTCGATTCCGCCGGCACTCGAGGCGATCTGCCTCAAGGCGATGGCGCTCGAGCCGCCGGATCGCTACCCCTCGGTACGAACGTTGGCCGAGGACATCGAGCGGTGGATGGCCGACGAGCCGGTCCTGGCCCGGCCCGAACCAGTGGTCGAGCGGGCCCGGCGGTGGATGCGGCGGCGGCGGACGGCGGCGATCGCCGTCGCCGCGGCGCTGCTGATGGCCCTGGCCGGCCTGGCCGTGGTGCTCGCGGTGCAGGAGCGGGCCAACCGCGATCTCTCGGCCGCCAACGACCGCGAGCGGGCTCGGTTCGACCTCGCCATGGACGCCATCAAGTCGTTCCACACCGGTGTCAGCGAGGACCTCCTCCTCAAAGAATCCCAGTTCCACGGGCTGCGCACCAAGCTGCTGCACGAGGCGCGGGAATTCTTCGGCAAGCTCGAGAGCCTCCTCAAGGATCAGACCGACCGCCGCTCGCGGCTCGCCATGGGGCAAGCCTACGCCGAGCTGGCCGCGCTGACGGACAAGATCGGCTCGAAGCCCGAGGCGCGGGAGCTGTACCGCCGGGAGCTGGCGATCCGGCGCGAGCTGCGCGCGATGCGCCGACCGACGCCGACGCGCGAGCCAAGGTCGCCCGCTGCCTGCTGGCCCTGGGCGCCCTCGCCTACGAGACCGGCCATGCGGACGAGGCGATGGCCGCCTACGAGGAAGCGCGCGCCCTGCTGGAACGCGTCACGCGTCCCGCCGATCCGGCCCGTGATTTCCGCGCCGACCTGGCCACGTGCGATCATCGGCTCGGCGACGTGTTCGCCGAGACCGGCCGGCCCGCGGAGGCGCTGGACTGGTACCAGAAGGCGCGGTCGTTACGCGCAGTGCTGGTCCGGGACCGTCCCGGTGTCACCGAATTCCGCAGCGGCCTGGCGGAAAGCGACGTCGCCATCGGAATCCTGCTCTGGCAGAACGGCCAGCCCACCCAGGCGGTGGCCGCGTTTCAGACGGCGCGGGCCCTCTTCGAGGAGCTGGCCCAGGAGCACCCCGCGGCCCTGGATTTCCGCCGCCAGCTCGCACGGTGCTACAACGAGATCAGCTACCCGCTGCACGCTCTCGGCAAGACCGACGAGGCGATCCGCTCGTTCGAGGCGGCACGGGCCATCTTCGAGGCGTTGGTCCAGGAATACCCCACCATTACCGAGTTCCGCCGTCAGCTCGCGGGCGGCTACACCCAGATCGGCATCCTGCTGTGGGATTCCGGCCGGCCGGCGGAGTCGCTGTCACAGTACGAAAAGGCCCGACCGATCCTGGAGGCACTCGCCCGGGACCATCCCGACGTCACCGTTTTCCGGAACGGTCTGGCGGGGTGCTACGATCAAATCGCCCATGTCCTTTGGGCCCTCGGCAAGCTTGCCGAGGCCCGCGCCTGCTCGGATCAAGCACTGGCGTTGCGCGAGGCGATCGTCGCGGCCAATCCCAGCCTCACAGGCTATCAGTCCAATCTGGCCCTCACCGTCAGTTTCTATGGGGTCCTCCAGCGCGAGGCAGGGCAATTCGCCGAGGCCGTGGCCAGTTTCCGCAAAGCGATTGACCTCATGGATCGCCTCCCCTCCCGCAGCCCGGAGGATTATTATAACCTGGCCTGCCATCGCTCCAATCTGGCCCGGCTGGCCGGCCAGCCCGGCTCGGGGCTCACGGCCGCCGAGGGACGGGCCCAGGCCGATCGCGCGATGGCTGACCTCCACCGCGCCGCCGACGGCGGCTTTCGCATGCTCTCGCTGATCGCCTTGGATCACGACCTCGATCCGCTCCGATCGCGAGCCGACTTCCAGCTCCTGATGATGGACCTGACCTTCCCAGACGACCCATTCGCCCCCGGCAAGTGAGCGGAACGGCTCGAACCTTTAGGCGACCGGCAGGAATTCGTTTACCCGCGATCCGACCGGGGCCATACCAGCCCGACGCGCCAGCGAGGGTCGCCGTAAGTCCTTACAAGACAATGGGGAAGACCCTCGCTGGCGCTTCGGGCTGGTATGGGGACGATCCGGATGAGTTTCCATCCGCCTGTCGCCTTAGCAAGATCAGGAGCGATTGCCAGTCAGGCACCCCATAGCTAAAGCTAGAGCGCTTTACGGTTGGCTTGCGCACACGCCGGAGGCGGAAGCGAACCCCCCCTCATCCGCCCTTCGGGCACCTTCTCCCCGGGGGGAGAAGGGAAGGTTTTTCCCCCTCGCCCCTTGGGGAGAGGTCGGCCGACAGGCCGGGTGAGGGGGTCCGCGCGTCTGCAAGCCAACCGCAAAAGCGCTCTAGAACTGCTCTGCGCGGTCGCTATAGATGGAGATAGCCAGGCCCCGGATGCCCCAGGCGCGGAGCGACGAAGACGGGAGCGCCGAGCGCCCAGGTCAGGGCGCCCTCGGCATCGCCCGAGCGAGCCCGGATCGCGGCGATGTGCAAGGCCGTCACGCCCTTCCTCCGACCCTCCACGGCGATGGCGGTCAACGCCTTCGTGGCCGCGATCCAGTCCCCCGCCCGAGCGTGGATCGTGGCAAGTAAGGCCAGGGATTCGGCCTGGTGCTGTGTCTGAGGATCCTCGGGAGAATCGGCGGCTGGGGAAGGAATTCGCTGAGGTTGTTCTCGATGTGGCGGTGGACCCTTCCGGAACCGCTCTGCATCTTCTGCTTATACACTTTTCGCTCGATGGCGTATCCGTACGCACTTCTTGAGAAATGACGCGAGCCTCCCGGCAGGTGCGCCACCACTCCGGGGTGTGCTGATCGGCGTTGTTACATCGACGGGCAATTCCGAGGCCCGGCGCATTCCGAATTCGATTCCGGCGGCAACTTGTGGCTCGAAATCAAAGTCGTTACTTTGAGGAGAGTTAGTGCCGTCGGGCGAGGCCGTCCCTCAGTCGCTTGGTTGGCCCGGAATCGAGCGAGGTATCACTCATGATCTCCGAGTTTCTCCTCCTGGCATCCCTGGTCACGACGCTTGCCGATGACCCCGTGCTCCTGGGACAGCACGGCAGAAGGGGGACCGCTGGATCCAGCGGAAGTATGAGGACCTCGTCCAGGAGAAGTACGTCGTCGAGGGTAAGGAGGAGGTCCGTCCCTGGAGGCCCAACTCCTTCTTCCATGGCAGTGGCGTGATCCACAAGGAGGGCACCGGCTGCATCGCCTGCCCATGCCACTGTCCAGGCAGCATCATCGCCGATAACCGCTTCCTGATCTACGAGCCGAAGCCGAACGTGAAGTTCGATTGGACCAAGGCCACGCCAAGAGGCAGTTCCGTCGTGGTCCGTATCCGGCCCGCGAGGGTGGTATCGCCTCGGTATAAGGCCCTTTACTGCTTGGGGACTGGCCTCCTTATCCACTTCCGAGGCCACGGTCCTGGACCGATGAACCTATCCTATTCGCCATGAAAGCGTGTCGGCATGCGACGAATGATTCTCTCTCTCTGTGTCCTGTTCGTGTCAGCACTGCTCACGGGTTCAACCCTCCGAGCCGACGACCGAGGACAGCCCACACCGTCGAGCAAGCCCGATCGCTCAGAAGACTTCGGAATCGTACGCCAGTTGCTCGATGCGAACGGTTTCCGCAATCTCTCCGTGGCTCGTGTTGCGATCCTGCGCGAGGGCCGTGTGGTCGAACTCAAGTTATACGGTGCGAAGACTTCGAACAAGAACCTGCCGGAAAGCCTCCGGTCCATCCCGCCGGAGATTGGTAAGCTCGACAAGCTCGAGAAGTTGATCATCAACTCGAACGAGCTGCCCGAACTGCCGGAGACGCTCTTCGATCTGGAAAACCTGACAGAGCTCGACCTTTCGAACAACACCCTCGAATCACTCTCGCCCAAGGTCGGCCGGCTCAAGAGGCTGAAAATACTCCGACTCATGATGAACCAACTGGTCGAGGTTCCAGCAAGTGTCGGGACGTTGACCGAACTCGTCGAGCTGGACCTCGGTATCAACCAGTTGCAATTGGTACCAGCCGACCTCGGTCAACTTCAGAAGCTCGACAAACTCAAGCTCCGCGGCAATCAACTGACGACACTTCCGGCATCGCTGGCGAAGCTCCGTCGGCTCAAGACGCTCGACCTGATCGAGAACCGCTTGACCACGATCCCGCGCGTCGTCTACGAGCTGAAATCGCTCCAGATGCTCTACCTGTCGAAGAATGAGCTTCGCTCGGTCAACCCGGAGATCGGCTCGCTCATCCGCCTCCGCTCGCTGACCCTCGACCGCAACAACCTGACGTCGTTGCCGGACTCGCTGAAGAACCTCGTCGCACTCAATTATTTCACCATCGAGTCGAACGACATCGAGGACCTCGAGAAGACCCTGGACCGAATCTTCGTCGGGAAGAAGAAGCCTCGCATCTCGAAGTGATGCCCGTCGGATTGGGAAATGATGAGCCCTCCCGACGCGGGATCGTCGGGAGGGCTCGTTGGTGGGACTGTCAGCAATCCGCGACTGGCTATTCCGTCTTTCCTTGTCCGACCGTCAGTGTCACGGGTTTCTCTTGAGAGAGCAGCTTCGACTTCAATTCGAAGCCCTTGTCCAGGGCGCGGTATGCGAACGGCCCATCACCGAACGGATCCTCGATGTCCTTGAGCTTGTCTGGCCCGCCTTGCACGACGGCAAGAGCGGCCTTGAACAGCGCCATCTCGGCTCGATGACGACGCTCGCGGGAGAGGATTCGATCCATCTGGATCGGGTCGGTCGAAGCCGCAGAGCGGGTCGGCGACCTTCGCGTTCTTGACGAGGTTCGGGTACCGGGCATCAAACTCTCTCCAGGGTAGGGCGATGAGCTTCGCCAGCTCATCATAGAAGGGTAGGAGGTCTTCCAGCATCTTGACGGCTTGCTCGAACGTCTTGACGGATTGGATTGAGTCCCGGTACTGGCTTTCCTGCCAGGGCACATCGATGTAATTGTGCCAGACGACTCGCCAGGAGCCTTCCTTGTGTTGTTCGGCCTTGTTCAGCTCCTGGATCAGCCACATCAACCCGGTTCGCTTCTCACCAAGGACCACTTGCTGGAGCGTCGGTCCGGCCGGAAGTGTATCCAGAACATCGGACGCGGCCTCGGGGATGATCGGTTTCAACTGCGGCAAGTAAGGGGCCGCGGCCTCGATCGCGTAGGTCTCGATCCGGTAACCCACCCATCTGACGACGAACTGGGGACCCATTCCCACCTGGCGGCCCAGCTTCAACATGTCGGTCACGTCTTGCCATCCTGCTTTCCAGTGACCTTGATCGAATTCGTGTCGAGCGTGAAGAGCGGCCAGTCGCGCCAGGGTCAGCGAGCTCGGGAAATGCGCCAGAGGGAGCGCGATGCCATCCTCATAATCCAGGCTCCAATCACAGCGCGGCAATTTCGCCCCGCGGTGCAAGTAGATCAGGCTCATCTGGGACCTGTCGATCAGTTTCAGCGCCGCCGTATCGAGAGGAACCTTGTTCCATTCCTGGAGGAGCTTTTCCTGATCCTTGTCCAGGGTTGGCAACAGGGCGAAGGCCTGCCAGTACTTCAACGCCGCGTTGGCCCCGAGGTCTGGGTTGGCCTCCGGCGCCTGCGCTGCCGCGGGGGAGAGTGGAAGCATGGCCAAGGGCAGGACGATTGCCAGGTGGATCCAGGGTCGCATCAGTCTTCTCCTAGTAAGGTGTGTAGTTCCGCATCGGACCGAGTGAAAATGCAGATTCGTACGTGCTCCGGGTTGAGGTTCGGGGGGAGCTTGGTGTCCTTGTCGAGCAAGGCATCCAGCTCTTCCGGCGATCGGGCGAGTGCGCGCCAGTACGCCTGGCGCCTGGGCCCCAAGTCCTCGATCGCGACGAACGGCTCGGGCTGGGGCAAGACGACCAGAGGCTTCGGTTCGACGCGCCGGCCGCCTCCCCACCGCAGAAGGACCATTGCTATCACGCAAGCGGCGGCCAGGCCGCTGGCGAGGGCGAGCCCCCACCGCCATCGCGAATCCTGAAGGCAGGGCATCGAGCCCGATGGTCGGCGATGCGCCGCCGCAATTCCGGCGATGCATCGTGTGGCCGCAAGGACGCGAGTTCGGCTTCGAGGTACTCGTTTGCCTCATTCATCGGATCGGTTCCTCCGCCAACTGCTCGCCAAGTTTGGCGAGTGCGTAGCGATATCGGGACTTGACCGTGTTGTCCGAGATCTGCAACACCGCGGCGATTTGCGGAAACGAGAGGCCGCCCCAGATTCTCATCACCAGCACCTCTCGTTGGCTTTCAGGAAGGCTACTCATGGCGGCCTCGATCACGATGCGGCGTTCGCTCTGCTCGAGTGGACCGGCGAACAACGTCTCGTCCTCAGAACTGCGCCGTAGCCTCCTCGCGGAGCGACTGCCGTTTCCGATTGCGCTGCCAGTCCAGAGCCACGTGTTTCACGCAGGCGTAGAAGTAGGCGGCTGGGTCCGAAACACGATGCCGCGATCGCCAGAAGCGGATGAACGCTTCCTGCACGACATCCTCGGCATCGGCGCGGCAGGGCACCCATTGACGTGCGAGAAGGATTAGCGTGGCGATGTGCTGGTCGAGCCAGGTCGTCCATGGATCGCAATCGCCTGCCATGTCTTCGCTCCCGGCTGCTGGAAATGGTTCTCTATCATCAAGACTCCGCCGAGTTGCCATTCGGTTTAGCCGAGCCGGAAAAAACGGGAGACAATGGCGGCGGTATCTGGTAAAACGTACACGTCCCGCATGATGATGTCGAGTGGGAATGAACCGAGGAGACGAACCGATGGGCGACCTGAATGACGGCGAATCGGTGGAGATGCAAGGCTCGGGATCGAAGCCTTATATCTTGAAGAACGTGGGCGGGGTTTATTCGTGCACCTGCCCGGCGTGGCGGAACCAGTCGATCGCGATTGAGCGCCGGTCGTGCAAGCATCTGCGGAAACTCCGCGGCGATGAGGCGGAAGCGGCTCGCATCGGGCAGGACCTTCCTCCCAGGCCCGCATCCGAGGAGGGCAAGGGCGAGGGCGTCGCGAAGGCGGGCCCTCCCTTGCTCCTGGCCGAGCGATGGGACAACGCCCAGGACCTCACCGGCTGGTGGCTGAGCGAGAAGCTCGACGGCGTTCGCGCCTACTGGGACGGCAAATCCCTCATTTCCCGGCTGGGGAACCGCTTCCATGCGCCCGACTGGTTCCTCGAAGGCTTGCCCGACATCCCGCTCGACGGCGAGCTGTGGATCGGCCGCAAGGCGTTTCAGACGCACGGTGGGAATCGTCCGCCGGCAGGACAAGACCGACCTCTGGAAGCAGGTCCGCTACGTCGCGTTCGACGCTCCGGCGTTCGACGCCGCGTTCGAGGGTCGCATCGCGGCCATCCGCGCGCCACATCGAACGCTACCGGCCGCCGTATCTCGGCGGCCCACGAGCACGCGATTTGCACCAGCCTGGACCAGCTCCGCGCCGAGCTGGCGCGCATCGAGGCGCTCGGCGGCGAAGGGCTGATGCTCCGCCAGCCGGAATCGCGCGTATGAAGTCGGCCGGTCGATCACGCTCTTGAAGATCAAGACCTTCCACGACGCCGAAGCGCGGGTGCTGGAGCACCTCAAGGGGGCCGGGCGGCACAAGGGCCGGCTCGGCGCACTCTTCGTGGAGCTGGCCGATGGGACGCGAGTTCTCGGTCGGGACCGGCTTCTCCGACGCCGAACGCGGAGCGCCTCCGCCGGTCGGCTCCGTCATCACCTTCCGATATCAAGAACTCTCCGACGGTGGCGTGCCCCGCTTCCCGTCCTACGTCGGGGTCCGTCGCGATGCCCGCCTGACCCCCGACGACCACGCCCCCGGCGGTCGCGGAGACCCCCCGGCTCCAAGGTCCGTGGCAAGTCAAGAAACCAGCTCGCCGGCCTTGACATGCAACCTTACGGTTGCATAATAGGGCGATGGACGCTGACCTCGACAAGGTGTTCAAAGCACTGGCCGACCCCGGCCGCCGCGCTGTTGCTCGACCGACTGCACGCGGAGAACGGCCAGACGCTGGGGCAGCTCTGCGAACGCATGGACATGACCCGTCAGGCCGTGACGAAGCACCTCAAGGTGCTGGAAGAGGCGTCGCTGGTCGTCTCGATCTGGCGGGGCCGCGAGAAGCTGCACTACCTCAACCCGGTGCCGATCCACGAGATTGCCGACCGATGGATCGGCAAATTCGAGCGGGGGCGTCTTCGCGTGCTCGCAGACCTCAAGAAAAACCTGGAAGGAGAGACCGATGGCTGATTCGCGATTCGTCTACGTGACCTACATCCGCACGACGCCGGAGAAGCTGTGGCGGGCATTGATCGAGCCCGAATTCACCCGCCGCTTCTGGTGCGATACCTGGCAGGACTGCGAATGGAAGCCCGGCGCATCCTGGCAGCTGATGATTCCCGACGGACGAATCGCCGACAGCGGCGAGATTCTCGAAATCGAGCCGGAACGGCGACTCGTCTTGACGTGGCGCAACGAATTCATACCCGAGATGCACGCGGACGGCGACTCACGCCTGACTTACGAACTCGAACAGCAGGGCGAGTCTGTCAAGCTCACACTGATCCATGAGATCGACAAGCCCGAGCTCGAAGCTCATCGAAGCGACGTCTCGCGGATGGCCCGTGATCCTTTCCAGTCTCAAGAGCCTCCTCGAAACCGGCGAATCGCTCGAACAAACCCGCCGATGGCCCGAGGGGATGTGAAACGAGGATGGGGGGAGATCTGCGACGATTCTCAGGAACGTGAGATCGGACCGAGTTCCATCTTGGCGGCGGTGGCACCGTTCGATTACATTAATTCCCGTTTCGACCCTGGGTCTCCCCTTCTCTCCACGACCCGTACCGGGTCTCCCCTTGACCGCTCCGATTCGACCTGCCGAGAGACTATTTATATGTGGTTGCTGCGCGTCCTCACGCCGATGCTATTGCTGCTCCCCGCCATGGCCCTGGCCGACGATCGCCCGGCCGCTGAGAAGCCGTTCGGCCTGGATCGGCGCATCCCCTGGAACGACTCGCGCGTGGTCGGCTCGCCCGACCCGCTGCCACCCTACAAGGTCGTGCGGGCTTTCCCCAAGCTGACAATCAAGCAGCCCTTGAGCATGACGCCCGAGCCCGGGACGAACCGCCTGTTCATCCTCAACCACCTGAATTACTGGGCCGGGCCGGGTCACGTGCTCGCCGTCAAGGACGACCAGGACGCGACCGAGGTCGAGGAGCCTGCTCGAGATCGATGGCCTGGCCGTCGGCCTGGCCTTCCACCCCGACTACGTACGCAACGGCTACATCTACATCGGCCTGAACGGCCCGTTGCAAGGTCGGCGGAAGGCCACGCAGGCGGTGCGCTACACGGTCGACCGCAAGCCGCCACATCGCATCGACCCGAAATCGAAGCTGGTCATCATCGATTGGCCCTCCAACGGCCACGACGGCGGCGACCTCGCCTTCGGCAACGACGGCTATCTTTACGTCTCCTCGGGCGACGGCTCCAGCGGCTCCGACGCCCACCTGACCGGCCAGTCTCTCGACGACCTGCTCGCGGCCGTGCTGCGGATCGACGTCGATCACCCCGATCCGGGCCGGAACTACTCGGTGCCGAAGGACAACCCCTTCACGAATCGCCCCGGCGCCCGGCCCGAGCTCTGGGCCTACGGCCTGCGAAACCCCTGGCGGCTCAGCTTCGACCGCGAGTCGGGCCAGCTCTGGGTCGGCCAGAACGGCCAGGACCTCTGGGAGCAGGTCTACCTGATCAAGAAGGGGGGCAACTACGGCTGGAGCCTCCTCGAGGGGAGCCATGTCTTCAACGCCAATCGCAAGGTCGGCCCCGACCCGATCTCGATGCCGACCGCCGAGCACCCCCACAGCGAGGCCCGCTCGCTCACCGGCGGCCGGGTCTACCGCGGCACGACCCTCCCCGACCTCGTCGGGGCCTACGTCTACGGCGACTGGTCCACCGGCCACGTCTGGGGGATCAAGCACGATGGCACGAAGGTCGATCTGGCATCGGGAGCTGGTCGACACGCCGTTCAACATCACCGGCTTCGGCACCGACCACTGCGGGCGAGCTGTACGTCATCGATCACGTGAGCGGGTATTATCGCCTCACCCCGACGACCGAGGCCGACAAGCCGTCTCAACCCTTCCCGACCCGGCTGAGCCAGACGGGCCTGTTCGCGTCGATTGCCGACCACAAGCCCCACCCGGCCGCGATTCCGTTCGAGGTCAGTGCTCCGCAGTGGGCCGACGGCGCGACGATGGAGCGGTTCGCCGCCCTGACGGGCCTGGAGCGGGCCGAGCAAAAGCCCCAGAAGAACGCGGGCGGCGCCTGGACCCTGCCCGAGGGCTCGGTCGCTGGTGCAGACGCTCAGTCTCGACCTGGCCGACGCCGCCGGCAAGCCGGCCCGCAAGCGAGTCGAGACCCGCTTGCTCGCCCGCCAGCAGGGGGAATGGGTCGGCTACTCCTACCGATGGAACGCCGGCCAGACCGACGCCGAGCTGGTCCCCGCCGCCGGCACCGGCGTGGACCTGGAGGTGGCCGACCCGACCGCGCCGGATGGTCGCCGCGACCAGACCTGGCGGTTCCCGGCCCGGACCGAGTGCATGGTCTGCCACTCGCGAGCGGCCGGCTTCATGCTGGGCTTCACCCCGCTCCAGCTCGACCGCGACCACGATTACGGCGGCACCATCGACAACCAGCTTCGCACGCTCGAGCACATCGGCGTGTTCCAGGGTGAGCTCCCCAAGAGGCGCGAGGACCGGCCCAAGCTGGTCAACCCCTACGAGGCTCAGGCCCCGCTGGAAGCCCGGGTCCGATCCTACCTGCACGTCAACTGCTCGACCTGTCACGTCAACGAGGGCGGTGGCAACTCCCGCATGGAGCTCGAGCTCACGACTCCGCTGAACAGGACGCGGCTGATCGACGAGGTTCCCATCCACGCCACCTTCAACATCAAAGACGCCCGCCTCGTCGCCCCCGGCTCACCCGAGCGATCTCTACTCTACTGGCGGATCTCACGCCGAGGGGCCGACCAGATGCCCCCCCTGGTGACCAGCGAGGTTGACCGCGAGGCCGTCAAGCTGATCGGCGACTGGATTCGCGGCTTGCCGGCGGTCGGCCGGTCGAAGTAACGTCCGACGTCGAGCGGTTTCCATCGAGCCACTGCGGGAGAAGAGGTCGCCTTGCGAGGCCATGGACAATGGGCGAACACGGTCGGCGGAACTCCTGGCAACAGTCCTGCCCAGGCAATGCCCTGCGCTGGACTGTTTCAGCCCCTTCGAGGCCTTGATTCTATGCAGCGGCCATCTGTCGGATGAACCCCCAATCGCCCTCCATGAGGTAGCGGAACGGGCGGCTGCATGGTATTCTGACAGTGGGTCGGGCGGTATCAGTACGATTGATGACGGACGCGGCCCCACCGCAATGGAGGCAGGTTGAAGGAACCAAGCGAACCCCATGCTCACTGAAGTCGAGTTGCGTCAGATCGCGTTAAATAGACTCAATGATGCGGACATTTTGTTCAATGCCAATAGTTTTGATGGATCAATTTATGTATGTGGCTATTCTATTGAGATTGGTCTAAAAGCCAAGATTTGTGCCACAGACTGGTGGTGCGGATTCCCTTCAACTGCTGCCGAGTTCGACATGGTTAGCAAGAACTTCAAAGATGTAAAGACGCATGATCTAAAATCATTATTAAGGATTTCTGGAGAAGAGTCTGCCATCAAAAGCACTTGCTTGGCCGATTGGTCAATTGTCGCACAATGGGCACCGGAATCGACGTATCGGCCGGCGACCGGTACCAGCCAAGATGATGCACGGCAGATGATCGTCTCGGCAAGAATCATCCTCCAAGCCCTGGGGATCCTATGAGAGTGATCGCTGAAAAACTACGGAACCTGGAACGCGAACTCAAGGCCGATAGGGGGCCCTTCGCCTACTTTGCCCTTGTCCGCGACGGAGAAGCCCCGGATCGCTGGGACCTTGTCGTCTCCGCTCCCTGGATCTCCGCCAACCCGATGGAGGGCATTCGCCTCATCGCAGAGCAGTTGAAAAAAAGACTTGCACTTCAGGAGTTACTATCGATTTCCAAGATTGTCCCTCTGGAAGAGGGCAATCCCTACCTGGAAGCATCCCGCAGCTTGTTCTCCGGCGTTGACGGAGATCTGGCCGAGATGCGTGGCGATATCGTCAATGGCATATTATTGGCAGACTCTTACTTAATAACTTCTCAATTTCTTGGTGTGCCGCACGCCACGTCAACTACTCCCCCGACCCAAACCTGAGGGCGAGAAGGGGGCATTTCGGAATGGCATCCACTTAGGCGCAAAGACACATCCTGATTACTCTTAGGGTCGATTTGGCCAGAACTGATCAGAGATATCGTAAATATGGTCGTTTGTATCTCACAATGACAACGACCAGCAGAGAAGCCGCATGGGACGAGCTACATATCAAATGGTTTTCGAAAGAGTCCAAAGGCGGCTCGACGCAAACCATTTGACAATCAGGAGTTAATCCATGAGAGCTCTTCCATGGTCATGCTCAATACGGACAGATGGCCCAAGGGTCTTGACCTTTGATCGTAAAGATTGCGTGCAAGACATGACCGTCCCGTGTCGAGAGAGAACCGACTTCACCAGCGGCGCTGAGGAACTTAGCCTTGTGGGGGTGGTGATCCCCACTCGCGAGACCCTGCCGGGACAGGTCGTCGTAGAGCGCGCGTCCGTACTCAGTCGATTGCCGTTGCCAATCGGCTTGACTCCCTGGAACCATCCTCGGCTCACGAAGCTCCATTCTCAAGTCACGAGGCTCCATCCAGGGGATGCCCATCCCACCAAGTTCGGCAACGAGCATCGTCTGGACCGTGCCGTCTTCGATCTGCGAGATCGAGGTTGACCCGGACCCCGGAAAGGCCGTCTCCGGCCCGACAACGACCGCATAGCTCGAAGGAGCGGACCGACCGCGTATCGGACACCGATAGAACGCGGGCATCCGCCCTGTCAGTCGGGAATTGTTCGGCCCATTCCACGGCTCGTCCATGCGATATGCCTGATACAAGGCGTGTTCCCCGGCGAACGGCAAGATCAAGACCCGCCAGCTATGCGCCGGCCGGCCCTGAGCATCGGTCGTGTACGCGGGTGGGTAGCAACCGTAGCTTGCGTGATAGCTCTGTAACGCCAGTCCGATCGCTCGCAGGTTCGCCTGGCAGCCCCTATCCATGGCAGCCATGCGCATTGGATTCAGCGACAGATACATCAAGGGAGCACAAAAGGCTACCGCGACCATCATCTGCCGCACCGAGAATCGAATACGTGGCGACCACATCGCCGGGTCCCTTGGAACGACTGATCTCGAGTTATCGTTTACGGCGCGAAGTTGACGTAAGTCCTCAGTCTATGCACCAGGTTTCGTCTATGCGAGGGGGCATTGACCCTTGACAACTGATACGGCTGTAAGACCGATCTCTCTCACGGTCGCGGGATTGGATACCAGCTATCGAACCGGCCAGCGGTGTCGATGAAGTCTGAAGACATTTCTCATTGACCCGGACCAAGACTAGCCCGAAACCCCGCGATCGATCACAATGGGTAGATGTCGAACGGTCGCGGACTTTCGAAATCCGGGGGTTGTTCGGACGCGTACGATTTACCGGGAGTGTCCGATGTCGCCACAGAATGTTCTCGCGTTTGTCAAAGCCCACCCCTTTCGCCCGTTCCGGATTCGCACGGCGAGTGGCCGGGAGTATGTGGTTCGGCACCCCGAGATGGTTTCTGTCGGGGAAACGGAAGTCGTGGTGTTCACTTACACCCGCAACGACCCTGACGGTTCCAACAAGCGGGAAACGATCTTCCTCGAGCGGATCGAGTCGATCGCTCACCTCAAACCGACGGTTGTTTGAGGCCCTGTCTTCATCATCGAAAAGCATCACTGCATCGCATTCTGGCCGCCGGAAAGACTCATGCCGAAAACACCTACGATTTCGTTCGTCAGCCTGGGATGCTCCAAGAACACGGTCGATTCGGAGCGGATGCTCGGGCTGCTGGCCCAGGAGGGCTGCGCGATCGTCCCGGACTCGCAGCCGTCGGACCTGGTGGTCATCAATACCTGCGGGTTCATCGACGCGGCGCGGCGGGAATCGATCGGCGTGATCGAGGAGATGCTCGATCGCAAGCGGTCGGGCCAGATCAAGGGGGTGATCGTCGCCGGCTGCCTGGCGGAACGCCAGAAGGATAGCCTGCTCGAGCAGTTCCCGGAGGTCGACCACGTCGTGGGCGTGTTCGGCCGCGAGGAGATCGCGCGGGTGGCGAATCGGCTGCTGGGCGGTCTGCAAGAACAGCGGAGTCTCTTCCGACCCGCGGCGATCCAGGCCCAGGACGACCGCGCCCGGCTGCGGATCACCCCTCGACACCTGGCCTACCTCAAGGTTTCCGAAGGCTGCGACCGGTTCTGCACGTTCTGTGCGATTCCCCTGATGCGCGGCAAGCACATCACCAAGCCCATCGAGATGGTGGTTGAAGAAGCCAGGGAGCTGGCCGGTGACGGCGTCCGCGAGCTTGTGCTCGTCGCGCAGGACATGACCTATTACGGACTGGACCTCTATGGACGCACCCGGCTCGCCGAGCTGCTCCGTGAGCTTGACCAGGTCGAGGGGATCGACTGGATCCGCATCCTCTACTGTTATCCCCAGTTCTTCACGGAGGAGCTGTACGACGTCCTGGGTCATTCGCCGAAGATCATCCCTTACCTGGATATGCCGCTCCAGCACATCAACGACCGGATGCTCAAGCAGATGAATCGCCGGCACAACCGGCGGGATACCGAGTCGATCATCGGGCGGCTGCGGGCGTCGATTCCCGACCTGGTGCTGCGGACGACGTTCATCGTGGGTTTCCCGGGCGAGACGGAGGCCGAGTTCGCCGAACTGCTCGACTTCGTCGCGGCGACGCGGTTCGAGCGGCTGGGCGTCTTCACCTACTCGCACGAGCCCGACACCCCGGCGGCCAAGCTGCCGGATCGCGTGCCGGCCGAGGTCGCGGAGGAACGTCGAGACCGCGTGATGGCCGTGCAGCAGCCGATCGCCTTCGCGTTCAACCAGGGACGCGTGGGCCGGACCTTCGACGTCCTGATCGATTCTCCGTCACCCGAGGGCAAGAACCTGTGGCTCGGCCGGACCTACGCCGACGCACCCGACGTGGACGGCGTCATCTGGGTGAAAGGCGCGCATCTCAGCCCCGGCGACCTGGTCGCCTGTGAGATCGTCGCCGCCGAGGGCTACGACCTTGTCGCCCAGGGGCCATCGGCCGCGCCGCCCAGGCGGCGCAAGGCGCGGCCCATGCCTCGCCGCAAGCCTTCGGCCTCGTCGCTGGTGGTCCTCGAGTAGTAGTCAGTGGTCGGTAGTCAGTAGTCAGTGAGGAAAAGATGAGAATAGCAGGGTCCGCATGGGGCTTGGCCGTTGTCGGCTATCGTCTGGCTGATGGCATAGAGAGACCTTCGGTCTGGCCGTCGGCGAGGTAGGGAGACACACGCTCATCGACGCTACTACTTAAGCGACACGAGCCGCGGGCGTTTTTCTGACTACTGACTACCGACTACTGACTACTACGCGAGGGAACCGAGGCCATGAGTCGAACCGAGAGCGTCTCCACGATGGTCGCACGGGCACCGCGGAAGTTCTGGAACGTCCCGAACACGCTGACCGTCAGCCGGCTGGTGCTGGCCGTCGGCGTGTTCGCCCTGATCGAATACCAGCTCTATGCCTGGGCGCTCGTGCTCTTCGTGCTCGCCTCGGCGACCGACGCGCTGGACGGCTACTTCGCCCGGCTGCTCAATCAGGACACGCCCCTCGGGCGACAGCTCGACCCCCTGATCGACAAGGTCATCGTCGCCGGATGCTACATCTACCTGGCGACGATCGCGAATACCGGAGTCCGGCCGTGGATGGTCACGGCCATCGTCATCCGCGAGCTATTGATCCAGGGCCTGCGCAGCCACCTGGAAGGTCAGGGCCAGGCCTTCGGCGCCCGGACCGCCGGCAAGCTCAAGACGGTCGTCCAGTGCGCTTCGATCTCGGCCATCCTGCTGATCCTGGGCCTGACCGCCCCGGCTCCGCCCGCCATGGTCCTGGCCCGCGACATCCTGACCTGGTCTGGCCGTGGCGCTGACGCTCTACAGCGGCCTGATCTATGTCTGGGTCGCCATGCCCAGGCTGCGCGGCGAGTCGTGACGTCGTTTGTCCGACGCCGATTACCGGCTTCACCTTGAATGGAAAAACACGATGGAATGGTTGGAATCTCTGGTTCTCGGCCTGGTACAGGGCATCACCGAGTTCTTGCCGGTCTCGAGCGACGGCCACCTGCTGCTCGTCCAGACCCTCTTCGCCAGGCTGACCGGCGTGAAGCACTCGGGCAAGGAGAACCTGTTCTTCGACGTGATGCTTCACCTGGGGACGACCGCCGCGATCCTGCTCTACAACCGAGCGGTGATCGCCAGGGGTTCCGCGGGCTCTTGCGGTCCGACGACGCCCCCTCCGGATACCGCCGATCGGAGCTGATCCGGGTCGGCGTGCTGGCGGCCATCGCCACCTCGCCGTTGGTCCCGCTGGCGCTGGGCCTCAAGGACAAGATCGAGGCGGCGTTCGAGGGGACCACGGTGGCCGGGTATGGGTTCCTGCTCACGGCCGCCATGCTCCTGACCACGGCATGGCTGAGCCGTCGCGAGGGGGGCAAAGGGCCGGCCGAAACGACCTGGCTGGATGCCCTGCTGATCGGCCTGGCGCAGATGATCGCCCCGCTGCCGGGAGTCAGTCGGAGCGGGATGACCATCGCCGCGGCCCTGGCGCTGGGGCTCTCGCGCACCTGGGCTGTCGGATTCAGCTTGCTCATCGCCGTCCCGGCGATCCTCGGCGCAGCCGTCTTCGAGCTCAGGCATGTCGATCGTGCCATGCTCACTCCCGACCGGCTCACCCAGACGGTCATCGCCACCGTCCTGGCGGGCGTGGTCGGCTATTTCGCCATCCACTGGCTTTTCAAGATTGTCCGCGCCGGACACGTCTGGTATTTTTCTGTATACTTGGTCGTGCTGGCAATCGTGGTCCTGACCGCGTTCTGACGCCGATCGGATCGAAGGGGGTCCTCGATGGCGGGCGAGCGACTGCTCTGGACCGGGCCGTACGGGGCCGCCCTGCGCGATTACGCGCTGGCCGGCGCCTCGACCGATCCCTCGAGCCTGTGGCTGGTCCCCTCGCCGATCGCGCGCGACCAGGTCCGTCGCGAGCTGGCGATCCGGTCGGGCCGGCATCGGCCCTGGCCCGCGGGTCTGGTGCTGGTCCGACCTGTGGAAATCGGTCCGCGGCGAGCTGGAGGGCGGTCGGGTCTGCCTGTCGGCCGGCAGCCGCCGGCGCGGTCTTCGGCGAGGCGGTCCGGCAGGCGCGCGCAGGCGGGCGAGCTCCAGGCGATCGCCTCGGTGATCGATTGGCCGGGCTATCGTCGCCAGCTCCGGGATCGGCTCGCCGATTGGACCGCGAACGAGAAGCGGCTCCGCGACCCGGCTCCCGAGAATCCGGTGGCCGCGGCGGAGTGGGCCGTCTTCGTCCGTTACCGGACGATCCTCCGCGAGCTGGACGCCGAGGACGCGGCGGGCTTCGCCGTCTGGGTGGCGCGTCGGCTGTCGCCTCCGCCCGCGCCGCTGGCCTCGTTCGACCAGGTGACGTTCCTCGACTGGGAGTCCCCTTCCCGGGCGCAATGGCGCATCCTGGAGCATGCCGCACGGACGGCGCAGTCGGTCCGCGTGACGCTGGCCTACGAGGCCGGCCCGTCGTCGGGCTCGCTCTACGAGGCCACCGCCAAGGTCCGCGACCGGCTCCGCGACCTCGGTTTCGACGAGGTACCGGTCCCGCAGCCGGACATCTCGCGGCCGGCCGGCCTGCGGGCCGTGGAGCGTGCCCTGTTCCGGCAGGATTTCCCCGGGCATCGGCCGGGTCCGCCGGGGTCTCGGTCACCCAGGGTTTGACCATCCGGGGCGCGCCCAGGGCGAGGGCGTCGGCCGGCTGCTGGCCCGGGAGGTCCGCGCCTTGCTCGACGGTGGGGCCGACCCGGAAGACGTCCTGGTCCTCTTCCCGGACTGGAGCGAGCAGGCGGACATCGCGCTGGAGATCGCCCAGGACTGGGGCCTGCCCGTCCACGCCGAGCCGAGCCGGCCGCTCGCCGCCGACCCGGCGGTCGCCGCTCTGCTGCTGGCGATCGGGCTACCGGTCGAGGACTGGGTGACCGATCACCTCATCCGTCTCTTGCGCAACGGGCAGGTCCGGCCGGACTGGCCGGGTGCCGATCCGCTCTCGCTGGCGGCGTCGGCCTCGGTCATCAAGACCTCCTCGGTCTTCCGGGGCCGCGAACCGTTGTTGCGACTGGCTCGAACGGACCATCGCCAAGGAGAAAGGCGGGACCGTGAAGGGCCGAGCGCGCCCGGCTGGCCCGGGAGATCGTGGCGAAGCTCTTCGCGCTGCTGGCCCCGCTCGACCAGCCCAGGCGGTTCGCCGACCAGGTCGACCAGCTCATCCGCATCGCCGAGTCCTTGCACCTGGGTGGCTCGGATGGCGCGGGCCTGGATCAGCTCCGGGACGCGCTGGAGGACCAGGCCGACATCCTGGATCGGCTCGGCCGGGGCGAGGCGCCGTGGCGATGGTCGGCGTTCGTGCGCGAGGTCGAGTCGATCGTGCTGGACGCTGAACGCGCCGGTCCCGCCGCCGCGGCCGGGCTCGGTCCGGATGGCCACGGTCGGCCAGGCCGAGGGTGCCCGGGCCGCGTTCATCATCCTGGCCGACCTGGCCGAGTTGACGTTCCCGGCCAGCGCAGGCGGTCGAGGCGTTCCTGTCGCTCCGACCGGGCGTGCTCCCCGACGAGGCCAGCCGGCGGGTCTTCTCCCGCGAGATGCTCCGCTTCCTCAGGGTCCTCGGCTCGGCCGAAACCGGGGTGGTCTTGATCTATCCGACGACGAACGCGAAGGGACAGGAGCTGTTGCGGGCGGGGTTCCTCGACGAGCTGATGGAGTTGCTGACGCCCGAGGCCGCCGCGGCGTGTCACCGGTCGTTCGGTCGCGTGGACCCGGCGCTGGTCGACGCGCCGGAGCTGGCCGGCTCGCCGGGCGACCGTCGCGTCCGGGCGACCGCCCTGGCCCGCACCCGGGGAGACCTCTCGGCGCTCTCGGCGATCGCCGGCCGACCGGCCCACCGCCGCGTCCTGGAGGGCACCGCCGCGGCGCTCCAGGTGCTCGCCAGCCGGCTTCGCGGCACTCCGTTTGGCGAGTACGACGGCCTGCTCAAAGACGGCAACGCCGTGCTCAACATCGCCGATTCGTTCAACTCCAGCTACCGCTTCAGCGCCAGCCAGCTCGAGACCTACATCGCCTGCCCGTTCCAGTTCTTCTGCCGGTATGTGCTCAAGCTCCAGCCGGACGGAGCGTCGCGACGAGATCGACGAGGACTACACCGAGCGCGGCAGCCGGATCCACAACATCCTGCAACAACTGGAGGAGATGAAGCAGCACATCCGGGACGACGAGACGCCCGAGGATCTGGCGCGGATCGCCGTCGGGGCCGAGCTGAACGTCGTCGTGGCCGACGCATCCGAGGTCGAGCTCGGCCTGGCCGAGATCGAGCGGCGACGGCTGATCCAGACCATCGAGCGGTACGTGGTCCAGTTGCGCGAGTACGATAGCGACCCGAATGCGCGAGCGACCCCGCACCTCTTCGAGGTGGAGTTCGGCGACGAAGATCCCGCTGCATCCCTACCTGGAGATCGGCCGGGGTCAGCGAGGTCGTCCGGCTCCAGGGGAAGATCGATCGGATCGACCTGGTCGATACGCCCGAGGGGCGGGGGTTCCGCGTGATCGACTACAAGAGCGGGCCGGCCCTTCGTCGACGGAAGTCCGCAAGGCGCGGATGCTCCAGCTCCCGCTGTATGCCATGGCCGTCGAGCAGATCATCCTGCGCGGACCAGGCCCTCACGCTCCGCGACGTCGGCTACTGGGCGCTGCGGACGGACGGGTACAAGCCGATCGCTTTCGCGGAGTGGGAGGCCGTGCAGGAGGCGCTGGAATCGTACGTCGCCGAGCTGGTCGACCGGCTCCGCAGGGGCATCTTCGTGGTGGACTCGCAGGTCGATGGCTGTGAGAGGCTTCTGCGACTACCGGGCGATCTGCCGCATCCGCCAGGCCCGGCTGGCGGCCAAGCACCACGACCGGGCCGTTGCGCCGGAACTGGCCGTCGAGCGGACCCGAAGCTGCGCGAAAACGTGAATGAGAGTTTGCCGAGGAAAGTCGCGGCTCCTTGCCCCGAAGGGGCCAAAACATATCAGCCCAAGGCAACGCCCTGGGGATATGTCAACCATCCACGTCCGAGCCCTGAAAGGGCGTAACCGCTACCACCACGCCTTCGATTGTACCGCCCTTACAGGGCTTGAGGTTCCTTGGAATGTTATGTCCCTCCCCAGGGCGTTGCCCTGGGCTGATTTGTTTAGGCCCCTTCGGGGCGATAAGCAGCCATGAGCAACGCGGCTTCTTCACCCTCGATCTTCCCCTTGACCGACCAGCAGCGTCGCGCGCTGACGGTGGACAGCGCCAGCGTGGCCCTGAGCGCGGGCGCCGGTTGCGGCAAGACGATGGTGTTGACCGAGCGGTTCCTGGCCGCGCTCGACGATGCCGGCGGGCGTCCCGCTCCGCGCCCTGGTCGCCCTGACGTTCACCGAGAAGGCGGCTCGGGAGCTCCGGCAGCGTATTCGCGCCCGATGCCGGGCCAAGCTGGCGGCGGCGGAGGACCCGTCGCGATGGTGGTCCGTGCTCCGTGGCCTGGACGCGGCACCGATCGGGACGTTCCACCAGTTCTGCACCCGGCTGCTGCGACGGCATGCGCTCCAGGTCGGGATCGACCCCGAGTTCGCGATCCTCGATGAATCGATTGCCGGCTCGCTCCGCGACGAGGCGGTCCGGTCCGCGATCCGGCTCTTGCTGGCGGCACGCGACCCCGACCTGATCGAGCTGGGGACCGACTACGGGCTTCGCCAGGTCCGCGAGGCCCTCGGCCGGCTGGCGTCCGTGCGCGGGGCGTCGGGCCTCGACGAGTGGAGCCAGCTCGCCCCCGAGGCCATCGTGGAGCACTGGCGCGCTCCAGTACGCCGACCGGCTCTGGCCTACCGTCCGGGATCGTGCCTTGCCGATGGTCCGTCATTGCCGGCACGTGCTCGAGGCCCTCGACACGACCCACCCCAAGATCCACGAGCGCCGACTGGCATTGCTCGACGCCCTGAGTCTGCCTGGACCCGGGCGAGGTCCCGTGTTCCGCCCAGCAGCTCGACGAGCTGGTGGAGCTGTTGCGCGTCGCCGACTTGCCTCGCAAGGGCTCCTGGCCGTCGGAGGACGTCTACGAGGCCGTCAAGGATGCGATCGCCGCGGTCCGCGATCACATCAAGTCACACGTCAAGCCGGCGATGGTCATGGGACGAGGCGGGCGTGCTCGCCGCGGCCGAGCAGAGCCTGCGGTTCGCCCGGCTGGCGCGGCTGGCCCGCCGCGAGCACGAGAAGCTCAAGCGACGCCGGCGCGGGCTCGACTTCGACGACCTCATCGTGATGGCCCGCGACCTGCTCCGCGACCACCCCGAGGTCGTTCTCGCCGAGCCGGAGTCCGCCGAGGCTCCGTCGATCGAGTTCGTCCTCGTCGATGAGTTCCAGGATACCGACGCGATTCAGGGCGAGATCCTCCGGCTGCTCGGGCGGCTCGGCGTTCCTGTCGGGCCGGCTGTTCGTGGTCGGCGACGTCAAGCAGTCGATCTACCGGTTCCGCGGCGCCGAGCCCTCGATCTTCCGCGACTGGCGGTCCGAGTTCCCCGCAAACGGCCGGCTCAGCTTGACCGAGAACTTCCGGAGCGTCCCCGGCGTCATCCACTTCGTCAACGCGCTGTTCGGCGACAGCTTCGGCGACGTTGACCCGGGTGACAATCGGCTCCTGCCGATCCGTCGGGAAGATACCAACCAGCCGACGGTCGAGTTCCTCTGGCCGGCCCCACTGGAGGAGGACGAAGGCGGGGACGTGGCGAAGCGGTCGGCCCACGAACGGCGGATGATCGAGGCGCGTTGCCTGGCTCGTGCCGGCTGCGGGAGCGGCTCGACGCGGGCTGGCCGGTCTTCGATCGGGCGTTGAACGCGACCCGGCCGGCGCACCCCGGCGACGTCGCGCTGTTGTTCCGCGCCATGACCGACCTCTGGACCGTACGAGTCGGCCCTGGCCGATGAAGGGTTCGACTACCACACCATCGGCGGCTCGGCCTTCTACGCCCAGCAGGAAGTCCACGACGTGATCAACCTGCTGTCGGTCGTGGAGGACCCGTTCGACGAGGTCGCGATGGCCGGCGCGCTGCGGAGCCCGTTCTTCGGCGTCAGCGACGAGGGGCTGTTCTGGCTGGCGACGACGTTCGAGGACGGCGGTTTGACGGCCGGCATCCTCCGGCTCGACGAGATCGACGGGTTGTCGCCGCGCGACCGTCAGCGGGTGACGCGGGCCCTTGAGCTATTATCGCGCTGGCGATCGACGAAGGACCATGTGCCGATGGCACGATTGGTGGCCCAGGTTCTGGATGAGTCGGGGTTCGAGGCGGCCGTGGTCTGCGAATTCCTCGGCGAGCGGAAGCTGGCCAACACGCGGAAGATCGTCCGGCTGGCGCGCGACTTCGACCGACAGGGCGGCTTCACGCTGGCCGAGTTCGTCGCGCGGTTGCGGACCGACCTGGAGAACGAGCCGCGCGAGGAGCAGGCCGCCACGACCGACGAGTCGAGCGCCAGCATCCGGCTGATGTCGATCCACCAGGCCAAGGGGCTGGAATTCCCGATCGTGGTGCTCCCGGACCTGGCGCGCGCGGCGAGCAGCCGGAGCCCGCTGGTGGCCTTCCACCCGGACCTCGGCCTGGTCGTGCGCCCGACGCAGCCGTCGCCCGACTCGGGCGATCCTGCCGAGGGGAGCTTCGCATGGCAGGCATATCTGACGCTCGAGAAGGCCGATGACGAGCAGGAGTCGCTGCGGCTCTTCTACGTGGCGGCCACCCGCGCCCGCGACGCGCTGATCCTCTCCGCGGGCCTGGAGCCCGACGAGCCGGTGAAGTCGACCTCGCCCGCGATGCGGCTCCTCGACGAGCGGTTCGACCGTCGGACCGGACATTGCCGCGATCGCGCCGGGCGTGTCGATCGGCCGAGGTCCGGCTGATGAGCCCTCCCGAGCCGCGCGGCGAACGCGCCGCAACCTCGCCCCGCTCGTCGATCGCGGCCATCGAGGAGGCGATCGCGCGGGCGTCGCCGATCGATCGAGCGCGAGCCGGAGCGGCCCGGCCCGGCTCCGCGATATCTGGACCTCGACCCAACTGCCGGACTGACGCCCCGAGCCGCCCGGCTCGACGGCCTGATCCGCTCGATGTTGCGAGATCCCGGCTGGCGTCGCGGCGAGTCGCTGGATTCGATCGCCGCCCGCGCGGCGGCTCGGCAGGTGCCCACCGCGAACGCCAGCCTGATCCGACGAGGCCGTCCGCCGGATGGATGCCTTGTGGGATCACTCCGCCTTCCGGGCCCTGCGTGAAGCCGACCCGGCCTCCGTCCGGTACGATTTCGCCTTCACGATGCCCTCGGGGGCGACCGTCTACCACGGGGCGTGCGACGTGCTGTTCCGCGATCGTCAGGGCCAATGGCAGGTGATCGTCGTTGCCGACGCGAGGGCCAATCGCGACCGCCAGGACCTCCGCCTCGAACTCTCCGGCCGGGCCGTCGCCGCGAGCGGGTTCGCCCCGATCGGTCCGGGATGGCTGGTCTGGCATTGATGCGAAAACGGCAGGGCGGGTTGGTGTAGAACGGAATTCATTCCGTTTCGACTTACGTGTGGAAACTCATCTCCGGCTTGGGGAAAACGGAATGAATTCCGTTCTACGGCGGAAAAAACGGAATGAATTCCGTTCTACGGCGGCCGGGTGTCAAGGTCGGGAGACCTTGCCACGACGCGAGTCCCGTTGGGCCGAGGGAACCGGGCCAGCCCGGCTGTGAGGCGGCCTCAAAGGCCGAGGGAACTAAGCCCAGGGTGAAACCCGGGGGCTTCCACCGGCCCGTCGCGCGAGCTAGCATCATGATTGGCCGACCCGTAGCCGGCCCCTCTTCCCGATCACCCAGGACCCACGGAGGTGGACGATGGCGATGCTGATGCCGGTGATGTGGATTGTGCTGGGGATGACGGTCCCGCTCTCGGGGACAGTCGTGGACGCCGACGGCCGGCCGGTCGCGGGGGCGACCGTCTGGCTCGGCGATACGCACTGGGGCCGCCACGGGCCCGAGGTGCTCGCAACCGCCCAGACCGACGATCGGGGCCACTTCCAGCTCGAACGGGCTGACGAGCTGTCGGGCCGGGTCTCGCAGTGGTCGCCGACGCTCTGGGCCTACAAGCCAGGCTCCCGCGTCGCGTTCCTCGAGTTCAAGCGGAAGCTGCCAGGGTCCGATCAGCCGGTCCGCCTGGTGCTCGGTCCACCGGTCGCGACCGCGCTCCGCGTCCTCCAGGCCGACGGCAAGCCCGCCGCGAAGGCGAAAGTCCAGGTGGTCGAGTTGAGCCTCAAGGCGCCTCGGCCGCCGGACAAGATGCTCGACCGCTTCGTCGCGACGACCGACGCCAACGGCCGGGCGACGCTCGACGGCTTCGCGCCCGCGGACATCTTCGCGCTCTACGTGACGGCCGCGGGGCAGATCGTCCAGGCCCTGTCGATCGACCCCGGCTCGGGAACGGTCAAGCTCCGCCCGGTCGGCCGGCTCAAGGCCCGGATCGTGGCCGACGACCCGCGGCCAAATGCCCTCCGGGGCTGGATGATCACGGCCCAGTCGCGGCCGACCGAGCCGGGCTACGTCGGTCCGTATATCACCCACTGGATCCGCAAGACCACCGGCGATGACGGCCGGGTCGAGTTCCCGAGCATCGCCGAGGGCCAGATCGACTGGAACATCAAGCCCCCCGAGGGCTCGAACTATCTCGTGGTGAAGGAGCCGGCGGCCGCGATCCGCGCCGGCGGCACGGAGGACGTGGAGATCAAGGTCGTCCGCGCCGTCCGGGTCGAGGGAACGGTCCTGGATGAACCGGATGGAGCGCCGGTCCCCCGCGTCACGATCGACCTGGACCCGCTGATGCACAGCGGAAGTGTCAATCGGTTCGTCACCGATGCCCAGGGGCATTTCTCGACCCTTATCCGGCCGGGTCAGGCCCGATTCATTTACTGGCCCTATGACATACCCAAGACTCACTTCATGCCGCCGGGCAAGCCTGGCTGGGCCGATTTCGATGTGAAGGAGGGAGTCGAGCGTCAGACCTTCACCCCACCCCGGCTGCACAAGGCGGCGCAGGTCCGGGGGAAGGTGGTGGACGAGGCGGGAAAGCCGGTCGCGGGGGTTAGCATCGAGGGCTCCTTGACCACGGGCGATTACGAGCAACATCCGAACACGGTCCGGGCCGAGACCGACGCGCGGGGTGAATTCGTCCTGGGCTGCATCGCCCCCAAGGCCGAGGTGCGTCTCTCGGCGTCGTGGAGATCGGCCGCCGACGCGGCCGGGACGATCTCCAGGGCCGGCGAGGGTGAGCCGATCACGCTCCACCTCCGGAAGCGGCCGACCCTGGCCCTCTCCGGCCGGGTGATGGGCAGCGACGGCCGGGCGCTGGCCAGCGCCGTGGTCCGGGTCTGGATCCGCCCGCCCAGCCACGGCGGACCGGGGGCCGAGTTCGCCTTCGATGGGCTGGAGGAGCTCCGGACCGGACCCGATGGTCGATTCCGGACGCCGGACCAGGTCCCTGTCGGCAACGCGTATCGCATCGAGGCGGAGGCGCCCGGTTACGAGTCCAAGGGGTCGGACTGGGTCGTCGCGCCGGCCGCCGAGGTCCCCGAGCTGAAACTCCGCCGGTCGATGGTCGTGCACGAGGTAGCCGGTCGAGTCATCGACTCGGCTGGCAAGCCGGTCGCCGGGGCCGAGGTCTTCCAGTCGGGCGATGGTCCGAGGAGGACTCAGGGCACGACCGACAACGACGGCCGGTTCCGGGTCCCGGGCGTCCCCGACACGCCGGCGTTTCTCTTTGTCTCGAAGGAGGGCTACCACTTCATCGGCCGTCGAGTCGAACCGGCAGACCGGACGGTCGAGTTCGCCCTCCGCCGCCTCGACGAGCCGCCCGCGGCCTTGCTCCGATCGGCCGCTTCTCCGGTCGCTCGCGACGAGGAGCGCGCGATCGGCCGAACCCTGCTCGTCGAGGCCCGGAAGAGTCTCAGCGATGCTCCTGACCTGCCGGAGCACAGGCAGGTCCTCGAAGTTACCGCCCTGGTCGACCCCGACCGGGTCATCGAGATGATCGAGAATCAGGTCATCAAGACGGAGCCGGGCCTGCTACGGGGCCTGGCCGTCGCGCGGTCCGAGGGCGACCCGCGGAAGGCCCTCGAAGTCCTCGACGGGATCAGCGAGCCGTACCAGGCGTCCTTCGCCGGTCTGGAGCTGTTCGATATCCTGGGAGCAACGGTCCCGCCCGAGTTCCGCCGCGAATTGCTCGATCGCGTCGCGAAGCGCGCTCGCGAGATCAAGGAACTCGAACCGGCGGCAAACCAGCTCGCGCGGAAGCTCCAGGGAGCCCAGACGCAGTTCGACGCGATCCAGGATCAGCTCGACACGATCCGGGCCGGGATCGCGGAGAAAATCGCAGTGCCCGACCCGACGCTCTGGCGGAGTTCCAGCCTGAGTGAGGATCAATTGAAGCGGAGGGTCGCCTGCCTCCGGATGGCGGCGCAGGACTTGCCGGTGGCCAGGGCCCTGGCGGCCGAGGACCACGACCCGATGGTGGAGGCCCTCCTGCCGGCAATCGCGGCCAGGACCCGGGCAGGCGCCGACCCCGACGGGGCCCGGGCGCTGCTGCGCGAATCGGTCGAGCGGCTCGGGAAGCTCGGCGACGGCCTGACGGTCCATCCGTCTCCGCCCGTCGCGATGGCCCGGCTCTTGCCGACGGCCATCCGGATCGACCCCGACCGCGCGCCGGACTACCTCTGGCTCGCCCTGTCGCGACGGCCGTCGGTGTCGGCCCTCTACGAGCCGGTTGCCTCCAATCCCAGCACCCTCCACGCCTATCTCGACCTGGTCGAGCTGGCGGTCCTGGCGGCCCGCTACGACCGGGCGGCGGCCGAGGTCGTCTTCGCGCCGGTGGCCATCCGGCTCGTGGGCCTGAACGACGAGCAGTGGGGGATCGGGAACGAGTGCCCCGCGATGTTCCGGGCTGTGGGGGCGTACGACGCCCGGGTCGCCAGGACCCTGCTTGATTCCCTGCCCAAAGACCCGGCCCCGAATGCCGCGACCTCCGGCTTCCGCTTCCGCAGGCAAGCGCACGTCCGCATTGCCCTGGCCAGGATCCTTGGATTGTCTCCGGCCCTCCGCCTCCGCGAGCCCTTCCTGCCCGATGACTCCCACTGGCTCGGAGTTCTCGAGGACTGATCGAGCGAGCGAGCGATCAATCGGCGCGATGTCAAACTTTTGTTTGCGGGATGTTTGCAAAATCCGCCGAGGATCGGGATGATACAGGCTAAGGAACAGGCTGGGAATAACTTCCCGATTTGCTGAAACCAACATTCGTAGAACGGAATTCATTCCGTTTCCAGTAGAACGGAATGAATTCCGTTCTACTCCGGGAAAGGGACGGGACTTGACCCTCTGGCGGTCGAGTCCCTCACGTGGACGTGGGAGAAGCCGATGGCCGCCATCTCCAGGTCTCGCGATGCTCGGCGGTTGCTCGCCGGCGTGCTCTGGGCAGTTCTCGGCGGTTCCGTCGTCTCGGCCGCGGAGGTTCGAGTCAGCCCGTCGGCCGTCGTGTTGAACGGCCCGGAGGATTCCCAGCAACTCCTGATATCGACGAACGCGCCCGGTGGACTCTCCCTCGATCTCACGCGGCGCAATTCGTTATGAAGTGGCCGATCCTCGTATTGTCTCGGTCGACGAGACCGGGCTGCTCATTCCGGTCGGGGAGGGGAAAACCGGGATTCGCATCCGCGTCGAAGGAACGACCGCCCTCGTGCCGGTCGAAGTCCGGGGACTGAACCGACCTGAACCCGTGTCGTTCGAACACCAGATCATACCCCTGCTGACCAAGGCCGGGTGTAACGCCGGTGCCTGTCACGGTAAGGCGGAAGGACAGAACGGCTTCAAGCTCAGTGTCTTCGGCTTCAATCCCTCGCTCGACTACGACGCAATGGTGAAGGAGGGGGGTGGACGTCGCGTTTTCCCCATGGCGGCCGAGACGAGTCTCGTCGTCCGAAAAGCCACTGCCGACCTGCCCCACGCGGGTGGGCGGAGAATCCAGCAGGGCACGCCACAGCAGAAGAGACTCATCCGATGGATCCGGGAAGGCTGTCCGAGGGGTGCGGATCCTGGCGACACCATCGTCGCTCTCGAGGTCGAGCCCGCCGAGAACGTGCTGACCTTTCGTGGCACCCAGCAACTGCGCGTCACGGCCGTCACGGCCCGAGGCTCGCGCAAGTGCGTCTCGGCCGAGGCGGATTACGACTCCAACGCCCCCACGATCGCGGCCGTCGATCGCCGCGGCTGGGTCCAGGCCAGCGACATCCCCGGCGAGGCCGCGATCCTCGTCCGCTACATGGGGACACGTCACGGTCTGCTCGCATCACGATCCCACGCCCTGGTTTTCGCTTCCGCCGTCCGCCCGAGGAGAACTTCATCGATCGGCACGTCTGGAACAAGCTCGAACGGCTCGGCATCCCCCCGAGCGAACGAGCCGACGACGCGACGTTCCTCCGCCGCGTCTTCCTCGACACCATCGGCACGCTGCCGACGGCCGCCGAGGCGACGGCCTTCCTCGCGAGCAAGCGACCCCAAGAAACGGTCCAGGCTGGTCGATGCGCTGCTCGAGCGGCCCGAATACGCCGACTACTGGGCGATGAACTGGTCCGACCTCCTGCGCGTCGACCGCGACGCGATCACGCCGCAGGGGCCGTCGCCCTGACGCGCTGGCTGCCGCAGGCAGTTCGCCGAGAATCGGCCCTACGACCAGTTCGTGCGCGACGATCCTCAACGCCCGCGGCAACATCAACGGCGAGGGGCCGGCCGCCTTCTACAAGGTCCTGAACACGCCCGAAGTGATGAGCCGGTCGATCAGCCAGCTGTTCCTGGGCGTCCGCATCGAGTGCGCCCAGTGCCACCACCATCCGTCCGAGAAGTGGGGCCAGGACGACTACTTCGCCCTCGCCGGCTTCTTCACGGGCGTTCAGACGCAAGTCGCTTGCCCGGCGGCGACGAGGCCATCTTCGTCCGGACGGCGACCGATCTCGAATCATCCCCGCACCGGCAAGCCCGTCCCCGCCCGTGCCCTCGGTGCTCGCCCGGCGGATTTCTCCGGCGACCGCCGACCGCCGCAGCGTGCTCGCCGACTGGATGACCGCCGGCGACAACCCGTTCTTCGCCCGCGCCATCGCCAATCGGCTCTGGGCGCACTATTTCGGCCGCGGCCTGGTCGAGCCGCTCGACGACCTCCGCGCCACCAACCCCGCCACCAACGAGCCGCTGCTCGACGAGCTCGCCAGCGCATCTCGCGAGCGGTCAAGTTCGACCTCAAGGCCTTCACGCGGACCCTCCTGAACTCGCGCGCTCTATCAGCTCGGACCGAAGACGAATCCCGACAACGCCGCGCGACGAGCAAAACTTCTCGCACGCCTGGCCAAGACGCTCCCGGCCGAGGTGCTGCTCGACGCGATCTGCCAGGCGACCGGCGTTCCCGAGAAGTTCAACGGCTGGCCGAAGCGGCTATCCGGGCCGATCCAGGTCTGGGACAACCGGATGCCGTCGTACTTCTTCCGCATCTTCGGCCGGCCGGTGCGAGCGAGCGTCTGCGAGTGCGAACGGCAGCAACGAGCCGAGCATCGCCCAGGCCCTGCACCTGATGAACTCGCCCGAGATCATGGCCAAGGTCCGCGACCCGAAGGGGGTCGCGAGCCGGCTCGCCGACTCGAGCATGACACCGCGGCAAATCATCGACGAGCTCTACCTGAGTACCCTGTCCCGCCACCCCAATGAACAGGAACTCGCCTTGATGCTCGAAGCCTTCGACGACAAGGAAGAAACCCGCCGCACCGCCATCGAAGACGTGCTGTGGACGATACTGAATGCCAAAGAATTTTTGTATAATCATTGATTAATTCCACAGCGGAAGGAGGATTCGTATTCACGGGAAGCCACGGGCGGCCTGAAGGGCCGCAGGAGCCCAGCCCAGGGTGAAACCCTGGGGACCAGGATGGCCGGCCCCTCTCCGGTGCACCCTGAAGGGGTGCCGGAGCCGGTGCCACCTGCGGCCCTTCAGGCCGCGGCAGGATGGGGGCGGCCGTTGGTTCCCGGGGTTTCACCCCGGGCTCTGCTCCGGCGGCCCTTCAGGCCGCAGGAAGAGGGGTGGAAGTCGCTCGGTCTCGCTCTCCCGGGGATTCTCCCCGGGCTGGGCTCCCGCGGCCCTTCAGGCCGCCAGGAATCTTTGGTCAACACGAGAACTCCTTCCGCTGTAGAACTAAATGACTTAGTCGTATCTGGGATATCCACACGACCCGGAGAGTGAACATGACCACGCCCACGTATCAGACGAGCAGTCGCGGTCACGGAAAGGGTCCCCGCCGTCTCTCGCGTCGGCGGATGCTCCGGATCGGCGCCTCCGGCTTCATCGGCGGGTTGACCCTCGCTCGATTCCTCCAGCTCGAAGCGGAAGCCGCCAGCACGACCGTGACCAGCCCTCGGGCGAAATCCTGCATATTCTTGTTCCTGCAAGGCGGTCCCTCGACGATCGACATGTGGGACCTGAAGCCGGACGCCCCCGCCGAAATCCGAGGCCCGTACAAGCCGATCCAGACCACGGTCCCAGGCACTCTCGTCGGCGAGCACTGCCACCGTTGTGCCAGGGTCGCCGACAAATTCACGATCCTCCGGACTCACAGCCACGACGACAACGGCCACACGACCGGCGCCCACTACGTCCTGACCGGCTATCGAGCCAACTTCGCCGACGGTCAGAACAGCCGCATCCCTGTCAACGAACTGTTCCCGTCCCTCGGCTCGATTGTGTCGCGGGAAGCTGGGGCCTTGCGGCAACATCCCTCCTTATATCAACATGCCACATCCGATGACCGCGGGCGGACCGGGATTCTACGGCGCGGAGCACGCCCCGTTCGTGATCGAATCCGACCCCGTTCAGCCCGACTTCGAAGTCAACGATCTCCGGCCTCTCGGCGGGATCAGCACTTCGCGGAAACGTCGACGCGATCGCATGATCGCGGGACTCGAACAGATCGAGAAGGCCCAGGGCTTCACGGGCCGGCCGGACCTCATGGCGACGTATTACCAGAGGGCCCATGACCTGGTGACGTCTCCCGCGGCCGGTAGGGCCTTCGACTTGAAAAATGAGCCGGAGATCGTTCGCAACGCCTATGGGCCGACCTCGCTCGGCCAGTGCGCTTTGCTCTCCCGACGTCTCGTCGAGGCCGGCTGCCGGTTTGTCGGCGTCGATCATGGAAGCTGGGACACCCACTTCTCCTGCTTCCCCAGCCTCGAAAAAGACCTGATCCCTCACGCCGATCAAGCTTTCAGCGCCTTGGTGACCGACCTCGACCAGCGCGGCCTGCTCGATTCCACCCTGGTCGTCATGATGGGTGAAATGGGACGAACGCCTCGCATCAACCCCCAGGCCGGCCGCGACCACTGGTCACAGGCGCAGAGCGTGCTATTTGCAGGCGGCGGGACGAAACCAGGCATCGTCATCGGCTCTACGGATAAACACGCATCAATACCAACGGGCGATCCCGTGGGCGTCTCCGACATCCTGCGGACGATTTTCCACTTGATGGGGATCGACTGCGACAAGACCTATTACACCCCGCTCGGACGACCCGTTCCGATCGTCAACGGCGGACGCGTCCTCCAGGAACTCATCGTGTGACAACGACGTGGTTCAATATGAAGGATGGCCCCCGATGAACACCTCCGCGTGCTTCACTCCGCGTGTTCTGGCGTTCGTCGTGACGATCGTGGTCGCCGCGACCCCGGCCGCGGTCACGCGCAGAAGCCCCCCGCTACGGGCTACGTCTTCCCGCCTGGAGGCAAGGCGGGAACGAGAGCGGATATTCACCTGGGTGGATACGATTGGACGCCGGACCAGCAGTATTTCATCCTCGCACCGGGCGCCGAGCTCCTTGTGACCGGCAAACCCGGTGACGGTCCTCAATCACGAGCCGCCCTATTGGTTCGGTATCAAGAGCTTCGCCAACGATCCGCCGTTGCCGCGGGAAGTTTCCGCCCGGCTCACATTGCCCGCCGGTTTGCCTCCGGGCCCGATTCGATGGTGCGTCGCCAACGCGAGCGGCGGCGGAACCAACGGCATCTTCATCGTCGGCGACGGCGATGAGGTCATTGAGGACGAACGTCAACACGGCCCTCAAGAGCTGACCAGGCTGCCCGTGACCGTCTCGGGACGCCTGCGCCGGATCGAGGAAGTCGACGCCTATCGCATCAAGGTGCCGGCCGATACGCTCGTGACCTGCGAATTGACCGCCCGGCGCATTGGTTCGGATTTTCGCGGGGCGATTGAGATCCGCGACGATCGCGGTCGCCTCGTGGCCGACACGATCGACACCGAGGGGCTCGACCCCGAGCTGACCTTTCCGGCCAGGGCGGGCAGGTCGTACACCGTCTCGATTCACGACCTCGATTTCCGGGGCTATCGCTCGTTCGTCTATCGCCTGACCATCACTCCAGGCCCGCGCGTACTGGCCGCGTTTCCCGCCGCGCTGCGACGAGGCGAGACAAGACCGGTCGAGTTCGTCGGACTGAGCCTCGCCAGCGGACAGCCCCGTCTCGAACGTGCGACCCGCGACGTCACCGCGCCCGCCGATCCCGAGAAATCTGCGTTCTCCTATCGCCTGAAGACGCCCCAAGGGACCTCGCCCCCGTTTCTGATCTTGCTCAGCGATCAGACCGAGACGGTCGAACCGGCGAACTGTCCAGAGCTGACGGCTCCGTTCGCTCTGACCGCCGTTATGGATCCGCGAATCGGGAAGAAGTCGTATGCGCTCCGCGCGAAGAAGGGCGAGACATGGACACTGATCGCGGAGGCAATGAGACTCGGCTCACCACTCGATCTCTCGCTCAGCATCCTCGGCCCCGATGGCAAGGAGCTCGCCCAGGCCGACGACGCGCCCGGAACAACCGACCCTGCGCTGTCCGTGACCTTTCCCGCCGACGGTCTCTATCGCCTCCGGGTGACGGACCTTTCTCGAGGACGCGAGTCTTCGATCGCCACGTTCCGTCTCGTCGGGGGTCGCCCTCAGGCTGATTTTGCCCTTCAGACCGTTCCCGTCATGAACCTCCCTGTCGGAGGCTCGTCACCGCTGGTCGTGAATGTGACCCGGACCGGCAGCTTCAAGGAGCCGATTGCACTGACCCTTCAAGGACTCCCCGAAGGCGTGACGGCGCCAAAGACTCTGAGCATCGGGCCGACCGAGGCCTCGCTCTCGATCAATCTCCAGGCCGCGAGCGACGCGCCGGCATCCGCGACACTCGTCACGATCACCGGCACATCGAAGATTGCGGGCCGTCCCGTGACCCGCGTGGCGAAAGCCCCCGCCACGGGCAACCTCGCACCCCGGAGCCCCTCCGAGAACCTCGTCGATCGCGTCCTGGTGGCGACCACGTTGAAACCGCCCTTCAAAGTGGTTCCCCTGGAGGCCGATGGCGGGCGTCGCGTCAATCGAGGGGCGACCTACCCGGCGGAGCTCATCGTCGAGCGCGATGCCGGCTTTCGCGGTGAGATCTTCCTCGACATGGCGGCGGTCCAGTCGCGGCACCGCCAGGGGATCGGCGGCCCGTTCTTCACGATTCCGCCCGATGCGAAACGGGTGGCTTATCCCGTCGTTGTTCCCGAATGGCTCGAAACGACACGCACCTCGCGACTGGCCCTGGTCGGGATGGCCAGGGTGCCCGACGGTCAGGGCAAACTCCGATATGTCCTGAGTCCCGTCGCCGGTCAGATCACCATGTCGATCGAAGGGGCTTTACTGAAGCTCTCTCACGGTGCGGAGGACCTGGTTGTTCGTCCTGGCCAATCGATAACCGTCCCGCTGAAGATCGCACGCTCCCCGGTCCTGACTGGGCCAGTCCGGGTCGAGCTGATCGGTTCCGAAGACCTCCAGGGCCTGGCACGAGCCACTCCTCTCGATGTCCCCCCGGACACGGATTCCGCCGAATGGGTGATTGAGACGACCGCCGACTCTCGCCTCCTTGGCCGGCGAATCCTCACCCTTCGAGCCACGGCCTACCAGGGAACCTTCCCGGTCGTGTCCGACGCGCCCCTCAATGTTGAATTCCGTTGAATTCTTCTGGGCTCATGGGCCGAAATCGGTACATTCTCATCGTAAACATCGGCCCGATTCGCAACACGCAGCCGGCGGCGTAGACCCCCAATCCCAGGTGTCGGAACGCCGGCGCGGGAGCGATTCTGACCCTAGAGCGATGCTTCGAGGATGCCGTGCAGTTCCTCGTCGGAGAGCTTCACGGGGTTACCCTGCATGCTGCTGGCACGCTGGACGAGCGGGATGAGCCGGCCGCAATCGGTGATGGACAGGCCTGCCACCCGCAGGGGCGGGATCTTCATCTCGGCGCAGAGCCCGCGCACCCAGGAGACTCCGTCCCAGGCGTCTGCCTCGGGGTCGCCGGTCAAGGCCCGGGCGATTTCGATGTACCGCTGGATGATGGTCGGGTCGCCCCGTTCGTGGACCGCGCGAATGTTGGCCTCCATGACGAAGGGGAGGAGCCGGGCGCAGATGGCACCATGGGCATGGCCGGTCGTCCCGCCCAGGACGCTGGCGAACCCGTGCACTGCGCCAAGCCTGGCATTCGCCAGGGCGATCCCGCCGAAGAGAGCGGCGAGGGCCATGTCCTCGCGGGCCGCGACGTCGGACCCGTCGCGATAGGCCCTTGCCAGCGATCGTGCCGCCCGCGTGAGCCCCTCGCGGCAGACGCCGTCGGTGAACGGGTTGGCGGCGTTGCTGACGAACGGTTCGATCAACTGTGTCAGCGCATCCATGCCGGTGTAGGCGGTGATCGCGGGCGGGAGCGACAGGGTGAGCTCGGGATCGACGACGGCCAGCCGGGCCAGCAGGTGAGAGCTCCGCAGGCTCGCCTTCACCTTGTGCTCGGGGACGTCGAGCACGGCGTTGCGGGTCACCTCGGTGCCCGTGCCGGCCGTGGTGGGAACGGCGATGAACGGCACTCCACGCTTGAGCAACGGCTTTCCACCTCCCGCCAGCTCCAGGTAATCCCGGACCTCTCCCGGATTCGCGAGCATGCCCGCCACGGCCTTGCCGGCGTCGATCACGCTGCCTCCGCCCACGGAGATCACCAGGTCGCATCCTTCCGCGCCGAGCGATCCCGGTCGCCTGGTCCACCAGGTCGGTGGTGGGTTCCCCGCTCACGTTGAAGACCACCGGGCGGACGCCAGCGTCGCTCAGCCCTTCCGTCAGCGCCTTGCGTCCCCGGCTGGAGCCTCCCAGGACCACCAGGGCGCGGCGGCCGAGGTCCCGGGCCAGGGCGGGGACCTGCTGCGACTTGCCGCGTCCGAAGAGGATGCGTCCGGCGGTAGCGAGCTCGAACGTCATGGGAGTCCCACTTCAGGGTAGACCCTGTCGAACTTTACGCTGGATCGCGGTACGGCCATCATGTCGGCCACGGTCTCAGCCCACTCCCGGTAATGCGCCGTCTGCTTGTGGGCCGCCGGGGCCTCGGCGGAGCGGTAGACCTCGACCAGCAGGAACCGAGTGGGATCGTCCTGCTGCTGCAGCACGTCGAACCGCGCGATGCCCGGCTCTTGCACGCTGTTCCGCGAGTTCTCGATGCAAGCGGCCTTGAAGGCATCCACCTGATCGGGTTTCACCTGGATATGGACGTGGACGATCAGCATGAGACTTTAACCCCCTCATTCGCCAGCATTCATCGGGACCGCCGTCAAATCCCCCCTCTTCAATCCCTTGTAGCCGGTCGGCTTCTCCGCCGTCCCTTCCAGGGCCAGCCCACTCCAGCCGCGGAAGCGGTCGTGCGTCCGGTGCATGGAGTTGAGGTCGTCGAACCAGCCGATCAGATAGCAGGCGCCGAAGGTGTCGCCGGGGCGGGTGGGCTGGCCGCCGAGTTCCTCGATCAGGCAGACGTAGCCGCGCTGATGGCACCACGCCTGATACACGTCCTCGGGATTCAGGGTCATGCCGGCGAGCCAGGGGCCGTCATCGCCGCCGGGGAGGGTAACCTGATAGGCGCGGATGAACCGCTCGGGCAAGGGCCGCTCGCCGCGTCGGTAGAGGAAGCGCTCGTCGGGGGCGAAGTCGGCGACGAACTCGGTCGAGGGGATGATCGAGGGGTCGTGATAACTCAAATAAACGTGGTCGAAGCCCATCCCGTCCCGGTGCTTGATGTGGCCGGGCATGTCCACGCGGAGGAACAGCGCGGGCGACTCGGCCACGGTGGTGACTCGGTCGGCGCTGAGGAAGAAGCGCTCCGCCTCGGGGAAGATGAGCGTCTGCTCCCAGACGGAACCGGCCCGGGGATGGGGGGCGGAGGCGACGTTCCAGTGATACCGGGTCTGGATCGCTGCGAAGCCATCGCCGCGATAGACGCGGGGGGTAAGCCGCCTGGCCTGGGTACAGATCTGGGGGCCTTCGACGTAGCGTTTGGGGATGTTGCCGTGGACCTTGTCCCCGGGGCCGAAGGTGTACTGGCCGGCGGGGATCGCTCGTTTCGGGTCGGCCGGTTCGAGCAGGAAGTCGACGATGCTCAGGCCGAATCCGAGGTCGTGGGCGCCGGTCTTCGTGTCGACGAACGAGCCGGCGGCGACGCCCGTGACGTACCCCGCGGTGGCGATCGAGGCGCGGTAGTGGCCGGTTTCGACTTTGATCCGGCTACCGGCAGGGTAGGCGCTGCCCGAGGGGAGCGCCAACGCCTCGCCTCGCTCGTCCTCGACGCGGATCAACGCCTTCGCTTGCCGGGGTTGTCGCATGGGGCTGCCTCAGGTAGTGAGGTCCGGAGCGACGCCGATTTTAGTGGCGGTCAGAAAAGAAATTCAAGACGATTCGCTGATCGGGAGAACGAGGCTCCGTCCGAGCATCAGGTAAGTACAGCATGCTCTGTCCGTCGTGGCCTTTGGCATAGTCGGCCTTCGCTCCGCGAAGGCCGACGCTACGGCTGGCATCCTCGCGCTCGCTCCGCGAGTGGCATTCGTGCCTGCATGGCTCTTGCCCAACAGACGCAACGAGAGCGAGCGGTATTCGACCCGGGTGCCGACGTCATCCGGATAAACGGCTCGAGAACTCGTTGGCTGATTACCGCGTGGTTGTGGGAGCCTGCGAATCGGCATCCCGGCTCGAGGCCGTGTCCACGGCGACCTGCTTCCGCGCGTGGGCCAGCCATCGGTTGTGGAGCTCGTCGAGTCCTTCGATCTGGTAGACGTCGCGGAGTGCGGCGTCCACCCCGGTCCGTTGCGAGTCGCGGACGAACTGGATGAATCGCTCCGGCGGGCCCTGATCGACGAGGTAGCGCGTCAGGGAGACGCTCTGGGCGTAGAAGAGCCTCCAGTCCTTCTGGTCGGGGAAGTCCATCTTCATGAGCTGTCCGACCGGGAAGACCTGGCCGGATTCGAGAGGCTGCTGGAGGTCCGCCATGCGGTTGCGCTGCTCCGTGAGCGGCTCGGCCAGCACGGCGATGCCCTCATCGGCCCATCGGGGTATCTGCTGGACCACGAACAGGTCGGCCAGGACGATGTGGGTCACTTCGTGCGGCAGGGTGGTGGTCAACAGCACAGGATTGTCCGCGCGGAGATTCATGCGGCGGGACATGACGTGGTTCCCGTTGTTCACCATGGTCGAGATGCCGGGCGAGACCTCCGGCTGGCCGGTCGCCTCGGCGTAGGACTTGGGGTTCGGGTGGAGATACAGCGTCGCATCGAGGCGTCCAGGTCGAGCGTGCCGCCGGGCTGCTCCATCGCTTGGCCTGGGTTGTACGCACCGACTCGGCGACCTCGGCCGTTCGCCGGGCCAGGGTGAGATCGCAGTGGAAGATCCGGAAATTGGCCGTCTCGTGGACCTGCCATTCGATCGGGGCGGACGTCGCGGCCTCGCCGCCGCCCGAACTCGTCGCGCCATTGAGGGCGAGAAGCGGTTCCGATCCCGGCGCCGGCCCGGGGAGATTCAGAGGTTCGTTCCGGAGCGGGAGCGGGCGCGGCCTGGGGCGGCGTTGATCCACTATTGGGCTGGGGGTTCGTGGCCCCGCGACCCTTGCCGAAGAGGCGCGGGATCCGGCGAGCGGGTGCTTGGGATTCGTCGGGCTCCGAGCCGCGGATAATCAGGTTGTTCGAGCGGGCCGCAGGCCGGCGCCCGGCCCCGCGCCCCTCGGCGACCACGTTGCGGAGGTACTCGCCCACCCATTTGTCCGGCGTCAGCCGATGGATCTCCCGGACCTCCGCTTCGATCGCGTCCCACTCGCGCGCCGAGCGGGGATGGGCATTGATCTTCCGGACAACCTCGCACGCCCGGCAATAGGCCCAGTGCGGCCGGCGATCCGCCGGCAACCGGTTCTGGCCGGCCAGGGTCCCATAGACGCGGCCCGCCTCATCCCACTGTCTTGCCGAGAAGAGGTGATCGGCCCGGTCCAGGTCGGGATCCGTCGCCGGACGCTCGCGAGCGGGTGCGGGCGACTGCCGCCGTCGGGCTGAGGCGCGGCACCTGGATTGCGGTCCGCCGAGTTCTTGGATTCCGCCTCCGGCGTTCCCGAGCCAGGGTTGATGTCCTCCGCGGGGGTGTCCGCCTGGTCCGGATCCGGCAAGGGAGGGAGCCCTGACCTCGATGCGTGGGCGCTGTCACGGTCGCTCGTCGCGTCCGCGACGATCGGCAGGCCGGCGTTGGGGAGGCGTGTCGTGCCGGCGAGGGACGGTTTGCCGGGCCCCGTCGCCGCGCCGACAACACGAGGCGTGCGAGCATCCGATCCGGCCTGGATAGGGACTCGCCCTCGCGGAGAATCCGGCGGTGGGATTCGCTCGGGCTCGGGCAATGGTGCCGGCTCCGGGAGAATCGGCAGGACTATGCCCGGCACCGGGGCCTGGGCTGGCGCGGTCGGTGGCCGGGCTGCCGGCAGGGCGGTCCGAGGGCCGTCGGGGGCAGCCTTCCCGGCCGGGGCGGCCTTCGATCGGGTCGGGGACTCGGGTCGCGACTCGATTGGCCGGGCCTGGCGGCCGGGTTCGCGGCTCCGACCGAGGATGGCCAGGTTATCGCGGTAGTGGGCGGCTTCGCGCGTCCGTCCCGATGCCTCGGCCTTGCGGGCGAGCACCTCGTAGGACTGCCGGAGGAGGTCGAGGATCGCCGGCCGATCCTTGGCCGGGGCCTCGAGCAAGGCGTCTTCGAGGACGGTCATGGCGGCGGCGTGATTCCCGGCCTCGATCAGCTTGCGTGCCTGCGGGATCGTTGCCGTGCCCGCGGCCTGGGGAGGAAGTCCTCCCCGCGCAACGGGGCCAGGATCAGGCAGAGTCCTACCATGACCGTCGTGACAGCCTGTCGCATTGACGTCCCTGTCCGTTTCTCGCGTTCCTAAACCGTTGCCTCCGGTCCCGTCGCGGATACCGGGAGGGCCGCGTTGTCTCGGCGCATGGCGGCCCCGCGCATCCTTGCAGACGCCGACCGAGCGGCGAGCGGGATGCGGACCTGATGCCTCGCCGGCCCTCGGGGAGGTCGAGGCCGGGGGAGTATGCTCGGAAACGACCGGCCCGTCAATCGGAACTGCCAATCGCGGTGACGCGACCGGCGACCGCGTGTCGAAAAGACTTTACCGCGAGGGAGATTGGACCAGGTACGACGATCTGGTCTCGGACCTCAATTCGCTGGCGACATCGGAGGGAGCAATCTGGCCGCGTCCACGCCGCGGCATCCCCCCTGGGTAGGGCGGATGGGATGGCGGTCGGGCCATCTTGGACGGAGCCGGGGTCGCGATTCGCTCCGGTTTGGGAAGCTCGAGTACCTGGGCCGCCTCGACCTGGAATCGATACAACTCGGCGTTCCCGGGTCGCCTCTCGTGCGACCACTGCACCGCCTTATCATACCAATCGTGCGCGCGCTCCTTATGGCCGAACTTGGCGTGGATCATGGCCAGGAAGAACCAGTCGAAGGCGTCGCCCTCGTCGCTGAGCTCCATCGATCGGTAGAGTGCGCTCCGCGCCTCCTCCCAGTTTCCCAGGCGATAATAGGCCACACCGAGCGTGTTCCAGATCTCGCGCTCGTTCGGATCCAGGGCGGTGGCGCGCTTGGCGTAAGTCACGGCATCTTGAGGGTTGCGCAGCTTGACATCGGGGCAGGTCGCCAGCAGCCAGGCCCAGCCGTTGAACGCGAGAGCGACGCTACGACTCGTGGATGGGATCGTCATCGACGACTGCGAGATCGTCTCCGCCATGGCAATGACGCTGCCGGTAACTGTCCCAGGCCTCGAAGTACCGCTCCGAGGCCCAGGCCTGGGATGCCCCGACGAGCAAGACGTTCAGTTCGTGGATTCGATTCGCATCGGGGCCGCTTGGCGGGGATGACCGGGTCGAACGAATTCGGTGGTAGTCGTCCCGGAGAAGGAACTCTCGGATCCATCGCGATTGATTCAGCATCTCGAGGTAGGCCGACCAGGCCGGCAGTCGAACCATCAAGACCAGGAAGCCCAGCGCGATAATGATCCCCAGCCGGCCGAATCGCGCTCGCCGCGCCAGACCGTGGCGGTCGGAATCGACCAGGCTCGCGGCCGGGGCCTGGAATGCCAGGAGGAGGGCACGGCCGGCCGTCCCGAACTCCAGCAGCAGTTGGGCCGCGCCCAGCAGGCCGATCGCGATGACCGGCAGGCCGAGTCCTGGCAGCGCATGCCGCGCGATGCGGAACGAGCCGACGTTGATCCACCGCTCGCGGCCGTCGCTCCAGTCCGCGATCATCGACAGCACGCCGCCGATCGAGAGGACCAGGAACGTCAACACGGCCGCTTTCAGCAACTCCGGCCACCGGGTCCGGCGTAGTGCCAGGCCCAGGACCAGCGGCCATGCGGCACTCAGCAGGACGATCGGCGGGTTCTCTTCGAAAGAACCAGTTCCATCCCCCGATCGAGATCGGCGTGCGTCGCCAGGTCTCCAGGGCGGCCATGGCGCAGTTCGCAATCGCACAGACCAGTCGAACGGTCCCGAGGACCACCATCCAGGTGCTCAGCACCACGATCTTCTCGGCACCGCCGGGAGAGTGGGAGACCGCCTCGCGATGAGCGATGGGGGGTCCTTCCAGCTCGATCGTCGAAATCAACCCCATGAGTCGTCCCTCACGGCGTCGGGGGTGTCATCGACATCCCCAGGGGTCCGAACCGAAATCCTCACAATCAGGTCGGTCCCGATCGTGCTTGGGTGAGATCATCAGCAAGGTGTCACGGCCTTGGTGCGGTGGCGATCCTCTCGGAGCGATCGCGTGCGGGAACCCCGTCCCGACCTCGCCAGTTTCCCGACCCGGAAGCACAATCCCGGTAAACGCATTGCCCACCGCGAGAGTTCGATCCCGATCCCTCCCCACCACCAGGTGACGCCGACATCCGACCACTCACATTAGAGTCGCCCGGCCGGGTTAAGTCCAACCAAAAAATGGCAGTTTCCGGTCGGATTGGACGATCTCCCGGATACGATGCCAACCTTGAACGATCCTAAAACCCTGAGATGGAGAGCCGACGGCGTGAGGATCGGTTACGCTTTTCTTGGTAGAGTCATCGAGAAGATCCGGAAATCTTCGACGAAGGTCCGGTCCCTCGACCCGCAGTCCGGACCGGTATCCCGATCGGTCGCCCACCTGGACCTGACCGGCTCGAGTGGACCGGAATGTTGCCCAGGGATTCGCCTGCCGCCGGGCCGGCCCTGTTCCTAACCTCGATCCCCCGTGGACCATGCGGCACGACCATGAGCGATACTTCGAACTCCCGCAACCTGTGGTATTATGCGGCGACCGCGCTTTCCCTCTCGCTGGGTTGGGGAATCCGCGGGAATTTCGGCCACGAATACGGTGCGATGATGCCCGGGGCGCTCGCGGCCCTGGCCGCGGTCCTCCTGTCCGGACGGGTGGACTGGCAACGCCGGGCTGCCGACTTCGCCTTGTTCGGTGCGCTCGGGCTGGTCGTTCGGCGGCAGCATCTCCTATATGCAAGTGGTCGCCTATACCCATTCGGGCCACTCGCCGAGCGTGCTCTATGGGTTCGCCTGTCTCTTCGTGATCGGCTTTCTCTGGGCCGCCCTGGGCGGCGCCGGGACCGCACTCCCGGCCGTGGCGGATCGGTCCTTCCGCTCGGCCCTGTACCTTCCCATGGGCGTAGTCTTCTTCCTCTGGTGGCTGCAAGGGGCAGCCATCGAGCCCTGGCTCCGGCATCGGGGCCATCAACTGTTCTGGTACGACACCGACTGGCTGGCCGCGACGCTGGCCCTGGCCGGCGGGCTGATCGTCTGCGCGGTCCGCTTCCGGCTCGACCGTGCCACCGGGCTGATCCTCGCCATGGCCGCCGGCTGGTGGGCCGGTTTCGCCATCCTGGTCCTGGGACTCCATCTCCACATGACCCCGCCGCGCGGCGACAACTGGGCGGGCTGCCTGGGGATGACGCTGGCCGTCCTCGGGTATTGCCGATGGGCCGGACTGGCCGAGGTCACCCGCGCCGGGCTGGTGTGCGGCTTCATCGGAGGGATCGGCTTCGCGGCGGCGTCGATGCTCAAGCTGGTCGAGGTGACCAGCGGCTTCCAGACCAACTGGCATAGCATCCTCGAGCAGACAACGGGCCTGTTCAATGGCATCGGGCTCGCCGTCGCCATGGCCTCGCTGTCGCGTTGGAACCCTCCGGTCGAGGCCGGCGACGACCCGGACCACCGGCCCGCGACCGAGCCGTTGGCACTCGGCTTCGTCGTGCTGGGGATCACCTACCTCAACCTGCGGAAGAACGTCGGCCAATGGGTCAAGTTCAAGACCGTGCCGCCGGAGATGGTGGGCATCGCCACGAGTGCCTGGTTCGACCTGGGCTACATCCTCGTGGCATTGACCTTGCTGGCACTCCTGGCGCGGCACGCGAGGCGTCCCGCTGGCGATCGTGCCGGCAAGCCCGCTGGGCCGGGGGCAATTGCTCTATCTCGGGTTGCTCTGGTGGCTGGTCGTCGGCAACTTCGAACGCGCCCTGGTCGCCTTCACGGCCGAGCGGCTCGTGACCGAGGGCGTGATCTATGTTGTGGCCCTGATCTGTACGCTCCTCCTGCTCGCGGGACCGTCCGCGGTACTCGCGGAGAAACCGCCGCGACCGGAGGGATGGGCACGCACCGGGCTGACCGGGACGATCGTCGTGGGCCTGCTCGCGGCGGTCGTCTCGATCGTCGTCGACTGGGCCGTCGTCCGCGCCATCTACGGCGATCAGTTCGCGGGTCACGCCAAGAAGCACATCCGGTTCGGCCCGGATGCGACGATCCATCGCATGGAAGACCGCTGAGCGGTTCGAGATCGTCGGAATCGGGGTGAACCGTCGGTCCGGATCAAGACGCCCAGCTCTCGGCGATGGCCCGGTCGGCTCGCGATGGGGCCGGCGGGGAGCCCGCGAGGTAATGCGGCCGGCAATCGCGCGGCGAGTGCGGCCAGTCGATCGGCGCACGGCCGCGACGGAACGTCAGGCGGATGTCGAGCTGTTCGAGGGCCTCGGCGAGTTGCTTCGCCGACTCGTAGCGATGGGCGGGATCGCGCCCATGGCCTTGAGGATGACCGCCTCGTGCTCCTTGGGAAAGCCGGGCCGGACGTCGCTGGGACGCCGCGGCAGGGCGCTGGAGAGGTAGACCGGAAGGGCCGACAGGCTGATGTGCTCGGGGACCTGGAAGGGCCGCTCGGTCGTCAGCGCTTCGAAGATCGTGACTCCCATCGAATAGATGTCGCATCGGACCTCGTCCGCCGCGACGCGCAACAGGCGTTCCGGCGCCATGTACATCGGGGTCCCGGCACCGTCGCGCATCTGTTCGCTGGTCGCGATCTCGAGGTCCCGGCCCAGGCCGAAGTCGCACAGATAGACCGCATGCGGCAGGCGGCTGTCCAGGAGGATGTTCGCGGGCTTGATGTCGCGATGCGCAATCCGCTGTTCGTGGGCGTGGGCCAGGGCCCGCGTGGCCTCGGCCAGGATTCGCGTCATGGCCACGAGATAATCCGGCTCATCCAGGTTCACGAGGTGATGGATTCTCCGTGTTCGGCCCGCCGCGCAGGCGGGCGGACCGGCACGCGGACGACCTCGCGGAGCGTGATCCCTTCGACGTACGGCATCGCCATGAAATAATAGCCGTCGATCGAGCTGAGCTCGTAGATGGTCAGCAGCGCCGGGCCCGCGAGGCGGATGCCACGCTCCGCCTCGCGGCGGAACTGGGCCATGCGGTGCGGGATTGTGCGCCAGGGATGGCTTCAAGATCTTGATCGCCACGAGCTCCAGCGAACAGATCGCACCGCAGGGCCTTCCACACTTCGCCCTGAGCACCGCGCCCCAGACGCTCCAGGAGCCGGTAGGGGCCGAGCTGATACCCCGCTGCCAGGGGGCGGCTCGGACCGCTGGTCTGCGGCCGCTTCGCGGGCTCGGAGTCGGACTGGGGGGCCCACCGCCGGGCGATCCGGATCCCGGTCGAGAGCTCCTCCATCACCCAGGTATGCGACCCGCCCGAGGCCGAGCTGAGGGCGCTCTCCAGGCCCCAGTTCGTTAGCCCATCTTCAAAGAGCGAACGCGGCTTCGGGTCCGTGACAACGATCATGGGACAGGTTCCAGAGTCGCAGTGGATGGGAATTCGTACGCAGCGTTCGCCGGCCCGGCCCCTCGGCCGTGCCGCGATCCTCCCCGAGGGAGGACCGCCGCAGCCGAGATCGCCAGGCTCGCCTCGTCGCGTGAGCAGGCAAACCATTCACTCAACGCTAGGCCCGAATCGGGAACGGCGACATCGTTTTATCCCCGGTGTTGACAATAAACGACGGGCGGGACGCCTGTGGCCCGATCCGGTGGCCGGCTCGATGATCTCGCCAGTCAGAGCGGCTGCCGAGCGCGTACGCGGGCCGCGGCGGCGAGCCCGGTGAAGTCCCGGCCGGCGCGTCTCCAGCCTCCGTTGGCGATCCTTGACACCCGGCTTCTCACACGTCCATGATGTTCGTGGCCTCGAACTAACCGCGATCGGAGCTCGACCGGGCTCTCGCGACGGCGTCGCGGCCGGTCCCCTCTGCCCGCGCTGCACAGCCACAATACCGGCGATCGCTGCGATCGTCGCGGGTCTTCCCTCCCCGCCCGGAGGCCGACCGCAGGCTCCGATGCCATGGAACCGTCGCATGAACGACTCGGACCCGAGACCGCAACTCCGACCACGACCACGACCTTTACGCGCTGACACCCGATGCGATCCGGGAGCCGCCGCACTCGCTGTTCCGGGCGATCCGGATGATCGGGCCGGGTCTGATCCTGGCGGCCTCGATCGTGGGGACGGGCGAGCTGATCAACACGACCAGCCTGGGCGCCAAGGCGGGCTTCAGCCTGCTCTGGCTGATCCTGCTGTCGTGCGTCATCAAGGTCTTCGTGCAGGTGGAGCTGGGCCGTTACGCGATCACGCACGGCAAGACGACGCTGGCCGCGTTCGACTCGCTCCCCGGCCCGCGCGCCGGCGCCTCCTGGCTGTGCTGGCTCTGGCTGATCATGATGCTGACCACTCAGGCGCAGATCGCCGCGATGGAGGGGACCGTGGGCCAGGCGGCGCACATGGCCTTCCCCGGCGCCTCGAAGGCGATCGCCGATGCCGCGGGCGGCCTGGTCACGTCGTGGGGGCCCTTCCTGGCGAGCCGCCAGGAGCATTTCTGGGCGGCGGTGACCACGCTGGCGGCGGTCTTGCTCCTGCTCTCCGGCGGCTACCGACGGCTGGAGATCATCACGACGGTCCTGGTCGCGGCGGTGACCCTGTTCACCGTGGCCAGCGTCCTGATCCTCCAGTGGACGACGTTTCGCATCAGCCTGGGCGATCTCGGCAAAGGGTTCGAGTTCGCCGTCCCCTCCGCCGCGGTCGCACTGGCGTTCTCGGCCTTCGGGATCACGGGGGTCGGGGCTTCCGAGCTGGTCGCCTATCCCTACTGGTGCATCGAGAAAGGGTACGCGCGGTACGCCGGGGCGCGGAGCAAGGAGGACGGCTGGGCGCACCGCGCGGGGCTGGGTCCGCGTCATGCAGCTCGACGCCTGGTTCAGCATGGTCGTCTTCACCGTGGCGACGGTCGCGTTCTATCTCCTCGGGGCGGCGGTCCTGCACCCCCAGCAGCTCGACCCCAAGGGGCCCGAGATGATCCCGACCCTCTCGCGTATGTACATCCAGCCGCTCGAAGGCACTCCGCTGAGCTGGCTTCGGCCCTTCACGCAGGTTGGCTTCCTGCTGGGTGCGTGGGCCGTCCTGTTCAAGACGCTGTACGTCGCCACGGCCGCCAATAGCCGGCTCACGGCCGACTTCCTCCACCTGGTCGGCGTCTGGCGCTCCGGCCGGTCCGGCAAGCCGCGAGCGCATGGTCAAGCTCTTCTGCGTGGTCTATCCGACGCTCTCGCTGGGCCTCTACTACGCGTTCCGCGAGCCCCAGGGGTTGATCAAGGCGGGCGGGATCGCCCAGGCCCTGATGCTCCCGTTCATCGCCGGAGCGACGATCTATCTCCGCCGCCGCGACACCGACCCGCGCGTCGGTCCCTCGCGTCTGAGCGACCTGTTCACCTGGGTCGCGTTCGTGGCGATCTCCGCCGTCGCCCTTTATAGCACCTACGACCAGCTCAAGGGGTTACTCCCCGGCCTCGGTGGTCACTGAGCCGACCGCGTCCCGGAGATCGAGATGGATGAGCGGTCGACGGCCCGCGGGTGGCTTGTACTGGGCGAAGCCCGGCTACACCCACCCTTCGAAATCCCATCCAGGCCGTTTCGTCAGAGGTTGACCGGACATCGAGCCGGGCCGTAAAGTAAGCGTGACAGGGTCGGGAGACAGGCTGGCAGCCCGGCATTGGGTTTTTGAAGTTGCGCATTTGGGATTTTGCCCCGAAGGGGCCGAAACAGCTCAGCCCTGGGGACCGACCCACGATCCGAATCCATCAAGCCCTGAAAGGGCGCAACACGGTAAGTTTCCTGACTTTCTGTCTGAATCGCTTGCGAAGGACGATCGCCGGAATTGAGCGTCCGGTTTTGCCCTTTCAGGGCAAGGCTTATTCACGTGTTCCGATTCCCAGGGCGTTGCCCTGGGCTGATTTGTGGCTGCCCCTTCGGGGCGGCGGAAGAAGTGCAACTTCAAAACATTGGGTGCGGGTCTCCCTGCAACCGAGGGTCGCAACTCGCATCGCGGCCAGACTATCGCTTTCCCGGCGATCCGAGTTAATCCCAAGGGCCGAAATGCCACGAGCACCTTACTCCTGACGGGGTCCGATGACTGACGAGCCGGTTTTGCCGCAATGGATTGACGTATCGCAGGCCGACGACCTCCGCGATGTGATCCACCGTGCTGTCGCCTGCCTGGCGCAGGGGGGTGTCGTCGGCCTGGCGACCGAGACGGTCTACGGCCTGGTCGGCAGTGTCCTGGATGCCCGTTGCGTGGCGCGGGTGAAAGCGATGCGTACGTCCGAGCCGTCGCGGCCCTTGACGATGCTGCTGAAGGGTCCGGAAGAGGTCACCGACTGGGTGCCCCGGATCTCGGACGTGGGCCGGCGGATGGCCTGGCGACTCTGGCCCGGCCCGGTCACCCTGATCTTCTCGCGGATGATGGCCAATGGGCTGTCGCAACGACTGCCCCGCGACGTCCGTGCCTTGATCTCACCGACCGGCGACGTCGCGTTGCGGAGCCCGTCGCACCCGATCGTCCGGGACGTGCTGCGACTGCTGCCAGCGCCCCTGGTCATCGCCATGGTGGCAACGAGGGAGCACCCGGTCCCCACGACGGCCGACCCGTTGCGCGGGCTCTCGGGTCTGAACATGGTGATCGACGCCGGGCCAACCCAGTACGGGCAGTTCGCCACCGTGGTCAAGATCGAAGAAGAACGCTGGTCCATCGAACGGCCGGGGGTGGTCGAACTCCGCAACGCTCATGCAGAGTGCCAGTGTGATCATCTTGTTCGTTTGCACAGGGAACACCTGCCGCAGCCCCATGGCTGAGGCCATCTGCAAGATCATCCTGGCCCGTCGGTTCGGCTGTCAGATCCAGGAACTCGAGCAGCTCGGCTACCTGATCCGATCCGCGGGCGTGGCCGCCACCAATGGCGTGGCGGCCGCGCCCCATGCCATCGAGATCATCCGCGACCTGGGCGGATCGCTCGAGAACCACCGGAGCCGCAACCTGGCTTCGAACCTCGTCCGCCAGGCCGACTGCATCTTCGCCATGACCGCCGACCACCTCGAATCCTTGCTCGAGGCGGTTCCCGACGCGGAACACCGTACCTTCCTGCTCGATCCCGACGGGCGTGACCTCGCCGACCCCTACGGGTCCGATCACGACACCTACCGCCGAACCGCCCAGATGATCGAGGCCATGCTCGAACAACGCCTCGACGAGATGGGACTCTGATTGCTCAGCAGGCCGTGCAGAAAGACTCCAGATCATCGGCGTAACCGTCAAGGTTTCGCGGCCGATGGCGAAGGATTGGCGGGATCAACGACTTCCACGGGCTGTCCGTCTGCGAGCGAGGCGGCGTTGGCCTTGACCACGGCCTGGCCCCCGTCCAGGCCCGAGACGACCTCGGTCCGTGTGCCATCGCTGAGCCCGACCTGGATCGGGCGGCGCACCGCCTTGCCGGCGACGACGGCGACGCAGTAATCCTTCCCCTGTTCGCTCACGACGGCGGTCACGGGCAGGGTCAGGACCTCGGGGTGCTCTTCGGCGATGACGGTCGCGTAGGCGTAGAGGCCGGGCTGAAGCTTCGCGCCGGGTTGGGGACATCGATCTCGACGCGAAGCGTCCGCACCTTGGGGTCGATCGCCCAGGAGACCCGAGTGACCTTCCCCTCGACGGTCTTGCCCTTCAGCTCCTGGAGTCTCACCATGGTGCGGTCGCCGGGATTGACCTCCGCGGCGAACGCCTCGGGCACGTTGACCCTGATCGTCATGATGTCGGACCGGGCGACGATGAACAGCGGGGGCTTGTCGGCCCCGGGCTGAGTCAGGTCGCCGGTATTGACGTTCCGCTGGGTGACGATGCCGTCGAAGGGCGCTTCGATCTTGGTGTAGGCGAGGCGCGCCGCGACGGTCCCGGCGTCCGCCTTGGCGACGTCGATGGCGGATGCCGCGGCGACGACATCGGAGCGGGACGAATCGAGTGCGGCTTGGCTCTGGGTCAGGGCGACTTCCGCCGTCTTGATCTGGGCCGCGATCTCCTCGCAAGCGGCCTCCGAGGAGCGGAGCTTGCTCCGGGTCTCGTCGAGCAGGCTGCCGGTCTGCGCCGCGCCGCATGCAATTCCTCGACGCGGCGAAACTCGGCTTGCCAGCGGGCGAGGTCGGCCTCGACCCTCTTCTTGCCGGCCCGGACCTCGACGAGCTTCGCCTCGGCTCCCGCCACGTTGGACTCGGCCACTCTGACCGAGGCCCCGGCCTGCTTGTGCTTGGCGATTGAAAGTTGGACCGCCGCCTGCTTCTGCTTGAGCTCAGCGTCCAGTTCGGGGACTGAAAGCTCCGCGAGGGCCTGGCCCTTCTTGACTGCGGCGCCGATGTTGACCGACCAGTTTTTGACGTAGCCGGCGATCTTGGCGTGGATCGCCGTGGTCTCGAACGCCTCGAGCTCGCCCGGCTCGCCCACGCTGCGGCGGATGGTGTGCCTCTCAGGGTAGACGATCTCGACCGATCTCACGAGCTGGACCGCGGGACCGGCCTTGCCTTCCGAGGGAAGCTCGCATCCGCTGGCGAGCGCCATGAGGACGATTCCCGTCGCCAAGGCGTTCAATGGATGCAGATGGGCGCGGGGCATGACGTTCCTTAATTGGAGGTTTAACCTCAATACCGTTGAATTAGCGTTAACCAGCTAATCTGAAAGTATTTGCATCTCCTCGTTCCCACGCTCCGCGTGGGAACGAGTTCAAACCCTTCACCTCCCTCAGCTTATGACTCATTGAACGGTGTTGGGTTTAACCTCCTGAGTTGTAGCTGGCGGGCGACGGGTCACACGCCGGACCTCGAGGCGGGAGAATCTGGGGCTCGCCGTTGACCGACGGGCAAGCTATCTCGCTCGCCTCGGCTTCCTCTTCGTGGTAGTGCGTGCTCGCGGGGTCGTCGGGATCGAGCGAGGCCGACTCCCTCCCCGCCCAGCCCTGGACCATCGCGAAGACGGTCGGGAGGACGGTCAGGGTCGCGATGGTCGCGGCAACCAAACCACCGATAACGGCGCGGGCCAGCGGGGCGGTCTGCTCGCTCCCCTCGCTCCATCCCAGCGCCATCGGAACCATGCCGGCGGTCATCGCGCAACTGGTCATCAGGATGGGCCGGAGCCGGCCCTTCGCGCCTTCCGTAGCGGCCCGCCCTGCCTCCGCACCCTGCTCGCGGCGGTTCTGCTCGGCGAACGTCACCAGCAGAATCGCGTTGGCAACCGCCACGCCGATGGCCATGATCGACCCCATGAACGACTGGAGGTTGATCGTTGTGCCTGTGAGCCACAGCATGAGCACGACGCCGGCGACCACCGCGGGCGTGGTCGAGACGACGACCAGGGCGAGCTTGACCGACTGGAAGTTCGCCGTCAGCAGCAGCAGGATGACGACGATTGACATCCCCAGGCCGATCGCGAGTCCCTGGAGGACCTCCTGCATCGGCCGGATCTGCCCCCGCACGTCAACGGTCGCTCCCTTGGGCAGGGCGCCGGCACGTCCGATCGCCCGCTCGACGTGGCCGGCGATCCTTCCCAGGTCCTCACCGGCGATGTTGGCGGTCAAGCTCACCGTCCGCTTCATGTTGTAGCGGTCGTACTCGCCCGGCATCGTCCCGGGGCGGACCTGAGCCACATCGCGGAGAAGGACCTGCCGGTCCAGGCCGGGTCTCTGAATCGGCACCGTCTCGATGCTCTCGAGCGTGTCCATGATCTGATAGGGGACCTCGACCTGCACCTGGTAGCCGATGCCGCTCTTGGGGTCGGGCCAGTAGTTGGGGACCATGAAGCGACTGGAGGAAGTGGCCGCCACGACCGAACGGGCGATGTCCAAGGCGGTCACACCACTCAAGCCGGCGCGCTCGCGGTCCAGCTCGATGTTGATCGTGGGGTAGTCGAGCGACTGGCCGTAGTGGAGGTCGCGGAGCGAGGGAATCCGGCCCAGCTCGTTGCGCAGTTTCTCGGCAAAGGCGCGGTCGTCCGCAAGATTCGGCCCGGTGACCGCGACGTCGACCGGGGTCGGCGAGCCAAAGCTCATCACCTCGCTGACGATGTCGGCAGGCTCGAACGAGAGCCGCACGCCGGGCAATTGCACCGAAAGCTCCCGGCGCAGTTGCTCCTTGAGCCGTTCGATGTCGACCTTCGCCCCTTTCTTCATGGCGACGCGGAGGATGGCCTCCTCCGGGCCGCCGGTCCACTGGTAGATGGCATTGATCGGGTAACTCGATGGGATCAGCCCCACATAGCCGATCGAGATCGCCACCTTGTCGCGGCCCACCTCCCGGCCGATCGACTCCAGGGCCGCGATCGCCAGGCGCTCGGTCTCCTCATACCGGGTGCCGTCCGGCGCCCGCATCCGGAGCTGGAACCGCCCGGCGTCGACCCTGGGGAAGATCTCCAGGCCGAGCGACCGCCCCACCAGCACGATCACCGCGAAGCTGCCGGCGAGGTAAGCCGGCACGATCACCCAGCGTGCGCGCACGACAACGCCGACGGCCCGGCCATAGGCGTCGCGGCCGCGCTCGAACAGGGAGCGTCGCCGCCGTTCTCCCTCGACCCGGAGATGGTGATGGTGGCGCAGCAGCCAGGTCGAACAGGACCGGCACGAAGGTGCTGGAGAGGAGATATGAAGCCACCATGGCGAAACCGACGGCCAGCGACAACGGGACGAAGAGCGCCTGGGCCGCTCCCCGCATGAAGAACGATGGAAGAAAGACCGCCAGCACACAAAGCATCGCCAACAGCCGGGGGATCGCCGTCTGCTGGTTGCCGCGCCGGACCGCGCGGGCGACCGAGGATGTGCCCTCCATCTGGTGGTGGATGTTCTCAACCTCGACGGTGGATTCATCGACCAGGATGCCGATGGCCAGCGCCAGGCCGCCCAGGGTCATCAGGTTGATTGTCTGCCCGGAGAGCCACATCGCCACGAGCGCCCCGCAGAGTGCGATGGGGATGTTGAGGACGACGACGATGACGCTCCGCCAGTCCCGGAGGAAGAGCAACACCATCAGCCCGGTCAGGACGGCGCCAGGGCGCCCTCCGTAACCAGGCTACGAACGGCGTTGGTGACCGTGGGCGACTGGTCGAACTCGAAACTGACCTTGATGTCGTCGGGCAGGACCGCCTGCATGCCGGGCAGGGCCGTCTTGACGTTATTGACGACCGAGAGCGTGGAGGCGTCGGCCCGCTTGGTCACGAGGATGTAGACGGCGCGTCGACCGTTGACCAAGGCAAACCCGGTGGGGATGTCGCTGGCGTCCATCACGGTCGCGACGTCACGGATGTAGACGGTCGGGTCCTGCCCGGGACGGATCGGGATCGTCTCCAGCTCTTTGACCTGTCGGACCAGGGCGTTGATCGGCACGATGGGCATCATTTTGCCGATGCGGACCGTGCCCGAGGGGCTGATCGTGTTCCCGGCATTGAGTGCGCCGATCACCTCGTCGGGCGACATCCGGTAGGCCCTCAGCCGGTCCGGGTCAACGCGGACGACCACAGTCCGCTGACTGCCGCCGAACGGGGGCGGCGCGGAAACCCCCGGCAAGCTGGCGAACATCGGCCGGACCTTGAAGAGCGCCTGGTCCTGGATCTCGCCGATCGACCTCGTCTCGCTGGAAAGCACCAGGTAGCCCACCGGGACGCTGCCGGCGTCGAACCGGGTGATGAACGGAGACACGGTCCCCGGCGGCATGAAGGCCCGCGACCGGGTTACGTAACCGATCACTTCGGCCATGGCCTGGGCCATGTTCGTGCCCGGGTGGAAGGAGAGCTTCATCAGGGCCATGCCCTGGATGTTGCGGCTCTCGACGTGGTGGATGCCATTGATGTAGAGGAAGTGGTACTCGTAGTAGTTGGTTAAGAGTCCCTCCATCTGGGCCGGGTCCATGCCGCCAAACGGCTGGCACACATAGACGACGGGGAGATTCAAGTTGGGGAAGATGTCGATCGGCATCCGGATGACGGCCAGGAGGCTCCCCAGCGCGACGGCGACCACGAGCACCATCACGGTCATTGGCCGTCGCAGGGCGAAGACGATCGGGTTCATGGGCTCGGTCCGTTCGGGCGATAGAGCGGGGCGGTCGCTCGTTCCGGCTGCTCGGAGATGGTCCCTCAGCTCAGAGCTTGTGAAAGTATCCGAGGGAAGATTCCAGATTGCGAATCACGAATTCATAAATGCTTTTGAAATCAGACTTTATCTTCATTCGCAATTCGTAATTTGTCATCCGGAATCGATTTCTTCAGATCCTCTCAGAGCGGCCAGTCGGCCTTGGGGTCGAAATTCATGATCCGCGACGCGGGTTCGGTCGGGACCTGAGGCCGCAGGTATGGCTTGTCGGCAGCCTTGTGGCACGAGAAGCACACGGTCAAGCTTTCCTTGTAGACTTTTTCGAAGCCAGCCTTGTCCTTGCCGTCGATCGTCTTCTTCAACTGCGTGAGCTGGCTGTTCTCGAAGGCTTCGAGGATCGTCCCCAGGTTGATGTCGCGACCCCGATTGTCCTTGCGGACCGGGATGCGGCGGACGGCCCAGCGGAGGTGCGACCTGGTCTCAGCCAGGTAGAAATCGGCGAGCGGCCAGTTCTCGGCCCGGCCGGCGAACCACAGGTTCGTGAAGTGTTCGCCGACGTCCGCCATCAGGTGCGACTGGGAGGGGACCAGCTCCTCCAGGGCCTTGACGCGAGCGGCCAGGTTCTCCGGCGGCGTCCGCGACGATTCGGCGGTAGACGTTTGCTCGCAGCCGCTCAAGGCTGTCACGAGGACGAGAGACAACACGGCCGACGCCACGCGAGCCTGGATCATATTCGCACTTCTCCTAGTTTACGATCGGGGTTTGGGCTTGCACCGATTCCCCGTCGCCGGATCGGACCGGATTGACGGTCTGGGCGGCTTGTCGTGAAGGACCTCAGTAACAAGCTCCCGCAGCTTGGTCTTCGCCGCTTCCAGGGCGGCCTCCCCCTCTGGGGTGGCCCGGTAGTATTTCCGCTGCTTGCCGCCCACGACTTCCGTGTGCACGGACAGGTAGCCGGCCTCTTCGAGCTGGTGGAGCATCGGGTAAAGCGTCCCCGCCCCGACGTCGTAGCCATGGCGGCCGAGCTCCTCCATCATCTCCACCCCGAAAATCGGCTCCTTCACGGCGTGGTAGAGCACGTGCATCCTCACGAAGCCGCCGAAGAACATCTTGGTCAGCAACTCGCTCACGACTTTCGGACTCCGATATTGACTCCCAATATTAACCTGATGTAGAACGGTCAAGCAAGGCGAAGCCAAAGCCTTCGTGGCCGACCGCTCCAGAAGACATGGAGCTAACCTCGTACGAAGCTCGAATCCACGGCTCACTTCTTGGCCAGCTCATTCTTGAACACCTTCCCCCCCTTCATCACGAAGCCGACCTTCTCGAGCGCCTTCACATTTTCCAGCGGGTCGGCGGAGACGGCGATCAGGTCGGCGTAATACCCCGGCGCGATCCGGCCGATGTCCTTCGACCGCCCGAGCAGTTCCGCGGCGTCGGACGTGGCCGAGCGGATCGCGCGAGCGGGTGTCAATCCATATTTGACCATGTAGGCGAACTGGCGGGCGTTTTCGCCGTGCGGGTAGACGCCCGCGTCGGTGCCGAAGGCGACCTTCACGCCGGCCTTCACGGCTTTCGCGAAATTGTCGCGCTGGAGCTGGCCGAGCTTCTTCTCCTTCTCGATGAACTCCTCGGGCATCCCGAATTCGCCGGCTCGGCCGAGGATGTAGTCGTCATTGTAGATGTCGGCCACGAGCCAGGTGCCGTGCTTGACCATCATCGCGATCCCCTCGTCGTCGATCATGCTGCCGTGCTCGATCGAGTCGACTCCGGCGGTCACGGCATTCTTGATCGCCTGGGCCCCGTGTGCGTGCGCGGCGACCTTGCGGCCGGCGGCGTGGGCCTCTTCCACGGCCGCTCGCAGCTCCTCGACGGTGAACTGAGGCGCACCGGGCGAATCGCCCCGCGAGAGCACGCCCCCCGACGCGTGGATCTTGATCAGGTCCACCCCGTACTTGAGCTGCGCACGGACCACGTGGCGGACCTGGTCCACTCCGTCGGCGATTCTGTAGTCCTGTTCCTCGGGGAACATCCTCACGCGGACCTGGGGCGCATAGTTGTTCAAGTCGCCGTGCCCCCCCGTGATCGAGATCCCCGGCCCGCTGGCGACGACCCTCGGGCCGGGGATGAATCCCTCGTCGATCGACGTGCGCAGGTCCACCGCCAGGAACGGCTTGCCGCCGAGGTCGCGGATCGTGGTGAAACCCGACTCGAGCGTGATCTTCGCGTGCTTCACCGCGGCGAAGGCGTTCTGAAACGGCGTGATCTTGAACTTGGCGATCTCTTCATAACGATCGGCGCGCATGCCGATGTGGGTGTGGGCGTCGATCAACCCCGGCAAAACGGTCGCCGCCGAGAGGTCGATCACGTCCGCCACCTTCGGGCACCTTCACCTGACCGGCCGGACCGACGGCCGTGATCCGCTCCCCCTCGATCACGATCACCTGAGCTGGTCCGATGGGCGTCGCCCATGCCGTCGAAGAGCCGGCCGGCCTTGATCACCAGGGGCTTGGATTTCGCCGGAGGGGAAGGGTCGGACGCCGAGGGAAGGCCGAGAATCAGGCCGATCAGGATATGCGTGAGCAAGGTCGGGCTCCTGCCGCGAACAGGGAACGATGCGCCGACCCTCCGCCGGGCCGACAGGATTGAGTCGCAATCATAGCAGCCCGGAGAGTGATCACGCGACGGGTTCGCGTAGGGTGCTCTGCGAGCACCGAGTTAAAATGAACATCGAGTCCGGCAGGGATGCCAGGACCCGTGAACCGAAGGAAACCGAGATCTTATCGAGGCGAGCACAAGGGTAACTGGCATGCGATCTCCTCGATGGGACGTGGGACGACTCGATCGAGAATTCGCTCGCGAAGGACCCACCAGACGAGGCCCCGAGCTCAAGGGCGGGTCGAACCTTGCTCGCCTTGAAGGCAGTAGAGCCGGCCGTCTTCGGTGGCGACCAGAATCTCGGCGCGGTTGTCACCGTCGAGGTCCGCCAGGATCGGCTCGCCTACGCGCCTGCCGAGCGCGACTTTCCAGAGAATCTGTGGCTGCCCCGAGCGTTCCTCGAGCGCGTAGAGATTGCCGTCGGAACCGCCGAGGAGGAGCTCCTGGCGGCCGTCTGCGTCGAGGTCGGCGGCGATGAATCGGCTGACAGGACGCTTCAGGTCGATGGACCAGCGGCCGGGATCGGCTTCGGCCTTGGGTTGGTTCGCGGTCGCGCCCTCGGCCGGGCAGGTTGCGCAGCGTGCCCGGCGCGCCTTAAGGCCAAAGCCCCGGATCAAGCCGTCTGGCTGCGCGTGAATGAACTCGCTCCCACCATCGCCGTCGATGTCGGCCAGTATTCCCCAGGTGCCCGCGGTGTCGCGCGTCATCCCCTCATGCCAGAGCGGCTGGCCGCGCAGGTCGGTGATGAGCGTCATCGCATAGGAGTTGTTGTGCAACAAGCAAGGCTCGCCCGTGGTCCCGAACTTTCCGAGCGATGGATATGTGTAGGCCGTCCAGTGGCCAGCCACTGCGCTCGAGAGGACTATTGGCGGCAGTAGGTCACGATTCTCCTTGACGCTGATGATCCCGTAGAAATTCTCGGAGCAGGCGATCCAATCGTTGACACCGTCGCCATCGAAGTCGAGCACGGCCGTCGGCAGGTGCGCCGCGAAGATCACCGGGTTGGGACCATAGTTCGCGTACTGGTCGCGCACCCAGAGCTTCTCACCGGTCTTGCCGTCGAACGCGACGACCAGGGGGCGGCGGACCGCGTCCGCATCGTACATCCGCAGGATCATCCAGCGCCCTCGGCCTGGCCCGAGGCTCCCCGTTGGACCGCGGTTCATCAAGGCGGTGCCGGGCTCCAGCTCCATTCGCTTCTTGACCCGACCGCTTGCATCAAGCACCGCGCAGAATGGCTTGCCGTCGGTGCCCGTGAGCGTGGCCACGACGTCGTTCTGGCCATCGCCGTCCACGTCGCAAATCGTGGGTCCCGATGCCGAAGGATCCACATGCGTCTGGAACCGCTCGAAAGCATTCTCAACGAGCACGCGGGGCTTCCCACCCGACGCAGAAACCAGCACGATCTTCCCATTGGCATCGCGCACCAGCACCTGCCGCGAGCCGCCCAAGTTCGCCACGAGCGGTGGCGGCGCCAGGTACGTTTGAAGTGACGGAGGCTCGTAGCGATAGACTTCATCCGCACCCTTTCGCGACACGGCGACGCTGCCGTTCCATGTCACGCGCTCGAACTCGGGATTGCGGCCGTCGCCAGTGTTGCCAAGTGCCTCGTGAGTCGCGACCAGCTTGCCACGGTCAACCTGGTTTCTCATGAGCCGGCATGCGTGGACCCCGTCGGGGAACCGGCAGAGGAAGAGTGCCGAGCCGGGCGTTTGCGCACAGATCGTCGTGTTGCCGCCGACCGTTCGGCTGAGGCTCCCTTCGGCGGGATTCGGCCGCAGCAGCGGCTCGACGCCATCGCCGTGCCAGACCTCGGCGAGCCGATCGTTGACCCAGTGCGCCACCCGCAATCGCGCGGCCCCCTGGAGCACGACCTCGGGGCTGCCATCGCCGTCGAGATCGTCGACGGAGACCACGCGTTCGTCGACGGACTCCTCGAGGCGCTTGCCGGTCGCTGCGTCGAAGATGACGAGGTGCTGCGTGCGGTCGCCGTGCTCGTTCGTGATCGAGGCCAGCAGCTCATACCGGCCGTCGGCGTCGAGGTCGGCGGCGACGTCCGCGCCGCCCGGCGCGATTCGGATCGTCGACTGGTACTGGTCTTCCTTCCCGCCGACCACGACTTTCCAGATCCTCGTCGCCTGCGATCGGCCATCCTGGCGCACCGCCTCGAGGCCCGGCAGATGCGGATTGATCATCACAAGCGAGGGCTGCAGATCGGCCTTCGCGAGTTTCACCGAAGCGACGGTGGCGTTGTAGGTGCGAATCATGGGCGGCGTAACGCGCCGTGAATTCTTGACGACCGGTCTCCGTGTCAAACGACCAGAGTGCTTCGTGACTAATCACGGCCATCTCCACGGCGCCGTCGCCGTCGAGGTCGTCGAAGAGCATGAGGGGCGAGTAGAAATCGCCGGGCACGTGGGCTCGAATTCGGAAATGTGGCCGGGCGAGGCCGTTCTCGAAGCTGACCAACCGAATGCCGCCGCCGTAGGGCTCGGGTGGTGTTTGCCCACTGGAGGTACTGGCCACCTGCGCTCCGGCGACGCCCTCGAGCAGCTTGCCGAACCGCGTGTGCCCTCCGAAGTTGTTCTGGTCCACCCAGAGCGAAACGGCTCCGCCCGAGCGACCGTCCACCATGAAGACGGTCACTCGGCCGCCGCGCGGTCGACAGCAGGATCCCGCGCGAACCGTCGCCTGCGTAGTCGCGAATGTCCAGGACCGAAGGACTCGGGACTCCCTCCAGCACCCATAGCCGTGCCCCGCGCGCATCGCGACACTCAATCGACGCAAGGCCAAGGATCAGGATCTCGTCGCGTCCGTCGCCCGTGACGTCGCGAATCCGAATCGTCTCGGACGGAAGCCGCGGGCCTCCCAGATCGACCGACCATACAACCCGCGGCGATCGCGCCAGGCCCCCCTTCAGCGGCGAGATCCCCGAAAGCGTCGCGTCGTGGCGGTACGACGGCCAATCGCTCCCGGGGGCATACTTCGGCTCGGCTGCCGGAGCAAGCACACCGAGCCACGCGAACGCCACGAGCGACACCCAGAACTTGGTGCAATCGAACCGAGGTCGGCGTTCCATTTTGGTCTCCCCCAACTGTGCCGCCTGGTTCGCCGAACTCACGTGTCGCGGACCGCGTTGTAGCGAAGGAGGCGACTGTCGGAATTATCCCGGTTGTACTTGTGAATGATCGCACTTCGCGAGCGTTCTGAAAAGACGGACGGGACCGCTTGATCTCAAGGCGGATACTCGCGAGAATCCGAGTATCACCCTCAACGTCTGAAGGGTACTTTGACCGTGTTCCGAATCGCGTTCGCCCGCTCGCTGCTCCTCGGCGGGATCGTAACCCGTTCGGCAAGTGACCGCTCCACATAATGTAGGTTCAGGCGAATAAGGGACTCGAGCGTGACTGCATCCAGGAGAGTGGCATACGTGAGCCTGTCTCTCCCTCTGCTGGGAGGCATTGTCGCCGTCCTTGCTTTCAGGCTCTCGCCGCAACCGGCCCCGACAAGCTCGCATGTTGCCCTCAGGCCGGTGTGGCCAGCACCTCTGGACGGCGCACCGGCGGAAGTCCAGAAGTTTCTCGACCGGGTGCTCCAGAAGCTCCCGGACCGCGGAATGGGAGTCACCGGCTATCAGTTCCACCACTGGAAGGTGGATGACAAACCGACCGACGAGGCGATCGGGCTCAAGGCCATTCCGGGCGTCGCCCCGGATGATTTCATCGCCCGGGTCATGGACGTCGACGGTTACAAGGGTCACATTGCCCATGTCGATGCCTGCCGATCCGTGTCGGATTCCGACTTCAAGCCCCCCGGGAAGGTGCGATTCTTCGAGGTCATCAGCGTCCCGGGGGTTGCCAAGGTCCAGCAGGAGTTGGTCCTGGTCGACGCGGGGACGATCAAGGGCTACAGGGTCGCCTACTGGTACCTGCTCAAGGACAAGACCCAGTCTCTGGACCCGAAGCTAGCCGCACGCAGCGACTTCAACCTCGGGGCGTGGCTGGTGGCTCCCGGAGTGGTGGGTTACGCGCTGAGCTCCTGGCCCCATCGGGACGATGTGAACCGGATCCAGTGGATTTCGTTGACCTCCGGCGCGAACGCCCTCGCAAAGCAGGTCATCGAGGGCAACATCGACGGCATGGCGGCGTGGTCGAGAAAGCCGGAGTGAAGTGGACCCCTCGCGGCGCGATTCGCCGTGAGCGAGCCCTTCCGGCGGAGGCGCTGGCCCTCGCTGGCTACACCGATTACGGGCGGCGCATCATCGATCTCAGTGGCGCAGCAGGAACTCGTTCGAGTTAATCAGGGCATGTTGCAGGTCCCGCAATCCCGCCAGCCGGTCCGACGTCCGGGCGATGTGCTCGAGTGCGATGGCCGATTCCGCCGCGGTGGGACGTCGACTGAGAGTCGCCACAAAGGCGAGCTCGACCAGTTCCTTCACGGGTTTTCCCGCCTTCGACGCGAGCGCGAGCCGGTTTTCGGGTGATTCGATCTTGGCCAGAAGGTCCGCGTTGTTGACCAGGTGAATCACCTGATTCAACGACGGCTCGGACTCGCGTGCGCAGTCGCAGGCGTCGTTCCGGACGGGCTTGGTAAACGCCCGGAGGAACTGGTTGGGGACCTCGCCTTCGGCGATCTCGATGGCACGGGTACCCGGCGGATAGCCCGGGAACCGCTCCGGGATCCCCGTCGCCGACGAGATCGCGTCGAGGATCTGTTCGGCCGTCAGCATCTTCGGACCACGGCCGACGTGAAGTACCGCTCCGGGTCGGCCCCGTAGGGCGAGGACATGGGCGGGAGGCTCCGCGCTCAACTGATACGTCGCCGAATTCATGATCAGGCGGATCAGCGGTTTGATCCGATACCCACCGCGGACAAAGGCGTTGGCCAGGGCGTCGAGGAGATCGGGGTTGGAGGGCGGGTTGGTTTCGCGGAAGTCGTCGACCGGCTCGACGATCCCACGGCCCATCAGGTGGGCCCACACGCGGTTGGCCATCGCGCGGGCGAAGTAGGGATTGTCGGCGGCGGTCAGCCAGTCCGCGAGGATGTCGCCGGCGGTCGTCGTCAGGGGCCCTCGCCTCGAAAACGGCTTGCCGAAGGCGTAGGGGTGTTGCACCTTGCCGCGAGTCGGGTCGGTCACTTCGCCTTCGTCGGCGAGGAACACCACCTCGTCGTCGAGCCCGAATCGCTGCCCCTTGAGCCGGACGCGCGCGAAGAAGGCGGCGAGCCCGTAATAGTCCTTTTGCGTCATCGCCTCGAACGGATGGTTGTGGCACTTCGCACACTGGATGCGGACCCCGAGGAAGAGCTGCGCCGCCGACTCGGCCGCGTCTTCCGGCGTGCGCGTGATCCGATAGAAGTTGGCCGCGGGCGCGTGGATCGTGTTCCCCCGACTGGTCAAGACCTCGCCGGCGAACTGGTCGAATGGCCGGTCGTCGGCGAACTGCCTCGACAAGGAAGCGATGGAAGTTATGCACGCCACGCTCGGTGATCGCCTCCCGATTGCCTCGCATGATGTCGGCCCACTTCATCGCCCAGAAGCTTGCGAACTCGTCGCGCTCCAGCAAGGCATCGATGAGCTTCGATCGCTTGTTCGGGTCGGTCGAATCGAGGAACCGGGTGACCTCCTCCGGAGTGGGCAAGCTGCCGATCAGGTCGAGGTAGCGCGCGGCGGAGGAACACCGGATCCTCGGCGCCGCGCGAGGCGTGAAGCTGGAGCCGGCGATGCTTCTCGAAGACGTGGCGGTCGATCTCGTTGACGGTCCGGGTCGGAGCGGCCACGTAGTTCGGGTCGGTCCGGACGTACGTCAAGCGGGACGGTCGCGATCCGCTCCAGGTAACGCACCAGGATGACGGTCTCGGCCGTCCGACGGAACTCGACCAGTCCCCGAGGAGTCACCGGGGCATCGGCCTCGTTGCTCGAGCTGAAAACGGCGAGGTCGGTGACGTCTCGGACCGAACCGTCGTCGAAGCGAGCGCGGACCACGAGCTGCTGCCGCGGGCTCGAAGCGTGGAGATACCGTCGCGAGGGCAAGACCTCGACGCCGATCAGCCGGGCTCGCCGACGGCGAGGGACGACACCCCTGCGCGATCCAGTCGTGCAGCAGCCGGTACGCCCTCTCGTCCTCCTGGAATCGTCGCCCTCCTTGATGAGGCACCCGGATCGTGGCCTTCTTCAGGATGAGGCTTGCGGAAGGGGCGAAGACGTCGGTCCGCCGCCCGAATGCCTCCCGCGTCAACGTCGGTAGTCGAGCTCGGGGTCGAACCCGCGCAAGCTCAGACGGAAGCCCCCTTTGCCTTGAGGCGAGCCGTGGCAGGCACCCTGGTTGCAGCCACCGCGTGCCAGAGCGCGGCGACCACCTCCGTCCGGAAATCAACCGGCGGCTCCGGGCCGAAACGCTCGACGCGCACCTGCACTCGCTGCTCGTGCCCGGCGTATCGGACCACCAGCGTGGCTTGGCCCGGCCCGCGCGGCGATACCAGTCCTTCGCGGTCACCGTCGCGACCGCGGGGTCGAGGCTTTCGAACGTGGCCAGCGCCGTCAGGTCCGACTCGAGGCGAGACCCATGCCGCCCCGTGACCAGGATTCGCTGGGCGGCCCGGCTGCCGTGCAGGACGATCTCGGCGGGTTGCACCGTGATCGCATCGACCGACGGGCCACTCGGCGCGGGCGTTGGCGAACGTGAATGCAACGATCGCGCCGCTCATCGCCAGCGCGACGAACGGTGAGGACGCTCTCGATCTCGACCTCACGATCGGCCTCCTTTCGGCGCGACCACGACCACCTCGATCGGTTTACCCGTCACCGGCCTCGTCGAACTTCGAGACCCGTGCCGAGCCGGGTAGCGCGACGTGGTGCACGCCCGGCTTGGTCCCCGGCGGAACGACGATCTTCATATCCACACGGTCAACCCCCGCGGCGATCTCCACGACCGAGAGGCAGACCCCATCCCGCGTCGCCCGACGGTCGGATCGTGATCGGCCCGTTGAACGGCGGCGAGTCGGTTGGCACGAATCGCCACCATCGCGGATTTCCCGGCCTGGATCTCCGAGCGCGGCGGTTCGGCCGACGGCTCGTACGCGACACTGGGTCTGCAACTCGAAGGTGCGGGTCAGGTCGACGGTGCGGCCGGCATCGTTGGCGTGCGCCGTGACCGTGACGCGATGCTTGCGGAGCTCCGAGTTCACACCGGACCGGAGGACGCCCAGCGACAGTCGTCTGATCGCGGGTCGCGGGGGGAATCGCGGCCTTGACGCGGGGCTTCTGAAGATTCAGCGGTTCCAGGGTGCCGCCGCGGGCGACGAACGTGATCGGCGCCGTCGAACCCGGCCGACGCGCGTGGTCTCCAGCCGAAACGTCGCCTCCAGGTAGCGCGGCAGGACGACCAATCGGTCAGGCAGCTCGAAAGTGTATGGCGAAGGGGGCGTCACCAGGATCGCGATCCGGTCGGTCAGGGTAGGGGGCAGGCGTCGCTGGTCCTCGCGCAGCTCGAAGGGTTCGCCATGGGGGCCGCGGCCGGTGGGCAGGCGATCGATCAGGGGCAAGGTCGTGGCGAGTGGTGGTGTGCTCCCGGCCGTCGGTCCTCGTTCCGCGCGACGACCTGGACCGAGTACAGCCCTTCGGGAACGGAGTCCGCGACCGCGATCGTGTTAATCGACTTCAGTCTCGCCCGTCGCGAATGATCTCGGTGCGCAGGGCCATGCCGGACGGCGCTCCGCGAAGCTCCAGCACGATCGGTCCGCCGAAATCGGTCCGGACGAGACTCAAGGGCAAGGGCTGATGACGACCCTCGCGGAATGGCCAGGCTGGAGGCGTCGGCGACGAGCCGAACGGTCGGCTCGCGCAAGGCGATCGTGATTCGATAGACGTACTCGGGCCCGCCTTCCCCGGTCAGGCTCCGCACGACGCAGGACGTGCCGGCCCTTCGTCTTTGCCTGGATCTCGAACGTCGCCTCCCCATCCGGGAGCGTATCGAGGCGTTTGACGGTCTTGCCGTCCCGGATCGATCAGTGAAACGTCGAGATCGGCGGGCGACCCCAGCGGGCGGCACTCGACGCGTGCCGTTAACCGCTGACCCGCGGCCAGGTCGAAGGCGAAGGCGTCGCGATCGTCGGGCGTCGCGATCGCGCCGTGCAGGACGCGCGGGATCGGCGCGAGCGTGGCCTTCGCAGGAGCGTCGTTGGGCTCCTGCTCCAGGGTGTTCGAATAAGGCCGAGACCTGAAGCGGGACCCAGGCCGAGGCCTGGTCGCCGGTCCGCCGCAGCTCCTGGAAGAAGCTCTCGGGTGGCGTCTGCTTCGGGATCGCGACCTGCTGTGTGAAACGCATCGGCTCCGGGAACGCTCAGCGCCAGGGCGTCTCCCGCCCGGATCGTCGACGGGAAGGCCACCCGCCCCTCCGGGAATCGGCCCACGCGCAACACGTACGCCAGATGGTCGGACCCTCGGAAGCGCGTGTCGCAGACTTCGATCGTGTAGCCGCCCGGTCTGCTCGAACGTATGTGCGAATCGGCAGTCGAACATCAGGCCGACGTCATTGTCGCGCTCGACGACCAGCCGGCCCCGCGCGTCTTTGATGGTGACGACCGGATCGAAGTCCTGTCCCAGCCGGCTGCCGACGACCTCGAACGTCACCCGCTGACCGGCTACCACTTCGATGGAGTACCGGTCAACGTCGGCCTCGCTCGGCCCTCCCCAGTACGGCCACGGGCCAGCTCAGGTGCTGGGGCGCCGCGATCGGAGGGTTCGATTCCCGTTCCGCAACCGTCGGGCAGGTCATCGATCAGAAAGAGTTTGACATTGCTCAGTCCGCTTCGGGTCGCCAGGCGCAGCCCGTAGATGCCCAGCGGGGCATCCCGATCGACCTTCACCGTCGAAGGTGGCCAGGTCGTCCCGGCTCGGCTCGACGAGCGTACGCCACGACCTCCTTCGCGGCCAGCGACGTCCACAAACCCGTCGCGCCTCTGCAGCTCCGAGCCGACCAGAGTAACCCGACTGGTCTTCCCCCGAGAGAGCGAGGGGGGTGAAAGGTGCTCCACGAACGGACCGGCCAGGGCGTGCGAGACACCCGTCCACAACCCGATCGCGGCCAGCAATCCGCTCCAAAGTCGATGGCGGTCACACATGGTGGTCCGACCTCACCAGATCATGACAACTGAAAGGAATCGTATGAAGATCCTGCCCCCAAGGACGGCCGTAGCGAAAAATATTAAACAGGTGCTTGAGAAATATCCCACAACAGGAGTATGGTGAGTAAAGCGCCGGGACGCAAGGGAGTCTTCTCGGCTTGAGGAGATAGAGGGGTGGCTGGACTGGCGTCAGACATCAGGTGACGATCAATCGGCCTACCGCGTTTTGGGAGTGAGTGCATCGGGATGTGAAGGGTTCGGGGATGGGAGACTCATCATGATCCGTCTCTTGGGACCGACGTCGCGGTTTTGCGATGGGTTGAACCGGCGCGAGTTGCTGCGGATCGGGGGGCTCTCGCTGGGCGGTCTAAGTCTGCCGACCCTTCTGGAGCGACCGTCGGCGGCCTCCGAGGCGTCCAGGAGCTTTGGCAAGGCCAGGAACTGCATCATCCTGTTCCTCTCGGGCGGGGCCTCGCACCACGACACGTTCGACCCGAAGCCCGACGCACCGGCCGAGATCCGTGGCGAGTTCGACACGATCGCCACGGCGATGCCGGGCGTCCGGTTCACGAGGTATCTGCCCGAGACCGCGAAGCTGATGGATCGGATCGCCGTGGTACGCTCGATGACTCACACGTCGGCGGGCCACGCGACCGGCGGCTACACGATGTTCACCGGTCAGACCTATCCGAGGACCGAGAGCGAGGCGAATTTCATGGGTCGCCAGGAGGCGCCCCACATCGGTTCGGCGCTGGCGAAGATCTCGCCGGGATCGGGACCGATGTTCCCGTTCATCCTGGTGCCGCGCCGGCTCGACGCCGGTAGCGGCCGTCGCGCCGGTCAGTGGGGTGGTTCGCTGGGCAGCAAGTACGACCCGATGCAGACGGGCGGCGACCCGAACCGCGACGACTTCCGGCTCGAGAACCTCCCGCTCCTGGCCGAATGTGCCCCGGCCGGTCCTGGAACGCGCGGCTGGGGCTGGTCGACCAGCTCAACCAGCAGACGCGTTATCTCAGGGAGACCGCGCCGGCCCTCGCGCTGAAGCAGAGCCAGGAGAAGGCGCTGGACGTCATCGGCTCGGAGGCCGATCCGGCGGGCGGTCGACCTCTCCACGGCCGACTCCGGCCTCCGCGCGCGGTACGGCCGGAATCTCTTCGGCCAGTCGGTCCTGCTGGGACGCCGGCTCCTCGACGCCGGTGCCCGGCTCGTCCAGGTCAACTGGCTCCGGACCCAGGGCGCCAAGGGCTACGCCTGGGACAGCCACCGCGAGAACTTCGAGGCCCTACGGGACGACCTGATTCCCCCCTTCGATCAGGCGTTCGCCGCCCTGATAACCGACCTGGAATCGAGCGGCCAGCTCGACGAGACCCTCGTGGTCGTCGCGACCGAGTTCGGACGCACGCCCAAGGTGACCCTGTCCACCGGCGGGCGCGAGCACTGGCCGAGTGCCTTCTCCGTCGCTGCTGGCCGGAGGTGGCATCCGGAGTGGTCAGGTGTACGGAGCATCCGACCGGATCGGGGCATACCCAGCCGAAAGTCCGGTCACCCCCGGCGACTTCATGGCCACCATTTGCCACTGCCTCGGTGTGGACCCGCAATCGGAGCTCCACGACCAGTTTGACCGTCCGATGACGCTCTGCAAGGGCGACCCAATTGCAAGTCTGCTTGGCTGACCAGCCGGAGCGGCGTGTGACCGGTCCGATCGTTCTCGCTTCGAAGCTGGAACTGCGAGCTAAACTGGCGTTCTGAGACAACTCTTCACGACTCAGACAAAGCGATCCTGCGGTGAACAGCTTGCAGGGCCGAAACTCATCTGTGATGCAGACCATACCTGGTTAGAATGGGTGCATGGGCTGCAACCATCCGGCGGGTTACCATGGCGAAGAAAGCGGCGGGGGCAAGGAAGGTGCAAACCACGGCGACGGCGAAGGAAATCCGCCACGCGCGGCTGGAACTGTCCGATGAGGACTATCAGCGGCTCAAGCGAGTGCGCCACAAGCAATGGCCTTGCGGTGGCTGCTTACATCAGGCAGGCTGTGCTCAAGCAGGTCCGACGGGATGAATCCGACGGTCCAGGAGGGAACTGACCATGTCCACGGCAAGCAAGTACCCGCCGGTCCGCGAGGCCCTCAACGGCTCCGATCGCGCGTCGCTCCGCGACGTTCCTTGGAATGACTACGTGGCGATGCGCGACGACGATTCAAATCGACATGTGCGCATGCATTACTTCCGGGGGACCCTCGATCTCATGTCGCCCAAATACCGCCACGAGAAGTACAACCGGCGGCTCGATCGAGTAGTCACGGAGTTGACGGCCACGCTCGATATCCCCTGTCTCTGCGCGGGCTCCACAACATTCCGCAGGGAAGACGGAGGCGCCGGCAAGGAGGCCGATACCTGTTTCTATATCGCCAATGAGGCGGCGGTCCGCGACAAGGATGAGATCGACCTGGCCGTCGACCCTCCTCCTGACCTGGCCATTGAGGTCAACGATTTCAGCGATTCCGAGGGCACGTTGCCGACCTATGCCGCCCTGCGATTCCCGGAAGTCTGGCGTTACGACGTCCGGAGCGGTGTCCTGTGTTTCGGCGCCTCCAGGCCGACGGGACGTACCGATCGATCGAGCGAAGCGAGGCCCTGCCACTTCTGACTCCCGAGTTGGTCTTGGAGGCCCTGGCCCTTTGCAAAGGAGTGATCGAGTCGCGATGGATACGGTTGCTACAGAACTGGGCTCGGGGGCTGACACCGGCCCCGGCCGCTCCCGGAAAACATCCGAAGAAGCCCAAGGGCAAGCGCCTATGACCGCCCAATCGATCGCCAGGCTCCCATTGGCCAAGGCCAGCCTGGCGCAGTTCGCGGCCAGGCACACGGCCGGCTCTTGACGACCTTCCTGACCAGGATGACGAAAGTTGGATCTGCCGTTCCGCTCGGCGCGTCAATCGGCTGCTCGGAGCAGTCCCTCAAAGAAGCGGCGAGCCTCGCGGTGCGGCCCCAGGACCGTCGCCTTCTGCGCAGGATCGCGTAAGTGCCCCTGGCGATCCGCCTCCAGGGCGACGATCCGCTCGTCGATCCATCGGAGGAAGAACGTGACGTCGGCCCGGCGAACGACTTGGGGACGATCGCCGATTTCGACATAGAACGGCGCTGTGCTGGCGAAGCGGAAAGTCTCGGGAACCGCCGCGATCGTCCGCACAAGGAACCAACCGCTCCTCTCGAAAACCAGAGGCTTCAGGATGGGCCGATCGGCCAGCGACCGACCCTCCAGACGCTCGACGACCACGCCGTCACGGATCACCTCAACCGCCTCCAAGGGGTCATCTCCGATGACCTGCACATCGAGAGCGACGGTCGCTTTCTCGCCGGCAGGGGCCCGGAAGACGTGTCCTGGATCTTCGCCATTGGCCTGGACCAGGAGGATCGGGCCATTGGTCACAAACGATCGGCCGAGGCCCAGGCCACTCCACCACGCGTCGTGAGAGAACGGGCCGTCAACGTGGACGTAGACCCGGTTGTAACCGACCGGGTTGGGCAACACTCCCGAGGCCGAGCCGGCTGACGGCGGAATCCGAAGCCCACAGTTGAGCAGCCGGTAGTAGAGGGCCTGCGAGTAGAACCCGTTGCCTCGAGGCGGCGGGAACTGCTGGCGATCGCGGGTCCTCCCCCATGCCTCGTCCTTGTACATCCTGCTTCGGCACATGTGGTTATTCGCCACGCCGAGAGAGCGGACCTTGCCCGTCGCGACCCAGGCCGGCATGTCCCACCAGAACGGTTTCTCGATGTCAACCCAGGTCCCTTCCTGCTCGAGGGCCTTGCGAAGATGGGTCACCGGAGAGGGGAACTCGGGGCCGTCACCCGAGAAGTCGAGTGGGCGTTTCAGGTTGAAGTAGAGCAGGGCACCGCCGAGGCGCTCGTCTTCGCAGGCCAGACGGTGGAAATGGCGCAGTCGGCTCGACCTCGACCAGGAGCCGATCCGGCAGGGGCCGGTCTTCCCAGATGTTGGTGCGATTCCAGACGGTGAGGACCGGGGCGACATGCAGGTCCTCGGATCGCAGGAGCAGCGGCATGTCCTCGAGTGGCCGATGCACGTGCGGGTCGCCCGAGTACCAGCCCCGAGCCGCCAGATCAATCAGACGCCTCAGCACGATCTCCTGCTGTCGAACCGTGCCTGCGACGACCTCGATGCGTCCGGAAGCCCGCCGGTACTCCGGACCACGTTCGACCGTGTAGGTGTAGGGTCCGGGGAGCAGATCCAATCGGACCTCGCCTCCGCAGTTGAAGTGGTCCTTGAAAGCGGGCAGCCCCGGTGCGAGTATGGGCTGGCCCTTACCATCCGCCAGGTGGACGCGGGCGGGGACCGGAACGAGCCGGCCGTTGGCCCCCGGCTCGGCGATCCGCAGGTGGAGCGCGCCTCGCTCCTCGGCGGGACCAGCGGTCCTCGCCTGTGCGATGATGGAAAACAGGGTCAGTGTCGCCAGGGTGCAAGACATCGTCATGACAAGGTCTCCCGGAGCGCCGCAACGGACCGACTTATCAACGAGGAAGTGTTGGATGACTCGCTACGATCGCCCAACCGGTATTCTGGAGAACAACTCGGTTTAGCTCAATCCCGAGCGCGGGTCGTCTCGGGCAGAGTGATGACACCGTCAACCTCCGGCAGGGAAAACGGGGCAGGAATAACGAAGACATTGCTTATTTCGGAAGCAAGAAATGGACTGTCCCTTTGTCCTCCTCGACTTCCCGGACCAGCCCGTTGCTTTCTCGGACCTCGATTGCCAGAATCGTACTGGGGACGTCGGAAACGCTTCGAATCGCACCGGAGCCATGGTCCCGAGCAGGGGCGGGGACCGAGTTCGTGAACGGCATCGACTTCGACGAAATTCGACGACGGGAGGGGGGGAAACCCAACTTCCTCGGGGTCGAACTCGTGGCCGCGTCGCGGACGGCGATTGACCGCCGCCGGTTCAATCTCCGCGGGGCCAGGTTGACCCGGCGCGACCTGCGCGGGGCCAACCTCGCCCGTGCCGACCGGCTCGCCGCCTGACTGACCGAGGTCGATCTCCGCAGCGCACACTTCTCCATGGCGGGGGAGGAGAGGAATGTCCCCGTTTCTGCCGCCCGCACCGCGATTCATACGGCCCGACTGCAAGATCGAGATTCACTGTTGGCTCGTCGGATTGATCGAATTCAAGGAACTCATCCAAACCGTCAACACAGCCGAGGACTACGATGCTTGAGGGCTGTTGTCAAGTTTCCCGGAGATGCGAGAAACCGACATGATTACGTTGACCGAAGGCGGCCTCCTCGACATGACCAATAATAACGTTGGCATCGACTCCAAGATATTATACCCGGGGGTTTACACTTGCATCACACTGACGTGCGTCCTGAGCACCAATTCCCTGGTCGGCATCACTTCGGACGGAACATGTCGGACGCTAAGCTTCAGCAAAATCTGCTCCACATGAAGACGTTGGCGGGACCCGGCAATATTTTGTCGGCTTATGTCGTCGGAATGCTGACAAAAGCCTGGAACCCCGCGAAATTCAATTCGTACCATTGGTTAGCTGGTAATGGTCAAATGATCGCGCTCTTCAGACAGCACTTGCTTGGAACTGCGGCAGTCCATGCATTCGACACCTCCAAGCGCTATCTGGTCAACATCCAGGCAGAAACGGTGGGGACGGGGACTCACGGTGCGTTCATCGATTACCGAGTCAGTGGCGACGGCCCATTTGTCCTCATCAGGCCGCACGAGTTTCTGTCGGTTTGACCTCTGCCACAAGGAGCTACCCATGCCGGCGCTGAATTCCTGGATAAAGGGGGACATAGCGTCTTGATCTGGAGGCCCTGGGAAACCATGGGAAAGTCGTAAGTGCGGTATGTCCCCTTTTCTCCCTCATGTCCCCTTTTTCTCCCCTGGTCATGACGTGCTCCGGTGTTGGGGTGAAGATGTGGACCGTTCATCATGGCCCGACGGGAGGATGGCCGTCACTCAACAAGGCAGGGCGGCCGCACTATGAAATGTTGACGTCGTTAGGAGTTTGGGTTTAACTGAGCGTCGTCTGTGGGGAGCGATGACCAGATGTTGTCATCGTGGAAGTCCATGGGCTCGCTTCGGCGAGGTGCTTCAGATGCTCGACGACTGGCACGTACAGTTCCCTGGCTGCGAGCCAGTGGCTCATCGATTGAGGACTGTGTTCCCTAACCGATGGGTCCGGTTCCTACAGCCTTCCCGGGTCGCAGCGTTACCCGCAGGACGAAGGCGAATATGCCGAAATGCTGGGCCGGCAGATTCGTATCCTTGATGAGCTTGTCGGCCCGAGAGCGGGTGTCGTCCTCCTGACAACCGAGGACTCCGACTCGACAGAGGCCCCGCCCGCTCGGCCCGAGTTGCGAACTCTTGACCCGGATGCGAGGCCGTGGCGAATCCTCCCGATGCACGACCTCGATGGCGATTTCGCCAAGCCGACCTACTGGCACGTGTTCGCCAGCGAGTGGGAGTGGAAGCCGGGTGTGCTCGACTCAATCCTCCGGCTGGTCGCCGACGTCGTCGTGACCAACGTCATGGTCTTGAGCCCTGACTGCAGGTGGCTCTTCCATCCCTATGATGGGTGCATGGACGTCATCTTGGGGACCCCGGACGCTCGCGACCGCATCGGATCGTCTCACGCGGATTGGTTGTCGCCTCGGTGGGACGGGCTGTAACCGGAGGGAACGATGCAGTCAATCGGTGAAACGTCTGGAATGAAGGGAGCCGCGGGAAAGGCGGATCTTCGGTGGGCACCAGAGGCCGACGGTTCAAAGCTCTACCGCGAAGCGGTTTAGTCCAATCCCCTTTATCCGAATTATGACCAGCCGGGGAAAAGACTCAGGGAAAGCCAAGATCGCCAGGGTGACAGATCGGGGCACTGCATGTCGAACCGCCTTCTGGCACCTCTGGCGCGATCATCCGTCTACGGCTGACGCATGGCCCGACTCATCGAGCCGCGGCCTTTTCGGCCGGCTGGCGAAGGAACAGCCAGATCCAGCCGTGATACTCCGACTCGGCCGGGAGCTGCGACTCGAGCTCCTGCATCTTTTGACGAATCTGCTGCAACTCCTTGTTGGCCTTGTCGAGATCCTCCTTGGTCTTCGCCCGGTTCGGCCCGAAGACCTTCTGAACCTTCTCGCCATGATGCCGCTGGACTTCCCCGAGCTGCTTGCGGAGCGCAGGCGTGCTTGACCTTCTGCTCGGGGGTGGGCTCGGGGAGGTCGGGGGCCTGCGTGGCGAAGTCGCCGAGCAGCAAGTCGAGCCGGCCGTCGCCGTTCCAGTCAGCGGCGCACACCTTCGATCGGATTCCTCGTCGCGGCCTGCTTGGGGGCATTCCCGCCGAAAGCCGTCTCGCCGGGCGGGACGAGCTGCTCGGCCGCCGCCAGTTTCGGGGCCTTGGCCGAACCGACATTACGGAACAGCGAGACGCTGCCGTCGCCGGAACCCACCAGGAGATCGAGGTCTCCGTCACCGTCCCAGTCGGCCGCGAAGGGGCCCGCGTCGCCTTCGACATGCACGGACTCCCCATCCGCCCCGCGGCCGGACACCAGGCCCTTGACCGCGCCGATGAGGTTGCACGTGGCCCGCGACTGAGGCTCGATCCAGCTGAGAGGCTGCGGCACGCCGAACGCAAAAGCCTTGGCCGAGCCTTCGTTGGGAATGAGATGAACATCGCCCTGAATATCACCGACGAGGAGGTCGAGATCTCCGTCGCCGTCCCAGTCGGCGGCGTGGACGGCCGAGGCACAACCGGTGGTGTAGATCGGTGCCTCGGGCGTGCTCTTGTAGCGCTTGCCTTTGTATTCGACGAATGTGCCCTCGGGCGTCGTCTCGAACTTTCGCATTGCCGGTGATGAGCAGTCCGCCGCCCGATTGCTCGCGGACTCCGCCACCAATATTGATAATCTCGCCTTGCTTATCCTTGATCATCTCCGGAGGACCGAAGGTCCGGCCCGGTTTGCCGCGGAACAGGAACAACTCGCCCGGCCAGGAGCCGGAGATGATGTCGATCTGGCCGTCGCCGTCGAGGTCCACCAACTGTGGACCGAAGCCGACGCATCAACCCGTCGGTACACGGCCGTCCTCGCGCCCGTCTTTGAACTTCACCCCGGCCGCCAGCTTCGGCCTCGCGGCCGTGCCTTCGTTGCGGTAGATCCACAGGATGCCCTCGCCGAACTGACCGACCAGCAGGTCGACGACCTTGTCGCCGTCGAAGTCGCCGACGAAGGGCGCGGCGTGGCCGACCGCGGTGTCGATCGGCTTGCCGGCCGCCTCGATCCGGACCGCTGCCGCCAGCTCACGGGAGGGGCCGCCGGGCCCATCCGCGGCTGGAGCCACCCCAAGGAATGTCATCAGCACAAACGCCGTCATGGTCTCCTCCTCCTTCTGAACGTGGAATACCGATATCCAGGACCCCACTTCATCCTAACCCGCATGTCTCACGGATCATACCGTGAAACCCTCCGTCTGCCAGGGCCAGCACTGTCGAGGTTTCGACGCGGGTCCCGGTCAACCCCAAGGCCGACCAGTGCCACCGGTGCGGCATGAGGGGGCATCGCGGGCAGGCTCGTCCATGGTCAAGGAATTCGTCGCGGTGCGTCGTTTTCTGACCTTGATCCCTTACCAAGTTTCTTACGCGGGAATGCGAGGAAAACCGTGCTCGGCTCTGGCGTGCAAGGGCGGCAACGGAAACGGCCGTTTGCTTTACCTCGAAATCGCAATTGGCTCGACGCCGCTTCGACCGAGACACCAGCCGACGTACTCGGTAGTATGAACGGGGCTGGCGTAATCGATTCCGATGGAACTCGTTGAGAGCGAGCCAGAACTGATCGGTAGCCGGCACATTTATGCCCGCATCGGATGGAGACAAGCTATGCATGCTCTTCGTCGTAGCATGTGAACGTCCCTGGTAATCTGCCTGGTATCGCTTGTTCTCTACGCGGGTTACTCCGTAACTGTAGCGGTCGGTGCTTGGATCGAAGCCTTCGGAGCTGCGGTGGTCTTCTTCTTCGCGGTCCTCATGGTCTTCTTCCTTCTGGCGACGGACTTCCTCGACTCTCCCATCGAATACACACGGTTCTTGCTCGGTTTACTCCTCCTCATCTCTTCTTAGTCCACGAAGGAGGTCGATCGGTAAATTAACCGCACCCCTTTTTGGCGAGGGAATGCGAGGAAAACCGTGTCCTGCTCTGGTGTGCGAGGCCGGTAAGAAAACGGCCGTTTGCTTTACCGCAAGAACAAGGCTCGCTTATCGCCATTCGTTCGTGACCCCGGTTGCGGTCCGGAGTATCATGGATCGGTATGTTTACTCACAAGAAACCCATGGGGCTTCACGCCAATGACCCCAGGACAGTTCCGGCTGAGTTGGGTTCTCGCCGCAACTCTGGCGATCTACTTGCCGCTCCACGATCCTCATCATGTGCTTTCCCCCCTCATCGCTTCGTAAACCGGACTCCTCTCAGCCGGCCGCCGATATCGATCGAAAGACCGGTCACTTCGCCCTTCTCGTGCCGCAGAAAGGTAATGATGCGGAGGTCGGCGGGTTCCTGCATATGAAAGAATTCATCGCGGATGGTTGCGTCGAGCACTCCCACCGCCGGCTGTTCACGCGCAGCCAAAGCCGCCCATCGCGAACGGCCAGCCGATAGGTCGCTGCGAGCTCATCGTTCTCGTACCGGCCGGCGTATTCTTTGAGCTGATCGCGGGTCGGATCGACCAGTTCGACCGGCTGGAATTCGATTCTTGCCTTGTTGTCCGGCAGATCATACTCGTGCGTCAGAGACCAGGGCGATCCGGCCACGGGTCGCGAAAAGACGAGCTGGGCGGTGGGAGAAAACCCCGGGCCCTCGGGATCGAAGCGAGTGGCGCTCAAGGGCCGGAGAGAACAGGTCTTGTGAAACTGGTCGGTTAGCTGGAGGGTCCCGTCCCGAAGTGTGATCCGCCAGATCATCCCGTTGTAGTTCGTGCGATAGGCACCGACCTTATCGCGCAGCTCGGCCTCCGTGAACTCGACCGTCGGCAGCTCGCTCGTCGGGCGGCTGGGGGTCCGGGACTCCCGGGGCGCAAGCCGGTCACCGAGTGCGAGGTCTGCGATGCGGTGGGTCATATTCCACGATGCGAGCTCGTTATTGTTGCTCAGGCAGATGACCGTGAACTCCTGGTCAGGAAACTGGGCCATCGCGGCACTGATACCCCACCCACCACCCGTGAATTGCCGGCGCCTCAGCCCGCGGTACTGGCCGGGCGGCGACTTTCGCCGCGCCTCGGGGTTGTTCTCCTTGATAGCGGCATCCGCATCGAGGACATAGCGATTCCCCAGGAGCGTGCCCTCTCGGAAAAACTCATCGAGATACTTCCCGCCCGGCAGACGGTTGTGCGCGAAATTCTGGTCCCAGCGACAGAGATCGTCAACGCATGTCTTCAACCCGCCTCCGCCGACCATGTACGCCGTGGACCGCCACAGGTGCCAGGCATCGCCGACGCGTTTGTAATGGCCGACCGCGCACTGCTCGACGACAGCTCCCGGGTCTTCTTCGAAAAAGGTGCGACTCATGCCGAGCAGCGCGAAGACGCGCTTTCGCGCAAACTCGGCCAGGGATTGCCCGCTGACCCGTTTCACGATGAGCCCGAGCAGGAAATAGTCGCCACCGTTATATTGATACTGCGACCCCGGCGGGAAAGGCAGCGTCTTCTGCCCGGCCATCAGGCTCAAGAGGTCGGCTTCCGTATAGGGATGCTGAAGGGCGCAATCTCCCAGCCGACCAGGGCCGGCACCGCGACCTGTTCCCACAAGCCGGTCCGGCAGCGGAGCAGATCTTGAATTCGAATCGGCGGATCGAACGGGTGCATCTCCGGCACGAACTTACGGAGTTCGTCCTCGGGCGAGATTCTCCCTTCGTCCATCAACCTTGCGAGGCAAACGCAGGTCAGCGATTGGGCGATTCCCCCGGAGGCGTCAAACACGGTCTGCGGCGTGTTGGGCACCTTGTATTCCAGGTCGGCCGAGCCGAAGCCCTTGCTGTAAATGACCTGACCGCGGTGCACGACTCCGATGGCACAGCCTGGGGTGTCCCGACGATTCCACTGCGCGAAGAGCCCATCCACTCGGGCCGTGAAATCGGCGGGGAGGCTGGCGGGTGGCTCGTCGCCCAAGACGGGCCCGCAGGTTGCCGCCGGTGCGATGAGGAGCGTGATGAATAGCACACAACGGAGGATCGCTCGGATTGTCATCGAAAGGCTCCTTGTCTCACGAGTGGGATTGTAACCCTGCTGAGTTTGGAAGTGCGATCGGATTTCGGCTGGCTCCTTGCCCGCTCCTCAGTGTGAATGCGGAAACGCCACGTCTGAATGACGGGTCAACCCGCGTCGAGCCGCCGTGGCGGGCGATCGGTCCGTGAGCTGGCCTCGGGCGTCTTCGCCGGGCGGGTTTGGTCCCGATAATCCATAGGGATTCTCGTTGCAAATGCCGACTTTCTCGATCACAATCCATCATAGGATCGGGATTATACGCCCGTTTGGGCGTAAAAGAAAACGCCCGGGCGGGCGTCGAAACAATGGTTAGCCTGCTCCGGACGCTCCAGTGAAATTCAAGCGATCCCATGCCATCGTTTCGATCATCGGTGTTGTGGCCGCCATCTACTACGGTTGGTGGATCTTCGTGTCTGGCGACGTGTTCAACTCGTCCAAATCCAATGCTCCCAATCGAGCCGCGCTGCTTCAGGTTTACGATGCTATCCGTGTTGGAGCGTCACACTCCGAGGTTTTGTCAGCATATTGGCAGCACCGCACAGATTCACTCAGGCTGTTCGCGGACACACCAGCACTGTGGGTCATCACGATGCCGCTGGAATTTGGCGCGAGCGATTGGAAGCTTCTCATCGAGTTTCAGGACGATAGAGTTTCTGCGGTTCGAGTCCGCACATCGGATGGACCGCCTCCCAAAGATGGACCAAAAGACAAACAGAATGACGCAGGCGAACCAGCGGTTGCAGTGGACCCGCTGCGCGGGCCGCTGAACCTTTTGTTAGGAGAATTTAATGGGATCGGAGACTTTTATGAAGTTAGCACTAAAGCATGCGATGATGTTATTGGTTGCGGTCTTGCAAGCCGACGACGATGTCGCAGGCGCAAAGCGCGCGACAATGCGGGGCACGCACCTGAGCGTGGTTCCCGCCCCCAATTTCGAGGAATCCTTCGGATTCACTGGACTGGAAAGCAAAGAACACGAAGCCAGCCTCATGTTTGTCGAGATCCCCACTCCCGGGGGCGGCGACCCGATTCAGGAATTCAACAGATTCTATACTCCGGAGCGGCTGCGAGGCCGAGGCTTCATTCTCAAATCCAGGGAAACGGGGAAGCAGAATGGCCAATCCACACTTTTACTCAAGGGCGAAGTGAGGAAAGACGGGCAAACCTACGTTCAGTGGGTCTTCCTTGTGGGTTCTTCAGAGGCGCGAGTGGGCCAAGTCCAGGCAACGGCCCCTTCCGGCGAGTTCCGTCGGGTTGAAGAAGCGTTCAAACTCATGCTGGCCAGCGTACGCTGGGAAAAGCAACTCGCCGCAACCGGAAGGCATGGCTACACCCTCACATTGCCGCCAGGTTGGAAACTCGCCAGACAGTTCGGGCTGGTGGACCTCTACACGGAAAGCGGTCGGTTCCCCAAGCCCCAGGGCGAATCGGGCCTCGGTGTGATAAACCTGAACGAGAAGCCAACCAACTTCCAGGCGTTTGTGAAAGCCAACAACCTAAGGAGGAATCACTATGCCAACCTCAAGGAACTGGAGAGCACGTTCTTGAGGATCGATGGCTTTGACGCCAACATTTCACATGTCTCCGCGCTCAGGGTTGAAGACCGGAAGCCGGTCATCTTGCAGTATTGCTATATTTTCATCGGGGAGACGACGATCCTGATCGAAGGAGATCGTACCAGCAAGTTGTCCAAGGAAACGTTTGAGCAGGTCTGCAAGTCATGGAAGGTCAAGAAGTCGGCCGACGAACGGAAGCCTTAATCCGGATGGGGAACAAGTGGATGGTATTGAAGAGATATTGAACCGTAATGAATTTGAGAATTTAATGGTGTCAGCTCCTTTTTCCAGAGAAAAAGGAACTGACACCAAGTTCCCCCTCAAGGCCGACTCCCCGCAGGAATTCGCACCGCCCGGCGACATGGCGACCGTCTTGACCTTCCCTTGGCATCGGATCGTACCCTCCCGTCTGAAACGATGACGCCTGGTGTTAAGCCGATTCCATGATCTTAGCGAGATGACCTTTCCCTGTCAGCGTGCGCTCGGGGCAACCGCCGCGGGCTGCGCCGACGGGGTCGGGAAGCCCGAGAGCGGTTTGCCCGCCCTCAGGTCGGTGAGCCGGGCGGCGACGCGGTCTGCGGGGATGATGAAACTGCCCGGCACACCGAACCGGCTGATGACCAGCCCGATCGGCGTCCCATCCACACCGACTGCCGGCGCGCCGCACTCGTGGGGCAAGACGGGTATGTCAGCGGTGATGACCGTTGGAGGAACGTCGGCGTGATCGCTGACGAACTCGGACCCGACCTCGGGATCGGGCACCTTCTTGAGCTCCAAATTCAGCTCGATTTCCTGGGCTCCCCGCCGGAGCCGGACGGGCACGCGCTCCCCGGCCCGGCGGCCCTCCACGATGGTCCGGAAGGTGAAAACGGCTTCCGCAGCTCGGTTCTCGCCGACGGCCCGCCGGATCTCGCTATTGTCTGGCACCGGGGACCCTGCAATCGTCAGGATGACGTCCCCCGGGCGAATGCCCGCGGCGGCCGCGCTCGCTTCGGAGGTCTCGACCCGATAGCCTCCGCCTGGCAGAGTGCTCCCGGTCAGCGCGGCGCGCGCGGCGGGCTTGTTGCGTTGGTATCGGGAGGGTGCCGACGGGTGCGGACCGGGCGTGTCCCGGCGGGGGACGCTCACGACGCCGACTGCCACAGGGAGTTCTCCGGTCCCCGCCGCTGCGAGCAAGGTCCCCGCGGGCGGATCCGCAGCCTTTGCCCAGATCACGGGCACAAGTCCGTCAGCGGGTCCCTGGGCGATTCGCAGCAGGGCCAGGTCGTAGGCCGGGTCGACGCCGACTACTCGAGCCCCGGTCACCCGCCCGCCCGGCAGGCGGCATAAGGCCCGATCCGGCACCTCGCTCGCCTTCGTGATGACGAGGCCGACAGCGTCGACGACGGTACCGAGGGCAACAGGCTCGTCGCCGTCGAGGATCTCGACGACGCTCCCGCGGACATTCGACACCGCGTTCCGGGATCGAGCGAGCGCGTCTTTCCCCTGGGTCCGGCGCTCCTCCGCGATCAAGTCGCGTAGGAGGGCCGGCCGCGTGACAGGGACTTGGACCAGCTCGGCCTTGCTCGCCTCTATGATCTCACCCTTTTCCATTCTCGCGAGCCGGCTGCGGATCATCGTCGAGGCGGTGCCCAACCACCACAAACCGCCTCGCTCCATGACCATGTTGCGGGTGAACACTGCCTTTTGAGATGGCTCATCGAGGATCGGCGTGGTCACTTTGAGGATCCCGACCAGGCGACCATCCAGGTCGAGGAACGGGCCCCCCGAATCGCCGCCGTTGATCCGGCAGTCGACCAGGAACGTGTAGGCCGTTGTGGTCAGCACTCTGCCGAAACGAACCTCGGGAGGCCGGCCCTTCCGGTACCGCAGCGGCGCCGGATAACCCAGCTTCAGCACGCCGTCTCCCGGCGCGAGGTCGCGATCGGCGAGGGGGGTGTAGGGATAAGGGCCCGGCTTCACCAGCCGCAGGAGCGACAGGTCGTGGACCCGGTCCGCCCCGAGCACCTCGGCCTCGGCGACCGTCCCGTCGTGGAGGATGACCGTGGTCTTGGCCCCGGGTCTGGCGTTTTCGGGGTGAGTGACGTGGGCTTGCGAGAGGATCAGGCCCTCGGGTGAGATGATGATCCCTGTCGCGCCGATGAACGAAACGATGGACGGCAAGGCCGTCCGGACTGAGGACTGGATCCGCTCCTGGAGCGCCAGCAGCTCGCGGGTCTGGGTCGTCGGCCCGGCCCGGTTCCCCTTGGCCGCCTGTTGATCGGCGGCCTGTGCCGCTTCCTGCGCCTTGTGCGCCCGAGGGCGGGGTCTGCAAGGCCCCCACTGCGATGATCCCCGTACCCGTGGCGATGCAAACTACGGCGATCGCGGTCGCCACGATCCGCTTGAGCTGGGTCATGAACATGGCCTTGAGTACCTCCTCCATCAAAGTGGCAACAGGCGTTGAGACGAGCCCGGACACCGTGCCGGTTGCGAGCCCGATCGCCGACCGGGCCGTCGTGTTGGCCAGGGCATGCGACACTTCCGCCCTCACCGCGCGGGGAGACTCGATCACCGCGACGATGGCCGCATAGGCCAGGCCACGGCGGGTCAGGCGTGCCCTGAGCAAGGCTCGGGCCCGAGCCATCCGGCTGCGGACCGTACCGATCGGCCAACCGCAGGCGGCGAGCGGCCTCGTCATGAGTCAAGCCCTCGAGGTAGCAGAGCACGATCGGTGCACGGAGGCTTTGGGGTAGCCGATCCACCTCCTCGTGCAGCGCCGCCGTCTCCTCGCGGTGCACCGGATTCGAGCTCGACGAGACCATCGCCGACTGCGACCGATGACATAGCCCCCTCCCCTGCCTCACGGCCCCTCCAGCGCGCACGCCGGGCTTTCGCCTTCTGCGCCGTCCTGCGAGCGACCCCGTAGAGCCAGTTGCTCAGCAGGTCCGGATCGCGGATCGAGCGGGACTTTTTCGCCAGGATGAGGAAGGTGGCCTGAAAGGCATCCTCGGCGTCGTGTGTATCGTCCAGGAGGCCCTCGCAGACGCTGAGGACCATTGGCCCGTGTCGCGCCAGCAGCGCCGCGAAGGCGGCCTCGGTCTTCCGTGCCGCGAACTGCTCCAGCAACTGACCGTCGGTCAGGCCCCCAAGAGTCCCCACCTCAAAGAGGACGTGGATCGCCTGGGTGAACCCGCTCGAGTTGCCGCTCGCCATGGCCAACGCCCCCTTCCAACGATCGTTCTGTCTTATACTTCCCCTCCGTGATCGTTCCGATCTCGATTTCTTCGATTTTGCGGACCGCCACGAGTATTGGGGAGGGCCATCCGCTGGGGCGAAATCGGGGACTCAGCGGTTTTACGAACGGTCCTGTCCCCGGGGTATTTCCTTGTTCCCAAAGTCTCCCATGTGACCATGCCCTCCGCTCCAGGAGACAGTAAACCCCTGTCGATTTGTGTGGTTCGGTCTCCTCAGAACGACGTCGGCCGGCCGGCAGCCCGACGAGCCAATACGTGGCGAGTCGCCATCGGCCGCAGCGGCGAAGTCCTCCCGCCCCGCCCGAGGACGCGGAATCCCTGGGCACGCCTCATCGGCCTTTGGTCGCATGCGCGTCCTGCTTGTCGTCGGCACTGACGTCCAGACGATCCCACGTGGATGTCTTTGTTCGGTACACATAAACAAATCGACCGACTTGGTACGCCGCCGCGCCGGGGCCCAGGGCCATCGGCTCGACGACTCCGCTGGCCGGTTCGTCGAGGTCCAGGGGCGACCACTTGCCCGACTCGATGTTGTAGACGGCGACCCGGGTGATCTTCGGCCCCTCGAGACGCAGCCCCACGACCCACGCGCCCTTGAGCTCCCTGGGCGTCACCTTGATCGGCTGTCCCTGCGTAACGGCCTGGAGCTCCAGACGACCCCACGTGGATGTCTTTGAGTGGTACACATAGAGAAATCGACCGACTCGGTACGCCACCGCGCCTCGGCCCAGGGGCATCGGCTCGACGACTCCGCTGGCCGGCTCGTCCAGGTCCAGGGGCGACCACTTGCCCGACTCGATGTTGTAGACGGCGACCCGGGTGATCTTCGGCCCCTCGAGACGCAGCCCCACGACCCACGTGCCCTTGAATTCCGTGGTCGTCACCTTGATCGGCTGTCCCTGCGCAATGGCCTGGAGCTCCAGACGATCCCACGTGGATGTCTTTGAGGGGTACATATAGAAAAATCGACCGACCTGGTACGCCAACGCGCCGTGGCCCAGGGCCATCGGCTGGACGACTCCGCTGGCCGGTTCGTCCAGGTCCAGGGGCGACCACTTGCCCGACTCGATGTCGAAGACGGCGACCCGGGTGATCTTCGGCCCCTCGAGATGCAGCCCCACGACACACGAGCCCGGGACCACCTTCGGCGTCACCTTGATCGGGTGTCCCTCCGTCGCGTTCAGCCGAACGACCTTCACCTCTCGGGTCTCGGGATTGTAGGCGAAGGCCACGTTCCCCGTCGGCGAGGCCGTGAACGAGTATCCCCCAATAGAATTGGGTGGGTTGGAGTACGCCTTGCTGGGTCTCGGCCGGCGGAGACGAGCTCTTCGTGTCCACCCCGGTGAGGCGGTTTGGGTCCTTCGGGATGTCCTCTTTCGCCGCCTCGGCGAATTTCGGTTGGTCCTTCGGTGGCGGCATGTCCTCCTTCGCCGCCTCGGCCGGATTCGATCGCTCCTTGGGATTCTCGGAGCCTTTCTTCGGATTCGCGGGTTCCGTGGCGTGTGCCCGGTAGGTGAGGCTCGTCCCGCCTGCTGCGAGAGTCAGGGCAACCAGGAGCATCGCCGTGGCGAGCGTGAGCTTGTTGATCAACATGGTCTTCAATACCTCCTCTGTTAGGGCAGCGACTTGGGCGGGGACCACCCCCGCCGCCACCGCCTTTCCCGCCATCGATAAACTCGCTGCCCGGGCCGTTGAGCGGACCAACTCGAGTGGCGCGCCGGCCCGCGCCACATCATGAGCCAACAGGACTCCCAGCGCCCCGACCGGGAGCGGCGTGCCGGGGCGAGACAACCGGGTCGCCAGCATCGCCCTGGCCCGCGACAGCCGACCCGAGACCGTGCCGACGGGCCAGCCGAGTTGCTCGGCCGCTTGCCGGTGGGTCTTCCCCTCCAGCTCGCAGAGGATGATGGGCATGCGGTACTTCTCCGGCAGGCGGGCCACCTCCCGATCCAGCCGCGAAAGCAACTCCTCCGCGTGCTCGTGCGGGACCGCTTCGGGTTCGGTCATCTCCCAGGCCGGACGTTCCCGCACCCGCCGCTTCGCCCTGGTTGTTTTCGCGTTCATGGCCGTCTGGAATGCCACCCCGTAGAGCCAGTTGCCGAGCTTCTCCCGCGGCATGACCGAAGCCGCCTTCCGGGCGAGGACCAGAAACGTTGCCTGGAACGCGTCTTCGGCGTCGTGGTGATCCCGAAGGACGCGGCGGCAGACGCCCCAGATGAGCGGCCCATATCGCTCGACAATCGCCTCGAAGGCCGAGGCGTCACGTCGTTCCACGACACGATCCAGCAATTGCCCGTCCGAGAGCATTCCGACGGCGCCCTCGTTGAAGAGCGTGCCCAGCTCTCGAATCGCCGCATGCATGCAACCACTCTTCATCATCCCACCCCTTCGATCGTGACGGGCCTCTACCCGTTTATTATCCGGTCGAGCCAATCTCATACAATTTTCTCGAGCCGCATTGCCGACAAGGGTTCACTCACGGCCGGTTCGTCGTCGTCCCCCGTTCTTGACTTCCGCCCTGGTCGATTATGCTGCTACTGAACGCCCGTTAGGAGCTCTCCTGTTCCGTCAGGTCTCTCAGTTCTGGGTCACGCTACGTGGGCGTGCTGTTCGTGCCCCGCTGCCGGCCCTGATCATCGTGCTCGGCTCGGCCACCCTGGCTCCCACGTGTCGGTAACACCTTTCGAGGATACCAGTATTCCAGTCAGGAGGGCACCACTGGTGACATGGGCATGACACCATTCTTGTCGCCGCAAACGCCCTCAGCACAAGGGTGAAGGGCGTTTGCAGCGACAAGAATGCACAGAGGAGAGGTGGTGCCCACTGGGCTCCCAAAGTGGTGCCCTTTCTGGCTGTAACCGACATCGCCGAGCAGACGACCCGAGGGGTTCTCCTCGGCCGGGTCAAGTTGAGCAGCCGGTCCTGCAACCTCGTGGCACGCCTGGCACCCCGCGGCGGTGCCGAGGTCCGAGTGGCCATCTGCGGCCGGTACGACTCCCAGCGGACCGGCGTCATCTGGAGCGATTCGCGCTGGAGGCACTTGGGCCTCCGGCAAGTGACTCGGCCCTCCGGTACGCAAGTCTCCGGCGGATTGAGCGGCTACGTCGTCCTCTTTGGCCCAACGTCCCGTATCAGGTCCTACAGGAAGGCGCAGCGACTGCGCCTTTCGTCCCGGATCACTGACGGTTCGAAGCCTTGGGCGCAGGAATCACGCCCGTGCGGTATCGTCAGGCCGAGGCGATCGCCGTACCATAAGAGCATCCCCCAGGTGGTCCAATCCCAGGGCGCACTTCGGACCGGCGCGAACGGTGGAGGTTACTGTTACCATGAATCCGATCCGAACGCTCGCGAACTTCTTCGGCTGCATAGCCTATGCGATCGGTCCGGAGAGGTGGATACCCCGTCTTACGCGGCGAGTGCTCTGTTCGGTAAGGACCCAGGAAAAGAAGATCGCCCTCACCTTCGATGACGGGCCTAATCCCGAGTACACCCCGCTGTTATTGACGAAATTATCGGAGCACCGTGTTTCGGCAACCTTCTTTCTGATCGGTCGAAACCTGAAAAGACACCCGGAACTCGGCCGTCGCATCGTCCAGGACGGACACGAAGTCGGCAATCACACATATAACCATCGAATCCTGCCCTTCTTATCCAAGGCTAATATCAGGAATGAAGTGACGTCCACTCATCAGTTGATCGCAGATCTGTTGAACGTCCAACCCGTTTTTCTCCGTCCACCGAACGGCTTATTCACCGAGCGCGCCCTCGACACAGTGGAACAGTTGGGGTATCGCGCCGTGGTGGGAGACGTGTTCCCAATCGATTTCGCCCGGCCGGGACCGGAAATTATAACCCGGAGAGTGCTACGGCGCGTTCAACCGGGCTCCATCATCATTCTCCACGACGGTTACGTGGGGCGGTTCGACAGGGACAAGAGTCAGACGGTTCTCGCCCTGGATGGGCTCATTCCCAGGTTGTACGAACAAGGGTATGAGTTTGTAACGCTGTCGCATCTGGCTTTGGGGTAGACCCAACAGTGACACTGGGGCTGGGCCATCTTGCCAAGACTGACTTGGTGTTCCAGTTACAAAACCCGTTATCGGATGGCGGCGGTAAAGAAACCTCTCTCTTTTCCTAAGGGCCTTGACAGCGCACGGGGCTCCTCACCGCCGCTTCTACCGAGTGCGCCAGCCGAATCCGGCGGTATGATGAACGGAGATGGCGTCGCCGGTTTCGACAATCCGGCTCCGAGCTATGCACTCTGAGTGAAGTCGAGATTTGGTTCCAGTTATCATCTTGTCCGAGGTGCTTCATGCGGCACATCGAATTCAGGGCAGAGTGTTCGCTCCTCTTTGCGATGTTGCTCGCATCGCTCCAATCGATCGCTTGGAGTCAGAGAGCAGCTACTCTCGCAACAGCGCGCCATCTCCGCGATCAAGCGGATTGGAGGGGTAGTCGAGCGATACGATGTCGGCTCAGGAGCCCCAGGATTGAGAATCCAACTCGGGAGCTCGATCCCGTTGGCCCCTCCACGAGAGACGGACCGCCGGCCGGTCCCAATCGATTCTGAATTGAGACATCTGAAATTGGTGCCAAATCTCAGGTGTTTACAATTGAACGTGGACTGGGTGCGACTCACCGACGCCGGACTTGCACACGTCCGAGGATTGAAGGAGCTGGAGTCGCTCGACATTCGGTTCAACTTGCGGCCTCGAGCGGGGCAAAAGCGCGCCGTGCCTAGCATCGATGGATTGAAATATATTCATGATCTTCATAAACTCGAGTCGCTCAACATCAATCTTTGCGACTGGAGCGGGGCCCAATTGAGGGACCTCAGAGATCTCCCTCGCCTGGAAAGTCTCGTGCTGATGGGCTTCGAGATCTCCGACACCGATTTGGAATTCCTCCAGGGCCTGAAGTCTCTCGAGTATGTCTCGCTTTGTTGCCTCAGAGTTACCGACAAGGGGCTCGTTCAGATCAAGGCTCTAACCAATTTGAAGAGCCTCGACCTGAGTTGCCCCAAGGTGACTGAGAAGGGCGTCAAGGAACTGAGGCAGGCGTGTCGAAAACCCGCATCTACCACTAGTCTTGGAGGCTTCGTAGGCATCCAAGATTCCACGTTTTATTATAAAACGGCGCTTTTAATGGCGGCTCGGACGACTCGTAGAGGAACCATCCCTTTTCGTTACTTCGATCAGCGAACCGCAAGCCAAGAACCGGCCTTTCCGCTGTCTGATAAGCCTGCGTCCATGAGTAAAGCAGACCCTCGTTTGCTTTACTCGGTCTGAAACAGAGGCCCGTGACGGTTGCCGGATTGCTTCTGGTACGTCCGAAGTTGACTCCTTTGCTTCTCGCCTCGGGGTTGGACGGGTTTCCAGTCATTCAGCTGCGAGCGCCGGCGGGTCTCACCCCTTGCCGAGGATGCGCGGGCTCGTCTACCAAGGAAGCAAACGGCCAGACTGGCTATCGCAGTCGTGCACAAGACGAAACTCGACGGCTCGGGCACGGATTGGCCGGAGAACAGGGCCAGGTAGCCGGTATAGCCCGGTGCGGGCTGGGTTGCGAAGATCGAACCCTGTGCGGTCGCCGTGTCGTAGCTCAGGATCTGGCTGGCCTGGATGTTGGCCACGTAGAGTGTCGAGTTATCGGGCGTCAACGCCAAACCGAGCGGTCCGGTCAACCCGCTGGATGCAAATAACGTGGACGCGCCGGTGGCGATATCGAAACTATAGATTGATCCCGGATTGTTATCGACCGTCGCATAAAGGGTCTTGCCATCGGACGTGACGGCCAGGCCTCCGGGGGTCGCCAGCGAAGCAAAGGGCGAGACAGAGCCAGTGGATGTGTTGACTTCATCGATCTTGTTGCCGCTGAATTCACTGACGAAGAGCGTGGTCCCGTTCGGCGCCAGAGCCAGTCCGGTCGGATAACTCAGACCCGTGGCCAGAACCGAGGCCATGCCAGTCGTCGTGTCGAACTTGAGAATGTTGCCGGCGAACGAGTTGGCCACGTAGAGAGTTTTTCCGTCGGGGCTCAGAAGAATATCCTCGGGAGCCACCAGTCCCGTCGAGGGACCGGCGAAGAGCGTGTATGCACCCGTTGCTGTGTTAAACTTTTCGATATCGTTTGCGCCACGATTCGCCAGGTAGAGAGTCGCCCCGTCGGATGTGAGTGCCAGGCCCGTCGGGAAATTGATGGCGTTCGTGTCGCTGGAGACAACCGAGCCGATGCCGGTATTGGTGTCGTAACTATAGAGGATGTTGCCGAGGGAGTCGGTGGAATAGAGCATGCCAGCCTGGGCCGCAGGCGGGAACTGGGCGATCAGGGCCAGAGTCAGAGAGGGCAAAAGGACGTAAGTCCATCGTGCGAATCCGGTCATCGTGCAGAGCTCCTTTAGGTTCCGAGAGTGGTTTTCGAGAATCCGAACCTCGAAGAATCGCCAGATCACGGCGAGCTGGATAAAGAGGACATGCTAATTGATGCATCTCCTGTTTTCACCTTGTCCCCTTTTCGCTGCCCTTTGGTGGGTCCTAACGTAGTATCATGGGGTGGACGCGTTTCGGTAAACTCCGGTCCGGTAAGAGAGGTTCCCCGCATTGTTATGAACCTCGATGCAGTAGCCGAGCTTCGATGTGGTACTGTTGGCGATCGTGCTGGAGCTCCCGGTGCCATACTCCTGGCTCGGCTCGTTCCAAGAGATGGTCTTGCTCGCGGTATTCAGCACACCGACCCGGCAGAACAGTTTCCCTGACGCGACGTGGGCTTCGACGCATCGCCTCCCTTCGTCTAACGTACTGAAGGAGATTGAGTTGAAGTCGCCTTTGCCGTATTCCGTGCTCCGGCCCCAGGCGATGGACTTCTTTTCGTAATCCACCTGCCCGACGCGGTAGTACAGTTTCCCGGACCCGACGTGGACCTCTACGCAATACTTACCATTGCTGTTGAGGGTGATGGCGTTGGTTCTGCCCTCGCCGTATTCTGTGCTCGGGCCCCAGGCGATTGACTTCTTTTCGTAATTCACTCGACCGACGCGATAGTACAGTTTCCCGGACCCGACGTGGACCTCGACACATTGGTCTTGGTCGCCGTGGAGGGTGATGGCGTTGGATCTACCGGTGTCATACTGGGTGCTCGGGCCCCAGTCAATGGTTCGTAGCTTTCTATGCAGCTTCCCAACCCGGTAGTACAGAGACCCGTCCCCGACGTGGACCTCGACACAGTAGTCATAAAGGGAACTTTTGCTGTTGCGAAGGCTAATGGCGTTGGAGCTGCCGGTGTCGTACACGGCACTCTGGCCCCATTCGATGGTTCGCTTCACATGATCCGGAGACCCGACTCGATAGTACAGAGTTCCCGACCCGACGTGGACCTCGACGCAGTCGCCGACGAAGCTCTGGGCGATGGCATTGGAGCCACCGGTGTCGTACTGGGTGCTCGGGCCCCAGTCGATAGACTGCGCGTCGGCTTCGGTCGCCATGCTGAAAACTCCAAGAACGGCAAGTGACAGAGCGACCGTGATCGTTGAATGGGTTATGGGACGCATCGGGGTCGCTCCTCATCTGTGTCTGAACCAGCGGATCTCGGCCTTGGGACCAATGGAAGCCATTCGAGCGGAAAGACGGATTCAGGGTACCGTTCCTATCGGACCCCCGTTCACGACAGCCATCTACGCCCCAGAGGAATGGATCTAGAGCGTAACTTGTAATTAGAGCAGATTCCTAGCAAGTGTCCAGAATGCAGCGGTCTGTCCCATCAAGTTGTCAGGAGGCGGAGAATCGGTCGTGTCATAGGCGCATTGCACAGGGAAGGTCGTCGTCGGCCTAATTCTCGCACAACTCGTTGACGGGCAAAGAGTTGCGGACCAACGCCGGACAGTTTCAATGCTGGATTGCTCGCATGTGGATTACAGTGATGGCTAGCGAAATCTCGGCGCCCTTAAACTCAAGAGACGCAATCGGTTCCGAGCTCGGCGCCGAAATATCGTCACCGGGATCACCAAACCGTTCAAGGCGCCTATGACACCACCGGCGAATCGAGTCTGTCGCAAAGACACCGGGTGATCTCGTTCCCACGCTCCCACGTGGGAACGGCTTTTCTGGCCGCTCTGCGGCGTGAGGGCCTAGACGACGCGGAGCGTCGCAAGCCGACACTTCGACACAGGAGCGTGGAAGCGAGGATTTCGCGAGTGCTCCGCGACCCTCTCTCATACCAACCCGGTTCCGTTGCTACAGTCTCAGAAAATCGGTGATTAAAACCGCGAGGGATCGTGAGTTCACCCGGGATTCAACGGAGCGGTTGACCGACGAGAGAGTTTATTATATTATCTACGAACCGATATACGTCTAGAACCGGGCCTGTCGGACGAGGTCTGCGATCCCCGTAGTTCTGGCTTTCCTGACCTCCAGAGAGCCACTTGGTTCTAGCCGGGTGTCGGGATATTGTTGATTATTTCCCTTGGACTCGCGCGGGAATTGCGGGTCTAATACAAATCTGGTTGACTAGCTGGAATTCGACTATCGCCCGGTCGATGCCCGGCGGCGAACTGCCAAGGCGGATCAAGAGAACCTCAGGGATCAACAATGGTCAGCGAGGCAAGCCAGACCGATGACGTCGTGCGCCGCGCCGGGGGGGTGACGCGGGGGCCCTGGCCGCCCTCTTCGAGCACTACCGGGAGCGACTCCGCCGAATGGTCCAACTCCGTCTGGATCGACGGCTCTCCGGTAGGGTTAACCCGTCCGAAGTGCTGCGACTGGCCGTCGAGAGGGCACGCCAGCGGATCGCCGAGTCGGCGGCACAACCGGACCCGACCCTCTTCCTCTGGTTCCGCCAAGTTACTGGAGAGGCGCTGGCCGAGATTCACCGAACCCATCTCGCGGCAGTATGCGACGTCCGCCCCGACGTGTCGCTGTATCGCGGACCGTTGCCCGACGCGCCCTCGATCTCTCTGGCCGCCCAGTTACTCGGCCAGATGACCACGGCTGGTGAGGAGGCCACCCGAGCCCGGCACAAGCTCCTCCTGCAAGAGGCCCTCAACACGATGGACTCGGTCGACCGCGAGGTACTCGTCCTGCGACACTTCGAGCGCCTCGGGAACGACGAGACCGCTCTGGTACTGGGGATCTCGAAGTCGGAGGCGAGCAACGGTTTCATCCGGCGCTGAAGCAGCTCCGGCAAATCCTGGCATCGATCCCCGGCCTGGGGACCAAACTCTGACCGTTTACCGGCGGCGATGTCTCCACGTCGGAGCACGCACGCGATCGGCCTCAAGGGAGAGCCTACCGAAATGGCGACGTCTGGCGACCGCAACCCAGTCGAGGTGCTGGCCGACGAGTTCTTGGAGCGGAAGCGTCGCGGCGAGGACGTCTCGCCGGAGGAGTACGCCGGGCGCCATCCCGCCTGGGCCGACGAGATCCGCGAGCTGTTCCCGGCCCTGCTAATGATCGAGGATTTCGGAGGAGACTCCGATCGTGGCGCCGGTGCCGCCACAGACTCGGTCCCGGTGGCCGACGCCCCGGCGCTGACGCGGTCTGGGAGACTATCGCCTGCTACGTGAGGTGGGTCGGGGCGGTATGGGGGTCGTTTACGAGGCCGAGCAAGAGTCGCTCGGCCGCCGCGTGGCCCTGAAGGTGCTGCCGGCCGGGGCTTTGTCCGACCCGAGGCAAATCCGCCGGTTCGAGCGCGAGGCTCGCTCGGCGGCGCGGCTGCACCATACCAACATCGTCCCGGTCTTCGGCGTCGGGCAGGACGATGGTCACCACTACTATGTGATGCAGCTAATCCAGGGCAAAGGACTGGACCAGGTCGTCGACGAGCTACGGCGGCTCAGGGCGCGCGCATCGGCCTCGGCGACGGCCCACCGCCCGACCCGGCCAGCAGTACGGTCCGGCCGCGACGTCACCGCCGCCGACATCGCCCGGTCATTCGCCACGGGAAGCTTTGACCCGGCGGATGCGCCCGACCGGGTCCGTCGGGCTCGGAGGTTCTTTCGTCGTGACTACGCCCCGCGAGCGACTCGGGGATCCTCCCGCGACGACCGAGCTTTCCCGTCCATCGGTCAGCCTTTCCAGCCAGTCCGAACTTCCCTCGATCTCCGAGAGCGACCGGAACCTCAGTCAGAGCGTGGCGCGGATCGGAGTGCAGGTGGCTGAGGCGCTGGAGTTCGCCCATCGACAGGGGATCCTCCACCGGGACATCAAGCCGGCCAATCTGCTCCTGGACATCGAGGGGAACGTCTGGGTGACCGACTTCGGACTGGCCAAGGCGGTCGGTGGCGAGGACATCACGCACACCGGTGACGTCATCGGCACGCTCCGCTACATGGCCCCCGAGCGGTTCCAGGGCGACGGCGATGCGCGGTCGGACACCTATGCGCTGGGCCTGACGCTGTTCGAGCTGCTGACGCTGCGTCCTGCGTTCGACGAGCAAGACCGGGATCGCCTGATCCGCCAGGTGACGCAGGAAGACCCGCCTCGGCTGCGGAAGCTGGACCGGTCGGTTCCCCGCGACTTGGAGACGATCATCCACAAGGCGATCGCCCGCGAGCCGGGGCAGCGGTATGCAACGGCCGGGGCGCTGGCCGAGGACTTGGAGCGGTTCGTCGCCGGCAGGCCGATCCTGCGCGGCGGATCTCGACGAGCGAGCGGACCTGGCGCTGGTGCCGGCGCAACCCGCTGGTGGCGGGGCTGCTGGCCGCGCTCGCTGGTGGTGTTCCTGGGAGGCTTCATCGGGGTGACGGCCCTCTGGCTGCGGACCAACGAGCTGTACGAGCAGTCGGAGGATCGGCGACAAGACTCGGACCGGCTCCGCATCGTCGCCGAGCGTCGCCGCGCCGAGGCCGACTCGCTCCGCCTTGAATCCGAGCAGCGACGACAGGAGGCCAACCAGCAGCGCGAGGTCACGCGGCGGAACCTCTACTATGCCCAGATGCACCTGGCCCAGCAGAGCTGGTTCGGGCATGTCGGCATCCCGCGCATGCACGAGCTTCTGGACCAATGGCTCCCGGACGACGGCAAGCCCGAGTTGCGCGGCTGGGAGTGGTATTACCTCAATGGGCAGCCCCTCCACGAGACAGGCGACGCCGCTCGACCGGGAATCTCGCCGGATAAATGCGTGGCATGGAGCCCGGATGGGAGGCGCCTGGCCCAAACTGGGGGCGATGGCATGGTCCTCCAGATCCGGGATGCCACCAGCGGGCGCGAAGTCCTGACCTTGCGCGGCCATGCGAGCGTCGTGCGCACCTTGGCATGGAGCCCGGACGGCAGACGCTTGGCCTCGGGCGACGAAGACGGGACGCTCAAGCTCTGGGATGCGGAGACTGGCCGGCCGATTGCATCATTGCCGGGACATGAGGCACGGATTCAGTCGCTGGCGTGGAGCCCCGATGGCAAGCGGATCGCCTCGTGCAGCCTGGATAACTCCGATCAAGAGTCTGGAACATCGCGGCGATGCACGATCCCCTGATCTTGCGCGGGCACTCGATCCGGGTCAATTCGGTGACATGGAGCCCGGATGGCAAACGGTTGGCCTCCGGCGGGCAGGACAACCTGCTCAAAGTCTGGGATCTCGCGACCGGGCATGAGGTGCTCGACCATCCGCGGCCACTCCAACCCGCTGCACGCGGTCGCCTGGAGCCCGGACGGTTCCCGCCTGGCCTCGGGCAGCGCGGACAACACCGCGCGGATCTGGGATGCCGCGACGGGGCGGGAACTCCTCACCCTGCGCACGCATACCGGCTGGGTGAACGCCGTGGCCTGGCAGCCGGACGGCCGCCGGCTGGCCACAGGCAGCAGCGACAGCACGGTCAAGCTCTGGGACGCGCACGACGGGCCTGGAAGAGCTCACCTTTCACGGGCATCCGACCCCGGTCTGGTCGGTGACGTGGAGTCCCGACGGTTCGAAAGTCGCCTCCATCGGCAGCTACGGCGTCATCAAGATCTGGGACTCCAACCGGGAACCGGAATCGCTGGCCCTGCGCGGGCATCGCGAAGCGGTGAACTCGGTGGCGTGGAGCCCGGATGGTTCCCGTCTGGCGTCCGGCGGCGAAGACGGGGCCATCAAGCTCTGGAACACGACGACCGGCCGGGAGGTGCTCTCACTCCGCGGCCATGAGAATTGGGTCAATTCGGTGGCGTGGAGCCCGAGCGGTCGGCACGTGGCATCGGGCAGCGGTGACGGGAGCATCAAGATCTGGGAGGTGGCGACGGGCCGCGAACTCCACAGCCTGCGCGGCGATCATGGCGGCGTGCGCTGTGTGGCATTCAGTCCGGACGGCAAGCAACTGGCCGCGTGCACAGACGACGGGACGATCCAGGTGCTCGGGGACCTGGAGGATTTCAAGCAAGGTCCGCACATTCCCGGCTCACGGCGATGCGATCCTCTCGCTGGCGTGGAGTCCGGATGGCCAACTCCTGGCCTCGGGCGGCATGGACGGGACGATCAAGATCTGGAACGCGGCCACCCGCCAGGCGATCGTCGAATCTGCGCGATCTCGGGCTGGGTGAGCTCACTCTCGTGGAGCCCGGACGGTACGCAACTGGCCTCGGCCTGCGGGCATGAGATCAAGATCTGGAATGTGACCGAAGGCCGCGAGACCTCGACTCTGCAGCGGCCACACGGACGCGGCCACGGGCGTCTCGTGGTCCCCGGACGGCCTCCGCCTGGCTTCGACGGGCTCTGACCACTCGGTCCGGATCTGGGACCCCAAGACAGGCGAAGAGACACTTCTGATCCCCGGTCATGCCAGCACCGTCTTTTGCGGCGTGGCGTGGAGCCCGGACGGCCTCCGCCTGGCGCGTGCCGGCCTGGAGGTGGTCCGCATCTGGGACGCGACCCTGGGCTACGAGCGGGACCGCTCTCCCAGAGCCTTGCCGTTTCTTGACCGGAAGATTGCGGGCGGGGCCGCGACGGCCGAAGAGATCCAGTTCCGGTCCGCCATCCTGGCCCGAGCAGGGAGAATGGGACCGCGCCGCCGCCGATTGGGATCGCGTGGTTCAACTCGACCCGGAGAGCCGAGATCGTCTCCTCGCGATCGGCTGGTGGGTTGTGGGACCGCTCGCGGCGTCGTACCAGGCCGAGGGAGAGCCCGACTCCCGCAGCCCTTCGCTCCACGCCAACGCGTCAGACACCAGCCTGAGTTGGCGGCAGGCGTCTGTCTCAACCGACGGCGGATCGAGCTTCGACGAGCCGCTCCCGCAGGAGGAAGCCGCCCTCGGGACTGCTGCGCGTGTACTCGACGATCGGACAACCCGTCTCCGCAACGTTCCGGGCGCCAGGCGACCTGCGGCTCTGGCTCAACGGCCGGCCGGTTGATGAATCGGACAAGGCCTCATCTATTAAATGACATATCATTGCGATTACCACTGATTCTTCGAAAGGGCTGGAATACTCTCTGGGTGCGAGTCGCCCGCGGCGAGGGCCAGCATCGCCTGTCGGTCCGGCTCTCGAACGCGCCTGCGGACTGGGCATCGGCCCTGGTCGATCGAGGCCGATCGGAGGAGGCCTTCCGCCTGGTGCTGGAGAGTTTACAGAGCAAGCCCAACGACCCCACGCTTCTCCGGACAGCGGCGCGGCTACACCGGCGTCGCGGCGAGCGATTCGCGCGAGCACGGGCAAGCCGACGCGGCGGGAGCGAACGAGCGCGAGGCCCGTTCACTCTACGCGAGGCTAGTCAAGAGACGGCCCTACGACAGCGACGAGGTCTCGGAGTTCCGCGACTATCTCCGTTCCTTGAATCCGCACCCTTCCTGGACGGTCCTCACGCCGACGTCGCTGACCAGCGCAGGCGGCGCCACGCTCACCCCGCTTCCCGACGGTTCGATCCTGGCCGGCGGGAAGAACCCGGAGAGGGACACCTACACCATCGTCACCGCGCACGGAAGGAGGCGGGATCACCGCGATCCGGCTGGAAGTCCTGCCGGACTCCGAGCTTGGCGAAAAAGGGCCCGGGTCGCCACGGGGCGGGGAACTTCCATCTCACCGAGATCGCGTTGGACTCCACATCTCCCGACGCGCCTTCGAGAGCTCAGGCGGTCGCTCTCGTCCGAGCGTTCGCTACTTACACGAGGCCGCCCGACCATGACACCACACTCCGAGATGGTCCTCGGGGGGCCATCGACGGCACGCATGCGACGCGATGGGACATCTGGCCCCACGTCGGCCGGACCCACGTTGCCTACTTCGAGACCGACCAGCCGGTCGGCGGGCAGGGCCCGACGACCCTGACCTTTCGACTGGATTTCCGCGACCCCGTCTTTCAACACGTGAGTCTCGGCCACTTCCGCCTGTCCGTCACCAGCGACACCTACCCGTTGGCGATCGAGCGTTTACAGGCCACGGACGATCTGAACGGCCTGGCCGGCGCCTACTACGCCAGCGACGATGTCCAACACGCGCTGGGACTCCTCGAGTCAACGATCGCACAGACAGGCGGCGACGTGCAGAGCTGGCTCGCCATCGCTATATGTTACGCCGAGGTCGGTCGCGTTCCGGAGGCCCGCACCTGGTACGATCGGGCGCTGGGCTGGCTGAAGGAGCACCCCAGCGACGACGGGACCAAGGAGTTGGCCCTCCTTGCGAGGACTCGAGTGGAGGGATTATCCCGCTCGGAGCGGGTGCGGTAGCCACTGATACGGTTGGCGAACTCGTCTTGGCGGGCCCAATCCAGCCCCCGAATGGGGGCGGCATAATATAGCCTGGGGACTCACGCCTCAGGCTACACTCTGCTACCCCTCCGGGGCTTATTGGAACAGTCGCTTACAACTGGCGCAAGAACGCCACCAACTGTTTCTTCTCGTCGCCGGTCAACCGCGTTTCCAGGATCAGGTTGAAGAACTCAACCGTGTCCTCCAGGGTCAGCAGCCGGCCGTCGTGGAAGTACGGCGGCGATTCCTTGATTCCGCGGAGCGGGAACGTCTTGATCGGGCCCTGCGACGTGGCCACCAGGCCATTGATGGTCTGCGTCTTGTAGAAGCGGTCGACCTTCAGGTCGTGCATCAGGTTGTCGGTGTAGAACGGAGCCGGGTGGCAGCTCGCGCACATCGCCTTGCCGAAGAACAAAGTCTGGCCCTGCATCTCCGGGGAATCCGCCGCGAACTTCTTGGGGTCGAGCTTGCCATCCCAGCTCAGGCCGGGGGCCGGCGGGAAGTCGAGCAGTTCCTGGAACTCCGACATGAAGTGGACCTGGCTGCCCCGTTCGAGCGGATTGACCCCCTTGGCCGCCGCCGACACCGGATCACCGTCGAAGTAGGCGGCCCGCTGTTCGAACTCGGTGAAGTCCTCGATGGACTTGAGTGCCCGTTGCGAGCCGAACAACCGCTGGATGTACACCCCGCGCAGGCTGGGCGTATCGATGCGGCGACGGTGGCTCTGCGGACGGATGTCGCCCGCCAGATGGGTTGCCGCCGACGTGTGGCCGTTGACATGGCAATCGAAGCAAGCCACGCCCTGCATGCCGATGGGCTGCGACGTCTTGCGGTCGGCGGTGGCGTTGAACTGCTGCTGCGGGAACTGCGTCACCAGCAGCCGCATGCCTTCCAGATCCTTGGCGTTGAGGATGCCTCGGAAGATCTCCTGGAAGTTGTCCACGGTCACGAGCTTGCCCTGCGAGACGTCGCCCAGGTCGGAACGGCTCGTCAGGTAGATGGCCGGCGGGAACTCGGGAAGGAAGTGCTCGGGCAAGTCGAAATCGATGTCGAAGCGCTCCAGACGAGCCAACTGCTTGATTTCCATCTGAGGGAAGACCATGCCCCCCGCCTCGTGTTTGGGGTGGGGCAAGGGCAGGTATCCCTTGGGGAATAGTCCCTTGTCGCGGATCTCTTCACTGGACATCGCGGCCAGTTGCTCCCAGGTCGTTCCCTCCGGCAGCTTCGCGGTCGGGCCGACCGGGATGGGCTTACCGCGAGACATGGTCACCTTGGCGTCGGGCCGCGGGGTGAGGTCGTAACGCTCCTCCAGAAGCTTCTTCTGGCGGGCCATGACCGATTCCTTGTCGGCCTTGTCCCTGGCCATCATGTCCTGGAAACTCTCCTTCCCTTGCAGGACGGGGGCAATCTGGTCGTAGCTCGAAGGGGTGCTGTCCTTGGCTTGAGACCAGCCCCGTGAAGGGACCATCAAGGAAAGCAGGACGGCCGAGACAAACAGCCCCGGCAGCCAGAACCCAATTCCTCTTCTGTGATCATTTTGCATGGGGTGTTCCTCATGGAGAGGCCCTTACAGGTGAAATCGTCGATGCACGATCCAAGCAGCGGTCCACGAGTGCGGAGGCTCCATGAGCTCGGTACCCGAGATCATCATTGCAAACGGTGACGCACGGCCCCGATCGAGCTCGGACGAGTCTCCAGCCCATCGTGAACTGGTCCCAAGAGCCTACGACCTGGAACGGCGCAGTCAAGCCTCCACTTCCCCTCCAGCCCTCTCCGACGGCTCCTCCGGCGATGGTCGGCGACCCTTCAAGTGCCCGGCGAATCACTTGAGCCCGACCGCCTTCCGCGCCTCCGCCTTGCTGTTTTCAAAGATGAAGACGTCCAGAACGTCGTGGAAATTATGCCGGTCGAACCAGCTTCGGGTACAGCACCTTGGCGGCTTTGATCCGGCCCTCGTCAAAGGTGAAGCACTTCAAGATGGTCGCCGCCTGCTCGCAGTTCAAGGGGCTCGTGGTGGCGAAATTCTCCACGTAGGTGAGTTTGCCCGGGTCGAAGGTTTCCTTCTTGGAACGGGCCGGGATTAACTTCCCGCTTTTCCTGCGATACGATATCCGGCACTTCGCTCGGGGACTCGCATCCAGGAGGGGGATATGGTCGCGTATACACCAGAGATCGAACGGATGATGAAGCGCCTCTTTGACTCCCTGAGAGAGAACGATCGACGGCGTTATGCCGCCATCGAAGCGACCAAGTTGGGCCACGGCGGGGTCGAGTACATCGCCCGCATCCTGGGGTGCGACCCCAAGACCATCCGTCAAGGGCAGGCCGAGCTCCACGAAGAGGACGACTTGGACACCGAACGTGTCCGAAAAAAAGGGGTGGCCGCAAACGGTTGATCGAGTTCTCCCCTGCCCTTGAGGAGAACTTCTTCAAGGTTCTTCAGGACCACACCGCAGGCGACCCGATGCGCCCCGAGGTGAAGTGGACCAACTTGTCGCGCGGGCAGATCGCCATACGGATTACCGCACTGGGAACCCCGGTGAGTCGTCACGTGGTCTCTCAGCTACTCCGCAAACACAAGTACCGCAGGCGTAAGGCGTTGAAGAAGAAGACGATGGGTCCCCGCAATCCCAACCGCAACGCCCAGTTCGAGAACATCGCCCGTCTCAAGAAGAAGTATCTCAAGGCCGGGTTGCCCGTCATCAGCATGGACACGAAGAAGAAGGAGTTACTCGGCAATTTCTACCGCGACGGCGTGATCGATACCCAGGAGACCATCGAGACCAACGATCACGACTTCGGCAGCGCGGGCTCGGGGACGGTGATCCCCCATGGTCTCTACGATGTGGGCCAGAACAAAGGATTCATCCACCTGAACACCAGCCACGACACCAGCGAACTGGCCTGTGACAGCCTGGCGGCGTGGTGGGACCAACACGGCCGGGTCGACTATCCGCGGGCCAAGAAACTGCTGGTGTTGTGCGATGGTGGCGGCAGCAACAGCGCGAGCATGTATCTCTTCAAGGAAGACCTGCAGAAGCTGGCGACCCGACTGGGCATCGAGATCCGGGTGGCCCACTAGCCGCCGTACTGCTCGAAGTACAATCCGATTGAGCACCGCATGTTCCCGCACGTGACCCGGGCGTGCCGCGGCGTGATCTTCCTAACGCTGGAGACGGTTCGGTACTACATGGCCAAAGCCGAGACAACCACTGGGCTGGAGGTCAAGGTGAGCATCCTCGAGACGGTCTATGAGACCGGCCGGAAGTATGCCGCGGGATTCAAGGAGAGCATGAAGATCATCTTCGACAAGTTTCTCCCCAAGTGGAACTATCGAGCGGTTCCTCAACCCGTGTGAAATCGGGAAATCGGGAAGTTATTCCCGGCTCGTTCCTTGAGCCCCTTCAGGAGCTTGTCGAAGTCCGCACCGGCCATGGCCGCCGGCGCGGCCGGTTGGGATTGGGCCGGCCGGGCCCGAGCCAACTCATCGGAGAGGTCGCGGGCCCGCAACTCGGCCTGGCTCAAGACCAGTTCCAGCTTTTCGCGGATCGCCTTGTCGCCGATCCTCATGGTGATGGTCCGCGCTTGCGCAAGTCCCTGGCGATCTGGTCCACCGCTTTCCGCGCCTGCGCCGGTGTGATTCCACCGCTTTTCTTCGGCGGTGGCCCGGCTTGTCCGCGACTCCTCGGCGACATCGTCGCAACCAGAGCGAGCACGAACAAGATGCATGCGGCGGCGGCTGAAGAGCGAGCAATCTTCATGACATCTTCCTCGATTAAAGGTACTGATTTGGCCCATAGCAAAGCCCGGCAACCGGCCTCCGAGCCTGGAAACTCGAGCGACGGTTGCATCGATCGATCGCCGATGTGACCGCATACTCGCCGGACGCGCAAGTGAGCAGCAGCGCCATCCAGCGCCACCCAGCGCCACGTACAACCGATCCCACGAGTGTGCCAGATCGGCTGTTCCTTTGCTACGGCAAGACCAAGGGCTCGGAGCCACTGCGATTATTCAGGTCGTCGACATCGCAGTCGAGGTTGCCGACGAGCCGGAAGTTATTGAGCGGGCCCACGCCAACGGTCGTGCCCTCCTGCCAGAGGGCTTCGACCTACTCGAGGACCGAGGTGGTTGACTTGCTCGCGATCCGATGTTTCCCCGACGCAACTTTGTTTCCCTGAAGTGCCCACCGGTCCTTCGATTATTCCCAGATTCCCGAGTTTTCTCTCGAAGCCGCGACCATGCCCAGGCCGCCTTGACGATGGAGGAGATGTGATGAGGGGCTGTCCCTCCTCTCGCCCGAGTTGGTTACCGCATCGGAGATTGGGTCGCGAAATGAGGCCGTGGGACCGGCTGGAGTGGTTGTCCCGCATGGAAGATAATGATCGGTGGGACGCGCGGGACTAGCTTGAGAACGCGTTAATAGTGCTTTGAGCCCAACCCGCCCTTCGATTGCGTGAGACGCTTTCTTGACTGAGGGACGCCCCGGATACGACAGGTTCATGGTGGTTCACTCGTCAGATATTGGTCGAATGGTCGAGGGACATCGAAAAGAAGGTGGCCGGCGACCGGCTTGCGGTCCTTGTTGCCCCTCCCTGATAAATCTAGGTCACGATCTTGAGAGGGGAGGCGAGGCGATGATTGCCCTCGCGAGGAAGAGTCCTCGAATCGAATACTCTCGGGGTCTCAGTGCGAGTCCGATTGAAGATGGGCGGTCATCCCGTGAGACGATTGCGACCGGGGTTCAGCGACCGGCGCCGGGTCTTCGTCCTCGAACGGCTTCTTGACTGTCGCGGGCTCGGCGTCGAGTACGACCCCTTCGGGGGGCTTGGCGGTCTCGATGTAGACGTCCAGCTCCTGGCCCACATAGAGCGGGACCGCGGTCTCGATGGGTAGGGCGTAGAGGACGGGGAGCACCCGGCTGCCGCCTGGATCCGATTGCGACCCGGCGGGGCTCGACCTGGAGATGATGGACGGCTCGGTGTCGGAGTAGGTCAACGGGAACCGCACCTGGGGACGCCCCTTCAGAGTCGCGATGGCCCTCGCCTCGGGGCTGAAGAAGGGGAGGTCCTGCTCGTCGATGTCCACGCGCAGGAGGAGTTCGCGGGTGTCGCCCAGGATGACGAGCGGCTCGTTCCAGGCCGCGCCGGCGAACTGGCCGGGACGGACGTGGATACTCACGACCCGGCCCTCGGCCGCCGCCCGCACGACCAGCCGCCCGAGGTTCACCTGGATGCTCTCGACCTGGCTCCGCGCCTGGGTGACGGCCGCACGAGAGGTGACCTGGTCCTTCTCCCAGGAGACCTTGAGCCGCCGCAGGTCGGCTTCCATCTTCACCAGAGTGGCCTTGCTCGCGAAATAGGAGAAGCGTTCCCGGTCCCGGTCCTGGGCCGACTCGACGCGACGCTCGAACAGGGCCTCCGAGCGGCGGTAACTGACCTCGGCGTCGTTGAAGCGGGCCTTGGCCTCCTCGACGGCCGCCTCGGACGTCGCGATGTCCCCTTGCTGAGGTGCAGCCAGGAGTCGATCGAGCTGGGCCTCAGCCACCCCGAGATTCGCGGTCGCAAGCGCCAGTTGAGTCCGGAAATCGCGGTCGTCCAGTCGGAACAGCGGGTCGCCCTTCTTCACCAGGTCCCCTCGTTTAACATACACCTCGCTGACAACGCCCGCCACCAGAGTCCCGATCGGGAGGTTCTCCTGCTTCGTCTCGACCAGGCCGGCGCCGTGGATCGCGCGGCCGTGCCGGGGCTGAGGCCGGGCAGGGGGGGTGGAAGTTGCCTTCGTCGGCGGCGAGCCGAGGACCGCCGCACGCGGCCGCACCAGGCTCGGCCCCAGCGCAGCGAGACCGCCTCGAAGAAAAAGAAGGCCACGACGACGATCGCCAGGACGTATCTCGTGGGTTTCTTCAGCACAGGATGACCCATCTCCATTGCCCCGGATTCGGCGGGCGGTCGAGCGCGAAAAACCCCAGCCGCGTACCAATCGACACGGCAAGGGCCATCGTCGCCACTGACACCGCCCGTCGCGAGTAATGATCTTTATCCTTTTTATCCCGATCGACCGCACGAATCAACCCATAGCCGGTCATTGTGAAGAAACAAGCTCGCGTAGGTAAGTTGACGGAAGGCACTCCTGGCTCACTACGGGACATCGGATAGCTGGGGTCGATTCGAGGGACCGGTGGCACGTTTCAATCGTACTTTACGAAACGAATCCTGGATGGCCAACTCATCGGGAAAACCAGTCCTTCAATTCATCGCGGGCTCGAGCGGTCCCGCCAGGCCGGTGTGGTAGAACAACCGGCCGGGGAGCGTCGGCATGAACGAGCTGGGGACCCAGGGGTCGGGGCCGTAGCGGAGGGTCATCCAGAGGCTGGCACCCTGCCACTGCATGCCGCGATCGAAGACCCCCTCGGCGCCGCCGATGATCCGATCGGCCTGGAGGAACAGGCCGGGGCCGATGGTGTTGGCGAAGGCGGGGACCAGGGTCGTCCGGCTCTTGAAGCTGGTCAGCGCGTTCTGCTCGATGGTCAGGGGATGGAGCCGCGCGCCGAGGCGATGCGTCTGGCCCTTCCACTCGTCGAGGCTGGCGAACTCCTCGGCGAAGTGGGGCTCCCAGAACGCGATGTGGCAGACCCGGCCGATCCCGAAGATCACGATCAGCTCGGCTCCCTTGGCCTTCAGCTCGCCGATCCGCTCGGCGTAATGCGGCAGGCGGTCGGGCGTGGCGAACCATCGCTGGGATTCGGGGACGGTGCGATCCGCCAGCGGACCGTAGAACGCCGCTTGCATCGCGTTCTGGAACGCGCCGGGATGCTCGGGCGGCAGGGTCTCGCCAGTCCGGTCGCTCCACTCGTCCATGTTGAACCCGTGGACATGGTCGCACGGGACGTCCCACTCCTTGAGGAAGTAGACCGCCCAGCGGTACATTCCCATGGGACCGACCGGCAAGATCAGCGCGGTCGGCCGGCCCTGGTCGCGACCCCGCTGGATCGTCGAGGCAATCTCGTGGCCCATCATCACGTCGAAGTCGGACACCGAATCACAGGGCACCAGCTCGAAGCCGGGATGCCACCACGGTTGCCGCTCGCCGATCGAGCCGGGCGGTTGGGCGCAACAGGCATCGATCCTGGCAAGGTCCCAGCCCCGGGGGAGGAAGCCTTCCATCATCGAGCCGGCGAAGGTCGTCAGCAGATTCATGGTAGCCGTGGTCCTTTGTGCCGTTGCTGGTCTGTATCGTGCCGGGCCAATGTCCGTTCGTCTCGCCTGGACATCCATCGATTTGCCATTCTGCACTAAGGACCAGGGACGACGGTTACTCGATCGTGATCACCACTTTTCCGCTCAAGGAGCCCGCGCCCTTCAGGCTGTTCTCTTCGAGGAAGCGTTCGGCTTCGGCGGCAGCCGCCAGGGGAAAGGTCCGGCCGACGAGCGGCTTGAGCTGGCCTTCCTCGATCCATCGGATGATGTCCTCGGCACATCGGCGCTGCTGATCCGGCGAGGCGTTGAACATCGCAAACCCGAAGATGGCGCAGTTCCTGGGGTAAAACGCGCCGAGCGGGAGTGACCGGCTTGGCGGCTCGGCCGGCCATGAGGATCATGCGGCCGTTCTTGCGGAGCAGGGGGATGGAGACTTCGAGATTCGGCTCGCGATAGGTTTCGTACCAGACGTCGATCCCCTCGGGTGAGAACTCGCGGAGTCGCCCCGGGATATCGTCCGTCTTGTAGTTGAGAGCGAGGTCCGCGCCGAGGCGTCTGCAGAGATCGAGCTTCTCGGGACTGCCCGCGGCGGTGGCGACGCGCGCCCCGGCCGCCTTGGCCATCTGGACCACCATCGAGCCCACCCCGCCGCTCCCCCCCGGGACGTACACGATCTCGCCGGCCTTGAGCTGGCCGAACTGGAACAGACCCAGGTGGGCCGTGATCCCGACCAGGGCCATCGCCGCCGCATCGGTGTCGGGCAGGAGTGCGGGCGTCGGGTAGAGCCATGCCTCGTCCACGGCGGCGAACTCCGACGCCACCCCCGGTCTGCCGAGCAGCCCCTGGTTGGAGCCCCAGACCCGATCCCCAACCTGGAACCGGGTGCTCTGCGGCCCCAGCTTCTCGACCGTCCCGGCGAGGTCGCAGAGGAGCACGTAGGGGAACGACATCGGCATCGCGACCAGCCCCGATCGAATATAGAGGTCGATCGGGTTGATCGCGGCGGCGTGGACCCGGACCAGCACCTGACCGGGACCCGGTTCGGGCCGGGGCAGCTCGCCAACCTTGATGACGTCGGGGTCTCCGGTCTGTTCGATATATGCAGCGCGCATGGGATTTGATTCAATCCTGTGTCGTGGATAGCGATCAGTGGTCGGGCAACCCTATGATACACTATCGGCGACAATCGGTCAGTGACCAGGGGCCGGCGGTCAGTGGTCAGACTGACATTATCACCCTCACCGGACCACTTGCAACGACCTGCCCATGAAGAACATCTGCATTTACTGCGGTTCCTCGGCCGGGACGAGGCCGGAATACGCCGAGGCCGCCCGGCGGGTCGGCCGGGTACTGGCCGATCAGGGCGTGGGCCTGGTGTACGGCGGCGGCCAGGTCGGGCTGATGGGGATCGTCGCCGACGCGGTCCTCGAACGTGGCGGCCGGGTCATCGGCGTGATCCCCGATCCGCTGGCGACCGAGGAGGTCGCCCACGACGGGCTGACCGAACTCCACGTCGTGGCCGACATGCACCAGCGCAAGGCGATGATGGCCGACCGCGCCGACGGGTTCCTCACGATGCCCGGCGGGATCGGCACCTTCGAAGAGTTCTTCGAAACCCTGACCTGGGCCGCGCTGAAACTCCATCAGAAACCGATGGGAATCCTCAACGTCGCCGGCTATTTCGACCCGTTGCTCGCCCTCCTCGACCACGCCGTCGCCGAAGGGTTTCTCCGCACAAAACACCTGGGGCTCCTCATCACCTCGGATGATCCGGAAGAACTGGTCGTCGCGATGTTGAAGCGCGTTCCGCACACGGGCCCTCAGCAAGCGGTCGATTTCGAGTAATCGTCGTGCGTGTCGAGCGTTCGCCTCGGAGTCGCATTCGAAGGCCTGGCCCCGCCTGCTGACTCGGGAGCCGGGGGAGCGGAGCAGCCAAAAAAGACTCGGTTGTTTCTTTTGGACGACCGATGGTGTATCAGTTGGCACGGTCAGGTCGTACGAGGAGGTGAGGATGCCGGTGCCCAAGACACCGTTGAGAGACGCCCGATTCTTCCACTGCATCAGGAGCCGGACATGAGCTACCTGGATACGCCTCGACTCGTCTTCTCCGGCCAATTTCAGGCCGACCCTTCGACGGTCAACAACGATCCCTTCCACTTCGATACCGCCCGGTTCCGATCGAGCTATCAGCTCTTGCAGTCTGGCAGCGGCGCCGAACGGCTGGTGGAATCCCCGCGGCTCCGGGGCGTGGCGGTTCTACAACTGCACCGTGCAGCGCCGCGTCTACTATCGGGATGGCACATCCAGCGATGATCCGAACTCCGACCCGATCATCGGCGCGGCCCTCAACGGTGACGACGCTCGGGTCGAAGCGAAGATCGTGGATCTCGACCCCGAGCAGCAAAGCGTCTCCGAGATCTGGGGCTTCAAGGTCGTGCTCAACCTGCCGGACGCACCCGGTAGCGACCTGGGCTTCCGCGGCGATTTCGCGGTCGCGCCCTTCGGCGACCTGTGGTTCGCCCGCTACCCCGCGGGGAGCGGCGACTCCACCGCGGCGGCCTTCTACCAGAGCGTGCTGACGCCCCTCGAGTGGAGTGGGACGGGCGGCTCGCGATTCCTCAAAGAGTTGCTCGCCGACGGCGCCGCCCCGAGCACGCTGAGCATCAAGTTCGTCGTCGACGGCTACCAGGGCACTCAGGGCGTCGCGAGCTTCAGCCTGGGCCGGGTGGTCGGCGCGATCGGCCTCGCGGCGGCCGGGAGCCGGCCCGCTTCCTCGCCGGCCGGGCGTTGCTCCCGGCTTCGCCCTCGTCGCCGCTCAATACCGCTTACGCTCAGATCGACGGCAACGTACTCGCAATCGACCTGGGCAACAGCCTGCCGACGGCTTCGCTCGGGGGGAAGTTCGCCGACCTCGGCCGGCTGGCGATCGCGGTCCTCAAGCCTCCCGTGGCGCCGCAGACCCAGCCCGTGGTGCAAGTCCTGACCGAGATCCCAGACTATCACAAGGACGGCTGGTATCCGCGGACGGCCGGGATTTTCTCGTTCCGCCTTGGCCCCGATCAGCTCAAGGATGCGGCGGACCTGCCGCTGGCCATCATCCAGACGACAGCGCAGGGGACCGGGCCGGTCCTCGCCGAATCGAGCAATGGCATATGGGTCCGCGCCGATGCCTTCGTGTTCCGGCTCGATCCGGGTGAGTCGGCCGGCACCACCTTGTACGCGACCCAGTTCGGCCGGCCCGCGGCCGGCCAGACCATCGGCTTCGCTCTCGATCCGACGACCCTCCTGGGGCAGGCCACCCAGGGCCCGGTGCCTGGCCCGCAGGATGTCGGCGTGCCCCAGAGTGCCCTGATCTTCCCGGCCTCGGTCACGACCGGCTCGGATGGCACGGCGACCGTCGAGCTCGTCGCCAAGGACCCGGGCAACCCGCGAAAGTATATCGATGGGCAGGTCTATTGCGTGACCTATGGCGTCGGCGGGGCGCCTCCGCCGGGCACGGTCCAGAACAACTCGCTCACGCTCAATCCCCTGGTGTTCTCCGGCTATGCCGTCCCGGACCAGCCCACCTGGCTGCGCGACGTCCGCCCGATCTTCCAGCAGTATGCGGACCTCTACCCGGTCATGAAGCCCATCCTGGACCTCTCCGATTATGCCTCGGTGGCGAAGAAGCGAGGGCTGATCCGGCAAGTCTTCCAGGTCCCGATCAGCGACCCGAATTCCATGCCGGTCACGCGAGACCTGTCGGAGGGCAAACGGTCGATGCTCCTGAAATGGCTCGACCGTCCGGTCTACATGGAGCTCAACTCGGCCGAGGACTTGTTCACGGCGTTGCAGCTCGCCATCGAGGTCGAGCATTCGACCATCCCGCCGTACCTCTGCGCCCTGTACAGCCTCAAGCCCGGCTGCAATGTCGAGGTCACGGAGTTGCTGCGCAGCGTCGTGGTCGAGGAGATGTACCACATGGCGCTGGCCTCGAACCTGCTGGTCTCGGTGGGGGGCAGCCCACGGATCGGCTCGCCTCGATTCATGCCCCGCTACCCCGCCCCGATGCCGGCGGGCCTCCGAGGCGGGCTGACCGTGCGGCTGAGGCGCTGCTCGATCGCGCAGATCCGCGATGTCTTCATGGCGATCGAGGACCCACAGAAGACGATCGAGCCGGTCCACTATCGAGTCCGGCCCGGGGATCCGGTGGAGACCAATCGGTTCACCATCGCCTGGTTCTACAAGGAGGTCGAGCGTGCACTGGTGGAGCTCAGCGGCGACGGCCGGATTCACTTCGGAAACGCCGAGCGCCAGGTCTCGGGATGGCCGGGGCAGGATCGCCTCGTGCTCGAACCAATCACCAGCCTCGACGGCGCGCTCAAGGCGATCAACGAGATCCTGGAACAGGGGGCGGGCAAGTCGCCGACCGATCCCTATGACGGCGAGCATGAGCTGGCCCACTACTTCAAGTTCTCCGAGATCGTCCAGGGCCGCCGGCTGGTCCGCGGCCGGAGCGGCTTCTCGTATGATGGCGAAGCCATTCCCTTTGATCCCGATGGCGTCTATCCCATGGTGGACGATCCCGACATCGGGCGATTCGCCCCCGACTCGCGGGCCTACATGCTCTCGGTCCAGTTCGCGGAGAGCTACCAAGCCCTGCTGACGGGCCTGCATCGGACCTTCAACGGCGAGCCCGGGCATCTGAGGCAGGCCATCGGGGCGATGTTCTCGCTGGACCTGCTCGCCCGAGACCTCATGCAGACCCCTTCGGGACTCGCCGACGGCACGACAGCAGGCCCGTCGTTCCAGCTCCCCTTCCCGAAGTAAGGCCGATCGGCGACCGCGACCCGGAAAGGTGGCGCAACCGACCGGGCACCAGATCGGTGGGTACTGAGCATCCGTACGGACAGAGTGCCCACTCGGCCCGCTCTTGGTCTCAATGGTTTGCAAGTGGGTCCTCGCTGGATCGCGTCGTGCGCCATCCGTTCCGCCTTATTTCCCTGTGTCAAGACGGACGACATGAGCCGAATTTGCGGATCGTCTGGTTTAATCGGATTTGATTGCCGGGCTGGCTTCGTTCTGCGAGTTTCGCGCTCGCCGGACCCTGAGCCTGGGTTCGTTCGTCACGTTTCGTGTTCGCTGGGTCGGCTGGCTGGGTTCGTTCGTCGCGTTTCGTGTTCGCTGGACTCCGAGGCAGGGTTCGTTCTGCGCGATTCGCAACGGTGCGACCCGGCGGCTGGGTTCGTTCTGTGAGTCTTGTAATCGCGGCGCTTGGCGGCTGGGTTCGTTCTGCGTGATTCGCAACGATGCGACCCGACGACTGGGTTCGTTCTGCGTGATTTGGGATGGTAGAGAGCCCGAGCCTGGGTTCGTTCGTCACGTTTTCGCCTTCGTCGGACTTCCGAAGCTGGGTTCGTTCGTCGAGTTTTCGCGATCGACGGGCCCCGAGGTTGGGTTCGTTTTGCGAGATTCGGGTCCGTCGTGCTCGGTTTCGCATCCGGCCATCGCCCCTTTCTCCGCTCGCTCGCGCACCCCGAACGCCGTCGGTTCGACCCGGCATCCTTATTATAGAAACCTCCGAGGGCTCCACGGCGCCCGCCTCGGGAAAACCCTGAGGTGCGACCAGTCATCAACAACCCCGATCGACGATCGATCCCGATCGGCGGAATGCCGCCGTTCGATTCACCACAAGTGCCCCCGGTGAACGTGGGTCACATTGGACACGATCTGATCGACGACCTCCTTATATTATGGAACCATGCTTTGGAGGGTAGTACGGGAGATACCGGGCAAGCAGGTTGTGCCGCGGAATCCTCGATGGCGGCTCGGGGAGCCTGCCAGGTCCCCGCGACGTGCAAACGGATCAAGACGGACACCAATCTGATCGTTTCCTACGCCATGTTAGGAGTGACGCCTCGTAACTCCATGCGGCTCAACGGGCGTATCTTGGAGTAGTCATGCATCACGGCTTTTTCCCCGGGGCGGAGCCGACGGCCGCTGGTCCGCAAAGCGTGAGAGCCTTGAGCACTCGCCGCGCGTCCTCTGGTCAAACCGACGGCGCAGACCCGATTCCTGGTTTTTTGCTCGAAAAAAAACAGATCCAGGTCTGACCCGAATGGCAGGTCTGACCCGAATGGCAGTTCGCGACGACGTTTCTGGACGGCGGGATTCGCCGAGCGGAGATATGGGGAATCAAGGCGCCGCAGCAGATGGCCAAGACGCTGGCGGCGCACCGCACGGGTCTGCTGGAGTATTACGACATGATGATTTCGAGCGGTCAGATGAAGGGAACGAACAACAAGATCAAAACGGTGAAGCGGCAGGCGTACGAATTCCGGGACCGGGAATTCTTCAAGTTGAAGATCCTAGCGATCTATGAGACGAAGTACGCCCTGGTAGGATGATCGTTAGCTCATTATCACACATCGACTTGCGTCAGTGTGTGAGTGGCGCGCTTCCGCCGGATCAACCGGGATTAGCCCGATTGGGACCGAAGGGGTTCGGGAAACCTATAGGCAGAATGGGATGAGTATCCCCCAACAAGGACCAGCCTTTAATACGTTCTAAATCCACGGCCTCTGGCCGTGCGACCCGAAGAGCTTCGAGCGATCCGGCGTGCATTCCTCCGTCAATAATATAGGCTCCTCCTTCCAGGAAGGCCCCGTGGGGCAGGAAGGAGGAGCCCATGCACGAATGGCAGAGCTTGTCCCATGTGAGGTGGGAGTGCAAGTACCACGTGGTGATCATACCGAAGTACCGCCGGAAAGTCTTCTACGGAAGGCTGCGGCATCAGATCGGCCCAATCCTTCGGGACTTGTGCCGTCAACGCGGAGTCGAGCTGTTGGAAGGGCATGCGATGCCCGACCACGTCCACCTGTGCCTCAGCATTCCACCCAAGTACAGTGTGGCGCATACGATCGGATTCCTGAAGGGCAAGAGTGCGGTTCGCATCCATCGGGAGTTGCTTCACGAGCGTCGGATGACGGGCCTTCATTTCTGGGCAACGGGTTACTGCGCGAGCACGGTGGGCCTTGATGAGGCTCGGGTGCGGCAGTATATCCGAGACCAGGATGAACGGGACCGTCGCCAGGGTGAGTTGAACTTCGAGTAAGACCAACGGCCCCAACGGGGCCTTCCTGACTCGATCGCCCCCAACGGGGGCTTCATCACGTGGAGAGCCCCGGTGGGGCTTTCCGAACCACAGCCCCCAGCGGGGGCTACCTGACCTCAACGGCCCCCTCGGGGGGCCTTCCTAATACCACGGCCTTTGGCCGTGGTTGATTATTCCACCTATTCCCCATCCGGCACCAATCCAAAAAAAGCTCGAAATACGGTAGGATCATTTACGTCATCGGCGTGTTCTCTCGCATGGCGCCCGCGAATGCTGACAAGATGTCGATATTTTTTTGCAAGTCAATCATGAGCGTTGCGCCTTGCTCAACCAGACCCATCTTCGCCTCATCGGACAAAGTCTCGTATTCGATGGCTTGCAGAGAGGCCAGCTTCGACGCCTGCGCTTGTGCTAAGAAACTGGTTGTCTGCAATAATGCCATGCGGCGCTGCCAAGCGGCCTCATTCGCCCTGTCGTTGCGGCCTTTTTCTATCTCCACCTGTTGGTGGTGCAGTTCCCGACGTTGCAGGATGACGGCATAAGCCACACCGATCATCGCGGCGCCCGAAAACAAGCAATTCAGGGCACCGAACATGTCCCCATAGGTTCCAAGCCGGCCTAGCACGGACTTGACCCGCTCGACATCATCAGGGGATTTCGGCGAGAAGATGGTAGACCGCATGGCGATCAGCGGCAGGAAGGCGAGGGCGGCCCCAGAGCAGCAGCACGAAGATGACCACGCTGGTGATGATGATTCGGTCGTGTTTGCCTGGAACCGATTGACTGGCCATCGTCGCAAGTCCTGTTTGAGTGGATGCCGGATTCCTGGGTTTCACCTCCATCCATTGTATCGCTTCTGGCACGTGATGTTAGAAGAGGGTCTAGGGAGATGTCCCGGTGGAATGGCGCGTCACAGCCAGATCGGAACGCCTCCAACGTCGGGCCAGACTGAGAGACTCGGCGATCGAACGAGCGGCCGTGGGGCGGATGATGATCATATCGCTTCAATCCTTTGCTTGACGACCATCAAATCGCCCATCAGCGGATTCCCCGGACGGCAACCAAGGGCGATGCCGTTGAGATTCGTCAAGGTTGGCGGATCTCCGTCTATCCCCGCGAATGATAATGTCAACATGAGCCCGTCAAGCCTCCGCTCGCAAGGATAATCTCTTTCACGCTCCACCTGCAGGTTACGAACCTCCACGTCCAGCGCTTCTCCATGATCTCAAAGGCCGGCTTGCGCCCGCGACGAAAATCCAACCTCGTGCCCAGCCCCAGGTCCTTGGCCACCATCAAATCCAAGCCGATTGATACGACGCCATCCATGTTTTCTCTAGTGATCTGGCGGTAGCCCTTGCTGATATGCTCGTGAACCTGTTGACGGCTGAAGGGGTATTTGCAGGCTATGGCCAACGGATTGCTGAGGCCGTTTCCGCTGGCGACGACGTCGGGCTCGCGGAGCTCCACAGAGAATCCGGCGAGTTTTAACGTCGCGGCCATCTCCAACTCGTACAACTTGTCCTTGGCCGATGATAGTTGAAAGTCCTGGGTGACCGAGCCGGCCAGAATGTCCTTAAGCTTGAGAGGAGTCCACTACACCTTTGCCCTGTTGGAAAGGGTCTCGTCATGGCCAAGCCCTTGCTCCCGGACGAACTCGGGCCGTGATCCAACCCCGGATCCCGCCTCATCCCCCGCGGCCCAAAGGTGGACGTCCCCCCCTGGACGATCGCAAAGTCCTCACCGGGATCATCTTCATCCTCAAAACCGGCCTGCCTTGGGAGGACTTGCCCCAGGAGATGGGCTGCGGCTGCGGCATGACCTGTTGGAATCGCTTGCGCGACTGGCAGGCGGCCGGCGTCTGGGACCAGATCCACCCGATCTTGTTGGCCCACCTCCGTCAAGCCGACGCGATCGACTTCGAGCGGTTCATCGTGGACACGGGCCATGTCCGCGCCGTAGGCGGGGGTGAAGAAACCGGCCCCAGTCCCGTCGATCGCTCGAGACCCGGTAGCAAACACGCGATTGTTACCCACGGCCAAGGCGTCCCCTTGGTCATCGATACGATCCCGGGGAACACACCGGACGCCAACTTGACGGTGCCGTTGGTCGATGCCGTTCCCCCCATCGCCGGCCAGCCGGGCCACCCCCGCCAACGTCCGGATCATGTGATGGGCGACCGGGGCTTTGATGACGAGGAGCAACGGCAGGAGATGGCAACCGCGGGATCGACCCGGAGTTGGCCAAGCGGTGCACGCCCCACGGTAGTGGTCTTGGTGTCTATCGTTGGGTCGTGGAACGAACGATTAGCTGGTTTCATCAGTTCCGCCGGTTGCGTGTGCGTTACGATCGCCGCGATGACATCCATCAAGGGCTCTGTGACTTGGCCGAAGTCCTCATCACTTTCCGGTTCCTGGACCTCTATGGCGTCATTTAGAGGACACCGATTCACAGGGTTCTTTTAGGCGCTCTAAGCAGTCTCTTGAAGCCGGGGAGTCCGCGTAGCGCCTCTGCCGCCGCGGTGATCCTCTCCAGTGTGATGCGGGCCACGTAAAACTCATTGAAGCGCGGGTCCCATTTCTTGATCGCTACATCGACCCCAAGCATCGCGCGATCATGGTAGTAATCTCGGATGATATCGGCTTCCTGCTTGATAGGCGAGTTGTCGCCTACCTTCAGTTTCATGTCTTTCAACAGATGATCGAATCTGAGCAACGTTTGCTCGGTCGGGATGTCGGCCATAGTGTAACTCTCGCGATAAATGTCTGACCCGTGGATTAGGCGATAGGCCTTTATGCCTGTCGCCCCTCTACGGGCCTCCGGGCAGTGATCACATCCGCCACACCAGGATCTCCCCGCTTCCGGGCCCGCTTTCCCACGAGAACTCGATTCGTGCTCCTGAACCCTCGGCCACCAAACCGGCCGGGCGATATGCCTGACCTGCCAGGGAGAGAATGGCATTAGGCTCCGGTCCCGTCGCCAACAACGTAAAGCGAAACCCGAACAGCGTCAGTTGCAAACCGTGGACGGAAATGAGGTCTTCACCCTCAAGGATCAATGGTGTCCACCTAACGATAGACCTGTCAGTGGTCAGAACCTCGCCCAGCCCCGGCGATTCCCAGTAGAGGCCGTGCCGCTCAGGGAAAGCCATCCGCCGATAGAGTATATGAAGCCAATCCATCGGCGGCTCTACATCCTTGAAGACACCGATCTCCTCTACCGGAAAAATGCCGCTGTAGATGCCGCCACATAGCACCTTGAGAAGCAACCGCTCGAAACGGTCACCATCCAGGGTGTAAATCGGATCAGATGCCGGGCGAGTCCCGGCGACGGCGTACTGAAATTTCTCGATCGCCTTGAAGGCCGCAAGCGCTTCGCGATCGAAAATGCTCAAGGCATTGTTGTGGTGCGTGCACAGGATTTTGCTTTCCAGGCTCCCGATACCAATGGTTTGAACCGTTCCACGCCGCTGAAAGGCCATGTTTCTGACATCGACCGAGAGACTCTTCTCGCCCAGCTCCTGGTCAATCAGCTCCAAGATCGCTTTCGGTATCGGGTGTTCTCCGCTCATCTGGATGCAGCAGCCGCCCAGTGCGCGCGCGTAGCATTTCGGGTTTGAGAAGCCTGGGATGGGTTTTGTCCGGTCTCTCTTTACTGCCGGCATATCTATGTCCTAGGTCATCACCATCGTTCTGCATCGTTCAGAGCAATTATCATCGCTTTCGACGTCAGATGCGCCTAAGCCAATATGGGTTCACTCACTCCGATTTTTCTGCGCCCTTCCTGTACCCTCATGTCTGACGCAATCCTCTGCAGAGTAAAGTTGTTTAGGGGTCGCTGTTGGCTCCTCCACTTCGAATCCGGCTTTACGCCGATTTGGCATCGCTTGCCTGCAATTGTTGTTCGACTACCTGCCTCCAGTTTCCGTTGCGGAGTTTCAGCAAAATCTCATCGACGACAATGAGTCGAAACTGGTTGTATGGCTGCGAAATTGAGGCAATGCTTCCGTGCTCACGACACATGTAGTAACCGAATACACCTGTCACGGCGATGTCCTCCACTTCCGCATTGGACCACTCCAGAGTTCGGTCGCATGTCGAGCAGAACGCTGAGAGCGAATTCATATTGATGCTCAAGTTCGCGTCGCGATAAACCCATCTCCAGGGGAGGCCGAGTATTGTGTCTTGACCGTAATGTTGCGGTATTGGCTGTGCCTGATTGCGATGGGCACGAATGAGAGAAATGGTGACGCGAATCAATGAAACCGCCACGGAGAGAAGGAGCGTAACGTACCACCATCTATAAATCGGCGTCACATCGGCCAGCCAGATCCAGGCGGAGGTCACCCAGCTCCATAAAGTCCGGAAGATTCCACCGACCGGTGCCAGGAACCACGGCCATTTCCACTCGACAAGCATCCACGCAAGGATGCTGCATCCGGTGCCGGAGATGACAATCCCCAATGCAAAGTGTCGCTTGAACCAGTTAGCAACGCTCACCAGAAGGACCCCAAATCGGTGCCGAAAAGCATCCGACAACGCTCATGTACGTCAACGTCTCCCGTTTGGTCAAAAGTTCACCCATTTTACATCGCGGTGGACGTGGTGAGAAGTGCGTTTTGGGCGATGCCGTCCCGGCCCAGGCTTCTCCAGGGTCGCAATACTCCCGTGGGGTCAGACCAGGGTCCTGGTTTCTTCACTCGAACAAACCAGGACCCTGGTCTGACGTTGTGCCAAGAAGCTTGAGAAGGGCGAATCATCTCAAAATGTGAAACCTTTCATTGAAACCCTACGGGTAACCAACACCGTCCGGCAGTGCCTGAGCGAGCGGACGATGTGCAGGAGGTAGGCGTAATCGCCCTGCTTGCTGGGGGGCGTGCCGAACGGCTTGAAGCGCACGTAGGGGTCGTGGAGCGGATCGAGGCCGGTGCTCCAGCGCTTGTCGGAAAAGGGCGGATTGGCGACGACGTAGTCGAAGGTCTTGAGCGTGTCGCCGTCCTTGAATTTCGGGTCGGCCAGCGTATTGCCCTGCGCGATGAGGGCGGTCGGGTTATTGTGCAGGATCATGTTCATCCGCGCGAGGCCGCTGGTGGCCGCGTCCTTCTCCTGGCCGTAGAGCGTGACCGGGGCGCGGGCTTCATCGGCGACTTTCAGAAGCAGCGAGCCGGAGCCGCACGTCGGATCGTAAACGGTCGTGACGCTGGTGGTCTTCGACTGGCGGATGCCGAGGATCTGCGCGATGACGCGGCTGACCTCGGCGGGGGTGTAGAACTGCCCCTTGCTCTTGCCGCTCTCCGTGGCGAAGTGCCGCATCAGGTATTCGTAGGCGTCGCCGAGGATATCGTCGCCCTCGGCGCGATTCCTCGAATAGTCGAGGGCCGGGTTCTCGAAGATGGCGATCAGATGGGTGAGCCGGTCCACCATCTCCTTGCCGCTGCCGAGCTTGGTGGCGTCGTTGAAGTCGACCGTGATCGACAATCTGTTGGCACTGTCCAGAGGATGAATGATCTTCTTGTTGATCTTGTCGCCGATGTCGGTCGTGCCCTTGAGCGCGACCATGTCCTTGAAGCTGGCGCCCGGCGGGATGGAGATCGGCGCGTAGGGCACGCCGGCGTACTTGTCGCTGACGTACTTGATGAACAGCAGGACGAGGACATAGTCCTTGTACTGGCTGGCATCCATGCCGCCGCGCAGCTCGACGCAGCTTGACCAGAGGGAGGAGTAGAGTTCGGATTTCTTGAGGGCCATGTCTGCGTTTCCAATCGGTGATCGCCGTGGGTTGAATTATGCTTCCTCGACCTCGACCTGGGCCTCCAGCTCGGCCTGCAAGTCTTCGACGGCGATACGGAGATCTTCGTATATAGCAATCTCGCGCCCGACCACCTCAAAGCTCACGGCGAGCGCGTACTTGGCCGTTGATTCCGGGTCCTTGCTCCATCCCGGGTGGCCGACGACGGCGATGCAAAACTGGTCCGGCAGGGCGTTCGACTTGACGATCGCCCAATCCTTCTGGACAGTGCCGGAGCTCCGAGCTACACCGCGAATCTGGCCGTGTCCCGGCTTGGCTTCGAGCGTCCAGCCGAAGCTGTCCCCTTCCTCGCGGTCACCCTCGATCTCGCGGAGGGCGCGGCTGCGAAAGGCCCCTATCGATTCGCCAATGCGGCTGCTCTTCCAATCCACCCGGGTGGAGAGGTAACGTTTCAAATTCCTGCGGGTCCGCCGCGGCTGGGCCGCATAGGACAGCGTAACCTCGACGCGGATGTCGAAATCGTCTCCTGGGCGGCGCATCGTGTCCGGGATCGGGACCTGGTAGACGTGACACTCGCGGGCCTTGACCTCGCGCTCCCCCGATGTGATCAGCGTAACCCGGTGATCCGAATTGGTGCTCGCGCGCTCGATATCGGGCAGCCCGTAGCCGATCCAGTGAATGATTTTCGCCTTCTCTTCCGGCGTCGCCGCTTCGGCCCACGCCGGCCATCGGGCCGACTGGACGATCAAGGCCCGGTAGAGCAGGCACGGCTCCTCCGGTAGAACCTCTTGCAGCCGTGCCGCGATTCGACTCACTTTCGGTGCGGTGTAGGAGGTGCCGACCTCATCGCGGTCGAAGGCTGATCCCGGCGGGTGGAGCGTCGATCGGACCAGCTCCGGATAGCACTCGCGTGCGAGGGGCGGCGTGCTGACGCCGGGGTGTGCATGGCCGCTCACCAGGTAATCACCACCATACTCGACGACCTCCGGCTTGATGACGTCCCAGATACCGAAGCCAGAGCGGCTGAAGGCCGAGGGATGCCCGTCCTCGCGGGCCAGGCTCCGCCAGTCATCGCCCTCGAAGGCCCGGTAGGCGATCGAGCCGACGGTGAGCGCCTGAAGGCTCTGCGCCGGGTTGGCCACGCGGCAGGATGGCTCGCAAAGATAGTTGGGGTAACCGCGACCGGCCCTCAGATGCTCCTGCACGCCGATCCATGGGGGCTCGCTCGATGGGTAGAGATTTCCGGCACACTGGATGAGCAGGATGTCGTACTGCGCTGAGAGCAGGTCGATCTCCGCCGCCCAGGCCGACATATGGCGTAGCCGGCATGGTGCAACGGTGTTGATGGAATGGTTGAAGATCCTGGTCTGGCGCGGGCCGCGGTGATAACGCTCCACGATGGAACGCAGCAAGCCCGGCGGAAAGAGCGTCTCGGGCAGCTTGTTGTTCTTGTCAAGGACGCGGGCATTCTGCAGCCAACAGGGGAGCTGGAAGACACCCTCCCGCGGGATCTGTTCGCCATACAGGATGGCGCCGGCGACCCTGGTTCCGTGGCCTCCCGGGGGGACATAATCCGCCACGTCATGGCTCGGGCGGCCGGGAAGGAAACAGTGCGAGGTTTCCACGTCGATGGCTGGTTCGATCAGACGATGATTCTCCTGGATACCGCTATCGATCACGCAGACCACGGGAGCTTTCGGATCGGGCGGCCGCAGTGTGACGGTTATGTCCGGCCCCGCCACGGCTGCCCTGGCGAGCTGAGGCAGTTCGATATCCTCGGGCTCGACGACCTCGAAGAGGAATGGGTAGTTGAGTACGAAATCCTTGAGTCCCCGCCCGACGATCGCGATGCGGACGGTGAAGCTGTCGGGCAGGGCCGCCTCCACGGCCTGGCCGTCGAGGATGTTAAGGATCTTCCCGCCATAGCTGGCGACGAAATGCTCGACCTCGTTTTCCCGAGTGATCCGAAGCTCATCCCATTGGGTGTAGGCTCTGTCTCTCTCCTGCGCCCATTGCAATTGACGGTGTGCCCACTCCTGATCCAATTCCCGCTTTCGCCGATTGGGTGGCGCCGGAATCTCGAAGTTGCCGAGGCAAACGATCCCGACGTCGCAGACGTAAGTGGCATCTTCCCGGAGCTGCGGCCACTCGGTTAGCAAGCGGTCCGAGAGGATGCGCTCCAGGCGCAGCCTGCGATCCGGATCCTCGTGCAGTTCGTGAATCTTGGCGATGTTGGCCGATCCCCTCACCGCTCCGGCGAAGTCATTGATCTTCTCCAGGAAGACATTCAGATCCAGATCCTCGCTGGCGACGATGACGAAACCGTCCTCATGCTCGGAAACGATCTCGAACTGGAAAAAATGGCGAAGCTCATCCAGTTCCAGACCCGGATCGACTTCGAGGAGCAACGGCACGCCCCCGGTGATCGCAGGCAGGTTGTCCTGCTCGCGCTGCTCCCTCCGAGTTTGCCAGTCCTTGGCCAGGTTCGTGGCGTTCGCCCGTAACTTCCCGCTGTGCGTTCCACGGTTGGCCTTGTTCGCCTGGGTCTGCGGGGATTCCGGCCCACCCCCGCCCAGGCGAGCAGGCCCGGCTTCGCGGAAGAGGAGCAACAGATGGGGAAATGGCACCTGGTTCGGGGGCATGGTTAACGCAACGACGCTTGATTGGGGCCTCGGGTTTCGTCAATCGCCCTGCGGAGGTGGTCTTCCTCCACGATCCTGCGGCCAGTCAATACGGCGGTCTTGGCGGCATCCTGCGCCGCCTTCACAACCTGTGCCGCGGACATCCCCTGGAGCGAACGCACGAGATCCGGCCATGATACCATGTCTGCCACCTGGATAGCAGATAACGTCAATCGCAGCAGGCTTTCGATCTCCTCGGGTCCCGGCAAGGGTATTTGAAAGACGTCGTCAAATCGCCGGAATAGGGCCTCGTCCAGCGAGTGCTCGATGTTCGTGGTGGCGACCAGGATGCCCGGAGCATCGTATTCCTCCATCAATTGCAGGAGCGTGTTGACGATCCGCGCCGCTTCGCCGATATCCTTGGAGGTGGTGCGCGAGCGGGCAATAAAATCGCACTCGTCCAGGAGCAAGAGGCAGGGGCGTTGCTTGGCGGCCTGGAACACGGCCCGGAGATTGGCGGCGGATTCCCCGAAATAGGAGGAGAGCAGGGCGTCAAACCGGACTTTCATGAGCGACAGGCCGGTATTCCAGGCGAGGCGCTTGGCGCCGAGGGACTTGCCGCACCCAGGCGGGCCGTAGAGGAGGATCGTCTTGCGAGGCGCAGCCCGTAGTTCCCCAGGCGTTCGCGGGCGGCATACTCCCGCTCGATGCGTGCAAAACGCTCCTCGACATGACTGGGGAGCACCATGTGATGCTCGAGCGACTCTCGCGGGAGGATGGTGACGAGCACTTCATGCTGCCGCCGGCTGATCGGCAATTCCCGGATCGAGCGGTCTCCCTCGGTGGCCTGGGCGTGCCCGTTGGATGGCTTCTTCCGCGGTTGTTTCAGGATCGCATCGAGATCGTCGGCAAGGCGGGCATGACCGCTGCGCCGCTCGGTGTTCGACGACCTTGTGCGCCAGGCGGTTGAGATCGTCCTGGGACCCGTCGGCGATCGCCCGGACGAGCCGCTTGAGGAGATCGGCGTTCATAGTACCACCTTGATTCGCATCGTCGTCCTCTTCGGCAACCTGCTTGGTTCGTGGTCCGAGCATCCCTTCTCCGTCACGGGACTTGCGTCGAACGGACTCCCTCCTGTCAAGCTCGGCCAGGTCCAGAACTTGGTACCACCGATTATGTTCGCGAACGGCACAGATAGGCTAGCCAGGGTTGCGCCGGACATCGACGCCCCGAGAGACGGTTCGGATGGAAATGCTGAAGGTGGTGGCGAATGCGGGACTCGAATAGCGACCGGGCTGGATGAGCCTGAGCAGGGCATCCGACCGGTGCTCGATCTGTCTCGATGGGTGATATAGCATGATGCGCCCTCCAGGTACAGTCCTTCATTTCTATCAGTCGCTGGTGGACTGATCAAGAGATCAGTAACCGGAAGGGAAAAGGGATGCTGCCCTGAGGGCCGCGAATGCCGCAAATCTGGGGCGGCCGGGGTGATGTCAGGGCGTTTATGCGCAATCACGCACGCAAGCGATCCTGATTGCTCCCATTATATGATCTTCCTCGATTTCTCATAGTCCGTACTCCATAGGGAGCCACCGTTCTGGTAGGATGAAGGGTTAGACAACCCGGAGGGTGTCCCGAAATGTCAAGCTCTATTTGATTCATTGATGAACTGCTGGGCCAATCAGGATGCCAACGGTCGAGACGTCGAAGGAATTCCGCGTAGCGCTACGTTTCTCGAATCACTTCGGCATAAAGAAGAAACAATCGGAGCTTGAATTCGTTGATATCCTCATAGATACCGACGTCAGGCTTTACATCGATCCATTCGCGCTCCGCGTCGAGGAAGACGACTGGTCGAGAGAGTGCAATGACTCGTCGTCGGATTCTTCCAGGACTTGGTCGATTCCATCCGGGGAGGGAACCTTGCCCGGGCGCGTGATCTATTGGGAAATCTCCACGAGCCCAACCAGACCAGGCTCGGCCAGTCCAGCAGGAGGCCGCAGGGACGCGGGGTCGGTAGCCAACAGGCGCTCGACGTCTATCGGGCCTTTGCAAAGTCCAAGGCAGTCGAAACCGGGTTGCTGAAGGATTTGAGCGATTGCGAGCTGTTCATCGAAGGGATCGGCCACGACAAGATTTCGGACATCACGACGAACATTATCCGGCGCAAGCTAATCGAGTTCACGAAGGAGCAGTGCCAGAAATGGCTCGTCCCCATGCAGCCCAGCCCCACAGGCCCTTGGTGGGACCAGGATCGCAAGTGGTGGCGAAGCTCCTACGGGAACTTGCCGGTTTATCGGGGACATCCCCTGATCCTGGTGCCGAAGCGTTCCGTGCGTTACACCATGGCCATCGACGACCGCAAGTTTTACGAGATGGAGGTGGTCGAGTTTATCCGGCAGAACTTTAACCGCGCTGAGTGCCTGAATCCGACCTCCTCCCTGTTCAGGCTACTGCGCCGGGGAAGAGGGTGACGAAGAAAGATGTGGCGGAGGAGTTCCCCAAGTCCAAGGATTTTCTTCGACGATTCGCCGAGGAGTTTCCGGAGGTTCTCGAGAAATACAAGCGGGCAGCGCGCGGCGCTGCGAAGTGGGGAGCGCCCTCGGATTTGGAGATTTATGAGCTTGAGCGGCAGACGGCGCACGGTCAGGGCTTCGTTCTCATTGAGGAGCTTCATTTGCACAAGAACACGGTTCAGGGCGACAACTTCGGGGCAGTCGGTCAGGACAATCGCGTCACCCTCAAAGACGTCACGATCTATAAGTCTGATGTAGACGCCTCGCAGACCATCACCTCGCAGACGAAGAATTTGCTGAAGCAGACCTACGATGTCATCGAGGCTGCCAACATCCCGGTTGATGAGAAGGATGACGCCAAGGAGAACTTGCAGAAACTCACCGATGAGTTGAATGGCGAGAAGACTCCAGGGCGCATCTCGCGCTTCGTGATTCGACTTGGGCAAGTGATACCAGCGGCGGCTGCAATTCTCAAGGGCAGCGAGGAGATCGTGGAACTCGTGAAGCAGCTTCCGAATCCGTTCGGTGGCTGACGAGCGCACCTACATGCGCACCCCAGCCATCGCGCTGGCGTTTTAGGTTGGCGGGGAAAGGGGGCGCGGAAAGGGCGCGGAAATGAAGAAAGTTGTATCCGGCGGGCCGAGTCCGCCTGGGATCCGGCCAGGCCCTACCCCGGCCCGCCGGATACAACTTTCTTCATTTCCTCCACCTCAGGTGGGATGCCGTCAGCGAATTCGAGGATCTGGAAATCGGTCACGTTCTGGACTCGGTTCAACCTCGGCAGCCGTTGCAGGACTCCCTTGAAGCTGACGATTCGATTGCGAAGGTGAGCCTGGCCTGCGAGGGAATAATGATACTCGTCCAGGTCCGCCTTGGCGCGGATCTCCTCCCCCTGGTCGAACAGGGTGAAGCGGACCTCGCCGGCAGGCACTCCCGTGTCCGGACGGGGCTGGCCGCGAAGCTCGTCCACGAAGCCGACGAAACGATCAACCCTTGGCTCGGGCACCGATCGCAATCTTGGGGCGAGGACCTCCGCGACGTCGAAAGACTCCTGCCTCAACTGGACCTCCCGCTTCGACTCGCGACCTTCGGGCAGGAGCGCACGGGACCATGAGACGGAAACGTGCAGGGAAGATCGGTCGCCTGTGGGGCCGAGCAGCAAGAGGGACTCGCAGAGGTTCGCGCTGAGGCCGGGATGGCGCGCGGTGTCGGCGAGCTCGTCGATTTGCCTGCCGTCAGCAGCCTGGGAGATGTCATGGAGCGATTGCATGAGCAGCGACGTCACCCGGCGGGAGAACGGTTCGCCCTTGGGGCCGAGCCAATCCGCTTTCAGGTCCAGCGGGCAGGCGACCATCAGGACGAAGCTGCCCCGCTCGGTCTGACCCAAACGGCAGCGCGAGATAAACTCCTCGGCTTCGCTACGGGACATGCGCGGGTGATACGGCTGCGACACCAGGACGCTATGGGCCCCCGAGAGGAGCACTTTCCGGGTGCCGTCGATCATGCGGACAGCATGATCGAGCGGAAGGATGCCAGCCTCAGCGTCCGGACTGATCTCTCGGAAGAAGAGGAGATCCGCGGGGGGCAAGAGGAGATGTTCCAGAACCGCCGAGGCAGGGCGTTTCTCGAACTCGGCCAGTTTGCCTACCGCCTCGACGACGGCTTCGCCGAAGTCGGCGAGGGTCGTGTCCGTCGGGATGATCACCTGATGGAGGCGGGAATCCGGCTGGTGAAACACGGCAATGTCAGATCGCTTGCCATTGACCACGGGCTGCCAGCCCAACCCCCGCGCGTAGCCGATCAGGGCACGAGGGGTCACCAATCGGGCCGTCTCCAAGGGAAGGGTTTCACGCATCATAGAGAATCTCCTCATCCCGAGAGCAGCGGACCATGATCTCCGTGAGAGCGTCTACCGACAGGACCTGCCGCCGGGGGACGTAGATCGTTTGGGTCACGTCGTTGGTGCTCGGCGGCGCTCCCCAGAGGCTCGCCCAATAGGCACAGCGCCTGGCGATCAGCGCCTCTTCTGAGTGCGTCAGCCAGCCCGAGGGATCCGCGGGCAGGTAGAGAACGACGAGAATGCGTGCTGACAGCCGAGGCTAATCGGGTTTCCCGTAATCCATTGTACTGCCGTACCGGCAAGCTGAACGAGAACCGACCATCCTGCTCGACGGGACTGACACGCGTGTCCTTCAGTTGGACGTGAAGGGCGAAAGACGTGTGGATCGAATCGGACGCCAAGAGCCGCCCGTCTTCGTGAACCTGAGCGTCCACCCCCACATCATCCAGGTGCCGGTGAGTATAGGAACACGAAAACCCGCCACGAGTTGCCACCGCATGCAGGTAGGCGTAGCTGAGTTCGGCCTCGATGTTCTGATCCGTGAGCATGGATGGCCTCGTGCTGAGTCCCCCGGCCGGGCGAACCGGCCCGTCGCGCTTGATCCCATCGCACAGGAATCTGACGATCATCATTCAGAGGCCGACGCCGATTTCCTGGTAGGGCTCGCCCGGCCGATGGGGGCTGATGCGGATGGTCACTTTCCGGTCGAGGCGTCTGAGGAAATCGAGCAGCTTGTCGGTGGTGAAGCGGCTGAAATGCCCGTTCATCAGGTGCGAGACTTCCGGCTGTTTGATGCCCAGCAGCGTCGCGATTTCGCGCTGCTTGAGCTGGCGATCGGTTAAAATCTTGTAGACATGAAAGCCCAATCGCGACCGCGTGAAGAGCTCGTCGGCATCCTCCAGGCCAAGGTCCGCGAAGACGTTGCCCGAGCTTTCCTCGAACCCAATGCTTGTCTGTTTGTTCCTGCTCATCCTCCGCCAGCTCCTTCGCCTCTCTGTATCGCTGCTCGATCAATCACGGGATCGGAATGGATATCGACGGTCACCAGATTACTCAACATCACTTCGAGAGCGAGCCTTTTCGCGGAGCCCCAGCCGTTCTCTTTGGCGAGAGTCCAGATTTCGCCGTGCGTGACGATGCAGATGAGGGGTGTATAGGTTTGGTTTCGAAGCTGGTAGGTGGCGTCAATGTAGGCACCGGTGGCTTTCCCGCGGATCAGGTGGAGGAGGATATTGGTGTCGAGCAGGTAGAGCGGAGCCGGCATCAACTGAGCCCCTCGATCATGGCATTCCACTCAGCATCCGACTCGTCTCCCGGCCACTTGCCGAAGAAGGCCGAGACCCCGCTCCCGGGGCTTTGCGGTTTGAGGAGTTCCCTCGTGTCGAGTTTTCGCGCCCGCGGCGGCGGGATGACCGACCAGAAGCTGGGAAGCCCATCGCCCGACTCGATGCGGTTGGCGTCGATGCGGAGGAGTCGGCCGGAGGGTCGATAGATCGCCAATGCTTGCACGAGCACTCGATTCCCGCACAGCGGCTTGATCGCGGCCATGTCGCCCTCGACCAGCACACCGCGCGCCCGGGTGCCGTCGTCCAGGAGCAACTCGAAACCCTGGCTACTCATGCGGATCATGTCGAGAATGCCAACCACCCGGATCCGTTGCGGCCTGGGGGTCTCCAGCGTGAGTTGCTGGGCATTCGCGATCGTGCGCTCATCAAGAATAGCGGGCTGCTCCTCGGTGTAACGATCTCCCACGAAAACGGCGCACTGATAGTCGCGGTCGAACGCCCGACCAAAGCCGCTGATCCGCTTGAGCAAGGGCGAGTCAAATCGATCGCTGTCGGCCTTGTGTGCGGACACGTCGCCAAGGATGTCGCAGAGGAGGTCGAGTCCCGTATCTTCGGCGGGGGGCCTTGACGGCCAGAACTCCTGCTGTCGATAGAGTTCCTCGGCGGACTCGCCCAGCCTCGGGGCCTCGAAGTGCAGGATGGTCTCGCCCTCATCGACCCCCGTCGATCCCCATGAACCGGATGTCGGATGCCGAAACGAGCCAGGCCGGCGGGCGGCCCGGCGGGCGGCTGCGGCCGAGGAATCCCATGAGGATCGATTGCCGCACGGCCGGCCCGATCAGCCGCAGCATGTTGCCAACGGGATCGGCGGCGCTTCGCTCCCGTACCCGACGCGTCCAATGAGCCGGATCGTGTGATGAATTCGAGGCATGACGGACCTCATGGACCGATCATCGGCCCGCTCTCGTGGCGACAGCCAGTGAACGCCTGATCCAATTCTGTCAAGTCGGTCCGGCCCAAACAAGGGGATGGATTTTCCGAGACCTCTCCGTCATCCCTTTCACACCCCCACCCCTTTCCCGACCCCTTGACTTTGGCCGATCCCCTCGCCGCCCCGTGGAAGTCGTTGATCTGTTCAGGCTTGGCTTCGGTTTTTTTTCATGCCCCTGACATTTTCCAGGTCTGCCCCCGACGTCTTCGAGGAATCGTGTGGTCTCTCCATGACGACCAGAGGCGGGCTCGACACGGATAAAGGTCGGTCGATGAAGCGCGGCGTTCGACCCAATGCCGTGAAGACATCGGCGATGGTATGGACGGTGAGGTTGGATCCGTAACGAAGCATCTTCGTGACATAGAGCGGCTCTTTCCCAGGCGGCGAAGCCAGTTCAGCGCGGCTCACGCCCTGGTCGTCCATGATGCGCGAGATCAATTCGGTGATTTCCGTTGCCAGCCGCTCGCGCTGGAATTCCCTCATCCGTTCCGGCGAAGCCGCGATTTGATCGAGTAGGTCCATCGCAAACCTCCTTCAAGTGCGCTGATCCGAGCTTTGGCCAGCGAGATCCTCGCAAATAAGCTGCTTTGCCCGCTTCGTCTGAACGCTCAAGGTTTCGCCTTTGCGAAAGCCGTGTGTCAGGACCCATTGTCTGCCGTGAAGGTAAGCCATGATCCGTTGGCCACTACCGGAATGAATCTTGAATTCCGCGATCGGATACGTCTGACTTCGATTGCCCACCTTGCAGGTAGCCTCTCCGACGTTGAACCGAAACTTCTCGGTATTGCGAATCTCGCCGTGCTCGGCCATCCATATGAAGAGATCGTTGAATCTGTCCTGATCCGAAACCGAGAGACTCTCCAGAAACTCTTTCGCGGGAGACGTTCCGTCATCTCGAACCGCGAAAACAATATCGCGAACCGGCCCCCTGTGGTGGATCGGTCTTTGACGCGGTGGCTTTGGAGGAGGACTCGCTTCTTGGCCCTTTCCCCCGATGCTTCCCCACGGATAGTTAACCTCTATGTTAACACGAAGTCAAGAGTAGGCACTCGGTGCCGACTCCTCCTCTATGCCCGATGACGCTATCCGACTTCCTCGCCGGGGCACCGAGCATCCAATATGTCAGGCCCGGCGGGTGGAACGTCGATCGCACCAGTTCGGGATGGCAATGTCCGGCAGGTGCCAGATCACGGCACTGACTCAGATCTTCGATGGAAAAAGGTCGGCAATTCCTGATTACGATACCGGGAGCGGTCGGCCGTTAACACACCTCGATCGTGGATGCACGGGCGATTGGTAGGAAAACAAGCTTAACAGGGATCGGTGGTTGAGTGAAGCCGCAACTCTCGCCGGTCAAGATCCGGGCTCGGTTTCTGCAAGCGGTGTCTCGGGAGTCAATTCGGGGAGAATCGGATCTCGGGTTACGGATTCCCGGTTAAGACCCGGTTTTTTCCTGGCTTTTTGCGCAGTTTTCTTGCGGAAAGGATCGGTGCCGGCTAATCCCCATTCGCAGCGATCACCAGCACGGTCGCGCACCTGCCGCCGGACTGGGCGCGAGATCGCCTCATGCGCCATCCGTGTCGCCTTCGCAGCCGATTTCCGCCTTCACGGCCCGCACCGATTTCCCCCGGCGGCGCGCCAGTTCCGCCAGCGCTTCGGCTCGCGCAGCGTCGATCCGCTGGACCTCCTGCGCCAGGGCCTGGTACTCGACCAACTCTTCCGCAGTCAACCGTCCGCGCTCGCTCCTGGCGATCAGTCGCTTCAGGCGACGCTCCGCCGCCACCGGCAGCCGGGCTCTGGCGGCCCGGACCAAAGTCGCCTCGTCGGGCCCCTCACTGCCATTTTCCGCCCGGCGCGCAGCCAGTCGGCGCTCAAACTCGACTCTTTGGGCAGGCGAGAGGTGATCGAACCGCCTCGAGGAGTTGTTCCAGGCTGAGCGGGGCGGATGCCAGCGGCGCGGCCATTGCGATTCCTCCTTCATTATCTAGCCATCTTACATCATCCCCGCCGCCGTGTGAATTCCATAAGTCGGCCTGATCCGAGACGCCGAGACATCCTCTCGCCGCACGGACCCTACCAGCCCGGCGACCGGCTCTTGATCCCATCCCGATTCGCCGGATAATTAGACGACGCTCTAAATAAGTCCCTCGTCCCGGCGAATGGATTGGAGATGATGGGAATCAATGCGGTTTTCAAGGCGTTGTCGGACCCGACGCGTCGCGAGATCCTCCGGCTGCTATCCGGGGGTGAGCGCACGGCCGGCGAGCTGGCGTCGTCGTTCGACATGACCAAGCCGTCGATGTCGCACCATTTCACGGTCCTCAAGGAGGCCGACTTGATCCGGAGCCGGCGCGACGGTCAGCAGATTTATTACTCGCTGAATACGACGGTGCTGGAAGATGTGCTCACGCGGCTGTGGGACCATCTCGGCCTCAAGGATACGAAAGGAGATTCTGGAGCATGACTCGCGTGTACTGGATTATTGGGTTCCTCCTGGTCGCGGCCGCGGTCGCGGCCCCAGCCTGGCTCTATCCGGGCCTGCCGGATCAGATCCCAACCCACTGGAACATCGAGGGCAAGGTCGATGGCCACGGAGGCAAATGGACGCTGTTCCTGTTCCCCGTGGTGATGGCCGGCATGCTCGTGCTGTTCTATTTCCTGCCGGCCCTGTCACCGAAACACTTCGAGGTCGATACGTTCCGTCCGACGTATCTCTATATCATGGATGTCGTCCTCGGATTGTTCGGCTACATGCAAGGAGTTCTCCTGTATACGGTGTATCAGAACGTCCACGCGGGGGCGTCCATCGATCCGGGCCGGGGTCTCATCGCGGGGATGTTCCTCTTCTTCGCCTTGATGGGCAACCAGATGGGGAAGGTGCGGAAGAATTTCTACATCGGAGTCCGGGTGCCCTGGACCCTCGCCAGCGATCGCGTCTGGAACGATACGCATCGGCTGGCGGCCTGGGTGATGTTCGCGGCGGGCGTCGTCGGGTTCATCCTGACCGTCTCGGGCGTGTGGATCGTCATCCCGATCGTTCTGCTGGTCGCCGCGGCCCTGATCCCCGTGATCTACTCGTTTGTGCATTACAAGGCGCTGGAGCGGGCGGGGCAGTTGTGAGGCGGAGCGTTATTCGCCCCGGTCGATCCAGCGCGCGATCGCATCGGTACCGGGCTCGTCGGCATTCGTCCTCAGCATGGAGGACGCCCCGGCGCGATCGATAGGCGGCACTGGGCCATGAGACGTCGAGCGCCTTGAGATTCCCGTAGAGCCACAAGGGTGCCGGAGCCGAGAGGGCCGCGGCGGCTTTGAGGCCGCCGAACTGGTCCAATCCCGGCAGGTCGATCGTCGCCGGCCACCGTGGAGAGCTTCCTCACCCGATCCTGACGGCCGCCATCGGACCAGTTCGATGACGGTCCGCGCCAGCCCTTCCAGCACCGGACGTGCGATCAGGGCCTGGTAGCCCGCGGTCCCCTGCGCGACCAGGCTGACCTCCCGCACGTCCTCCTGCGCGCGACACCACGCGAGCACGGTGGCAAGATCCTGCATCTGTTCGGCCGCCGGGGCCGGGTTGTAGGTCTCGAAATGGACCGCATCCGGACGATGCGGCACGGGGTCGCGCGGGTCGATCGACTCGCCGACGAACAGGGGGTCGAATCCGACGACTTCGTGGCCGCGGGCCAGGAGCGCCTGCACCAGCTCGACCGGTTCGCCCGAGCCGGTCGCGAGCGCCGCTTTGCCCCGCGGATGCGCGATGACCGTGAGCCGCCCCGACGGATGCGCGGGGATCAGTCGCACGACCGGGATCGCCTCGCCGGTCGACGCACGGCCCAGGAGGCTGTGGACGACGATGAACTCCTCGCGAGCCAGGCGCCGCACTTCGTGGGAGGCCAGTTCCTCGGGAGTCGGGTTCACACACGCCGGTCCGGACTTTCAGGCTCGTCAGCAGCAGCCTCCGCGACGCCTCCCATCGCGATGGGCCGGACGACGGGGCGAGGTCGTCGATCAGGTGCCCCAGGGTCTCGATCAGGTACGACTCGAGCTGCTCGGGGGTCTTCCGATTGGCGGGAGCCGGATGCCCGGAATTAAAAGTGAACAAATCCTCGGGCTTCTCGGGCTGTTGCTTCCCTTCCTTGGTGCTCTCCGGGTCGTCGATGCCGAGCAGCCGGCGGCCCATGGCCGCATAGACGGCGTTGCGGGTGGTCTGGTTGTAGTTATGCGGGAAGTCGAAGACCTGGGCACTGACGCGATCGGTCGAGCCGACCAGGGAGTAGACGCCGCGGATCGCCGGGAAGGCGCGCTCCATCGTCTTGGCAGTCCAGTCGCCGCTGGCACCGACGAGGATCAAGGGCCGGGGGGCGCACATCGCGGCGAACTCGACATTGTCGGTCCCGAGTCGCAGTCCCGCGGCGTTCTCGCAGACGCAGCCACCCTGGAAGGTGTCGGAGACCATGACCACCGGCGCCGAGACCTTGATGCGATCGTCCAGGGCCGTGAGCAGGAAGGTCTGGGTGCCGCCGCCGGATTCGCCCGTGCAGCCGATCCGCGTCACATCGACGTCCGGCAGCGCGGTCAGCCAGTCGAGCGCCCGGATGCTGTTCCAGGTCTGGAGCGTGGGGAGGCTCAGGCCCCATCGCCGCAGGTGGTCGTTGAGGAACACATGCGGGAACGGCTTGCTGTCGTTATACCCGACCATGTCGTACAGGAAGACCACGCAGCCGAGCTTCGCCCATCGGATACAGCGCTGCTGGACTTCGGGATTGACCCGGCCGTCCTCCCAGTGGCCGTGCGGGCAGAGGATTCCCGGCACCTTGCCGGTCGCGCCGATCGGCCGGTAGAGGTTGCCGCTGAGTGTGAAACCCGGAAAGGTTTCGAGCACGACCTTCTCGATCGTGTAGCCGTCTCGCGTGAGCTTGCCGTAGACCTGCGGGTTCATCGGCGTCTTGGGGAACATCGGCCAGAGTCCCAGGGTGATGAGCATCTGCTCGCGCAGGTGCACGGCGCGGTCGCGCCAGGCCGCGGCCGATGCCGGTGCCTGGAAGTCGGCCCCCTGGTAGTTGGTCCGCACCTCGGCCCGGCGACGGTCCGGCGAAGGCTCGATGGAGTCGATCCGGCCCCGGACCAGGTCCAGGTCGGGAGAAGCGCCTGGATCGGCGCGGGAGGATAGCCACAAGAGCGCGGGGACCGGTCGTTTCGTCCGCTCGGAGGATTGGGACTTCCTTCGCGGTTTCGTCTGAGCCTTGGCCTCCGGAGCGGATTTCGAGACATCCTCACTCCTGGGGGAATCCTCCGATACGACCAGCTTGAGCGGGCGACCTTTCGCGAGGTCGATCTTGCCCAGCGACTGCCATCGGGGTGTTCGATCGCCGGGCTTGCTCCGGAGCGTCAGTACGAGGGCCTTAGCTCCCGGTGTCAGGCTCCACTCGTCTTGCGACGGTGCCCAGATGAAGACGGACGCCTCGCCGGAGAAGCCGGGCTCGACACCGTCGGCCAGCGCCGGGAAATCGCTCGCCGTGTAGAGTACGGCCGGCGGAGTAGCTGGTCCTTGCGCGGCGGCGCGGGACGGAGGGAAAAGGACGACGTTCATTACCAGGCACGCGAGAAAGCTGACGGTGCATTGCGTCAGACGAGGTGAAGAGTTCACGGGTGGGGCTCCACTCAATCATGGGATGTCTCTCCGCGCGGCTGAGTCACCGCGTCCACCGACTCGAAGCCCCATCGTATCCGGCCGGGTGGCGAACACAAGCGGCGACCCGGTGCCGCTAGAAGACACGGCGGTCCGGCCGGCCTCCGGCGACGATGACGATCCGCACCTGGGGTAAGTCCTTGCGCAGGCTCGCGATTCCAGCCTCGCTCACTCGGGTACCCTCGAGATCGAGGAGCCGGAGCTTCGTCAGGCCGCGAAGATGCACGAGGCCGGCGTCGGTGACCCCCGTTCCGCGGAGGCTCAATCCCCACAGCTTCGTCAACGGACTCAGGCTTGCGAGACCGGCGTCAGTGACTCCGGTCCCCTCGAGGTACAAGCCACGGAGACTCGTCAACCCGCTGAGATCCGCGAGGGAGGCGTCTGTAATATGGCAGCCGTCGAGGTCGAGGCTTCGCAGCTTGCCCATCGTCTGAAGGAGCGGTATCCCGGCGTCGGTGATTTGGGTTCCACGGAGGACCAATGCATTCAGCCGGCTCAGCGCTTTCAAGGGCTTCAGATCGGCGTCCACGACAGGTCGGCCTGTGAGGTCCACTTTGACCACCGGCTCGCCATCGGCCTGGCGGTCACGCTCCACGCTGCCGCCCAACTTCAGGATCGTGGCTAGCGCCTGATCTTGCGCCTCGGCCTGAGGGTCGGACATGCAACCCGTCGGCGCCAACGCCAGGAGAATCAGCATCAGTAACGCAAACTGGCTTCGGTAAATTTGATAAGGCCCATCGACCCGCCGACCTCGAGAACCAGCCATGGTTTCTACCTCCTCGCCTGACGGAGCGTTCGTGGATCCGTGTCCCACGGAGCGACCCAACCCACATCCTTCCGATGAGAGCAATATCTTCAGTTCTTCGGACTCGGAGCCCGAGAATTGCGCATCTCCGAGCGGGCACGGGCGAAGCGGCGAAGATGAACCCGGGGCAACCACAATGACCTCGGCCGAGCCCGGTCGCGACGGCCATGCAGCCAGGTCCCAACCAGGGTATGGCGGACCATCACATGATAACTCGCCAGGCCCAGGCCCAGGCTCACCGTCAAGACCAGGAGGAACTTCACGGCCGCCGGTGCCAGGACCGAAAACAAATCCACTTGCACCAGTCCAACAACCGGCAGATGAGTGAGGTAGATCCAGTAGGAGCCATCCGCGAGGTAACGGATGACAGCGCAGCGGGCGATTGAATGCCGATAAGGCCAGTCCGAGAAAGCCGAACGTGATCAGCCAGGTAAACAGCGAGCCCGTGGCGGCCAGCGCCCAGGCCGGTGGGCCGACCAGCGGCGCCGCGAGGTCCCAGTGGATCAACCATGCTCGGCCTGCGAAGACCGGCACGGAGAGCATCAAGTACGTTGACGGATAAGTCGCGAGTCGGCCCAGTATGTGACGAGATCGGTGCAGGAGTACCCCCACCGCGAAGAACACTCCATTGTGCAAGAGCCGGTATGTCTCGGGGAGGAAGGAGTTCTGCCGATCCATGAGCGCGTCGAGGCCAATGTGACGGTGTCCTGCCCAGAGAATCAGCGTGGTTGGAACGGCCAGCACGAAGGGGCGCCACGGGGATGCAACAAGCAACCGGCTTAGCAGATCCGCACCTCGAGACGCCCCTTCCGATCGCCAGCGAATGAGGCGTCGCAGCTCCATCAGGTATCCAGAACGCGGCGAGCAGGACCGCCAGGTATTCGAGAGACCAAAGATGAGCCGGACCGTAAAGGTTCTTCTGAAATCCGTCGGCGTGGAACTTCAGGCGGAGAAATTCCCTCGGAGAAGCTTGCCCTGAGATCAACCATCCGCCAACCCAGACGAAGAAGGTCGCCGGCAGGATGAACAGACCTCCCACGAGAAGTGGTCCGACAATGCGTTTGAGCCGGTTCGCCAGAAAGCCGCGAGACCCCTTGCCAACATAGATCTCCGCGGCGAAGAACCCGCTCATCAGGAAGAAGGGCGACGAAATCCCGAGGGCCCACCAACAGAGGACGTCGAAGGCCGAGTGGGCGGCCGGGTCGCGTACAGCCCAGATCAAGTTGGGGATCGGAACCTGAGCATAAGCCAGCGCCGCGTGCAACACGACGACCCAGACCATCGTGGCCGCGCACATCGCATCGAGCCCGTAATACCTCGGCTCCGGAGGAGCGGGAGCCCGGGGCGGAAATGACGCGGAATCGACACGGAGCAGGGGGCCCGGGCTCACGCTCACACCGGTAGGAGAGAAGCCTATGGGAAGCATCAGTCAGACCATCCCGATCCCTCCGCGGTCATGCGCCCAAGGGCCCTGTCATTCTCTGGTGCGAAGGGAACATCACCCAGGAACGGACCCGAGCCCGCAAGAAAGCTCAGCGTCGAGCGGCCGGATGCCGCGCCTGGAACCAAGTATCGACCTTGACGTTTCACGTCTTTAGTCCCGGTACATCCCACCACCCGTGTGCGTTGCTCGAACTCAGGTCGACTGAATGAGTCAGACCGGCCGTTGGGTAATCCACTTAGCTGATTGAGTCTGTCGCAAAGTGACCGGGTGATCTCGTTTGGCCGCTCCGCGGCCGGCGGGCCGAGACGATGCGGAGCGTCACAAGCCGACACTCCCTCGCGAGCGTGGGAGTGAGGATTTCGCGTGTGATCCGCAGCCCTCTCTCACACCAACCCGGTTCCATTGCTACAGTCTCAACTGATACTTGGTATTTGGAAAGGAGCCTGACACGGCCGGCGGCCGAAACCAAAAAGGGATTGCAGGTTCCAGATTGTAGATGTCGGTAGCACCCAATTTGGAATTGGCACTCGGTCGTTTGGAATTCCACCAAAGATGCGCCACAGTGCAGAGATTCTGCGGAAGTAGAAATCCAGAACGTCGGTCTTCTCGAGTGCGAACCGCCCGCGGTCGGGATTCGCGGGTATACTGTGATCGAGGATGGTGCCGACCCGAGTACCGGAGCGTGTTGAGATCGGCTCGGGGTGAGGAGGAGAGTCTGACCGGCGTGCAAGATCAAGAACTCGCGCGATGCGTTCCAGGTTTTCGAAGACGAACGCAGCTATTCGCAGATTCCCAGGGCAGGGAAGTCGATTGGATTCTGTCAAGGGAGCAGCGCCGATGAGGCGACGAACAGGGCAGGTCGCAGGGATTGGACGGTCGTTGCGGTATTGGTCGATCGTCACGGTGATACTCACATCGATGTACTCGGTTCCTACTTTGGGACAGGACACTCCTCCCATTGTCGTCGCTGCTCCGGCTGTTGGGAGCCGGTACTGCTTCACGATCAATTGCGGGGGTCAAGACCGGAAGTATGTTGTCCACGTTCCGGCTTGTTACGACGGTGTGACACCGCTACCCGTCGTGGTGGCTCTGCATGGATCTGGGGGAGACGCCGCGTCATTTTTGGATGAGACCACCTGGGCCGCTTGCGCCGACCAGAACGGTTTTATCGTGATGGCCCCGGAAGGGCTTCCCCTCCATGCTTCGATGCCGTCTGCTTACTACGCGAATCCGCGTGTCTGGAACAGCGGACAGTATGCATCGTTGTATTCCCACAGTCGCATCGACGATTCCGGCTTCATCATCGCCGCACTGGATGACTTGTCGGCTCGTTACCGGGTCGATTCAAAAAGGGTTTATGCCTCGGGTTACTCGAACGGCGGGGCGATGGTGTTTCGGCTGGCCGCCGAGCACGCCGACCGGTTCACGGCGATCGCTTCGATTTCGGGCCTCTGCTGGCTTTCCAACCCGCAGCCTTGCCGGTCGCTGCCCACTTTGTTCATGGTCGGAACGCTCGACCCGATCGTTTCGATTCACGGGGGATTGAAGGTGCTCCCCTGGGAGATTACGCCCTCACCGCCGGTCCGCAACGTCATGGCGAGTTGGGCTGGCGCGATCGGGTGCCCCACCACGCCGCTTTCCGTCGGCCAGGTACCCGGATACCACGTGAATGTCGAGGACTACGGTCCGAGCGAAGCCGGGAGTCTACTCCGCGTCATGTACATCCGGGGCCAAGGTCATGGCTGGCCCGGCGGGCACAGCCTGCGTCCCGAGCGCCTGCTCGGTCCCGACATCAGCCACTTCAATGCGACGCAAGCCAGTTGGGAGTTCTTCCAGCAGTGGTCGTGGTGAGTCTCGGCTTGCACGACCACGACGGACCTATCGGAGACGACTCATGAGCCAAATCGAAGATCGAGGGGCCTTGGTCGTCTCCGACACGGAGTTTGAGCGATTTGAGGACGTTTCCGCGCCTCCACCGCCTCGACCGAAGGCGGATGTCCAGTGGGATGAGACGACCGAGGTGGCTGCGAAGCGGATTGCGGATCGGAAGAAGCCTCGACTGCCGGCATGTCTGGGTTGCGACTTATCGTCGCGCTGCACATCTATGTATTCCACATCATGCAGGCCCACCACGCTGGCCTGTTGAAATTCGCGGTATTAGATGCCCTGCCATCACAACTTGGGTTGCTGCTGAGGCGGGGTTTCGTCTCGACAGGCGTGTTCTTCCAGCTCTCGGGGCTGCTGCTCGCCTATGCCTATCTGGACGCGAGCGGCCGGCCTCGTGTCCCCGACCGCGCGTTCTGGTGGAGCCGTTTCGTCCGTCTGTATCCACTCTACTTCCTTTCGCTCGTGCTGCTCGTCCCCGCTCCGGCGCTGTTGCCAATCACGGCTAAACCGACAACACTGGGCTCGTTGCTGGGCATGGTCGTGACCAACCTGACCCTGACTCAGGCGTGGTTCCCAGCTTACGCCATCGCCTGGAATGCGCCGGCGTGGCGCTCTCGGCATTCGCAGCGTTTTACGCGGTGTTCCCGATCGCCGCGCGATGGATCGCCGGGTGGGACCGTAGTCGTTTACGCATATTGCTGATCGCCCTGGTTCTTCTGAGTTTGTTTCCCGCGATTGCGTTCTTGATCGCCGACCCCGAGGGGAACGCCTGGACGGCCACCTCAGTGACGGTGGGCGGCTCCTGGCTGAGCGTTCTCCGGTTTGACCCTCTGGTCTGGCTCCCGCAATTCCTGAGCGGACTGGTTCTGGGTCAACTCATTCGCCTTGAGGTCGACGCGGATTCTGCCGCGTTCCAGCAGACCGCTCGCCCGTGGTTCTCGGCCGGCGACCTCGGAGTGGCGGCCGTCGTCCTCTTGCTCTCCTGCTGGTCTGAGGTCCCTTACGTCTTGCTGCGCCATGGGCTGTTGGTGCCGATCACCCTCGCGATCCTGGCCGACCTGGCGAGGGGTCGGGGCCTGGTCGCCCGGGCGCTCTCCTGGCCTCGGTTCGAGCGCCTCTCGGAAGCGAGCTTCGGCCTGTTCGCGCTCCAGATGCCGGTCGGCGTCTGGTTCGCGTTGATCGCGCTCCGTTCGGCGGAAGGAACGACAGCCCAACTGGCCGCTCTGATCGCCACGACCCTCGTCGGGGCACTTCTGTGGACCGAGGCCGTGCAGCGTCCGCTGCTCCAGCGGCACCGGCGCTCTCAATCTGCCCTGGGCGCCGTCCGAAACGGGCTCACGGGCGAATTGCGCACAAATTTTTCATAACTCGAACTGCGATCTTGGGATAGAGAAAACGCGGCCTCCACTGGAACGGCCACGAGCCCACCCTTTCACCTCCGCCTCGGGCCGAGATCGCCTCTATCCTCGACCGTTCACGCTCCCTACGAGCCGCGTACTTTCGAGCTCACCCATCGATTCCGATCAGCCGAGAGTTCAGGGGTAGACGGCTCGATGCGAGGGTCGAACCACAGGTACGGACCGGGTTCGTTCCATGCCTCGCGCGGGCCTGCGGCGAATCCCCGGTGTTGCATTCCATCTCAAAAAACTTAAGCTGTTAATTGCCCCTGACGTTTGTGGTATGCGTTCAATCCTCTGGATGGGTTGTCGCCCGCCTGCGTGAGGGACTCGACCAGAAGGATCGGTGCATGGCGGACGTCTCAGTGACCGGCAAGAAAATCCTTGCCAATATTGAAAAGGTTGTCATCGGCAAGCGCCAGGAGATCATCCTGGCGCTGGTCGCCTATTTCTCGGAGGGGCACATCCTGCTCGAGGATGTGCCGGGCGTGGCCAAGACGATGCTTGCCCGGGCCCTGGCCAGCAGCGTTGGGGCGACGTTCAAGCGGGTGCAGTGCACGCCGGACTTGCTGCCGACGGACATCACGGGCGCCTCGATTTTCAACCCGAAGACGACCCAGTTCGAGTTCCGGGCCGGCCCGATCTTCTCCCAGATCGTGCTGGCCGACGAGATCAACCGGGCCACGCCCAGGACCCAGTCCGCACTGCTGGAGGCGATGGCCGAGCGCAGCGTCTCGGTGGACGGCATGACCTTCGACTTGACGCCCCCGTTCCTCCTCATCGCGACCCAGAACCCGGTGGACCATGAGGGGACCTTCCCCTTGCCCGAGGCCCAGCTCGACCGGTTCCTGGTCCGCCTCCATCTCGGGTATCCCTCCGCCGAGGAGGAAGCGTCGATGCTTTCGCGACTCCAGCTCAAGCACCCGATCGACGACCTGAAGACCGTGGTCACGGCCGACGAGATCCTCCAGTGCCAGCAGGCCGTGCGGAACATCCACGTGGAAGAGAAGCTCAGCCGCTACATTGTCGAGTTGATCCGCCGCAGCCGCGAGCATCAGGATGTGTTGCTCGGTGGTAGTCCTCGGGCCTCGCTGGCACTCTACCGGGCCTCGCAGGCGCTGGCGGCGATCCGCGGGCACGATTACATCACCCCCGACGACATCAAGCGTATCGCGCCGGCCATCCTGGCCCACCGGATCATCCTCAAGCCCGAGAGCCGGTTGCGCAAGGTCACGGCCCGGAGCGTGGTCGAGGAGCTGCTCGACATGGTCGCCGTGCCGACGAGTGGAGCGAGGGTCATGGCCTGATGCGATGGTTTTTCGCGATTGTATTGATTCTCGTTATCGCGGTCGTGCTCGACCTGGGACTGATCGCCTGCGCGATGGTCGCCCTGCTGGGCCTGATGCTGATCAGCCGGTTCCTGGCCCGGTCCTGGATCACCAACCTCGACGCGACCCGCGAATGCAACCGGACCGAGGCCGAGGTCGGCCAGACGATCGCCTTCATCGTGACCCTGAGCAACCGCGGCCGGCTGCCGGTCGCCTGGGTGTTGGTCGAGGACATGCTCCCGCGCGGGGCCATCATTTCACGACCCCCGCGCATCGTCGCCGAAAGGGCAACGCCTGGCCGTGGCCATGCTCGGTCCTCACGGGCAGAAGACGCTGAATTATCAGCTCCACCTCGCGATGCGCGGGTATTACCAGGTCGGACCGCTCGTGCTGGAGACCGGCGACCTGTTCGGCCTGCACCGTCGGTTCCGGATCGTGACCGAGCCGGTGTACATCATGGTTTATCCCAAGGTCATCCCGCTGCCGGGCTACGACCTGGCGTCGCGCCGGCCGATCGGGGAGATCCGGCTGACCCACCGCCTGTTCGAGGACCCGACGCGGATCGCCGGCATCCGAGCCTATCAGCCCGGCGACCCGATGAACCGCATTCACTGGAAGGCCACGGCCCGCACCGGGGTCCTGCACAGCAAGATCTACGACGCCTCGACGATCGCCGGAGCGACGATCCTGCTCGACTTTCACCGCGACAGCTACCCCGCGCAGAATGAGCCGGGCCGTTCGGAGCTGGCCGTGACGACCGCGGTGGCGCTGGCCAACGCCGTGAGCCTGATGGGACAGCCGATCGGGCTGATCACCAACGGCCGCGACGCCGCGGACCGGATCCGCCTTCGGGACGAGGTGGCGCAGGCCCTGGCCGATCCGCGGGCCGATCGCCGGGCCACGCACGAACGGGCCGCGATGCTCGAGAAAGACGACCGGCTCCGTCCGCTGATCGTCCCTCCCGGCCGAGGCCCCGAGGGCTTTACCCGGATTCACGAGGTCATGGCCCGCGTCGAGCTGAGCGACGGCCTGACCTTCGACCGGCTCCTGATCGAGGCCGAGCCGCGGATGCCTCGCGACGCGACGGTCGTCGCGGTGCTCGGCGTCGTCACGCCCGACGATGGCGCTGGCCCTGGGACATCTCAAGCGTCAGGGCTTCGCCGTGAGCGTGGTCCTCATGGCCCTCGACGAGATCGACCGCATCGACTCCGCCGGGCCGCTCCTGGCCGAGGGCCTGGCCGTCCGCGCGATGTCCGATGAGCAAGAACTGTACAGCTTCTGCGAGCTTCAACTCGTCACCCCCCTTTGAGACCTGTCGGAGCCGACGCGATGGCCCAAGAACCGACCCCGTGGCACACTGGTCGATTACCTCGTCGCGGCGATCGAGCCGGTGTTGATCATGATCATGGTCGGCAGCCTGATGTTCTTCCTGCTCGACCTCTGGTACGAGGGACCGGTCCTCGACCGGCTCCGATGGATCCTCTTCTGGTTCGTCTTCGGGATCGTGCTGATTACCCGGGTCAGCATGCAGATCGGCAGCTCGCTGGCCACGGGCTACGGAGTGGCCCTCGGCGGTGCCGTGGCGCTGGTGGCCACGGTGCTGGCGGGTATCCAGCCGTTCTTGATCGTGATCATGGGCGTCGTCTGGTGGGCGACGCACAAGCTGACGTTCGACTGCACTCTGCTCGACGAGGACCAGGACGCGGGCGTCGGCCTGCTCCAGGAGAGCGGGCTGGAGAATCCGAACCCGGACGACACCCGCTGACAGCCACGAAGACGAAGACGCACGCACGATCCGGATGAGATGGACGCTTCGCTCTTGCCCCGGCGTCCCTGGTGGAAGCTCTGGGAGCTCGACTCGGGCGAGGCCCGACGGCCGCATGCGCCGGGCGTCACGCTGGTGTATTTCACGCTCGCCTCGCTCCCGCTGTTCGGACTGGGCCAATGGTTCGTGCCGGCCGTCGACGAGGATCGGCGCGCGGGGTTGTTCCTGTACTTCCTCGCCTACATCGCCAGCGGGATGGGGCTGCTGCTGGCGACGAGCTTCCTCAACCTGCGGCGATACCTCAGGCAGCGCAAGGTCCGGATGCCCGCGGCCATGACGGCGACCTGGCTGTCGACGGGCGCCATCCTGATCGTCGGCCTGACCGCGGCGGCGGCCGTCTTGCCGCTGCCCGTCGCGAACCTGAGGGCACTGGCCAGGTTCCACGACCGAGTCAAAGCAACCTCCGGGCCTCGAAGAATGCGATTCTCAAGGATAGCGGCGTTCAGGGCGAGGGGGCCCCGAGCGAAGGTCCCGCCGCGTCGAAGTCCGGGAAGCAACAGCCGGCCTCCGGCAAGGCCAAGGGCTCGGGAAAGACGAATGATCCCAATGCCGCGCCAGCAGACCAACGGCAAGGGAAAACCGGGGGGCAATTCCGGCCAGGGACGTTCCAAGTCCGGCGACGCCGCGCGGCAAGCCCGCGGCGTCGCAAGGTGGTCAGCAGGGCAAGAAAGGAGCCCCGCAGGATCAATCGGGCGATCAAGGGAAGAAAAGCGATCAGTCCGGCGATCAGGCCAAGGGCGATCAAGCCAAGGGCCAGGACGGCCGCTCCAAGGACGAGGCCGAGCGCGGAAAGGACGCCGAGCCGGAGCTCCAAACAGGGCGAGGAGAAAGGTTCGGAACAGGACAACGAGAAGTCATCGGGAGAGAATCAGAATTCCAGCGATGGGGGAAGTCCGCCGATGCAACTCCCATCGTTCGCGCTCATGGGCCTCGAGTGGCTGAAGATCCCGATCTACATCGTCGGCGGCCTGATGCTGATCTACGGCCTCTTCCGTTACGGCCCGACCATTCTCCGGGCCCTCCGCGACTTGATCGCCGCGCTGCTGGGCGGCTTCTGGCATCGACAGCGCCGAGGAAACCGAAGAAGGACGAGGCGGAAGAAGAGGACAAGGCGCCACCGCCGCGGCCGTTCGCCTCGTTCGTGAACCCCTTCGACGCCGGGCTGGACCATCAGTTCAGCCCCAACGACCTGGTCATCTACAGTTTCGAGGCCCTCGAAGCCTGGGCCTACGAGCACGAACTGGCCCGCTCGCCCCACGAGACACCGGCCGAGTTCGTGCAACGGCTCGGGCAGGCGCGGCGCCGACCTGAGCCGCGAGGCCACGCGCCTGGTGGGATTCTTCGGCACGATCGTCTACGGCCAGCGCGACTTCAAGGCCGAGGTCTTTCCGGCGCTCCGGCAGTTCTGGCAAGCGCTTCAGGGCTCATCGGGAATACACTCGTTGGCCGTCCGAAGCCGCACTCTCGCCAGATGGCGCAACGAGCAGCGTTGGAGGTCACGCATCGATGTCATGGACAGCCTTCAGCAGCGACTCGATCGTCACGGGCGAATTGGTGGGGAAGAGGCAATAGGCCGGGTAGGGATCGGTGCCGTCGATGATGATCTGGCGATGGTTGGCCTGGCGGAATCCTTCGTCGCAGGGCTGGTGGCCGGTGATGAACCAGTCGGCGTTGACCATCGCGGCGAAGCGGTCGGCGACTTCCGGCTCCGTGTCGCGGCCCCAGGTCAGCGCGTAGATCGTCCCGTGACGCTTCATCGCCTCCTCCGGCCAGGTGTCGGCCTTGAGGAGTTCGAGGTCGAAGCGTGTCGAGGTCGGACTCGTCGGGGAGCGTGTGGCAGACGAACACGCGATTGGCCGTGCGGATCGCCAGCGGCAGCGCGGCGAAGAGTCCCTTGTAGGCCTCATAGATCTCGCCGGCCGACGCGCCATACGCCGTCGAGATCCCCATGCGGAACATCAGGTTCAGGGTCTTGCCGTCCTTGGCGATGATCCGGCCCGTCAGCTCGGAAAGCTCGTGATTGCCCAGGATCAGGTGGACCCGATCGGGATACTGGCACTTCGAGCGCCGCCACCACGTCCAGGAGTTGATGCGACCGGTCCCCCTTGTCTTCCCCATACTCCTGCTTCCCGTGGATCAGCTCTTGCAGCACGAGATGCCGGCCGGGATTCCGATCGAGGGCCGCCAGCGTGAGCACCTTCCTGAACGCCGGGATGTTGCCGTGCAGGTCGCCGACGACCATGATCTCCTCGGCCCGCTCCGGCGCAATGATCCCGCCCGAGCGTCCTGGGGTCGCCCGCATCAGCTCGGTCGCGCGGCGGATCGTCGTCAAGATTTTCTTGGGATCGGGCATGGGGATTCCAGATTGCGGATTGCGGATTCCGAGATTGCGGATTCCAGCATACAGGAGTTTAGATTATTAGTCGTTATCTGTTGGGAATCTTGAATTCTGGAATCATGACAACCGTAGCACGCGGATTACCAGTTTGCCTCCAGGGCCGTCTCCCAGTGCTGGTAGAGGTTCTCCAGCTTTTCCTTCAGTCAGCTTGTGACGTTCCTGGGTGCCGACGGCCTTGACGGGGTCGCGCCAGGTGGCGGGCTGGCCGAGCTGGTCTTCGAGCTCGGCGACCTCCTTCTCGAGCTCGCCGATCTCACGCTCGATGTCGACCGCCTTGCGATGGGGGAACTTGCGTTTGGGCTTCTCGGCCGATGATGACGACCTGGCGGCCGCGTTCGCGGCGGCCGTGGCGGGCCTGGCCGCGGCCATCTCGGCGCGTGCCTTCTCGGTCTGAATGATGTGCTGGTAGGTCTCGTAGTCCCCCTCGATGACGCGGGCCCGGCCGTCGGCGATCTGGATCAAGCGGTCGGCGACCTGGTTGAGGAAGTATCGGTCGTGGCTGACGACGAGCACGGTCCCCTCGAACTCGTTGATCGATCGCTCGAGGGCGTCGCAGGACCAGATGTCGAGGTGGTTGGTCGGCTCGTCCATGACCAGGAGGTTGGCGGCCGTGGCGCAGAGGCGGGCCAGGGCGGCCTTGGCCTTCTCGCCGCCGGAGAGCTGTCCGACCGTCTGGAACACGATGTCGCCGGAAAGTCCGAACCGCGCCAGGAGGTCGCGGACGTCCCCCTCGACCCACTCCGGGTCGTCCTCGGGCCAGACGGAGCGGACGACCGTCGTGCCGGGGTCGAGCGACTGGAGGCCCTGATCGTGGTAGCCCACCCGCACCTTGTGGCCGAGCTTGACCTCGCCCTGGTCGGGCTTCTCGCGGCCGATCAGGGTCTTGATGAGCGTGGTCTTGCCGGCGCCGTTGGGACCGATGACGCCGACGCACTGCCCGCGCTCGACCGTCAGGCTGAGGTCGCGGAACAGGGGAGTGTCGTACGCCTTGGAGAGCTTCCGCGCCTCGACGACGATGTCGCCCGAACGATCGACCTCGTCGAAGCCCATGACCGGGCCGACCACGTCGCGAATCGTCTCGACCCGGTCGCGCTCGAGCCGCTCGAGCTTCCGTTCGCGGTCGTGGGCCTGCGTGGCACGCTGGCCGGCACCGTACTTGCGGATGTACGCCTTGAGCTTCTCCGCCTTCTCGTCCTGACGCTCGGCCTGTCGCTCCAGCACCTTCGCCTTCTCGCCACGGAGCCGCCAGTACTGGGTGTAATTCCCCGGATAGGCGGTGATCTCGCCCGTCGTGCAGCTCCCAGATCTTGTTGACCACCTTGTCGAGGAAGTAGCGATCGTGGCTCACCACGACCATCCCGATCGGCTGCCGCGCCAGGTAGTTCTCGAGCCATTCGGTCGTGGCGATGTCGAGGTGATTCGACGGCTCGTCCAGAAGCATCACGTCGGGACTCTGCAACAGCAGCTTGGCGAGCATCATCCGCGACTGCTGGCCGCCGGAGAACTGCGTCGCGTCGCGGTGGAACTCGGACTCGATGAAGCCGAGGCCCATCAAGACCTCTTCGACCCGGTGTTCGATCGAATACGCATCCTGGTGCTCGATGAGCTCGTCGGAGCGCGTCATATCGGCGCGCGGCCCGTTCGCGATCGTTCTCGTCCTCCGCCTCGGCCATCTCCTGGGCGGCCTCCTCCAGCTCGTGCTGGAGGTCGAGCAGCGAGGCCAGCCCCTGCTTGACGACGTCGATCAGCGTCTGGCCGGGCGGGAAATCGGGCTCCTGCCGCAACAGGCTGACCCGGATCCCGGGCCGGACGAACAGGTTGCCGTAATCGGGCTGATCCCGGCCGGCCAGGATCTGCATGAGCGTGGTCTTGCCGGCGCCGTTGGGCCCGACCAGCCCGATCCGCTCGCCGGTGCGAACCTCGAACGCCAGGTCCATGAAGACCGGATCGCCGGTGTATTGCCGGCCAAGCCCTTGAGCTGAGATGAGTATCATGAGTGTGCGAGGCTTCTCCGAGTTGCTTCGACGTGGGGTTCAAGCTGCTCCCAGAACGACTCCCAGGCGGGAAGATGCTCCGGCGGCGCTATCTTGATGTAGCAGACTCGCTCCACGTCCCAATAGTAGAGTAATCCTTCCGGCTGATAATCCGCCAGAAGACGGGGCAAGTTATGGAGGTGGTCCGCTTCGACGGCACACCGATCCGCCTGGCCCGCCCAACCCAGGTGGCGGATCTTGACCAGTCCCCACGCGAGCACATCGAGCAGGACCTCGGCGATCTCCGGCGGGCAGCTCATCATTCTTCCTCGCCCAGCGTTCGCTTCTTGCGAAGCATGTGATGATAATGCCGGGCGAACCGGTGGGCTTCGTCGCGGACGTATTGCAAGAGCCGCAGGGCGAAGGACCGGCGGCTCAGGACGATCGGCTCGGACAGTCCGGGCAGGAAGATCTCTTCCTCTTGCTTGGCCAGGGCGATGATGGTCGGCGGGGCGATCTTGAGCGCGTCGAAGGCAGCCAGTGTCGAGGAGAGCTGCCCCTTGCCGCCGTCGATCAGCCAGATGTCGGGGAACGGCTCGTCGCGCTCCTGGAGACCCTTGATCCGCCGCGTAACGACCTCGCGGATCGCGGCGTAATCGTCGACGCCCGTGACGCCCTTGATCTTGTACCGGCGATAGCCCGGCTTGAAGGGCAGGCCGTCGATGAAGGTCACGAGCGAGCCGACCATCTCGGTGCCGCCAAGGTGGGCGATGTCCACGCCGTCGATGGTGCGCGGGATCGAGTCGAGCTTGAGGATCTTCTTGAGGCCCTTGAGGCCCTTTCGCGGGTCGACGTAGAAGACCTCGGGCTGGGCGTGCTTGGCGAGGTTGCCGCGGACCTTGATGGCCTTGAGGGCCTTGATCTCGTCGCGGAGCCGGGCCGCCTTCTCGAAACGGAGCTCCTTGCTCGCCGCCCGCATCTCCTCCTCGAGCTCCTTGAAGAGGACTTCCTTCTTGCCGTCGAGGAAGAGCTGCAAGCGGCGGATGTCGGCTCGATAGGCCTCGCGATCGATCCGCAGGTTGCAGGGCGCCGTGCACTGGTCGATGGAGTGGAGGAGACAGGGGCGGAACCATCGCCATCGGGAATCGTCCTCCTCGATATCCAGCGAGCAGTTGCGGAACTTGAAGATTCGCTGGAGGACATGGATGGCGCCGCGGAGGCTCTTGGCGTCGGGAAGGGCCCATAGAGCTTGACGCCGTGGTCGAGCGGAGTACGGGTGAAGTTGACGCGAGGGAAGTCCTCGCCGGTCGTGATCTGCAAGTAGGGGAACGTCTTGCCGTCCTTTTCGCGGCGGTTGTACTTGGGCTGGATGTCCTTGATGAGCCGGCCCTCCATCAGGAGGGCGTCAACTTCATCGTCGGCGGGAAGGAACTCGATGTCGGCAACCTCATCGATCCACTCGCAGATGCGCCGATCGTCGGCGGATGCCTTGTGGAAATACGAGCCGGCACGGCTCCGCAAGTTCTTGGCCTTGCCGATGTAGATGACGCGTCCCTGGGCGTCCTTCATGAGGTAGAGGCCCGGCGTCGTGGGAAACTGCTTGACCTTCTCGGCCGGTGAGGTCGTCGCGGATGAAAGTTCGGACATGCCTGCCTCGCGGGACTCCGACCCGGCCGACGTCGCGAGGAGGCGCGGGACGGGAGCTGTCCCGTTCCTTGGGGTGCACGCCTGCCTCGATTTCCACTGGCCAATCCCAGTCCTTGCGACGCCGAATACCGACCGTCCTTGCACGTATTGTTCGATATCGCCAGACCTTTGGTCAAGTCGAGACCTGGCGGGGTTGGAGTCCCGCCCCCAGCGCTGTCTCGGTGGGAGCTTGGCCCACCTTCCTGGAGTGAAGTGGACGCCATCCTCTCTGGGCGCACAACGGGGTTTTCGGACGGCTGTTCAACCGCCTCGCGGCCGCGGTCAGGCGATGGGCGGCGAAGCTTCAACCGAGGCCGACGTGGAACAAGGGGAGAAAACCTGCCGGCCGTGTTGGAGTCCCGGCTTGAGCCAGGACTCCAACACGGCCGGCTGCACGTATTAGAGCGTGCCGGGGCCCTCGAACACGAAGTTGTTAAACGTGGGCGTCTTCGTGGTCGCCTTCTTGCCCTTGACGAAGTCCAGGGTGACCATCGCGGAGGCACCGGCATTGAGCTGGCCGCCGGCGGGGATGAACTGCACGAACGGGTCGCCACTGGCCGGGTTGTTCCCCTTGGTCGTGCCGGTCTTGTTCTGCAGGGTCCATCCCGTACTCAGGCAGTCCACCACGAAGTAGACCGGCCCCTGGAACGCCTGGGCGGTGTTGTTCGTGACCATCATCGTCATCTGCATCCCCGTGGCCTTCTTCGCCATCTCCCTCGCCATCTCCTTCGCCTCGTCAGCGTGAGCGCCATGCTCGACCCTGACCGCAAGGCGGGCCTTCCCCTTCCCCTTCCCCTTCACCCGCACGATGCTGACCTGCGTGATGGTCATCTGGGAGGTGATGTCCATCACCCCCTGGACGGTCACGTCGCACGGGGCCGACGTGTTGCCCTGGAACGTGGCGGTGAAGTTGTTGTCGCCGGTCGGTAGCGAGCCGGCCGGCATCGTAAACGTGGCCGTGCCGTTGGTCATAGCCACCGTCATCGTCGCCACGAAATTTTTGTTCGCGTTTTGGTCGATGGTCACCTGGACCGGGCCGCTCGGCGGGGTGCCGCCTCCCTGGGGGGTGACCGTGATCGTCATGGTCACGGGCTGGCCAGTCGTCACCATGGTGTTGTTGGAGGACATGGTGACGGTCACGGCCGGCGCGGCCACCGTTTCGACGACGGGCGTCGCCATGCTGGGGGTGAAGTTGGGGTCGCCGTTGTAGGTGGCGGTGATCGTGTTCGCGCCGGCCGTCAGCGTCGACAGGGTGAGGGTCGCGGTGCCGTTGGTGAGGGCGACCGGCGTCTGGGCGGTGCCGTTGACGGTGAAGGTGACGGTGCCGGTTACCGGGTTGGAGCCGTTCTGCTGAGCGGTGACCGTGGCCGTGAAGGTGACCGGGTTGCCGAGCTCCACCGGGTTGGGCGTGACGTTCAACTGTGTGGTGGTGGCCGGCGGCTGGAACTCGACGGCGCCGATGTCCACGGTGTTGTTGACGATGCGCAGGAAGCCGCGCTCGTCGGTCATGGCTACGGCACCGGCGATGGTCCCGATGGCGGTGTTGACGCCCATAGTCGATGACCGGGCTGCCCGGCAGCGGCGCCCGCGTCGGCAGGGCCTGGGCCTGGGCCGGGACGCCGATCAGTGTGCCGCCGTTGGGCTGGAGCGCGCCCAGTCGCGGGAAGATCGGCGCGGCGAGCGTGCCGACCTGGTTGCCGTTGGTGCCGTTGGTGATGCCGGTCAGCGTGCCGGTCGCGGTCGTGGTGTCCACGCTGCCGAGGAAGTCGCCGGTGCCGGTCGTTATCGGGGCGACGTGGGTGCCGCCGGTGCCGATCCCCGCGGCGTCGACGTCGGGGCCGGCGCCGCCCAGGAAGTTCGCCGGGCCGGCGACGTTTTCCGCCACGATGGTGTTGTTGAGCGTGAACGTGTTGGGGGTCGTATTGGCGGGCGCCATGTTGGTGCCGCCGAAGTTGGCGGGCGCGATGAAGATGCCGCCGCCGACGGCCAGAGCCGCGTTCCCCGTGATGGTGCTGTCGGCAATGACCGTGGCGGGGCCGCCCTCGTAGATGCCGCCGCCGAAGACGCCCGCCCCGTTGTTGGCGAACGTGCTGTTGACGACGGTCAGGGTCCCCTGGCCGTCCTCGTCGCCGAAGCCGCCGCCCAGGCCCGTGGCGAAGTTGTTCGCCACGGTGCTGTCGATGATGGTGACCCCCGTGAGGGTCACGCCCGTGGGGGTGATGAAGGTGGCGTTGCCGGCGTTGCCGATGCCGCCGCCGAACTGGGCCGCAGCTATGGACACGTTGTTATCGATGATCGAGCTGGTCACGGTTAGCGTGGCACTCTGCGTGGGCAGGAAGGCCGTGGCCGCCGCGCCGTGCCGCCGCCGCCGCCGGTGAACGCGATCGTTGGCGCCGCCGTGTAGCCGGTGCCGGTGTTGGTGATGATGACCGCGGTGACCTGCATGGTGGTCGGGTCGATCACGGCCGTGGCGGTGGCCCCGGTGCCGCCGCCGCCGGTGAGCGATGACCGTCGGCGCCGTGGTGTAGCCGGTGCCGCCGGCGGTCACGGTCGCGCTGGCCACGATCATGGTCGCTGGCGTATTGGCCGGCGTGATGCCGTCGAGCCAGATGCCGGCGCCCTGGTTGACGGCCTGGTTGCCGCTGCTGACGCTGTTGTTGAAGGCGAGCTTGCCGAAGCCATCGGTTTCGACGCCGCCGCCGGCGTCGCCGGCGCGGTTGTCGGTGATCGTGCTGTTGTTGATCGTCAGCGCCCACTTGGTGCTGACCGTATTCTCCATGGAGACGCCGCCGCCGTCGGCGGTGGCGGCGTTGTCGGTGAGGACCATGTTGTTTAGCGTCAGATCGACGGGGCCGACGTCGCGGATGCCGCCGCCGCTGCCAAACGGGCCGTCCGCGTTGCCCCCGGTGGCGTCGAATGCCCGGCCGTTTTCGATGGTGAAGCCCTGCATCGTCACCGCGAACAGGGGGCCCGCCGGTATCGTGCCGGCGAAATTGAAAGCGGGGTCGATGTCGAAAACGCGAGCCAGATCATTGCCGCTGACGGTGACCTGGCCGCCGCTGGTGTTGTTGATGGTCAGGCTAGTGTTGTTGTTATTGGTGCCGGAGATGGCGAATTCGCCGGCGGCGTTATCGGTTTCATTCATGCCCGCGGTCGGGGGCAGCGTGATCTGGTAGACGCCGGGGACGGTCAAGTTGATGGTGTTGCCGTTGGGGTCGGCGGTGTTGTTGGCGGCCTGGATGGCCGAGCGGAGCGTGACGGTGCCGGCCGGCGGATTCAGGATGTCGGCCAGGCTGTTGACGTTGAACGTTGCCGGGACGCAGCGGTCCTCGAGGAACTCCAGGCCCAGACGGGCCCGGCGCGATTGCGCTGCAGTTCCGAGGCGGTTGCGAGTATGCGGACGATGCTGGTGAGCCTTCATTGCAAGAATTCCTTCAACTGGTGAGGAGAGTGGATGTCTATGTGCCAGGCCGCTGTTCATGGAATGGGACTGGTGGTCCCATTATAAGTCGCGGAAAATGGGAAACCAGGGCCGACTGTTCCGGCCGGAGAAGCTGGGGAGCCGTATCTTGGTCCGCTGCGGCCAAGCTGGCGCGTGTTCGGCCCGCACAGCCGGCCCTGCGGACCTTTCCGGCGGCTCTCTCGACATAGAAAACGGAGACAACGTAGTAAACGGGGACATACATAGAGATAGTAAACGGGGACATACATAGAAAACGGAGACAACATAGCAAACGGGGACATAGGCAATACCATTGAATTCGCGCCGATCCGGAAGCCTGAGCCCCGGATGGGGCTTATGGGAACAGACTCGTACATCGCGTGGAAGTCGCCTCGACGCCTGGGTATGCTGCCTGGATTAGCCGGGCGGGCGGATGTCCGGCGCCAACGCCACCACCACGAATCGAAAGGCGACGATGAAGACAATCCTTCACTTCATCCCCGGTGCCCTCCTCATCGCCCTCGCACCTTCGTCCCCTGGCGCCGACGGTGACTGGCCGATGTGGCGGCACGACCCGAGCCTGACGGCCTACCAGCCCACCCCCGGGGCCATCGCGAAGGAGCCCCGGCATCCGGGCCAGGCATTTCCTCGGGGCGTCGCCCGGCACGGCCACCTTTGCCAACCTGTTCGGCTCGGGCAGGGACGCCGAGGTGCTCATCCTGGCCGGGGGCCGAGCTCGCCGCCTACGACAACGCCGGCAAGCGGCTCTGGGAGTGCCGGCCGGAGGGCTACGTCCTCGATCGCGTGGAGTGGGTCGAAGATCTCGACGGCGACGGCACCAACGAGGTCGTCGCCCTCGCCGGTCAGATGGGTGGCACCCGGCAGGCGTATCTCATCCTCGACGGGCGATCCGGGGAGCGTCGGGCGGCCATCGACTTCATCACCGGCGACTTCGGCTGGAAGGGATTCCGCGGGGCCTACCTGCCCGAGCACCCGGGGCAAGCAGATCCTCCTGGTCACCTCGATGCGACAGGCGGCCAGCGACGCCCCGCCCAAACTGACGCCGCCCGGCAGCCCGCACCTGGCCCGCCCGGTCTCGAACGGCGAGTTCGCCCTCTGGGCCTACGACGGACGCAAGGCCGAGCGCCGATGGGCGCGGACGCCCCGGGAGTATTACGTCGAGTACCCGGCGGTGCTGGTCGGCGACCTGACCGGCGACGGGCGGCTCCGGGCGGTGGTCGATAGCTGGTGCCACGTCTGGAACCTCGATCTGGCGACCGGCGAACTCGCCTCGCACACGACCTGGGACCCCGGCGGGGCCAATCGAGCGGCATTACGGCTTCACCCGGCTGATCGACGTGGACGGCGACGGCCAGCTCGACTTCGTGAACCTGTCCCTGACGAAGCATATCGACGTGCTCCGCAACGACGGGGGCAAGCTCGTCCACGCCTGGTCGCACGCCTGGCCCGACCCGGTGACCACCGAGGCCCGATCGCTCCGATGGCCCGGCGAGCCCGTCGTGGACCTGGACGGCGACGGCCGGCTCGAGGTTGTTGCCGGCCTGTTCGACGGCCGGACGGACCGGCGATGGCACCTGATGCTCTTCGATGCGGCGGCCGGGACGCCGAAGGGCGAGGCCCTCGACCTGGTGCCCCTGGCGACCTTCCCCTTGTGGGGCAAGGAAGGCCGGGCGGCCCTGCTGCTGCGCCCGCAGCCGGTCGATCCAGGCCGATCCCCCGGAGTCCTATGAGGTCATCCGGCTGCGGGACGGCAAGCTGGAGACCCTCTGGTCATCGCCCGATGCCCGGTTCCTCCTGGAGGGCAGGGGGGTCGGTCAGCGGCGACCCGGCGCAGGTGGCGACGGGCGGCGATGTCGATGGCGACGGTCGGCCCGAGTTCTTCACGATCGAGCGAGGTGAGTCCGCACAGCCCCAGGCATGGGGCGTGGATGCCAGGGGGCGCGATCGTCGCCAAGCCGGGACGGCCGCAAGCCTCTCCCGGCCGACCGCATGCCGCCCGGCATCCCCGCCCGGCAGGGCACGACCGTGCCGTACCTGCTCGCCGCCGACCTGGACGACGACGGGAAGAATGAACTCCTGCTGTACGACAACTCCACGATCACCGTCCTCGAGCTGGACGGCGGCACGCTGAAGGTGGTGGAGTCGATCCCCTCGACGGAGGTGCCGATCGTCTGCGACCTGCTCGGCGACAGCCGGTCCTACCTGCTGACCGCCGGGCGGGGACAGGACGGCAATCTCTGGGTGCAGGCCCGAGGGCCCGAGAAGCAGGTGGTCTGGCGGTTCGTCTTCCCGGCCAGCGGGTCCTGCGGGCAATACAGCCAGCGGCCCCATTATCTCGCCGTCGGCCGGTTCACCGGTCGCAAGGGGCTGGACGTGTTCACGTACAGCACCAAGCCGTCGGCACGCAGTTACGTCCTCGATGGACGCACCGGCAAGCCGGCATGGGAGCAGACGGAGTTGCCGGCGATCGAGCGGCACTTCCAGGCGTTCGGAGGGCGAGCGAGCGCCCACGACTACGACGGCGACGGGGCCGACGACGTGGTTTTCCTCAATCCCGATTATTACTGCGTGGCGGACGGCCGGACGGGGAAGTTGCGGGTCGGCCCGGTCGAGGTCAACAGCGCTGGTGAAGTGGTGGGCGGCCTACGCCTCCCCGGCCGTGCTGCGGCGGGAAGGCGAACCGCCGCTCATCTACCTGGGCGGAGCGTACAGCGCCCGGTGTGCCATCAGCCTCGACGGCAAGCACGGCCTGTGGAGGGAGTACCTCCCGGCGGAGCGTTGGCCCTTGCAGGTCAGCGGCGAGCGGTTCGTCGAGGGGCTCTTGCCGCCCTCGGGACGTCGGAGCTGGCGAGGGATGCAGGCCGAGGCGGACGGGACGCTGGTCGACTTCGATGCGGCGACGGGCGAGGTATTCTGGAAGATGCCGATGCACACGGCCCCGAGCGGGATTGTCACCGGCGATCTGGACGGCGACGGCCGGCCCGAGGCGATGCTGGGCGGTCAGGATGGCAGGCTGCGGGTCGTGCGAGACGGCGGAGCACACGGGAGAGGTCGCCTGGAGTAAGGCGTTCGACGGGCCGGTGGGGACTCCGCTGCTGGCCGACCTGGACGGCGATGGCAAGGTCGAAGTGGCCGTCAGCGTCGGTGACGGCTACGTCTACGTCCTGGGGCCGTGACGCCAGCAGGACCAGCGCCAAGCCAGCGCCCGAAGGCGATTCTCAAATTTTTTGTCTTGGAAGGCGTGGTGCCCACCGAATTTGCGGCGATCCACGTGAGCAATGCCTACTCAACCACCAAACGGAATGAATTCCGTTCTACGGCAAGCCGGGCCGGTCAGCGTAGAACGGAATTCATTCCGTTTTCCCCGAGCCGCACCTGCATGCCAGTGGGCAAAGGCCGCCCGACCTAACTCATCTTTGCAACGCTCGGTTAAAGAGCGAGTGCGGCGACGTGATCGTCAACGTCACGGCGACGGCTATAATGTTTTCCCCAGACCGTGCCGTCCCCGCTTTTTGGAAAGTGCTGAATGCCCGCCACCACTCCCCCGTCTGATCCGACCGACGATTCGTCATCGCTCCTGGCCCGCCGGCCATACGTGCTGTTCCTGGCCGGGCGGTTCCTCGGCACGCTGGCCACCGGTTCCCAGTCGATCGTCATCGCCTGGGAGGTGTACGAGCTCGCCCGACAGACCATGTCCGTCGCGGAGGCCGCGTTCGCGGTCGGGATGATCGGCCTGGCCCAGTTCCTGCCGCTGTTCGCCCTCACGCTCGTCGCCGGTGAGACGGCCGACCGTCACGACCGCCGACGCATCCTCACCCTCTGCTACCTGGCCCAGCTCCTGATCTCGGCGGGGCTGGCATTCCGGTCGGCGCTCGGGGGCGGGCTCTGGCCGATCTTCGCCCTGGCCGCACTGTTCGGCTGCGCCCGGGCGTTCTTCCAGCCGACGGCGAGCGCTCTCGGCCCCATGCTGGTGCCGCTCCGATTACTTCCACGGGCGATCGCGACCAATTCGCTGGCCGCCCAACTGGCCAGCATCCTCGGCCCGGCCCTCGGCGGACTGCTCTGCGTCGTGTCGCCGGTCCTCGGCTACGCGGTCAGTGCCGGGTTCTACGCGGCCGCCGCGGTCTGTGCCCTGCTGATTCGTGCCGACACCCGGCCGCCGATCGATGTGGCCCGGTCGCGGGTCGCCCAGATCCGGGAAGGGCTCGTGTACCTGTGGGGAAACAAGCTGGTGCTCGGGGCCATCTCCCTCGACCTGTTCGCCGTGCTGCTCGGCGGCGCGACCGGCTTGCTCCCGGTGTTCGCCCGGGACGTGCTCGAGGTCGGCCCGCAGGGGTTCGGCATCCTGCGCGCATCCCCGGCGGTCGGGGCCGTCCTGGTGGCCGGGTATCTGTCACACCGGCCAATCCGCACCCGCGCGGGCGTGAAGATGCTCCTGGCCGTCGGCCTGTTCGGGCTGATGACCGTGGTGTTCGCCTACTCCCGATGGGTTCCTCTGTCGGTGTTCGCCCTGGCGGTGCTCGGCGGGGCGGACATGGTGTCGGTGTTTACCCGGCAGAGCCTGGTGCAGATCGCCACCCCGGACCGGATGCGGGGCGCGTGTCGGCGGTTGCGACGTTGTTCATCGGGGCGTCGAACGAGCTGGGGGAGTTCGAGAGCGGGGTCGTGGCCCGGCTGCTCGGGCCGGTCGGGGCGGTGGCGTTCGGTGGGGCCGGGGCGATGGCCGTGACGGCGGTCTGGGCCTGGCTGTTCCCGCGGCTGCGGACAGCGGATCGTTTGGTGTGAGAACGTAGATATCGGCGCACGCAACAGGTTGGCTATCAGAACGCGAGTCGCTCTCTTATAATCGCCAGAAGATCCACAGGTTTCGAGAAGAGAAGGAGGGTTCCACGTGCTGGTCGATGCGGTGACAAAGCCGGTCGGGACCAAGGACAGGGAGTTCGAATCGTACACCCGGCTGCTGGAAGACGTGGGAATCGAGGTCTCGAATTCGCCGAGAGTGCCCGAGCCGAGTACCGAAAGACAATGGCTCTACGCCTGGAAGAAAGTGCATCAAGGGCCAGAGGCATCTTTTTTTACTCCAGTCTGTCCGCCGCTGATGATCTTCTCCAGCATGGGAAACGGCTTCACCCCTATCGGGCGGAACTCTTGTCCGGGAAGAGATGCTGCTCATACCACGCTTGCAACTCAACAGTTGCGCCCTCGCGGGTAATGGGCACCACACAAAGAAGGCGAAGCTGCGGATGCTCGCGAAGCCACTCCCCCAAGCGATGCGCGAGGAAGCCGGGAAGATCACTCGTTATGTCGGCAGACTTGCCTGGGATGATCCTGACCCATCCCCCCATGTCGTGCGCACCGATCTCGAACTTGCCGGAGCCGTTGCCGTGTGATGATTTCGCCATGATTCGCTGCCTCGGGTAACATGTTTCGGGTCAGATTTCAGAGATCCCGTTTGCCTCGCCGGGTGGCGGTAGACGTACAGACTCAACGGAGAAAGAAAGGGGGACGTAGCGATTTAACCTGGACGTTTGGGGGAATGGATGTCAACCCGGGATTGCGTGTACTCGTCTGGCCATGACGAGGAAAGGCCGGTTGCCCTCGTTCGGGTCCGGAATCGGTTCTTCCTTGATATTTACAAATCCAAATATACTGTATAGATTAATTGCTATGGAATTGTCTGCATACACGTCCAAGAACAAGATGTCACAGCATATTTGCATGGTACGCGCAAGACGTGCCGCCTCGTTAACCAGGTGCAGGACGATCGACTTGCCGTGTCCGCGTCCCTCCATTTCCTTGTTTACCGCCAGTAACGGGATGTACGGATGAGGCTTTCCTGCCGTGTACTCACTGTATTCCTCGCACACGTCGATGGTGCCAAAACCGACAATCCGGCCATCCAGATCACGGTAGATCCAAGTCTGGCCGTTGCCAAACTGCATCCGATTAGGGATATCATCCCGGAGTAGCCGACCAACATAAGAGTCAGCAAACGTCCATTTCAGGATTTCCTTGAACTCGAGGGAATCGAATGCGATGAGGCACGGCGTGAGAGGTGTGGAGTCGGGCATTCTCGGCTCGGCCAACGAATGAGGACCGAGGCGACACATCGCCCCGGTCAGGATGTTCGGAGGTTCCGGGATAACTCCTGTTACCGCGAGTCGGCCGACTGCCAGTCCACTGGTAACGGCGGTAGCGATGCAACCCGCTTGATCTCTTCCTCGGTCGCGGCGCTCCCCGGTATCATCCAGCGTCGGGCAGACGGCCCTACCGCGAGCTTCGGAGTTACCCAATTGTTGATCAACCGGTCCAGATCCCAGAGGGCATCTTTCAGATGCACCTGCTCATCGAGGTTGGAGCAAGGCGTCTCGAACGCCTGGCTGTATCTCCACAACTCCATCGCCCGGGAAGACAGCCGCCTGCCGTCTTCTTTCAGCACCTCCTCGACTTCGGGGTCAAAATCCACTCGACCGGAGAACACGGCTAGCCCCCATTGTCGAACCTGATCGCAGAACTCGCGGCAGAGTTCGTCACAGCGGCGGAGATCAGCATTCAACGCGGCGCACTCCGACCCCTCACCGTTGTCGCGCCGGTTCATCCGAGCGTGAATGTCGGCGGTAAAGCCGCGCACTTCAGCCAGATCGAATGTCGTCATCGCCACTCCCTTTCCGCGAATAGGAGATTCCCCTCTGTACGATACCGATAATCGGAGAATCTTTCAAAAGCGATTTTAGCCAGTGATTCCGTCCGGTCGGCTGGCCGCCGAAAGCCGATCCGTCACGCAGCCCCTGGTATCAGGGGACTTCGGTGTCAAGATTTGTTTATTTGGGTTCGGACCCGCGGTTGGGGTTCCGACGGAGAACAAGACCCCCAACCGGCAGGGAGGTCTCGAACGCATCGTCGAACCGCAAGGCGTCCCGCCCTTGCGGTCAGGGCCCTGACGAGAAAAGGTACGAGGTACTCGTCCACATGCCCGGTCGAATCGGGCACGTGGATCAACCTTCGTATCACCCGGTCGCCGCCGGGCCCTCTGTGGCGCAGGCGACTGAGGCGATCGGCTCCGTGCCGGTCATCAGCGCCTCGGATCTCCTCCAGGTCCACGGGCTTGACGAGGTGTCGGTCGAAGCCGGCTTCCCGGGACTCTTGGCGGTCGGACTCCTGGCCCCAGCCGGTCAGGGCCACGAGCATCGTCCCGGCGAGAGCGGGCCGATCCCGCAATCGCCGGGCGACTTCGTAGCCATCCATCGCCGGCATCGCGAGGTCCAGGAGCACGACCTCGGGCCGGAATTCCTCGGCGATGTCCAGGGCCTCGGGGCCGTCGTGGGCGACCCGGACCTCCTGTCCGTAGAGTCTCCTCAGGAGCTTGGCCAGGCTGAGAGCGGCGTCGGCGTTGTCGTCCACGACGAGGATGCGGCGGGGCGGCCCGAGCGCGGGAGTCGTCCCGAATCCCGGCGCCGCGACCGCTGGCGTCTCCCACCCGGCCGGCAGGGCTGGCAGCCGGACGACGAACTCGCTGCCCGTTCCCGGGCCGTCGCTGTCAGCCGTGATCGTGCCGCCGTGCAACTCGACCAGGCTCTTGATCAGGCCCAGGCCGATCCCCAGCCCGCCCTGAGAGCGAGTCGAGCGGTGATCGACCTGTGTGAACATCTCGAAGATCCGCGGGAGCATCTCCGGCTCGATCCCGATGCCCGTGTCGCGCACTCGGATGACGACCTCGCCCTCGACTCGCCGCCCCTCCAGCCGGATCCGGCCGCCCGGCTCGGTGTACTTGGCGGCGTTCAAGAGGATGTTGAAGAGGACCTGCTCCAGCCGGGTGGGGTCGGCCTCCAGTCGGATCGGCTCGGACGGCAGCGAGACGCTCAGAGCGTGGCCCCGCCCCTCGATCATGAACTGGAGCGCCTCAACGGCCCGCCGCACGATCGGGGCCAATTCCAGCGGCTCCTTGCGGAGTTCGATCTTCCCTCGGCTGATCCGCGCGATGTCCATCAGGTCGTCCACCAGGCGGGTCAAATGGATCACCTGCCGCTCAGCCATCGACCGCGCCGCCTCGAAGTCGGCCCCGCTCCCGCCCGAGTACCGCATCAGAGAGAGGGCGTTACGGATCGGTGCCAGCGGGTTGCGGAGTTCGTGAGCGAGGGTGGCCAGGAACTCGTCCTTGCGCCGATCGGCCTCCCGCAAGGCCGCCTCCATCTCCATGCGATCGGTGATATCGATGGCCATCCCGCCGACCAGCGTCGTCCGGCCATCCGCCCCCGGAATGGGGAATTTGCTCACCAGGGAATGATGTAGCACCCCGTCCTCGTGCTCCAAGGTTTCGATTAACTGAACGCCCGCCCCGGCGGCCCGCGCCCGGCGGTCGTGCTCCCGGAACTGTGCGGCGGTCTCGGGAGGGAAGACCTCCTCATCGGTCCTGCCGTAGAGCTGGGCGCGCGCGGTGCGGAAGACCCGCTCGGCGGCGTCGTTGGCATAGACGTACCGGCCTTCGACATCCTTGATCCAGGCCAGTCCGGGCAGGTGCTGCATGAAGCGAGCGAACCGCTGCTCGCTCTCCCGCAGCGCTGCTTCGGCCCGTTTCCGCTCGGTGATATCTCGCAAGACGATCACGGTCCCGTTCACTGAGCCCCACTCGTTCGTGATGGGGGCGGAGTTATGCTCGACCCACCGAGCCTCACCGTCCCTGGCGAGGACGAGCTTGTGATCGTCCGAGAGGACGGCCTCAACCTCCGGAACGTCGTTGACGATGGGAAGGACGGCCGACGCATCGGTCGCACTCTCGACGATGCGGAAGACTTCACCGAGGGGATGGCCGGTCGCTTCCACCGCCCCCCATCCAGTGAGCCGCTCGGCGGCCGGGTTCAGCAAGGTGATACGGCCTTCGGGGTCGGTGGTGATCACAGCGTCGGCGATGCTCGCGAGGGTGGTGCGGAGCCGCTCGCGGTCGGCCTGCTGCTCTTCGAGCAGGCGCCGGGTCTCCGAGTCGCTGGCCCGGGCGTGGCGTCGCGCGGCCCGCAGGGCCTCGCCGAGTAGCGCGACGGCCACGCTGACGGTGAAGAAGGCCAAGGCCATTTGCCAACGGTCGCCGAAGATCGGTACCGGTCCGCGCGACACCAGGAGGAAGCGGTCGATGGCCAGCAAGGAAAGGCAGACGGACAGGATGGCGGGGCCGAAACCGCCATACCAGGCGGCGTAGACGATGGCCACGAAGAAGGCGAAGAACAGGAAGCGGTCGCCAAGGAGCGGGTGGAGGGCGACACGGATCGCCGTCGCCAGGGAGACACCGGCCACGGCGATGAGGTAACTCCGTGGCAAGTTCGTCGAGGAGAGGCTCATGCCATCGCCGCCTGGATGGAGCCCACGGACCATGGTACATCGTTGACCCGCTGGCGTCCGACGATCGATTGCCGGGGATCGTCCGTCGGACTGTCGGCCGGGGTGCGAGTTGTCGCACCTTGGTCTATCTTAGCAGATTCTCGGGTTCACATGCCCCGTTTATTCCGGCGGGGAGAAGGTGCCCGAAGGACGGGAGAGGGGTCATTCCGCATCGGCATCGGCCGCGTGTGCCAGCCAGTCGTGGAGTGATTGAGCTCACGCCCCCGAGGTGGTCTTGCTGACGACGACGTAATAAAGGTCCGTTGCCACCTCGAATTGGTCCTTCTTGATCGCCGTCTTCCAGGTTTGCCAGTCCGTCGTCGGTTGAATCACCTGCCAGTTGTCCTTGGATCCCACGCGCACCGGCATCGCAAACGACGTCTCGTCGGCCTTCCAGCGATAGGAGACCATGCCCTTGGCCTCGTCAAACTTCAACTCCAGAACGGGAATTGCCACACGGCGCAGGTACTGGTCGAAGATCGGCGTCAGGTCCTTCCCGGTTTCCCGGTTGAAGAACTGCACGATGTCCTCCGTCATGATGTTCTTATGCTTGAAGCGATCGTGCAAGCCTCGCAAGAGGGTCCACCATCGCTTGTCGTCGTTGACCACGCTGCGCAATGTGTTCAGAAACAAGGCGCCCTTGAAATACTGATCCAACGGCGGCGAGGCGTTCTCGCCGCGGCTACCGACGATGGGTCTAGTGTTCCGCACTTTCGACTTGTAGCCGTTGACGTATTTGAGGGCGTCGTCGCGACCGTACAGGTATTCCACGTACAGACACTCGAGATACGTCGTCCAGCCCTCCTGGATCCACATATCGGACCTGTCGGCCGCGCTGATGCTGTTGCCGAACCACTCGTGGGCGCTCTCGTGGATGATGATGAAGTCGAATCGGGGACTGATCTTCACGCCCGTCCAATCGCGTCCCCGGTAGCCGTTGGCATACCCGTTCCCGTAAGTAACCGCGGTCTGATGCTCCATCCCGGCGTACGGCACTTCGATCAGCTTGTAGCCGTCGTTCTTGAATGGGTACTCGCCGAAGTAGTGCTGGAAGGCTTCGAGCATCCCCTTGGCTTGCGCAAACTGTTTCTTGGCCTTCTCCAGGTTTTCCGGCAACGCGTAGAAATCGAGCGTGAGGCCGCCCAAGCTGTCGGCGAAGTGAACATAGTGGCCTATGTTGAGCGACACACAGTAATTGTTGATTGGATAGCTCACGTGCCAGTCCCAGCGCGTGTTGCCGTCGCCGAGGTCCTTCTTGCCGATGAGCCGCCCGTTGGAAACGTCCACGAGCTCGCTAGGAATCGTGACGCTCAAGTCCATCGACTCAACCTCGTCGCGCCACTGGTCCTTGTTGGGCCACCATGCGCTGGCGCCTGGCATCTCGCAAGACGTGCAAATCCAGGGTCGTTTTGCCGGGTCCTTCCGGAATGACATGCCGCTCGGCTTCCCCGAATAGTAGAAGTCGATGGAATAGACCCCACCCGCCTTCAATGTCTCGGGAAAAACGACGAAGACGGCGCCGAATTCCCGCTCGAACTTGAGCGGGACGTCGCCGAAGACGGACCTTGTCTACAGCAAGTGCCGCCTGCAAGTCGAGCTGGATCCTGGAGTCGTCCTTGAGCATGCGAAAGCGAATGGTATTCTTGCCGCCGATCAACTGCTTGACCGGATCGACGCGCACGTCGAGGTGATAGTAGAGCAAGTCGTTGTTGGCTCGATAGGGGCCGTACTCACCGCGCAGCAAGGTTGCCCGCGTCGGCCTGGCCTGCGGCGCTCCCTTCTCCACCGCCGCCTTCGGCTTTTGTGCGGGAGCCGGCGCGGACCAGGCCACGACCACAGCAAGAACGATGGACCATCTGCGCGCGGCTGTCGCTGCGCTCACAAACATCGTGCGTAGCATCTCGATATTCCTCTTCTGCATTCCGATTGACCGACCGGTACTCCGATGCGGATTCAAAGGGTCCAGGAACCGATTCCAAGAATTGATCCCTTTGATCCCTCGGATCCGTCCACATGCCCGGTCGCGCCGGGCACGTGGACAAGTCTTCCTCAATGGTCGGTCTCACTCGACCTCATCTGGACCTTGAACTGCTCCGGCCGGTCGGCAACGACGCGCTTGAGCCATTCCGGAGAATAGCCGACGCCCCTCGGTCGTCCCTGGCCGCTCTTCACATAGCCATCGACATGCTTGGTCAGGATGGACTCGGCCACCCCCTGCCAGTTGCGGAAGACCGCCTCGCCGGTCGACACCGAATAATTGGTCAGGAACTCGCGCATCAAGGCCGGATCTGTTGACGCCAGCTTCACGGCGGCCTCCTCGATCACCGGCTGCATCTTGAGCAGGTCGGCCTCTCGCTTGGACTGGGCGGCTTGCACATCCGGGGCGATCCGCGACCATCGGTCGTAACAGAGGTTCGAGACCAGGTTCGAGACCCACCACGCCGAGTCCCACTCGAACTTCTTGTAGTCCCCCTTCAGGTATGGGGCCGGCAAGGCCGTGATTCCGCAGTAGAACGGGGTGAAACACGAGGTCGACGCGTCGTCAGGCGTGAACCAGGTCACGCCCCCCACGGCGTCCGGCATCCCCTTGCGGCTCTGGCTGACGATGACGAAGCCCGCCTGCTGAGTGGAGATCGGCCGCTCCCACATATAGGAGGCGCCATCCACCTTGAAGGGAAGGTCCCGGTAGCGGTACGGGGTGCCGAACGGGCCGGCGTCGAGCCCCTTGGTCATGTCGTAGGGCGTGCCCTCGTAGTGGTCACGCATCAAGGCCATCACATCGGCCACACTCAACCGCGAGTCGGGCTTGATGAAGAGCGGGTAGTCCTCAGCCCCGGCTTTCCCCCGGAAGAAGGCGTCGGAGAACTTCTGGGAGGCCGCGGAACGGCGGTAGATACTCCAGACGCGTCCGGCGCAGGCCCGCTGCTGCGACGGGCTGATGCCGGGATGATAGGCATCTCGATAGCTGAAGGGTTTCTGGGAATCCGTGGCGTAGAATTTCTTCTCGATCGCGAACGAGATCACGTCCGGGGAATAGAGCCAGTTCTCGGGATCGTCGAGCGGGAAGGTGGTGATTCGGCTCAGGTTGGCGTGCGCGGAGATCATCCCATCTGGGACCCGAGCGGCGACCCAAACAATCCCCTTCTGGCCGGGCCCCTTGCCGATCAGCTCCATGATCCAGGCTTCATTCGGATCGGCGATCGAGAACGTCTCGCCGGACGATTGATAGCCATACTCGCGAGCGAGCTCGTCGACGACCTTGATCGCCTCGCGCGCGGTCCTGGCACGCTGGAGGGTCAAGAGCATCAGGGCGTCGTAGTCGAGCATGCCCTTGGGATCGCGCAGCTCGCGGCGACCCCCCGTCGTGGTCTCGCCGAGGGAAAGCTGATGTTCGTTCATCAGCCCGACGACCGAATACGTCGTCGCCACCTGCTTCACCGGCCCGCAGAGCCGATCGTTCTCCCATGCTCGGACCTGGATCAGTTCCCCTGCCTGATGTGTCCCGCCGGGCACATAGAGCAGCTTCGGCATGAACGGGGCATCAGCCGAGTATGTGACCATCACCGAGCCGTCCCTGGACGCTCCCCGACTCACCACGATGCTCGTGCAGGCCAGGGCGATCGAGCCCCACCCACAGAGGATAGCCAGAGCCAATGCGGCAACTGATCGACGAGGTCTCGACATGCGGAATCTCCTTGTAGGTTCCAGCGTCAGGATCCCAGGCCCGCTCCAGCATACCGACTGCCCGGGGTCGGGTGAAGCACCAGGTCAGAGTGCTCAGAGCGTGGGTTGAGTCGCGGAGAAAGGTCACACGCACCCGGCCCGCTGGTACTTTGCCCGAAATCCATTCACGACAGCTTGCCGCTGAACGTCTGCGAGAGCCATCGAGAGGCGCCGGGGTGATTCCAGACCGATTCCAGGGTCTCCGTCATGGGCATGTAGAAGACCGCGCGGACGCCCCCGCCGGGGAGGAAATGGAGGAGCGGGTCGCCGTTGGGTGGCGAGTGCGCGCCGATGATCTTCTTCTTGATGTCTTTGTGAAATGCCTCGCTCGGCTGCCAGTTCCAGATTCCGCCGTGTTGCGCCTGGAAGTCGAGCGACTCCTGGAGGGCGATCTGGACGGCCGTCAAAGTATCGTCGGGGATGAGGATGCCGGTCTCGGCCCGGGTGAACCCGAACAGGTCGTGGTCGCCGACCATGTTCGCGTCGGGACGGTCCTTGAGCCGCACGTAAGGACCCTCGAGGTGGGTGTACGGCTGGTAGTGGCCGAAGCGGTACTCGCGGTCCTCCTCGTCGTACTCCTTGGCCCGGTCCATGAACAGATCCTTGAGCTTGTTCCAGTCGTCCTCGGACTTCGGCCAGAACCGCATCCGCCCTTCCAGGTTCTGCGTCTTCAGGGCGGGGAGGCGGACCGTCTCGATCTGGAGGCGCTTTCTCAGCCAGTCCGCGTCGGTCGCCTTCTCGGGCGTTGTGATCGGGATCGGGGACCTCGCCGCGGCCTGGGACGTCCAGCCGACTCGGGGGTTGTAGTGGACGACCGCGCCGATGTCTTGCCACCGCAACTCGTCGCAGAGGAACAGGTCCAGCTCCTTGGAGGTCTTGTTCTTGAACTCCTGGGCCTTGGTCGGGTTCCCCATCTCGATCCCCATGTGGGCGAGCACGCCGGTCGGTGCACGGAGATGCCGCACCCGAACTTGCTCGCGATCCGCGACGCCTCGCTCATGGCCCCCTTGACCATGCCCTGGAGCAAGTACTCCTGCTCGGCGTTGCGCTGCGGGGTCCCCTTCTCGTGGCGGGGGTCGCCGAGCTCCTGGAAGAAGCCGGCCTGGTTCCACCCGACGCTCGAGTTCGCCGGGTCCGACTTGTAAACCACCGGGGCGACGTTGGTGTTCTCACCCGGGCGTTGATGGAAGTAGTTCTCGCGTGAGGAACTGGCCCTTGTCATGCGACCGACCCTTGTCATGGTTCAGAGTGAAATCGAGACGCCAGGCTTGCAAGACAAGGCAGATTCTACACTTGGGAACAGGCCAGGAACAACTTCCCGATTTCAAGTTGACGTCGTCCGGCGAGGGTCTCCCGCAAAGCCTTATCACTAGCGGGTCTTGCCGCCGAAAAGAGATTCCTCACCTAGTTATGCTTCCCCGGAAGAAGCTCGATATCCCAAACGGTAGCCACCCCTCGCTCCCCGGCTGCCGCGAGTTTCCTCGAGGCCGGAGAGAACGCAAGTGTGTAGACCGGCCCACCATGATGCGTTAACGTCGCGAGGCGTGCGGCGGAATCGATGTGCCATATCACGACCGTTCCCTCCAGACCGCCTGCCGCAAGCATCGTTCCGTCTGGAGATACGGCGATACTGATCATCCGACGGCCGGATGCGTCGAATTGCTGAATCGGAGGGGCGGATTTCACTGCATCCCAGCCCAGCACCTTGTCGCCGCAGGTGTAAAGGGCTCGTCCGTTGGGCGACAGACAGAACCGTAGAATGGGAACCTTTTCATCACCAATGTCAAACATCCGGCGACCCGTGGCGATATCCCAAACCGTGACTGACGACTCCCCAGAGTACTCGCGAGACACACCACCGAACACATCTCCGCCGCCAGCAACGAATCGCTTGTCGTCTGGAGAGACCGCCAAGCAATAGATGTTTCTTTCTTCGTGCGGGCCGGTCTCAGGTCGTCCTTGACGCAAGACTCTCGGGCGCATCACATAATTCTTGGGATCAACTACCGGCATTCGCTCATATTCGCCCTTTCTCACGACTTGGAGCTTTTCCGGAAGCTGGCGCGAACGCCAATAACGTTTAAGAACCCTCGGTGCCAGCACCCGACGATGAGAGTGCTGTCCTTTGCAGAGAATCGAACCGCCCCCGCCTTCCAGAAGTCGAGCGGCACTGCGAACAAAATCTTGCGCCGGTCGAAGTCCCAAATCTGGATTCCAAAGTAGCCCATTGCCAGCCGCGCCCCGTCGCTGGAAAACGCGATAGGTTGCGGCAGGACCGCCCAATGTGGCCATGCCATGTTTCTCGGCACAGGTGGCGTCAAGGTGGTGATAACGCGGGGCTTCGCCGAGACGTCCCAGACTTGCACGGCCTCTTCCAAGGCGAAGGCGCAGACCACTGACTCTCGCCTGGGCGAAAACGCGAGATCGTACACACGTCCTTTTTGCGGTTCTTCTGCAAGCCTGATGACCTCTTGGCCTCGGACGGATAGCCTGAACGGCTGATCCGCTCCACGTCGCCGGCGAGAGTAACGCCAAGATGAGAGTGTTCGCTACGACCGCAGTAAGCGTCGCGGGGTAGGTCGCCGAATTCCGCCCGATGAGAGGGCGAGAAGTCCGATGGACGCGATTCATACATCATCCCCTGCTTTCTTTCGGTCAGCGACTATCGTTCCCAGGCCCGCTCCAGCATACCGACTGGCCGGCGTCGAGTGAAGCATCAGGGCGCCGACGGCTTGACGGCTTCGTTTGAGCGCGCGCAAAGAAAGGGACAGGCACCCGGCTCGGTGGTGCTTTGCCCGAAACCCATGGCACCGTTCAGGGCCGTGAGCCCGTCCCCTTTTCCCCGACCTTCCTGGCGGCGAGGTTCAACCGTTGCCGTGCCCGTGGTTACCGTTGCCGTTGCCGTGCCCGTGGTTACCGTTGCCGTTGCCGTGCCCGTTGCCCCCTTGATGCCCTTGGTCGTGAGGCACAACGACCAAAGTCGTCGCCGAGCCCGAGTTGCCCGCCTGGTCGGTCGCCGAGACGACAATCGAGTATAGCCGACCATCCTTGTCTTGCCCCAGGCGGCTCGACTGAAGACGTACGACGAAGGAATACTTGCCGTTTGCGTGGACCCTTGCAGTGCCGCTCGGCTGCACCTGCCCGTACTCGTCGATGACGTGGTAGCTTACCGCTCCGGGGATGCCACCTGAGGCGTCGGAGACGTGCCCCTCGACGGTAACCGGGACAAACTTGTGGTTGGGGGGCCAGAGTGACGACGGGTGGCGCAGACGCCGTGACGATTGGAGTTGTCGAATCATTATTGAATGTTCGCGTTTGGGTAACTTCCTGGTTGCCGCTCTGGTCCACCGAATAGATCGGGACGGTATGGCGGCCATCGACCAGCAGGGCCTGGAGGTTCGTGGAGGGTGCGGTCAAGTCGCCTGACAGCAGCAGACGCCCCTCAAGCAAACCGACCTTGATCGAGCACCCTCGCGCGCGGCGGGTCGCGGAAACGGGTTTTCGTGCACTGAGCCAATGGCGGCTGGAGAGGTACATATCCCAAGACTCCGTCAGAGTGAGGAGAATCATCCGTTGCAAGGGCATTCACGAAAGCACGCACCGCGTCGAGCACTTGACTAGCAAATAACATACCGATCTGCTTAAATCCGCACAAATTCCTCTTTTCCTTCGCCTCGATTCTCAAAGGCGTGGATTCATTCCTCATTTCGATCGTGTCAGGCGCCCCGACTGTGGGGTTACCTTTTTCGTCCGTAACAGGCCGAAACGAGCCAACTGAATACCTGGCCCTTCAGCTTTCCTGCTCGCCCCGCTTGCGGCCGCATGCACCGGCGTTATGCTCAACCGAGTGAATTCAGAGATGCCCTGCATGCCCGTGGAGCGGGGCCACTGGCTCGTCAATAAAGCGAGGCCGCGAGGTTGTTCAGGTGGTCGCACGCCGATAAGAAATCCCGGCTTCGGGCGACGGTAGACCACCCTCGACATGAACGACGCTGTGGCTAGGGACTTGTTCGATTGGCTGATGAACCACGAGCGGCGCGTTTCTTACAAGGAAAGACCTATGTGGAGCAAACACACCAATCGCAACTCGCCCTGCGCAGGGCGTCGTCGAGCCGCTCAGGGGCCAGAACCAGCGCGGAATGCAAAGGGGTCAAGTCCCTTTACTCGCGCCTAAAGGGGTCACTACTCGGAATCGGTTTCCGGCCCCTTTGGAAGGCGTGACTCCCTTGGAAGCGCCTGCTATTCCCCAATTGTCAGGACGACTCGAAAACGGGCCTTGCCGCTCATCATGCGGTCGTATGCCTCGGAGACCTGGTCCAGCGGATAGGTCTCATTCATCGGCCGCACACCGGTCCGCACGCTGAACGCGAGCGTGTCCTGCGAGTCGATCGATGTCCCGGAATACCATCCCTTGACCGATCGGCAACCCATGAGCAGTGATAGCGGAGATACTTGCAGCGACTCGGCCGCTCCGACGATCAGCAGCGTGCCGTTGACGGCCAGGCCGCCCTGGACGGCGGCCATCGCCTCGCCGCTGGTCGCCGTCGCCAGGATGACCCTGGCACCACCCAGCTTGAGGAGCTCGGCTGAAGGGTCCTGCGCCTGGCTGTCGATATACACCGACGCCCCCAACCGGCGGGCGAGCGGCTCCTTGTCCTTGCCACGAGCGATGCCGACCGTGTGAAAGCCCATTTTCGCAGCGTACTGAACGCCGAGGTGGCCGAGACCGCCCAGGCCGAGTACGGCGACGACATCGCCCGGCCGCGCTCCGCTGTTCCGCAGCGCGTTGAACGTTGTGAGGCCGGGCACATCAGCGGCGCCGCCTCGACAGGCGACAGGTCCGCGGGCATGAGAGCGACCGCGCTGGCGGGTGCAATCATGTACTCCCCGTATCCGCCGTCATACGTGACGCCGGTGACCTGACCGCGCACGCAGGCGAAGAACTCACCGCGGCGGCAGTAGTCGCAATACCCGCAATAGCCGCCGTTCCAACCCACGCCCACCTTCTGGCCCACCTCCCATCCGGCGACACCGGGGCCGACCGCATCGATCACACCGGCCACTTCATGGCCGGGAACCCGCGGGTATTGAATTCCTGGGAGAGATCCCTCTTTCGTGAGCGAATCGCTGTGGCAGATGCCGCAAGCGTGCACTCTGATCCGCACCGTTCCGGAGCCCGGCTCCGGAATTGGTCTTTCAATGATCTCGAAAGTGCCCTTTCGGGCGAGAGACCTGTGCGACTCGCATCACAGCCATGTTTTCCCCCTTCCGTAGTCGATCGTCTCGGGCGAACCGCAAAGTGGTGACGAGCACGGCCTTGAGCCGAACATCGGAGCGGCGCGATGGATTCTACCGCCGCCCGATGACTGACGTCCAGCATCAAACCGTGACGATGACCTTGCCGATCTGCTGGTTCGACTCCAGGTAGCGGTGAGCCGCGACGATCTCCTCGAGCGGGAAGGTCCTGGCGATGATCGGTTTGAGGCTCCCGTCCGCCAGCCCCTCGTTCACGAAGCGTTTCCCCAGCTCCAGACGGGCCGGGTCGGTCGTGATCTCCGAGAGGATATAGCCGCGGATGGTGACGGATTTGCCGATAACCTCCAGCACCGGCACCGTGGTCGGCTCCGGGCTCAGCGCCCCGTAGAGGAACAGGATGCCCAGCGGGGTCATCGCTTTCACGAGCTTCGCCGCGGTCGGGCCGCCCACCGGGTCGAAGACGACGCGGGCGCCCTTGCCCCCGGTGACCCCGAGGATCTCCTTGACCAGGTCCTGCTCGTCACTGGCGATCACGTGGGCGGCCCCGGCGTCGAGCAGGACTTGCCGCTTCGAGCTCCCGCGCGTCAACGCGATCGGGGTTGCTCCCACCCGGTTGGCGATCTGGATGGACGCCAGGCCGACGCTGCTCGAAGCCGCGGGGATCACGACCGCCTCGCCCGCCTTCAGCCCGGCGATCTCGATCAGCGCCCCGTAGGCGGTCAGGTACTGCATCCAGATTGACGCCGCCTGCTCCCATGAGAGCGAGGCGGGGTGGTGCACCACGGCGTGGGCCGGGACGTTCACCAGGTCGCCATAGACCCCGTACTGGTTCAGGCTGAAGGCCGGGATGGTGCTGACGGCGTCCCCGACCTTGAAAACCTGGACGCCCTCGCCGATGGCGGCCACCGTCCCCGCCGCCTCGTAGCCGACCCGGGCCGGGAGCTTGGGCCGCTCGACGTACTCGTCCCTGCGGAACATCGACTCGGCGCGGTTGAGTCCCAGCGCCTTGACGGCGATCTGGACCTCACCCTTGCCGGGGGGCGGGACTTCGATGTCCTCGATCTTGAGAACTTCTGGGCCGCCGATCTCGTGGAATCGTACGACTTTGGCCATGATATTCTCCTGGGGATGCCGCCTGGCTGGGGATCACTCCCGTCATTGTAGGGTGCCCGGCAATTCCGGCGTCCCGGACCTGAATCGCCTGACCTGGAAAAGTCCATGCCTCCGAGAATCAAGATCCTCGAACCCGGCCACGCTTCGGTGCTCGACCGCGTGTCGCCGGGCGTCTTCGACAATCCCATCGATCCCCGTTGGACCGCCGAATTCCTTGCCGATTCGCGGCATCACCTGGCCGTCGCCATCGACGGAGACATGGTAGTCGGCATGGCATCAGCGGTCCACTACGTCCACCCCGACAAGCCGCCCGAGCTCTGGATCAACGAGGTCGGGGTGGCCCCGACGCACAGGACCCAGGGCATCGGCCGCCGGCTACTTGACGCCCTGTTCGAGCGTGGCCGCGCCCTGGGCTGCCGGCAGGCGTGGGTGGCCACCGAGCCGGGCAATCTGCCGGCCAGGCGTCTCTACGCGGGGGCAGGCGGCAAGGAAGCGCCGAGCTCTTCGTCATGGTCGAGTTCCACTTGACGTCGGAGGAAAGTGTTATTTCTTGCGGCAGATCGGGTACAAGCTGGGATAGGAGCGGCAAACTCGATCAGGGGGACCGACGGCATGGGTCATCAGACGATCGGACAGATCGGTGACGAAGACTTCCCGGCTGAGCCGGCGATGTCGGTAAGGGCGGAGTTGTCGGCCGGAGAGACGCTCGTCTGGCAGGGACGCCCTCGAGCGATACGCCACCTCGTCCTGCGCACGGTCCCCAAAGCCCTCTTCGGGCTGGTCTTCATCGCGTTGACTCTCTTCTGGATAGTCATGGTCGTCCGGGGCGGGAACAACAACTGGGACAAGGGCCGGGCGGTCCGCCCATTCGAGCTGCACAACGTCGCGATTGCCGCGTTTGCCGCCCTCTGGATGATCCCGCCCGGCCTGTACCTGCTCACATGGCCGCTACGAACATGGAGAAGGCTGAAAGGAACTTGCTACGCCCTGACCGACCGGCGGGCCATCATCAGCGAGCCTGGCTTCGTCGGTCAGCCCAGGGTCCGCAGCCATGCAGCCGGCTCGCTGCGGCTGATGCGGCTTGAAGAGCACGATGACGGTACCGGCAACCTGATCTTCGAGTGCCCCTCGACCTGGGTCGGGATGGCCCAGACCGTCGGCTTCCTCGCCATCGCGGACGCTCGGGAGGTCGAGGCGTTGGTGCGTCGGACCCTATTGACGTCAGCACAGCCACGATCGAAATCGCCGAGCCAGGCTGCTACTGGTCCCGCTCCGGCGAGGTCCGGGCGAACGACCTACCGGCTCGCGCTGAGCGTCCGACTCTTCCAGTTCGTGGCCCTCGCGTGTAGCCTGCTTGTGGCCTTCTGCGTCATCGGCAACCTTGTCCTCTTCCTTTTCGTCTGCGTTGCTGTGCCGATCTTCAAGCCCAGGCTCCTCGTCACGCTCACGATTCAGATGAAGCAACTCGGTGTCCTTGGCGTTGCGGGCTACATCGTCGCCGGGGTGGGGTCGCTGCTCGGCGCCGTCCTGGTCGGATGGAACTTCCTCCACTTCGCACTCGTGATCCCGATCGAGATCATCATCGACGAGGACCGGACCGTCGGCTTCCGTAGCCGGCTGCGGACGATCACGATGCCGGCCGGCGACATTATATCCATCCGGACCGGAAGCTGGTACGACCCCAACAGGTTCCAGGCGGTGGTCCGGCACAAAGGCGGAAAGTTGACACTGATCAACCAGTTCGCCGACTTTCGGGACTTCCTCGCCACACTTAGGGAACTCAACCCGGCGGTCGAGATCATCGGTTTCTAATGGCGTCCTCCGGCCCGATCTTCAGTCCTTGTGAACCGGCTCAGAGCTTGTAAACGAATCGGATAGAAGATTTCAAATTATGAACTAAATACGGCCGACGGGAAGTCTTTATGGCAGTGGGCGCGGATCGAGCAATGGCGACGGCACGGGACGGTAGGACGTCCCTTCCTCGCGGCGGCCCGGTTAGAATGAACCGCGAGGATATTCGCAACGAAGCACAACCCCTGAGACGAAAGAGCCATGAAGATCGTCGTACTGGATGGACGCCCGATGGGCGAGGAACGCGCGGCGTGGGCCGGACTGGATCGGCTGGGTGAGGTCGAGATCTACGATTACAGCACGCCCGAGGAAATCCGGTCGCGGGCCTCGGGTGCGGCCGTGCTGGTCACCAATAAGGCCCCGATCAGGGCCGAATTGATCGACGATTCGCCGGACCTGCGGTTTATCACGCTCACGGCGACGGGGTTCGACTGCGTCGATATCGCGGCGGCCCGCCGCCGCGGCATCCCCGTCTCCAACGTGCCGGAATACGGCACGGATTCCGTCGCGCAGTACGTGTTCGCGCTGCTGCTGGAACTCTGCCATCATGTCGCCTTGCACGATGCGGCCGTCCGGGCCGGCGAGTGGACGAGGCAACCGGATTTCTCCCTGCGGAAAACGCCTCTGATCGAACTGGCTGGCAAGACAATGGGACTCGTCGGCTACGGCCGGATCGGCCGTCGCGTGGGCGAGCTCGCTCGTGCGTTCGGCATGAACGTGATCGCCCATGACGTTTACCGATGGCCTGAGACCGACGAGCGCGCCGCCAGGTGGTGCGAGCTGGACGAGCTCTTCGCTCGCGCCGACGTGATCAGCCTCCACTCGCCCCTGACGCCACAGACCGCCGGCCTGGTCAGTCGCGAACGGCTCATGCGAGTCAAGCCCGGCGCGATGCTGATCAACACAGCGCGCGGGCCGCTGATCGTCGAGGCGGACCTCGCCGAGGCGCTGGCCGCCGGCCGGTTGGCCGGCGCCGCCGTGGATGTGGTCTCCATCGAGCCGGTCCGGCCCGATAACCCCCTGCTCGCCGCACCCCGATGCCTGATCACTCCTCACATCGCCTGGGCGACCGCGGAAGCGCGCGAGCGACTGATGGAATCGACCGTGGCCAACATCGCGCACTACCTCGAAGGCCAACCGGTGAACGTGGTGAATTGAGGGGTCAGGCCCTTTCACGATCATCGAAGAAACAAACGGGAGACTGAGGGAGCTTTCAGGATTCATCGAAGCTGGTCGTTCCCGATGGTGGAGGGACCTCATTTATGGCGGTCGCCGCGCCGAACCTGAAGGATCGTTTCGAGGGATGCTTGCTGGGGCTGGCCATCGGGGACGCTCTCGGGGGCAAGTTCGAGGCCCAGGACGCCGAAGCAATCCGCAACCGTTTCGCGACGGTCGAGCAGTTGATCGCTTATCCCCAGGACGAGATCTGGTACACCGACGATACCCAGATGACGATCGGCGTGGCCGAGACGCTCATCGCGCATGGGGAGGTCCTGGAAGAGCCGCTCTGCCGAGCGTTCGCGGCGAACTATGTGCCTTCACGCGGCTACGGCTGGGGGGCGCGGGCCGTGCTGGATGCGATGGTGTTCGGGGCGCGACCACCGGCAGGTCGCCGAACAGCGTTTCCCGGGTGGATCGTTCGGTAACGGCGCCGCGATGCGGGTCGCACCGGTCGGGCTGCTTTTCCGCGACGATCGCGAGCAGCTCCGGGAGCAGGCGCGATTGTCCGCGCTGCCGACCCATCGACATCCCCTGGGAATCGAGGCGCGCGCAGCTCCTGGCCTTGGCGGTTGCGATCGGCTCGCGATCGGCTCCCTCTGAGTTCGACCGAGTGGCCTTCTTCCTGGAATTATCGGCGGCCTGCGAGTCGTCCGAGTTTCGCGCGAAGATCGAGGAGGCTGCCCGCGTCCAGGCTCCCGAGCAACTGGCCGGCTTGGGTAATCGGATCGAGGCGCTCCACTCGGTGCCCACGGCGATCGCCAGCTTCGCGCTGACGCCGGACTCCTTCGAGTCAACGATCGGCCACGTCATCTTCCTTGGCGGGGACACCGACACGATAGCGGCGATGGCCGGGGCCATATCAGGGGCCTATCTCGGCGCCGGCCGTCTCCCGGCGCGGCTGGTTAATCTACTGGAGAACAGCCCCAAGGGGCGATCGTACCTCATCGAGCTTTCAAAGCAATTGTTGGCTGTACACGATTGCGGGATGAAGTCTTCTGGAAACGGCCCGGAGTCCTGGTAAGCCTTAGTCTTGCGGCGTTTTTTTCGGGTCGCACAATCGCACAGCACGTGGCACGTTCGAGATCCTTAAGGTATGCTGAATTGGAAAATGATCCCGTGGTCGTGAGGGCTTTCGCATGACGTCCACTCTCACTGTGCCCATTGAGGTGATCGCTGTTGTCCATCCGATCGACGGCGGCGGTTACTGGGCCGAGGTGCCGTGTTTCCCCGGCTGTGTCGCTCAGGCTGAGACCTTAGAAACTCTCAGGGGAAACATTCGCCTGGCGATCGCCGACTGGCTGACCGACTGGCCGGTGAAATCCGAGGACGAGGCCAGACAACTCGCGGCGATCCAAGGAGAGGGCGTGCCTGAGGGCGAGACGTTCCCTCAGCCCTACGATTACCTACCCCCATCGTCATGGACAGGCGAGGATGAGTAGGGCAGAGGAGGGAGCAGGGGCGGCCCAATTCCCAATCCGCTGCGCAGATATCCTCTTTGCTCATCTCCCAGACCCGAACGGCCGGAATCCCAAGATCCGCCGGGTTGTGGTTCTCACTCCCGATAGCGCAATGGCAGCCGGATATCCCATCGTGGTTGCCACGGTGACGGGTACGCTCCCAAACCCCCTCACCGCCGATTACGTCAGGTTGCCATATAAGAATCCGCCGGGTAGATACCCGAAAACGGGTTTGACCAAGGAAGCGGCTGTCCTCTGCACCTGGATCGCCCCGGTCTCCCTACAGGACATCCGCGGACGTTCGGGTTTCGTTCCGCCCGCCGCCATGGCCATCGTACACTCCAAGACCGAAGCGACGGCCAAGGCGATCGGTGGGTGGCCCTGACCGGCCGGCCTCCCAGTCCCGCAAAGAGGATGACACCGGGACTTCCACACTCAGGATGGTCGAGGTCGAGCTGGAGTCCCACTTCAGGCGGAATCGGGGATTCCAACCGGCTGAAGCCGGGACTCCAACCCACTCTGAGTGCGGCTCGCGGACGAGCGTCGCCGTTTGGAATCGGCTGGGGATCGTGGTGGCGTGCGGATCGTTGTCGAAGGTGATCAGGAGCTTGACGACGGTCTTTTGCCCCTCCGTCTCGACGCCGAGCACGGCCAGGCCCTCGGCCTTCATCGCGACCTCGAACACCGCGATCTTCTGAGCATGGCCGGTCTCGCCGTCCGGCACGAACCAGAGGGTGTTCCCGTTGAAGACATTGGCCGTGTCCTCGGTCGCCGTGACGACGAGGAACCCTCCCAGGGCTTCTTGCCCTCGCGGATCACCAGTCCCTCGATCTTCCGCTCGGCGTCCTCCGCCGACGCGAGCCCCTGAGCCTTCAGGACGGATTCGATGGACCGAGCGATGTCCGAACGGATCACTGCGCCCGGCATGAGCCGCGGATGGTTCGGGGAAGAACTCGGGAATCTTTTGGGCGATTCCTCGTTTTCGCGACAGGTTGCACCTCGTCCCGGACTTTTACTCTCGGTAACGAACGAGGGCCTGATGGTCACGCGAGATCAGCGGTGCCAAGGGCCCTGGCCCGCGAGGGCCCGGCCGCGCGGTGCGGGGGGAGGGGTGCGAACGTGTTTCATCGATACGTGATTGTTCGCCAGGAGGACGAAAGCGAATGCGGCGCCGCGGCGCTTGCGACGATCGCGCTGCACTACCGCCGGCCCATCCGCCTCTTCGAGCTTCGCGACCTGGTTGGTACGGACCGTAACGGGACCAGCCTCCGGGCGATGATGCAGGCCGCCGAGACGCTCGGCTTTTCGGCCAGGGGCGCCCGGGGCTCGTACGAATCCCTGAGCCGTGTGCCTTTGCCGGCCATCGCACACCTCCGCGACGACAAGGGCGAGGGACATTTCGTTGTCATCCACCGCGTCCGCAAGGACTCCGTCGTCCTGGCCGACCCGGCGCGTGGGATCGAGACTCTCCCGCGCGACGAGTTCTGCCGGGTCTGGACCAACAACCTGCTGCTGGTCGTCCCGGGTCAAGGGGAGTCCTGTACGACGGCGGGGGCCGCCCCCATCAGTCCCTGGCGGCGGTTCCTCCGCCTGCTGGCCCCGCACTCCTCCGTCCTGGCCGAGGGCTTCGTCTGCGCGATCCTCATGACCGTGCTCGGGATTTCCACCTCCTACTTCATCCAGCACCTGGTGGACTCCGTGCTCGTGCGCAACGAGAGGCGTCTGCTCAATGCGCTGGGCATCGGCATGGTACTGATCGTCCTCTTCCGGACCCTGTTCGGCGTGCTCCGGGAATACCTGGTGACGCACGTCGGCCGCAAGGTAGACCTGGCCTTGATCGCGGAGTACACCCGCCACCTCCAGGGACTGCCCTTGCAGTTCTTCGAGACGCGGCAGGTCGGTGAGGTCCTCTCACGGATCAACGACGCCTACAGGGTCCGTGAGGCGGTCAGTGGGGCGACCCTCACCACGGTGGTCGACGGGACGCTGGTGTCCGTGCTGCTGGGTGTACTCTGGACCTGCGATCCCCGGTTGGCGATGGTGGCGACGGCCTTCCTCCCGGTGCTGGTGGTGAGCGTGGCGCTCCACCATCCGGCCGCGCGGCTTCGCTCCCGGCGGACGATGGTCGAACGCCGAACGACTCTTCGCCCACCTCGCGGAGAACGTCTCCGGCGTGGAGACATTCAAGGCTTACGGGGCGGAGCGGGCGCGGGCCGAGGTCGGGGAAAGCCGGCTGGTCGTGCTGTCTCGCTCGCTCTACTCGCTCCAGAAGCTCGGGATCAGCATGAAAACACTGGGGAAGTTCGTGACCACGCTGGCGGGGATCGTGATCCTCTGGTACGGCGGCCACCGCGTAATGGACGGGGCCCTGACCACCGGCGAGCTGATCTTCTTCTATACCCTGCTGGCGTGCCTGATGGAGCCCCTGGAGCGTCTGACCTCCGTGAACCTCCCGCTTCAGGAGGCGTTGGTGGCGGTTGACCGGCTGTACCAGGTCATGGAGATGGAGGCCGAACAACTCGGCGGCGAGAGGAAGGTGGAGTTCCGGGGGGTCCATGACGCCATCGAGCTGCGAGGCGTCGGGTTCCGCTACGGCAGCCGTGGCGCCGTCCTCGGCGGGCTGGACCTCCGTATCCCGGCCGGCCGGACGGTGGCGATCGTCGGCGAGAGCGGCACGGGAAAGTCGACGCTCCTCAAGCTTTTGATGGGATTTTACCGGCCCACCGAAGGCAGCATCACGATTGACGGGATCAACATGCAGGACTTCGGGTTGGCGTCGCTGCGGGCCGGGATCGGGCTTGTTTCCCAGGACCCTTTCATCTTCGGCGGGACGGTCCACGACAACATCGCGTTGGGCCGGCCCGGCGCAACGCGCGAGCAAGTGATCGCGGCGGCCCGCGAGGCCGGACTCGACGAGTTCATCGCCGGGCTGCCGGAGCGGTACGAGACGCTCATCGGCGAGCGCGGGTCCAACCTCTCCGGAGGCCAGCGGCAGCGGCTGGCGATCGCGCGGGCCCTGCTGAGGCAGCCGCACGTCTTGATCTTCGACGAAGCAACCAGCCACCTGGACACCGCCACCGAGTCGGCGATCCAGCAGAATCTCAGAGAGGCGCTGGCGGGCCGGACCGTCGTGCTGGTGGCGCACCGCATGAGTACGATTCGGGAGGCGGACCTCATCTACGTCCTGCGTCGGGGCCGAGTCGCGGAACAGGGGACTCACCGGCAGCTCCTGGAACGGGGAGGTTTGTACCAGGCCCTCGCACAATCTCAGAACGACGCGGCGGATGAGTACAATCGGCCGCTTTTCGCGGAGGCTTTGGGGAATGGGGTGTGCCATCATGACTGAAACACGCTTTCTCGACCTGGACGATTGTACGGATTTCCGCATGGCCCTCCAGGTGCGGCCCCCCGCGGTCGTCCATGGGACGCTGACCTTGCTCGTCGCCCTGCTCGGCGTGGTGCTCGCCTGGTTGGCCGTCACCCGGGCAGACCTCGTCGTCCGGAGCCCGGGGCGGGTCCGTCCGGTCACGACGCCCCGCAAGGTGTTCGTCGCCGGCCGCGGGGAGATGCTCAGCGCCAGCGCCGGCGGACAGGTCGTCGAGGTGAACTTCCGACAGGGTGACCGGGTGGCCCGGGGAGCGGTCCTGGTCCGCCTGGGAACCGAGCGGCTCGATAACGAGATCGCCAAGCAGCGCCGGGCGATCCGTGCGGCCGAAGAGGAACTGGCCAGACTCGAGCGCCTCGGCGAATTGCTGGAGGACCAGTCCGTGGCGACCCGGGCGAAGTCCGAGGCGGAGTTCGCCCAGGCGCGGGCGGAAGTCCACCTGGCGAAGGAACAACGGGTTGTGGATGTCGGGCTCGCCGAGGTGGCCCTCAAAACCGCACGGGACGACGAGGCCGCGTACAGCAGGCTGGTCGGCATGCGGGCCGCCTCACCCTGGGAGTTCGTCAAGTCCAGGACGACGGCCCGCGAAGCGGAAGGGAAGCTGGCACGGGCCCGGCTCCCGGTCAACGAGGAACCCACGACGGTCGCGCAGCGGGCTCTCGAGTTGGCGAGGCGTGATTTCCAGGTGAAGCGCGAAGAGCTGGAATTGAAGCGGCAAGTCAAGCAGGTCGAGCTCGAGACCGCCCGGCTCGAGCTGTCGAACCGGGAGCTCGAGCAGGGACAGGCGGTCATCCGGTCGCCGATCGACGGGGTCGTCACGGCCGGTGAGGTGAAGGTCGGGGACCTCCTCGAGCCGGGCAAATCGTTCGCGGAGGTGGCGGAACAGGCCGGCTACCGCTTCGAAGCGTCCGTACCGAGCGAAGAGGTCGGCCGGCTCCGTCTCGGGATGCCGGTCCACGTCAAGCTGGATGCCTACGACTACCAGCGGTACGGCACCCTGGACGGGTCGGTCTGCTTCATCGCCCCCGATTCGGGCCAGTCCGAAGGCGGGCGCACCGCCCAGTTCACGGTGCGCATCGAGCTGAAGGGGGACTCCGTCGGGCGCGGGCAGTGGCGCAGGCGCGTTCGACTCGGCATGGCGGGACAGGCGGAAATCGTGACCGGGCGGGAAAGCCTCCTGTCCTTGTTGCAGAAACGTTTCAAACAGTCAATATCTATAAATTGACTTGTGCAATACCGTGACAGGAAACCGTTCCATCCCTTTGGGTGAGACGCTCGGGCCCGGCTCCTGGCCGGGTCTGCGGTAAACCGGAGAAGAAAGCAGGAGATGGGCTGACATCGAATCACTCCCGATCGGGACACATCGGGAGACCTGACGCGTTAAGGGTCTCGCCCCGTCCGTAGGGTTACGGGGAGCTGACGGGGCCCTGACCGTCCGGGGCTGGAGCCGCCATTGTGTCGGCGGATCTCCTTGTGGAGCCCCGGGCCACGATCGTCGGCGCGATCACCCCTCACGCGCCGCGACCACCGAGTTGAGGGGAATCGAAGAACGAGGAGCACAGTCATGTCGATCAATAACATCATCCGCGCGTGGAAAGACGAAGACTACCGGCTCAGCCTGAGCGAGGCCGAGCGGGCGCTCCTGCCGGAGAACCCGGCAGGGCTCATCGAACTGTCGGGAGCCGAGATGGATGGCATCTCAGGCGGCTCCGCCTGCTGCACCTGCTCGTGCTGCTGCTGCTGCTGCACCTGCCCGGTGAAGATGTGAGACAACCTCGTCGAGGCCATCGCCCACTCACCTCGACCGCGCTCCCGGGAGGGCCGGCGGGACTGGATCGGTCCCGCTCTCCGACGAGGAGGGCGGGGTGAGGGGCGATCGATAAAGCCTCCAGATGGGGGCGGCTCGCCTCCGGCGTGTCGCCCTGACAGGTCATTGTGCCCGGGGCCGCGGGGTCCGCGGCAAGAGCCACGGCCCCTCCCCAACCGACCTGGCCCTCGCGGCACCAGGCGGCCTTCGTCCGGCCAACTGCGAGGGTGGCTAGCTAGAGCGCTTTACGATTGGCGGGCACACACGCCGGAGGCTGACGTGAAATCGCCCCCTCATCCGCCCTTCGGGCACCTTCTCCCCGAGGGGAGAAGGGAAAGGTTTTTTCACCTCGCCCCTTGGGGAGAGGTCGGGCGAAGGCCGGGTGAGGGGGTCCGCGCTGCGCCAGCCAAGCGTAAAGCGCTCTAGACCGTTGAAAAACCCCCGCGAGGGGGGACGGCCGTGGCAGGCCCGCGCACCGTGAGTTGTGGACTCAACCTGCGAATCGAGAGTCAACGATCGGGGGACAAGTGATCCCCCCACCGGAGCACTTGTCATGCACACGTTAGACCTCCAACACCCCTCCTGGTACCGCGCGTTGACGCTGGCCGAGCGCCTTGCGTCCCTGCGCCAGGACCGTCAGACGGCCCGAGATGTCACCGTCGACGCCGGTCGCGCCGAGCGACATCTGCGACGCTGGCGGGATCAGGACCCCTTCTCGAAGGACGGCTACTTCGCCCGGCGTCTCGCGGCCGACGGGATGAACGAGGACGACCTGCGCCGACTGCTCGGCGAGCCCATCGAGGCCGGACGGGACCGCGCCCAGGCTCCCCCGGACTGGCTCGTCAAACTGGATCGGGCCTTTTCCCGGCCCGCACCCGCCCCGGCCTTGCCGACCGAGGAGGCGAACGGGCATCCTCTGGCCGGCTTTCTCGAGATCATCGGGCCGATCATCGATCAGGGCCGCGACCGCTTGCGCGAGGGGATCGAGGTCCTGGCTCGGGAGCGGGGCGAGCTGCCGTTCGATCACCGCACGGTCGAGCGGGCGCTTTATGGAGACCTGCCCGAGCGGCTGCTCCACATGGTTAGCGGCACGATGACCCTGGAACTCCACGTGGCCCGCCTGCAAGGGGACCTGCGGGGAGACACCGCCGAAGAGCGGTTCCGGAGCTTCCTGGAACGCATGAGCGTCCGAGAACATGCCATCGGCCTCCTCCAGGATTACCCCGTCCTCGCCCGACAGCTCGTCGAATGGATCGATCAATGGGCGACATTCAGTCTGGAATTTGTCCGACATCTGTGCACCGACCTGGAGGCGATCCGGGACAGCTACTGTCCCGGCGGGCACCTGGGTACGCTGACCAACGTGGCGGGCGGCCTCGGCGACACGCACCGCGGCGGTCGCTCGGTGCTGATCGCTCAATTCAGCTCCGGCCTACGGGTCGTCTACAAGCCGAGGAATCTGGCGGTCGATGTGCACTTCCAGGAGCTCCTGTCCTGGCTGAACGAGCGGGGGGACCATCCGCCCTTCCGGACGCTCAAGATCCTCGACCGCAAGACTTACGGCTGGGTTGAGTTCGTGGCGCAGGAGAGTTGCACCTCCGCCGACGAGGTCCGTCGCTTCTACCGGCGCCAGGGAGGGTATCTGGCGTTGCTCCACGCGCTCGAGGCGACCGACTTCCACTACGAGAACCTCATCGCGGCAGGTGAGCACCCCGTGTTGATCGACCTGGAGGCCCTCTTCCACCCGCGCAAAGCGCGTGACGAGGACACCCCCGCCAGCGAGCTCGTTGAAGACGCCATGGGCCACTCGGTGCTGCGTGTCGGTTTGCTTCCCCAGCGCTTCTGGGCCGACCAGCAGTCCGAAGGCGTGGATGTCAGCGGCCTCGGCGCCGTTGGGGGACAACTGACCCCCCAGCCGGTCCCCTCCTGGGAGAACCCGGGTACCGACGCGATGCGCCAGACTCGTCAGCGCGTGACCATCCCCGGAGGCCGGCATCGTCCCTCCCTTGACGGGGAGGCAACCCGTGCCCTCGATGAATATAGCGAGGAGATCGAAGCCGGCTTCACCGACCTGTACCGTTTGCTCTGGCAATACCGGGATAGGCTACTCTCGGCCGAGGGAGTCCTGGCGCCGTTCGACGAGGATGAGATCCGCGTCATCCTGCGTTCCACGCGGAGTTACGCGACGATGCTCCGCGAGAGCTTCCACCCGGATCTGCTCCGCGACGCTTTGGACCGGGATCGGTTCTTCGACCATCTCTGGGTCGAGGCGACGAAGCGACCCGGCCTGGTCGCGGCGATCCCGGCCGAGCGCGAAGACCTGCTCAGGGGAGACATGCCGGCGCTGAAGTCGCGGCCGGGAGCGAGGGCCCTCTGGGGTAGCGATGGACAGCGGATCGCCTGTCCCTACCAGGAGCCGGCAATGGCCGCCGTGCGCCGGCGCCTGCGCGAGATGAGCGACGAGGACCTCACACGGCAGCTCTGGGTCATCCGTGCCTCGCTCGCGACACTCTCTCGGACGGAAGCCCGGACGCCCTGGGCGGGCTGCCGCCCCGCACGGCCGGTCACCGAAGCCGGCGGCGACGGTTTTCTCGCCGCCGCACGAGCGGTCGGCGACCGCCTGGCCTCGGACGCATTGCGGAGCGAGCAGGAAGCCACATGGATCGGCCTCGTCGCTCCCCTTGACGAGCGGTACTGGTCGCTCATGCCCCTGGGGTTGGACCTCTACGACGGTCACCCAGGCGTGTTGCTCTTCCTGGCCCACCTGGGCGCGTCAACGGGCGAAGTACGATATACGTCTCTGGCGCAGTTGGCCCTGGTATCGCTCCGCCGCATGATCGATCGCGGCCGATCCACGTTCAAAACGATTGGTTATACCAACGGATGGGGCGGGATCATTTATACGTACTCTCATCTCTACTCGCTGTGGAAGCGACCCGAACTGCTGACGGAGGCTGACGAGCTCGTCGGGCAGCTCCCACCGCTGATCGACCAAGATGACCACCTCGACCTGACTCGAGGTTCGGCCGGGTGCATCGGCGGCCTGATCAGCCTCTACCGTTGCTCGCCCTCGGCGCGGACCCTGGAGGCGGCGGTCCGATGCGGCGATCGCCTTCTCTCCCAATCGCGGACGATGGAACGAGGGATCGCCTGGGCCTCGCGGATCCCGTCGCTCAATCCCTTGACGGGATTCGCACACGGCACCGCCGGCATCGCGTGGGCGCTGGGGGAACTGGCCGAGCTTTCCGGTGAGGCGCGGTTCCGGACGGCCGAGCGCGCAGCCGTCGCTTACGAGCGCAGCCTCTTCTCGGCCCAGGCGAAGAACTGGCCGGACCTGCGCGACATGGGAGCCCTCGGGCTGGCGGGGCACGGCGATCATGCGAACTTCATCGCCGCGTGGTGCCATGGCGCCCCCGGGATCGGGCTCGCCCGCCTTCTTTCACTGGGTCGCCTCGATGAGGCGGAAACGCGCGTAGAGATCGAGGCGGCCCTGGAGACCACCCTCGCCCGCGGGTTCGGCGACAATCACTCGCTGTGCCACGGCGACCTCGGCAACCTCGAGACGCTGTTGCAGGCCGGAGAGAGGCTCGCGGATCCGCGATGGAGCGCCGAGTCCGGTCGGATTGCGGCCGCTACGCTCGAAAGTATCCGCAGGAACGGCTGGATTTGCGGCGTCCCCTCCGGAGTGGAGACCCCAGGGTTGATGACGGGACTTGCCGGCATCGGCTACGGACTGCTGCGTCTGGCGGAACCGCGGCGCACGCCTTCGGTCCTGGCGATTGAGCCCCCAAAGTGCCATGGAGGTCAGACCTGAAGCGATCGTCCCAAACCGCAGATCACCAACTTGACACTACCTGCTGAGAGTTGTTCACCGGCCGGGATCCCCTTAACTGTCCCCCTTTTATTAGGGGCTCTTAACGTGCTTCCCGGATCAACGTCGCAGTCTGGAAGCGGCTGGGGATCTTGGTGGCGTGCGGGTCGTTGTCGTAGGTGATCAGGAGCTTGGCGACGGTCTTCTGACCATCCTTCTCGACGCCGAGTACCGCCAGGCCCTCAGCCTTCATCGCGACCTCGAACACTGCGATCTTCCGGACTTGGCCAGTCTCGCCGTCGGGAACGAACCAGAGGGTGTTCCCGTGGAAGGCATTGTTCGTGTCCTCAGTCGCGGTGACGACGAGGAACCCTCCCAGCGCCGAGACGTATTCGAGCGAGGTGAGCTGGGAAGCGACCCCTTCCCATGGCTCGGCTTCGAAGACAAAAAGGGGCTTGAGCTCGAGCGCGGCGTCGGGCGAGGGCGGCGAGCTGATGTCGGCCGCGAAGGCACGCACCTTGTCACTGGGCTCCCGCAGGCCGATCACCAGCTCTCGGCGGTCTGAGCCGTCGGCCTTCTTGCTCTCGCGGATCGCCAGTCCCTCGATCTTTCGCTTGGCGACCTCTGCCGGCGCGAGCCCCTGAGACTTCAGGACCGATTCGAGCGAGCGAGCGATGTCCCAGCGGATCACCGAGGCGTCGTCGATCGCCGGCTGGTCGCTGTCCTTGAGGCGAAAGCGGAGCAGGACGCTCTTGCTCGCCCGCTCCTCGTCGGTCTTGCCGACATGCGCGCCGATCACGTAATAGTTTCCATCGGCGTCTCGGGCCATTCCTTCCCACTTCGGGCCGCCGAGCTTCGAGGGCTCGGGGAACTTTGCCGAGGTGATCGCCTCGCCGAGGATCCGGCCGGTCGCAGTGTCAACCACGAACAGCGCCGGGTGCTTGTCGTGCGCGATCAGAAGTCGATGGCCGTCGCCGATCGGCTCGACTCCCGAGGTTTCGATCACGACGTTCACCTTGCCGTCCTGGATCAGCGGCATCGGGAGCGTCGCCGATTCGAGGCGGAAGTCGTCGGCTGCTGCGAGAGCCGGTGCGAAGCCCAGCGTCGCGAGGATGACGGATGCACGAAGTTGGCGCCAGAAGAGCCGATTCATGTTGGATCAAGTCCCGGGTGAATGAATCACATGTTTGTGGGAAGGCCTCGTCTCGAGCGGCCGACGAGACGACCGTCATTTCAAGTCAAACGGGTGCTCGGGATGCTCCGCGTCAACATCGGCCTCGAGCTTGGAGGTGACCGCCCCCATGTATTTCTTGAAGGCGCGATCCTTGGCGAGGCTCTTGTCGACCTCGGTGATATAAACGCGATGGTGGCCGATAGCGGCTCCATCGCCATCCTTGAGCGTGCTCAGAACGAACGTCCCATCGGATTGGAGCTTGCCGCTGGCCATTCGACCGCGCCCCTCGGGCTCGAACCGGACGGTGCCCACGGTGAGCGGCTTACCCTTGTAGGTCACTCTTCCCTTTGCGGGAGCCATCGGTGCCAGGGCCACCTCGCCGGAGCCGCATCCGCCGCACGGGACGAGCAAGGAGGCGGTCAAGGCCACGACAAGCAACTTGGAAGCACAATTCCGCATCGACGAAAACCTCTATGCGTGACGATGAAGGGCGGGACAAGGCCGGGAGGAAGCCTCACCGTCTTCCCGCCGCTCATCACCCGTCAGGATTAGTATTGGTCGGAGCTGACCACTTCGCCGCCGGCGATCGTACCGAGGCCGTACCAGGTGACGGGGTTGATGGAATTCTTGACGAAGTGAACGCTCCCGTCGGCGAACAGGGCATTGACCCCGCCCGGATGTTTGCTGCTGGCCGAGAGAGACATGTAGGTCGGACCACCGTCGTTTTCGTCGACCCAGTCCCAGTCCATCGGCACGTTTCGCCGGCATTGGCGGTGCCGGTGGCTCGGCTGATGGTCGAACACCGTCTGATTTGGCGGCATGGCCGTGGTGAAGCCCGAATAATAGACGCCACCGTTCGCCCAGCGCGTGTGACCGATCGGGCCGCCGGCTTTCACTTTGCCGGTTGCGGTGCCGCAATTGGCGATCTGATAGGCCAGGGCCGCGGCCGAATTCGGTCCCGGGAGCGGGATGTTCGTGAAGGAGTAGGGGCCTGTGACGGGGTCCGAGGGCACCGCCGGAGTATTCCCACAACTACGCATCTGGTTGTGGCCGATGTAACCCTCCGACGCCATCAAGGTATTGCTCGTCCCATCGGTGATCATCGCGATCCGCCGCGAATAGTTCGGGCCGAACAGCGAACGATTCATCGGCCCGACGGAATTGGTAGTGCCCCAGTTCACGGACCACACGTACCAGTCGCCGTCGCAGGTCCCGTAGCTCGTGGTGGCATCGCCCGTACCGCCCATGGAGGCGTCGTCGAAATGGTCGCCGGGATCGCTCGGGCAGTAGAGGAACGCGAGCGGTGTGAACGTGGCCGTCGTATTCGTGCCGTCGCTGTAGGTGTAGTCGAAGTTGATCGCGTTGTAGAATGCGCCCTGCTCCAGGAACGAAGCGGAGCGCGCGAAAGCACTCCAGGAGGACTGGAATCCCCGCAGCTCGTGCCGAAAGACCCGGCAGCACCGACGGGACAGGGGACCAGGATCGTGGTCGGGCAGAAAGCGTTATTGGCGCTTTCATAGTTCATGAAAGCGAGGCCGATCTGCTTCAGGTTATTCGTGCACTGAATCCGTCGTGCGGCTTCGCGCGCCGACTGAACCGCAGGGAGCAACAATGCGATCAGTACGGCGATGATGGCGATGACGACAAGAAGCTCGATCAGGGTAAAACCACGTCGAACACGTTGACGCGGAGAGGTCTGGGACATCGAAGGACCCTCAGAAGAATGTTGGGAATTCAGACGCGATCGAGTGATCGTGCTGTTGGTCCCATATCTTATTGCCTGAGTCCGGCCCTTCGAGTTTATTTACGGAGAAGACTTCATGAAGAATCAATGATCTGGACTGATCCGGCGTTGTGGTGCGTCGGCACCGTCGCCGAAGTTGAAACCGGCGATCTCTTTACAACAGACGAGGTGGGACCAGTCCGCACGAAGTCTCGAAGCCTGGCGGAGTTTTGTTAAGAATTTCTAGCGCGAGGCGAGTTCAGTGACGACACGATTCTGCGGCTTGGAGAGAGTCGGAGCGACTCGAGATGTGATCGAGGCCCCAACGAATCTGAACCTCCCACCGCCCGTGCTCGTCGGCGGCGACGTGCCAGTGGGGGATGACGGCCGACGACTGGTAAACGCCTTTCGAAGTCCGCCTTCGCTCTGGCTGACGGTCTCGATCGGGAAGCACCAGACGCCCGCCGCCAGCGACCAGCCCAGGCCAACGGAGAGGTCGAGCCATTCGTCGGTCAAAGTCAGGCCCGAGGTGTGGGGTAGGTCGAGCCGGGCGTCGAGCATCCCGAGCTTCGAGCCGGCCGGGTCGGAATAGTAGCGGTCGTGCGCGTGGCCAGCCATGGCCGCCAGGTTGATCTCGACGGCGAAATGCAGGCACTCCTCGCGCGGGAGGTCCTCCAGCACGTAGGAGACGACCAGCTCCGGACTGCCGGCCTTCACCTCGATCGTCTTGCGGATTCGGATGGTATGGCCGCCGGCACGGCCCGGCCGCTCCATGACCACGGCCGCCCGTCGTGCTTCGCGCTGGATGCGTGACAGGTAGGTGCCGCCGGCGAAATCGCCGCGTTCCACATCGCGACAGCCGGCCAGGTCGTCCAGGGTCACGTCGAGCGGATAGAAGTGGTCCACCAGCGCCTTGCGGGGGTGCCGGTCGTAGACCAGGAGCCGGTCGAGCCCTTGCTGTTTGAGCGTGATCGGCTCGGAGGAGTTCGGATCGGTGACATTGCCCGGCTCCTGGCCGCTGGCGATTCGCGCCACGGCCTCGCGGATCGTCTCGTGGTAGGCTCTCGGGGCGGCGGTCCAGCGTGGCGAGCAGGTTCGTCGCGCAGCCCCGGACGTCCAGCTCGTAGATGTGCCCCCCTTGCGCCGGCCGGACCATCGCGATCAGGGAGTCGTTCTCCAGCCGGACCTCCTCGCGCACGTCGAGGTTGAAATCGTCCACCTCCAGCGCGACGCGCGGGCCGGATCCGGCCCTGGGCTTCGTCCAGGGCGTTATCCGCGGCGATCAGGCTGCGGTAGATCGCGTTTCTGAGGTGCGGCAAGTAGAGGCCGCCGAACGAACCGTGCCAGTAAGGGCAGTTGCACTGTCCCCGATAGAGCTCCTGGCGTGCGACCTCCAGGTAATCCGGGTCGCCCGTACCGTTGGCCTCGATCGCCGACAGCCGCTCCGAAACCATGAGCATCCGGGCGTACATCTCGTCGCATTCGGCATACTTTGCCTTGAAATTGCGCCAGTAACCGCCGGGCCGGAAGAACCGCTCGACCTCGCCGGCATCCGGCAGCTCGGCCAGCCGGCGCGACGCCCGGCGGTACGCCGCCTGCGACTCGGGCGGCAACGCCCACTCCGTCATCTCCCGATAGGAGCCGTCCGGCAGGTAGATCTTCCCGGTGGGCAGCGTCGTGTCCAGGGCCCGGGCGAACGTGGTGGTCTCCAGCCAGTCGCGATTAGCCAGCAGCATGTCGCAGAAGTGATTCAGCCAGCCATTGCTTATAAACATGATCGTAAGTCTTCGGCCAGGACCCGAACTTCTCGCCGTCGTCGGCGAAGACGATGGTCGAGCCGGGCCGGCGCTCGGCCAGGCGGCGCAGGTATTCGTAGGTCGCGTGGGGCTCGCGGAACGGGATCATGTAGCGGAGCGTCTCGGAGCCGGGGAAGACCTTGAGCAACTGGCCGTCGTCCTCGGTGAGGTAATAGCCCAGGACCTCGTCCTCGGGGCAGCCGGCGCGGAGGAAGTGGCAATCGTCGAGGATCGTGTACTCGATGCCCGCCTCGGCGATCGATGAGACCAGCGGTTGCTCCCAGACCCGCTCAGCGATCCACATTCCCCGGATTCGCGCGCCGAGCATGTCCTCCAGGTGGCGCGAATACCCGCAGATCTGCCCGACCCGGTCCCGGTGCGGGATCATCGTCAGGATCGGCTCGAAAAACCCGCCGCCCAGGATCTCCACCCGGCCGGATTCCACCATCCGCCGCAGCCGCGCGATGTATTCCGGGTGCCGCTCGACCAGCCATTCCAGCAGCGGGCCCGAGGTGTGCAGCGCGAACGGAAGCTCCGGATAACCCTCCAGCACGTCCAGGAACGGCAGGTAGCTCGTCCGATAGGCGTCCTCGAAGACCCCGTCGAAATTGCCGACCGGCTGGTGATTGTGCAACGCCAGGATCAGACGGACCTGCGACATCCTCGCTCAGCTCCACGAAAAGAGGGGTGAATCCTTCATAGTGGCGAGTGGCTGGTATGGGCTTAGACGCCCGCGAGCCGCCGGTCGTTCGCCCCGCGGTCAACGGGTGCTGCCGTCTCGGTTCAATGGATCTACCGTGACTTCGACGTCGCGCAGGAACCCGGCCGCGTTCTCCGGCGAGACGGGATTGATGTAGAAGCCGGAGCCCCACTCGAAGCCGGCGACCTTGGTCAGTCGGGGGATGATCTCGATGTGCCAATGGTAATGCGGCAGCTCGCCGTGGTCAAACGGCGCGGTATGGATGATGTAGTTGTAAGCGGGGCTGTCGAGCGCAAGTTCCAGCTTGTTCAGGACTTGGTGCAAAACATGGCCCGAGGTCGTCGACGGCCGGCTTGGGGATGTTCTCGAAGTGGCAGGAGTGGGTCTTGGGGACGATCCAGGTCTCGAACGGGAACCGGCTGGCGTAGGGGCAGAACGCGGTGAAGTGGGGGGAATCCAGGACGATCCGCTTCTCGACGGCGAGCTCCTGCTGCACCATGTCGCAGTAGATGCAACGGCCCCGGTAGTGGATAGAACTCGAGGGAACCGGTCATCTCCTCCCAGACGGAGATCGGCACGATCGGGGTGACGATCAGTTGGCTATGGGTGTGCTCGAGGCTGGCCCCGCCCGCGGCGCCGACGTTCTTGAAGAGCATCCCGTGCACCAGCCGGTTGTCCTTCTTGAGGTCGACGAGGCGATCGCGGTAGGCCCACAGGACCTCGCGGATATTGTCCTCGCGCAGGGTGGCCATGCTCTTGTGGTGATCGGGGCTCTCGATGATCACCTCGTGGGCGCCGATGCCGGCCATCATGTCGTAGATGCCGTCGCCGCGCTTGTTGAGGCTCCCCTCGATCTTCAAGCGCGGGGAAGCGGTTGGGCACGACCCGGATCCGCCAGCCGGGTCCGTTGGGCCGCGAGCCGAAGTTGCGGTAGGCGAGGATCTCGGGGGGCGTCTTATCTTCCTGGCCCTCGCAGAACGGGCAGACCGAAGGCTCGACCGGAGACCGCTTCCGAGCGGAAGTCGTGCGGACGCTTGGCACGCTCGTGCGCGATGATCACCCATCGGCCGACGATCGGGTCTTTCCTCAATTCGGGCATGATCGCTGCCTCCTCGAAACCAGCTTCAGTAGGGTGAGTGAAACCCACCGATCTTTTGGATGCTATGACCTCGGTGGGTTTCACCCACCCTGCGATCCGATCTCCGAGATCGCGCTGTTACACTTGCCACATGATTTGTTCGAAGTCTCGCGAGGGGACCGTCAGCTCGAGGATTCCCTCGCGGGGCGCCCGGTCCAGGCTGGAGTCTCCCTCGAGCAGCTCGACATAGAACCGGACCGGATCGCCCGGGCTGAGGTCGAGCCGGGCGAAGGGGACAGCCAGCTCGAGGATCGACCCGGTCGCGACCTGGACGGTGGTGCCGTTGACCATCGGGTGGCCGGGCCGGTTCAGGTAGGCGACCGGCCGAGGCGCGGCGGGGTCCATCACGAGGATCTCCGATTCCGCCGGGTCGACGAAGCCGATGCGGAGGCGGTCGGCCTCGGCGAGCCGCTCGCGAGCCGGGCCGCCCTCGGTGTCGACGCGGATCAAGAGCCGCTCCGCGTCGAACCCGAACCAGATGGTGCGGAGCAAGCCCCGGGCGACCAGGGTCATCGTCCCGCGATCGTTGCCGCAGGCGTACCGCGCCGCGTCGATCCACTCGAAATACGTGGCGCGGCCGTCGAGCTTGACGTTCAGGAAGCTCAAGGGCTGGTCGTGGAGCGGTCGATGGACGGCCCCGCGCGAGATCGGCGTGAACAGCGAACCCGGCGGGTCGCAGCCCAGCAGCGCGTAGACGTTGCGCAGGTGCTTGCGGAACAGGTGATCGAACAGTCCGTCCAGAGCGCTGGAGTGATCGTCGCCGTACCACCAGAACCAGTCGGAGCCCTCGGCGATGTAGATCTCCTCCCAGGCCCGCTCCAGCGCCGTCGGGTCGTGCCGGCCCGAGCGTTCCTCGGCGACCAGGAACTCGCGGGCGGCGTGCAGGACGTCCCAGCCGCGGTTGTCCTCGGGATGGCCGATCCAGATGGCGAAGTTGTGGCTGATCCAGCTCCCGGAGAACAGGCGGGGCACGGTGTCCGCATCCTTCGGCGGATGCTCGCGCAAGAACTCGTCGACGCGGACCGGCCGGATCCGGGGGTCGCGGGCCGCCGCCTGGTAGACCGAGCGGAGGAACGAGACGCCGCCGTCGGGGAAATACTCCCAGCAGTTCTCGCCGTCGAGGACGACGGGGACCAGGGTCGCCGGGTTGGTGCCGGCAGGCGTCGCCGATGGCGTGCACCTTGCCGAGGAAGTCGGCGGCCGCGATCGGGCCCGGGCTCCGCTGATAGTGGAAGCCGACCTGGTCCGACATCGAATGGTCGCGGAAGATGATCGCCAGCTCCGAGTCCGCCTCGCGGACCTTCCACGGCCGGTAGAGCCGATCGGGATTGCGGACATGGCCCCGGCTGTCGCGCCCGACCAGGCCGTGGGTCGAGCAGCTCAGGATCTCCTCGTCGGTCGCGATCCACTGGATGCCGTGCTCGGCCAGCAGCGGGATCATCGCCTGGCAGACCGAGCCCTCGCTCGGCCACATCCCACGCGGCCGCTCGCCGAATCGATCGGCGTGGCTCTCGACGGCGCGGCGGACGTGCACCGCCGCATCCTCGGGATACCCGCCCCGGTACGCCGGCAGCGTCACGTCGGGCATCGCCTCGCGCGCCAGGGTCTTGTCGAAGAGCAGGGGGAGGATCGGATGATAATAAGGCGTCGTGGTCAGCTCCACCTGGCCACGTTCGGCCAGCTCGCGATGCAGCGGGATCACCTCGCGCCAGCAGCGATCGCTGTTTGTCCAGGAACCACTGCTTCTCCTCCTCGGTGTAGATGCCGCCCCTTGGCCTTGAACTCGGCCAGCTCGGGGTCCTTCTCGAAGAGCAGCGGATGGATCCACGCCAGGTTCGACCAGACCTGGAGGTCGCGGAGGTCGCGCGGGCGGAAGCGGCCAAGGGCCTGCTGGGACGAACTGTTCCACGACGACCGCAACAGGTACAGCTCGCTGGTAGCGGTCGTGCGGCCGGATCATCGTGTCCGGAAAGGCCATGAAGAAGTTGTCGAGGATCGAGCAGGCGTCGTCGTGGTCCAGGCCGTCGGCCGTGCGTCGCGAGAGCGTCAGATGCGTGTCGGTCGCCCCGTGGACGTAGGCGTCGAGCTGGGCCAGCAGGCTCGGCACCAGGTTGATCGTGCAGCGGAACTCGGGGACCTCCTCCAGATGCAGGGCCATCCCCAGGTAATCCTTGGTCGCGTGCAGCCGGACCCAGGGCATGGGGTTCTCGCCCGCGACGTCATCGGGGTAGTACGGCTGGTGCTGATGCCACACGATCGCCAAGGAAACGGGTACCATCGTTCGCCCTTCATGGCAGGTGTGAGAGCGGCTCATCGGGCGCGGCAGCGCCGTCCTCCGTTACGGGGCCACGTGACGTGGGCTTCGTCCCCGATTCCGCCTGAAGGCGGGACTCCAATCAGAGTCACTCGTGGTGTCTGATTCCACGGGACGTACTGCCCGTGAGGCCAGGACTCGGACAAAACAATCAACTCCTCTGGAAGAAGAATAGGTCGACTCCCAAAACTATGCTCGGAACATCCGAGTGCGAACTTAAGGGGTTCCCAGCCGGGTGAGGGACCGGCTCGTCGGTTCGCTCGCGTCGGGCAAAGTGTTTCGAGACCGGACGCTGCGCCCGATCTCCTCGTAGAGCCGGGTGTACTCCCTTCCGCTGCGATCCCAGGACCAGTCGGCATTCATGCCGGTCCTCATCAACTTCACCCAGGCACCGCGGTCGGGCCAGAGCGCCATGGCTCGCTCGATGGTATGCCAGAGCGCCTGGGCTGTGGGCTCGTTGAAGCTGAAGCCGTTGGCCGAGCCGTCGGCAAGGGTCCGGGGATTCGCATCGACCACGGTGTCGGCCAGGCCGCCGGTGGCCCGGACGATCGGCACGGTCCCGTGCGCCAGGCTATACAGTTGATTCAACCCGCACGGCTCGAACAGGCTGGGCATCAGGAACAGGTCGGCACCAGCCTCGATCTGGTGGGCCAGCTCGTCGGCGAAGCCCAGATGTGCCCAGAACCGTCCGGGATACCGTCGGGCGAGGTCTTCGAGCAAAGCATGATACTTCGGATGCCCGACTCCGAGCACAACGAGTTGCACGTCACTCGCCAGGAGCCGGTCGCCCACCTCGGCCAGCAGGTCCCACCCCTTCTGGGGATCGAGCCGCCCGATCTGGGCGAAAAGGGGAACCTCCGGGCCGCTCGGCGAGGCCAGCTCGCCTCTGGAGCCAGGCCTTGCAGACCGCCTTGCCCTGGACCACGCTGGCGGCATCATAGCGCTCGGGTATCATTGGCTCGGAGAGTGGTGACCAGGCATCCATGTCGATCCCATTGACGATCCCGCGCAGGTCGGCCTGGCGGTCGCGGAGCAGTCCTTCCAGTCCCGAGCCGAGCTTCGCCGTCTGGATCTTCTCGGGCGTAGCTCGGACTGACCGTGCTCAGCATGTCGGCGAAGACCAGCCCGCCTTTCATGAAACAGAGCCGGCCGTGGAACTCCAACTGCCGCCAGTTGAAGAGATGCCAGTCCAGCCCCGTCAGCGCCATGTCCCAGTGCCAGAAGAGACCCAGATACGCCAGGTTGTGGATGGTCAGAAGGGTCCCGGTCGCGGAAAGCTCAGGCATGTTCCGGTAGAGCGTCCGGCAATAGACCGGGAGCAGGCCGGTCTGCCAGTCATTGCAGTGGATGATATCGGGTGAAGAGTGCAAGGCCCGGATCGTCTCCAGCACGGCGCGATCGAAAAAGACGAACCGCTCGCAATTATCGTCGTAATCGGTCACGCCGTTGCCGTAGAGTCCGTCGCGGTCGAAGTAGCCCGGCTGGTCGATCAAGTAGACCGGCACCTCCGAGCCCGGCAGTCGGCTCTCGCGGACGCGACCCTCCACAACTCGTGCACCGACCGGGATCTGGAGGGTCAGCCCCGTGTCAACCAGGTCGGGACCGGCCGACCGAACTCGTCGATAGCAGGGCATGAACAGCGCTGACCCGATGCCCCTGAGACTCCAGGGCGCGGCAAGGCCCCGGCGACATCCGCCAAACCCCCTGTCTTGGCAAAGGGAACCGCCTCGGAGGCCACGAAGACCACATGCATCGTGCGTCAGCCTCCTGTCGCGACCGTCATCTCCGCGCAGCCGTCGAAATCAGCGAAATGAAGCGTCGAGGCGTTGGTCCGCTCCGTCCGGCGGTTTCCGATCGCGGAATCATCCGGGGTCGCGATCGCCGGCCGGTCGTCCCGGGGATCAACCCAGGCGCGCAGTTTAATCGAAACGCGGACACCCGACAATCGATCCTTCACGGCAGATCGGCAGATGGGCCGGGCCTTCGAAAAAATGAACAACCCCCGGGCGGCCGGCCACCCGAGGGCTGTCACTCATTCTTCATGGAAAGTCAAAGGATTTGCTTCAATTCGACAGGGCGGCCTCGGTCGCGTGCTGCATGGAATGGATCGCGCGGACCTTGCGGCAGGCCTTCGGAGTAGGCACGGGTCACCTGCTCGCGCGTCCCAATCGACCATCCGTTGCCGGGAAATCCTGCGCGCTTGGCCCAGGCGTTCAGATGCTTGAGGAGGCCGTATTCGTATTTCTCATCCTGGTCCTTGGTCCAGGCGAACAAGGCGCGACCGCTGCGGGGCGGGTTCAGCCCGTCTTCGTTGGTGCGCGGGGACGGAGACAAGCTCGGCGCCGCGACGGCAGGAGCGGTTGCCGGTGCCGCCGTGACTACGGCGGCCTGGATCAGGACCGGAGTCGCCGGCGGATCGACGGGCTGAGGGCACGATCTCCCCACGGCCCTTGAGGCACTCGCGGGCGAACTTGGGGATGCCGTCGCGATAGAGGTAACGGCCCACTCCGAACTTCACCGCGGCACGCTTGAACGCATCGGCGAAACCGCTCTTGTCGTCGTCGCCAGGATCGGCCATGCCGGCATAACCGCCCGCGTCGCTCTTGGTCAGGACCGTGCCATCCGGCAGACGGATGGTCAGCCGGCAGATCACCGAGTGCTCGAGCGGGACGAAATCGTCCCACCAGTTCTCCGGTCCGAGCACGTCGTCGAGCCGGTTCATGATGGTCCGCGCCGTCACGTAATGCAACTGCCGGCCAGCCTGTGAACGGAGCTTCACTTCGTCGGGATCGAACGGTGCGGCGAGGGCCGCGAAGAGGTCGGGATGCTGAGTCATGGTGCAACGCCCCCCGGAGGATCGAGCAGCCGCCGGCCTGACAGGCTCCACGGCGACTACCACCCTCGACTGTCATCCAATACCGGGTGCAACGGGTGAGGTGGCCCACACATCCGGCGACCCCGCTGGCCATCTCTCCAGCAGATCGGCCAGTCTCGGACCGTCGCCGAAAAAGCCACCGTCCACTTGGGATGGATGTCTTTTCATCCTCGCCGACTGGACACGCGTATTGTATCGAATCTGCGCGGTCGATTGACAAGAGTACATTATACGGATTTTCGGAAATCGACCTTGAGCAGACTCGGGTCGGCCATGAGCGAATCGATATAACGCGAAGAGCCAGCGAGGGGTCCGGGTCTTGGACCCTCGCTGGCTCTTCGGGTTGTCTGGCTTGTCCGTTGCGGGAGAGCGAACGTCTCTACACCCTGAGGGCGACCTGAGGTGGGCTCATGGACCGGGCAGAGACCTTGACCTTCCACTCGTACCGGTTGAGCATGAGGGCCATCAGCAGGCAGGCGATCACGATCGCGGCGAGCGAGACGCCCAGGAGGACCACGTAGATGTCGCTCTTGGGGGCCTGGACCAGGACGCCCGGCCGCCGGGGGGCGCGCAGAGGCTCCCCGGCCGGGTCGCGGCACTAGAACCGCGGGTTAATGGTTGACGAGACAATGTCGCCCTCCTTTATCTTCTTGCCCTGGAAGGTGGTGCCGACGACCCGGCCCACGGCCTGATTGGGGTTGACCGCGACGATCTGGATCTTGCCCAGGTATTCGGGGCGCGGTTTGACGCGGAAGAGATACAGTTCGTGACCGTCGACCAGCCCGTCGTTGGAACCGATCGAGATCTCGACCCGACGATTGGTCGGGTCAACTCGCTTGATCAGCCCCTCGACGCGGCGGCGGGCTCTCCACGTCCTTTGATCTGGGAGATGTCGGTCGAGAGCCCGTTCTTCTGGAGGAGCGTGGTGAACTTGGCGACCCTTTCGCGGAGGTCGGTATTGTTCCGGTTCGCCGTCTCCTGGATACGCTCGAGCTCGCGGATCTTGTCGGTGAGTTCGGCCTGGCGGAGCTTGAACTCGTTGGCCTGCTTCTCGACGGCGGATTTCTGGGCGCGGAGCAGCGCGGTCTCTTCCCGCTTCGCACCGGCTCTCCAGGAGTGCGCTGCTGGCGTTCTCCTCCGCCATCGCGATCTTGCTGCGGATGTCCGTGAATCTGCTTCGAGATCGCGCTTGTTCTGGTCCTCGAGCGAACGGATGCGATCGCTGAGCTGTTTGGTCGCGGTCGCCGCCTGACTCTGGGCGTCCGCCAGCTCTTTCTTGGCCGCATCCACCTTCGCCTGGGCTTCGGTCAGGCTCTTCTTGACTTTGCCGACCTCTTCGGCCTTCTTCCGTCGTCTCATCTTTCCAGTTCTTCGAGGTCATGAAGACCACGGTGGAGATGCCCAGGAAGACCAGGGAAAAGGCCATGATGACGACGACGAGGATTCTACCGACGTGGGTCATGGTCCCATCCTACCAATCAGAGTAAGACGGCCGGCCGACCACCCTTGCGACGTCGATGCCGCAAGTCGAAATCGCGATGGGGCTTGGACCGTTGGAGTCATGGAGATCGAGAAGGATCGCCCGCGACGCAACGCAGAACACCGGCGCACACGCCAGACCGGCAATCTTCCGTCAATCCTACAATTAGACGACGCGGAGCGGCAAGCCGTTCGCCTTCAAGCGGGGGAGATCGCCGGTTCGACTACGTTTTTCGCATCCCTCGCCAGTGGCACGAACTTGACCAAATCTACCCTATGGTCCGCGTTGGGGCAAGCAACCCAGTCTGGGGAATTCGGGTAGGCACGCGTTAATCTCTCCGGCCGGCCAGCCCTTCGGTTGCGAATCAGACCGAGTGGAAACCAGCCGATCGCGACCGCCAGGCAGGATAAACCCAACCAATCACCCCAGCGTGAGTAGTATGTCGTGCGATCGTCGAGGGGGACGGTCACGGTCAGCACGTCCTCGATGTCCTTGGGGAGGACGGCGCGGATCTCGCCGTTGCCATCGACCAGAGCCGAGAGGCCGGTGTTGACGGCGCGCGCCAGGGGTACGCGGTGCTCGATGGTGCGGAACACACCGATCGCCAGGTGGATGTCCAGCTCCGAAGAGTTGGCATACCAGCCGTCATTGGTCAGGTTGATGAGCATGTCGGGCTGCTCGGCCTGACCGCGGCCCTGAAAGAAGCGGCTGATGACCTGGGGGATGGTGTCCTCGAAGCAGATCGATGGCGGCGAAGCGATAGCCCCCGATCGGCAAGAGCAGGGGGTCCCGGCCGAAGCTGAGGCTGGGGATCTTATCCCGATAGGGGGTCAAGAGGGCCAGCCAGGGGATTGTCTTGATGAGCGGGATGAACTCGCCGAACGGGACCAGATGCATCTTGTGATAGTAGCGGATGGTTTCGACCGCTGGCTCGAAGAGGATCGCCGAGTTGTACTTCTTGAGCCCGGACGCCTGGTGGTCCCAGACCGCGCTGCCGACGAGCATCGGCACGCCGAGCTGATCCGTGAAGCTGATGGAGATCGCTGGCGATGTCAGTTCGATTCTGCGAGCCATTCCTTGACGGTCATCGCGGTGGTAATCGAGCGGACCTGATCCTCCAGTGCCGCCGGGGCGACGGCCGGATCAACCATGATAAAGCCGAATGGGTACGAGGTTTCCGGCCAGACGATCAGGTCGGGACGGCCATCCCGCTGCGATCGCCCGCTCGATCATCGCTTGAAACCCATCGCGGACCTCGGCTCGATCGCGCTGGAACTTGTGCCCCTGCATGAGATTCGACTGGAAGAGCGCGAGCCTGGGCCCATCGCGGAACTGGGCCGTCGAGACCCGGAATGCCCCGTAGCAGAGCGTGGCCCCGATGAGGATCGTGACCGACCAGAGCCGGACGCTCTGGGCCGTCGTGAGCGTCTGCCGGCCTCGCGGCGTTGGCGCGGGTCCGGAACAGGGGGAGGGTCACCAGCTCGACCAACCACGCATTGACCACCGCGATCGACAGGCTGATCCCGAGCGACCCGGCAAAATCGGCGATCTGGATCACATAGAGATAGCGGTACTGGCTGTGAGCCAGGTAGTACCAGGGGAAGCCGGTCAAGAAGTAGGCGCGGATGTACTCGACGGCCACCCAGGCGATCGGAGCCGCCAGGATCAGCGGGACCCGGAGGCGGAAGTGAGCCCATCGGGTCAGCGCCAGGAACAACGGCCACCACAACGAGAAGACGAGGGCCAGCACGACCCAGCCGATCCAGGCGCCGGGGCCGATCAGGCGGAGCCAGGGAACCGCCAGGATCCAGAAGACCAATCCCCCGGCCCAGGCGGCAGAGGTAGGTCTTCAGCGGGCGTCCGCTTGACGGTCGCCAGCCAGAAAAGGGGCGCGAGGGCGACCCAGGCCAGGGGTGCCCATTCCATCGGCGGGAACGCGGTCCAGAGGAGCAGACCAGAGGCGACTCCCGCGGCGAGGCGGTGGCGCAGCCATCGAGCCCCTGGCTCCGCCACCTCGTCGGCATGGGTTTTCCGATCCGGTGCGGCAACCGAAGTCATGTGGCTTCGTCCGTGGTTCGTGGTTCGTGGTTCGTGGTCCATTATTCGTTCTTCGCGGTCTGTTGGCGGTTGTTGAATCACCGCGCCGGCAAGAATCCGACAATTTCACCTGGGCTGTAATCGCGATCCCCCGCGGGGAAGGCGGCGAAACCGTCGGCCGTCGGCGGCGGTCCGGAGATCGGCCGACCCGTGCCAGTTGAGCGTCTCGATCGCGATCGGCGACGGCCCGGATGGACCAACGACCGAGCCCGCGGCCAGCCGCGCCGGGTGGTAGGTGGGCCGATCGCCTCGATGCCGGAAGCCGCACGTCAGGCGTGCCGGGAGCGTCCCGGGAACCGGGGCCGGCCGGCCGGCCAGGACCGCCAGGGCCGGTCTGACGAACAGCAGAAAGACGACCAGGCTGCTGACCGGATTGCCCGGCAGGCCGAAGACCAGGGTGCCGGGCCGGCCGGCCCGCGTCGGGCCGATCCCGAACCAGAGCGGCTTGCCCGGCTTGAGCCGGACCTTGTGAAAGACACGACGGACGCCCGAGCTCCGCCAGGGCTGCCGGGACCAGATCGCGTTGACCGGCCGACACGCCACCGGTGACGATCAGGACGTCGAAGTCGAGCCCTCGTTCGAGGATTCGTCGCAGCTCGCCCGGCTCATCCGGCGCCGTCGGCAGGGACTCGGCCGCCGCGCCCTCCTCGATCGCCAGCGCCCGCAGCATGATTGCATTCGAATTCCGGATCTGCCCCGGGCCCGGCGTCCGGTCCGGCTCGACGAGCTCGTCGCCGGTCGAGACGACGGCCATCCGAGGCCGCACGACCCGGACCGGCGTCCGGCCGACCGATGCCAGGACGCCCAGGTGGGCCGGTTTGAGCACCGTTCCCGCGCTCGAGGATCACCTCGCCCGGCACGCATCTCCCGGGCGCGGGGCAAGATATTCTGCCCGATGCGGACCTCGGGCTCTTCCACCCAGAGGCTCCCTCCGTCCGACCGCGTCCGCTCGTGCATCACGACCGCATCGCAGCCGGGCGGCACCGGGGCTCCCGTCATGATCGCGGCCGCCTCGCGCGGGCCCAGCGGCCGTGACGGCGTCTGCCCCGCGGTGATCGTCTCCCCGACCCGGAGCTGACGGTCCGGGCCCCGTCAAGTCGTCGGACCGCACCGCATAGCCATCGACCAATGACTTGTCGAAGGGAGGCAGGTCGATATCGGCCGCGACATCTTCGGCCAGCACGCACCGCAGCGCCGCCTCCAGCGGGACGGCCTCCGCCGGCAACGGCCGGGCTTGCTCGAGCACGGCTTCCAACGCCTCTTCGACCGTCAGCATTTTTGTCCTTCGTCCTTGGTCACTTGGTCAGTGATCGTTGGCCGACGTCGGAGCTCGTCGCTTGTGCTTGATCTCGGTGCAACCGCCGGCTCGTCCCCTGCCAAACGCGATTCGGGATACCACCTCAGTCACCAATGACCAATGACCAATGACTAAGGACCAACCAGGAAATTTTTCAGCAGTTTGGTCCCCTCGAGGGTCAGGAAGCTCTCGGGGTGGAACTGGACGCCTTCGATCGGGAACCGCTTGTGCCGCACGCCCATGATCTCGCCCTGATCCGTCCAGGCAACGACCTCCAGGTCGTCCGGCAGGGTGCCCGGCTGGATCACCAGGCTGTGATACCGGGTCGCCTCGAACGGGTTGGACAGACTCGCGATAGACCCCCTGGCCGTCGTGGTGGACCCACGATGTCTTGCCGTGCATGATCCGGTCGGCCCGCACGACCCGGGCCCCCAGCGTGTGCCCGATGCACTGGTGACCCAGGCAGACGCCCAGCAGCGGAACCCTCGAGCCGAACCGCTCGACGACCTCGTTCGAGATCCCCGCCTCCCGGGGCGTACAAGGTCCCGGCGAGATGATCAGCCGGGTTGGCCGCGGCGGCCTCGATCTCGTCGAGCGTGATCTGATCGTTGCGGACGACCCGCAAGTCGAGCTCCGGGTCGATCTCGCCGAGCCGCTGGACCAGGTTATAGGTGAACGAGTCGTAGTTATCAATCAGGAGGATCATTCGGACTTACAGTGGCTAGTGGCTGAGTGCTTGTGTGTAGATCAGAGCCGCTGTCTCAGGCCTTCGTCACTTAAACGCAGCTTCATCGCGATCCGCTTCCTGGAGGAATACCGCGAGGCCAATCCGGCTCCATCGCGACGGCCTGGACCAATGACCACAAAGGACCAATGACCAATACTGAGGATCGTAACGTGCGAGCCGCCGGACGGGAAGAGAATCCGAGTCCCCGCTCCGACCCGCGGCCCGGAGCGGTGCTATCCTTACCAGGATACCGTCCTCACGGGCGGAGCGGAGTTCGAAAAACCGCCGCACTGACCGCAAAGTGAGGCGAAGCGAAACGGGTGCAGAATTCGCCGCCCCGGAGCTGGACACGGAGGATCACGATGACGGCCGCCTTCGTCGCAATAACCATGAGCCTGGCCATCCACTCGACCGGACAGGGCGATGGGTCCCAGTCCGTTCCTTATTATTACCCGTACCAGAGGAAACACCGTCGCCGTCAGCCGAACTATATCCTGCCACCGGGGCCTGGCGACGGCTGGGGCTTCCCCAACCGCTCCCCGGACGGTTACGGCTGGGCGGATTACGGCCCTTACCTGCCCCTCGGCGCCGATCGCACCGCCGAATACTACTTCCCCCGATATTACGCGGTTCCACCGGAACAAATGTTCCTGCAAAGCTATTACAACCCGTACCAGACCCGTGGCCAGCGTTATCTCCCGTACGTCGCCGCCGGCGGGGCTCACCCGGCGGGCGGGTTGCCGCCCGGCCCGGCCGATCTGCCGGTTTCCCCCTACGCGGCCGAGACGGGAGCGAGCCCCGTCACCCCGGTGCCCCGGCTCAACGGCCGCACCGAGGCGGCACCCATCGCCTCCGGCGGCTCCGGGCTGACGCCCTGAGAGTGAGCGAGGTAGCGGGTGACGGGTGGCGATTGGCGGGATCGATGCAATTGAGTCCTGTGCGATTCTCGTCACCGCTACTCGCAACGAGCTCGCGTCGCCCGGCTACTGCTTGTCAGGAGCTGCACCACCTTGTCAAAGACATCGTCGTTCTTTAGCATGGATGAAGTGCGGTCGGGGGGCCTGGAGCGCGGCTGGAGGCCGCGATCCGGGCGAAGACGTTGGGCTGGAACCAACCGCTCGAAATCGATCGAACCTTTCGCGGTTTTCGATCGTAGCATCCCCTAAGCGAGGGATGATCGAAGGATTCGGCGGCCGTGACGGAGAAGTGTCCTCTCGCAGCGGCTGGGTCGAGTCCTCAATCGGGAATCTTCGCAGCCATCGGCCTCGCCGGGGCGCGGCGGATTGTGCTATTCTCAGAATATCTTTGCCTTCATCCGAATTCGTTCGATCATTCGACTCCGATCCGCCGGAAATGGCCCGGACTGAGGCGCGGCCAAGACCTGCGGCCGATCGCCGCGGGAGTCGTCGCTTTCGTGCATTTTCGTCATCCATCATGAGCAAAAGGCGCCTGCGTAATGAGCCATGAAGTCATCATCGAGACGAGAAACCTGACCAAGGTCTACCGCGATTTCTGGGGCCGCCCGAAGGTCCAGGCGCTCAAGGCCCTCGACCTCCAGGTCCATCGGGGCGAGATCTTCGGATTACTCGGACCGAACGGTTCGGGGAAGACGACCACGATCAAGCTGCTCCTCGGCCTGCTCTTCGCGACCGAGGGGGAGGCGCTGATCTTCAACGAGCCGACGACCAACGTCTCGAAGAACGAGCGGATCGGTTACTTGCCCGAGGAGTCGTACCTGTACAAGTTCCTGAACGCCGAAGAGACGCTCCAGTTCTACGGCCGGCTGTTCAAGATCTCCCGGGCGGAACGGAACAAGCGGGTGGGCCGGTTGATCGACATGGTGGGATTGACCGCGGCCAAGCACCGCCAGCTCCGCGAGTATTCCAAGGGCATGCAGCGGCGGATCGGGCTGGCACAGGCCCTGATCAACAACCCCGAGCTGATCCTGCTCGACGAGCCGACCTCGGGCCTGGACCCGATCGGCACCTCCGAGATCAAGAACCTGATCCGGGAGCTGCGCGAGCAGGGCAAGACGATCGTGTTGTCGGGCCACTTGCTGGCCGACATGCAAGACATCTGCGACCGGATCGCCATCCTCCATCGGGGCGAGCTCAAGGAGATCGGCCGGGTCTCCGACCTGCTGACGGTCCAGGACGTGACCCAGATCAAGGCGCGGAACCTCTCGGCCGCGGCACTCGACGAAGTGCGCGACGTGATCCTCCGCCACGGCGGAGAAGACATCACCGTTGACCACCCGACGACCACGCTGGAGGAGCTGTTCCTCCGGATCGTCCAGGAGAGCGAGCTTCACCCAGGTCGTCGGAAGGTGGCCAAGGACGCGGGTCGGCCCGCGACGCCGACGGCGAAGGACGAGCTGGCCGCACCGGTCAAGACCTGAGCCTGGAAGGATCGGTTCGGTCGGCGCGTCGCCGAACGGGTGCCGGAAGCCGCGGCGCAGGGGATGGGGCCGCCCGAAGCCCATCCTGGACTCGCCCGGGCTTCAAGACGACCGTCCGGCTCAGAGCAGCGCACCCGAGTTCAACCCCACATCGTCCAGGCCGCCGGGCTCGATCCGGCGGCATCTCCGACAAGAACAAACAAGCCTGGACTCGAGACCGGACGGCCCGAGCCGTCCACCGCCGATGGAATTCTTCCCGATACCAGGGGAGCCTCCGGTTGCAACGGACAACAGACCACGTAACAGAATAACGATGTTCAGATGGCTCGTCCGAACCGCGGTGGGAGTCCGTTGCAGCGGGCCGAGGCGATAGCCTCAACCCAGGTTGGATCATCCGCTTTCGAGCCCGAAGACGCCTCGCCCGACTCCGCCGCCAATCTTATTCGCCTCACTGAGGAGCACCGCCGTCCATGTCTGTCATCTTGCTGACACTTCCCTTGCTGTGGGCACAGGTCAATCCGGCGCCCGGCCCGGCCGCGAAGGCGCCCGAGGCGGCGCAGGTCAAGGACGCCGGCGCGGCGACGAAAGCGTCGGCACCCGGCCCGGCCCAGGGCGCCGCCAGCCCCGCGGGCGTCCCGAACGCGGGCGCCCCGGTCGCCCGTACCGCCGATCTCCCCGGAGTGGGGGAACATCCTGGCCTGGATCTATCTCACCGGCGATCCCGGTGTCACCCTCTTTGGCGAACCCAGCCTCACCCGCACTTACCTGCTCGGCGAGTTGCTCTTCTGGTTGAAAGCCGTCGGCCTGCTCTGCCTGGTGGGCTGGGTGGTCTCCTGGCTCGGTGATCGGCATCAAGGAACGGGTCGTCGGCACAGAACTCCTGGTTCAACTTCGTCATCCTGGCCGCGGTGATCATGACGCCCCTGACGGTCATGCTCCGCGTGCTGGAGTCCGTGGAGAAGATCCCGGTCCTCACGATCGGGTCGCTCGGCCTGACGACGATCGCGGCGCTGGTCTGCGTCTTGCTGTACACGATCTGGATCGAAGTGACGCTCTGGCGGACGATCCGGCGACTGGGACGGCCGATCGGATTTGGCCGTCCTGGTCGGTGCCCACCTGGCGCTGGCGTTCGGGTTGGGGATCGGCCTGTTCATCCAGCAGCAGGGATTCCTGATCTACATCCTGGCGCTGAGCGGCGGTCTGCCGAACGACCCCGCCAAGGTGCAAGGCGGTCGTTCGAGTCGCTTGTCCTGGCGTGAGGGATTGCTTTACGGCGTGCGGATGGGCATGACCTACATGGGATACGTCGTGGCCCTCCGAATCCTGGGCTTGGTCCTCCTCGAGCTGGTGGCGATCCGATGGCGGCGGCTGTATTCGATCGCCCGGCTGAGCATCTACGAAGCGAACCGGCGGATGTGGGCGCCCTGGGTGGTCATCACGGTGTTCCTCCTGGTGCTGGCGTTCACCCACTGGTTCCTCCAGCCGCCGCGGGCCGCGGAGATGGGCCGGCTCTATGTCGGCACCCTCACGCTGCTCTGCTCGGTGCTCCTGACCGCGATGGTGACGATCCTGACGCCGCTGTCCATCCCGACGGACATCCAGCAGCAGACCATCTACACGGTCGTCTCCAAGCCGGTGCGGCGGCTCGAGATGATCTGGGGCCGGATGATCGGCTACATGGCGCTGGTCACCGTGCTGGTGGCCCTCTTCGGCGGGATCAGCCTGCGTACCTGAGGCGAACGGTCGGCCTGACGATGCAGGAAGACCTACGACGAGGCCTTGCGGGCCAAGCAAGACGGCCGGATGTCGGAGTATAAACTGCGCGTGGAGCAGGCCGACCAGCTCGCACCCGGATGCAGGCCCGGGTGCCGGTCAAAGGCTCGCTGTCGTTCCTCGACTCGCGGGGGCTGCCGCACGCGGTGGGGATCGACGTGGGTAGCGACCAATCGATGCGGGAGCCGCGGAGCCACATCGAGGGGGCCACGCCGTCGGCGGCCATCTGGAGCTTCGGCAGGGTGCCCGACCCGTTCAGCCCGCGGGGCCGGAAGCCCCGGGTGCTCGACCGGCGAATTCCCGTGGACGATTTCCTCCGGCCGGGTACCATCGAGTGGGACATGGACCGGATCTTCCAGCTCAGGAGCAGATCCAGGCGGCCCAGGACTCCAAGTCGCAGCCCAACCTGTCCGCCACGGCCACCAGCCAGATCGACGCGGCCATCGCACGCAACCAGAAGGAGCTGGATCGAATTACCTCCGATCATGACGCGAAGAAGCGGCATTCCGACGAGCTGGAGGAACGGGCCGCGGAGGCGGAGGCCGGACAGCCCAGGCCGAGGAGGCGCAGGAGCTCCGGAAGCAGATCGCCGATCTCCACTCGCCGATGGTTACCGTGGAGATGAGCTTCAACGTCTACCGGACCACCAAGGGGAAGATCGGCGAGCCGGTCTATGCCGAGATCCAGGCGTTCAACCGCCGTCACCGGCGCCAAGTTCGAGGGGGACGTGTTCCCGATCAAGGAATATTACACCAACCGGGTGCAGCTTCCGCCCGCGATCCTGGCCGGCTCGGGCGGTGCCCTGCGGATCGAGATCCGCTGCCTGAGCCCGACGCAGTACCTCGGGATGGCCGAAAGCGACCTGTATCTCTTGCCGCGGTCGGGGAGCTTCGGGGTCAACTACATGAAGGGGCTCTTCGGCATCTGGCTCCAGGCCATGGTCCTGACCGCCATCGGCGTCTTCGCCGGGACGTTCCTGAGCTGGCCGGTCGCCCTGTTGACCACGATTGCGTTCTTCATCGCCGGGCAGTTGGCCTTTACCTTCCTCGTGGACTTCACCCGCCAGGCCGTGCTGGGCGGCGGTCCGTTCGAGTCGCTGATCCGGCTCCTGACCCACGACAACCAGATGAGCGAGCTGGCGCCAACGGCCGGGGTCGTGCTGGCCAAGACCCTCGACTCGCTGGTGATGCCGCTGATGTCGATGCTGGTCTTCGTCGTTCCGAATTTCAACGCGCTGGACGTCAGCAACCTGGTGGCCGATGGGTACGCGGTCACCTGGAGCCTCATGGTGCTCAATACCCTGCTGGCCATCGCCTACGCCCTGCCATTCTCCCTCGCCGGATATTTCATCCTGAAGAACCGAGAGGTCGCCGCATGAACACCCTGACCAACTTCAACAAGAAGCTCGTCTACGGCCTGATGATCGTCGCCCTCTTCGCGGCGATGTTCCCCTACACGAGCTGGCTGACTCATGAGAAGAAGAAACGCGACCTCGGCGAGGCCGCCATCGGCCAGATCGATACCGGCAGCTTCATGATGAAGCTGTTCCTGCTGGGCGGGTTCCGCGGCATCGTCGCCGACCTGCTCTGGGTCCGCGCTGACGAGTACAAGCGTGCACCACGACTGGGACAAGCTGGCCTCGACCGTCGACCTGATCACCAAGCTCCAGCCCCACTTCCTCGCGATCTGGACGTACCAGGGCTGGAACCTGGCCTACAACGTCTCGGTCGAGTGGGACGCGCCGGAGGACAAGTATCAGTGGATCAAGAAGGGGATCCAGTTCGTCCAGGAGGGCGTGAAGAAGAACCGGAAATCGCCCGACTTGCTCTGGGACACCGCCTGGTTCTATTACCACAAGATCGGCTTCTCCGACGAGTCGATCATCCTGCGGCGGCTGTTCCGCGACGATGAGGACCGGGAATTCAAGACCTACTACGACCCCGAGTACGCAAGCCGAAGTGGAGGGCGACGACAACTTCAAGCTCGGCTACGGCTGGTTCAGCAGGGCCGTCGCGCTGGTCGACCAGGGCGCCAGCCGGGTCACCTCCGGCACCGCAGCGAATACCTCGGGGACCGGGCTGGATATCCAGTACGTTGACCCGACGCCCCAGCGGAAAGGGCGGCCGGAGGACATCGCCTTCCGCTCGATGCCGGCGCACGCCCAGACCCGCTATGCCGCCGGCCTCGAGAAGATGAGCGTCTACGGCATCCAGGCCGTCTTCGGCGAGAAAGCCAAGAACGAATGGGCCGCCGCACTGAACGAATGGGTGAAGCTCGGCGAGCACGTGTTCATGTCGCACAACGAGGTCCCCGACAAGAACGGTAAGCTCCACCACGACTAGATCCGGCTCGACGATATCACCAATCCGGATCGCCTCAAACAGCTCACCGAGAACGAGCAACACTGGACCGATCGCTGGAGCAACCAGATGAATTATCGGTACTGGAAGACGCGGTGCCAGGCCGAGCAGACCGAGAGCGGCGTCCGCGCGCGGCAATTGTTCTATGAGGGCACCATGGCCTACAAGATGGGCGATTTCCCCAAGGCCGCCGAGAGCTTCCGGAAAGGCCTCGATCTTTGGAAGGTCGCGCTCAACGACTTCCCCGCGTTCCGCGATGATGAGCTGAGCAAGAAGGAGACCGGCCTGATCGTCAAGCGATATCTCCTCGTGCTCAAGCAGCTCGGTGCACGCCGGTACCCGCGGACCTTCCGTTCAAGGAGACGGCCGCCCTGGCCGAGAACGACAAGACGGTCAACCCATTCGACGCAATCGAGATGATCGGCGTGTCCGCCGTGCCATCGGCGACGCCGCCCGCAAACCCTTGAATCGTGGTCCGCTGATCTGGCTCTGGTCGTGGCCAGTGAAGACGTAACCGCTCCCTTCGCCGTTGTTACGTGGTCGTTGATCGAGCGAGATGCGGACCGCAACCGGCTGACTGGACTCTTCTCGACGACACCTCATCGGGGTACACTCGCCAGCCCCGGTAGCGGCCCCCACCGCTGCCGGGGCTTGGTTTTTCCCGGCGCCGCGCTCCCGGCGAACTCCACGCGGGGAGATGAGCGAGCGTCTCGTCTCTCCGGGTCCACATCGCACGGCGCCATGCCGTGCTGCGCTGCGCCGCTGAGAGTCGTCCTAACCGCGTCCGGCAACTCGGAGGAGTCCGTCCATCATGATGCGTCCCGTGCCTTGCGCCGCAACCGAGCAGGAAAATCCCGATTCCCGATCCCCGATTCCCGATCTCGTCCAAGAACATGCTCATCTGGAATCTGCCATTCGGAATCCGCAATCCGCTAGTCCGAATGCTCGCATCCTTGCTCATCGGCGCCGCCGCGGCGCTGGCGGCCCCAGCCGCCGCGATGGCCCAGTCGCCAGGCGATCATCCCCTGCGGATCATCGTCTTCGGTGCCCATCCGGACGATTGCGAGCTGGAGGCCGCCGGCACGGCCGCGCGATGGGCCCAGCTTGGCTACAAGGTCAAGTTCGTCAGCGTGACCAACGGCGACATCGGCCACCACGAGATGGCCGGCGCGATCCTGGCTCGGCGGCGCACCGCGGAGGTCAAGCGTTGTGCCGAGATCCTCGGGATCGAGTCCGAGGTCCTGGACATCCATGACGGGGAGCTGCTCCCCACCCTGGAGAACCGGCGACTCATCACCCGCAAGATCCGGGAATGGCAGGCCGACGTCGTCATCGCGCATCGGCCCAATGATTACCACCCCGACCATCGCTACACCGGGATTCTCGTCCAGGACGCGGCCTTCATGGTCATCGTCCCGAGCTTCTGCCCCGACGTCCCGGCCCTTCGCAAGAACCCGGTGTTCCTCTATACCGAGGACCATTTCAAGAAGCCCAATCCGTTCGAGCCGGACGTCGTCGTGCCGATCGACCCGACCCTGGAGAAGAAGGCCGCCTGCGTCGATGCGCTGGAGTCGCAGTTCTACGAATGGAACCCCTGGCTCTTCGGTTATCTCGACCAGGTGCCCAAGGAGAAAGAGGCCCGGTTCGCCTGGACCCGAAACCGGACCGCCCGCCGCGCGGCTTCCCTGGCCGATCGATTCCGTCCGAAGCTGATCGAGCTCCTCGGCCCTGAGAAGGGCAAGGCCGTCAAGTACGTCGAGGCGTTCGAGGTCTGCGAGTACGGCTCCCAGCCGACTCGCGATCAACTGATGAAAATCTTCCCCTTTTTCGACGCCCGCACTCGCTCGGGCAAGTAGCCCGATGGCAGTAGGCAGCGACAACCTGGACGCGGGGACCGAGCCCCACTCCAGGTTCTCACTGCCTACTACATGCTGTCTACCGCAAATCAGAGCGGAGGCGTATCGGTCTGGGGCGGGCCCGCACATCGGCGGAGGTGGTCCTTGTCGATGTAAACGACTTCGACCTTTGATCGACGTGATTGAACGGGATCGGGTAGTCCGACCAGTAGAGCTCGTCGTAGTAAACGGTGCACTTGTAGTGGCAGTGAACGAGCTGGCAGGGGCCGGCCAGCGGGTAGATCTTGCAGGGGTCGATCTTCTCGCCGATCTTCTCGATGAGGATGCGGATGTTATTCCGCTGGGTCTCGTAGAACGGCGGGCAGCCGGCCCGGAACTTGGGGACTTTCGCCCAGACCTGTGCCTCGCTGGGCGGATCGAGGCAGACCGCCGGTGCGAATTCCCCGGGGATGGGGTCGAGGATCGGAATCTTGTTACCTCTTTCCTCCCGATTCATGTCCTCTTCCAGTCGTTGCGACTGGGAGGGCAGGATCGGGAAGGCGAACGACCAAGCCGTGACGTGCAGGGGTGAGATATTGCGGAATACATAGTCGATGCCGCATCCGACGTGGGTGGTCGCGATCACCGCCAGAGAGGCACCCGCAATCAGGCCGCGAACCCAGCGCAGGGTCGTCGCGCTCCGGTGCCGCGCGGATCGGATCATGGTCTTCTCCCCTCCTTGGGAACTTGCGCGAATGCGCCGGGAGGCCGTCCTGCCCCACCGGCCTCTGGCGCCGGGACCGTACACAATTGAGTGGCTGACCGATCATTCCGGCGACAACTCACGTTCAGACGACCGGTCCATGTGGACTAGTTATCGAACGATCGCCGCTCAGGCTGTGAGATTTTTCTGGTCGACTTGACAATTTCAGGCCCTGACTGACACGTGCAGACCGTGGCCGCGGCCGATCGAGGGCGTCGCAGCCGCGCCGGATGAATGCTGGAATCGACCCTGAGCCGAGACCCGCAGGCGTGCGTTCCGCATCCGGCCCCTGATCAGGTTTTCGGCGAACCGTCGGGATCAGCATGAAATAGAAGAAGCCGGCTGGAGGCCTGTGAGGCTTCCAGCCGGCCTGGTGGTTGCGGTCCGTCTCGGGCCGCACCGTCGGACATCCCGTCGGCTCAGGTCAGGTCAGTAGCCCATGATGCCGAACGGGTAGGGGGTGAAGAACGGCCGGGTGTAGTTCTTCTTGAAGTCCAGCCACCAGATTCCGTCGTCCCAGCGGAGGGTTACCGCCCGCCAGTCCATGGGGACCTCCGGGTAGGGATAGAACGGCCCGATGTTGGGCCAGGCCTGCCAGGGATAGGCGGTCGGATAGCCCACGGCGGAGAAATTGGGATACGGGGCATAGCTGGGCCAAGCATAGTTGGGCTGACCTGGCATCGAGGCCTGAGTCGCACCGGTCATGCCGGCGGGTCCCTCGGGCACGGGGCCGCCCGTGGTACTGGCCGGGGTGGCACCCGAGAATGCCGGCATCGCCATCGTAGTACATGGGGCCGCTACCGCCGCCGTTGTGATGGAAGAGATGGCCTCCCATGGCCACTTCCGGCTGATACTGGACCGGCCGGACCGACCGATCACCGGCCACCTGGAGCTGATCGACCACGCCGGCGACTCCGGCGACCCGCTGGGTCCGGGCTAGGGCCTCGGCCTTCTGGGCAGAGCTCCGCAGGGTGCCGGACAACGTCACTAGACCTTCGCGAGCCCGGATCTCGATGCGATAGCCCGCCAGGCTTCGGCTGGCCCGCAACGAGCCCGCCACGGCGTCGGCGGTCATTTGATTGGCATTGGGCGAGGCCACCTGGGCCGACGCCGATGTGGCCAGCACGGCCAGAAGACCAAGCACGGTCGAAATCCGTTTCAGTCCGAACATCATGGGCGTGTCCTTCTCCCGCAGGGGATCCGACTCGACCCAAGGGCGAACAACGAGCGGGACGCGTCGTTCGGGTCGGAGAATCGTCCTTCGTGACGGAATCGTCGTCAGGCCCCGTGGGCGCGGCGCGATCGGCCCCTGGACGTAAAGCCAAGGGATACCGAACGTTGGCCCCTTCCCGCGGAGCGCGAGGCGAAGCGGAATCCGGTCCGGGACGATGAGTGACGGAGGTGTCGAGACAGGGCGGACCAGCCCGCTGATTTCCAGATCGACGCCGCAACTATGGCGCCACGTTTTATCCCCGGTCAAATCGCGGCCAAAAAAAATCGGGGCCATCAGGCCCCGATGAATCAAACCTCATGAAAGACAATGAGTTATGCCTATCGATTTTGTCAGGCGGCAAGCTCCGCCTCGCTCGTCACACACGGACGAGCCGGCTCCGTCATCTCGATCGATCCACTCCCCATGGTCATGCCGATCAACAAGACCGTCATGGTCCCCCCGGCGAATAGCGCGAATTCCGAGTCGTGGCGACCACACAGCGCCCCGGCAATGGCCAAGCCAAACAGGGCCACGATCAGGCCCACCTGTCCGCGCGACGACCAGCGCGTCAACCGCGGCATCAGACGATTCAAGCAAAGACCCATGATTCCGCAAACCTGGAACAGAACCACCAAGATCTCGAAGATGGTACAGACCGAGAGATGGGACCCGATGACCATACAGGCTCCTTCCTTGGTTCCTGCGTGGGACAGTGCGATGGGAGTCGTACCCCGATTCGGGAGCTGCCCCTCACCGTTGCGTTGAGCAGAGAAAGCGGAGTTCCCCCAGTCGCACTTTTCGGACCAAATGCTCCAGATTTCCCGCGAAATCCTTGCCCCCCGGTCATTCCAGCCCAAAACTTGAGGAAAAAATCACCGCTCGCTCAAAATCGCCTCTCCGGCCTTGGAAAAATTACACGAACCGCCAGGTCATTTTTACAGAATCCGGAGGGAGCGAACGACTCCATGCAAGCTCGGCGAGTGGTGAGTCGATCGAGCAGGGCCCTCGGATCGGTTCCCGCCACCGCTCATCGGGGTTGGAAAACCTGGCGGCGGCTTCATCCCACAACCCGAGGCCTCACTTACGCTTCGGCTTCGGATTCATCGGGGCCATTCTGGGGTTCTTGAATTCGCTGGGCCGCTGATGTCACAGACCAGCCACCCTCGCTTCTCGTGGCGAACGGTGACAAGGCGGTGAACGACTCCGCTCTGGTTCTGACCCTGGCTCTCGCCCTGGCCCTGACCCTGACTCTGCATCTTCTGAATGATCATGTCGATCCTTCCCGTGCTCTTGGGCGGGTTATTCCCGGCGAGCTTGTATCCCTCGAGTTTCTTGGCCAGATCATCGAGTTCTTGCTCGGAGAGACTGCCGTCGTAGATTCTCTTGAACATTTCCTGGTTCTTGGCCCGGGCTTCGACCTGGGCGTGGATGGCGGTGGCCTCGGCCAGGCGGTCGAGGTCCCGAGCCTTCAGGGCGTTCAAGAAAGCGGTGACGCCCCCTTCGGGGGTATGGAAATCGGCCGGCTTGTTGTCGCCGCCTTGAGGTCCCGACCCAGGCATGCCAGCCATGCCGGGCATGCCGGCCATGCCGGGCCCCCGGCCCCCGGCCATGCCGGGCCCTCGGCCACCGGCCTGGTTCTGCATGCCAGCGCGCATCTGCTCCTGCATCTTCGCATCTGGGCCTGCCCCTGGCCCTGCATGCCCATACCCATACCCATGCCACCCGGAGAAGGCCCGGCACCGCCGCCCGGTGCGTTTGGTCCCATTCCGCCCATACCCGGCATACCCGGACGGCCTCCTGCGCCACCTCCTCCAGGACCAGGGCCCGCGGGCCAGGGCGCCGCCCGGAGCGGCATCGCCGCTCGCCGGGGGATTCGCATTGGCGCCCGGCTGGCCCCCGGTCGCCATGGCGAGCATCTCGGCGGTCGCCGAGTTCTTATCGCCGGCGGGGCTGGAGCTAGACGGAGGGGGCGCGGCCTCGGCGGCGGCGGCCTCCTCGGGTTTCGACTCCTCAGGCTTGGCGGTCCCCTCGTCGGCGGCGACCTTGGTCTCCGCAGGCGGGGCGGGCGCAGCGGCCGGCACGGGCGGTGGGCCCGGGCCGGACGCCCCGGATCGGCCGCCGCCTGGCTGTCCGAACTCGGATCGGGGATATCGCCCGACCCACATCCGGCGACGATCAGCAACGCCCCGGATACCCCGAAACGCATCAACCACGTCCTCCACGGCATCATGGGTCCGCCTTCCTTTCCGATCGCAATGCTAGAATAGCACCATCGCGGTCCGCCGGTCCGGCCCGGGAGGGGGTCCCGCCCATCCCCCCCTTCATCTACCCATCCGACTCTCTGATTATGACGACACGCACCCACCCCTTTGGAAGAGGGTCAATCGCCGATCAGAAGAGAACGGCCGCTGACCGGGCCTTCACCCGACCCCATGCCTTCCAATCCATCACAAAATCGTATTATGTCGATTTGCCAGGTGTCTTCCCCCTTGCTGGCGGTTTTTCGCGGCGTTGTATGATAGAGGGTAGACAACGATCTCCGGGACCGGTTTCCTGGCGCACCGTAGCATTACGTGGCGTCGCATAGCTCGCGGGAGTGACCCTCATGCCCCCTCAACAGCGGACCATTCTGATCGTCGATGACGATCATGAGATCCTCGAATCGATGCGAACCGTCCTGGAGAACAAAGGATTTCGGAATCCTGGCGGCCCGCGATGGCAACGCCGGACTGATGATCGCCGAGCGCGAGAACCCAGACTTGCTCGTACTGGACATGATGATGCCCAAGAAGAGCGGATTCCTGGTCCTGGAGAAACTCAAGAGCCGTCCGGGCGGCCTGATCCCGACGATCATGATCACGGGCAACGAGGGGAGCCGCCACCGCGCCTATGCCGAGATGCTCGGGGTTCGCGACTATATCCGCAAACCCTTCGCCATGGAGAAGCTCGTCCGAGCCGTCGAGCGGGTGATGGGCGTCAGGACGCGTGCGGAGGGGGGATTCGGCGACGACGACGTCTAACGAAAAGGCCGGCGAGACGTCGATCGACAGGCCGCCTTGCCGGGTGGTCGGGGCGCGGCGTAGAATCGAGCTCATGAACGCGCACGCCACCAACATCGATCGGGCGATCCCGCGAGCGGTCCTCAGTCTGGCCGCGCCGCTGGCGGCGGTGTTCCTGCTCGCAGCCCGGGCAGACGGCCAGTCGGGGGGGGAGTCACTCGAGCGTCCCGACGGCCAGCGGGTCGAGGGGCGGATCGAGGGGAACGCGACCGCGGGATTCCGGTTCATCCCGCGGGTCGCGGGCTCCGGGGCCGGTACGGCAATCGCGCTGGAGCCTGGCTCGATCATTCACCATGAGGGCTCGGCTGCGGATGCCCTTTCCAGCGCCCCACCGTTCCACGTACTGGTCGGGGAGTCCGCCCGGCTCTCCGGCACCCTCCGTGAGCTGACGCGGGACTCGGTCCGGCTCGGCGTGCGGTGGCAATCTGGCGAAGTCACGCTGCCCCGGGCCTGCGTGCAGGCGATCGTCCAGCGCCCCGGCGAGGCGCGGGTGCTGGCCGACAGCTTTGAAGCACTCGACCCATCGCGGTGGTCGATCACCGGGAAGGCGGAGTCGGTCGACGAGCCGCGGCTCAGCGAGCAACGGAGCCTTCGCCTGCCCGCCGAGGGGGCCTCGCTGGTCCATAACCTGGAGGAGCACGCTGGCGGCCGGCCGGCTCGATTTGGCCTTCTTCGACGATGGGTCGATCGTCGCCGGAAGGGAGCGCGTTGTCGAGGCCGACCTTCCGCGGTCCGGCTGGCCGGACCGTGATGCGGATCATCCTGGGCTGGTCCGAGGAGAGTCTGGCCGTCGAGTCGCCGAGCGGGCTGCAAGTCCAGCGCCTGGCCCGCACGCCGGGCTGGCACCGGCTTTCCCTGCGATTCGGCCCCGACCAGACCGAGGTCTCCGTCGACGGCAAGGAGCTGGCCCACGGCAGGGGGCCGGGAGGGCCGCTGGCCACCATCCGGCTGGCGACGCAGGCCAGCGGCCCGGCGCCGCGTCCCAAACCGATGGCCGCCTACTTCGACGACCTGCAACTCATCCGATTCGCCGAGCCGCCAGCGAGCCTCGAGGTCGACGCCGGTCAGGACGAGGCCCGGCTCGTCGTCGGCGACCAGCTCTACGGGGACATCCAGAGTGCCGACCCGCGGCGCGTGGTCATGGCCGTCGACGGCAAGCCCGTCTCGCTGCGTTGGGGCGAAGTCTCGGGACTGTATCTTCGCCGGATGCCCATCCAAGGTGCTTCGATCGAGGGGTTGCTGGTGCGGGCAGAGTGGCGTTCCGCGCCGGGCGACCGCCCGACGGATCTCGATTTCGTCGAAGGCGCGCTCCTCGCACAATCGCCGGCATCCCTCACCCTGGCGACGCCGTACTCGGGCACGCTGACGATCCCGCGCGAACGACCTGCGGCGGATCGTCGTGCTGGGACAGGGACGCCGGCTGGTCATCGACCCGATCGGCCCACCACCTGGGGGACGAGATCTCCGTGACCCCGCCCTTGCTCGACCCGCCCCGGCCGGAGGGGCTCACGCTCGACCGGACCATTGAGCTGACCGAGCCCTTCCCCAACGACCGGCCGGCCGAGCTGGTGCTCGACGTTGTCCAGGTCGTTCCCGAGGTCGGCGATACCGAATACTCCCGGCAAGTCCGCAACGGCGAACTCCGCACGTACGTCTCCATCAACGGCCGGCGGGTCGACTACCTGAATCGTTACATCAAAGCAACGCTGAACGATGCACCTGAGCGGATCCGGATTCCGATCCCGCGCGGTCAGCTCCATGCCGGCAAGAACGTGTTGCGGATCGAAGTTACCGGGGCCAACCTCACCGGGGGCCCCAACTCGCAGGCAATTTACGACGACCTGGGGATCCTCCAGATCGCCCTGGAATTCCCTCATTAGTCGTTCGTCATTGGTCCGTTCTTCGCAGACGAGGATTGACCGGCGGTGGATTCAAGCAGTCGAGGGCCATCGTCAACGCCTAACAACAGGGCGATCCGCATCCACGAACCGAGGACCAAAGTAAAAGTGAAGACCCTGACACGAAGCATGGTCCGGCACGCGCACGCGATCGCCCGCGAGGTGGGAGCACGGGTCATCCTGCTGCACGCCGACGTCGTCGAGGAGGATTGCGACCTCTCGGCCTTGATCCAGGACGTGGACTTCCGCGTGATCCTGGTGTCGCGCCGGCCGGCCTTCGCCGCTCCGCCAGGCTGGGGCGAGCAGTGCGTGGTGGTCCGGGTCCCGGACGTCGCGATGACGCGGACCGGCCACATCAAGGTGGCCATCCTGGTCTCGGCCGCCGAGGGTTTGATCCACGCCGGCGACCGGATCCTCTGCCTGACCGGCCTGGACCTCTCGGGGACGATCGACACGATCATGGTCCTCGACATGGGGACGGAGATCGAGCTCTTCTCGTCGGCGACGGCCGAGCCGCTGCCACCGGACGTCACGGCCACGGTGTTCGAGCGGGTCTTGACCCTGGCCGGCGAGCTGGGCGTGGAGGGCCGCGAGGGGCGGCCGGTCGGGACGCTGTTCGTCCTCGGCGACAGCGATCGGGTCCTCTTGCACAGCCATCAACTGGTGATCAACCCGTTCCACGGCTATCCCGAATCCGAGCGGAACATTCTGGACACGCGACTGGAGGAGACGATCAAGGAGTTCTCGGCCATCGACGGGGCGTTCATCGTCCGGGGCGACGGGGTGATCCTGGCCGCGGGCCGTTACCTGGCCCCGCGGGGCAAGCTCGATCAGCCCCTTCCCCAAGGACTGGGCACCCGCCACGAGGCCGCGGCCAGCATCACCGCCACGACCGGGGCGATCGCTCTGTGCATCTCACAATCGACCGGGACCGTCTCCGTCTTCAAGGGGGGCCGGCTGATCACCGACATCCAGAAGCCCTGGGGTCGCGCCGCCGGCTCGTTATGAAGCCGGTGCGAGGTTCGCATAAACGTTCCCGCAATACGTATGTTGGCTCTCGCTGGCTCTGGTTGGCGTTGATTGCGGAGAATTCGGGCCCTCCTCGGGCGGGTTCGAAAGAGAGTTGTGATGAACATAGTTACTGAAATCCCCGCTCAGAATATCGGAACACATGACCATGCACGTTAGTGCGTTGTTCGGACGGGACGAACGTCCTCCAACCTCGGGCGTCAGCCCGAACCGGACGTGGCACGAGTATCTTGCCCGTGGGCCGCTCCCACGGCCTGGAAGGCCGTGCCGCAGGTCGCACTGACGTGCGAGATGTACCGTTGAAAGTCAGGAGCCGTCAAGAGTGAGGACGGCAGGCCGGTGAGTCAGGAAGATTCCATCTCGCGACGGACGAGCTCTTTGGCGGCTGTTCGGCGCGGGTCTCGAAGACCCCGCCGCCTGCGGGACCGAAGGTCTTCCGCCGGGCTTGGGGATTGGAGACAATCGGTCGGCGCGGTGACAAGGTCGGGAGACCTTGCCACAACTTGGCCTTGACCGCGAGAATTCTGGGAAGGTATTCCCGGCCTGTTCCTGAGGTGGTTGGTATCGAAGAGGTCTCGGGCCATCAGGGAGGTACCACGCGTCGAGATCATCGGAAATGCCGGACTCGGCATCTTCAACGACGACGATGCGACCCTCGTCCCAGTCAAGCGGCAAGGGATCCAGCGGGCGGATGAGCCCGTTTTGAACGACGGCACGAATCATCGGGAACGCGTCCTTATCTTGCATCTCGTCTCTTACCCTGACGCCCGGCTCATCCTATCCGGAATCCTCCGCGCGGGTCCAGTTCAGACTCAGACGAGCCGCGCCTGATGATTCCGCCGAGGATTCTGCTACAATAAGTCGGAGCGGAATTTGGAGACTTCTCGCCGAACACCACTACCCAGCCCCCCTCACCCCAACCCTCTCCCCGTTGGGGCGAGGGCGATAGGTGGTTCTGGTTGCCCTGCTGAGCGGGGAGACGCGGTCGTCTTCACCTCGCCCCCCGGGGAGAGGTCGGCCGAAGGCCGGGTGAGGGGGCCGCGGCGAATGACTGCGCTGCACCGTCACGAGCTCGGTAGTGTTCGGCGAGAAGTGTCAGAAATTGCCACCGTCACGGGTGTGAAGTATCAAGGACGGCTACTATCGAGGATTGCGATGCCCTCGCCCTTCCCAGGCATGGACCCCTACCTGGAGAGCCCGGAGATCTTCCCGGACTTTCACGACAGCTTCATCACCTACCTGCGGGAAGCTCTCCAGGCAAGCCTTCCCGCCCCCTACTTCGCGGCGCTCGGCCGCCGGATCTGGATCGAGGTTTCACGGCGATTGATCGGCCCCGACGTGGAGGTTCGCCGCGCCGGTGGGCCGTCGCCTCGTCGGGGGGGCCCGCCGGACCGGCACCGGTGGCCGTCGCCAACGCACCGGTGGCGCGGCCCGTCGTGGTCAGGGTCGCGCACGATGAAGTCCGCGAGCCCTTCGTCGAGATCTACACGCGAACCGATGCAGGCAAGCGACTCGTCACTTCGTTCGAGGTCCTCAGCCTCTCGAACAAGACGCCGGGCGAGCAGGGGCGCGATCTCTACAAGCGCAAACAGAACGAGATCCTCGCGAGCCAGGTTCACCTGGTCGAGCTCGATTTCCTGCGCGGTGGCGAGCACACCACGGCAGTCCCAATCGACGCGGCACAAGATGCCTGTGGCACCTTCGACTACCACGTCGCGGTCCGCCCCTTTGACGATCTCGAAACCATCCTCGTCTACCCGATCGGTCTGGAGGAGCGCCTGCCGACAATCGACATCCCTCTGCTACCCGGCGACCCCTCCGTGACGCTCGACCTCCAGGCCGTCTTCGACCGTTGCTACGACGCCGGACCGTACGCCCGCGAGATCCGGTACGGCGAGGATGCCGTGATCCCTCCCCTCCGACCCGACCAGGCCGCCTGGGCTGAACCGATCTTGCTGGCTGCTCGGGGCTGATCGAGGCCGGGATTCAGCCCAGTTTGAGCCCGTTGCCGAGTGACCGGCTCTTGGACTTCGTCGCCAGCGCCAGGTCCGTGGTGTTGACCGAGCCGTCGCCATTGACGTCCATGCTCAGCGCCGTCAGGCCCATCGCGGGCTGGCCACTCGCCGTCGCGATCTGGGTCAACGACTGGCCCCGCGCCGCCGCGATCTCGTTCAGGTCGTTCTGGTCAACCGTGCCGTCACCGTTCACGTCACCCAGCAGGCGGTAGAACGAATGCGTCGCGGGGAGGCCCTGGCCGGATGGCGGCGTGAACGACAGGGTGTAATAGCCGTCGGCGGTCGTCGTGCTCGGATTGCCGCCGATTCCGCCAGGGCCGAAGTCGATCTCGATCGCGTTGTCGATCACATCGAGGAGGCCCTTGAGGGAGACCGGCGTCGGCGGCCCACCGCCGTTGAGGTTGTACTGGGTCAGCGTCAGCTCCGCGGGATTGCTGGTCGTCGGGCTGTTCACCGAGTTGATGATCGCCTGGAGCACAGCAGCTGATTCGCGTCGTTGAAGTTGACGTCGAGGTAGCGGATGTAGGACCGCTCGGCGGCGCCGTTCTCCACCGCCAGGCTACTCACGGCGAGGTTCGAGGCTGCGGGCTCGCTGTACGACTCGGAGAAGCTGTCGTCGTACATCGCGTGCATGGGCTCCTCGAGGCCGGCCGCATCGATCCCCACGCTGTAGAACCTATAGGTATTCGAGGGACCGTAGTCGCTGGACGGGCATCACATAGGTGGTTGTCGCCTGATTCGTTCCCGAGCTGTTGGCCACACCGGCCGGGATGGCCGGACCGATCAGCACGGGTGTCCCCGCACCGATCGCCACGTAGACCTCGAAGTAGGCCAGCCCACTGCCGCCGGCATCGGTGCCGGTCAGGTTCAGGGTGAACGTGCCGTTAGCGTTGTAGGTGCTGGACGAGGTCACCTGGGTCGCGGGGGTGTTCAGGTTGGGCAGGTCGGTGCTGGCCTCGACTGTCGGCTTGTAGGGCTGGGTATTGCCGACGTTGTCCGTGGCAACCGTGTAGAAGGCGTACACGGTGTTGCTCGTACCGGTATAGTTCGCCGAGGCGGTGTTGGGCGTGCCGCTGGAGGGCGTGAGGGTCCGTCCAGAGCGTCCAGGCGCCGCCGTTGGTGGAGACGTAGACGGCGAATGAGGTGATATCCACCGTCGGGCTGCCGGCCGGCTCGGTGGGGACGGTGCCGGTGACCGTGACGGGGAAGACCAGGCTATTGCCGACCTTGGGCAGTGGGCTGACGGTGCTCGTCGGCGGTGTGGTGTCCATCAGCCAGGAGGTTGAGAGCGAGCCGGTGCCGGGGTTACCATTCTGGTCCTGGATGTCCGCGGCGTTGACGGTGAGCGTGTAGAGACCCTGGGCCTTGGTCAGCGCGGCCAGGCCGTCGATCGCGTAGGTTGAGCCCGAGACGAGGGTGACGGTAGACTCCACTGGTGATCAGGTTGGGCCCGCCGTTGTCGGTCAAGAGTCAACGCACGATAACGAAGCCGCTGGAGTCGACGGTTCGCTGAAGCTGACGCTGAAAGCCGAGACGGCCGCATTCCGCGGGTTGGGCGAGACCGCCGCGATCGAGGCGACCGTGAGCGCCGTCACGACCGCCTCTTGGAGGGGTGGCGAGGTGCTCGCGAGGAAATCGTTGGAAGGGGCATAGGCCGCCGTGATCGTGTGGGGCCCGATCGCCAGGGACGACCGGAGAAGCTCGCCTTCCCGCCAATCAGAGAGACCGCGCCGAGGATGGTCGAGCCGTCGGAGAAGACAACGCTCCCCGCGGGAGTGCCGGATACCTTGGGCGCCCGGCGCGACGATGGCCGTGAAGGTCAACGCCAGCCCGAAGGCCGATGTGCCCGATGAAGCCGAGGAGGTGAGCAGGACCGAGGTCGTGCCAACTAGGTTGCCGATGCCGGAATAAGTGATCGTGCGAGTCGGCACGGTCGGGGGATAGCTCGCAGTCATCGTGCCCGAGCCCGGGATCGAGGCGTTGGGGTCGTCAACGACGAAAGGCGCGTCCCCGCTCCCGCCGACGGCCAAAGTGTTGGCGCCCGTCCCCGCCGTGGATGTTGACCGGGCCGATGCTGCCGTCGAGAGTCGAATCCCCAGTCACGGCGAATACGTCATTGCCGTTGCCGCCGTAGACGTCTGTGGTGGTACCCACCGCAGTGTTCCCCACGACGATCACATTGGCGGCATTCCGGTATCGAGAGCCAGGCTGGAGAAACTTGAGTAGCTGGCGTGATGCGGCGCCGGGCGGCGTGACCGAATCGGCGTAGACGGCGTAAGTCTGCGCGGCTGCTTCGCGCGGTCGTCGAACGGTGAGTGTGTTCGTCCCTCCGCCACCATCGATCGCGATCGTGTCGACAGATTGGAGAAGCCGGCAGTGGGCTCACGACCTTGAACGTATCGCTGCCGTCGCCGGCGTTCACCATCACGCTGGCGAAGCTATCAAAATAAATCTGGGTGTCGAACGGCTGCGGCGTCGCGGCGCGGTTGCGATCGAGTGAAGAGCTGCTGAGCGTCCAGGTCGCTCCGGCCGCGTCGGCCTGGTCGTCCACGATGAGCTTGGCCGTGCCGCCGGTCGCACCGGGGCCGGTGCCGTCGAGGACCAGGAAACTGGGCAGATTGGAAATGCTGTGGTTTGCCGAGGGCAGGTTGTCCAGGTTGTGAGCCACCGGGCTGACGAGGAACGTGTCGTTGCCGCCGCCACCGTAGACGGACGTGAACGAATTGATGCTCTCAAAGTTGAACGTGTCATCGCCCCTCCCGCCGACAAACTGGAGGGCATGGGCCGCCCGAGTAGATGATGGCGCGGCACGGCAGCGCACGAGTGTGCTGGACACGGAGTCGGCGTGAGGGTGTAGGTGTGGCCTATGGTGCTGTGAGAGTCATCGGCGCTGAGGTTGACATTGCCACCGCCGTTGATGCACACCGTGCCCTGGATGCCGTCCAGACGGACGGTCGGGTCGGAGATGGCGACCCGATCGTTGATGGCCGCGTTGACTGTCAGCGGTGTGGTCGCGGCGGTGCCCTCGATGTAGAAGATATTGCCGCTACTGCCTCCGTAAAGGTTCAGGCCGGCAATGTTGGTGTATCGGTACAAGCCGACCACGGTCGTGTTGTACGCTTCGCCTGAATTGGGGAAGGTCATCGTCAGCGCGTCATTGCGGGTCACGCTCCCATCAGTGACGACATAAGTGGGTCGTGTCTGCACATAAGTCCGACCCAATGACGAAAGGTTGTACCCGTCGGCGTTGGCCTGGTCGTAGAGGTTGAGCACAGTGGCGCCCGCCGAACCACCGTTGACCGTAAGGTTGACGATATCGAGGAGTCGGTTGACTGGAGAGCCGGCGTTGACGGTGTTGTTGCCTCCTCCCTCGTTGACGGTTAACGGTGTCTTGGTGTCAGTACTTTGGATATCAGTCGTGTTGCCTCCGAAGCCGGTATTAAGCACCAAGGACGTCAAGAAGGCATAGGTGATCGTGGCTGCGCCAGTTCGGCTGATGGTGCTGGAGGTGATCGTATAAGTGGGGATCGCCAAGGTGCCCTGATCGTTGATGATGAGCGTCGTACGGCCGTCCTTGGTTGACCATCAGTGGGGCCCTGGATGGAGTCTATCCGATTCGTGGTGTCACCGACGTTGATGGTGCCGGCGTCGATGCCGGCGGCTCTGACGATCAGTGGCCCCGTGGTACCGTGTACGGTCATGTAGCCGTCGTCACCCATGGCGAGGCTCGTGACGAAATTCGAGGGAGTATCGTAGACGTCGAAGGTCTCGCCCACGCCGGCCACGTTGATATTCAGCGACGCCAGATCGTCGAAGATGTTGACTATGGGGAGTTCCAGGCTCAAAATCTGGAAGATTTCCGGCGACCCGGAGCCAGGGATTTCTGAAGCGATCCGCGCGACCCGTAGACGTTGGACGGCTCCGCTTCGACGAATAGCTGACTCCCCGGTGCCACGAGGGTCATCTCGGTCAGGTTGCTGTACCGGTACGATCCTCGATGCATAAGGGGCGTGCCGGTGGAGTTGTCGGTCACGAGGGACTGTCGATCGATCCGGTCCGAATCGACCTCGAGCAGGTCGGGGAGCCGAGAGAACCTGGGCCGGCATTGAGGACCAGGCCGTTGTACCCGGAGCCACCGCCGTTGATCGTGAGAATCCCGTCGAGCTGATCCAGATTCTGAGAAGTGGGGGCCAGCGAAAGATGTTGGTGCCGATGGCAGCGTTGATAGTCGTCACGGTGTCTGGCAGTTTTGACTCCACGTTGATCTGGTTGACCCCGAGCCCAGTGTTGAGCGTCACGGAGCTCATCCGATTGAACGAGACCGTCGCCAGGCTTGAACCGGTCCCGACGATTACCGGGTCCTGACGTGACAAGCTGTAGGACGAAAGGGAATACGTGGCGAACGGGCTGGCGATGTTGTCCGAGTCGTTGATCACGAGCGAAGGATCGCCAGCCGGGTTGTCGTCACTCACGGTTGAGCTCGCTGATGGCGAGACGGCGGGTGCAGAGGGGAGGTTGACGACATAGGAGTCGTGGCGCCATCGGCCTCGAGGTCGTAGAACTCAGGCCGCTCACGTTGTACGTGTAGTCACCCCCGAATCCAGTGATGCCGGTGTCGCCTATGTTCCGCTCCGCCGTGATGGTCTCATTCCCGGTCGGTGCTGCGACCACGAGATGACGAACGTTTCCGTCGAGTTCGATCTGTCTCGAGTCCGAGTAGAAGAGAACCCCGGACCGGTTTATGAAATCGAACGTGACGGCGGAATCCGAGATGTCCAGGCTCCCGGATGGGATCGTGTTTCCGAGAAGGTTCAGAGTGTCGTCCGCACCGGGGCCGCTGTCCTGGAGGGCGATATCGAACGGGGTATTGGCGCTCACGAAGAGGGCGAAGGAGTTGGTTCCGCCGCCGCCGTCGAGTGTGAGCGTATCGGCTGCGACCAGCCCCACGATCTTGATGCCGAGATTGGTGCCCGAGCCAGGAGCCGTCCCTAAATGTTCGAGATTCATCAGGAAGGCTGATTGCTTGCTTACGGGGTCCGTGCTCAGATAGGCACCCAGATCGTCCTCGCCCGGCGACCCCACGATCGTGACGTGGTTTCCGCCGAACGTGTCAGGATGAGTCACATCGATGTCAAGCTCCTGCAAACTCGTCGTGCTCAGGTCGCCGACCGTGACGGTGTTATTACCGTGCCCCGGGTCGAGGATCAATCGGGAGACATCGTATACGAGGAGGCTGATTAGGTCGGAGCCATCGGGCCTCGCGATCGACACTTCGACGGAGCCGTTATCCGGGAGGAGACTCGCCACCTCGTCTCCGGGAGCCTCGATCAGCTCCAGTGTCGTGCTCGCGTTGGGATCGCTCCCACCGAATATCGTCCCGAACTGGGGTGCCGCGAGGATGATCGTGTTGTCTCCCCCCCCGCCATCGACAAAGTTCCCGTAGGAGCGCTGCTCCGACGATCGTGTCGTCGCCGGGGCCGCCTTCCATCTGGTTGTAGGAGTAACCGCCTCGCAGCGTGCTGCCCAGCTTGCCGGCGTGGAGATAAGCCGCACCATTTCCCGAATACGTAAAGTCGGCATGCCCAAGGCCGCCGTAAAGATGGGCTCGGACGTGACCCCGTCCTCGATATTAATCGTCAGATCGCCCTGGTCGTCGTCGTTGCAGTAGATCTGCTTCACACCCGCGATGATCTGGGTCTGCCCGAACGCCGAGACCCGAATCGTCTCGCCCGAGGGCGCGGTCACCGCTGACGTGGGAGATCGTATAATCCTCGTCGCTGGGATTGTTGGTTCCCGGGATCGAATGATGTTCAGGCGTTGCGTCGGGGAGGTATCGCCGGTATGCGAGTTGCGATCCGATGAAGAGCGTCACGTCTCCGTTGGCGTCGGCCTCCGAGGCGAGGACCGGCTGGGGTGGGGGCGAGGGCACGTTGCCGCAAGAGTAGTTCAGGTCGAGCAATTTCACGCTGGCGAGGTCGTCATCGACCGAGTAGCCGATGAAAGTCCCGAGGATCGTGACACCCACTTTGAGCTCGATGGTGAGGCTGGCATCCAGTTCCCCCACGGTCATGACCCGGCACGGGCTGAAGTCCGCGAACCGGAGCTTGCCCGAGCCAGTGCCGTGGCCGTATCCGTTGCCATTCGGGTCGACGAACGAGACGACAGCCGGGTGATCGATGCCGGTTCCCGAGGCGTCGCCGGTCGAGACGCCGCCGCCAATGCTCGCGCTGAACACCAGGACGGTGGCACCGGCATGGACCCCGACGGACGCTCCAATCGAGAGATGCGACGAGGTATCGATATAGAAGCCGTCTGTGACGTCGGAGGCGAGATTGCCAACGCCCGAGCCGATGTCCCGGATCAATTCCCGCAGCCCGAACGTGTCGTAGGCGAACCGGAAATGGGCATCGATCGACACACTTCCGCCGAACCCGACGTTCACCCCGAAGACCGAGACCCCACCTCCATAGTCGGGGGCGGAAGCGAGGTGGAAGTCGGCGGAGAAAGAGGCGAGGTCGGAGTCCTTCCCCAGGAGCAGGTTGAAGACCGCCGCCGCCGGATTGTCCAGGATTGGGAACTGGAAATTGATCCCGTCCGACTGTGTGAGTTTCGTCAGGATGTCCTTGGCCGGCTGCGGTAGGTTCGGATTGCCGATGATCGAGTTGATATCGAGGTTCCCGGCACCCTCCGCCACGAGGTTGGTAATGCTCGAGAGACCGAGGTCGTTGATATCGAGCCGCCGGTGTCCCATTCGGATCCGACGGATCGGTCCGGAGGTCGTACTGATGGAGATCGAAGCCGCCCAGTTGAATCGTAATCTGACCCGAGCCGAGATGGAAGTTGTTGAAGTCCTGGACCAGGGTTGCGACGGTCGAGACAAGGTTCACCGACGGGCCATACTCGCTCTTGCCGGCGGCGACCTTCGCGATCCCGAGTAGTGTGACGTCTCCCTGGCCGAGAAGATTGCTCAGATCCGAGAGGCCGGGTATGGCTGTGTTCAAGATTGCGATCGGAGTTTGGAGCGGCACCGTCGCATCCTGGATCTTGCTCAGGATCGGCTCAAGGAGCCCGCTCAGGAATCCGCCCAGGTCGAGGCCGACGTTGTCGAAGTTGACCTGGGGCGGGTCGGCCAGCGGGTCAGAGGCGACGAACTGCCAGTGGAGGTGGAAATCGGCTCCAATCGACGGGAATTGGGCGGTCGGCCCGAAGCCCCCGCTCAGTCGCAAGTTCACATCTGCATGTCCTTGAAGAGTGGCGGATTGCGGGTTGTCGAGGTTGTCGAGGCCGAACGTGCCGACGAACCTGGTCTGCTGGGCCTGATCCTGGCCTGGCGAGTCGCCGAGGTTGGTGATCGAGCCGTGGAGGAAGCCGATCGTGGCGGTGAAGGTGTGGGGCAGCGTCGCGTCAACAGTGATCGCCATCTCACTCCCCGGACGATTCCCGTCAAAGTGATTCAACTTGGCCGTCGTGTCGAAGGACGTCCCGCCACTCGTGTCGTAGTGGAAGGCGAGCTCGTAACCTACGGAGACGCCGACTGCGATCTTTCCATCGGCGGCGACCTGAAAGGGGAGGCTGGGGAGGCCTGTGCTAAAGCCCAGGTCGGTCAACGCCGAAGGCAGGTCGCTTTTCAGGTAGACCTCGATCGTGCCGCCGTTGCCCCCGGGGTGGGTGACATTGATGTCGCCTGAGCCCGGGGGACCGTCATTATAGAGGCCACCAAGTAGGTTGGCGCCTCCGGGCCCCAGGGCGGCGAAGAGGACGCTACGGATTTCGTCGTCGCTCGGAATGTCCGTCGTTGAGCCGAGCTGCTCGAGGGCCGTTTTGAGCTTCGGCCGGAAATCATTGATGAATTGGACCCCCGGGAGCTTGCTCACGGCGTGGCCCACAAAGGGAACCGAGGCAACATTATTCAGGACGGTGTCCATACCCGTCTGCAGGATCGCCAACTTGCTGTCCAGGCCCGCGGCGACCTCAGTGAAATAGTTGGAAAGAAGCGTACGGTCCTCGCGCCTCCATCACCAGGTAAACGTTCCGACGTCCGGCCAAGCATGGAGCCGCCGGGGAGAATCGCCCGCCGCGTTGAGAACGATGACTTCGAAAGATGCGGCCCATGATCGTCAACTCCGTGGTGAATATCAGGATGCGTCAAGCGATTGCGGCGAAATCCTCAAGCTCGAGGCGACGGATCCGGAGAGTTCCTCGTCTTATCAGCCGGATAAACAGCTTTAGCGATTTCGTGAAGCTCCTGCGTGGAATCTCAGCGGGTTGTGAACCTGCCGACGCTGAAAGTCGAGCTTCTCGGACCTTCGCGTGCTGAAGCCGGCAAGTCTTGGGCGGCGGGATACGCCGCGAGTGGCCGCGATGCATTCCCTGTCCGCGAAATCTCGGCGAGCCCGCCACGACAGGGCCAGGCCCACCGTCCTGCGGCTCGGCAGATCGATCAGCTACCCCCCAGAGCCTTTCCATGCTTCCGCTATCAATAGAGACTGCGCACTGGCGGGCGCAGGCTTCCGGCGAGGAGAGATATTCTCGGTCAAAGACGGAGACCGCCGTCGGAAGTGGCGTCGACGCGGCGGACTCCCACGCGACACAACAAAAAGAGTTTGTCCGTAGTCCCTGCCGTATCGGGGTGGGCACGACCGAAAACCGCCCTTGGTGGCGCGGCCCGGCTACTCCTCCGCGAAGACGTTCGCGGGAAGCTCGCTGGCGGAATCCTGCCAGGACCGCCTCGGCCTCGGCGCGGAAGGCGGCCAGTTCCTTGATGTAGCCGCCGTTCAGTTTTTTCTGATCCCCCAACCAATGGACCGCGCGGTCGTAGCACGAACGGGATTCCGCGTGGTGCCCCAGCCGGTGATGTGCCATGGACAGGAAGAAGAGGTCGAAGCCGTCGAACTGGCCGCGGCCGGTGGCCAGGCTGCGCTCCAGGGTCGCGACCGCCTCGGCGTAACGGCCCGTGCGATACTCGCCGACGCCCAAGGTGTTGAGGTACATAGCCTTCTTCGGGGCCAGTTCGACGGCGCGGCGGGCCAGAGTCAGGGCACGCTTTGAGTCACGGTTCGATCCGGTCCCGGTAGCCAAACTCCAGGCCAGGCTGTTGCTGAGAAACGCCAGTCTTCCTCGAATGGCGGGCTGGTCGGGTTTCCGCGCCAGTGTAGCCTCCAGGTCCGCAATCAGGCTCTCGCTAAGTTGGGGCCACGATGTCACCGGTCAAAGGAAGCGGGCCGTAATCGACCTTGAGTGGGGGAAGTGGGGGCAAGGCGGGACTGGCTGGGTCGTCGTCGGAATACGCCGGCGCATCCCAGTCGAGGCCCATCTTGGCGAGGTGCTCGGCGGATGGCCCGCAGGTCCCAGACGTGCACGGCCGGTCCATCGTGGGTGGTTACCACCAGCGCGCGACCCGTCGGGGCTGAAGACCGCCCACTCACGCGCGCACAGGTCGGGGCTTTCCAGCTTGTGCAAGCGTGCGGCCCGTCTCGGATCTCGACCAGGCGAAGGACCCTGTCCGCGTCCATCACCACCAGCTGACGGCCGTCGGGGGAGAAGCAGAGACCAGCGCCGCCGATCTGCCGCGCCTCGCGCCAGGTGCCCACGGCCCAGAGCCGGCACGGTGCGATGCCCGTCATCAGCCATTTCGCATCGGGGCTGAAGGCCACCCCGGTCGCCCCTCGGTGGCCAGCTCGGCCACCTTGCGTCGCGTCGTCGATGCGCCAGACCTGGGCGCCGCCGTCCTCCATGACTGCCGGTCGCCAACCATTCCCCGTCCGGGCTGACGGCGACGAAACGGCACGTCGTCCAGCGGTCCCAAGGTGAAAGTCCGTCCGGCAGTCAGCACATAGGCATAATCATAGTTGGCCGTAGCCACGATCCGGCCCAGCCGGTCCTCGTCGATCTCGCAGTCTCCGCTCGGCAACGGGAGTCGGCTCGGCGGGCCGATGCGCGAATTCGCCGCGGGCCGGGTCGAGTTGAACGGGCCACCGCCGCACGCCGATGCTCCCGCTGGTGAGCAAGTCGCCCGAGGCCTCGAACATCAGGTGCTGGGCGTCTCCGATCGGCAAGAAGGCGAGCTCCGCGCCGTGGGCCAGGTCCCAGAGCACCACGCCCTGTTCCGTGCCCACGGCCAGCACCCGGCCGTCGCGGCGGATCGACGGACGATCATAATTGAGCGGCGCACTGGAAGCATGGGCGAAGGTCCGGTATTCGAGTGCCGGATCGACCTGGTAGGTGGTCAACCTGTCCTCGATGCCCAACGACGATCCGTCCGTCCCGGCTGAATTCACGAGTCAGTCCAGCCGGTCAAGCTCAGCACGGGCCGGCCCAGGACCGTGTCCCAGATCCGCAGCCGCCCTTCCCAGCCGTTGCTGGCCAGGAGGGTGCCGGCGGGGTGAAAGGCCGCCTGCAAGCCGCCATTGGTATGAGCCTTCGAGCGTCGCCCTCTCGATGCCGGTGGCGGCATCCCAGAGATAGATCCTGGTATCCCCGCACGCCGTCGCCAGCGTGGTGCCGTCGGGACTCCAGGCGACCGATCCGATCGGGCCGGTCGGAATGGGATCGACCGGACGAGCCGGCCCGTCTCCACTTCGATAATCCGGCAAGCTGGAGATGTTCTGGTCCCGATCGAGGACGGCGATCTGGGCCCCGTCCGGACGGAACGCCAGGTCGTCTGCGACGCCGGCCCGCGCCATCGGCCGGCTGGGCTGACCGGTCGCCAGGTCGTAGACGACGAACTCCCCATCCTCATGCGCCACGGCGATCCGCCGGCTGTCCGGGCTGAATCTGGCCGCTGCCCACGACGACCGGGCCCGGGTCGTTCAAGGCGACCGCGCGCCGGTCGACGTCCCAGACGGTCAAGGCATAGCCGGGAAGATGGGTGGTCGCCAGATAGCGGCCGTCGGGGCTGAAGCCGAAGACGGCGACTTCCGATCACCCCGGGCCTGGAAGCGGGCGACTTCCCGATCGTCGTCGACGCGCCGGACCTCGATCGTCCCATTCCGGAACCGGAGCGCATAGCGGGTCATCGTGGAGATCGAAGGCGACCCAAAGACTCCCGGGGGCCTGAGGATGACCTGGGCCGGTCTTCTCAAGTCGGGCAGGGCCAGGCAGGCGATCGCCTCATCGCGGAGCGGATCGAGCCGCTCGGCGGGCAGTTTCAGCTCGCGAGCGATCGCCGCCGCCTTGTCCAGGGCCTCCAGGCTGTCGAACCGCTGTCCCGTTCTGTCGGCTGAACCGCTGTGGCATGCGCCTGGGCCGTGAGCGAGTCGAACAAGCTGTTCGCGACCCGATCTTCGCTCGGATCTCTCGGCCTCGGTCGACGATCTGGTCGCGTTGATCGCGAAAGCTCCAGGCCGCGATGCTGCGACACGACGGCGAGGATCAGGATGGCCGAGGACGGCAGCAGTGAGCTGGCCGCGGCCAATCAGCGGTTGCGCCGGCACCACCGCCAGGATTGCTCGATGGTCGTGACTCCGCCGCGCCCGGATCGGCCGGTCCTCCAGGAACCGCCGCAGGTCGTCACCCAGCGCCTGCGCCGTGGCATAACGGGCGGCCGGCTCCTTGGCGATCGCCTTGAGCACGATCGTCTCCAGGTCGCGGGGGATCTTGGGGTCGAGCTTGCGGGGCGAGTCGGGCGAATCGTGGAGCACCTTCTCGATCAGCTCGGCCTGCGCGGCGCGCCGAAGAGCGGGCGCAAGGTCAGCAGCTCGTAGAGCGTCGCCCCCAGGCTATAGACGTCGCTGCGGCGGTCGGACCAGCCGTCGAACCGCTCGGGGGCCATGTAGCGGATGGTGCCCGACGATGTCGCCGGTACGGGTCGGTCCGTCGGAGCCCTTCGACCTTGGCCAGGCCGAAGTCGGTGACCCAGATGTGGCCGGCAACGTCCAGGAGCAGGTTGGAAGGCTTGATGTCGCGATGGAAGCACGCCCTGCTGGTGAGCGTAGGCCAGGGCATCGGCGACCTGGAGCGCCGATCCGCGCCACCGAGCGGTAGAACTGCGACCTCGGTTCCGAGCGAGGCGACGATGTCGTCGAGTCGCGCCGAGTCCGCACCCGGCGTTCATTGGCGCCGGCCGCGCCGAGACGGCGCGGCCGGTCGGCTCCGAGGTGGTGGCCGGCCTCGGTGATCGTCTGCGCGCCCTGCTGGCGCGGCGGCCAGGGCCGGCAGGGCCGTCGCGTCGCGTCTCCGTCCGTGGCCGAATTTCCGACTGCCGGTCAAGCGAGTGGGCCGCGGCCAGTCGAGCCGAGCTGGCCGGCCGTCGGTGCACGCAGCTCGGGTCTTCCGATTGCGTTGCCGGCGGAGCTTCGACGGCAAGCCGCGGAGCCGCCGCAGGTCGTCGAGAATCGCGTCCAGGCCGTGCCCCTGGATGAACTGCATGGCGTAGTAGTGCATCCCCTGCGTGCTCGCCCACGCCGTAGACCGGCACGATGTTGCCGTGGTGCAGCCGCCCCGCCGAGCGGGCCTCGAGCTGGAACCGCTGGATCTGCGGTGGGCCGAGCCGCGGCCGAGAGCGGGAGGATCTTGAGCGCGACATGGCGGCCCATCGACTCCTGCACGGCCTCGTAGACGACCCCCATGCCCCCCCGGCCGACCTCGCGGAGTATGCGGAAATCGCCGAGCTGACCCTCGGGCGGCCTGGTGCCGTCGAGATGGGCGGCGTCGCTCGACCTCCACGTTGCCGACTGTCCGGCTCCGTCGGCGGCCGGCTTGACTCGTTCCATCATCACCAGCGCGGGGAAGAGATCGACGATCGCTTCGGCCAGCTCGGGGTACTTGCGCGTGTACTCGGAGAGCGAGGGGCATTCGCCGCGCCGCTGCCGCTCCACGAACTCCTCGGCCAGCACCTCAACGGGATCCCGGTCGGCGCTCGGAGCTCGAGTCGGACTCAGGCATGCCTCGTCCTCCTCGCGAGCGACCGCGAGGCCGAAGGGTTCAATGAGTCCAGGAAACCCGGTATGCCCGGCGAGGCTGTCCTTGAGCCGCTTGAGCGCGCGGACGTAGCGGTTGCTTGCCGCCGTCTTGCTGATCCCCAGCACCTGCGGCCGTCTCGTTGTTGTTCAGCTCTTCGAAGTGGCGCAGCGTGAGGATCTCGCGATCGATCGGCTCCATGGCATTGAAGGCATCCTGCACCCTGAGCTGGAGCTCGGCTCGTTGCGCGGCACGCGTGGGCGAGGTCAGCCGGCCCAGGAGCATGGCCGCCAGCGAGACCGAGGTGGCCTGGGGCAGCGCGCCATGATGGAGCGAAACCTCCAGCCCGGCGTCGCGCGCCTTGCTGCCCGAGGTGTTTCCGGTGCAGCGTCACGAGCCTTTGACCCGTGATCCAGCGCAGCCAGAGAAAAACCGGCATCGACGGGCTGGCCAGATACTCCGCGGCGCTCGCCGAGCGACGTCGATGCACGCCTCCTGCAAGCACATCGGACGCGTCGATCCGCCCCTGGAGCCGGCGATCGAGCCGGAGCTTCACCATCCGCTTGAGCCGGTCGCGATGGCGCGCGAACAACTCGATCAGGGCAGCCGCGTCCCCCCGCTCGATCCGCCGACGCAGTTCACTCCAGTCACTCGATTCGCCCGCCATGTTCGGTTCCATAGGATAGTAACTGCGCAGCGAGCATGATTGTCCACCGTATTTCCGAAAAAAGATATGGACCGGTCCGACGCAATGAATTCGAGAGCTCTTTGTAAGCCTGGTCCCGGCCCACGCAAGGCTCTGACCCGGCTGGAAGAGGGGTTCAAGGACGAGGGCATCACGGACATCATCAGAGGACTGAAGGCACCGGGAAGCTCGGCTCATCCCAGGGGCAGATTCTTACCGAGCGACCGGCCCTTGGACTTCGTCGCCAGCGCCAGGTCCGTCGTGTTGACCGAACCGTCGCCGTTGACGTCCATGCTCAGCGCCGTCAGGCCCGTCGCGGGCTGGCCGCTCGCGGAGGCGATCTGGCTCAAGCGACTGGCCCCTGCGCCGGCCGCGACCGCGTTCAGATCGTTCTGGTCCACCGTCCCGTCACCATTCACGTCGCCCAGCAACCGGAAGAAGTGATGCGTCGCGGCCTGGCCCTGGCCGGACTGCGGCGTGAACGACAGCGTATAGTAGCCGTCGGCGGCCGTCGTGCCCGGATTGCCGCCGATCCCGCCGGCGCCGAAATCGATCTCGATTGCGTTGTCGATCACGTTAGAGCGGCTCACGTTTGGGTTGCTCACGCGCCAGAGCCGAAGCGAATGCACGCTTGTGAAACATGCTGCGACTTCCCAAGTTCGTGAAAGTGGTCGGAAGACTCGATATGTGGGATCGGAAGAGATCGGTGTCGCCGCTGGTCTCGTCTCGTCCGAGAGAGCGGCGACACCGAATTCGCCCGAAACGGCTCGACGTCGAGCCGTCTCGCTATCCGATGCCGACTCCGCACTACCTCATAGGAACATGGGAACGACAAACCGAACGCCCCTTGGGTGCCATTTTCGGAGAGAAGTTTCCAGGACCGAGCGGATGGGTTGAATCTGCAAACCGAACATCTTCTGAGGCCACGATTTCGGGAATTCCAGAGTTACCGCCTTGATTTCTCCCGGCTCTCACCACATACTGGGGCTCGACCAACTATGCGTGGATGACCGCTAGCACCAGAGGGGAGACGTCGAGGAAGATGTCATCGGTTGGCCACATCGAATCGGATCCGGCGAAACGCGACGCAGAGTTCGCCGCGGCGATGGGTGGGGACGCTTCGGCGCGCTGGCGCGCGCTGGAGGCGTGCCGCGATTACCTCCAGTTGGTCGCGCGGCGGGGGCAATGGTCGAGCAAAGGGGGCCGGTCGGCGACGTCGGACCTGATCCAGGAAACCATTGTGGGCGCCTGGCGGAACTTCTCGCAGTTTCGGGGCCGGACTCCCGCGCAGCTCCGCGCCTGGCTGAGGGCCATCCTGGTGCACGCGTCGCTCAACGCCCGGCGACGCATCCACGAGGCCCGGATCGAGTCCGGCGGTGCGGCCGGCGATATACCCGGCACGACGACGTCTCCCAGCCAGGCCGCCGACCGGAACGCCTCGCAGGCGGCCGTCGACGCCGCACTCGCCGGGCTGCCGCAGCGGTCTCGAAGGGCCGTCCACCTGCGGCTCTGGGACCGGCGGTCGTTCGTGGAGATCGGCGCGGAGCTGGGTATCTCGGAAGACGCCGCGCGGATGCTCTATGGGCGGGCACTCGCAAAGCTTCGCGAATCGATGAGGCCCGGCCATGACCCCGGATGAGACCAGCCCTTCGCCGGTCGATGAGCAGTTGCTCGCGGAAATGATGGCTTTCGACGCGCTGCTGCACGCCTCGCCACCGCGAAGGAGCGAGGCGCGGGAAGCCCTCCCTCGCCGGACGAGGTGGACGACCGCGGGCGAAGCCGGCTGCTGCTCTTGCTCAAGATGCTGGAAGCCACCGAAACCGCGAATGACCCGCCAGAGGATGCGGCTGCCGCTGCCGGTTCACAACCGCCGGCCGAGATTCGTCCGCTGCTGGGCCGCTTCGACGTCCTCGACGACCTGGGCTCGGGCGGGTTCGGATTCGTGGTCCGCGCCCGCGACCGAGTGCTGGGCCGCGAAGTGGCCCTGAAGATGCCCTTGCCCGAGCGGGTGCTGGCACCGGGAGATGTCCACCGGTTCCTCCGCGAGGCCCGCGCCGCGGCCCGACTCGATCATCCCAACATCGTCCGGGTCTTCGACGCCGGTGAGCTCGGCCCCCTGGGCTACTTCATCGCCTCGGAGTTCTGCCAGGGGCCGAGCCTGCGTCGCTGGCTGAAGTCGCGGAATCAGCCCGTCCCGGCGCGGGTGGCGGCGCGGTGGATGGCCGCGATCGCCGACGCGGTGCAGCACGCCCACGACCGCGGCATCCTCCATCGCGATATCAAGCCGGACAATATCATCTTGACGAGTCCCCGAGGGCCGGATGAGCCAGGCTCGATCCGGCGAGCGACCATCACCGATTGCTGGATGACGGCGGAGCAGGGGCCTGGCGCTCCGCGAGCCCGGCCGATCTTTTCCCCCGGCTGACCGACTTCGGCCTGGCCAAGCTGGCCGAGGAGGTCGGCGACGAGACGCGGAGCGACGCCCGGATGGGCACGGCCCATTACATGGCTCCCGAGCAGGCCGCGGGCCGTCGCCACGACGTCGGCCCGGCGACCGACGTCTACGCCCTGGGCGCGACCCTCTATCGAGATCCTGGCGGGCCGGCCGCCGTTTCGCGGCGAGACCGATTCGGAGACCTTGCGCCTGGTCCTCGAATCCGAGCCGGTCGCACTGCGTTCGTTCCGCCCCGCGCTGCCGCGCAACCTGGAGACGATCTGCCTGAGGTGCCTGTGCAAGGAGCCGTGGCGACGATACGCCTCGGCCGGGGACCTGCGCGATGACCTGCGGCGGTTCCTGGAAGGGCGTCCGATCCGGGCGCGGCGGACCTCCGCGGCGGAGCGGGCGTGGCGGTGGTGCCGTCGAAACAAGGCGGTGGCGGCCCTGCTGGCGGCGGTCTTCGTGCTGCTGGCGGCGGTGGCGGGTGTCGCGTCGGTCGGTTATGTGCGCGAGGCTGCCGCACATGCGGCGGCCGAAGTGGCCGAGAACAAGGCCAATGGCGAGGCCGACCGCGCCCGCGCGGCGGAGCACGAGATCCGGCGGCAGTGGTATGCCGCCAGCGTCAACCTCATGCAACTGGCCTGGGACGCCGGCCGGGTCGGGCGACTGCGGGATTTGCTGACGGCGACCGCGATCTATCCCGACCGGGGCTTCGAGTGGTACTACTGGCGTCGGCTCTGCCACCTCGAGCGGTCCGACTTGATCGGCCACCGAGCCAGCGTCCGGTCGGTGGCCTGGTCGCCGGACGGCTCCCGGCTGGCGACGGCGAGCTGGGACGGCACGGCGCGGGTCTGGGACGCGACCGGCCGCGAGGTCCTCGCACTCGAGGGGCATCGGAGCCAGGTCAATTCCGTGGCCTGGTCGCCGGACGGCACCCGGCTGGCGACTGGGGGATGGGATGGGGCGGCGCGGATCTGGGACGCTGTCCGCGGCCGCGAGCTGCGTCGGCTCGACGGCCATGCGGGCCGGGTCTGGTCGGTGGTCTGGTCGCCGGACGGCACCCGGCTGGCGACCGGGAGCCAGGACGCGACGGCGCGCGTGTGGGACGCAGACCGGCGGCCGCGAATTGCTCGCCCTCAAGGGGCACGCGGGCGACGTCGTTTGTGTCGGCCTGGTCCAGGGACGGGAAGTCCCTGGCGACGGGAAGTGCGGACGGCACGGCGCGGGTCTGGAACGCGGCCGATGGCCGCGAGCGGCTCATCCTCAAGGAGCATGCCGGCTGGGTCAACTCCGTGGCCTGGTCGCCGGACGGCACGCCGGCTGGCGATGGGGGGCCGGGATGGCAAGGTCAAGGTGTGGGAGGCGGCCGGCGGCCGGGAAACCCTCATCCTCGAGGGACATGCGGGCTGGATCAATGGCGTGTCCTGGTCCCCGGACGGGAAGCTCCTGGCGACGGCGAATTCGGATGGGACGCGCGGGTCTGGGACGCGGCCCTCGGCCGGGAACGCCTCATCCTCAAGGGGCATCAGTGCCAGGTCAATTGCGTGTCCTGGTCCCCGGACGGGAAACTCCTGGCAATGGGGAGTGCGGATGGGACGTCGAAGTTGTGGTACGCGGCCGTCGGCCGGGAACGCCTTGCATTCAAGGGGCATCGGAGCAAAGTCAATTGCGTGGCCTGGTCGCCGGACGGCAGGCGACTGGCGACGGCGAGCTGGGATGGGACGGCGCGGGTCTGGGACGCCAACATCGGCCGGGAACTCTTCGCCATGACCGGGCCTACGAGCGAGGTCTGGTCGGTGGCCTGGTCGCCAGACGGTACGCGGCTGGCGACGGGGGGTAATGACGGAACGGCGCGGGTCTGGGACGCCATCGGCGGCCGGGACCTCCTCGTGCTCACGGGACACACGAGCCGGGTCATCTCGGTGGCCTGGTCGCCGGACGGCAGGCGACTGGCGACCGCGAGCTGGGATGGGACGGCGCGGGTCTGGGACGCCAACATCGGCCGTGAGCTCTTCGCCATGACGGGGCCTACGAGCGAGGTCTGGTCGGTGGCCTGGTCGCCCGACGGCACCCGGCTGGCGACGGGGGCCAGGGACGGGACAGCGCGGGTCTGGGATGCCGACGGCGGCCGGGAGCTCCTTGTGCTCACGGGGCATACGAAGCGGGTCATCTCCGTGGCCTGGTCGCCCGACGGTACGCGGCTGGCGGCGGGGGGTGAGAACGGGACGGCGCGGGTCTGGGATGCCGACGATCGGCCGGGAGCTCCTCGTCCTCACGGGGCATATGGGTGGGCTCAGGTCGTTGTCCTGGTCGCCCGACGGCACGCGGCTGGCATCGGGGAGTGCGGACGGGACGACGAAGGTGTGGGATGCGGCCGGCGGCCGGGAGCTCCTCACCCTCACGGGGCATACGGGCTTCATCAGGTCGGTGGCCTGGTCGCCGGACGGTACGCGGCTGGCGACGGGGGGTGATGACGGGACGGCGCGGGTGTGGGACGCGGCCGTCGACGAGGAGGTGCGGCGATGGGACCACCAGGAACGGGTGGTGCAGTGATGTCTCGGCCCGGAACGCCTTCCACGGGCCGCGGGCCCAGGGATTCATCCAGACCTGGCTCCTGCTGCTGCCGCTGCCCTTGAATCCGGGTGAGAGCGGTGCGCAGGCGCTGGACCGGCAACAGCTTCCCGATGAGGCGAATCTCCGGCCGAGGCCCGGCGAACGTGTCCCGATCGACGGCGGAGAGCTGGTCTGGCGGCAACGTCGCTCACCCGAGGCGGTACTGGATTTCAATGCGGTGCTGGGGCGGGCGACGGAGCTGGGCGTCGCCTACGCCGTCTGCTACCTCGAGAGCGACCAGGCGCGCGATGGCCTCTGGCTCCAGATCGGCAGTGATGACCAGTCCAAGGTGTATCTCAACGGCCGGAAGATCTACGAGTGCCCCGTGCCCCGCCCGCTGGAGCCGCTGGACACGATCGGTCCGGTGTCGCTGAATCAGGGGACGAACGTGCTGCTGCTCAAGGTGGTCAATGAAACCGCGAACTGGCAAGGAAGCGCACGGCTGGTGGACGACGCAGGCCGGCCCGCCGAGGGCATCCGCGTGAAGCTGACGCCGTGAGGGGCGGCACCGCGGCCCGCGAGCCTCGAAAAGGGTCGAATCCGTCCGGCCGCAGTCCATCTCTCACGGCGAAGTCCGTATTGTCCTGCCTACAAGGACCATGAGGTGGAAAAAACGAACGCGATTCGGACGTTTTTCTGAGAGGCTGTGAAGAAATCGATTCCAGATGACGAATTACGAATTGCGGATGGATATAAAGCCTGATTTCAAAAGCATTTACGAATTCGCGATTCGTAATTTGGAATCCGCTATCCGATTGTTTCACAAACTCTGAGTCTGTCGCAAAGAGACCGGGTGAGCTCGTTGCCACGCTCCGGCGGCCCGAGTGCCCCGGCGACGCGGAGCGTCGAAAGCCGATACTCCCACGCGGGAGCGTGGGAGCGAGGATTTCCCGTGTGATCCGCAACCCTCCCTCACGCCAACCAGGTTCCGTTGCTATAGACTCCGCGAATCGGACTTTTTTCAGAAAATGATTCTCCCGATCCCAACGGACGGGACGTGTCTGGAATCCGAACGTCCTCGAGGCCCGGCCATGACCCCGGAAGAGACAAGCCCCTCGCCAGTCGATGAGCAGTTGCTCGCGGAAATGATGGCCTTCGACGCGCTGCTGCACGCCTCCGCCACCGCGAAGGAGGGCGACGCGGGAAACCCTCCCTCGCCGGACGAGGTGGACGACCGCGGGCGAAGCCGACTGCTGCTCTTGCTCAAGATGCTGGAAGCCACCGAAGCGTCGGCGGGCGCGCCGGCGGACGCAGGTGTCGCCCCCGGTCGAGAGGCCCCGAGGAGATTCGTCCGCTGCTGGGCCGCTTCGACGTCCTCGACGACCTGGGCTCGGGCGGGTTCGGATTCGTGGTCCGCGCCCGCGACCGCCTGCTGGGCCGCGAGGTGGCCTTGAAGATGCCCCTGCCCGAGCGCGTACTGGCACCGGGCGATGTCCACCGGTTCCTCCGCGAGGCCCGCGCCGCGGCCCGGCTCGATCACCCCCACATCGTCCGGGTCTTCGACGCCGGTGAGCTCGGCCCCCTGGGCTACTTCATCGCCTCGGAGTTCTGCCAGGGGCCAAGCCTGCGTCGCTGGCTGAAGTCGCAGAATCAGCCGGTCCCGCGCGCGGTGGCGGCTCGGTGGATGGCCGCGATTGCCGACGCGGTGCAGCACGCGCCACGACCGCGGCATCCTTCATCGCGATATCAAGCCGGACAATATCATCTTGACGGCTCCCCAAAGGGCGGACGAGCCAGCCCGATCGGGCAAGCGACCATTACCAGTTCCGGAGGACGGCAGAGCAGGGGCCTGGCGCTCCGCGAACCCCAGCGATCTTTTCCCCCGGCTGACCGACTTCGGCCTGGCCAAGCTGGCCGAGGAGGTCGGCGACGAGACGCGGAGCGACGCCCGGATGGGTACGGCCCATTACATGGCTCCCGAGCAGGCCGCGGGCCGTCGCCACGACGTCGGCCCGGCGACCGACGTCTACGCCCTGGGCGCGACCCTCTACGAGATCCTGGCGGGCCGGCCGCCGTTCCGCGGCGAGTCCGATTCGGAGACCTTGCGCCTGGTCCTGGAATCCGAGCCGGTCGCACTCGCGTTCGCTCCGCCCCGGGCTGCCGCGCGACCTGGAGACGATCTGCCTGAGGTGCCTGTGCAAGGAGCCGGCGCGGCGGTACGCCTCGGCCGGGGCGCTGCGCGACGACCTGCGGCGGTTCCTCGATGGGCGGCCGATCGTCGGCCGGCCGGTCTCGGCTGTCGAGCGCGCACGGACATGGGCCCGCCGCCGGCCGGCTATCGCGGCGCTGATGGGCCTCGTCGTCCTGCTGGCCGGGGGGCTCGTCGGGGACGGAGTCTGGTGGGCCAGTTGGCTGGGGTGGCACAACCGGCAGCTCGAGATCCAGATCGCTCGCGCCGACCAACAGGCGCGTGAGGCTGAGCGACAGAAGCAAATCGCCGAAGAGCGTCGCCATCAGGCCGATCGGCACCACTATGCCGAGAGCCTGCGGCGCGTCCGGCGGGCGCTCGACGCGCGACAATTCGAGCTGGCCCAGGACATCCTCCACGATATCCAGCCCGAGCCCGACGGATACGACCCCCGCGGCTTCGCCTGGCGCTACCTCTGGCGACAGGCTCACCGCGACTTCTCGCAGCTCTGGGGGCATGAGGCGACTGTCGTGGGCCTGGCCGTCTCTCGCGACGGCAGGACGCTCGCCACCTGGGACTTGCAAGGCAAGCGCTTGCTCTGGGACCTGGCACCCGGCATGGAGCTGGACAAGCCGCGCGACCTCCCGACGACTCCCCATGCGGCATGGGAGTTCCTGGGGTTCTCGCCCGATGGCCGTTACCTCGCCACGCTTGACCGCGGACCACGCACCCTCGGAATCGATCTCTTCGAAGTCGCCACGAGCCGGCTCGTGGCGCGGCTCGATCTCGAGGCGGGCGAGTCGTGGGTTCGGCTCTGGCTTCGATTCCGAGAGCCGGCTCCTGGCCGTCGCCCGCAATCATCCAGGAGGACGGCAGTCCGTCAACGTGTGGGACGTCACCGCAGGACTCGCGCATCGACCCCGCCGGACCATCGAAAGCGACCATCCGTTACTGCATGGATTTCTCGCCCGACGGCTCACGCCTGGCCGTACACGAAGGCGAACGGCTCACGCTCCATGATCCCTGGACGGGCAAGGCTCTCGTCGTGCTGGCGGTCCCGCAGCCGGGCCCAGTCGGCCTCTCGTCGTTCTCGGCCGACGGCCGATTCTTCGCGGCGCACGTGCCGGGAAATCGCATCGTGGTGTGGGAGACGGCTCAACGGCCGCGAGGCCGCTCGATTCGAGGCCGATCGGCGAAATCAGTCCGGCTCGCCTTCAGCCCGACGAGGATCGCGCCTCGCCGTGATGGACGGCTCGGGCCGCGTGACGATCCTCGAGCGAACGAGCGGACAGCAACGTGTCCATGGCCGATCGAGCGCTCACGAAGCACAACATGGTCTTCTCGCCCGACGAGACACGCCTGGCCATCGTGACCGCGACGAGCTCGGGGGCACATTCAGCCCGTCGAGGTCTGGGACGTCGCCACAGCGCGCCGGCTGCACGTCTTCCCGGGCCGGAAGGATGCCGGTACTTTTGCCTTCCTCCCCGACGGCCGGACGCTCATCCTCGCGGGTGGTACGACACCGCGGATCTGGCGGCTCGATCCGCCGAGTGCTCCCGACGCGCTGGCCGGCCACACGGCCGAGGCCTGGGCGGCGGCCTTCTCGCCCGACGGCAAGGTCCTGGCCACCGGCAGCGACGACACCCGCGAGCGTCAGACGATCAAGCTCTGGGACCCGGCTTCCGGTCAACTCCTGGCGGGCTGGAAGGCCCACACGGCCACGGTCTCGGCGCTCGCGTTCAGCCCCGACGGACGGATGCTCGCCTCCGGGAGCCTGGATTCCGGCAAGCCGGAGCATCCCAACGTCATCCTCTGGGACGCGCGATTCGCATCGACGGCTGGCGACCCTGGAGGGCCACACGGGCCAGGTGCGTTCGGTCGCCTTCAGCCCGGACGGCCGATGGCTCGCCACCGCCAGCGATGACATGACGGCGCGGCTGTGGGATGTGGCGAGGAAGACAACGCGGGCCGTCCTGGCCGGCCATACCAAGAATCTGACCTGTGTCGCCTTCAGCCCGGACGGCAAGACGCTGGCCTCGGCGTCCAACGACGCGACGGTGCGGCTCTGGGACGTCGCCACCGGCCGGCCCCTGTCCACCCTGCGCGACGTGGGGAATACCCTGGCGGTCGCGTTCGCACCCGATGGCTCGCTGCTGGCCTCGACCAACGAGGACGGGAGCATCAAGCTCTGGGACCCGGCCCGCGGAGAGCTCGTCCGGACCATCCGCGGCGAGGCGGATCAGCTCCGATGCCTGGCGTTCACGCCCGACGGCCGGAACGTCGTCGCGGCGGGCAAGGGGAAGGTCATCCGGGTCTGGGACGTCGCCACCGGCCAGGAGCTGCTCACCCTGGAGGAACACAAGGCCCAGATCAACGCCCTGGCGTTCGCACCCGATGGCTCGACCCTCGCCTCGTGCAGCCACGACGGGGCCGTCCGGCTCTGGCGCGCCGGGCCGATCCGGCCGGTGCCCGCTCCGTGATGAGTCCATGCCAAGAGCCTCTCTCGGTAGGAAGACTCGTAGGGTGGGTGAAAGCCTCCAGGTGCTTGTGAATTCAGAAGATCGCTGGATTTCACCCACCTTACTGAGATAGATTCTGAGAAGGCAATCACTCCGCCTCCGGCACGACGGCGCGCAAGCTCGCCCAGGATCTGCTGTCCGCGTCGTCGGGAGTCGTCGGCACGATCGGGGATGGCACGCGAGGCGTCCAGCAGGCGCGGGCGAGGTCGTATCGGGCACCGAGTTTCATCGGTCCACGGTCCGGGCAGGCCGAAAGCCGAAGGCAAACAGCCCAAGGTTCGGGCTGAATCTCAACCTGACGCTCGACCGAATTCCTTCCGACGGTTCGATGGGAGTGGAACTCCTCAACGCCTGACGGTCGGCATTCCTCACCTCTTTTCCCCCCTCGAGACTCTCGTTGGGCAGGTAAGTTCTGCTCACTCTGAGACCTACGCCATAGACCTGTACGTTCGGAGCGTAAGCATCGAAAAAAGCGGCCCGCACGGTCTCGGGGCAATGCGCCAGTGTGGGGCTCCGCAATACGCGCCTTTGCTTGTCGCTCACGACTTCGACCGAGGCGTGGCCATCACTTAACTCGGTTTCGATCGCCCTGGAATAATCGCGAAACGCATTGTGACACCAATCCAAGGTATTGCCCAGCATGTCAAACAGGCCCAGATCGTTCGGCTTGAAGCTCCCGACCAGCGCGGTTCGGCGTCCCAAGGAGTTCTGCACGGTCCAGGCATAGTGATTGTCCAGGTCCAGGCTCTGGCCGTAGTATCGACTGGTGATGGAGCCTGCCCGACAGGCGAATTCCCATTCCGCCTCAGTCGGCAGACGGTAACCGATGCGACGGAGTGAGTCCGGGACGATTCTCATGCCCTGCGCGTACTCGCCCTGGTCATTCGGCAGGTAACACCATTGTTCCTTGGGGATGCCTTCCTGCTCGTTCAACCAGTTGCAGTAGGCCACGGCATCGTACCAGGTCACATTATTGATCGGACAAGCCGATTCGGGTGAGAAATACTTGCGATAGAAGTAGTTCTTTCGAAATTCGAGGACTTCGGCCACCGTCACTTGATGAATCATGACTGCGAAGGCGTGGTCGATGCGGACATACCTCGGCATCTCGACGCCACCTTCGGGGCCGCCCTCCCGCCCGATCTCGGTGGGAGGCGAGCCGATGACGAACTCGCCCGGTGGGGGGATGACGACCAGTGTTCTCCCACGCCGGTTCACGAACCAGCGGCGGTTTCCCACGGCCGAGCCGGTGGCGAACTGGCAATCGATCGACTCGAGTTCCGCCTGCTCGACCCCAGCGACGGAGTGTCCAGGCCACGGCCCCATGAATCCCGGGATCGGGATCGTTGGCGTAGAGCTCGAGCAGGCGAGGAATCGACTGCTCCCGTCCGGCCTGCGGGAGCTGTAGCTCGTGGAACTCACCCAGGGCGAGGATCAAGGCTCGGCGGATCGACACATCATCCTGTCTGTCCAACTGGGTCAGAACCTGGTTCGGATCCGCGCCGAGGGGGCTGAGCCGGTGAATCAAATAACTGCGGGTCCTGGGGTCGGGGCGATGCCGGAGAATCGGCCAGACCTTGAGCTCGCTGCCCGAGCCTCAACAGCGCCACGGCCGCATTGGCCTGGCGCTTCGCGAGTCGGTCCTTGGCGGATTCCGCGGCCAGCGGCCTGTGCCAGACCGAAGCGGCCACAGGCAGACCATTTTCCGGGTCGGATGCCACGGAGATCGCAACCGGGCGAAAACCGTCCGCGGTCAACCGGGCCGCCAGGAGGCGTTGCTCAATAATCGACAACCCGTGGAGCACCTTCGACTCGAACTGCGTGCTGATGTTCCAGAGGGCCGTCGTCACCAGGATGGAATCGTTCCCCCCGTCTTCCGGGACCTCGATCGAGCTCAATCGTGCATCGGTCAGCAGCAGTCCGGGGCAGTCGTCCTCGCGAAAGTCCGCGGAAGGACCATGGAACAGTCGGGTCGTGGACCTCTGCTGATCATTCCGCCGGGTCCAGAGGCTCGCACCGTGGGGCTGACCCTGGCAGTCAAGAATCACGGTGGCCGTCTGACAGTTGAATCTCTGTTCGACCAGGGCCGCCTGCGCCTTCTGTTCCGACTCTCCGAGGCGGCCGACGATCAGGCGGACCTCTGTATCCGCTCCGTTCTTCTCCCAGACCGCCGCGTAACAAGGCGGCCCTCCCTCGCCGGAGCGAGTCACGGACACATCGACCGGCACGTAGCCTTGTCGTCCCAGTTCCGTGTCGCGCGTGCGGATGTCTTCGACATCGGCCTCGCCCAGCCATTCCCAGGATCGACCGTCACGAATCCATACCGCGGCCACCTGGAGCGAAGGACCCACGCGATGGGGTCGGATTCGCAGAGGACGATAGCCTCGACCGCGGAGTTGCTCGACCACGTCGCGGAACTGCGGATACGGCAGGGTCTGACAGAAAATGAATCGCTCTTCGAGCAACCCCGCGGCGGCCTCGATGACCTGCCGAAGATCAGCGGTAAGGTCCCGCCAGCTCGGATCGGTCGGGGGGTCGGTCCAGTCCGGCCTCACCACCTCGTCCAACTCGGTTTCCAGCGCGTGGATAGCGCCCTCACCGTGCCGGGCCAGAACCGGGAACAGTTCGGCAAACTGGCGGGGATCGGCATCGACGATCAGATCCGCGAGCAGAGACACGACGTCCGCGGCATAGTCCGCGAGCGTGGATGTAGCCAGAGCCTGTTGCAGTTCACCCAGCTCACGATCACGGAAGATCACACCGAGGGCGGCAAACAATTCTGACCGGATCGGCCGCAAGGCTTCTTTCCAGTCGCCCAGGAACTCGGGCTTCACGCGGGTCAAAGCCTGCGCGACCTCGGCGCAAATGACCTTCCAGCGCGGACTGAAGGAATCATAGGTAGCCAGTGCGGCCGCCGCATGCAACCGCCGGTCCTCGCTCGCCGCCGATTCCACGTCCAACCAGAGCCGGCCGAACAAGTTCTCCCGGTGCTCCGCTAACGCATCCCGCAGTATCGGAAACTCTCCCGGCGCCACTTGCAGCAGCCGTTCGTACAGGTAGTCGAGTTGATTGGCGTCGGCCGCCAGGAGCGCCAGCGCCGTGTGTAGTTTCGCCGGGCTCTGTTCCGCCGCGGCCTGCTGCTCCTGTCGCAGTAACGGCTCCGTCCACGTCCGAAGCTGGTCGGATCGGGCCGACCATCTCCGGCACATCCGCCAGGTCCGCCTCCAGGAGGCGCCGCACCAGCGCCTGAGCGTGATGACGATCCGCCTCGCGCATCATCCTCCGCTGCGGCTCGGTCCAGCTCCTCCGGTCCGTGAGGCGGCGGATGCCGAGATACTCTCGCCATCCGGGCAATCGCCGCGGCTCCGGCTTGGCGTTCCACAATGCGGCCCGCTCCGCCAGCCGCAATTCCGCCCGGCCGCGCGGCGTCTCCATCTGCTTGTGCGTCAGCCACCGCCGCAATGCCGGTACCAGGTAATCATGCGTTAACTGGTAGTAGAGTTGCTCATCGGGACGAATCGTACCGCTGCCATCGACCTCACCCCAACCCTGGGGGTCCGTGGGCGTGATCAGCCGAAGCTCGTGGTCCAGGATGCGAAGCACGTCACGGAACAGCATCGGCCGCTCGGAGTAACCAGAAACTTGCAACAGCTCTGGCTTCGACCGCATGTGTCCCTTGATGTCGGTCCCCGCCTCCGGCAGCAGCGCCTGTAGTACCGAACGAGTGGCTTGCTGGTGGAGCCGATGCTCCGGCAACGAGCCGTCCCCGCCAAGGGTCTCCTCGAGGAACGTGACCCCCACTCCCTCCGTGCCTCCGAGTTGCCGCAAGGTTTCTTTCGTCCACGGCTTACCCTTGACCATCTCGGCGAACAGGGCCAGTCGCACCGACACCACCTTGCCGTCCCGCGCCAGCCCTCTGACGGCATCGTCCAGAAAGCGTTGCTGCTCGGGCCGCAGGTCCGCCAGATCCTCTGGTAGCCGGCCATAGGCCCGGCCGAACTCCGCCAGCACGTTGCGGGCGTGCAAGAGGTCGAACAGGTCGACCAGTGCACTGTTGTGGCCCTCGACCAGCGGCACTTCCAATTCCTTGAGGAACCGGCTGACAGCGAGCCAGAAGTCGTCCCGCACCAGGACCACGGCCTGCACCTGAACTCCGTCGCACTGCCTTAGGGCCGCCACCAGTTCCGTGCTGGCGAACTCATGCCGGGCGTGCAGCCACTGCTCGAACTGGTCGAGGAAGAGCACCACCTTCCGCGAGCCGCTCCGTCGTAGGCCCTGCAGAGACCTGGCCAAGCCCTCCTGCTCACGCACTCCCGGGCAGGCTTTTTGCAGGCCGTTGAGCAGCCGCGCTTCGGTATCCTGGGCGGTCGCCTCCACGTAGACCGCCCGCACGCGCTCGCCCAACCGCGGCAACAATCCCGCCTTGACCAGAGACGACTTGCCGCAGCCACTGGGACCGTAGATCAGACCCACGGGAAACGTCCGCTCCACTTCGGTCTCTTCCAGTCGGTGCAGCCAGAACGTCAGGCCCTCCGGCAGGCCCCGTGCATCGCGTGGACCGGGTAAGAGTTCCGGGAAGAAGTCGGCATCCGCCACGCCGAAGGACCGTAGTCCCCTGGGTACCACGCGGAAGACCCGATGATCGGCGGCCATCGCGCCGCCCCGCAAGAACTCCTGCAAGTCCGCCGCCAGTTCGGCCGCGGTGGCATACCGGTCAACGGCCCGCTTGGTCAGGCACCTTTGGCAGATGCGTTCCAGCTCCGCCGGTACGGCCGGGTTCCGCTGTCGCGGCGCCGTCACTTCCTCGTGGGCGATCTGCCGCAACACCTCGAGCCAGTGGCCCTTGAACGGACGCTCGCCCGTGATCAGCTCGTAGAGGACCACGCCCAAGCTGAAGACGTCGGAGCGGCGATCCACTCGGTGCCCTTCACACCGGGCCTGCTCGGGGCTCATATAAGCTGGCGTGCCGGCCAGCTCTGGCCCCATGCCGTAGTCCTCATCGCGCAGGGCCAGCCCGAAGTCGCACACGAACGGCCGTCCCGATTCGTCCAGCAAGATGTTCTGGGGTTTGATGTCGCGGTGAACCAGGCCCCGTTCGTGGGCATAATGCAACGCCTCGGCTATCGTGCTCACCAATCGCGCCGACTGTTCCAACGGCAGGCGCCGGGCCTCCAGACAGGCGGCCAGGTCTCGGCCGTCGATCAGTTTGGAGACCGCAAAGAGCTGGCCCTGATCGGTACGGCCCACGTCGTAGACCGGGACGATATGAGGATGGTCGAGCCGAGCCACGATTCGGGCCTCGGCCAGGTAAACTTCGGCGGAGGCATCGGTGGCCACACGAGAGGCCACCTTGATCGCCACGCGGCGCTGGAGGTCTTCATCCCAGGCCAGGTAGACCTGGCCGAAGCCGCCCTGCCCCAGGATCTGTTCGACGCGGTAGCGGCCCAGGCGTTGCCCGGACCCGACCTTTGCCGCGGGGGCGTCCGCTGGGGAAGCCACAGATTCAGCGGATTGCCCGGATGGGATTTGATTGGCCGTTGCGGGATTAGAATGCGACACGGGACGGACCGTTTCGGAACCGGGACACTCCAGGGTCTCCGGCAAGGGCGGCGTCCCCATGTCCTGATCGCTGTCTGAGCCCGAGCACCAACCCGGAGAGACATCGGGGCAAGCAGGGACAGGATGGGGCTCGAAGGTCACGAAAACCTTCTGCTGGTCGTCAGGCATGATAGCCTCTTCGTTTCCGAACCGTCTCCCGGTTGTCGGGCATCTCACCCCCGGACTACTGGCTACTGATGACCTCTCCGCCCTGGATCGTCGAGAGCCGCCCGGTAGGTGGCCATGTCGATCGACTGACTGACCCAGCGCACCGAGCCATCCACGTAAAGGAAGTTCGCGCCTCCGGGGTGGAAACTCCGGAAGTTGGTCACCCAGTGCGGTCCGCCGAGAAAGCTCGACGTGCAGTTGAAGGTCTGGCTCACGTCATGGACCGCATCGGTGACCGGCACCTTGTTCAGTCGCTCGACGGTACTGCACTTGTTGCCCGAGTAGACGAATCCCTGGAGCACCCACGGCGGCTGGCTATGCCCCCCGACGAGCCAGAAGTGGACGGAGAGGCCGCCAGGATACGGCGTGGAACATCCGATCCCGTCGCAGATCGGAAATCCGCCCGCCGCCTCGCCCATCATGAAGGTGTTGCTCGTCCCGTCCCGGATCTCAACGATCTGGTGAAATGTGTTGAAATCGAACAGTCCGGATAGCGGCGTGGTCGGGGGAGGCCCGTACCCTGGGGACAAGCAACAAGCATCGTTGAGTCCCTTGTTGAGGCCGTAGGAATCGCTACCGAAGGTCGAGCCCGCGGGCAGCCCCCACGCGTCAAAGAACGTGTAGTGGTAGGGACTCGGCCCCGTATCCGAAGGGCAGATGAAAAGGCTGAGCGTCATTTGGGCCACGGTTGGGCTCACCATGGTCCAGGGCTGGTTCGGATCCAATAAGTTCTGGACATTCGTCTGTTCCAGATAGGGCAGAATGGCGGCTTCCGGAGATCCGATCCCGGTCGGGACGTCGGGTGATCCGGCGATGTAGGTCAGGGCCGACGGGAACCGGTTCGTCGTGTTGTGGTAGTTGTGTAAGCCCAGACCGAGCTGCTTCAGGTTGTTGGTGCACTGCGCCGACGCGCCGCCTCCCGTGCGGCCTGGACCGCGGGAAGTAACAAGCCAATCAGAATCGCGATGATCGCGATCACCACCAGGAGCTCGATAAGCGTGAACCCGTTGCGTTTGCTGGACATGGTCAGACCCTCCGCGAACTCAACGTCCGAAACATCCGGACAAGGCGCACCGCGATTGGCCAGCCGATGCGAGACGGCTAGTCACCAGGCCGTCGCGCGCCGACAGCGTCATCGTCCTACCTATAAGGACCATGAGATCGAAAGACCGAACGCGCATCGTGCGCTTCTTTTCAAAAAAGCTCTCGACGCGTAAGGGATAGTTTGTGATTTTTCTGCAAGATGTTTGGATATCACAGGTTACAGGATTCCGGCCATTCCGGCGCACTCTCGCCGGATTCGTTGGGAACGACCGCGAAGTCGCGGACGGCGATGCACAGAGGTTCCGATCGAGACCCATGCTGCGAAGACGGGTCGATAGCCTATCAAGGAGGCAACCGCTCGGCCTCCGGGACGACGGCGCCGAGTTCGTCGAGGATCTGCTGGCCGCGTCGGCGGTATTCGTCGGCCTTCTCGGGGATCACGAGCGAGGCGTCGAGCAGGGCGCGGGCAAGGTCGTAGCGGGCGCCCAGCGCCTCGGCCCGGGCAATCGACCGCTCCAGGTATCTGACCGCCTTCTTCGACCGGCCGAGGGCGTAGGCGGCTCGGCCGCTGACGCGCAGGGCGTGCGGGCCGCAGTTCGGGAACCGCCAGCCGATGAAGCGGGCGAAGCGGCTTTCGCGCCAGGCTCTCCTGGCATCGGCCCTGTTCGGTCCGCCCTCCGCGTCGGCCCAGCGGGGGCCGAGTAGGCTCTCGACCAGGAGCGGATAAGTGGGGCCGGAGACCTCGACCATGTAGCATGTCCGGTTGATGGCAGACCGAGATTGTTCGAGTGCCTCGCGGGCCCCCGGATAGTCCGAGGCCTGAAGGCGGGCGTACCCGAGGATATGGTAGGCGATTGCGACCGTCAGCGACTTGCGGGCCCTCAGCGATTCGACTGCGGAGTCGGCGTATTCCAGCGCCTCGCCGATCCGGCCGGATCGGGCGAGGGCACCGGCCTTGCCATAATGGCCCCAGGCCAGTGCCTCCGCGTCGCCGCTCGTCGTCGAGATCGCAGCCTCGGATTCCGCCTCGGCCAACTCCCGTGGAATATCGCCGCGGATCGTGTAGACGTGACGCAAGAAGTGATGGGAGAAGACCCCGAAGTAGTCCCCGACCTTGTCCAGCAGGTTGACAGCGCCGCGGAGCTCCGCCTCGGCCTCGACGAGCCGGCCGCTGGCGTAGTAGGCCATGCCGACATGGGCCCTGGTCATCGCCCGCACCTCTTGCCGCGGGCACGACTCGGCAGCCTTCTGGGCATGACGGATATAAACCATCCCCAGCCAATGGAGTGAAAAGAGGCTGCAGTTGAGGCCGAGCTTGGAATAGGCGACGGCAAGCTGCTCGGGCTTCCTCGATTGCTTCGCCAGAGCGGCGATCTTGTAAGAGTAGTGCGCGTAATCGAAGAGATTGGTCCGTGTACTGATCATAGAAGCTCGATAATAGCTCTGGAACGCGATCTCGTTGTGTCGGTCACGATCCGACCCGGCGTCGGGCAGGCGGGACCATGCTGGGAACATGTGGAAGTAAACAGAGGTTCGCCACATGTCGAACAGTCGCCCCGGTAGGCTTCGCGGGCGCGTGTGGCCCACTTGGGCCAAGGCGAGGTCGAAGTGTCGAAATGCCTCGTCGAAGAGACCCTTCCGGTGATACGTCTCGCCGATCCCGTAGTGGGCCGTTGCGCGCGAGGCGATCCCCGGCGTGCTCGAGGGCCCGCTGATAGGCACCGATCGCGTCGTCGAGCCGTCCCGAGGAGCCGTAGGCGATGCCGCGCATATGCCAGAGGCGGTAGCGCGTCACGTCGGTCGCATCGTCGGACACGAGCTCGAGCGCATCGTCCAGGTGGGCGATCGCGTTGTTGAAGGCGTAGGCGTCGATGGCCGCCTGGGCCGCCTCGGTCGCGTAAGTGAGCGCCTTCGGCCGGTCCTCGGCATGCTTGAAGTGGTCGGCAAGGACGGCAGGAGCGACGGCCCGGCCCTGCTCGCGGCGGTGTTCGAGCCGCTCGCCGACGCGGCGGTGGAGGCTGCGGCGACGCGTGGCCGAGAGTTCGGCGTAGGGCAGCTCGCGGAGCAGGTCGTGCACGAACTCGACGCGGCCGGCGTTGCCCGTCTCGCGGAATACGCGGCGCGGCAATAGGGCGTCGATCGCGTCGAGCACGTCGCTCTCGCTGAGATCGGACAGGACATCGCGCAACAGATCGATGTCGACGACGGCACCGATGACCGCGGCGGCGCAGAGCACCTGCTGCGCCTTGTCCGAAAGCCCCATGAGTCGCAGCCGCATGGCCTCGCGGACGGTCTCGGGCAGGTCGGAGGCGTCAGCGGCCTGGGTGGACAGCACCCAGCCGTCGTGGCTGCGCAAGATCGCGTCTTTCTCGAACCACTCGCGGACCGTCTCGGATATGAAAAAGGGATTGCCACCGCAAAGCTCGTGGATGCGGGCGACAAGGTCGTCGGATAACTCCTCGGGCCGGCAATTGAGCCGCAGGGCGATCAGCTCGCGCGTCTCGCCATCGGCCAGCGGCGCCAGGTGCAGCTCCAGGACCTGCTGACGCTCTCGCAACGGAGCCATAAGAGCCTCGAGCTGCGGGTAGCCGGTGCGCGCCGAGGCGACGATCACCAGCCGAGGCGCGGCGATCGAGCCGTCGGACGCCGTCCGACGGGCGTCGGCGAGGGCCGCGGTGAGATGCCGCAGCAGGTCGAGCGAGCTCTTATCGGCCCATTGCAGGTCTTCAAAGCTCATGCAGACCGGCTGAAGCGTCGCGATCTCGACGAAGAACGCCGACAGGGCGCGGAAGATGTAGTCGGCCTCGCGGCCGAAGTCGACCTGCTGGTACGCTTCGCCGGGCAGATACTTGCGCAGCTCGGGCGCGATGCGGAGCAGCTCGCCGCTGTAGTCCTTGACGATGGCCAGCAGCCGCGCCGCCGACTCGGCGGGCAGGCCGGCGACGTGGGTGCCCGTCAGGTCGACGTCCGGCATCGCCTCATCCCGGCGCTCCTGCAAGCGTAGCTCGGCGATGAGCTGGCGCACGAGGTCGACGAACGGCTGGAAGGGGGAGAGGTTGCCGTCGAAGCAGCGTCCCTCGTAAACCTGGCAGCCGTGACCGCGGGCGATCCGCTCGGCCTCCTGCACGACGCTGCTCTTGCCGATGCCCGGCTCGCCGCTGACGACGACCAGCGAGGGCAGCGCTTCGACGCCGGTCGCCGCGATCCCCGATGGGCTCAGGCAGCGCTGGAGAACGGCGTCGAGCGCATCGAGCTCGAGAGACCGGCAGACGAAGCCGGTGACCGAGAGGATCGGTCGCGACGGTGCCAGCCCCGCGCCGTAGACGGCGGTCTGATCGTCGATGCCCAGGTATTCGGCGATCGCGTCCCGCAGCAAGGCAGCCGAGCTGGGACGGCGCCGTACCTCCTTGCGGAGGTAGCGCATCACGGCATCGGCGATCGGCACGGGCACCTCGGAGTTGACCTCGGCCAGCGACCGCGGCGTGTCGTTGAGCTGAGCTCGCATCAGGGAGCGCATGCCGGCCAGCCGCGCCTCGGGGAACGGATACCGGCCGCTCAACAGTTCATAACTAACCAGACCCAGGCAGTAGAGGTCGGCGCGGTGGTCGAGCTCGTCGTTATTGAGCTGCTCCGGGGCGCAGTAGGCCACCGTGCCCACAAATCCGCCCTCGGCCGACAGCGACGACTTGACCCCATAGTACTTGGCCAGACCGAAGTCCAGCAGCTTGGCCTCGAAGCCGGGCAAGCCATCGCGACGGGTCGTCGGCCGGACGAGGATGTTGGACGGCTTGACGTCGCGGTGAACGATGCCGTTGTGATGGATGTAATCCAGCGCATGGGTCACTTGCAACAAGGGGTCGAGCATGTCCTCGACGCCGCGGCCCGAGAGGCTGGTGATGGGACGTCCCTGGAACAACTCCATGGTGAAGAAGGGGCTGCTGCCCAGCTCGCCGTAATCGAAGACGTTGAGACAGTGGGGGTGATGCAGGGCCGAGATCGAGTGGAACTCGCGCTCGAAGCGGCGCCGCGCCGTACCGGCCAGCGAGGCCTTCATGAGCTTGAGCGCGATTTCGCGATTATCGCGCGTATCGCGGGCGCGATAGACCACGCCCATGCCGCCCTCGCCGAGCTTGTCTCCGATCTGGAATCGCTCGTGCCGCAACTCGGGGACGGAGCCGGTCCAGGGCGAGGAGTCCTCGCGGTCGCTGGTCACATCGGCAATGTCGAACCCGGAGACTGGCCCGTCTCGGGACGTCGTCGCGTCCGGGCCATGGTCGGTGGTCACGCCCGCCCGTGAAATCCGCATCGGTCACTCCTCAAATCTGAATCTCGCCGGATCCGCTCGGAATTACCCTAAAGTCGCTAGCACCTATGCAGAGATGTCCCAGTCAATATGCAGTCTCCAACGGCGGGTCGATTCCATACTAAGGAGGCAGCCGCTCCGCCTCCGGGACGACGGCGCCGAGCTCGTCGAGGATCTGCTGGCCGCGCCGGCGGTAGTCGTCGGCACGATCGGGTACTAAGCGGGCCGCGTCGAGGAGGGCGCGGGCGAGGTCGTAGCGGGCGCCGAGTTTCTCCGCTGCCAGGATCGCTCGCTCGAAGTATCCGGCCGCCTTCCTGGTCTTGCCGAGGGCGTAGGCGGCGCGGCCGCTCACGCGCAAGGCATGGGCCTCGTAATTCGGGAAACGCCAGCCGAAGAAGCGGGCCGTGCGCGCCTCACGCCAGGCTTTACGGGCAACGGATCGGCTGGGACCGTCATCGGCGTCAGCCCAGCGGGGGCCGAGAAGGCTCTCGACGAGCAAGGGAAACGTGGGGCCCGCAAACTCGAACGGGCAGCATGTCCGGATAATCCGATCCCTGGATTTCTCGAGCGCAGGCACGAGCGCCGGAGTAGTCCGACGCCTGGAGGCGGACGAAGCCGAGGTGACCGTACGCGATCAGGAGCGCGAGGGAATCGCGGGCGACCAGCAATTCGACCGCGGGGACTACCAGTTCGTACGCCTCTTCGTGTTGACCGGCCCTGGCCAGGGCATCGGCCTTCCCGTATTGCCCATAAGCCAAGAACTCCGCGTCGCCCCGCGCCTTGCCGGTTGCGATCTCGGCCTCAGCCTCGGCGAGCTCCATCGGAATGTCGCCGCGGACCGCATAGAGGTGTCTCAGCATGTGGTGGGAGAAGAACCCGAACCAGTCCCCGACCTTGTCGAGAGTCTCGATTGCCTCGCGCAAATCCGCCTCGGCCTCGCCGAGTCGGCCTCCAAAGTAGTGGACGCCACCGATGTGCGCCTGGGTCCACGCCTTCACTACGCCTCGACGGGAGGAATCCGCAGCGTCTTCGGCACGACGCATGAAGCCCTTCATGAACCGGCCGAGAGAGAACATGCCCCAGCTATAGAAGATCTTCGAATAGCCCAAGGCGATGAGCTCGGGCTTCCCCGACTGTTTCGCCAGGGCGGCAAGACTGTACGAGTTGTAACAATAGCTGATGACGTCTGGCGGAGACTGGGCCATGCGGAAGTAGGTCGCGATCGCGATCTCGACCCGTCGGTCGAAATCCGGCCCCTTCCTGCCCAAGGAGAGCCACGATGGCACGATGTGGAAGTAAACGGAAGCCCGCCAGATGCCGAAGATAAGTCCCAGGACACCCTGAGGGCGAGGATATCCGACCTCACCTACGGCGGTTTTGAAATGGCGCAGGGCGGCATGCCAGTCACCCTTCCGGTGATACGCCTCACCGATCCCGCGTTGAGCTGTTGCTCGATCAAAGCAGTCGCCAGCTTGCTTGAGGGCGTGTGTGTACGCTTCAATCGCGTCGTCCAGCCGGCCCGACGCGCCGCAAGCGGTGCCGAGCAGATCCCAGAGACGATATCGCGTCGCCGCGTCGGCGTCGGCGGGCAAGAGCTGCTGGGCGTCTTTCAACTGGACGACCGCGTTGTTGAAGGCATACGCTTCGAGGGCCGCGGTGGCGGACTCCATTGTGTAGGCGAAGCCCTTCGCCCGGTCCTCAGCATTGCGGAAGTGGTCGGCCAGGACCGCCGGGGCCAGCGCCTCCCCCTTCGCCCGACGGTTTTCGAGCAACTCACCGACGCGACGATGCAAACTACGCCGCCGAGACGCCGCCAGGTCGCCATACGGTAGCTCGCGGAGCAGGTCGTGCACGAACTCGACACGGCCGGCGTTGCCCGTCTCGCGGAAGACGCGGCGCGGCAGCAACGCGTCGATCGCGTCCAGCACGTCGCCCTCGCTGAGTTCGGGCAGGGCGTCTCTCAACAGATCGATGTCCACCACCGCCCCGATCACCGCCGCCGCGCTCGACGACCTGCTGGACCTTCGGCGGTAAGCCTTGCAACCGCAGCCGCATCACGTCGCGCACCGTCTCGGGCAGGTCGGTCGAGTCGGCTGCCTCGGTCGTCAGCACCCAGCCGCCCTCGCTCCGCGTGATCGCCTGCTTGTCGAACCAATCCCGCACCGTCTCCGCCACGAAGAACGGATTCCCACCGCACAGCGAGTGCACGCGTGTTACAAGGTCGTGCGCCAGCTCCTCTGGCTGGCAGTTCAGGCGCAGGGCGATCAGCTCGCGCGTTTCGGCCTCGGTCAATGGCGACAGGAGAAGCTCCAGAAGATGACGCTGCTCGCGGAGCTGTGTCAGCAGGGCTTCGAGCGTGACATAGCCGGTGCGGGCCGAGGCCACGATCACCAGCCGTGGCACGCTCGTCGAACCATCGGCCGTGCGCCGCGCGTGGTCCAGCGCGGCGGCCAGGTGCCGCAACAGATCTAGCGAGCTCTTGTCCGCCCATTGCAGGTCTTCGAAGCTGAGACAGACCGGCTGAAACGTGGCGATCTCCAGGAAGAAGGCCGCCATTGCACGGTAGATGTAGTCGGACTCGCGGCCGAAATCGACTTGCTGGTATGCCTCACCGGGAAGATATTTTCGGAGCTCGGGCGCGATGCGGAGGAGCTCGCCGCGATAGTCGTTGACGATACCGAGCAGGCGCACCAGCGACTCGGCAGGGAGCCCGGCGACGTGGGTGCCGGTGAGGTCGCTCGTCGGCCGCCGCCGCTTCGCGGCGCTCCTGAAGTCTCAACTCGGCGATGAGCTGCCGGATGATCTCGACGAAGGGCTGGAAGGGGGACAAGTTGCCATCGAAGCAACGTCCCTCGTAAACCTGGCAGCCGTGACCGCGGGCGATCCGCTCGGCCTCCTGGACGACGCTGCTCTTGCCGATGCCAGGCTCGCCGCTGACGACGATCAGCGAGGCGGCTACCTCGCCGCGCGACTCGGCCGAGCCCGGTCGCAGGCCGCGGCGCAGGACGTCGTTGATCAGCTCCTGCTCGCTGGCGCGACAGACGAAGCCGGTGACCGACAGCCTCGGCCGCACCGGCACGATGGAGACACCGGAGACCGCGGTCTGCTCGTCGATGCCCAGGAATCCGGCGATCGCCGAGCGGAGCAATCCGGCGGAGTCGGGCCGGCGCCTCGGCTGCTTGCGGAGATACTTCATCACCGCCTCGGCGATCGGCGCGGGGACTTCCGGGCTCACTTCCCTCAGCGGCTTCGGCTTGTCATTGAGCTGTGCCTGCATCAAGGGGCGCATCCCGGCCAGCCGGGCCTCGGGGAAGGCATAGCGTCCGCTCAGGACCTCGTAGGCGACGAGCCCCAGGCAGTAGAGGTCCGCGCGGTGGTCCAGCTCGTCGAGATTGAGTTGCTCGGGCGCGCAATAGGCGACGGTACCGGCGAAGCCGGCCTCGGCCGACAGCGAGGACTTCACTCCGTAAAACTTGGCTAGGCCGAAGTCCATCAGCTTGACCTCGAAAGCGGGCGATCCGTCGGGCCGGATCGTCGGGCGGACGAGGATGTTCGACGGCTTGACATCGCGGTGAATGATGCCGTGTTGGTGGATGTAATCCAGTGCCTGCGTCAACTGGATGAGCGGTTCGAGGACCGGCTCGACGCCCCGACCGGCCAGGCTCGTGATCGGCCGGCCCAGGAAGAGCTCCATGGTGAAGAACGGGCCGCCGTCCAGCTCCCCATAGTCGAAGACCCTCAAGCAGTGGGGATGTTGCAGCGCCGAGAGCGAACGGAACTCGCGTTCGAACCGGCGCCGGGCCGTGCCGGCAAGGGTCGCCTTCATCAGCTTGAGTGCCAGCTCGCGGCCATCGCGGTTGTCGCGGGCGTGGTAGACAACGCCCATTCCCCCCTCGCCGAGCTGTTCGCCGATGCGGAATCGCTCGTGCCTCAGCGCGGGGGCGGCGCCGCCGGAGGGCGCGGGGCCCTCGAAGTCGGCGGTCACCTGGGACGACAAGACCGCCATGGAGGCCGGCGCTTCCAGGGCACTCGTCTCGTCCGGGACATGGTCCGTGGTCGGTTCGGCTCGCGAGATTGGCATCGGTTCCACCCGAGTGAAAAGCCCCCTGAGGTCAATAGGAATCAGACGAGAGGACTTCGCCACCCCGGATCGTGTTCAGGCCAATCCAGATAAGTGGGTTGATCGAGTTCTTGATGAAGTGGACGGAGCCGTCGCCGAAACCCGCATTGACCCCGCCGGGATGCCGGCTGCGAGAACCCGAGTAAGTGTCGAGGAACGGGAATGGCACTGGCACACAGGGCATCATCCCCCCGGGATCGTTGACGCAGAACCCATCGCCGAGCCGGTCGCCCCCTCCCGTCGGTGGATCAACGACGCCGTAGAAATCCCGCAAGCCGTTGGGAGTAAACCGGGTCATGAAGACGGCCCCCAGGGTCCACACCGCGCCACGGACATCGTTGACCTGGCCCTGGAGCGTCTCGGCGGTGAAGACCGTCGAGCTGGTCCCGTCGGTGACCGAGGCCAGCCGGATCCCGGTGTGCCCGAATGCCGATTGCTGGTAATTCACGGGCAGGTTGAGAGTTGCCGTGCCGCCGCCGGCGGAGTTCTGCTGGGCCCACTGGGTGTTGCCCCAGCTCACCACGTAATTCCCCCGTGTCCCCCGGATCGGATAACCGTTGGTCGGCCAGATCAACGTGAGATCACGCTCGTTGTCGCTCGGGCACTGGAACGTGCCCAGTTTCGTCCCATAGACCGTCGAATTGATCGCAATACCAATCGGCATGCCGTCGGCGCCCGGAGGTCCCTCGATGCCGATCGAGAAGTTGTAGGCGTTGTAGAGGGCCTGTTGCTCGAACTGACCGAGCATTTGCGTGAACCAGGTGGTGTTCTGGGCGCCCTCGAAGAACGAGGGAAACGGGATGCCCGGCAGCGGCGTCCAGACCCGGCCGATAGGAAGCATCGAATGGGTCGATTCATAGTTCAGGATCGCCAGGCCGAGCTGCTTCATGTTGTTGATGCACTGCGCCGACGCGCCGCCTCCCGCGCGGCCTGGACCGCGGGGAGTAGCAGGGCGATCAGGACCGCGATGATCGCGATGACGACCAGGAGCTCGATGAGCGTGAAGCCATTGCGTTTGTTCCACATTGTCAGTCCCTCCGTCGCTTGCGAATGCAGACGCCGAGGCCGACGACGCCCACGGCTAACAGGACGACGCTGGAAGGCTCGGGAATGCTACTCAGGACGATCCTCCGGTTCGAGCTCTGGGCGACCACCTGCCCGTTGAACAGAATGTTCAGCGCGTCAGTCCCGGAGTTCATGAGCACCGTGCCGGCCGAAGGGGGTAAACCGTCGAAGGTTGAGGAGAAGCTGAAGGGGACTGTGGGGTCGGTGAACAACGTGGCGCCTGCCGCCGGACCGGTGAGGAACTCGAACCCGAAACTGGCACCGCCGAACGAGAAGTCGCCGGACTGGAAGCTGGAAGGCTGCCCGGTCGCGAAGCCGGGGTCGAGCGGGTTCTGAACCACGTTGGTGATGACGCCGCTGAAATCCGCCCCGGTCAAGGGTGGAATGTTGCCGAAGACGTAACTCCCCAGGCCTGGCTCGGAGCCGTAGTAGAGACCGCCTGAGAGCGTGGGAATCGAGATCGTGTTCCCGACCTCGGCGTCCCGGTTGATCGTGATGGAACCGACCCCGGACAGGCCGCTGATGAGGATCGGCGAGTTCGTTGGGTTGAACGGCGTGTTGGGCAACAGGGTTATGTCCTGAATCGCCGTCCCCGGCAAATAAGTCGAGCCCGCGACGATCGGATTCGCGTGAGCCGGCGACGGTCCGATAATCGCCAGGAGGAAGAATGCGAAACGGCTAGGAGTCAAGAACCGAGTCATGGAAGTACCTCATGAGTTACAGAAAATTCATGTCATCATTCTGAACGTATGCAACGTCCTTTTTCGCATCGGGAACGGGCGCGGCAAACGGTTCCTTTGCCGATGTGCCCTGCATCCATCTCAGACGAGCGTGCGATTCTTTGAGGAGCTTGAATGACCGGACTCCGAATCACGCAGGCCAAGAATTCGACATCCAAACCGTCCGGACGAAGCGCACCGCGATCAGTCCGTCGAAGCGATTCGCTCCGGCAGCGAGCCCTGTCGCGGATCGGCGCAGTCATCGGCCCACCCTATAAGGACCCTGAGATCGAAAAACCGAACGCGCCTCCGGCGCTTTTTCCGAAAAAAAGATCTCAGAGACGGAGCCGAGCTCGGGATCTCGATCAGCAAGACCTTCTGAAGACACGGGTTACAGAAACCCGCCGGCACAACCGAACTCTCGCCGGATTCGCTTGAAAGGACCGGGCGGCCGCGCGGGACCATGAACAAATGTTCGGCACAAGAAGCACGTGCAGGATCGGCGGACATGGCATCGCTTGGCTGCATCGATGTCGATACGAGGGGCAGGGGACGAGGTGATCGACGAGGCGGGGCAGGGGATCGGGCGGAGTGTTGGAGTGCTCAAGAGTCGTGCCGCAATGGTTTCCGGCGGCTCGTTCGGCGGGCCGGCCGGTCGTGGAAATGGAATGGGTGCCGGTTCAATCGGGAAAAAGAACCGACACCCATTGCCGCTTGCCAGCAAGAAAGATCTTACAGCAATCTCCGCCGGCGCGATCGGCTGGATCCTCAGGAGAGGGCCTTCAACAACTTCTGCCCCTCGGGGCTACCCAGGCCGGTGCAGGCATCCCATCCAGGGCCGGCTGGTAGGCCCCGTTGTTGCCGCTCGTGATGTCACGGAGCACGCCCGTGGCGCACTTCGTGTACAAGACCTGGTTGAGGAAGCCGCAGCGCGCGTTGAGCCCCTGATTGAGGCGGGCGATCAAGGAAGACCAGAGCGGGGCCGAGGCACTGGTGCCGCCGATCGGCTCCAGGTGCTTGCCATCGATCTTCATGACCACGACGCCGGTAACCGGATCGGCCACCGCACTGACATCCGGCACGCCGCGGCCGATACTATGAGGCGGGTTGGCCGAGGGTGGCACATTCACTCCGTCCTGATAGGACGGCTTGGAGAACACCGCACTGATCCCACCCCCTCCCGCACCTTCACTCTGGAAGAGTTCATTCCAGACGGTTTCCGAGGTGATCTGCGGGGTACTGCCACTCGAACTGACCAATTTCGTCCCACCGACCCCCAGCACAAAGGGACTGGATGCGGGGAAATCGACCTCGGCACCCTGGCTGGACCCATCGCCCGATCCATCATCGCCTGAAGCACAGCAGATGGTGATGCCTTTGGCCTGGGCTGCCTGGAAGGCTTGATTCACGACCTGAAGTCCCATCTGGGTCCAGCGCTCTGCGGATCGTTCTCCGGGTTGCCGTAGCTGATCGAGATCACGGAAATCTGGTTGTTATCGGTGATGGCCTCATGCAAGGCATCGACCCATCCCTGGCTGTTGAACTCGGTGAAATACATGAAGATGTTGGCCCCCGGCGCGACCGAGCCGACGACGCACATATCCAGCATGACTTCGCCGGTGGAATCGCCGTTCTGGTCCGAGGCGGGCGTATCCGGCCCCGGGTCGTTGCCCGGCCCCTGGATGACGACGTCGGTGATCGAGGGCGTGGTCCCGCCCAGCAGCTTCTCGAAGTAAGTCTTCAGCGCCGGCAACTTGTAGCCGCCACGGGGATCGGGGCTCGGCGGGCCGTTGAAGGCGAAGATGGCGACGTTCTGGCCGGATCCGTTGAGGGTCTCCGGATAGTCGTACAACTGGGCGACTTGCGGTGGGAAGAACGTTCCGGGCCAGGGATTGGAAAGTTGGGCCGAGGCTTTCGCGGCCGCACCCTTCGCATGGCTGGTTGGTTGGGCTTTCAGCGTCTCCCACAGGACCGGCGCCACGTGTCCGCGCTTGCGTCGCGAACGGCCGATGGGCCGTGTGTCGAGACCGAACACGCCCGTGACGATGTCGAGGAGTAGTCCGGCACGAAGACCTGACCCTGGCGGCCGCGGTATCGACCGAGTCTCGCATGCTCGTATTCGTTGAGCTCGATGCCGAGGGCCTTACTCACATCGCCGATCGTCCCCTCCACCTGCAACTGGTGTTTGGGGATGCTGCTGTTGAGGACCGTGAGTTTCTGCTGCTTGGCCCAGGCCGCGACCTTGTCCAGGTCGGCCTGGTCGGCACCGTAGACGGCATTGAAGTCGTCATCGCTGAGGTATTTCCTCTTACGGGGCAGTTGGGAATCCATCGCCTGGACCGCGCGAAGGGCCTCCGCGGGCGGATGAGGATTCGTCCTCACGTAGATGCTGACCTTGATCCGCTGCTGGGGATCCGACTTCCCCAGGAGCTTGGCATCGGCTGCGGCGTGACGATGACTGCCGCGAATGGCCACCATGTGCGCATGCAAACTCATCGAGACCTCCTTCAAGTGAGCCTCTCAAGAAGACGTGCAATCCGAGGAAACAGCCTGCTTCTCCGCTTTGCTAGAAACCTGATCGCTGACGTGAATACTTTTCACGATGCTTATGCATCTGAGCCGGCGATGGTCGCCCACGCCGCGAGGGCACCGTTGAAGCTCGTGTAGAGCCCGAAGTGATCGTAGATCGCCGACGACCAGTCCTTCCTGGCCGCGGCGGGGATCTCCTGGCCGCTCGGCGTTGCCGAGGGAACCAGGGGATCGGAGATGTTGCGGACGAAGGCGTAGTGGACGTTGTTCTGGCCCGCCACGTACGCGATGACAGCATCGTCCATCTCGAGCGCCGCGTACGGTGAATCCGACGGCGCGATGTAGTACGTATCGGTCGTGAGCAACGGAATGCCCGGAAACGAGACAGCCTTGGGAGAACCCAGGTTCGCCGGGTCCAGGGCGGGATTCAAGAGATCCGCAAGCGTAAATGGTTTTAGGGCTTTGCCCTCGGAACTATTCTGAGTCTGCTGGAGTACGCTTTGCAGTTTCTGCTGCGTCGCGATCCCACTCAACGGGAGGAAGAGATCGGATTGAACCTGCGGGACCAGGTCCGTGTTGGGGAACCAGCCGGTGCAAGTGAACGTCTGGTTATTGTAGTTGACGCTCGTGTTCTCGCTGAGAGTGAGCACGATCCTTGCCGAGTTCGTGATCGCAACATCGCCCAGCCGTTGGGTCCCATTGGCGCCGCCGGCCGTGCCGATCGAGTAGATCCGGCTCGGTTGGGCGTCCGCGAGGATCGCACCGATCATCTCGGCCAGGCCGGAAATCCATGGTGGATGGGCGAGGTGCGCATCGCACTTGAATAGCAGGACGGTGAAATTCGCCTGGCCCGCGCCCTTGATCTGTACCAGTTGGAAGTACCCCCAGAGTCGATTGCTCGCCGACGATGACGGAGCCTGGCGGCTGTAAAGGGACCACTTGCTCGTCAACGACTGGGAGGACTCGGGGTGAGTCGTTGTACTTCTCAAGAACACATGATCAAACGCAGTCCATTCGTTTTCCGTCCAGGTCAGGATGACGATGTCCGCCTTCGGCAACGGGTCGGTTGGACTGTGATTCGAGGTCGAGATGGGGACCGGCGCCGACTGCCCAAGCTGGCTCCAGTCCACGATCGGCAGGGTCGAAGGCTCGGCCAGGACCGTGGCCCGCGTGTGGATATCGAGGTAGCGCGACATCATGCATCCCTTTCGGAAAAATGGCGCCGTTCCATCCTTGGCATCCGGGAGTACGCCCCGACGATGAGGTGGGCCGGTCGGCCCACGTATCGCCTCGCACTCTCCATCCTTCGGATCATCACATCGCCGCTCGGCCTGTGCGCGGCCGCCACCAGCGAGACAGCCTGGCACCGAGCCATCTCACCGGTCAGGTGGCCCTTGCACTAACCATCACGATTGAGATGGAAAGACCGAAGGCACCGCGAGCGCTTTTTTTGAAATTATTCCGGGCGGGAGATAGCGAGTTGGATCGGCGAGGAGACGATGCTCTCAGCCGGGTTAGGCACAATACCGTTCAATGAGTCATAAGCTGAGGGCACTGAAGGGTTTGAACTCGTTCCCACGCTCCGCGTGGGAATGCCGTCTTCGACGCTCTGCGTCGTGGTGGCCCGGATCGCAGCTAAGATCCGTCGGGACGCGGAGCGTCCAGGAAGGTATTCCCACGCCGAACGTGGGAACGAGTTCAAAGCGCCGCAATCTGCTGCTCAGACGTCGCTTTGCCCTTGACCGGAAAGGGAATATTCTGGTCCGCTAACGCCTCGAGAGCGGCTTCGGGCACCAGGTGCTCGCCCGATTTGAGTACGCGACCGGAGAATCGTCCCAGCAGGAATGCGAGCGCGCGTTTCTCCGTCGCTCGATCGGGAAATAGAATGGATATCATCCCATCCAACCCAATCCTCCAGAGTCATCCCCGGCTCAACGTCCCTTATTCAATTGGTCGTAGTACGACCGGATGTGCTTCTCGACGTTCTTGGGAATCTTCTGGTTGGAGAGGGCTTCGGCGTAGGAGCCGGTGGCGGCATCGAGCTCGCCCTGGATATCGATGACGGTGTGGCCCTTGACGGTCTTGCTCGGCGTGGTGAAGCCCTGCACGACGGCCTTCCCCTTGACGATCTGGTTTTGCACCTTGGCCCCGTAGGTGGATGTGTCATCGGGTGCCTCGGGGCGATCGCCCTGACCGCGGCCGCGGTTCATACCATTGCCGTTGCCCCTGTTCCGGTTACCCATCTTCATCCCGAGGCTGTTCAGGTCGTCGCCGAGCTGGTTCATCATGTCGGCGGGCATGCTGTTCTTGGCGTCCTGGAGGTCGGCCATGGCGCTGTCGAGTGCCTGCATCTCCTCGAGCTGCTTGGCCATCTCCTGGAGCTGTTGTTGCGACATGCCCATGGCCTCGGCAGCCTTTTTCATGTCGCCCTTCTGCATGGCCTCCTGGGCCTGGCTCATCTTGTTGGCGAGTTGCTGGAGCTGCTTGAGGCCCTTGGCCTGCTCCTGGAGTTTCTCCATCTCGCGCTCATATTGCTGCTGGCTGAGGCCGCCGTTCTTGCGGGCCTCCTCCAATTGCTTCTTCCGCTGTTCCATGTTGGCCAGGGCGTTGAGCTTCTTGGCCATCTCGCCGAGCTGTTCCTTCAAGGCCTTTTTCTCGGCCTCGCTCAGCTTGCCCGACTGCATCTTCTCCTGGAGCTTCTTGAGCTCCTGGGCCGCTTTCTGGAAGTCGCCGCGGGCGAGGTCCTTGGCAAATTCATCGGCCGGGCCCTGCTGGCCCATGTCCTTGAGCTGCTTGAGCTGGCGGTTGATCTGCTCAGGGGTGCCGAGCTGTTTCTGCCGCTCTTTCAGCGCGTCGGTCAGGGAATTCAGCTCGACCATGAGCTTGTCCTTGGCCGCCGGGGGCGCCTTGCCCAGTTCGTCGGACTTCTTCTGGATCTGGGCCAGGAGTTTGTCGGCCTCCGGGAACTTCTCCTTGTCGATCGCCTGGCGCTGGCTGGCGATCTTCTTGCTGAGGGCCTGGGCCTGCTGGGCCAGCGCCTTGGTGTTGACCGACTCGCTGGTCCTGGCCTGGGCGATATTGCGGGCCATTGGGGGTGCGAACAGCACGAGCAGACAGGCAGCCGCTGGGATCAGCACGAGCCAGGCCCGGCGGGGGAGTCGCAGGCCGAACTCGGCGGCGATGTCCAGGTCGGTGAGCTTCCGCACCGTGTCGGCGATCAGGGCCAGGCCCGCGGGGGTCTCGCGCAGGTCTTCGGGCAGGGTCAAAGCCGAGCTCAGCCGCTCATTCAAGTGGAAGACCCGGTCGATGGCCACTGCGGCGTCCAGCCGGCTCGGGCCGGAGAAGACTGCGAAACCCGCCGCCACCAGCATCGCCATCGCGCCGGCGATCGCGAACGCCACCCAGTCCGGAGCCGGCAGGTTGCGACCCAGCAGCTTTTCCGCACCGATCACCCCGGCGACAATGACCAGCCCGATCGCACACGACCACACCAGCGTCGTCAGGAACCGCTGGTACCGCAGTCGCCGAAACACTCGGGCCACCGGCTTTTCCAGCTCGTGCATCGGCGCCCCCTCTGGGTTGCAAATTGCGGATTGCGGATTACGAATTGCAGATTCCAAATCCCGGAATCCATATCCCAGGATTGCCTATTCCAAGAGAAGAGACGATCCAAGACCGTCTCTTACGAACGTCGTACAGCCAGTCTACCCGCGGGACGTCTCGGCTGCAAGTCCTGTAGCCGAAACATTTCGGATGTCGAGGCTCGAAAACGACCTGAACCCGGCTCCGACGGCTATCGAATCCTCTGGGCCAGCCGATCGGCGACCGTCTCGGGGTCTTCCTCCACCGCGACCGGGAACGGTTGGACTTCCTCCAGGCCGCGGAACCATGTGGCCTGGTGCTTGGCGAACTGCCGAGAGCGGGTCTGGATGGTGTCGATCGTCTGGGCGAGGTTCGCTTGCCCGGCCAGCATGGCGATGACTTCGCGGTAGCCGATCCCCTGCGCGGCGGCCGGACTCATCGGCCGGGGACTTGCCTGGAGTCCGCGAACCTCCTCGACCAGCCCCAAATCGAAGAAGCCCAGCACGCGACGATTGATCCGGTCGTATAGTGTCGCGCGGGGAAGTTCCAGCGCGTAGACCTGGGCCCCGGTCGGCGCCGGCCGGTGGTGCTCGACCTGGAGGGCACTCAGGGGCTGGCCGGTCAGCTCGATCACCTCCAGGGCTCGGATGATTCTCCGCCGGTCGTGGGGATGGAGCCGCGCCGCGGCTGCCGGATCGAGGACTGCCAGCCGGGCATGGAGTGCGGCCTCCCCATGCGCCTCGGCCTCCTGGTCGAGTCGGAGACGCAGCTCGGGATCGGTCCCGGGCCCGTCGAACAGCCCGCGCAGCAGCGTCTTGAGATAGAGCGCCGTGCCCCCGACGAACAACGCACGCTTGCCGCGCCCTTCGATCGCCGCGACGACCTCTCGGGCCCAGTTGCGATAGTCGGCGACGCTGGCCGATTCCCAGGGCTCGACCATGTCGATCAGGTGGTGCGGGATGCCACCGCGCTCCGCCATCGCCGGCTTGGCCGTGCCAATGTCCATCCGCCGATAGATCGTCATCGAATCCATTGCGACGATCTCGGCACCCAGCCGCGCAAGGGCCACGCCGACCGCCGTCTTGCCCACGGCCGTCGGGCCCGTCAGGTAGATTGCTCGTTGAAGCGCGTAATCGTCCATCGGCCTGTTCATTCCGGGCGAGCGAAAAACACCGTTCCTTCCAGGATAGTTGCAAAGAACGTACGGGAATAGGCTCTCAATCGCCCCGACGAACCTGCCCGATCGGTCGGCCTCGTTTCCTGATCTCGATAAAATCGAAACGGCATGGTCCTCAACCCCCGAGCCGGTCGTCGCCGAGATCATCGCGTTTCTGGGCGGCGGTCTCGACGCCGATCCGATGATCCAAAGCGCCGATCCAAGCCTCTACCACAACCGCTCGTCCTGACGACGGTTGGATCCGTTGAAGGTGCTTCGGGGCTGCATTAAGATCAAGAAGGGACCTTCACCGATCCTAAGGTATCGCGTAGCACTCGGTTTCCCTTTTTCGGCGTGCCGAAACAGTTTGCCTTCGGCTGATCCGATGGTCCACGGAAATCCAAACCCTCAAAAGGAGGGTCGGCATGACCATACTCAAGGGCATTATTCATAATGGGCAGGTTGTCCTGCCCGAACCGACCGACCTGCCAGAGGGGACTGAGGTGCAGATCGTCCCGATGGACTTCGCCGGGTCGGCAGATGACGAGCGACCCATGACGTCCGACGAGATTGCACGGACCCTGGCCGCGATGGAGTGTGTCCAGCCATTCGAGATGACGGACCTGGAGCGAGCCGCGATCGAAGCCGATCGCCGTGCCCGCAAGGAATGGGAGAAGTCCCGCTTCTTCGAGCATGCCGACACGGCTACGGGGGATGTGGGAATGAGGCGCTTCGTCCTGGACACCGGAATTGCCGGCGATTACATCGATCGCCGCCGTGGCGTCTTCGAGCATGCTCGAGCCGAGGTCGCACAGGGGAATCGGATCGGGATCGGAGTGCCAGTCCTGGCCGAGTTGGTCTACGGCATCGAACTGAGCGCCTCGCGCGACCGGAACATGCAGAGTCTGCGGAGGGCATTGCCAGCCTGGAGGATCTGGCCGTTCGATGAAAAGGCTGCGTACGAGTACGGCCGCATCGCAGCCGAACTCCGTCGGATCGGACGCCCCATGCAGCAGGTTGACATGATGGTCGCGGCCCTCGCATTTTCACTCGGCAACTGCACGGTCGTTTCCGACGACACCGATCTCGCCGCCGTTCCGGGGCTGGCGGTCGAGAATTGGGCGGCTCCCTCCTGAAGGTGGCCTGGCTGCCAGGGCGAGGCACTGGCGGCAGTCTGGGCTTCGATTTCCTCACCCCGAGGGAGAGGTCGGCCGCAGGCCGGGTGAGGGGGATTGAGATGCCTCCGTTCACCGAAGTCGGCCGGGCATGTTTTCCGCAACTGAACCTGTGATCCCACATCCGATTTCTGGTAAAACCGTCTGACAATCGGGCCATGCAGGCACCGCGCGGCGGGCTGGGCCGCTCGCTCGCGATCGATCGGGCAGCAAGGGTAAAGGAGTCAGGGACGTTCTTGCCCTCGCGATCATGACGAGGGCTCATCGCTTACGCCGGCCGGCACCCGCCTGGGAGCCCGGCTCCGTGGATCGGGCCGCCACCGAGCGAGGCGGCTACGAGCCAATCAAGTTCACTTCAAAGCTGCCCGCAGCTCTCGATGACGATCTTGCCCTGCGTTTTCCCGCTCCCCGAGCCCAGGGCTTCGATCTTCTTCACCAGGTCCGATGCCTTCGGTCACCTCGCCGAAGACCACATGTTTGCCATCGAGCCAGTTCGTCACCACCGTGGTGATGAAGAACTGCGAGCCGTTCGTGTTCGGGCCGGCATTGGCCATCGACAGGAGGAACGGCCTGTCGTGCTTGAGCTGGAAGTTTTCGTCCTTGAACTTAGTTCCATAGATGGACTTGCCGCCGGTGCCGTTGTGGTTCGTGAAGTCGCCCCCCTGGAGCATGAATTGGGGGATGACGCGGTGGAACGAGGATCCCTTGTAGCCGAATCCTTTCTCGTGGGTGCACAAGGCGCGGAAGTTCTCGGCGGTCTCGGGCACCACGTCGTCGAACAGTTCCATGGTGATCCGTCCGGAGGGCTTGCCGTCGATGCTGATGTCGAAGTAAACGCGTGGCCTGGCCATATCCGTGGTCCTCGGTTCGATCCCGATTCGGGATTCTGGTAACCCGCATCGAATCCAGCCTCGTCGCGAGGTACGACAAAGAGCACTCGAAGCGGAATGCGTCGTTCACAGCCTCAAGGTAACGGCTCGGACCTCGCAACTCAAGCGGCGTTGGCGTCTCATGGGGGCCATGGACGTCTGCAAGGACGGAGCACACGCCCGACGGCGGAACGCGGTGATCGCGGTCGTTTGCTCAGAAAACACGTTGCCACCGCCGCCGCGACAAATGTACGATGCAAAGGTCTTGCAGTCCCATCTCAGGCGGCAGATTCGGTGCCGGGAGGCGTTGCATCATGAGAAGCGCGGCTTGCTCGCTTCGGTCGTCAACGGACTTGGACAGTCTGCCTGATCGGCCTGCCGGTCTGATCGTGACGGCCCACGGCATGGGGCCAGGAGACGACGAAGGCGTCCCGCCCGGCTCCCCTGGCCCGCTACTTCCCGAGTCGGGACCTGGTCGCGTATGCCGAGTTCGACGGGATCGATGCGCATCGCGCAGCCTGGGAGAAGACCGCGGCGTATCGGCTGCTGACCGAGACGACGACCGGGGCGATGCTCGAACAATCCGCGGCCCGTCTCCTGGATCATGGCCCTGGCACAGCAGCAGGGGGTGTCCGTGGGGGGACGGGACCTGGTCGCGCTGGGGGAGCACCTGCTGCACTCCGGATGCGCGGTTGGGATCAACCGTGCGGAGGGCGCGGGGCCGCCGCGTTGCTTCGCCGTGGTCGTCCGCGGCGCGGCGCGGAGGGAAGGCCCGCGCGATCATCGATCGGCTCCTGCGAGTGGGCGAGCATCCGCGTGCCCCGGTCAAGACGTCGAGAAGCCGGGCGGTCGCAGGGTCAACATCCTGGGCAATCCGGCGCGGGGCGGCAAGGCCTGGTGGTCCGAGGGGGATGACCTGGTCGTGAGCCTGGTCGCGCCGACTGGCGTCGACGCGATCATCGCGGCTCTCGACGGCGTCGAGCCGAACGCGCTGGAGCATCCCACCCGCATGGACCTGGCCCGCAGCGCCGACGAGCCCGGCTTCGTGCCGGTCGGCCTGGCGTTCTGCGATCTGGCCGCCTTTCCTCCCCTGCCCCGGCAGGCCGTGGCGCTCGGGCTCGACAAGATCAAGCGGTTCGACTACCGATGGGGCTTCCACGGGCCGGCGATCGAGAGCATCGTCGGCGTGGTGGCACCGGCCCCTCGGACGGGCATCCCGGCCCTGATCGACCAGCCGACATTCGACGCGCGGCACCTGCCCCCGCTGCCCGCCGGGCTGGCCGGATTCACGGTCCTCTCGCTCGACACCGCCCGGCTCTATGACCAGATCGTCGCGTCGCTGAAGGTCATGGAGCCACCCGGCTCGGGGACCGCGGATCAGTTCCGGCACGCCGTCAACCAGGCGGTCGGCTTGAAGCTCCGCGAGGAATTCCTGGCCGCACCTGGGGTCGCGATTCGTGTGTTACACCGTCCCGACCCGGGTCAACGCGGCGACCAACCCGCTGGCCGGGTTCGTGCAAGGAATGGTCTTCGTACCGAGAACGGCGATCGTGGTCGAGGTCAAGGATCAGCAGGCCGTCGCCAGGGCTCTCGACGCGCTCGGCCCCGCGTGTCAACCGCGCGATGCGTGCTCTGGCCGACAGGTCGGCGGCGGCGAGGTCGGCGAATTCAAGCGGCTCAAGGGCGATGAGAACGGCCGCGTCCTCTCCTTGCCCGCCACGATCCTGCCGATGGCCGCCGGTCTGCGGCCGACGCTGTTGCTCGGGCGCAAGGAGATGGTCCTGGCGACCTCGCCCGCGACGGCCCGACCGCGCACGGGACTTGTCGGACCGCTCGGCAGACGGTCGGCCTGCCGCCTGGCGACCCGCTGGGCAAGGTCCTGGAGCAACTCCCCGATCGCCTGATCTTCCTCGGCGTCAACGACCTGCGGCAGTCGATGTTCCCCGAGCTGCTGGTCAGCCTGCCGAACATGATGGAGTACGTGCTCATCCGGAAGCATACGATAGTCTACTCGATCCTTTGAGCCGTTGGGGCGTGGTCATCGACGGACCCGAGCCGCCCGGGGAGGGTGCTGCGACGTCCCGCGCGGAAGCTGGCCATGGATCCCGAGTTGATCCCCGATCCGGAATCGCTGCGGCCGTTCCTGTTCCCGTCGGTGCACGCGCTGGCGGTGGACGACCAGGGAATCCGGCTCATCTCACGCGAGGCATTCCCGTCGTTCAATCCGGCGACACTGGCTCCGGCCGCCCTGGCGATGATCGTGCCGGCGGTCGGGCTGTCCGCCCAGCGGGGCCGTTCGACCGACAACCTCAAGCAGATCGGGCTCGCGTTGCTTCAACTTCTCACGATGTCACCAATCCGGTTCCCGGCCGATGTCGCTCGCGAAGGACGGCAAGCCGCTGCTGAGCTGGCGCGTGCGGCTCCTGCCGCAACTGGGGCATCAGGCGCTGTACAACGAATTCCACCAGGACGAGCCCTGGGACAGCCCGCACAACAAGGCCCTGCTCGAGCGGATGCCGGAGGTCTTCGACGTCCTTGGTGGCTCCGGTCGAGCCGGGCATGACCTACTATCGCGGCTTCTCGGGCGAGCACGCGTTCTTCGACCCGAAGGTCCCCGAAGGAGTCGAGATCCAGTCGATCACCGATGGGACCTCGAACACGATCGCCGTGGTCGAGGCCCGCGAACCGGTCCCCTGGACCAAGCCCGACACCGATATCCCCTTTGACGGCGACCCGACCAAGCTCGAGCGCCATCCAGGCCCTTCGTGCGCGAACTGGGCGGCCATTCCCCCGGCGGGTTCCATGCGCTGTTCCTCGATGGCTCGGTGCGGTTTATCAAGGACACCGTCAACCTGGTCGTGCTGCGGGCGCATGATCACCCGCGATGGCGGCGAGGTCGTCTCGTCGGACTCGTTCTGATCGTGTCACTGGGCATCGCCCGCAGGACTGGACGGATGATCCGTTGCGATGCGGTGCAACTTTGCGAGAGAGATGTGTTGCGGATCGGCCACGCGACACATGTAATATGACGGACGTCAACTCCACCCATCTCTTGCAACTCGCCTCATCGTGAAAGGGATGCACCATGGGCAGACGGATCGAAACCTCTCGGGATTGGCATGTCGGGGCACGACCGGCCTCCCTGGCCGGTGCGGTCCTCTGGGGGATTGCGGTCGCTCGGGATCGGCGGCCTGCGGGCGGCCGACACCGGCGAAGTCCGTCCCCGGATCAGCGGGCGCAGGGCCGCGAGCTGTTCGAGCGCGAGTGGCTGCCGGGCGACTCGCGGACCCACGGCGGCGACGGCCTGGGCCCGGTCTACAACGACAGCTCGTGCATCGCCTGCCACAACCTCGGCGGCAACGGCGGCGCCGGACCGGCCAGCAAGAACGTCGACATCATCACCGCGTCGCCCAATGGCCAGACTCGCCCAGCAGATCGGCCGCGCAGCTCGGCGGGCGAGCCCAGCTTCCTGGGCAAGATCGCTGGGGTCGCTGATCGGCCTCGACATCCGGACGAACCCAAGACCAAGCGGCCTCGACGGCGCACCAGCCACGGCCTGCAAGCCCGCCGGCACGGTCGCAAGCTCGACACCGGGCCGCTGGTCAAGGCCCACCCCGGCTTCCGGACGTCGCGGAGCGTCGTCCTCCACCACTTCGGCACCGAATCGGGCTACGAGACCTGGCGGCATGTCGATGATGGGGCTCGGCAACTTCATGCCCGCGGGGACTCGATGCCAGAAGACCAAGGCGATGATGCAGGCCCAGAATGTGGTCAACATGGGCCGGCAACAGTTCATGCAGAACAACATCGGCCAGTTCGAGCTGGTCCGCTCCCAGCGGAACCCGACGGCCCTGTTCGGTACCGGGCTGATCGACTCCATCCCCGATCGCGTGATCGAGGACGCCGCGAAGGTCAAGCACCCGGGCTTCCCCGAGGTCGCCGGGCGGGTCAGCCGGCTGAAGGACAAGCGGATCGGCCGGTTCGGCTGGAAGGCGCAGACGGCGTCGCTGGGCGACTTCGTCCTGACGGCCTGCGCCGTGGAGCTGGGCCTGGAGGTCCCCGACCATCACCAGGGCGGCAATCCCCAGAAACCCGAGGCCCAGGCCAAGGGCCTCGACCTCATCGGCGCAGGAATGCAACGCCCTGATGGACTACGTCCGGGCACTCCCCAGGCCGTCGGAGAACAAGCCGGCGACCGCGACCGAATCCAAGGAGATCGCCGCCGGACGCGCGATGTTCGCCTCGATCGGCTGCGCGACCTGCCATTCGCCCAAGCTGGGCAACGCCGAAGGGATCTACAGCGACCTCCTGCTCCACGACCTGGGCCAGCAGCTCGGCGACGTCGGCCAGTACGGCGTCTTCGACCCCAGCTCGTCGGAGGAGGAGATCAACGATGAGGAAGGGCCGATCGCCGGCGACAGTCCGCGGTTCAGACCACCGACCACCGGACGGGTCGACGAGATCGCCAGCGCGGCCTCGTCGACCAGCAACGCCGGCCGTGCCACCGGTCCGGCGTCTCGGTTCGAGTGGCGGACCCCGCCGCTGTGGGGCTTCCGCGACTCCGGGCCGTATCTCCACGACGGCCGCGCCGACACGATCGACCAGGCCGTGGCCCTGCACGGCGGCGAGGCCAGGAGCATCGCCGCCAAGTTCTTCGGTCTCAGCCTCCGGGAGCGGCGTCAGGTCGAGGCGTTCTTGAAGTCGCTCACCGCACCCGCCCCGGAGTCGTCCGAGCGGGTCGCCAGCGCCAGTAGTTCGTGGCTGCGAGTTGCGATAGTCCGGGCCTGGGACCACACTCGCCGTACGCAGCGAGGGGCCAGGCTCGCATACCCTCGCTGACGTCTCTTGGAAATTGGGCTTTCGTACGCCTCCTCGAGGCGGGGCCTGCCACAATCAGCCCACGGGCAACGCCTTGGGGACCGACCACCTGGCGTCGGTCGACCTAACGTTTGAAACGGGCCAGGAATAGGCTCCCAGCTTTCTAGCTCGATCGTTGGCGAAGACCCATCGCGACGACCGCCTGGGATTCGGCCGGTTAGCCGTACAGGGTCATCGCATCCTTCACGTGTGTCAGATCCCGAAGGCGTTACCCTAGGCTTATCTGTCGGGACCCTTCGGGCCAAACCCAGAATGCGACGGGAAACTGACGCTTCGGGTCAGGTATGATCGGCAGCGTGCGAATCTACCTTGCCGGGTAACAGCGACGTGGCAAAGGGCCGTCCTCCATGACGCCTTGCGCCACTCGATACTCGCAACTTTTATGGATGAATCCACCGGAACGGCCCGAAGGGGGTTTCGCCATGAGAACGCGTGTCGCTCGTTTGAGTCGTCTCCTGGCCCGGGCCGCCGCCATGGTCTTGACGGCGTCCGCCATCGGATTGGCCCCCGCGGCGATCGGCCAGCAACCGACGAAGCCGGCCGGGGCGGTTCCGCTGGCGCCGGTACTTCCCCCGCCAGGACCTGGTCGTCTACGCCGGAGTTCGACGGGCTCGATGCGCATCGCGACACCTGGACGAAGAGCGCGGCGTACCGGCTCCTGAATGAGACGACGACCGGGGCGATGCTCGAGCAATCGGTCGCCCATCTCCTCGATTTGATGTGGCGAGGCAACCCCAGGTCCCGCCAGGGGCCGCGAACTGGTTGCGCTGAGCGAGCACCTGCTGCGCTCGGGCTTCGCGGTGGGGATCAACCGCGCCGGAGGTGTGGGCCTGCCGCGTTGTCTGGCCCTGGTCGTCCGCGGCGGCGCGACGGGGACGCCTCGGGCGGCCTTCGATCGGTTCCTGAAAGCCGGCGAGGGGCCCGTTCGACCGGATCAAGCTGGTCGAGAAGCCGGGCGGTCGTAAGGTCCAGGTGCTGGGCGATTCGCCCGCCGATGTCCCTGGCGTGGTGGGCGGAGGGGGATGACCTGGTCGTGAGCCTGGTCTCGCCGACCGGCGTCGACGCGATCATCGCGGCGCTCGACGGTCGCGAGCCCAATGCCGTCGATCATCCGACCCGCACGGCGTTGAAGAGGGGCGACGACGCGCCCGGCTTCGAGCCGGTCGGTCTGGCGTTCTTCGACATGGCCGCGCTGCCCCCCCTGCCCCGTGAGGCCGTGGCGCTGGGTCTCGACCGGATCAAGCGGTTCGACTACCGATGGGGGTTCCACGGCCCGGCGATCCAGAGCATCATCGGCGTCGTGGTGCCCGGCGCCGCGCACGGGCATCCCGGCGCTGTTCGATCAGCCAACCTTCGATGTGCGACACCTCCCCCCGCTACCCGGCGGGCTGGCGGGATTCACCGTGCTCTCGCTCGACTCCGCCCGGCTCTATGACCAGGTCGTCGCCGCGGCCAAGGCAATCGACCCCCGGGCCTCGCAGACCCCTCGCGGAGATCGAGGCCGCCTTGCAGCAACTGACCGGATTGAAGCTCCGCGACGAGATCCTGGCCCCCCTGGGATCGCGAATCGTGGTCTACACCGTACCGACCAAGATCAACGCGCCGACCGAATATGCTGGCCGGCTTGGCACACGCGATGATCTTTATCCCGAAGTCGACGATCGTGATCGAGGTCAAGGATCGCGAGGGGGTGGCCAAGGCCCTGGATGCACTCGCCAAGCAGTCCGAGCAGGCTGTGCCAGTCATGCCCAATCCCGGGATGGGGTTCTCCGCTCTCACGCTCAGCCTGGGTCCCATGCGTCGACTCAAGGGGCCCGACGTGGGGTATTTCATCGGGCCGTTCTCCACGACGATCCCCTTCCCGGTGGGGATGCGCCCAACGGTGCTGGTCGGTCGAAAGGAGCTCGTGCTGGCCTCGTCGCCGGCGACCGCGCGCCGCGCCCGGGACCTGATCGATCAGTCGAAAGGCGGCGGTCTGCCGCCTGGCGACCCGCTGGCCGGCGTCCTCGACCAGCTCCCCGATCGCTTGACCTTCCTCAACGTCAACGACACGCGGCAATCGATGCTTCCCGACGTGCTCGTCAGCCTGCCGAGCTTGATCGACTCGCCGACGTCACCGCGAGGGCCCGCCTTTTTCCTTTCCTTCGGGCCGGGCCTGCGGTTATGGTCGCGCCCGGACCGAGTGGATCCGGACGAGGGGCAAGACCGTGAGTCTCGACCCGCATTCGATCCCGAGCTGATCCCCGAGCCCGACTGCGCTGCGGCCGTTCCTGTTCCCGTCCGTCTCCGTGATGGTGGTGGACGATCAGGGAATCCGGTTCCTCTCGCGCGAGGCGTTCCCGACGATCAACCCATCGACGGCGGTGCCCGTCGCCATCGCAATGCTCGTGCCCGCTGTGAACTCGTCGCGGGTCGCGGCGCGACGGGCCCAGTCGGTGAACAACCTCAAGCAGATCGGGCTGGCCTTGCACAACTTCCATTCCAGCAACAACCACTTCCCGGGCGACATCCGCGGCAAGGATGGCAAGCCGCTGCTGAGCTGGCGCGTGCAGATCCTGCCGTTCCTCGAGCAGTCGGGCCTTTTCAACGAATTCAAGCTCGATGAGCCCTGGGACAGCCCGCACAACAAGGCCCTGCTCGAGCGGATGCCGGTGACCTTCGCGGTTCCCGACGCCCCGGCCGCGCCGGGGATGACCTTCTATCGCGGCTTCTCGGGCAAGCGCACGATCTTCGACCCGAAGGTTCCCAAGGGGGTCGGGATCGCGTCGATCACCGATGGGACCTCGAACACGATCGCCGTGGTCGAGGCCAAGGAGGCTGTCCCCTGGACCAAGCCGGAGAGCGACGATCCCATTCGACGAGGCCCTCGAAGCCGGACGAAGCTCCAGACGCTCCGCAACGCCCTGGGCGGCCATTTCACGGGTGGGTTCAACGCCCTGTTCTGCGACGGCTCGGTGCGATTCATCAAGGACTCGATCAACCTGATGGTGCTGCGGGCGCTCATCACCCGCGACGGCGGCGAGGTCATCTCGTCCGACTCGTTCTGAGCCATACCAATTGGTATGGTCCGAGCGTGGGGCTTCGACTTCGGGGAAACGGAATGAGTTCCGTTCTACTTTCTGCCGTAGAACGGAACTCATTCCGTTTGGTCGAAGGGTCGGCAATGCCCAGCGGTGAAACTTATGCCGATTTCGGCATAAGTTCCATAATGCCGACTTCCGGACGATGCCGACTGAACCCAGACTCCTTGGTTCTCTTATGCATTTCGCTTGCCCTCTCTTTCAGGCAAGGCGGCATTATCTGGGTGTCCTTTACTTCATGAGCACCCAGGTTAGCCATCAAGGAGAGGGTATGCTGACATGCGTCTCAAAAGAAGGTCCTCTGGAAAAGGTTACGCCGTTGGACGTGCAGCCGGGGCGGTTTCGACCTGAAAACGAGCTGTTGGCATTTCTCGAGACCCTCTGATTATGCCGCTTCAGTCAGCTAATGAATCGGTGAGCACGACGCCCGATGCTTGTGCAGAGGTGGATGGCGGGCCGGCCATCGCAGCCGCAGATGATGCCCACAGACAGCGATGACCATATCGGCCAAGAGGTGCTTGCGATTCCTCCGACTGACGGCCATTGAACGAACCGTCATGAACCGATACGGCCCCCTTGCGGGGGCCCATCTCGACGGAGTCGGCATGATTATGGATTCAGTTCACACTCTTGTGGTCGTAGCTCAACGTGCGTGAGATTTTCCCACTGGCCACCTGTTTTCTGCCACAGGTGGACGAACCGGGAGACTGTCACTTCTCGCTCCTTCTGACCGCCTGCCGTCTGAAAGAATCGATGCTTTCCCATCTCGATGGCGCCGTAATTGGAGAGGGGGTAGACCTCCAAGCTGCTCTCGACGAGTTCCCGCCTCAACCGGCTGTCTTTTTCGCTGAATTTCTTGCGGAACGTCTGAACGAGCGCCGCCCGCGATCGCGTCAGCCCCCCCTGGTCGTGATAGAACTCGACGTCCTCGGTGAAAAACTTGTCGATTGCGTCAGCATCGCGAGCGTTGAAGGCCCCGAAGAGCTGCATGTCCAGGTTGCGAATGGTGTTGAATAGAGAGTCTGCCTCTGTGGTCTCGTTCGTGGCCGCGCTCGGCTTCGGTCCTCTCACGAGCCGCTTCGCCTCGGTTTTTTGGCCGTCGCGCATCAGGACGATGTGGCTGATTCTTCCATTCGCGTCCTTCACGAACGTGGCGGTGGCGTCTGTGGTCGGCTTGAGGAAGAAAACGGTTTCCGACTCAGGGAAGAGCTCGAACCGGGCGTCGCCTGACGGCTGGGCCATGAGCTTGTCCCCTTCGCGGGTCACGGTCACGATCGTTTCGTGGTTGATCTCGTAGCCGCCGATGTATTCGTCGTATATCTTCGGGTCGATCTTGGCCAGCTTGTGGGCGATTGGCTTGCTGCTTTTCAAGCCCGATTTGCCGGTGATCAGATAGGCGTTCAGGATGTTTTCGACCTTGTTGGCGTCGTCGTTGTTCACGAGGAAGACGTAGCCGATGCCGAGGTCTTTATACATGACGGAGAGGCTCGTGAACCCGGTGTTCCGGCCACCGTGGCCGAAGCGGGTGCCTTGCGGGGTCTGCTCGATGCTGACGCCCAGGCCGAACGACGTTTTTGGGTCGTTGGGGATCGCCCCTTGCGAACGGAGCATGTCCTTGGCTGTGTCCTCCGCGAGCCCCTTGCCCTGGACGTATGCGATCAGGAACTTGGCATAGTTCTTCGCATCGACGTGCAGGCTAGCAGCCATGTTGGGCTGGCTCGGCCTCCCTTTCGCCATCGGCGAGGTGCCGCCGTGACCGGTGGCCGTGAGCTTTGCGATCGCTTCGGTCCAGACGAGCGACGCGTGCTCGATCCCCAGCGGCTCGAATACTTCCTCTTGGCAGAGCTGAACCAGTTTCTTGCCAGTCAATTTCTCGACGACCTTGCCGAGGTAGACGAACCCTTCGCCGGAATAGGAAAACTGAGTTCCGGGGATGAACTTGATGTCGAGCTTTCCACTTCGCCAGTTTGGGAACCCGGACCGGTGGGTCAGCACCATCCGCGCAGTGATGAGCTTGTAACGGTCGTCGTAGGCGATATCCTCGTAGGGGAGATAGGTGTAGAGCGGCGTGTCGAGCTTGAGGAGGCCGCGATCGACGAGCCGGAGGACGGTGTAGGCGCAAACGGGCTTGGTCATCGAAGCGGCCTCGAAGACCGTGTCGTCAGTCACTGGCTCCTGGGTCAGCATGTTCCTGACACCGAGCCCGCGGTGATAAACAACCTTCGAAATCCTTAATGACGGCGACCGACATTCCCGGGATCTTGTAATAGTCGAGGTAGGCCCTCAAGACTCGGTCGAGCGCCTCGGCGTCGATCGGTCCCGCGCTCCGGAGCACCCCTTCGTTGCCGATCAGCCCGGGCCAGGGAATCGGCACGACCTGAAGGAGCTTGGCCTTCGCTGGTATTCCGGCGTTGATCTCGACATCGACGTGCGGCCTCACATCGACGCGGATCTCGGACGAATCGACGGCGTGGATCGAGTAGGTACCCAGCGGAAGGTGCGTGGCCTTGTAGGCCCCCGACGGATCGACGATCGCCTCGCGCAGAGCGGCGCGGAGCGGCTCGACTGAATCCGGACCCGAGCAGGAAGGATCGCTTCCGACACGTCTTTCCAGGCGACGGTCCCCGAAACCTCGCCCAATTCCGTCTCAGGGCGAACGAGAAGAAACTCGCCGCAGCGGTCGGGCATGTCGACCTTCTGCGTCCCGGCCCCCCAAGCGAGCCACGAGAACGAGCCGTCCTTGTCTTTATCGGCGACCGAGATATCGAACCCGATCACCCGGTCGTCGACAAGCTCGGCGCCGAGGTCGACCCGCCACTCATAGATGACATGTGTCTCGGTCCGCGCCACGGCCACTTTCACCGCCTGGTCGGTAGCTCCCGATGGTCCGAACACCTGGCTCTGGTTCCCGTAGCGGGCATACTGGACGACCGGCGATCCGCTGCCGGCATGGGCCGCGTTCACGAAGATTTCGCAGCCATCCTGCGCATCCCACCTGGCGACGCCCGGCCCGTCGAGCACGATGGAATTATCGCTCACTTCGACGGCGACATAAAGCGCGTGCTCGGCCACGCTATAAGCCATCCGAAACTGCGCGTTGAGGTCGTCCTTGCCGGCAAGCTTGTCGCCGTATTCGACGCGGGAGATGGGATAAGTCGTCGCATTCTTGGGCCAGTCGCTCAGGTCGCCGTCAATTTTGATTCCGATCGCCGGATAGGCGACGCCGACAGAACCGTTCTGGCTGTATGTCGGGCTCGACCCGAGGAACATCGTTGCGGTGAACAGGGAAACCAGACGAAGATCGATAGACAACGAGTAAGGCCGAGCGTTCATGAGTGTGGATTCCTGATTGGGAGACGGAGGCCGTCGGAGCGGCTTGGGGTCGTCCGCGAACGTCGACGGTGGTTCGCTGAGGCTCATCGAATGGTCGAGTGGTCTTACTCATGCTACACAAGCGTCGGGCGAGACTTTGAATGGAAAAACCGCCGAATCGCGTGATTTTTCGAGGGTGAACCCGGTAACATTGCCGCAAATCGCTCGAGATTGCGAGTTTCCGAGGAGTCGCCCGCCGCCTCACACGGGCCAGAGCCTCCGGAACCTGACCGTCCACCTGGCGCTCACCATTCCGAACGGAGCGTGCCCCGTCTGCGGTTCCAACGCCCGACGCATCCACAGTCGCCACACCCGCCGACCCGCCGACTTGCCCTGTCTCGGACGGGCCGTCCGACTCTACGTCACGGTCCGCCGCTTCTCCTGCTTGCAGCCGGAGTGCGTACACCGTGATCTTCTCGGAGCACCTCCCGGGTTTGCCCAGTCGCACGCCCGCACCACAGCCCGACTTCATCAAACCCACACCGAGAGTTGCTCGATCGCAGATCGTGCCACAGACCGATTCGGCATAATCCGGCATTCGGCATTATGATACTTTCCGTCGCCCCGAGCGATCTCCAATTGCTTTATCTGGCTCGAAACGCGAATTCGCGACCGGAATCGGCATCCCGACGGGCCTCCCCGTCCCTTTAAAAGCACTCGACGATTCCTCGCCTGACTCGTTCCCTGCGCGGGCGCGGCCGTCGCGAGAGAAAAATGTTGTGACGTCTGGCTCCCCCGGTTAGTGTTGCGGGATCGGAGCCGTTCACCCGGCTCTTCGGCCATGGATGAACGGATAAGAACCTGGACGTGTTCCTGGAATTGTGTCGAAACCAATCGAATCTGCGGGACTCGGAATCGGTCGACGGAACAATCGAAACTGGATGGGAGTCTTCCATGTCTGAATCGACTGCTGGCACCCCGAACTCATCCCGATTTCCGCGAGAGATCCGCCGCGTGGCGATGCTTTTCGCGGGGGGCCCGGCCCCGGCCGCCAATGCGGTGATCTCGACGGCCGCGGCGTCATTCCGCCGTCAAGGCATCGAGGTCTTCGGCATCATGCATGGCTATGCCCAGCTCGTCGAGTACGGCGAGGAGCACCCGATGAAGGAGGGCCGGGATTACATCGTCCTGGATCAGAGCAAGCTGCGTCGCTCGCGGAACACGCGCGGCATCTTGATCGGGACATCGCGTGTGAACCCGGGCAAGGATGTCTCGCAGCCCAGCCACCTGGCCGATCCCAACCGCACCGCCATGCTGGCGAGGGTCCATCGGGCCCTGACCTCACTGGGCGTTGATGCGCTGGTCTCCATCGGTGGCGACGACACGCTCAAGACGGCCAACAAGTTCAAGCGGTTCCAGGAGTATTTGCCGGCCGAGACCAAGCGGATCGCCATTGTCCACGTCCCCAAGACGATCGACAACGATTACCGGGGGATCGACTTCACCTTCGGTTATTTCACGGCCGTCGAGACCCTGGCCGGCGAGATCCTCAACCTGCTGGCCGACGGCGAGGCGGGCCGGATGTACTTCCTCGTCGAGACGATGGGCCGCAGCGCCGGCTGGCTCGCCTACGGCGCCGCCATCGCGGGCGAGGCCAGCCTGGTCATCAGCATCGAGGACCTCGATGACGAGCTGATGACCGAGGAGGTCCTCACCGATCCCAAGACGGGTACGGCCACGACCCGCAAGATCATGAATACGGACAAGCTCGTCGATAAAATCATTCGGGTCATGCTTGCCCGGGAGAGCGAGGGCAAGGAGTTCGGGGTAATCGTGCTGGCCGAGGGACTGGCCCAGTACCTGCCGTCGCGCTACCTCGAGGGCGTGAAGTTCGACGATCACGGCAATATCTCGCTGTCGCAGACCAACCTGGCCCGGAACATGTCGAAGATGGTCGAGGCCGAGTACGAACACCGGACCGGGAAGAAGCGTCGGGTGACCGGGGTCCAGTTCGGCTACGAGTCCCGATGCGCCTTGCCGCACGCGTTCGACGTCATCCTCGGCAGCCAGCTCGGCGTCGGGGCCTACCGCGCCCTGGTCGAGAACCAGTCCGACGGCGTCCTGGTCTCCTGCTCCGGCCAGTTGAACCTGAGCTATGTCCCATTCGACGAACTCGTCGATCCCGAGACGCTGGTGACCGTCGTGCGCTACATCCCGCCCGGAAGTGACTTCCAGCGCCTGGCGCGGTTCCTCGAGAACTATCCGCACGATTGACGGACAAGACCGGAGGTCGGATTACTTCGCCATCACCCACCGCGCCAGCTCGCGGAAGCTGGGGGCCTTGCCCTGCATCAGGAGTCCGGTACGGAAGATCTTGCCGGCGGCCCAGATGCAGAGGATGGTTGTCAGGGTGGTCCCCACGACCGACAGCCCGACCTGCCAGGCCGGCGGCGCGGGCCGCATGCCCATTCGCATCAGCATGAGATACGGGCTGGCCGGCGGGAACAACGACAGGCCCACCGACAGCGAGCTCGCCGGGTCCTTGAGGATCGACCGGCCAGACCATTACCGGGAACATCGAGAGCAGGATGACCGGCATCATCAGCGACTGGGCAGTCCTTCAGCTCGCTGCACGCCGCGCCCACCGCCATGAACTGCGAGCCATAGAGCAGGACGGCCATGACCAGGAAGAACCCCATGGCCACCAGGAGCCGGACCGAGATGGCGTCGGCGTATCCGTGATAGAGGGCAACGCCATAGCCGCCCGCGATGTAGAGGATCCCCAGCAGGACTGCGACTGCGGCCAGGCCGAGTAGCTTGCCCATCATCAGCTCGAACGGTGTGATCGAGCCGAGCAACACCTCGCTGATCTTGCTCAGCTTCTCCTCGATCACGCTGTTCAGGAGCGGCGGGGTGCTGGTCATGATCACGAAGAAGATGACATACATTGAGACGACCGGCACGACGGAGGTGCGGATCCGGTCGACCTTCTCGGCCGGCTTGATCGCGATCTCCCCGCGCGGGGCCGACGGATCGCGCTCGAACGGCCAGAGATTATCCATGAGCACAGGCTGATTCACGCGGTCGGCGACGGCCTGGTCGATGCCCGTCGATCGGAATCGGTGTGCGTGGACCTCGGCGTTGATCGCCGGGATCAACCATTTGGGCACCACGTCGTCGTTGGGATTGTCGGAGTGATACTCGATCGCCGGGGGCGGGACGCCCGTCGGCGGCGTCCGGGTGGCATGGGCGGGGATCACCGCGAAGGCGTGAAGCTCGCCGCGGCGAATTTGATCGGAGAGCGCCAGGAGGACCGCGGGGTCCGCCGCCGCCGATGGCGCGAACCAGGACAGTTCGATCTGGGGGCCGACCGTCTTGCCCCTGGGATCGACCGACTTATCGTTGTACGCCTGCGCCGCCCGCTCGATCGCCGGAAAGAGCTCTCCGGTGCGGTCGATCACCGCGACCGTCCGGGTCCTGGTGTCCACCCGCTCCATCACGAACAGTTGCAGCAGCGATCGACGAACCCACCAGTACCGGCAGGAGCAGGAGACCCGCGAGGAACGCCTTGGTGCGGACCGAGGAGCCGAACTCGGTCGCCGCGACAACCCAGATCTTTCTGAAGTTAGGACGCATGGGACGCGACCTCCGGCGTATTCTCGAGGGCGGCGATCCGAACGAAGATATCGTGGAGCGATGGACGGGCAACTTCAAAATGGGAGATCCGGGTCCGGGACATCAGCGCCTCGAGCAGCGCCTGGGAGTCGCCGCGCCACCTCACCTCCTGGGCGTTCCCCTGATCGTTGATTTCTTCGATGCCCTCCAGGCCCTCGAGGGCATTCATCCCGGCTTCGGTGCGCAGCCGGATCGTGTCGTAACTGTAGGCCGACTGGATCTCGTCGAGCGTGCCGTCGAGGACCTTGCGCCCCTTGTAGATCATGAAGATCCGGTCGCACAACCGCTCCGCGACCGCCATGTCGTGCGTGGAGAAGACCACGGTTGTCCCCTCCTTCTTGAGGTCGAGCACCGCGTCCTTGAGGACCTCGGCGTTGACCGGGTCCAGGCCGGTGAACGGCTCATCGAGGATCAAGAGCTCGGGCCGGTTGAGCACCGACGAGATGAACTGGACCTTCTGGGCCATTCCCTTGGAGAGGGCCTCGATCTTCTTGTCGATCCAGGCCGAGAGTCCCAGGCGTTCCAGCCATCGGTCGATCACGCGGTCGAGATCGGGCTGTCGTGCCCCCTTGAGCGAGCCGTAATAGCGAAGCAGCCGTCGCACGCTCATGCGCTTGTAGAGCCCGCGCTCTTCGGGCAGGTAGCTGACGCGGTCGTGCGCGGCCCGCGTGCCCAGCTCACCGAGGACCTCGATCTCTCCCCGGTCGGGGAGCAGGATGTGCATGATCATCCGCAAGGTCGTCGTCTTGCCCGACCCGTTCGGCCCGATGAACCCGTAGAGCGACCCGCGCGGCACCGACAGGTCCAGGTCGTCCACGGCGACCGTCCCGTTGAACCGCTTGGTTACACTGCGAATCGTGATGGCATTCGTCATCTTTGAGGAGGCCCATCGTACCCGGGGGGCAATCGTGATCGGTCCGCGATTGCAAAGGACATTCGTCAGAGCCGGGTGAGTATTCGGTCGATCATCGATCGCCTCCAATCGGACGCGAGCGCGGACCGGGATCGCCGGGTATCGCCTATCGAGGATAACCTGGCCGGTCACTTTCGGGTATGATGAACGAGGAAAGGATTGCCTTGACCATCCCTGTTCGCCAAGCCGGACTGTTCAGGAGCCGACCCATGCCAGTTCACGATTGGGCCAGCGTTGAAGCGGGTGTATTCCACGACTTTCACCACGCCTTCGTCGAGCAAATCAAGCGGGACTTGAACGCTGGATTACTTCCCCGCGGTTATTTCGCGATGACCGAGCAGGTCACCGCCGGCCGCATCCCGGACGTGCTGACGCTACAGGCGACACGGTATCGCCTCGATCGCGATACTCGCGACGATACACCGAGATCGTCGGAGGGCAGCGGCGGGGCTGTCCTCCTCGCTCCTCCCAAGGTGCGGACGGTCTCCGAGGTAGAACGAGACTACTACCGGCGGAAACAAAGCCGGATCGCTGTCCGACACGTGACTGACAACCGGGTCGTGGCCGTAATCGAGGTGGTCTCGCCGGGCAACAAGTCCACCAGCCAAGCCCTCAAACAGTTCGTCGAGAAGATCGGTGAGCTTCTCGACAAGCAGGTGCACTCGCTCATCATCGATCTGCATCCACCTGGTCGATTTGATCCCCAGGGCATCCATCGCGCAATTCTGGGAATACATCGCGGGCAAGGACTATGAAGCTCCTCCAGACAAGCCGTTGACGCTCGCCGCCTACGAAGCCGAACGGGTATTCCGCGCGTACATCGAGGCGATCGCCGTCGGAGACTCCCTGCCGGACATGCCGCTGTTCCTTGAGCCGGGTGGGTGTGTGATGGTATCCCTGGAACGATCCTACCAGACCACCTGGGATACGCTTCCCGACCCTTTGAGGTTTGAGATCGAGGCCAAGCCATGAGCCGGCATCAGACCTCAACCCAGACCTCATCCCCCCGGACCTCGCATCGGAATCGATGAAGACCTGCTCGATCCCTCGTCTACTGAATCAACGAACAGGTGATTCCCATTATCACTGGACCAAGAGATGGGAGCAGGCCACCCGGTTTCCGGTTTCTCCGTTTCTCCGGTTTCCCCTCGGTTTCCCCTTGACCCCGGTTTCCGGTTTCCTAGGATGAAGCCCGTCCAGAAAGTCTGGCGTCGCCTCCCCTGGGTCGCCCGTTCGTCTCAGACAGATTGCTGATGTCGAGTTGTGTTCTGACAAGATCCGCTATGGCTACAATTTCCGAAGCATTCGCGATTGCGACCCAACACCATCAAAGCGGGCGGCTACAAGCTGCCGAGCAAATCTATCGGCAGATTCTCGCCGCCGAACCGAATCAAGCCGATGTGATTCATCTTCTCGGCGTGATTGCTCACCAAGTGGGCAAGCACGAGATTGCCATCGAGTATATTGGACGGGCGATCGGCTTGAAGGGGAATGCGGCTGGCTTTCATAGCAATCTGGGGGAAGCGTATATTGCCCTGCGTCGAATTCCCGAAGCGGTCGCCTGCTACCGACGGGCACTGCAACTCAAGCCGGACTTCGCCGAGGTGCACAGCAACCTGGGCAATGCGTTGAAGGACCAGGGGAAGCTGGACGAAGCGGTCGCCTGCTACCGACGGGCACTGCAACTCAAGCCCGACCTTCACAGGACGAGCAACAACCTGGGCGTTGCGTTGAGCGACCAGGGGAAGCTGGACGAAGCGGTCGCCTGCTACCGACGGGCCTGCAACTCAAGCCCGACCTTGCCGAGGTGCACAACAACCTGGGCAATGCGTTGAAGGACCAGGGGAAGCTGGACGAGGCGGTCGCCTGCTACCGACGGGCCCTGCAACTCAAGCCGGACTACGCCGAGGCGCACAGCAACCTGGGCAATGCGTTGAAGGACCAGGGGAAGCTGGACGAGGCGGTCGCCTGCTGCCGCCGGGCACTGGAATTGAAGCCGGACTATGCCGAGGCGCACAGCAACCTGGGCAATGCGTTGAAGGACCAGGGGAAGCTGGACGAGGCGGTCGCCTGCTACCGACGGGCCCTGCAACTCAAGCCGGACCTTCACAGGACAAGCAACAACCTGGGCAATGCGTTGAAGGACCAGGGGAAGCTGGAGGAAGCGGTCGCCTGCTACCGACGGGCCCTGCAACTCAAGCCGGACTTCGCCGAGGCGCACAGCAACCTGGGCAATGCGTTCAAGGACCAGGGGAAGCTGGACGAGGCGGTCGCCTGCTACCGACGGGCCCTGCAACTCAAGCCGGACTTCACGAGGCACGAGCAACAACCTGGGGAATGCGTTGAAGGACCAGGGGAAGCTGGACGAGGCGGTCGCCTGCTACCGACGGGCCCTGCAACTCAAGCCGGACTACGCCGAGGCACACAGCAACCTGGGCAATGCGTTGAAGGACCAGGGGAAGCTGGACGAGGCGGTCGCCTGCTACCGAAGGGCCCTGCAACTCAAGCCGGATCTTGACACGGGGTACAGCAACCTGCTCTACACCCTGGTCTTCTGCCCCGGCTACGATGCCCAGGCGATCTTCGAAGAACACCGCCGCTGGAGCCGACAGTACACCGAGCCCCTAGCACGGTTCATCCAGTCCCATTCCAACGACCGCTCTCTCCGCCGCCGGCTGCGGATTGGCTATGTTTCGCCGGACTTTCGCGAACATGCCGAGTCGTTTTTCACAGTGCCTCTTCTCTCCGCACATGACCATCAGGACTTCGAGATCCTCTGCTATGCCGACGTCGTTTGCCCCGACGGGATCACCGAACGGCTCCGCTCTTACGCCGACGTCTGGCGGGACATCACCGGCCTTACCGATGAACAGGTCGCCCAACTGGTCCACCAGGACAAGATCGACATTCTCGTCGACCTGACCATGCACATGGCCCGGAATCATCTCGGGGTTTTCGCCCGCAAGCCCGCTCCTGTTCAGGTCTGCTGGCTTGCCTATCCGGGCACCACCGGCCTTTCGACCATCGACTACCGCCTCACAGATCCCTACATCGATCCTCCAGGCCATCACGACCACGACTACTCGGAGGAATCGGTCCGCCTTCCCGACGCCGTCGGGTGCTATGATCCGCTCGCCAGCGAACCGGCGGCCGGCGCTTTGCCGGCCTTGGACAAGGGCTACATCACGTTCGGCTGTCTGAACAACTTCTGCAAAGTGAACGTCCCGGTCCTGAGGCTTTGGGCCCAGGTCCTCAAGGCCGTCGATCGCTCGCAGCTCATGCTCCTGGCCGCCGAAGGCTCACATCGCCGAGACACCTTGGATTTGCTGGAACGGGAAGGCGTCGGGCGCGATCGCGTGACCTTCGTTGCCAAGCTGCCTCGCCCGCGGTACCTGGAACTCTACCAACGCATCGACATCGCGCTCGACACTCTCCCGTACAATGGACACACCACCAGTCTAGACGCCTTCTGGCTGGGTGTCCCCGTCATCACGCTCGTGGGCCAAACCCCAGCAGGACGAGCGGGACTGTCTTTGCTCAACAATCTCGGCCTGCCGGAGTTGATTGCCGAGACGTCGGAGCAATTCGTGAGCATCGCCGTCGACTTGGCCAACGATTTGCCACGTCTGAGGGACCTCCGGTTCAACCTTGCGCGTTCGGATGCAGGCTTCACCCTTGATGGATGCGCCGCGGTTCGCTCGAAACGTCGAGGCTGCCTACCGTGAAATGTGGCGACGGTGGTGTGCGGAGTAGACTCTCGTGGGGTGGCTGGGCAGGTGAAAAACGGCCGGGAAACGGGGACGAAGCTGGCCGGGAAACGGGGACGAAGCTTTAAAATGGAAATACGGACCCCCGACTGTGAGACAAGCGGGGCAACCACCCTCGCCCGATCGACATCACGCTATCCCCGAAGGAGGGATTCTTATGGACCGAGAACGAGCCCAGGACTTTGACCAGGAACTGCTCGACCTCTACGACGACTATGCGCACGGCCGCCTGAGTCGTCGCGATTTCGCCAGCCGGGCGGCGGCCTTCACCGTGGGCGGCATCACCGCCGAGGCGCTGCTCGAACGCCTCAGCCCGAACTATGCGCTTGCGCAGCAGGTCGCGGCCGACGACGCGCGGATTAAGACCGAGACCATCACCTACGAGTCGCCCCGGGGCGGCGGGAAGATGCGGGGGCTCCTCGCGTGGCCGCGGGCCGACGACGCGCAGTTCCCGGCGGTCCTCGTCATCCACGAGAATCGCGGTCTGAACCCCTACATCGCGGACGTCGCCCGGCGACTGGCGGTCCAGGGGTTCCTGGCGCTCGCCCCCGACGCGCTGACCCCTCTGGGCGGCTACCCGGGGAACGACGACGAGGGCCGTGCCATGCAGGCGAAGCGCGACCCCGCCCAGATGATCGAGGACTTCATCGCCGCGGCCGAATTGCTCAAGGCCCACCCGAAGTCCAACGGCAAGGTGGGCGCGGTCGGCTTCTGCTACGGCGGGGGCGTGGTCAACACGCTGGTTGTCCGCATCCCCGAGACGATCGCGGCGGGCGTCCCGTTCTACGGCCGCCAACCCCGCGCGGAGGACGTCCCCAAGATCAAGGCCCCGCTTCTGATCCACTACGCGGGCCTGGACACCCGGATCAACGAGGGGTGGCCCGCCTTCGAGAAGGCGCTGAAGGCGTCGAACAAGAAGTACGAGGCCTACATCTACCCGAACGTCAATCACGGGTTCCACAACGACACGACCCCGCGCTACGACAAGCAGGCCGCGGAGCTGGCCTGGACCCGGACGATCGAGTTCTTCAAGAAGCTCCTGGGCTGACCCTGCATCCGCCCAGTTTCGGTCGAAAGGAAGTGATCCGCGGAAAGAGATGTTCCGGGCGGGCGGATTGCGCCGATGGCCGCCGACGTCCCAACCCGCCCTCCTCCTCCGGCGCCACCACCGGAAGCGTCACGACCGTCCGGCCGACCGGGGTCATGGTGAGCCGCCAATCGACCCAAAGGCCGGGGAAACAAAGGGGTCGGGAATCCCTTTCAGGCTACTCTGTGGATGGCCGACCCAGGAGGAGCTGGAAGTCGGACCGCGACCAGCTCGGGTCGAGGTCGGTGTCGGTCCGCATCAAGGCCACATCCGGCCAGCCTGCGGCGACAGCCTGGCGCAGAGCGAACCATCGCCTCCTCGTCGGCGGCACAGCGGTCATCGGCCGTCAGGCCGGAGCCGGGCTGACCCCGATTCCCCCCTGGGAAGAAACCGGACACTCGGCCTGACCCCGACTCCCCCCGCGACCGGACTTTCACCGGCAAGTCCAACGGCGTTATGGGCTGCAAGCAGGGAGCCGGCAAGTCGGAATGGAGACACGGTCCGCGCCCCATTTTCCCGGAGGTCCCTCGAACAAAACCACAACCGGGGACGAATGCCTCAATAGACGCTAACGAACCGGTCGGACGCGGAGTCCTTCCCCGATGACTCTCGTCGCTATCGTGATCCTCCTCCCGACGCCGTCGCTCCACTCCGGGGGGCCGGATGCTGTGATCCCCGGAGGCCATGTCGACATGCGCACTGTCGCGCGCCCTCATTGGCGTTCGGAGGTCGGTCTCCTTCCCGATCGATCCGACCGGGATCGGCGCGTGCGCCGACGGTGGATGGGGCGACGACCAGGGCGCCGGATCCCTTCTCGACGGGCCCGTCCTCCCGCGCCTGTGGCGGAAGGACCACCGGCCGTCCCGCCGATGCCCATCGCCGGTGATCTCCTCGCACTCCGTTCGATCGCGGCCCCTCCGCTGCTAAGACCTCCTGCTTGGCCCTTCGGCGTGGTCCAACTCCACGCCGCACGCGGCGCCCCGCAGTCGACGATGGCCGTTGCCACATGGTCGGTGTGGGATTGGGGGAACGGCCGGATCGGGCGGTCCCAGAGAGGGATTGCTCTCCGCACCACCTGAGACGCGACCCCGGGCCCTTTCGGTATGGGAATCGGAGCGACCGGAGAAGGAGGCAGAAGATCATGAGGAAGGCTTCAGGTATGACTGTGACGGGCGCGATTTCTCGCGGTCTGCCGCCGATGCGAGCCCGGGCGGCGGCGGTGCGACCGTCCCGCGCCTGGTGGTGGGCGCTGGCGGGCCTGATCGGTCTGGCAACCGCCGGGCAGGTCGGTCTCATCGTGGCCGCCAGCTCCTGGCTGCGCGGCACGACCACCGTCGCCGGCTTCGGCACCCCCGAACCGGTGCCGGGATCGGGAGGTGCCCGCGGTCACGCGTCGGGAGACCCGGCGGCTACCCGCAACGTCGCGACCGCGCTCCGAGGCCCGGTACCCGACCCGGAGCGACCTCCGAGCCGCCCCGTGGATTCCCAGGCACCGCGGCCGCCGAAGGACAACGGGCTCCCTCCGGCGGCCGGTGCGGCCGATCCTCCGGCGGGAGATGGCCGCACCCTGGGGCGCGAGCTCTTCGCCCGGAGGTGGCTCTCCGATGACCCCCGCTGCCACGGCGGCGACGGCCTGGGGCCGGTCTACAACGCGACCTCGTGCGTCGACTGCCACAACCAGGGCGGGCCGGGCGGTGGCGGGCCCGCCGACCGCAACGTCGAGCTCGCCACCGGCATCGGCTACATGGTCTTCGGGAACTCGTCGGTGATCGTTGATCGCGGTGGCAACGGGTGGGGCGGCGGGTTCGACCAGACGGCGGACCCGGCCGACCTGGTGAAGGTCCACCCGGGCTTCCGCGATGCCAGCACGACCGTCCTCCATCGCTTCGGCGTCGATCCCGACTACAGTGGCTGGCGCTCCACCTTCTTGAGTCGATGCCGCATGGCTCCTCACGTCCAGACGGCCTCGACCAGCCGCTCCGGTCGCCGACAGAGGACCGTCAGGGCCCCGTCTCGCGATGAAGAGCCCGTGAGCCGCCCGATTCCTCCGGCCCGGGCCAGGGCGGCCCTGGACAGGGAGCTCATGGCCACCGTCCGGGACGTGGAGAACGGGTTGGGGAGCAATCGCGTGGCGTTCCGGTTGACGGCACGCAATACCCCGCCACTGTTCGGGGCCGGCCTGATCGATGGGCTGACCGACAGCGAGCTCGAGCAGTCGGCGCGGGACCAGCCCCGCGAGACCCGGGGCCGGGTCCATCGGTTGAAGGACGGGCGGCTCGGCCGGTTCGGCTGGAAGGCGCAGGTGGCCAGCCTCGAGGACTTCGTCCTGACCGCCTGCGCCAGCGAGCTGGGCCTGGAGGTCCCCGGCCACCATCAGGCCGTCTCCCCGCTGGCCACCGACGCGCAGGCCAGGGGGCTGGACCTCACGGCCGAGGAGTGCGCCGCCCTGGTCGACTACGTCCGGAGCTTGCCTCCCCCCGTCTCCCTGGACCCGTCGGACGCGCAGGCGGCGGCCGCCGTCGCCGAAGGCCGCAAGCTGTTCCACTCCGCCGGCTGCGCGAGCTGCCACACCGCGGACCTCGGGTCGATCCGGGGCATCTACAGCGACCTGCTGCTCCACGACATGGGCGAGGAGCTGAGCGACTCCGGGGCCTACTACGCTACCGATTCGGACTCGTCCGGGGCCGCGACGGCCGCGCGAGTGGCGGACGCCGCCGCTGTGGGGGTTCCGCGACACGGCCCCGTATCTCCACGACGGGCGGGCCCGGAACCTGGAGGAGGCGGTGGCGCTGCACCACGGCCAGGGGGCGGCCTCGGCGTCCCGGTTCCGGTCGATGTCCGATCTGGAACGGTCCCAGGTGGAAACGTTCCTGAACTCGCTGGTCGCGCCGGCGCGGCCGGCGAGCCCAATCGCGCCGGGGAAGCGGCCCGCCACCCGGCGAACCAACCCGGCGCCGATCCCGCCCCGCCACCGGGCCATGGGGCGGCCAGGCGGGGCTCCATGCTCGGGGGGAGCGAGATCCTCTTGACGTCGTCGGTCCGACGACACGAATGGCACCAGCTTAAGCGTAAACCTTTTGTAGAATGGGAGTTGTATTCGTGACAGGCAGGTTTTCCGTGGACAATATCCGATTATGCTCACTTCATCGATCGCGGCCTGGGCGGGAAACATAGGGACTTCAGAACGACCCCTGGGAATTAGGCCCAAGGAGCTGGGAGGATCGATGTTCGCAAGTCTAATCTCTATAAGCTCTTGCGCCTTAAGCTAGTGCCGTACGGCCGCCTCGGAGCGGGACGAGGGCCGCAGCCCGGAAGAAGGCAACCAGGCGGTGAACCACGGACCGTCCCGCCACGGTGGATTCCCGACGATTCGCGGACGCGCCAGGCCACCCGCGGTCATTATACTGGTAAAGGACCAGACCTGACCCTCCGGAGCGGCCCAGATGGCACGCGAATCGGCGACACTCGTCTTGCGTCACTTCCAGACCCTCTATGCACGCGGGATCGTCGGCAACCTGGCCGACAGTCGAGCTACTGCATCGGTTCGTGGACGGAGCGGGCCTCGACCGCGAGGACGCCTTCGCGGCGTTGGTGGACCGGCACGGGCCGATGGTCCTGAAGGTCTGCCGCCGGATGCTCCCCACCCCGGCCGACGCGGAAGACGCATTCCAGGCCGTCTTCCTCGTGCTGGCGCGGAAGGCCGGCTCGCTGCGGGAGGCTGAGACGCTCAAGCCCTGGCTCTACGGCGTGACCGTCCGCACGGCACAGGAGGCCCGCAGGCGCGGCCCGGCGGCGGTCGCTGGAGGAGCGGGCGACGGCGGCACGGCCGCTCTCCTACGAGCCCCTCGACGGGGGGGACGACGAGATCCTCCGGGTGCTGGACGAGGAGATCACCCGCCTGCCCTTGCGCTACCGCGAGCCGATCCTCGCTTGCGAGCTCGAGGGGACCTCGCGCCAGGACGCGGCGCTCCGGCTCGGGCTCCCCGAGGGGACGCTCTCCAGCCGGCTGGCCCGGGGCCGGGCGCTGCTGCGGCATCGGCTGACGCGACGCGGCATCGCGCCGGGCGTGGGGGCAGGACTCGCCGCGGGGATCTCGGCCGCCGAGGCGGGCACGACCGTGCCCGAAGCCCTCGCCGCTCGCCGCCGTGCGCCAGGGGCTCCTGTACGCGTCGGCAGGAGCCGCGACCGGGACCATCCCGGCGGGCGTGACCTCGCTGGCTCGGGGAGTGCTCGGGATCCTGAGGGCGAGCACGTTGAGGCACCTGGCCGTCGTGATGGGCTCGATCGGCGTGGCGGCGTGCCTTTCGGCCGGCCTGGCCTGGGCGGCCGGCGTGGGGAGGCTTGCCGTGAGCAACGAGGCCGGAACCTCGAGGCCGCTCCCGGCCGGAGCGGATGATCGGCCATCCGCCACGAGGGCCACGATCCGCGGCCTCGTGGTCGACGAGCACGACCGGCCGGTCCCAGGCGCAGAGGTCCTGGACCTGGGCATTCACCCCCGTCGAGGCCGGGACGACCGCCGGGCCGGACGGACACTTCGCGCTACGGATCAACCGCCCGACGGCGCGCGGCGCCTCGCTCCTGGCTCGGTCCGCCGATGGCGATCGCCTGGGCATCCTCCGGCTGGGCTACGATCGCCCCGAGGGAGCCGCCGACGCGCCGGTGCGGATCACCCTGAAGCCAGCTCGACGCATCGCCGTGCGGGTCGCCCACGCGAAGCAGGGACTCGTCCCGGACGTCCCGGTCGAGGCGGCCAGCACCGCCGAGATCTACGCCCGGGCGGCCACGAACCCGGAAGGCCTCGCCACCCTTCGCATCCCGGCCGACGCAAAGGTCGAGTGGATCTACGCGGTCAAGCCGGGGCTCGGATGCGACTATGCCGAGTTCGGTTCGCGCGGCCCGAAGCCGGAGCGCGGCGCGGCCGCCGGCGAGCTCCCCGAACAGGTCGGCCTGATGCTCGAAGGCGGGCGGACGGCCCGCATCAAGGCGCTGGACGCCGAGGGCAGGCCGATCGCCGGCACGGGGTTCGTGCTCTGGCTGCTCAAGAAGGACGGCCGGTCCAGCGAGGTCAACGCCTTCAGCCGGTCGATGCTCCGCGACCACCGGCCCCGACGGCGTGGCCACGTTCGACTGGCTGCCGGTGACGAAGGACCTCCTCCAGTTCTGGCCCACCGACGACGCTTATGCCAACCGCCGCGTGGTCGTGGAGGAGGAGCAGACCCAGCCGGTGACGACCCGGCTCGTCCGGACCGAGGCGATCCGCGGCCGGGTCGTCCACGCCGACGGCACCCCCGCGGCCGGCATCTGGCTGGAGGCCTACGGCAGCGGCAAGAAGCTCGACAACGGTCGCGGCGAGGCCCTGACTGGCGCCGACGGGCGATACGAGATGATGGTCAGCCCGGACGAGGCCTACGCCGTCTACGTCGAGGACAGGGACCGCGCGGCGAGGTCGCGCCTCGACGTCGTCGTCCGCCGGGGCAAGCCGGCCGAAGGTGTCGACTTCACGCTCACCCGCGGGACTCTCCTCCGCGGCACGGTCTCGGTCGGCGATGGCAATAAACCCGCGTCCGGCGTGTACATCCGGCTGGATGAGAACGGCGGCCCTGCGCCCGAGGAGTTCCGCGATGCCGACGACAAGTTCACGGCCCACGAGGTTCGCCGCCAGTTCGGCGTCTCGACCGACGCGGCCGGACATTACTCGATCCGCATCGGCCCCGGCACTTACACCCTGATGGGCCCGCCCCGCACGAAGGACGAGAAGCTGGTCGTGAAGGACGAGACCGAGCTGGTGCGCGACTTCCGCATGCCCCGGCCGGAGAGGGGCCCGTTCGCGGGCAGGGTCGTGCGGGCCGACGACCTGAGCAAGGGCGTGGCCGGGGCCCGCGTCGAGGTGGTGGCCGCAAGCTTATCGAGGAGCTATCATCCCCTCGTGACGGCGGATTCCGAAGGGCGCTTCCGCCTCGAGCGATCGCTCGACCCGATCACGATCTGTGCCCTGAGCCCCGACGGCTCGCTCGGCGCGATCGTCGAGCGCGGGGCCGACGATCCCGGCGCCATCATCGCCGTCTCGCCGACCGCCACGGCGACCGGGCTCCTGCTCGACGAGAAGGGCAAGCCGGCCGCGAAGCAACCGCTCTCCTGGGGCCGTCGGGTTTACTTGGACCCCGAAAAGAGCATCATGTCGGACCACTTCGCGCCCAAGGTCGTGACCGACGAGTCGGGACGGTTCACCTTACCCTCGCTGGTCGTCGGACAGGACTATCACATCGCCGTGATGCGCGAGAATCAGTTCGCCATGGCGGGGATGGCACGCCCGAGAAAGCCCGGGCCGATGGACCTGGGGACGCTCCAGGTGGGCGCGTTCAAGCCCAGCCCGGAGGAAGTGGCCGAGGCGGAGTCGTCGTTCGAGAAGGACGCCGCCCGATGCCGGCGCGGTTGCGCCGGCCATCGAGGCGACGACCCTCGACGGCGAGCCGCTCACGCTCGAGCAGTTCAAGGGCAAGTTCGTCCTGCTCGACTTCTGGGCCACCTGGTGCGGCCCGTGCATCAAGGAGATCCCCACGCTCCAGGCCGTGCACGAGGAGTTCGGCGACGACGAGCGTTTCGCGATGGTGAGCCTGAGCGTGGACGAGAAGATCGACGAGCCGAGGAAGTTCCAGTCGAAGCGCCAGCTCCCCTGGACCCAGGGTTTCCTCGGCGGCGGCATCCACGGGCCGACGCCCGGCAGGTTCGGCATCCGGGCGATCCCCGCCTTCGTCCTGGTCGGCCCCGACGGCAGGATCGTCGCGCGGGGCATGCGCGGCGAGGCGATCAAGAAGGCGGTCGCCGAAGCGATGGTGAAGTAGCAGGCGGCTCTGGCCTTGGGATAGCAAACGATCCTGTTGGCGAACTCCCGCCGCGGATCGTTTGGCCGGGAGCTGGACCGATGAGGCGTGCCGGCGAGCCGGATCCGTGGCTTCCACAGCGTCCGAGACGAATTCGCCGACAGTATCGGCTGCTAAGGGGGCCGGTTTATACTGATACATCTGACCCCGGTTCTCGCACGGCGGTCCACGACCAGTTTTTGCTCAACTGCAAGAGCAGCGACGAGATCCAGCTCGACCTCTTCCGGCGCGATACCCGACGTGGCAGGGGTACTTCCGGAAGCACGATCCGCCCATTTTGATCGCGTGGGGGAAAACGATTGAGGAAACGCATCGCCGACGAGCCGATTATCGCGTTGGGTTTCAGACTATCGGTCATTGGTCGCGTGGAAGCCGGGAAAGTCGCATCGTGCCGGTTAGCGGGCCTGCGATGTCGACCCGATCGCGCGGGACCGCAGCGTCATCGGGTATAACCCATCCAGGACGACGAAACGGTCAGACCCACGGCATCCGGCAACGACGCCAAAGATGCGCTCCGATCCTGACATGGTGTCGCGGTGTCAGGGACAACGACATGCTGACGCCAGCAGAGCAGCCGCGTAATTGATCGCGAGCGTGAAGTTCGAGAGTCAACAGCCCGCCATGCGCTCTGGGCATTGATCGGCATCTCGACCATTCTGCGGTTGATCTGGGCTGCTGAGCCTGGGGGCGGCGTTTGATGAGCCTTATTACTTCCAGTACATCCAGCATCCCGCGTTGAGCTATTTTGACCATCCGCCGATGGTCGCTCTCGTCGGCGCATTGGGCCTGGCACTGACTGGAGACGCTTTCTCCGTCTTCGGCCTGCGGGTGGGCTTCATCCTCCTCTTCGCCGGCTCGACGTGGCTGATCGCCCGACTGACAGCGCGGTTCTACGGCCCGATCGCCGGGGTTCTCGCCGCCCTCGCCCTCAGCGCCTCCGGCTACTTCGGGATGGCGGTTGCCACCATCGCCCAGCCGGACGGACCACTGCTTTTCTTCTGGCTCCTGACGCTCGACCGACTGGCCGTCGCCCTGGACGATCCCGACCGACTTGTGCCCTGGCTGGGCGTCGGCGCTGGCCTGGGGCGGGGCGATGCTGAGCAAGTACCACGCCGTCCTGCTGCCGGCCGGGGCGTTGCTTCACATGGTCTTCTGGCCCCAGGCCCGTCGTTGTCTGCGAAAACCGGGGCCTTACCTCGCGGCGGCGATCGGATTGATCCTGTTCGCGCCGGTGATCGCGTGGAACGCGACGCACGATTGGGCCTCGTTCCTGTTCCAGGGTGGTCGCGCGTCAGTCCCGCATCAGCTCCGGCTCGATGAACTCGGCGCGACCGTCGGCATCGAGGCACTGTACCTGTTCCCGTGGCTCTGGATCGCGAATGGTCGGATTACTCGTCAAGCTCATCCGGCGTGGGCCTCGCGCTTGGGACAAGAATGAGTCGTTTCTGATGTGCCAGGCAGCACCGGCGCTCGTGTTGTTCCATGCGATTGCCGCACAGAGGTGGATCATGCCCTACTGGCCGCTCTTCGGCTTCATCGCGCTCATGCCGCTGCTGGGACGAGCCTGGGCGGAAGGTCTGAAAACCCGCCCCGCCGCCAGTCGAAGATGGATCACGGCCGTGGCGCTATTCCCGGTCTTGCTGGCGGCTCTCGTCTTCGCGCAGGCCAGGTTCGGCCTCCTGGAGGACAGCCAAGGCCGGCTGTTGGGCCTGATCGCACCGAAGCACGACCTGACCGCGGACAGGATCTGCTGGGACGAGGTCGCGAGCGAGCTGGAGCGACGCGGACTCCTCACCGAGCCGCGAACCTTCCTGTTCACAGACTCCTGGGATCGCAGCGCCGGGCTCGCCCTCGCCACACGCGGCAAAGCCCCGGTGGCCTGCTACCACCTCGAACCCCGGAGCTACTCATTCTGGAGCCGTCCCGAAGACTGGGTGGGCCGCGACGGAATCTTCGTGGAGAGCGTCCGAGCTCCCGGCGCACTCTCGCGTTACAACCAGATTCTTCGCGCGATATGAATCGATCGGCACGCGTGCGAATCGTCCGCCGCGGCGTTTTCATTCGCGAGGTCTACCTCTACCGCGGCACCGATCAGACCTGGCCATTCCCCTTCGACGGCCGCTTGCGAAAGCTCGCCCAGCGCCCGAAGAGTGAGAGCGGCCCACTCACAGACCCTGCGGTCCCGTCAGTCGCGCAACGGTCTGACACACGCCATGGAGCATCGCTCCGCGCGACCGGAACCCAGCGCGCGAATGATTCCATTCGGTAACCCTAGCCTGACGAGTCGCTTTAAGATGCCTCTTCCGGCTGAACGCTCTTGTTGAACGAGTCGATGCCAGGAGACAGTCGCCAGTCGCAAGTGCGGTTCCCGCCTGTTTGGCTCTCGGGTAGAATGTGGCCAGGAGGATGCCATGCAGACCAATACCCTATCCGAAGCCGCCGTTGCCACGCTCCGCTTCCATGTCGATGGCGAAAAAATCCCGGACAGACAACAGAATCAACCCGCCTATCAAGAACTGATCGAGGCCGGGATCGTCGAACCAATGCCGGGGCCGGAGCGGAAGTACCAATTGACTTCTGAAGGCCGGGAGCATCGGGAGGTTATCGTCGAGCGGGAATCAGAGCGAATCGAACGCGAGCGATTCGAGCCGCCAGATGCCAGCCACCTATCTGTGAGCGCCAGAGAATTACTCCGGCAGTTGATCTCTGATCGCGTGAAGGTGACGCCCGAGAATCGGCCCGCGTTCCGCGAACTGGCGGCGGCCAGGATCATCCTGCTGGGCAGTTCCTTCGCTGGGGGCCCAGAATCCTACTACCGGTTTACGTATTATGGATGGCACCGAAGGAATGAGATCCTAGGTTGCGCGAAGGAAGCAGGTTGATAGGACGCGTGATGGTTGCGGCGTGAACCCAGCCGGGTTCGGAGTTCGCGGGGATGCATTCGACCGTAGCTTACCTCGCCCTGGCCCGATTCAATCGCCCCGCCTCGTCGCTGATCGGCAACTGTGTCTTCGCTGCTTCTTTGATCGCCTTGGCGTGGTTTCCGCCCGCGCAGAAGTTCCTCGTATTCATGGGCGATGATCGCGTCGGCACGATCCTTCGCCGGTAAGTTCGGCCAGATGCGGCCGCCCTTCTCGCCCTTCAAAAGTTCGGAATTCAGCACGCCCGAATCGACCACCACGCCCGTCGTGTTGGCACCACCCTCTCGTCCGCGCAGATTGAAGGCACGCCATCGACCATCCCCACCGAAGTCCGGTTGGCCCCTCTGGCCATCGGGTATTCCGAGTTCCTTCATACGTCTGTTGACGTAACTCTCTCCGACATCCTCCCACTCCTGGGCGATCTGCTGGGCATGCAGGACGGGATCGGCTGGACGTCCACCGCGCGCCGAGGGCGGAGGCCCAATCATCCCGGGAGATTCTTTCTTGCTCATGGGGCGGTGGTAGCGGAGTTGTCGGTTTCGGTCAGGATGGGTACCACTTTTTCGGGCCAGTGGGAGCCACCTGAGCGGTTGCGGCGCGATCCGTTTGATCGCGGTCTTCATTGGCGGCCGGAGTTCGAGTTGGCCCGCCCGCCTGGCTTGCGCCGCGCCGCGGGTCGTGAGTGAGGCGACAGGCCAGGGCCCACACCCGTGCCAAATAGGGTATCCCGCTGAGCAGGCCGTTCGGACACGGCGAAATGCCGCCGTGTCGGCAACTGGAGGCATCTGTCAGATAGGGTAGACGCTATCGTGCATAGTCGTCGCGGCGGACCGGTGTCCGCTGCAATGACTTGATATTGGTGGTCAGTGAGCCGCCGAGGAACAGGTCTGCGTTGCGGTTAACCGTTTCCTGCAACGATTCGACCAACTCTTCATGGAACTCATCCAAGTCACCAAACGTGGCGGCATCAATTGCGATCAGTTCGTCCAAAAGGCTTTGGGCCTCGGCAGCGGTTAGCCAGGCAAACATGGAACCGTCGTGATCAATGCTGGAACCAGCGAACGGCCTTCCCGACTCCATGAACTCCAACAGCTTCTTCCCTTGCTCGGACAAGAGTGGATCAGCGATCGAACGGTAATCCGCCCAGACGTAGTAGTGCTTCCAATCGTCGAGTGGCAAGCGGTGAGGGGACAGGCCGAAGTATTGGGCGAGTGGTTCAACGAGATAATTCCAGCCTCCGGGTTCCTTCGCAGGAGGAGAACCCATAATCATCCCTTCGGCATAGGATCGGACATTCTCATTTTCACCTACGGCCTGAAGCAGTGCGCCCAGTAGAGCGCGGTCTTTCGAGCCAACCGCTTTCCTGATGGGCTCAAGGGATTGCAAGGAAACCAGGTATGTGCGTGTAGACATGGCAACCGATCTCGAAGCAAATAACTCGGGGTTCTACGGACCCGAATGACGCCCCTGCCCGGCCGCAGAACACGCCGGGCCGGTTCCGTGCCCTCTCATCGTAGCGGCTTGTTCAGCCCGGTTCAACGAGCCGACCGGCATTTCTCCGGCACGCCGGCACGCAGAAGGTCCCGACAGCGGCCTGCCTGCCAGCTACGGTATGCCCCATCTGCCACCGGCCGGTTCCGGGGCCCTTATGGACAAATCGGTGTCATGGACAAATCGGTGTCAGTTCATTTTTGACAAATCGGTGTCAGTTCATTTTTCGCCGGCGAAAAATGAACTGACACCGATTTGTCTGACACCGATTTGTCTGACACCGATTTGTCTGTGCGTCTCATGATACAAGCCAGTCCTCCCAACCGTCACGCGGCGGCTATCAAGAAGGTAGATAATGCGCTTTCCTTCGCGAGGTCGCCTTATTGGAACGCTCTGATATTAAATCTCGCCTGAAATGATTTGCTCGACACACTCGCTTCCCTGACATCAGCGACTATCGACCTCGACGGCTACTTGTCGGTCTTGGGAGCATACCCCTTCCACACCCACTCGATGGCATGCGGGAGGAACTGCTGCTGAGCGTTGGTGACGCTGTGCCGCGCCCCGCGGCAGAACAAGTACTGGTACTCGTAGCCTTTAGCCTTCAGCACCCTGGCCATGCGGTGGTTGGCCTCGACCCAGTCGTGCATCCCGTCCCGCATAACGTTCGGGTTGAGCAGGTCCGCGTCGCCGACGGAGATGAAAATCCGAAGGGGCTTCTTGGGACTGTTGGGGATGAGCGTCTCGTGGAAGCCCCAGGCTCCGTCCGGGTACTTCGGATCGAACGGCCACGCCTGGTTCACGAACGTGCCCGAGGTCGTCAGCACGCGGTGGTACAGGTCGTTGCGAAACCAGGCCATGATCGAGCGCCGCCGAACCGCCGGAGCTGTTCCCCATCGCCGCGCGACCGTCCGGGTCTTTCGTCAGCTTCACCCCGCAGTGCTTCTCCACCCGCGGCAGCACCTCGGTCTCGATGTACTCGGCGTAGTCGCGGTTCATGTTGTCGTACTCTTTGCCGCGCTCGTGCCCCTGGGCGTCGCCGCCGCCGTTGCCGATAGAAATGAGGACGATCGGCGGAATCCGCTTCTGGTAAATCAAGTTGTCGAGAATCGTCTTGTAGCCGTTGGCCTGGCTGGGCCCGTCGTGGACCACCATGAACGGCGCCTCGGCCCCTTTCTTGTACTGGGCGGGGATGTAGACGCCGATCCTCCGCTTGTAGTCGATGGGGTGAGTCACGACGATCAGCGTCTTCGGATTGCTCGGATCGACCTTCCCGAACTCGTTGCGGGCGATGCCGGGATTGAAGAGCTTGGTCTCCTTCGAGTCGATGACCAACTGCTCAACCTTCCCCTCGGGAACGCCCTCAACCTTTTTTCGTTCCGGCGCGGGCACGTAGTTTGGCCCGATGACGAAGTTGTCGTAGGCGTCGAGCGGAGGGTTCTCGCCCTCTTTCAGCACCTTGAACGGCGGGGCACCCGGGTCATCGAACTTGCGCGACTGCGGCTGGGCCAACACGCTGGAGCAGGCGAGAACTGTGATCAAGAACGCCATCAGCGGTTTGAACATAATATCCCTCGTTGCTTCTTCTTTTGGTGAGCGTCCGGTACGGCGCTTGCGTGAGCGTTGGGGCACATCCTATTTACCCGATTTCGCACCGGTCGGCACTACGCCGCGGAGGAAGCCCGCCCCTCAACACCCTCGCTTCCCCGTCGCCGCGTCCTCCTCGCACGCCTCCCCGGCCACGACCACCTCGCCAGCCTGCTCGAACGCCTGCCAAAACAGCTCCGGCGGCTGCGCCCCGGACAGGGCGACCCGGCCATTCACGACGAAGAAAGGAACGCCCGACACGCCGAGGCGGCGGGCTTCCTCCTCACCGGCACTCACGACGTCGAGCCCCTTTTCGCCTGCGAGCAGCTCATCAACCTCGGCCCGATCGAGCCCAGCCCCAGCCGCCACGTCCGCGAGGGTCGCCCGGTCGGAAAGGTCGCGGCCGTCCGTGAAGTAGGCCAGGAACAGGGCTTCGACCACCGCGTCCTGCACGCCACGCTCCCCGGCGAGCCAGATCACGCGGTGGGCATCGAGCGTGTTCGGGGTGCGGGCCATCTTGTCGAAGTTGAACGCGATCCCCTCGCCCTGGCCGGCGGCGGTCACCTGGACGTCGAGTTGCTGCGACCGCTCCCAGCTCCCGAACTTCTTGATCCGGTACGCCTTCCTCTCGATGCCCTCGCGGGGCATGTCCGGATTGAGCTGGAACGGGTGCCAGCGAACGATGGCGGAGCGGCCGTCGAGAGCCCTCTCCAGTCGTCGCTTCCCAATGAAGCACCAGGGGCAGATCACGTCCGAAATCACGTCGATGGTCAGCATCAGGGTTTCACGTTTCCTTTCCGTCAGGCAGGCTTGACCGGCTTGCCGATCACCACTCCCAACTTACCGTGGAGCACGTCGAGCCGGTAGAGCTGGGCGGGATAGGCTAGCATTTCGAGGAGCATCTCGGACCGCAGCTCTCTCGTTCCGCCAAAACCCCCTTCCCGGGTTCTGCCCCGCAGCAGGGCCTTGCTTGCCCGGGCGCCGACGCTCCCGGCTTGCCGGTTCGATCAAACCCATCCATCCTTTGGCGCCTCAGCACCGAACCAGCGATCCGTGATCACTTTCTTTCGCGTGTAGAAAGCGACAGCGTCAGCACCCTGCGTATTGAAATATCCGTAAATCGAATTTTTCCAGCCGCCGAACGGGAAGAACCCCATCGGCGCCGGCACGCCGACATTGATGCCGAGCATCCCGGCCTGGATGCGTTCGCGGAAGGTGCGGGCCGCCGCCCCGGATTGCGTGAAAAGGCAAGCCGTGTTGCCGTATCGACTGCGGTTTGTCAACGTGATCGCCGCGTCCAGGTCCGGGGCGCGCATCAGGCTCACCACCGGGCCAAAGATCTCCTCCCGGCCGACGAACATCTCCGGCGTCACATCGTCGAAGACCGTCGGCCCGATGAAGCAACCCCGCGGCCTGTGGGGTACGGTCTGGGAACGGCCGTCAAGGCGAAGCCGGGCCCCTTCCGCCACCCCGCGCTCGATCGCAGCCCGGATCCGCTTTTCCTGATCCCGGTTCACCACGGGACAGAGCGTCGCGGCTTCGTCCAGGCCGTCTCCCAGCTTGAGTTCGCCCGCCGCGTGGATGAAGGCATCGACGACGGCGTCCTGTCGCACTCGATCGCCGACCGCCACCAGCACGCTCCCGGCGAGACAGCGCTGTCCCGCAGAGCCGAAGCACGATCCGATCAGGTCGGGCAGGATGCGCTCCAGGTCGGCATCGGGCAGCACGAGCAGATGGTTCTTCGCTCCGCCGTGCGCCTGAACACGCTTTCCGTGAGCTGCCGCGGTGCGGTAGACCGACTCCGCCACAGCAGACGTGCCGACGAAAGAAACCGCCTGGACATGCGGGTTGGCGATGAGCCGCTCGCTGACTTCCTTGCTCCCCTGCACCACGCCGACGACGCCCGGCGGCAAGCCGGCATCGCCGAACATCTCCACGAGTCGGGTGCCGGTGAGCGGTGCCTTCTCGGCGGGCTTGAGGAGGAACGTGTTCCCGCAGGCGACGGCGACCGACATCATCCATAGCGGAATCAAGGCCGGGAAATTGAACGGCGGAATGCCGACCACCACGCCCATGGGTTCGCGGATGGTGTGGCAGTCTACATCCCGCGAAACGTCGGTCAGGGTCTGTCCCATCATCTGGGAGGGAATCCCGCAGGCAAAGTCGACGACGTCAAGCCCGCGCCGCAGCGAGCCGCGCCGCCTCGCTCAACAGCTTGCCGTTCTCGCGGACGATGCTGCGTGCCACGTCCGAGAAGTTCTTCTCCAGCATCTCCCGGAACTTGAACAGGACGTGGGCCCGATCCGGCGCCGGAGTGGCGCGCCAGCCGGGGAAGGCCCGGGCGGCGGCGGCGCATGCCTCGTCCACCTGCTCCGGCGCGGCCTCGCGCACCGGCGCCAGCATCTCGGCCGTGTCCGCCGGATTGTAGATGTCGCGGCTCGTGTTCCCACGGCCCTCGACCCAGGTTCCGCCGATCAGGTTCAACGCGGAAGCCGAACGCGAGGATGTTGCAGGCGACCGATCAGGGGCAGCAATAGTGCTCATGAAGTCCTCCGGAAGCGGGAGTGCCAACAACCACGTTACGGATCTCGACAGTCACGACACGGCCTTGTGTCGAGCATCAGTATACGCGGCGATCCAAACATCCGTCCACACACCCGACGGCACGGTCCCGAGCCCTGCTCTTGCCGCTCCACGGCCACAGGCGAGAGCCGCAAGGCCCTCTCGCCTATCCGGATCAGCGGGGGCCTGGGTGGGCGACCACCCAGGTCAACCCGGCCCTCGGGGACCCAGACCTGACCCCTCATGACCCCCCGAATCTCCTCATTGCGGATTTCACCCCGCGTTCAGTGCATAGGACGATTTGCATTCCGCCTCTTTTCCCCACGCTGGAGAATCTAGCCAGGAGGGAACCGACATGCAGACCCTGACCCTGTCTCGAACTTGCCGTCGCCATACTCCGATCCGAAATCAAGGGATGGAAGGTGAAGGTCCGAGAGATCGACATTCCCGGTTACCGCGAGCTGGTCGCCGCAGGAATCATGGAGTCGGACGGCGAAGACTTCCGGCTGACTGCGGAGGGCCGGTCCGACGGTGAGAATATCGTGGAGCGCGAGCAAGAGCGGATCGAGCGCGGGCGTTACGCGCCACCGGACGTGAGTCGTTTGTCCGACCGTGGATGGGGTCTGCTGCATCGGATCGCATCAGGGGAGCGAGGTCGAGGTCACGCCCGAAACCCGGCCCCTGCTCCGCGACCTGGCCGAGGCCCGGATTGTCCTGGTCATCAACACGTTCGCAGGCGGCCCCGAATCCGCATGGCGATGGACCTACTGGGGATGGAAGCGAAAGCCGGAGTGGGTGGAAATCGCTTGCGCGAAGGAGGCCGGGTGATAGGATGCGAGGGCATCCGCGGGTGGCTGCACCCCGTTCCGTGCACTCGGTTCCGTAGGGGACCGGAAAAGGGATGCTCCGGTCGACTCGGATCATCCGCCCCATCATCTCGCCCTCGCCCGATTGATCCTTCTCGCCTCTTCACTGATCGGCAACTTCGTCTTAGGAGCCGCCTTGATCGCCGCCGCATGATTCCCGTCGCGGACGCAACTCCTCATATTCGTGGGAAATCGCCGCGTCGATTCGGTCGCGTAGCAACCGGGCCTTTCGCCCAGAGCCTGCCACCTTTATGGCCCTTGAGCAGATCCGGGTTCAGCACGCCAGAGTCGACCCCACACCTGTCGTGTTCTCTCCACCCTGGCGACCATGAGGATTGAACGCCCGCCAGCGACCATCGCCGCCATAGTCGGCTGGCCGTTCATGTCCTCCGGGGACGCCGAGTTCCTCGTTGCGGATGGCGACGTGAGCTTCGATCACATCTCCGCCATTCCACGGCGGAATGTCTTCGGCATGATCGGCGGGGGACATCAGCCGGGCTACCGCCTGCCGCCGAGGGTGGGCGGCCCGATCACCCCTGGTGGTTTCTACTCATGCCTGTCAATCTGGCATGGTTCTGAATATGAAATCAAGAACACCCCGCGTGTCGCAAGAAACGCTGAGCGAGGAGTAGGGTGTTGAAGCTCCGTCAGCGATATTGAACGTGGTCATATCGGGCGTAGAGGGCTTGCGAGGCAACGCTTTACAATGGCGATTCGACTTCCCTTTATTGCACTGGACGCAGAGCGTCCAGAGATTAGCCTCTTCCGTTCGCCCCCATGCGGTGACCGGAATCTTGTGATCGACTTCCAGTCGAACATAGTTGCTCTCGGTGGCCCATGCACCGCATAGCTGACAGCGAAAACCGTCACGCTTTAGGATCAGATAACGCAGCCCTGCGGATAGTTTTGCTCGCTCGTCAAGCGACCCATTCATCCGATGGTTTTTCGGCAGTCGGCTTCCTCCGGCACGTGCCGTGTCTCGGCCGCACTTGCTAGCGGGCCGTATCGAATTCGTCTCGCGTACCGAAGCGTCTGCTTGATGTTGATCCACTAACATTTCGAATCTCTTAACTCCGACTCCGTATCGACTTGTTGGAACTCTCCTCTCGGCGCATGCATCGGCTAATTCTAGGTCTTGCCCTTCACGTGAGCTGCCCCGCCTCCTCGGCTTTACCCGTCCAGTCAACCTGCATCGTCCGCCAATGGCCGCGTACAGCATGAAGCCGAGCTGGTGCACGCCATGGCGTGGCAGGCTCTTCCCGAAGGCGAATGACTCGATGTCGCGGATGATACGGTAAATTGGCCCTCTGCGAAACAGCCGTCGCTTCACTGGACCTCTTGATTTAAGGAGCTGTCGTTGCCTTGAAGTGCCGTTTTTCTTCTGTTACCAGGTCATACATAAAAGAAACGTATGAGGGCAGGCTCAGCATAAGGCGGGCGATCTCGAAATGCAGCGGAATGACGGGATCCAACCTTTTCGCCGCACGGCACTGATTTTTTGGCATCAAGCGTTTAATCTCTCGACCGCCGACCCGCCACATCCTTCCCCACTCCTTTTCGACAATATGTCATCGGTATAGACCCCCTCAACCAAAAAAGAAACGCCATTGCAAATCTTCCTCTTCGGGAGGAGTAAAAAGAGTACCTGTCCCTAATTCTCTCCGAGTGTCCCTCCGGCTCTTCCATCATCCAGAGTTTTCGCGTTTCGGGCAGCGAAGGTTAATGTAGCGAAAAAGGTGATTGGATCTTTGCCATGGCCGATGATCTTCTTGAGGTCTTCGCTGCCTCCCCTTTCGCAGATAGACATACCGGACTGTCACTGACACGAATGGTGAAGATCGTGTGATAACCGCGTCGAGTGGGCACACGGCCACGGATTCCCCAGGAATTCACCGGTCAGACAGCCTTCTCCGTCGCTTCGGTTGAATTCGAAGAACGCTGCGGCCGCTCTGGGAAATGACCAGTTGTCACGACCGGCGGCTAGCGTGGTCGTCGCAGATTCGATAAGTCATCGAGATCGACTCCGTAGAAGGAGCTATCTTCAATCAGTTCTCGGCTGGAATCTTCCGAGACGAAGGCATCCCATCGCATGGGAGAGGAAGGGCTTGATGGCCCGTAGCAGGCCACCCTTCCGTTCAGATGGGGCGAAGGAAAGGATATAGATCGTCGTAAAGCCGGTCAACAACGCCTTCCAAATCGAACAGACGCTGCGGATGCATGAGCAGGCTCCCTGCCTGGGAGCGCCACTGTCTCCTAGCAATATATGCAAGGATGTTCGCGTGCTTTTTGTCGTTGCCAGCGCTGGTAAGGAGCGGCAAACAAGGCAGATCAAACGTTCCGCGGTATAGCGACTTCCCAGATGTCCCCAAGTTGCCAGGCTTCCAAGCCGCCTTGTTTTCCAGGACTTCGCGACAACGTTCTGCGCCGTACTACTAGGACAGGCAGCGATTGCCCATCCAGCACGATTCCAGGGTGTGCCAGCATCATCCAGGTGTCGACCATGATTGGCTTCACCTTGTCAACGCCGTGCGTGCTGACGAGGCCTTTTAGCGATTTGAGCGCGTCCAGCAGATCGCCGTCGCCTTTCGCCTGGATCTTCGGTGGACCAACATGGCCGGTTTCAGCCACCTGCCTGGGTTCCGGCCCCGCTTGGCCGCCCGTCTCCTCCCCTGCCTTTTTCTGATCCCTCGCCTTCTGCTGCGCCCGGTAAGAGCTCCACATGGGCTTCGGCAGATCGACGCCGTACTTGGCCTTGATGAAGGCCACGCCGTCGTCGGGCTTCTCCATGCCTCGGCAATTGCGGCCCGCACCATGTCGGCCTTGGAAATGGTCTTTTCGGCTTCTAGCGGCGGCGGTTCTGCGGGTGGCTGTGTCGATGCTGGCTCGGGATGCTTCGCGGTGCGTGCTCGGGCCATGGTTGGCTCCTGCTATGCGGACACGGAAATCACGATGACATTCTATGAGATGGCATATAAAGTGGACAAGAGGCTCGCAGATTATTAGTTCGATGTTCGCTCTCGCGCATAAGCCTTCGAATTCACTCAAACTTGCTCGGGTACGAACTGGAATCTTTCAGCCACTGGACTGATCGAAGTTCCGGATTGAATTTCCATTGCGGGGGTCGGTTTGGTATTGACCAATCATTACATGAATTTGCTCATGATCATTGTTCAGGAATTCCATATATGTCGCCAAGGAGTCGGCTTCCTCGGGATAGGGGAGGAGCACCGCATTCCGCAATTCTCCCGTTCTCACGAAAACCATCATGGCCCAGGGCCGTCCGCTAGCACGGCGCAGAGCGTAACTATCCCATCGCTCAAAGTGCCCTCGATGTTCGTACTGTCAAGCAGTATGGGGCGAACCATGTGCTGATATTGCTTGAAAAATGCAAAGGCTTTTTCTTGGGCCTCTCGCTTGTTCTGGATATGATGATTGTCTCTGTAAAACTTGCCAAGAATATCTTGACCTACAAAACGACCTGCGTTGGATAGCACATAGCGATAACCAAGCACAGAAAACATCGAAAGATGTGAATTTGATTAAAGAAACGTAGCTAGCAAGCTTGAGGTCTTTCTTGGTCTCCATCTCCCAAAGGCTCGGCTCGGCGATCATCTGTTCCGGCGTAGCTCTTACGTTTATTTTTGCGATGCCCCCCTCGTTCTCTATGACGAAAACTTGAAAACCTTCCGGTGGCCGTTTGTTCCAGTCCTTCCTGTGCCAGAAGAAGTATTTCATCTCCTGGCCATCATATAGTAGTTTCGGCCTGACTGCGCCGAACAATTTTTGATTTATAAAATAATCCTCGTCTGTCGCCCTGAGCATATATTGGAGAAGGAGAAAGTCGCATTCCAAAGTAACGGCCGAAAAAATTGTCAACGTCTCCACGCTGGACGACGCAGGTCTTGGAAGACCCCTTGAAAGAATCATTAATGACGTGCCCTCTTATCAATTCCGCAGGCTCATCGACGAACAGGATAGGGCAGAAAAAGAATTCAAATGAGCTACCCGTGGCTTGCTCATAGTCGAGCCGATGGTGCGTTTAGCCGATTCATGCCTTTTTGGTTCACGGTGATTCCGATCTAGTTTTTGATGACCAGAAGGGGTCAGACGTATAACTCATAAATATCCCAGTTTTCCCATTCGCCCCATCTTGCGGTTGCGTCGAGCTGACGACACATACGATTCTGCACGACGACTTGAAGAGTGAAATGGGTAAATCACAAGGAATGGGGGATTTATTGTTATACGTCTGACCCCGTCGTCGTCTCAAGTGACCGCAACCCGGGTATGGTTTCGCCGAGCGTTACGAGAAATGCAAAAAATGGGGGCAAATGAGAAGCAAGGCCGGTTTATACTTCTACGTCTGACCCTGATTCCTCTGGTTTCGCAGGCAAGGATTATCGGATCGTTCCATCCGCGTTAATGAAATCCGCATGAATGGCAAACACCAGGTCATCTCCAGCCTTGTATGCGAAGCCGCCAAGGAAAAAAAGCTCTTCATTGGCGACTGGGGATTCACTACCAACATAAACCCCGCTCCCGCTGATGCCTCCCAATCGCGTCAATGGCCTAGAGGGATCGTCACTGAAGCGATGTATGATGCCTGATTCATCGTGGAGGATGAAATGCCGATCGCTGGATGATGCAACTGGCATGGCGAATGATAGCGCCTGGACTCCCGTATATTCATCATGATGGACGATGTGTTCTCCCGAAAATCCAAAAAGGAATGCGTGCATGCCTTTTTCGGCCCGTCTTGGTGGCCATTTCACAAACTGCATGAATTCCCTGCCCCGATCCACGACATAGTGCCTGGGTATCGCAAGAGTTGCCAAATCACGGTCTTGGTCTTTGGCCAAGAGAGGAATGTCCGAGATATTCAGGCAGGTCTTGTCATTACCACCCCACATCAAAAGACGAGTTGTTGAGTTCATTTTGCGGCAGACCCAGAAATCTATCATACACATGCGCATTGGTGACGAGGAATTCCGCTGTTCCCGTACTTATCAGCGTTCCTGTGGCATTGTTCACGAAATTCCGCCTTCCGGGTTCATCATTCTGTGTAATAGCGAGTAGCACTGTGAATGGTGCTATCAGTATATTCAGTGCCTTGGAAAATTCCTGCGTTGTCCAGGTCATCACAATTTTCTTCTGATTAGCCGATTTTTTCGGAAATTGGAGTTGACATGGGTTCAAACTTTGTTTTTGGGCCGACCTGGGGTCATGAGCCGACATGGGGAAGGCAAAGAAAAGGCAAAGGGGGACATATCGAGAGAAGGCAAAGGAGGACAAATCGCTTTAATTTGGGAAAGACAAGAACTCTGGCGAACGCACACCCAGGAACATATCGCTCTTGAGATGGCCTATTGCGCAAGACCCCCCAGGCTAAAGTGCTATGGCCCCATTTTTCATCGTCCCCATTTTCCATCACGGCGATCGGCTCGTCTCAGACGCCAACTGTGATCTCTTATAGCCCCACGACGAGCGGACCGGCCGGCCCGTTGCTCGGTGTATGGGAGGGGGTATGTTTGAGTTCTCCCGAACGCAAGCCGTCATACCAAGAGGCGAACTGAACGAGACGAGACTCCAAGGCGGCGGACGATTGGGCGCCAGAGGTAGAAGTTCATCCTTTCTAAGGATTTGCGGATAATTTTTCGCAATCACTCTTCCTCGGTCCGTGCATCGAGAAAAAGTCAGCGTAACGCATCGGGGAAAGGCCGCCATAGTTGTCGAAGCTGACCTTGTGCGGGCTAGGCTCCTCAAGCGGATTGTTAATCGCGTCCGAGTGAAGCTTTTGTGCCAAGCTCTTTACATATGGCTCGATGAATACAACCCTCTTGATACCAACATCGATGATGTGCTTCGCGCAGTTGTGGCAAGGATACGTCGTCACGTACATCGTCGATCCGACGATACCAGGGATCGCTCCTCGGGCCACGGCAATTATGGAGTCCATCTCCGCGTGGACGGCCCTTGAAGAATTCGATCAGTAGCCTGAGCCGCGTCTTCTTTAGCAGGATGGACGCTTGATGTCCTCGTACTGCGCATCAGAGATCCCGGTGATTTCTTCGGACCTTAACACCTTGATGATCTCATCCGCCATGATCTGCTTCTCAACGTCATTGTGGCACATCAAGCTATTGGCAAGCAGCGGTAGTCCTTCTTGGACTCCGAGGTGTAAAGGCCGCCTCCAAATTGCGGGACATCATTGCATCCGGTCGAAAGGACCGTCCCGGCATCGGAGATGATGGCCGCTCCGACTTGGCGCGACAGGCAGGCCGACTTATCGGCCGCCATAACAGCCAAATGCATACCATACTCGTCCTGACGCGGTGTGACGATCGAGCTCTGGAAGAGCAGGTTCAAAAGTCGCCGACACACTGAATTGATCTTTTCGGGCGTGTCGAAATTGTTTTCAAAGAAGTAGTCTGACTCAAGGATGGCATCGGTTGTATGTTGACCGAAGTCGACCTTCTCATCGGCATCGATCTCGGAAATGACCTCGAATTCACGGTTGGTGATTTGCTTCTGCTCTCTCAGTCTTCGCTTCCGGATGCTATCGTCGGCAACCACGCCGACCATGCAGAATGCTTCGCGAAATACTGTCCGCAGAAGATCGATCTCGTCAGGATGCTTCAGGCTGTCGATGATGTAGGCGACGCGTATCTTCTCATTCTCTAAGGCTTTATTCTCACTCATATGATGAGCGATGAAATCGAGGCAGCGGGCGGCCAAGATATTTCGGCCATGCTTTGCCCTGACCTGGTTCCCTTTACGCTGGAGAGAGAAAATCCTCTGGGCCGCCTCCGACATGTCATCGAGTGCAATACCGAGTTGAGTTGCAATCTTCTCGACTTCGTCCTCAACCGGATCTAGCGAGATGGTTTCGGAGCGAAATCCCTCCCAGACATCATCACTCAGAAACATGCTGGTCACCTTAATGGGTATGACCGTATAGCCAAACGACTTCAGCTCTTCGATCAACGCATTCTTTACAAAATGATGCCCCGCTCCCAATCCAGCTCTGGCGACTGCGAAGACAAGGATCGCAGTTGAACGCCTATTCAGGGGGTCAGGACGCTCTTGTAGCGACTTCATGGAGGAGCCCTCCCGTGGCCAAAGGTGCAACCTGCCAGTCTACGTAACTCGTGGAGTTTTATCAACTTGCAGGGATACGAAGTGTCTACAAAGCTCGCGTTTGACCACATCAATGGGGGAACG
>CAWJGW010000002.1:0-353693 GCA_963842405.1 uncultured Isosphaeraceae bacterium | reverse complement strand
GCCATCGGGAGACCATGCCGGTAGCGCGGCCTGGTCGATCGTCTGGAGGAGTTTCCGCGATTCGACCTTGAAGATCAGGATTGCCGCACTCCGGCCGGGTTTCGGAAAGGCCAGGAATTGCCCGTCCGGGCTCCAGCAGGCCGCCGTGTGCGGGAGCTCGGCCCTGGCCTGGGCATCCAGCTCGAAATCGGGCACCGTAAGCACGGTTTGTTTCCGTTCCAGGCTATTCTGGATCACGACCTCAAACGGCCTCTCGAGTCCAACTGATGCGGCTCGATCGATGCCGGAACGAACCGTCCGAAGGCCATCGATCTCCCCAGAGGACTCCAGGACGGAGCTGTCAACGGCCAGGCCGATTCCTCGATGAGCACCGACGATTCCGCATTGCGGTGAGTCGCCCAAATCCGATAGGACATGGAGCCGGATGGCCCTTTCGAAATCGCTAGCACCGCTCTGATTGCGAGGGCCCACGCCGTCGCGAGAGGTGTCGAAGAGCCAGCCTGGCTCGCGGCCATCCCGCTCGGATTCCGGACCGACCGTGTAACTGAGCCACTGGGAGTCGGGCGACCACGACATGGGCGCCCCCACCCAGCTACTCGCCACGATCGTGGTCGTCAGGAGGCGGAAGAGCCCAAGCAGACCATTCTGGAACGCGATGTAGCACATGGAGGGCCGTCCAAACGACAAGGGCGGCACACGACTCGAGGAGAGTCGACGGCCACCGGCAATCCGATCTCCCGGGACGACTCTCAGACCGACAAGGAGGATCGTCCGGCTCACGTCCCTTTATATAGAGTCATGCCTCTCGCCTGGATAGCGGAAGGCCGGCCGCGAGGGCCAGTCGGCAGTCCCGGTAGGCTCTTTGTTTCGAAGGTCGAAACGACGATGCGTCTGAAATCGGCCGTAGAGGGCACGACGTTTGATGAACTTCCATAAGCGTTCGATCAGGTTCAGATTGGGCGAGTACGAGGGGAGGAACAACAGCGTGATCCCCAACTGAGTGGCCAATGCCTCGACCGCGGCGTTGTGTTGATAGCGGGCGTTGTCCAACACCAGGGTGATCGGTCCGGTCAGACCCAACGCGGCAATCTTCCGCAACAGTTCGCCCATCGTCTTGGTGTTGACGACCGTGGTGTTGGTCACGGCGATCAGTTGCCGCGTCACCGCATTCCACGCCCCCAACACATTGAACCGCTGACGACCCGAAGCCGCACGCACGAAGATCCGCGTGAACGGCTAGAGGTAACACAAGAATGTGCCGAACACGAAATCGGCCGCGTCAACGAAGAACACGTGACCTTCACCAGCTTGGGCGGCGGCCAGGACCGGCTCCAGTTTGGTCTCGCGAAAAGCGGCTTGGGCTTCAACGTGTTCGGCCAATGACTTTTTTGGCGGTACGGGAATCGCACGGACACGGTAAAACTTCAGGCCCAGATCCTTGAGGAACTTGCGAGGCCTTTCGCTGGGACCACGGCACAACCCGGTCAGTTGAAGGATCCGTTCGCAGGCCTCGGCGATGGTCGTGACCGGTTGCTTCGCGAAGATCGGCAACGGCGAGGGCCTCCGATGCGTCAGCCGCCTTGGCACTCTGTACCATCGGTCGCAATGGGTACATCGGAGCGGTGGGAATTCGGGTCCGGGCCGTTGACTGGCGGGTCGAAGGTTGTATTGTAACTCCAAGACGTTATGTCGAATCGTTTGCCTCCTTCGTGTCGCGCGCCTCTTGATCGTCCCCCGGGTGTCGTGCTAAAGTTCTGACTCTAAAGTATGACACCCCTAGGGCTTGATGGATTCGTCCGACCACGTCGAAGGTGTCACGCCGAGTCCGTGTCCGAATGGACCTCTGGGTACATCCATGCGTTTTGTGTTAATCGATCGGATTCTCGAAGTCGAATCGAATCGTTGCCGGCTTTCGGGAAATCAAACTCTCAATGGACAGATGCCTCGGCTGGTCGGCGTGAAGAACCTCTCGCTGGCTGAGGAATATCTCGGCGATCACTTTCCGGGCTTTCCGGTCATGCCGGGCGTCCTGATGCTGGAGGCGCTTGACACAAGCGGGGGCCTGGTTGGTCCGCGAACTGGAGGACTTCGCGCATAGCGTGATCATTTTGAAGCAAGCCAGGACGATCAAGTATGGCAGTTTCGTGGAACCGGGCCGACAGCTCGAGCTGAGAGTCGAGCTGACCTCCTACGACGCGCGCGACTGTATGTTCAAAGGGGTCGGTCTGATCGAAGGCCAGGAGATGGTCAAGGGTCGGTTCACGTTGACTCGCTACAACTTCCGCGATCGCGATCCCGAGCTTCACGCGACCGACGCCCTGATCGTCGAGGGCTTTCGAGATCTCTATACGACCCTTCGAAAAGGGTCCGTCGGGGCGCGAGCCATCGCTCGCCGGCCCGAGGCCTCGGAATTGCCGAGCACGGTTTGAGCGCCTCCTGCCTCGGGGCGATGGTGCCCCGACGAATGCCCCGCCACTCGATTCCGGCTTCGAGACGGATCGACCTTACCTACTGCCTACCACGCCTCCCGTCGAGGCGGACCTTCACCCGCGGCCGGGAGTCTCCTGTCTCCCCGGCACGCTTGATGATGTTGCAACGATTCCGTTTTTTGCTCATGATATGAGTCGAATTCCGGCCCCGAGGTTCCGGCGACAAACGGTCCCGACGGGCCGCTTGTCGCGATAACCTCCCTCTGCGTCCATCCATCTGAAGTTCAGCCCCCGATCTCGCCGACGATTATGTCCAGCCGCGCGATCGATGGCGCTTCGGATGCAGGTTGATGTCTAGGGGTTGGTGGGGCCCTCCCATCTGGATTCTGAGGATCCTATGCCGACATACGAAGAAATCTTCGAGAAAGTCCAGGCAACTCTGGTGGATGCCTTGGGCGTTGACGAGGAAGAAATCACCCGCGACGCCACGCTCCAAGCGGACCTGGGCGCCGAGTCGATCGACTTCCTGGACATCGTCTTCCGCCTGGAAAGAAACTTCGGGATCAAGATCCCGCGGGGTGAGCTGTTCCCCGAAAACCTGATGGCCGACCCCGAATGGGTCGCCGACGGCAAGCTCACCCCCAAGGGCGTGGAAGAACTCAAGGCCCGCCTCCCCTACGCCGATATCTCGAAATTCGGGGATAATCCGTCCGTCGACAAGATCGGAGACCTTTACACCGTCGAGATGCTCGTTCAATATGTCCAGAGCAAGCTGGCGGCGTGATCAATGCTTGCGTGCTCGCCTGCTGATCAGCGGGTGAGCAGCCGGGATGGGAGCGATTCGAGCCGAGGGTGTTTGGCTTCGGAAGGTCGTCGGACGGGATTGATTCCGCCCGGCGACCCGTTGCCATGCGGTGGGCGCGGCGGACCCTGAGCTTCTGGTTCTTGCGGCGGGTACACTCGAGCCGATGAGATGGATCTGGATCGACAAATTCCTGGAGTTTCGCAGTGGCCAGTTCGCCCGTGCGATCAAGAACCTCACCTTGGCCGAGGAGCATCTTCACGATCACTTTCCGGGCTATCCGGTCATGCCGGCCTCGTTGATCATCGAGGGCCTGGCTCAGACCGGGGGAATCCTGGTCGGCGAGGCGGGGGGTTTCGCGGAGAAGGTCATCCTGGCCAAGATCCCCCGCGCGGAATTTTTCGGGGTGGCTTGCGCAGGCGATCAGCTCATCTACGAAGTGACCCTGACGGACCTCAGGAGCGAAGGAGCTGTCGTCGAACGCCAAGGCGTTCTTGGACGGCGAGCTCCTCGCCGACGCCGAGATCGTGTTCGCCCACCTCGATAACTCCCGCGCCAATCAAATCTTCGGTCCGAAGAATTTCGTGTTCACTCAGCAGTTGCTGGGTGTGCTCGATCTGGCCAAGGCACAAGCGCGAGCCCGCCTGGCCGATCCCTCGGCCGATGGCAACCCCGAGTCTAACGGACAGCCCCATCAGGCCCATCCGGTGACTTGAACCTCTCCCGAGGCGCGGTTTGGCACGGATACGCCAAGTTGGGCGAATGGATGTTCTGGACGATTACGGAAAATTTGAGATCTGCGTCGGGTTTGTGCCGTCACGATTGCTCTTCAGGGGCAATAATGGTGAGGCGGTGCCGAGTTGGATGAGTGGCCTCTGAACCTGACAACGATCGGGATCGATCCCGGCGAAGATCGACGAGTCTTTCATGCTTGGTTCCGAACGCCGAGTGGTCATAACCGGTCTGGGCCTGGTAACTCCCCTGGGGGATCGTCCGGACTCCGTCTGGACCTCGCTTGATGGAGGGCCGGGGGAGTAGTGCGCCGTCTGGAGGCGTTTCGTGTCGCCGGTCTACCCAATGATGTGGCGGCCGAGGTCCGCGGCTTCGACCTGAAGAAAGTACGCCCTTCCCAAGTACAGCAAAGAAGCTGCGGAAGAGCAAGAAGTACATGGCACGCGATATCCAACTGGCGGTCACGGCGGCCCAGTTGGCCGTGGCCGACGCGGGCCTGGTGGATGGCGGGGTCGAACCGTCGCGAATCGGCATCGACCTGGGGGCCGGACTGATCTCCAGCGAGCTCGATGAACTGGCACCAGCAATCTCTCACGCCTTCGAAGCAGAACCGGACCTTCGACTTCCAGGTCTGGGGCCGCGAGTCGATCGGCATGATCGAGCCGATCTGGTTGCTGAAATACTTGCCCAACATGCTGGCCTGCCATATCTCCATCCTGATCGATTGCCAGGGCCCGAGCAACACGATCACCGAGGCCGACGCATCGTCGAACCTGGCGATCGCAGAGGCGTCGCGGATCATCGGCCGGGGGCGGGCCGACGTGATGATTGCAGGCGGGGCTGACTCCAAGATCCATCCGCTGAGCCTGGTGCGGATGGGATTGCTCCACAATATGTCAACCTGGCAGGGCGAGCCTGGCCAGGCGTGCCGGCCCTTCGATCGACGGCGAGACGGCTGGGTGCCCGGCGAGGGCGCGGGAATTCTCATCCTCGAGGAGCGCGAGCATGCACTGAATCGCGGGGCACGGATCTATGGGGAAATCCTGGGAGGCGGCTCTGGTTGCGACGCCTACTCCCGGCGGCGGCCTCGACCCGGAAGGTATCGGCACCGAAGTGGCCATCACCGCCGCTCTGGAAGAGTCCGGGCTCCAGCCGTCCGAGATCGGCCATGTCAACGCTCACGGGTCGGCGACCCGCGTCTCCGATCTGGCCGAGGCCCGTGCCTTCCGTCGCATCTTCGGGTCGATGGGGGTGCCCGTGACGGCCCTCAAGGGCTATATGGGCAACCTGGTCTCCGGATGCGGAGCCGTCGAGCTGATCGCCAGCCTGGTCTCCGCCAATCGCGGCAAGATCCCGGCGATCCTCAACTGCGAGCAGCCCGAGCCGGGGGTCGAGGTTGACTTCATCCTGAAATCGCCCCGAGTCACCGACAACCCGACGTTCGTGAACACGAATCTGACACCCAATGGCCAGGCAGCGGCCCTGGTGATCCGGGGCTGCCCACCGGACCCGGCCGCGGAGCCGAAGGCAACCTGAACGGACGGTTCCCAGCGAACGGAACGGATCGCAGATCCGAGGAAGGCGTGCATGCGGCGTGTCGTCGTGACGGGAATGGGCATGGTCACCCCGATGGGGCCCGACCTGGAGTCGAACTGGTCCGCGCTGCGGGCCGGGAAGAGCGGCGTCGGGACGATCTAGCTCTTCGACGCCCGCACCTTCCCCACGCGCATCGCCGCGGAAGTCAAGGACTTCCGGCTCGGCGACTACCTCGAAGACTGCCTCGCGCTGGGCGGAACATTCGCGGAACACCCAGTTCGCCTTGGCCGCCGCCAAGATGGCCATGAAGGACTCCGGCCTGGAGGAGACGAAGCCGGCCTTGAACCGGAATCGGTTCGGAGTCTACCTCGGATCGGGAGAGGGGCAGCAGGATTTCCCCCGGTTCGTCAAGCTCGTCTACCAACTCCACGCACGATGGGCGTGTGGACACGGCCGAGTTCACCCGGATGGGGATCAAGGAACTGCATGCGATCCGCGAGGCCGAACAGGAGCCGGGAACGCCCTCCGGACATCTGGCGAGCGTCTTCGGCGCCCGGGGACCGAACTCCAACTGCCTGACCGCCTGCGCCGCCAGTTCCCAGGCGATCGGCGAGGCGTTCGAGTTGATCCGCCGAGGCAGCGCCGACGTGATCCTCTCGGGCGGTACTCACAGCATGATCCATCCATTCGGCGTCACCGGCTTTATCCTCCTCACCGCACTCTCGACCCGCAATGACGAGCCGACCAGAGGCCAGCCGCCCCTTTGATCGGGATCGTGACGGGTTTATCCTGGGGGAAGGGGCCGGAATGCTCGTGCTCGAGGAACTCGAGCACGCCAAGGCCCGCGGGGCGCGGATCTACGGCGAGATCGTCGGCTACGGGTCCACGGCTGACGCATTCCGGATCACCGACAGCCACGAAGAGGGCCGTGGTGCGATCGCCTGCTTGAAAGAGGCCCTGGCCGATGCACGACTCGATCCCGCCGATATCGACTATATCAACGCCCACGGCACCAGCACCGCAGTCAACGACTCGATCGAGACGCTCGCCATCAAGCGGACCTTCGGCGACCAGGCATACAAAGTGCCTATCTCCAGCACCAAGAGCATGATGGGGCATCTGATCGCAGCGGCCGGCAGCGTGGAGGCGATCGTCTGCCTGCTCACCATGCGGGACGGAATCCTGCCGCCGACCATCAACCTCGACAACGCGGATCCCGAATGCGATCTTGATTACATTCCTCATGCGGCCCGAGAAAAGACCGTCGATGTGGCACTCTCGAACAGTTTCGGCTTCGGCGGACAGAATATCACGCTCATCTTGCAACGCTTCACCGATTGAACGCTCTTCATCGCCGAGTGGTCGCGCTCGGCTCTCCCCGTGCAACGCTGTTGGCCCGCGATCCGGGGCCGATCGCAGAGTTTCGGCAGCGCGACCAGGAGTGCATCCGTGATTGGCCTACTTACCACCCATCCCGCCCTTTCGCTCGTAGCGATCGGGCCGATATTGGCCGGCATCGCTTTCCTGGTCCATATGACCATCAAGTATGGCCCCGATCATCGGCGAGAAGTTTGAAGAACCGCCGCTGTTCATGCCGCCGCGTGTGCATCCCCGCGGAGAGGGGAGAGGAGGTCGAGTTCACTACGGAGGACGGGCTGAGGCTCTCCGGCAGCTATCTGCGGGCTCGGACCGAGGAGCGTGCTGGCGTGTTCCTCTATTGCCACGAGTTCCTCAGCGACCGATGGAGCTACCGGCCCTACGTCGATCACCTTCGCGATCTGGGCTACGACATCTTCACGTTCGACTTTCGTAGCCATGGTGTGAGCCAGGGCGAGGCCGGTTATGCGCCGATCCACTGGGCGTCCGACCGTGAGGTCAATGACCTCCGGGCCGCGCTGGCCTACCTGCGGTCGCGGCCCGATCGCGATCCGGCGGGCTTCGGACTCTTCGGAGTCAGCCGGGGCGGGACCACGGCCCTGCTGGTTGCGCCTGCCGAGGTCGATGTCTGGGGGGTGATCACCGACGGGGCATTTCCCACGATCGGAACGATGGTGGCCTACGCTCTGCGATGGACAGCGCTCTATGTGCGGACTCCGTTCCTGCGGAGTCTGCTCCCTCGATGGCTCTACCACGTGCTGGCCTGGTCCGGACGCCGGAACTCGGAGCAGCGATTGAACTGTCGCTTCCCGGACGTGGAGCGAGCCGTGAGTCGGTTGGCGCCTCGGCCGTGGCTCATGATCCACGGCGCCCGGGACACCTATATCAGTCCGGAGATCGCTGAGAGGCTCTTCCGACTCGGGAACGGACCCAAGGAACTGTGGCTGGTCCCGGATGCCAAGCACAATCGTTGCCGCGAGCGCGAGCCCGAGGCCTACGCCGCTCGACTCCTGGACTTCATCGACCACTTCGGCCCGCGTCGCCCCGTCATCGCCCCGGTGAAGAGCGCACCGTCGCTCGTTCCGGCGCATGCCGATCTGACCGAAGACTATTCCAGCGAGTTGAACGTCTCGAAACTCGTGGTTGAAGTGGTTCCTGATGTGAGTCCGCAGTACGCAGTTAGCAGTGCGAAGTGAAGACGACGAAAGATCAGGTAATGTTGAACATGGGCTTTTCGACGGTGAACTTGTTTTAACTCTACTATGAAATCATCCTCACCGTTGATGGTTTCCTGGAGGGCGTCTTCGTCGAACTCCGGTGAATGGACGAAGTTCGGCACAATTCGCCAGTCCTCATCGTAGGCGCCCATCGGCAGGGCGTATCAGCATGAAACCATTCCCTTGGAAATGCGGGCACTGCCGCGAGCGAGCCGTCTATCGGGTTACACTCGATACGTGTACGACCGAGTTGGATCACGACAGGCGGAAGCACCTGATCTCGGTGGCCAACTTTCCCGTTGCGCGATGTGAGAAATGCGGCTCGATCATCCTGGACGACGCTGCCACTCGCCGGTTGAGCGATGCCCTTCGCTCGACGGCCGGACTGTTGCAGCCTGGCGAGATCCGCGCGGGTCGGGAAGCACTCGGCCTCAGCCAAAAAGAACGGGCGAGTTACCTTCAGATTGCAGAGGCGACACTCTCCCGCTGGGAGACCGGGGCGCAGATCCAGCAGCGAAGTCTGGATAAGCTCCTGCGTGGATTCTTCGGGGTTGAAGAATTTCGGCGATTCTTGGGGGTGCCCGACCTCGTGCCGGCAACCCGAGCTCCAACCGGGGTTGTCTTAGTTTCATGAAACACATCCTTCATGCGGCTGCTGGGCGCCCCGGTCGAGATCCGAGCGCGGCGTCTGGCCCGGACGTTCCTCGACCAGACTCGCAAGGCCGGCGAAGTCCAGCACGAACTCTTGTTGCGCCGGATTGCCCAGCACGCCGACAGCCAGTTCGGCCGCGACCATCACTTCGGCGAGATCCGCACGGCGGCCGATTTTCGCCGGCGAGTGCCCATCGCCACGTACGACCACCTCGAGCCGTACATCGACCGGGTGCGCCACGGCGAGCTGAACGCCCTGTTCGGACCGGGGACCGAGGTCTTGATGTTCGCGATGACGTCGGGGACGACCAACCGGCCCAAGACGATCCCCGTCACGCGGGAATCGCTCCGCGACTATCGCGAGGGATGGACGATCTGGGGCATCATGGCCTTCGACGCCCACTTCGCGATCCTCCGCTACGGGTTGCGGCCGATCCTCCAGTTCGCCAGCGACTGGCGGGAAACCGTCACGCCCGGGGGCATCCCCTGCGGCGCGATCACCGGCCTGACCGCCCACATGCAGAACCCGCTGGTTCGGACGACCTATTGCATGCCGGCGGTCGCGTCGCGGATCAAGGACATCGAATCGAAGTATTACCTCGCCCTGCGGTTCTCGGTCTATCGCGACCTGGGCACGGTCATCGCCGCCAATCCCAGCACCATCCTGGCCATGGCCCGGCTGGGCGACCGCGAGAAAGCCTGGCTTGATCCGCGACCTGTCCGACGGCACGATCGACGCCCGATGGGACATCTCCCTCGGAGATCCGGCGGACGTTGCGGTTCTGGACCGGCATCCGCCACAGAGCGAGCGGCTCGAAAACTCGAGCGGATTGTCGAACGGACCGGACGGCTCCTGCCGAAGGACTACTGGCCCAACCTCGACTTCCTGTCAAACTGGATGGGCGGGACGATGAAGGCCTACCTCCGCGGCTATCCCGAGTTCTTCGGCGAGACGCCCGTGCGCGACGTCGGCCTGATCGCCTCGGAAGGCCGGATGACCATCCCGGTCGAGGACGGTACTCCCGCGGGCCTGCTCGACATCCGTCACCATTATTTCGAGTTCATCCCCGAGGATCAGGCCGACCATGCGGAGCCCGAGACGGTCGAGGCGACCGAGCTGATCGAGGGCCGCAACTACTTCATCGTGCTGACCACCGCCGGGGGACTCTACCGCTACAATATCTCCGACCTCGTCCGATGCGTCGGCTATCAGCGGGTCGACCCCACTGATCGAGTTCTTGAACAAGGGTTCGCACTACTCGAGCCTGACCGGCGAGAAGCTCTCCGAGCATCAGGTGATCGCCGCCGTGCAGTCGGCGCAGCAGATCGTCGGATTCCGGCTCAAGTCGTACCTGCTCCTGCCCTCCTGGGCCGACCCTCCGTATTACTCGCTCCTCGTCGAAGAGGATGATCTGCATGGCCCCGAAGTCATCGATCGGCTCGCCGAGGCCGTGGAACAGGAACTGCGCAGCCAGAACGCCGAATACGCGAACCGGAGGAGATACCCGCAGACTGGGCCCGGTCCAGGTCCTGCGGATTCCGCCGGGCTCCTGGGCCGAATTCCAGAAGCGACGGCTCGCCAAGAGCGGGGGCAAGGTCGAACAGTACAAACAGCCTCACCTGATTCCCGACCTCGACCAGATTGCCGGTTTTCGTCTCACCACGACGACGCGCTGACCGCGTTCATGTCGAGTTCGACTTGTCGGGGTCGTGAGGATCTGGTATTGCCTGGTTCGTACGGATATTTCGACGACACTCCGGAACCATCAAAGCAAGCGGATAGAGGAGATGGGCGATCTTCGTCGCCTCGGCCAGGAAGTTCGGGCTTACCGCTGAAATGACGGCCCGCGAGACATCCAGGCTGCCATGGCCGTAACCGGACTCGATGGAGTGTGCCGACAGGACCGATGAGCCCCACGGAGGGGAGCAGGAAGCCATGTTCAGGGCGAAGGATGACGTCCCGCCGCGGTCGTTGCGTATGGCGGCATGCCTGACGATGGCTCTCAGCTTGATGGAGTTGGGCTGCTCAGGGATGACCGGCTTACGCTCGGTTGGGACCGATCGGCCGAGTCTACTCGGCTTCTGGGACCGCCCACAACCGCCTTCGCCCGATCCGGCAGCCGACTATTACGCGCGGTACATGCACTCGGCCCGAGATCGGGCCGATGCGATGGCCAAACCATCGTCCGAGTCTTCGGAACCCGATCATGACGACGGTGGGCCGGACCGGTATCGCAAGGCGATGAAGTCGATCGCGCCCCGCTACGCGATTCCGGCATCGCCAGGAAATCGGCCGACGTCGACGAAGCCGGTCCGCGACGAGTCGCTCCAGGTCACGCTGGGGCCGCCCGAGCCCCTCCCGGCTCTCTCGGAACCCAATTCGCCACCCCTATGACACCAATCTGGCCTCAACGCGCTCGTCCCTCACAGTCGACACGGGAATCGGCGCGCCGATCGAAGCCGAGGCCGATCCCAACCCTTCACCTGAGCTTGCCCGCCACACCGATGATCGAGGCGAAGTTCGTCGCGATACCAGGAAGACGGCCCGCGCACCCGCTCCCAAGCGGCAGGCACGGCGCCACGGCCCGCGACACCAATGCCCAGGACGCCAAGGCCATCCTCGCCAAGAGCGAAGCCAAATATGCGAATCGCTCAATACCTACCAGGTCAAAATCTCGCGGACCGAGCGCAGTCGGCGGCCGGATCCTGCCCGAGGAACAGATCATCCTGAGCATCCGCCGCGAACCCAAGGCCGTTCGACTCGAGTGGGCGGATGGTCCGAACCAGGGTCGGGAAGTGATTTATTCGTCCCGCATCGACGACAAATCGCTCTTCGTGCACATGCCGAAGTCCGCGATCCCGCTCCCGACCATGAAGATCCCGGTCGATAGCCCCCTGGTCATGAAGAACAGCCGTCATTCGATCACCGAGGCCGGTTTCGACACCACCATCCAGAACCTCCGGAAGGCTCAGGACGGCTCCCAGAAGGCCGAGCTGGGCCGCCTCGCTTACCGCGGCATCGAGAAGCCCCCGGGCCTCGATCGGCTCAGCCACGTGTTCACCCGCCGGGCTCCATCCGGGGAGACCTGGACCGTATTCCTTGACGCGAACACCATGCTGCCAAGCATGGCCGTGGCGAAAGATGCATCCGGCGAGCTGGACGAGCGTTACGTCTACCATGAGGTTCGCGAGAATCCGGCCGAGCTGGCATCGGCCGATGCATTCGACCCGGATCAGCGCTGGGGTCAGTCGAAGGGCTTCCTCTCCCGATTCGCGCGGGCGACGGCGGGCTCGGATAGCCCGAACAACCGTCAGTCGGCGACGCGATAACTGTCAAAATGACCTTCGCAGTGGATCGATGTCGCCGGAGATCATCGTCGGGAGTGGGAGTCAAGCAAGAATTCTAAACTGAGGGCTTGCAAAGAGTTGCCCGTTTGCTTTCTGATGGTGGAATGCAAAGAAAAGGTAATGGCGCGAAGCGTGCATACCAGTTCGTCAAAGCGACTCTGGCCACAAGCCTTCGGTGATGTGAGCGTGGTTCTCATGACCTCCGGTCAACCGTACTCGATCCTGATTACCGACGACGACCCGGTCGCTCGTGAGACCTTGCGTGAGATTGTCGCCCCGCAGGGTTACCATACCCTCATGGCCGAGAGTGGCGAAGAGGCCCTGGATCTCGTCCGCGAGCACGAAGTCCACCTAGCCTTGATGGACATGCACCTCCCTCGGCTCTCGGGACTGGAGACCCTGGCGCTGGTCCGCCAGATGAGGGGCGGCATCCCGGCGATCTTGATCACGGCCGACCAGGACGACAACCTGATGCGTCGGGCGCTCTCGGAGCATGCCTTCTGCGTCCTCGCCAAGCCGGTCAGCAAGCACGTGGTGATTTACGTCGTACACAAGGCGCTCGAAAAATACTACAACTGACCTTCCAGCAGGCCGTGCCACCGGACGAGTCCCTCGTCGTGTCCGATGGGCCGGAAAACCTCGCGAACGATCCTGGCCCTGCTCTCGACGGTTGCGGGCTTGGCTGCGCCTTCGGTTCTGGCCCATGACATCCCCAACCAGCGGGTCGATCGGTCGATCCAGGCGACCGTGACGCCCGGCCGGCTGGGAATCGATTATGAGGTCGGCCTGACGGAGCTGACCCTGACGCAGGATCTCCGCTCGCTCGTCGGCTCGCGGCCCGGCGCCGAGCGATCGGAGTGGCTGGCCCTTTACGGCCAGGTCACCGGACCCATGAATGCCAAGGGGTTCCTGGTGTCTGTTGACGGGTCACCCCTGATTCTGTCCTCGACCGGCTACAGCCTCTCGGTCGAGGAACATCCCCGCTACACGTTCCATCTCGAGGGCAAGATCCCCGGCGAGGGACGACTCTCGATCCGGGACACGAACTTCGTATCGAGCGAGGGCACCAGCCGGCTGGCCATCCGTGGCCGGAACGGGGTCGTCATCGAAGGGTACGACGGGCCTCCCGACGTGGAGCAGGTGCCGATCCGCCCGGTCTGGGAGTTGAGCGATGCCGAGGAGCGCCAGACCAAGCAGATCGAGTTCCGGTATCGTGCCCCGAAGACGCAAGAGGAGGGCCCGCTCACCGGCAGTCAGCCCCGTCACCGACCCGTCGGCCTTTCCTCGCCCTGGAGAGACACCCGTTCCGTCGCCCCGTGATCGGGCAGGGAGGACCGATCATGGGGCGTTTCACGCTTGCTGGACGAGAACACCCATCTCTCCAGGGTGATGCTGCTCGCTGATCGCGCTGGGCCTCGGCGCGGCCCATGCGATCCAGCCGGGACACGGCAAGACGCTGGTCACGGCCGTCGCGTTGGGACCCGATGCGCGTCTCTACCAGCCGGCGCTGCTGGGCTTGACGGCGACCATGGCCCATCTGAGCAGCGTGCTAGTGATCGCCGTCGTCTTGTGGTACACCGGTTCCAGCCGCGTGGGGACGATTCATCACGGGCTGACGCAGGTCGCGGGCTTCGCGATCGCGTCGGCCGGCTTCTGGCGACTCGGCCGGCACCTGGCCGGCTACGGTGAGCACGAGATCGAGACGCTCGGCCAATGTGCACCGAAGCAACCTCAGCCTCATCGGCCTGGGACTGGCCGGCGGGCTGGTCCCGTGCTGGGACGCGGTCGGCCTGCTGGTGATCGCCGCGGCCCTGGGCCGGCTGGCCGCCGGAGTGGGTCTCGTGCTCGCCTTCAGCGCGGGCATGGCCGCGGTCCTCGTGGCAGTTGGCTGTGTGGCCTGGAAGGTGAAGTCCGCAACCGTCGGCCTCGACGTCGCGCCGATCTGGCAGCGACGGCTCGGACTGCTCTGTGGCGCCATCCTCTCGGTGATCGGCCTCTGGCTCTTCTTCCAGTAGCCGAATGTCCCGGCGAAGCATCATCCATCGATGGTGGCGCCCGCGCTCCGTCCACGAGTAACGATTGGGTCTTGCTCGGTCAACGAGATCGCCTATGATGAAGGGATCAGCCCGCGAGGCTGAACGTGTCTCAGGATCGAACTCGGGCCATTGTTTGAGGAAGATCCATCATGCTTCATCATCGTATCTTGTTCTGGCCGTGTGCGTCGTTGGCCATGGCCGTCCTGCTGGCCGTATCGATCGCCACGACCGGTCGAGGATCGTTCCAGGCTCCCCGACAGTCAGCCACGGGGTCGGCTCAGGACCCGTTCCAGGTCGCCGAGAAAGCCGCTGCAGACTCCACCGGCAAGACGGACAAGAAGTCAGAGGAGAAGAAGAAGGCCGAACCGGAGTTCGTCCGAAAGACCGAGGAGGAATGGGCGAAGATCCTGCATCCGGCCGTCTTTCGGGTCACGCGATGGAAGGAAACCGAGCCGGCGTTCTCGGGCAAGTATGCGACGGGCCACTATCGGGGGACTTTCATCTTGCGCCTGCTGCAACGCCGAGCTGTTCAACGCGGACCACAAGTTCGATTCCGGGACAGGATGGCCGAGCTTCTGGCGGCCGATCTCCGCCAAGGCCATTGTGAACGCGATCGACAACAGCGAGGCCGAGCAACGCATCGAGGTGATGTGCCGGCGCTGCGGCGCCCACCTGGGCCACGTCTTCGACGATAACCCGGCCGCACCCACGGGTTTGCGCTACTGCATCAATTCCCTCTCTCTGAAGCTCAAGCCGCCCGAGGGCACAGCCGCGAGGACGACGTCGGCCAAGGGCAAGACCAAGACCAGGACGACCTTGAAGACCCGGTCGAAGAGCGGTTCCAAGAAGGCTCCGAGTAGCAAAGCAACCGCGAAGACGAAGGCCCCGGAACCGCCAGAGTCGAGCGCGGAGAAGTCGAGCGGCTCCAAGACTCCCACGACGGGAAATTGACTGTCCCACTCATGGACGTGAGGTCGCTCCGACGCCGGCAAGAAAGTCGGTCAGGCTTTCTGGGCGGGCTGACGTCTCTGGGATGTCAAACCGGAAAGCCAGACCGAACTGCGGACCTTCTTGCCGGGGTGATAATCGGGGGATCCGACTGTGAGACCGGATCTCCGTGCGGGGAGGGACCGCGAAATCAGCGACTCGCAGCCTGAAGCGGTCGAGGCCGATACGCTCGGCGGGAGATATCTCTTTCGTGGCGATAAACCGGTTGATGAATGAATCCGGAGCGGTCCCATGGAAACGAAGGTGCATTCGAGCCTGGTTGCCTCCGGCAATACGTATAATCCCAGTCTGATCGTGCTACGAGATAAAGGATACGACCTCTGGCTGGAGAGAGGGGAGGAAGGATCGCTCTGGTGTGCCAAGAAGGGGGACCAGCGTTTCCTGGCTTTCTCCGGTCCGGAGTTGCTTGGGCTGGTGGTGCTCTGGGAACATCTCGGCGAGAACTGGAATCAGCAGGAGCCGGACATCTACGGCGAACTGACGGAGAACATGGAGGATTGACAGTCACGGTCTCGCTTGCGATCAGGATTACATCCTTGGGAATTAGACCATGGCGAGCGGCGGGGATTGGTTGGTGTTGTACGAGCTCCTGGAGCGGGGCGATCCCGAGTTCGTCGACCAGCTACGGGCGCATCACGGACGCCGACGCGCTCGGCCGCTTCGCCGAGCGCTGGTATACCGACCCGTCGCCCAATGCGCGCTGGCTGCTGCTGGCCTACCTGGAACGGCCGCTCAACGCCTTCCGCCATGAGGCCCTGATCAAGCGGCTGTTCAAGCACGCCGAGGCCGCGGGCGACGACGCCGTCATGGCCCGGTTCCTCGTCGCCTTCGATCGCTCGGTCCGGCGGGTGATACGGAAGAAACGCCATTACGTCACACGTGCAGGTCGACACCTGGGAGGAGGCCACACGTCTGGTCTCCCAGTGGAAGCATCAGGGATACGACTATGCACATGCTTGGAATCGAGGAGGGCAGGGTCCCGGTCGATACCACGCAATGGGACGTTGGTCCGAGCCTGTCCTCACGTCCCCGGCGGCACCACGATGCCCCGAGGCACCATGGTCAACTTTCCCGTCTGGTACGACGTGCTGAACCTGATCAAGGCGGTCGAGGCACCCGACTGGGTGAAAACGCTCAAACTCGACCCGAAGCAGTTTCGCAACGCGACCGTCCCGCCCGAGTCCGTCCTCAAGAAGCTCGAGAAGTTCCGACTGTTCTCGCTTCGCACGCGCTATTATCTGAGGCGTCGGGCCTGGCGTTATTTTCGAAAGCTGGGGAAGGGTCTCACGCCACTCCCATTGCCTCCCCACGAAGGGGAAGGCGATCGATCCGATCGCTATATCGCGGCGATCTCCGAGGCGTTGGTCCTCTACGAGGATGCCGACGTCGATAGCGGGGTGGCGTTCATCGATAACTGGGGCCTGATGCACGCCCTGTTCCACCATAGCCCGGTGCTGGAGACCCGTCCCCGAGGCTGGCGGTTAGCGGAGGACCGCTCGCTTTCCGAGCTGGAGCCGGCTCCGATCTTTGAAGAGCTCTGGCGATCGTCCCCGCGCGCCCTTTACGAGTTGATCGTCCGGCGCGGTGTCGCCCGGTCCGGCAATGGGCCGTGCGGATGCTGGGTCGCGTCCCGGCCGCCGTCCGCGCGGCGCGTGAGCGTCGAGGAGCTCATCGGACTGCTCGGTCACGCCGATCCCGAGATCGTCGCGGCCGCGATCGATTGGCTGCGAGCGTCCCCGGACCTGGCGTCGGTGAGTCCCGAGCGATGGCTGGCGGTGGCCGAGTCGGCGAGCCCCGAGTCGGTGGAGACTACTGGCCGAGATCATGGCCCGGCAGATCGCCCCGGACCGCGTCCCGCTCGGCGATGCCGTGCGACTGGCCGCGTGTCGCCCCTTGCCGCTGGCCCGGCTCGGCCTGAACTGGCTGAAGGCCAGGACAGCCGCCTCCGACGACGATCGGCGGAGCCTCCTCCTCCTGCTCGAAGCCCAGGCCGAGCCGCTCCGGCCGGAGATCCTGGCCTGGCTGCGTTCCGCGCTGGAATCTTCGCCCGCGTTCGACCCTGAGTGGGTGCTCGAATTCCTCGACTGCCGCCACGCCGACGCACGCGCCGAGGGGATGAGGTGGTTCCTTGGCGAGCCCCGGCTTCATGACGAGGTGTTGCTCTGGCAGCGCTTGCTGGAGTCCCCTCACGACGACGTCCGGCTTCCGCTTGCTGCCGATCTCGAAGCGCGAGCTGGACAAGGGGGATGGCAAGCTCGACCTGTCGCTGAGCCTGGACCCCGATCGGCTCCGGCTGCTCTGGGCCTCGGTGCTGTTGAACGTTCGCCGTGGAGGCCGGGTCAAACCCCGAGTTGTCGAACAAGTCGCGCATCGCCTGGGGCATCGGCCCGAGGAGGCCGGCGCTCCTGTTGCCCCTCCTGGGCGTGGCCTTGCGCTCGCTCCGAGCGCCCGAACGCCGCGCGGCACTCATCGCCGTGGTGCGCCTCGTTGAGAGTCGGCCCGAGTCGATTCCGCTCGTCCAGAGCTCCTTTCCCGAGTTGCAATGGGCCTGAGGCTGTGCGATCATGGTCGGACTTCCGATCCGGAGGGCGGTCGGGCTGTCTCTCGAGACCATCATGCTGCGGCGATCCGCCGTGGCCGGACTTGACCCGGAGAATGCTTCCCCAAGGCCGTTGTTCTTGTCGGCCGATCGACCCGCCGGGTGTGCGGGCGGGCTGGCTGAGTCAACGGGGTCCCGGTCCCCCCGCAACACCCGGCGGGTCGATCGGCCTCGGTGAACGACCTTGGTTGACGCCTCGAAGTCGAGAACTGCCCGATCGCCCCCCGGACCGGAGAGAGTCGATCGCCAGATGCCGGCAACCGAACCCGCGTGCCGAGGCAGTCTCAATGAATGTCAACCTGGCCTATCGCGGGCGGAGCGCCGTGACCTCGAGCCCGGCCGGACTGGCCGTGTCGCTGGCGCCGAACCTGAGGCGCGACCGGGTCAGCTTCGAAGGCGTGCTCCGCGACCCGCTCCACTTCCGCGAGGCGGTCGGCGCCCTGCACGATGTCGTGGTGTGCGACCTCCGATACAAGCCGCGCGACAAATCGGCCTTTGAAGCCTACAAGGCCGAGCAGAAGCGCCGCGAGGTCGAGCTGCGCACGCCGGGTCACCAAGCAGGCCCGAGCCGCGATCCAGGAGTCCATGGCCGAACTGCCCGAGCCTTACATCGCCGATCTCGAGAAGCAATACAAACGGCTGTGCTCCGCCTACTGGAAGAAGCGGCTCGAATATTCCAGTTACTTGATGAAGCATGATCCCGAGCTGTGGCGGCTGCTCGTCCCCTGCGACCCGGTGATCACGGTCGCGCCCGACTGCCTGTTCTTCGAGTGCTTCTCGGCCGACGAGAGCAGCTACGGCTGCCTCACCGTCGACCGGGTCGGCCTTCGATCGCGAGCGCGACGTCGCCCTGGGCACGACCAACGTCGATTACTCCTGGACGCTCTACGAGCACTTCCAGTCCATGCGGAGCTATCGCGAGACCCGGTTCCTGGTCGATCCCGCCGGCTTCGAGGTCCACGGCGGGGCAGGGGAGGGCTATCGCGAGGAGAAGATCGACCTGCCGCCAAGCTGGCTGCGCGGGTTCTTGCAGCTCCAGGCCGCGATGAGTCTCCCGATGCGACGCGTGCCGATCGGCCGCGAGGGCCTCTATAACATCCTCGCCTACCTGAAACGCCATCGAGCGGCCCGGAGCCCGCGCGCCGTCCGGTTCGAGCTGGAACCGGGCCGGCCCCCCTGGGCCGTGCTCGAGCCGTGGGGCCAGCGCGTCGCGGCTCGGCGATGCTCCGTACACCGGGCCGCGATCCGAGATCATCCGCACCTGGGGCCGCGACCGGCTCCAGCTCCTCGCCCGGCTACTGCCCTTGATGGACGGGGCCGAGGTTCACCTCCTGGGGACGGGGCTGCCGAGCTTCTGGGTCGTCAAGATGGGCCCGCTCCGGCTGATCCTGGGCCTCTCCGGCTGGACGGCCAACGACTGGACCGGGGCCGCGGCGCTCGACCAGCTCGCGCCGCCGGCCGACCCCGATCCAGGTCACCATGACCACGATCGCCCGCGCGTTCCATACCGATCCGGCCCTGTCCTTCGACCGGCTCCGTACGATGACGGGCACCGCGGCGCCGGCCCTGGCCGTCGGACTGAATCGCCTTGCGATGCTCGGCCAAGTGATCCACGACCTGCCCGCGGGCCTCTACCGATGGCGGCAGATCATGCCGGTGACGCTCTCGGCCGAACTGATCGGCCCCGAGCATCCCGAGACCGCCGCCGCGCGCCGGCTGGTCGCCGAGAAGACGGTGAAGGTCAGCCGGGACGAGACTCGTCCCGACGGTCTCCGGGTGCTCGAGGGCCGCGTGACCACGACCGAGGTCTCGCTGCTGCTCGACGCCGACGGCCGGATGCTCCGGGGCCGTTGCTCGTGCTCGTACCACTTCACCGGGGGGCTCCGGCGCGGCCCGTGCCGGCACCTGCAAGCCCTCCGCGATACGGCCAATGCCGCCGCCCCGAATCGATCGACCCCTTCGGCCTGGTACCAGTCGCTCTGGAATTGAGACGCGATGACACTGCTCCAACGGCTGCTGGCCTGGCTCTTCGGCGCGACAGTCCTCGCGGCCCGGTTCGGGACCGACCCGTCCCCGATCTCCCGCCACGGGACTCTGCCCCCTCGAATCGAGCCGGAGGCAGCGGGCACGAACCCGCCACCCTCGATGCCCGGAATTCGAGGCGGGACCCGTTCCTCCGCTCGAAGAAAGGCCCCCGTCCTTTCGGCCTCGACGCGGCCGACTATCTGCCGATCACTCGCGAGGCGATCAAGGACGCTGCGCAGGGGAAGAACATCTTCTCCCCCTGGTTCGGCCTCCGCAACAAGATCCCACCCGCCGACGACCTTCGGACCCAGCTCATCGACCGGGCGATGGTCACCCAGGGACTGATCACCCCCGAGCAACTGGCCGAGATCCACGCCGTCGGCGCCGAGATGGACCGTCTCCGGCCGACCGAGATCGTCATTGCGCATCAGGCCGCGGTCACCGGCGAAGCGGCTGTTCAAGCCCAGAAGGAAGAGCGCGCGCGGATCAAGGCACAAAAGAAGGCCGAGGCCGCAGAGCGCAAACAGAAACGGGCCGAGGCCATTGCCTGGCGCAAGGCCAACGATATCGTCTTCCTCGGCCGTGGAGTCTCGGGCCGCCTGGGCGAACGGACCGGCCGGGACGAGGACCTCCTCCGCGCCGGGCTACCCGTGATGAGCACTCCGGCCGAGCTCGCCCGCGCCCTCGGTTTACCGGTCTCCCGCCTGCGCTGGCTGGCCTTCCACGCCGAGGTCGCCACGCGGACCCACTACATCCAGTTCACCATTCCCAAGAAGAGCGGCGGCCAGCGCACCTTGAGCGCTCCGCATCGCTCCCTGGCCCTGGCCCAACGATGGATATTCGAGCAGATCGTATCCAAGCTACCAGCCGAGCCGGCCGCCCACGGGTTTCTGCCGGGCCGTAGCATCCTGACCAATGCCCGTCCGCACGCCGGCCGCGCGGTCGTCGTGAACCTGGACCTCGAAGGCTTCTTCCCCAGCATCGGCTTTCCCCGCGTGCGCAAGGTCTTCGAGCGGATCGGCTACTCCCCGGCCGTGTCGACGATCCTGGCACTCCTGTGCACCGAATGCCCGCGGAAGACGGTGATCCTCGAGGGCACCACGTACCACGTCGCAACCGGTCCGCGCGGATTGCCCCAGGGAGCCTGTACCAGCCCTGGACTGTCGAACCAGGTGGCACGTCGGCTCGATCGTCGGCTGGCCGGTCTCGCCGCCAAGCTCGGTCTGACGTATACCCGATATGCCGACGACCTGACGTTCTCGGGCGATGAAGCCCTGGAGAAGCGAGTCGGCTACCTGATGGCGCGAGTGCGGCACGTCGCCCAGGACGAAGGATTCACGGTCAACGAATCAAAAACCCGTGTGCTGCGGCGGAGCACCGCACAAATGGTGACCGGCCTGGTGGTCAACGACCGCCCCGGCGTGCCTCGGGATGAGGTCCGTCGTCTGCGTGCGATCCTTCATCGAGCCCGAAGCACGGGTCTCGATGGCCAGAACCGCGAGAACCGCCCCGACTTCCGCGCCTGGCTCCGCGGCAAGATCGCCTTCGTGCGCATGGCACGCACCGGAAGTCGGCGACCGTTTATTGGCCGAACTCGATAGGCTGGAGGGGCGTGGTCGCGAAGGATGAGGACAGGCCAGAGTCGCCACGAACACGAGAAAGGGAGACGCCTTCCATGGATGACTCCACATTGCTCCTTGACGCGGATCGCGTGGAAGCGGTCCGCGCCTGGTTCCGCGAGGACCCCTCGCGGATGACGATGATGGCGTCCCGCAAGTTCGAGCTCCCCGAGCAGGCCGTCGTGGCGACGTTGATCGGGCAATGGCCGATTGTCCGCCTTCGCGATGACGCTTTTCGCGAGTTGATGGAGGCTTTGCCGAGCCTCGGGATCATGCGGGTGTTCGTCCGGAGCAAGGCCGCGGTGATCGAGTCCGTAGGGGTCTTCGGCGGATTCTCCGAGACCGGTCCGTTCTTCAATGTCCAGACGGACACGCTCGACATGCATATCCTCCATGAGGAGATCGGTGCGATCTATGCCGTCGAGAAGCGCGGGCATGACAGCGACAACGCGACGCACTCGTTCCAGTTCTTCGACAGACGCGGGGACGCCGCCTTCAAGGCCTTCCTCTGGGAGGATTTCCCCGACGTCCCCGCCGAGCGGATCGAGTCCTTCCGCGTACTGGGCCGCCACCTAGCTTCGCCCTGATGCCTCACCCGGATGGAAATCGGCCGTCGCCCCTCAATCTCCGGGGGAGTCCGATCGGCCCATCGATGTCCGGCGAGTCGACCAGGCTCGGCACATCGGTCGATCGGCCGCGTCGGCGTGTGTGGTCGCGATCCTTGCCGTTAAGCTCGACGGTGGAATACCGGCCGAAGTCCTCCTCGGAGTAGGGGGCCTCCTCCGGGTCCTCGCGCAGGTCCGCGCTTCCACTGCCGGCGCCGCCGCTGGGTGCCCGCACGCTTGAGGTCCCGTTTGACCTGGCGCTGCTCACGCTTGGTGGGTTCCATGATCGGATCGGTCCCGTCGGGTCGCGCCGCCGATGATCGCAAACTCCACGCTACTCTACGACATCGGGCGGGAACCACTCTCTCCGAGGACACCAAGACTCCCGGTAGGGTTCGCGCGGAGCACCGAGTAGGGCCGGCTTGGCCCGTCTCTTCGCTGTCTTGCGATGGCCGGTCTTTCCGGTCCAGATTACGCAGGGATGCCTAAATAGCAGGCAGGTCGCCGGTCGGCACGAGCAGTTGTCGGTCGGCGGTCGGGCGTAAAGTTTGCCCGACACTCCTTCTATAATGCCGATCGCCGACCGCCGACTGCCCAATGCCGCTGATGGCATCGGATTTGCTCCAGATTCAGGTAACGGCTTGTCCTGACACGGTTCCGAGGCCCCTTTCAAAAGGCAGGAACGAAGATGAAGACGCCGCAACCCATTTGCGAGATTGCTCCCCCCGCCTGGTCTCTCCCGCTGATCGGCAGCCAACCCCGCGGTCCGCGTCGAGGTGCTTGACGCGGCCGAACTCTCGGGTAACATAGAGTGTGGTGGTTCCGCCCGATTCTGAGGCGGTCGTCGTTGGATCGCGGGAGACTTCCAGGGCATGAGGCGAGGGCATGTCGTTGCTCGAACGACCCAAGCTCCGTCCGCTCACGGCTCGACGGATCGAGCAGCAGGGACAGTCTTTCGTCATGCTTCAGGATCCGACGGGCGTTGTGCCTCAGCCGGTCCTGATCCCGTTGGATGGCTACTCCCATGTCGTTCGACACTTCAACGGCCAATCAACGCTGATTGAGATTCAGGCACGTGTGCTCCGTGAGACGGGGCAGTTCGTGGCGATGAAGGATCTCCAGGATTTGGTCCGCCGATTCGATGAGACCATGATCATCGAGGGACCGGCCTTCGCTCATGTTTCACCAGCAATACCGGGAATCGGGCCGGCGACCCCCGGCACTGGCGGGCCGCTCGTATGCGGCGACCCTCCGGGCGCTTCGCGCCCAACTCGATCAGTTTTACGTCGGCGCGCATGGAGCCGGCGAGCCCGCGGTCGACGGCATGCCCCGGGGAGTGGGGTTCCGTGGCATCTTGAGCCCGCACATCGACTTCCAGCGTGGCGGCCCGGTCTACACCTGGTCCTACCGGGAACTCCTGGAACAGTCTAACGCCGATACGTTCGTCATCCTTGGCGTGGCCCATCAGTATTGCCGGCGCCGGTTTGCCCTGACTTCCAAGGACTTCGAGACTCCGCTCGGCGTCGTCGCGACCGACCGTTCCTACGTCGATCGGATCGCCTCGCTGGCAGGCCGCGACCTCTTCGACGACGAGCTGTCTCATCGGACCGAGCACTCCATCGAATTCCAGGTGGTTTTCCTCCAGCACCTCCTGGTCGGTCGCCGCAATTTCACCATCGTTCCGATCCTGGTCGGCTCATTCCACGACCTGATGGAGCGGGGAGTCGACCCGATCGAGGACTCCGGAGGTGCGCCGTTTCATCGAGGCCCTGCGAGTGGCCGAGGCGGCGAGCGGCAGGTCGGTGGCCTACATCGGCGGGATCGACTTGTGCCACGTCGGTCCGGAATTCGGCGACCCGGGCCCGGTCGACGCCGAGTCTCCAGGAACAGGTGCGTCAGTTCGACGGAGCGATGCTCGACCGGGCCGCGGCCGGCGATCCTCTGGGATGGTTCCGCACGGCCGGCGCGGTGGGAAACCGCTGGCGAGTCTGCGGCCTCGCGGCGACCTATACCTTCTTGCACGCCATCGGCCCGGCCCGGGGCCGGCTGCTCCGGTACAACCAGGCGCTGGATGACCGGAGGACCTGCTGCGTCAGCTTCGCGAGCATGGCGTTCCAAGCATCCGAGCCCTCTTCGACTTTTCCCAATGCCAATTTCACCATCTGTACCTGACGATGACCCGAGCGTGCATCCGTCTCCGGCCGAGCCCGAGGCCGAACGCCAGCCCTGCCCGGCCCCCGCGGATTTCCGGGCCGAGGTCTTGCGATACGACGCGGCGGCGGAAGTCGGTCGCTGGGATGGCCCGCGATACCGGATGACTTATCGGATCCTGGGGCAAGGACCACCGCTGTTCCTGATCCCCGGGATCGCCTCGACCTACCGCGTCTATGCCCTGTTGCTCAACCGGCTCGCCGAGCACTTCCAGACGATCCTCTACGACTATCCGGGCGAGCATCCGGACGATGCGGCCCGCCTGGGCCGGATCACCCACGACCACCTGGTCGACGACCTGTTCGGGCTGATCGACCACCTGAATGTCGGGCGGGCCTTCCTGGTCGGGTTGTCGTTCGGCTCGACGATCGCGCTCAAGGCCCTGCATCGGGAACCTCGACGGTTTCCCCGGTCGGCCTTGCAGGGCGGTTTCGCACATCGGCGGTTCTCGGCTGGCGAGCGATGGGCCCTCCGCCTGGGGCGGCTGGTCCCCGGCACGGTCGCCCGCCTCCCTTTGCGACGCCAGATCCTGGCCTATAACAGCCGGTCGGAGTTCCCCGCGCTGCTGGATGACCGCTGGGACTTCTACGTCGAGCAGAACGGACTGACGCCGATCCGGTCCCTGGCCCATCGCGTCGACCTTCTGACGCGACTGGACCTACGGCCGATCGTGCCGACGATACCCGCGGAAGTCCTGCTGCTTCAGGGACGTGAAGACCGGATCGTCCCTCATCGCGATTTCGAGGCCCTGAGAGACGCACTACCGAAGGCCGAGGCCATCGTCATGCCGACCGTCGGCCACCAGCCCCATCGTGACCCATGCCGAGATCCTGGCGCAACTGATCCACCAGTACCTGCTCCCCTGCGCGGAAGGGCCAGGGGGTTGCACCGAGCGATCGGGCTGCGAATATTCGACGGGATTCCGGTTGCTCCGGAATTCCCGATTCGTGCAAACCGGAGTCCGGGTTACCGGGACCGTCGCCCTTTGAGCCGTTTCAGCTCCGCCTCGAGTTCGCGGACGCGCGCCTCGGCGTCCGCGCGGGCCTTGGCTTCGGCGTCTGCCCGCCGGGCCTCTGTCTCGCGAGCTTGGTCTACGGCCGTGTAGTCGCCGATTTCCTTGTTATACCCTGCACGGGCCTGAATGAGGCATTTTCCGTTTCTGCGGGTTATGCTGGATCCGCGTGGTAGACGGTAAGGGGGTCATCCTGACTGTGAACGGATCCAAAGGGGCGTACCATGGCTTGGTTTCGCGTGCAGTTGACCGACGAGGAGCAGCGGATCGTCAATGAGGAACGGACCTTCCATCCCCACCCCCGGATCCGCGAAAAGATGCTGGTCCTCTGGTCGTTGCACTGCGGACTGACGCGCCAAAAAGCCGCCGAGGTCGCCGGGGTCGGACGAGCCACCGTCCAACGCTACCTCGCCGCGTTCCGAGACGGCGGCTTGGACGGCTTGCGGCAGTGGGACGTCAGGGGGCCGGTGAGCGAATTGGCCGCTTATCGGGACCTGATTCGCGCGTCGTTCGAGGAGAACCCCGTCTGCACCAGAGCCGAAGCCTGCGAACGCCTCTACCAACTGACCGGACTGCGGCGCGGCCCGACGCAGGTGCGGAAGTTCCTCAGGGATTTGGGTCTGAAGTGGCAGCGCGCCGCGCCATCCCCGTGCCGCCAACGCAGAGCTTGGCTCAGCACATCGCCATCCAGGCTGATTTTCTCGACACCGAGTTGAAGCCGATCCTGGAGGCCGCTCAAGCCGGGCGCGGCCATCTGTTCTTCGTCGATGCGGCCCATTTCGTGTTCGGGACCTTCTTGTGTTGCCTGTGGTCGTTCACCCGAATCTTTGTCCGCGCCGCTTCGGGTCGTCAACGGTTCAACGTGCTGGGGGCGTGGGATGCCGTGACCCACGAATTGATCAGCGTGACCAACACCACGGTCGTCAACACCGAGACCATGTGCCAACTCCTCCGGAAGATCGCCGCGTCGGGGCTCACCGGGCCGATCACGCTGGTGCTGGACAATGCCCGCTATCAACGCAATGCCGTGGTTCAGGCCTTGGCGTCGCAGTTGGGAATCACACTGTTGTATCTGCCGTCGTACTCGCCGAACCTGAACCTGATCGAACGGCTGTGGAAGTTCATCAAACGGCTGCCCTCTACGGCCGATACCACCCGAGGTTCGCCGATTTTCAAGCCGCCATCCAGCAGACCCTCGACGACCTTCCGACGATCCATGCCGAACAACTGGAGACGCTGATGACGCTCAAGTTCCAGACGTTCGAGGATGTCTCACTCCTGGCCGCGTAAGGTATCGTCGCTGGGTCGATCAATACGAGCCGGTCGCCTCCGGTCGCGGGATCCTTCTTCACACCCAACCACAAACCCACCGGCTCCAGCCAGACCCGACCCTGTTCATCCGGCTCCACTGGCTTGTAAGCTGTGCCCTCAAGCCAGTAGGCGATCAAGGTGATTCGCCGCTGTCCCCTTTCTTCGCTGCGCATCGGCGATGACGTAGCATGGGTACCTTCGCCCGCGCGTATTGCTCGACCTTGGTCTTGATGTCGTTGATCCGAGTCTTCGGCGAGGTGACCTCGATGATCAGGCTCGGCCGGACCTTTTCGATCTTGACATGGAACGTCTTCCATTCCTTTTTCTGCTTGACGCCGAAGATCACCGCCAGGTCCGGGCTGTGGTGCCTGAGGCCGGGGATGTCCCAGAAAATCCCGCAGTCGGAGAGGACGACGGCCGACGGATCGCCCGCGTGCCGAGCCTTGAGGACGTTCCTTGAGTACGTGCAATCTTCGGCGTGGGGATCGCTCGAGCATGTGGACATCTCCAAACTGGGGATGGAGCACATCCTCCAAGGTCAACGGTTCACGCACCCACTCATTACGACCGTTGGGGAGCTTCTTGGGCACCTCACGATAACCGTAGGCGAACGACGCCTTGGTGAATCTCTGCGCGCTGGAGAGGCGTCGGACGAGTGCTCATGATCGATCCCATCGGCGAGGAATCGAGTGCCTGAGCACTCGCCTGGAGAAATCGATGGTGAGAAAGCGAGCGTACTTCATACAGCCTGGTCCGAATGTGCCGGTAATGCGAACGTCTCAGAATCGAGATGTACTAGCTCTCAGGACAACGGGCGAATCCATGGTCCGACATCGGCCTGCAGAGCTCCGGGCCTGGCTTTCCGCTTTGGCGGCTCTGTCCTGTTGGCTTGCCGGCTGGAAGGGAGTTACAATGTCTCGAACTTGGGGCCAGGGCGGGTCGATTGCGGAGCATCGAGGCTGGCCAGCCCAGTAGGGACGGCGACGTTGAGCGACGGCCAATCGAAGTTGGTGATCCTCGGGATCGGCGATGACGGCCTTGCCGGCTTGACGGAGCCGGCGCGCCGGTCTGGTGACTTCCGCCGACCTGATCCTCGGGGCGCCGTCGATCCTGTCGCTGCTGGAGGGGGTGCCGGCACGGCGGGAGCCGCTGGAGCCGGACATGAGCCTGGCCCTGCGGCAGGTCCGTGAGGCGCTCACGCAACGACACCCGGTGCTGGTCTGCGGCGGCGACCCACTCTTCTACGGAGTGGCCCGATACCTTTGCGACCGGCTCGGCAAAGACCTCTTCGAAGTCGTACCGCACGTCAGCAGCATGCAACTGGCCTTCGCTCGGATCAAGGAGAGCTGGGAGGACGCTTACCTGACCAGCCTTGCCGGACGGCCGATCGAGGCGGCCATCGACCGGATCCCGGACCTCGGAGAAGATCGGCCTGTTCTCCAGCGACGAGTGCCCTCCGTCCCGGCTGGCGCGGGAATTGCTCGACCGAGGGATCGACTACTTCCGGGCCTACGTCTGCGAAAACCTCGGTTCGCCGGACGAGCGCGTCACGCAGTGCGAACTCGCCGACCTGACCGGCATGGACTTCGACCCGCTCAACGTGCTGATCCTGATTCGCAAGCCCAACCGGCCGGACCGCGCTGGGCGTGGCGGGAGACATCGGCTCTTCGGCAACCCCGACGATGCCTTCGCCCAGTCGCTGCCCAAAGCGGGGATTGATCACCCAGGCCGAGGTGCGGGCCATCGCGCTGGCGCAGCTCGACATCCGGGCGACCAGCGTCGTCTGGGACATCGGCGCGGGCTCCGGGTCGGTGGCGATCGAGGCGGCCCAGCTCGCTCACCAGGGGATGGTCTATGCCATCGAGCCGGAACCGGCCGACATCGCGCTGATCCAGGCCAATGCGGACCTCTTCGGCGTGCCCAACATCCGGACGGTGGCCGGGCGCGCCCCCGAGGTCCTGGCGACGCTCCCGCGAGCCCGACGCGGTCTTCGTGGGCGGGACGGGCCGGCAGGTTGACCTGGTCCTCAGCACGGCGTATGCCCGGCTCTGTCTCGGGGGGACCCTCGCCGTCAACGTGGCCACGATCGAAGGGCTCGCGACGGCCTATCAGACGCTCAAGGGGCTGGCCGGCCACGTGAACGTCTGGAACGTCTCGATCGCCCGTGGAATCGAACAGATGGACCGTCTTCGGTTCGAGGCGATCGCCCCGACGTTCCTCCTGGCCGTGACCAAGCGGGAGCCATCCGATGATTGATCCAACCATCGCTCGGACCGGGCTGACCGAGCGCTGGCGGACCCGACCGATCCGGCCGTTGACCGAACGAGGATCCTGGTTGTGAGTACGCAGCGGAAAGGTATATATTGGATCGATGGCTGATCGCATTCGCAGGTCCGCGAGGTGAGCAATCGCATGGCCGAGGTGCAGGATCCCGGAGCTCGACTCTGATCGCCGTGGGCGCGCATCCTGACGACGTGGAGATCGCCTGCGGCGGGACTCTGGCCTTGCTGGCACGTAAAGGGTACGCTGTGGGGATCGTCGATCTGACCGATGGCGAGCCGACGCCACAATCGCCGGGGCCCGACGTTCGCCTCGCCGAGGCCAAGCGTGCCGCCGAGATCCTGGGGGTCGCGACGAGGATCAACCTCAATCTCCCCAATCGTCGGCTGTTCGACGGGTTCGAGGCCCGGCTCGCGCTGGCCAAGGTCTTCCGACGGTACAAGCCCAAGGTCGTCCTCGGATTCGGCGGCAAGACCGCGATGGCCTCTCCCGATCATTACCAGGCGATGCTCATCACCGATGCGGCGGTTTTCTACAGCCGCCTCACGAAATGGGACGAATACTTCGATGGTCTGCCGACTCACACGATTCACAACCAGTTGAGTTTTCCGATCGCTTTGCATGGGTTGGACTTGCCCGAGGCATCCGGTTACATTGTTGCGGACATCGGCCCAACCCTGGAGGTCAAGCTCGAGTCCATCCGTTGTTATCAAACGCAGTTTCCCGCCAGCAAGGCCGGAATCTTCCGAGCGGTCGAGACCATGAACCGATATCACGGCTTGACGGCCGGCTTCGAGGCGGGCGAATTATTCATGACGTATCGCTCGGTCGGTGTCGACGACCTGATGCGGTGGGCCAGCCCGGCGCATGCCCGAACGTAACCGTTCCGACCCGCCGGACGACCCAACGCGGTCCACCCGGTGTCCGCTCGACTCCGGCGTCGGGATGATGGAGGAAGAGTCGCATCTCCCTGGACCTTCGACGGCCTTGAAGGCATAAAGGCGATTGCGATGGCCGCGCAGGTAGTCTTACTTCGACTGGATGAAGGGTCTCTTCCGGAAGGGTGAACCTGAGGTGAGCTGGTTTTCGCGATTCAGGAACTGGATGAGCCTCTTTTGCGGGAAGGACCACTCCAGGGACGACCCCGAACAGACCGACGAGTTCGCCACGCTCTCGTCGTTCACCCTGTTGCCGGGGCAGCTCAAGTTGCGCGTCGGCGTCGTCTCGGTCCGGGGGAACTACCGCGAGCACAACGAGGACAATTTCTACGTGCCCGGCCGGCGGTCGGTCCGGCACGACAGCAATTCGGATAGCCAGGGCGGGCTCTCCACGATGACACTCGAGCCGTCCAACCTGTTCATCGTGGCCGACGGGATGGGGGGGCAGCAGGCCGGCGAGCAGGCCAGCCTGATGGCCGTCGAGCTGATCCCCAAGGCGATCGCTCGCCGGCTCGCCCCCGAGGAGACCGAGCCCAGCCGGATCAAGGAGGCGATCCGCGACGCCGTGGCCGAGGTCAACCAGGAGATCCTGGGCAGCTCCGGTGCGGTCACCGAATTCACCAACATGGGGACGACCGTGGTCCTGGCCCAGTTCCGCTTCGATCGGGTCTTCGTGGCCGGGATCGGCGACTCGCGCGCCTACCGGCTCCGCGAAGGCAAGCTGGAGCGGCTCACCAAGGACCACTCCCTGGCCGACGCCCTGCTCGAGGCCGGCACGATCTCCGCCGAGGAGCTGCCGACCCACAAGTTCAAGAACGTCCTGTATCTCTACCTGGGGAGCAAGGATGCCCGCGGCGGCCCGGAAGACGTACGGGTCCTCGATGTCCGGCCCGGCGATCGGCTACTCATGGCCAGCGACGGGCTCACCGGTGTCGTCCCCGACAAGGACCTCTGCCACGTCCTGGCCACGATCGACGACCCGCAGCGGGCCGCCGTGACCCTCAAGGACATGGCCCTGAGCAACGATTCCAAGGACAACGTCACGTGCCTGATCATTCACGCCGTGGCACAGCAGGACAGCGCGGTCCCGGCCGCCTGATCGCGCGAGGCGTCCCGACTTCGCACCACCCCACGGATGCCGCGGTCGAACCGAGGTAGATGGACCATGCTCCGGTTGGAGGACTTCGCGGCCCATGTCGTCGAGTCGGGATTAATCTCCGCCGAGGTCGTGGCCCGAGTCCGGCGCAGCTCCCGGCCGGCCCTGTGGAAGACGGCGCCGTCGCGCTGGCCCGCCGGCTGATCCAGGACAAGCTCCTGACGACTTTCCAGGCCCGCAAGCTCCTCTCGGGCCGGACCAGCGGCTTCATCCTCGGCGGTTATCGACTACTCCGGCCCCTGGGAGAGGGCGGCATGGGAAAGGTCTATCTGGCCGAGAACGACCGGCAGAGAGCGGGTCGCGATCAAAGTGCTCCCGCCCCGGAAGGCATTGGAGGATGAGAACGCACTGGCGCGATTCCGCCGTGAGATGGACCTCTCCCGGCGCTGCTCTCACCCCAACATCGCCCGGACGATCTCGGTGGGGAGCGAGGGCAACGTCCACTTCATGGTGATGGAGTATATCCCCGGTGAGAGCCTCTACGACATGGTCAAGAGCCAGCGTGTCGGGCCGCTCCGAGTCCCAGACGCGGCCCGATTGTTCCTCAAGCTCCTGGATGGACTGGACGCCGCCCACCGCGCCGGTCTGATCCACCGCGACATCAAACCTTCGAATGTCATGATCACCCCCGACGGCGAGGTGAAGCTACTCGACCTCGGACTGGCTCGCGCCCTGGACGACGAGAAGGGACTGACTCGTGCCAATACCGTCCTCGGAACGCTCGACTACGCCAGCCCCGAGCAGCTCCGCGATGCCACCAAGGCCGACCGGCGGAGCGACCTTTACAGCATCGGATGCACGCTTTATTTCGTGATGGCGGGGAGTGCCCCCTTCGAGGGTGGTGATGCAATCAACAAGATCTTCAAGCAACGCATGGAGGATCCCAAGCCTCTGGAGAGCCTGGTGCGCGGCGTCCCGCTCGGCGTTCGCCGCGATCGTCCGCAAGCTCATGAGCAAGAAGCCCGAAGAGCGCTATCAGAACTGCACCGAGCTGAGGTCCGACCTGGCGCGGTGGACCGATCCCGAGCGCGTGCGTGCCATTCTTGGAGCCGAGGCCGAGGCCGCACGTAGCTTTCGCCCCCCCCCGCCTGAGCTCGACGAGGAGGACCTCCGCCTGCTCGACGTCGAGGATTCCGAATCCCGAGACGGAATGTCCCTGCGACGGCTGGGAGGCGCCGAGCCGTCCGTGGCCCCTCGCCATCAACAACCCCCGGCCCCACTGCCCGCCGTCTTCCGCGCCCCGAACCCCCGGGATTCCCGATCCCTCGCCTCTTCAAGTCCTCGACGTAACGAGAACTCCTGGCTTTTGCATTTCGCCCTGATTGCCGTCGCAATCGGGATCGTTGCCATCGTGCTCATTTCACTCTTGTATCGCTCTTAGGCCGTTGGCGCAACATTTGCCATCCTAGGACGATTCAATCCCCCTTAAAGCCGGGAAGAACCGATCTGGTCGAGGTTTTATCGATGTCAACAATCGCTATGAGCTTACCGGCAGCCGCTCTTGTCAACGCGACTGCTTCAAATGGAGGCAGTCTTGGAGGCGACGGGGTCGTCGAAATCAATCTGCTTCTGCCAGCGCAATGGGCACACGATCTCATGCAGCTCTCCCGCGAGCGCCGGCAGAGTGTCGGCCAGATCATCCGCTCAATGATCGGGCATGCTCTGCATGAAGATGGCACACGGTTCTGACTTCAGAGGAAAGATGCCGCGACGAGATGTCGTCAGTCGGTGCCTTTCGGGCGTCGCGAACGATGAGGCTTAGGAATCCGTTTGGCCAGTTTCCCAGCCCAGGTCCGCAGTCGTCGGCACCATGCCGATTGGTCGCTCGAATCCTCCTCGACAATCCACCGCCGGATCTCCGCGGCTTTGACTGGGAGGAACCGGCTCATTTCGACCGTCACATAACTCCCGTCTCCCTGGAGTTGCTCGATGGTGACGTCTTCTCCATCGAACCGCCAGACCTCGTCGACCTGAAGCGCGGCGTAGATGCCGGGTCTATCAACTTCTGGTGGCGAAATATCGATCTCGACCCCAAGGTCGGGGTTGGGATAATCGGCGATGTTCCTTGACCGTCGCTTCACGGCTGCGGCGACAGCCACAAGCTTCTCGGGGCGGAAGTAGTAGCACTGATCGGCCTCTAATCCGCGCAAGCTTCGGACGCTTCCAGGTCGTCGCGCCGGCAGGGAGGCGGGGGATCGCCAGCACAGTCGCGACTTCGCTGACGAACTGGCCCAGGAAGTCTTTGAAATACTCGTGAACGTTCCCGGTCGTCATGATCTCCAAGTCTTTCCCGTCGTAGGCCATCCGGACGTGTTGCCCTTCCACCACCGCGTCGGAGAGCTTGTCATAGATTTCCCAATCCACTCCGCGGATCACGATCCGACGTTCCCCGACGATCGCCGGTAGTCTCCGGGTTCTAACAGGCGATTTTGTCGGCTTGGACTTGGTCATCGTGCTCATCGAGTTCGTCCTCGGGCCATTCCGAAGTGGGGGGTTTTCTCTTCTTCGGTTGCAATCGAGCCCCAACTTCATCGCGGGAATCGTAACGGAAGGGATCCATCATCCAGACGGGTGTCTCGGTATTCTCTTGGAAATTGTACCAATGACAGTGCGAGTTGGCGCGGCCCACCAACCGAGCTCTTCTGCTTGGCTGCACTTCATCGAGCGTGTCAGACTCGCGCAAGCAAGCGACCTCTCGCGAACCAGCCCCCTCTGGTCGGACCTTGCCTTTGAGCAGCCGGTCGATAGTAGGTTCAAGTCCGTCGTTCAGGTTGCGCTGAACCTGATCGCAGGGGCCGGCAAATCCGGCCCGACGGTGCGAGTGGTTAACAGATTGGCCTCCAATTATTCGACAAGTTTCTTGACATCGCCCAGGTCTTTGGTCTCGTCGGCTGTGATTGTCAGGTCCTTGAAGATCGCTCCGAAGAACCCACCATTACCCAGGATGTGCAGGCTGTACTTCAGTCCGGGCGCCAGGCCCTCGAGACGGAACCGGCCGTCGACATCGGTCTTGACATGCTCGGGCAAGGATCCGGGACCCTCCTCGACCCGTCGCTTCTGGTTGTCCTGCCAGCCGAGCTCGACGCCGGGTCGGGCCTGGCCATCCTCATCGACGAGCCGGCCCGTAATCGTGCCCCATGGCGCCAGTTTGACGTCGATCGGACCTTGGGATTTGCCCCGAAGGATCACCGAACCGGCCAGCCGCCGATCCGGGTGCAGGAAAGCCAACTGACGCACGTCGCTCGGTGCCAGACCGGTGACTTCGAACTCGGCGGTCGACAAGGGTTTCCCCCACGCTCCCCACCAGTCGGTCAGGCCGCGGGGTTGAGCCCCCGCCAGCGGCCGGCCCTCGGGATCGACGACCCGGCCTTTGACCACCTCGCCGGGATCGAGCGCCAGCTCGAATGTCGCCTCCTCGACCCCATCCGGCGGGTTGATCTCGGCCAGGACGTGGAAGTTGTTCACAATGATTGAATCGGGAATGACGGAGATGGTCTCGAGGCCGATGGTCATCTTCTTTTCCTTGATGCGCTCGGCCCCCACGCCCATCCGGTAGGCCTCGTTGCCAGCCCTTGTACAGAGTAGTGCACGGCCCGGCAGTCCAATCAATCGGAACGTGCCATCCGCAGTTGTCCGGTACTGGCCCGTCCCATACCTGCCGCGGAATCTTGCCAAATCGGAAGCGTGTGGATTGTCTTTGAAGAGGAAATAGTCGACCGAGGCTTCGTCGGGGCTGGCCCGTCGCTTTGTCGATCACTCGGCCCTTGATCCAGATCCCACGCTTCAAGACGAAGTTTCGGGTGAGCGTCTTTGTATCCATCGGCTCGATGGTTGACTGGATCGCCGACAGGTAGGGTTGGCCCTCGGGCGCAGAGCTTCGACTTCCTCACTGCTTCTTCCATCCGGCCTTTGCTTCGTGGGAGTCTCCAGGCCCGTCAGTCGATAGTGGCCCTCCTTGTCGGTCGTCGTCTGGACGAAGCGGTAGGCTTCGCCGAGCACCTGGGTGCCCTGCACGACTGCTCCGGCAAGCGGTTTACCGGAGTCTTTGTCTCGGACGACACCCTCGATCGGCCGGGACGGCTCGGCCACATGGTCGAACCGTGCGCCGTAAATAGGTCATGGGGAAAGAAATGCTCCCCGGGCTGAAGTCCTGCACGTGCATCGCGGGTCACGTCGCGTGACGACTCGCTCGATCGTGGTCCGGATGGACGGCCCCTCGATCCGGATGCCGGCGATCCGCTCGCGGCCGATGCCGCGGACGGTGAACCGTCCGTCGGCCCGGGTCGTCGTCGCCGAGAAAAGCTCGGCGACGGCCAAACTCGACCATGACTTCAACAATCGAAACTGGGCCGGGTAGGCCCCCTCTCCGGCGCGGAGGGCCTCGCGCCATGTGCGACAGGTCTTCCCCAGGCTTCCAGCGGATCGAGACGACCTGGATACGAGCCCCTGGCACCGGCTGGCCGTCGGTGTCGAGGATGCGTCCTTCGACCGGGATGTCGTCGCGGGCGAGCCGGATCGTTTGCTCGCCGGTCTGATCGGGCGCGAGAGCCAAAACCGGGCCCGAAGCCGTCGGCGATCGCCACGACCAGGGGGACATCCGCCCTCATCGGCAACCCGGACGCATCCAGTTCGTCACGAGTGGACCTCGAAGGAGAATCGGCCGTCGGCCCCTGTCGTCGCCCGCACGGCCAGTGGTGGAGGCGGATCGCGAAAGGGGTTGTGCGGCTGGGTGACATACAACCTCGCGCCGGCAACCGGTCGACCGTCCGGGTCGAGAATCCGACCGGTGACCGGTACGGGCCTGGTCTTCTCATCGGCCTTTGGAGCGGCGGCCTTCGCGGCAACTGCCGTCACTGACGCACGGTCGAAGGCCGTTGGCCGATCTTTCGGCATCCCACCATCGTCCGATCCGGCGGCAAGTGCCACCACGAACGCCGCTCCGCCCGCTGCCAGCAGGGCGGTCGCGGCCAGCTTCAGTTTGGTCATGAATAGGCTCCTCACCATGGTGTCGCTGAAAGCAACCGCCGCCGCCGAGACCGCCCCGGCCGCAATCGACTGACCGCCCGCAATCGCGATCGCGGCCTTGACAACCCCATCCAACCAGGCCGCCGGCACCGCAGCCGACATCGCCGAAGCCGACCGCTCAGCCAGTGCCGACGCCACGGCGCCGGTCGATAGACGCGAGCCCGCGCCGCGACAGCCGCCGCCGCAACACTTCGCGGGCCTTGGCCACCCGGCCGCGGACCGTGCCCTCGGTCCACCCGAGCTGCTGGGCGGCCTGCGCGTGGGTCATCTCTTCGAGGTGGCACAGCACCACGGGCAGCCGATACTTCTCCGGCAGCCGATTCACTTCCTCGTAAAGAGCCGGGATCAGGTCGGCCCCACCTGCCTCCTCTCTCTCGATCGGATTCGCCATTTCTGCCGCCCGCCTCTCGATTCGTTGACGCCGGGCCGCTTCGGAGTTGATCGCGATCGCCATGTTGTAGGCCACCCGATAGAGCCAACTCCCCAGCGACACGCCTGCGCGGATCGACCCGGCCTTCCGCACCAAGACAAGGAACGTGGCCTGGAAGGCATCCTGCGCGTCGTTCGGGTCCTTGAGCATCCCTCGGCACACGGATAGGACCATCGGTCCATGCCGCTCGACCAACGTCTCGAACGCCGCGTCATCCCGTTGGGCGACGAAACGAGCAAGGAGCTGGTCGTCAGTCAGGCCGATGTCGCTCCCGACGTTGAACAGTCTTTGGAATTGCCGCACCGCGGTACCGAGCTGCTTGCTTGCCATGAACCGTCCTCCAGGGCAGGTCCCTTCATATTGCCTATAAGAGAGCACTCAGGCGACCGCCAACACGGTATTTCTTGGAGAAAGGCATTTTCTTGCGGCCAAGTAAACTTCTGTATAGAAAAAGGCTTGCGAGCGATCCATCCCTGGGGGAAAATCGATGGGAGTCGTGGACGACTCGGATAAGGTGTTGCGAAGAGTCCCTACATCCATGGAGCGAGCTATCGAACACGAAAAGGATGCCCTCGACCAGTTCCATCCGGCGGTGGCGTCGTGGTTTCGGGAGCAGTTCGGCGAGCCCACGCCGGCCCAACGGCTCGGCTGGCCGGTGATCGCTTCCGGGCAGAATGCCTTGATCGTCGCGCCGACCGGATCGGGCAAGACGCTCGCGGCCTTCCTGGCGGCACTCGACCACCTCTGGAGGACCCCGCGGAAAGAGAAGGGGGTCCGGATCCTCTACGTTTCGCCGCTCAAGGCCCTGAATCAGGACGTCTGGCGCAACCTCCAGTTCCCGCTCGAAGGAATCCTGGCCAGGTCGAAGGAGATGGGGACGCCCCTGGCCCCTTTGAGCGTCGCCGTCCGCAGTGGCGACACGCCGAGCCAGGAGCGGGCCAGGATGGTCCGCAAGCCGCCGGATATCCTCATCACGACGCCGGAGTCGCTCCACTTGATGCTCACCAGCCGGGCACGAGAGACCCTCCGCGTGGTCTCGCATGTGATCGTCGACGAGATCCATGCGGTCTGCGGCAACAAGCGGGGCGTCTTCCTGGCCCTGCTGCTGGAGCGCCTGGAGGCGATCAATGCCGCGAGCTTCGTCCGGATCGGTCTTTCGGCCACCCAGCGTCCGCTCGATGAAGTAGCCCGGTACCTGGGCGGCCTGACGAAAAGTCGGGGGATCGACGTTCGAGCCGCGGCCGGTCGCCGTCATCGACGCCGGCTGGCGGCGCGACCTGGACCTGAGCGTCATCTGGCCGGCCAGCCCGGATCGGCTGCCAGGAGCCGGCATGATCTGGCCGGCGATCGAGGATCAGCTCTACGACGCTGGTGCGCAGCGCACCGCTCGACGATCATCTTTACGAATAACCGGAGGATGGTCGAGAAGCTGACCGCTCGCCTCAACGATCTGGACGGGGTCGGCAGACCCGCCGCGCAGGCCGCAGGGGATGCCGAGCATCCGCCCATTCCGGGCGCATCACGGGAGCCTGAGCCTGGACGAGCGGAGGGCGACCGAGGAAGCCCTCAAGGGCGGCGAGCTGTCGGCGGTGGTGGCGACGGCGTCGCTGGAGCTGGGGATCGACATGGGGGCGGTCAACCTGGTCTGCCAGGTGGAATCGCCGGGAAATGTCGCGCGAGGGCTCCAGCGGGTCGGCCGGGCCGGCCATGTGGTGCACGGCGTCAGCCGGGGACGGATGATCGCCAAGACCCCGGCCGACCTGCTCGAATCGGCGGCCCTGTGCCGTGCCATGCTCCAGGGTGAGATCGAGCACCTCCAGGTGCCCAGGGGATGCCTCGACGTCCTGGCCCAGCAGGTCATTGCGTGCGTCGCCATGGAGACGTGGGATGTCCCCGCATTGTTCGACCTGGTCCGGCGCGCCTATCCCTTCCACGACCTCTCGGCAGAGGCGTTCGAGAGTGTCCTCCGGCTGGTCTCGGGCCGCTTTCCCACCCCTGGACTCCGCGACCTACGCGCCCGGGTCGCCTGGGACCCGATCCACAACCGGCTGGCCGCATTGCCGGGGTCGGCCCATCTGGCCCTTGTCGGCGGTGGCACGATCCCGGACACGGGCCAGTTCCCGGTGTTCCTGGGGGACGGGGGACCTCGCCTCGGCGAACTGGACGAGGAGTTCATCTTCGAACGGCGGGTGGGGGAGACGTTCATCCTGGGCAATTCGGCCTGGCGGATCGAAGCCATCGAGCCTCATCGCATCCTGGTCGGCAAGGCGGAGGGCCACCCGGGCGTGATGCCGTTCTGGCACGGGGAAGCGTCGCCGCGATCGCCCGAGCTGGGCGAGGCGGTCGGTGCGCTCTGCCGCGAGCTGACCGGACGTCTCGACGATCCCGAACTCCTTCCGTGGCTGGAACGCGAGTGCCGGCTCGAGCCGTCGGCCGCGCGGATGTTGAAACAGTTCCTCGGCCGACAGCAACGGCTGGCCGGAGTTGTGCCCGACGATCGCACGATCCTGATCGAGTCGTTTCCCGACCAGTCGGGAGAGCTCGGGCTGGCCGTCCTCACTCCTTTCGGCGGCAAGCTCCACCTCGGACTGAAGCTTGCCCTGCTCGGGCGGCTCCGTCGTCGGTTCGGGCTGACCCCCGCCTGTTTGCACGGCGACGACGGCCTCCTCTTCCGCCTCCCGAACCTGGACGAGCCGCCCCTCGATCTGTTCGACGGATTGACCGGCGAGCTGGCCGAGCAGTTGCTCCGGGAGGAGCTGCCGGACACGGCCCTGTTCGGGCTCCGGTTCCGCCAGAACGCCTTCCGAGCCCTCCTGATGCCCCGGCCCGACCCGGCGAAACGCACGCCGCTGTGGCTCCAGCGCCTCCGCGCCAAGGACCTGTTGCAAGTCACCCGGCAGCTCCCCGACTTTCCCATCGTGCTGGAAACCTTCCGCGAATGCCTCGACGATGACCTCGACCTGCCGCGGCTTCGTGACTTCCTCGACGCCATCCAGAGCGGGACGATCCGGGTGGTGCGGCGACGGGCGGAGGTCCCCTCGCCGATGACCTCGGAGCTGATCTTCGCGTTCACCGCCGCCCACATCTACGAATGGGACCAGCCGAAGCGGACCGACCGGCAGCCCTCGGCGTCCGATCGTCGACGAAGACCTGCTCGGCTCCCTCCTGCGCGACCGGGAGCCCGCCGAGTTGCTGGATCCGCAGGCGATCGGCCGAGTGGACAACCGTCTCCGAGGGCTGGGACGGCCCCCTCGCACCGCCGAGGAGATGGCCGAGCACTTACGCCGGCTCGGCGACCTGACACCGGCCGAGATCGTCGGGCCGATGGCCGCCCAGTTGGCCGAGCTCGAAGAGTCCGGTCGTGTCGTCACGATCGAGCTGGCCGTCGCGACCGATCCCCAGCGATGGATCCTGGCGGAAGAGGTCTCGCTCTATCGGACGGCGTTTCCCGGGATGATCGAGGTGTATAACGGCTCGGACGGAGTCTCGCCCTCCCTATCCGAGTCGCCCTCCCGGGCGGATGCAATGGCGTCCGCTCGGGGCGAGATCATCGAGCGGTTCCTGCGGACTCACGCCCTGATCGGCCTGGCCGACCTTACGGCCCGATATCCGATCTCACCGGCCGAGGCGACCGAACTGCTCGAACGTTGGGCCGAGGAGGGGAAGGCGGTCCGGCTCGACGGGCCGGGCGAGGAATGGCGAAACGCAATGGGCGGAGCGCGATAACCTGGCCGAGATCCGCCGCGCGACCGTGGCGTGTGCGTCGGCGAGAGAGCCTGGCCGTCCCGCCGGAAATCTTCGCCGACTTCCTCTTGCGATGGCAACATGTTCACCCATCGACCCGAGGCCAGGGCTCGGCGTTCGTCGAGACCGTGCTGCAGCAGCTCCAGGGCTTCGCGATGCCGGCCGGCTCTGGGAGGGTGAAGTCCTCCCGCGTCGCGTTGAGGGCTTCCGTCCGGCTTGGCTGGACGAGGTGCTCAACCGGGGGGCCTGGCTCTGGCGGGCCGGATCGAGGCGGCGACCCGTTCGGGTGCCCGGAGACCCGCGCCCAGCGCCGGGCGCGGAGAGCCGCGAGTGGCCTTCTTCCTGCGGGATTTCCCGGGCGAGCCCGAGTCGGGATCGGAGAGCCGGGGGATCTCCCCATCGACGAGGCTCGGCTCCTGGACATCCTGGAACGGGCGGGTGCGAGCTTCGCGACGGACCTGGCGCGGACCTCGGGGATCGAGCCATCGCGGGTGCGCCGCGCACTGTCCGGCCTGATGGCTCGGGGCCTGGTGACGAACGACCGTTTCGACCCCTTGCGTCCCGGCGCCGAGTCGGCCCTCACTGCTTTGACCGAAGCGACGTCGGACCGTAGCGGCGGGCGATCCTTGCGGATGCGTCCGCGGCGGTCGATCTCGGGCCACGCTGAGGGACGTTGGTCGCGCCTGGGAGGTCCGACGGGTGACCCCGAGGGACTGCTCCTGGCCTGGACCGTCTCTCTGCTGGAACGGTATGGCGTCGTGACTCGCGAGATGGTCGCCCTCGATCCGTCGGCACCGGCCTGGTCGGACCTGGCCCCGATCTTCGCACGCGCGGAATGGCGCGGAGAGGTCCGACGCGGTTACTTCGTCGAGGGCCTCTCCGGGGTCCAGTATGCGACCGAGGAGGCCGCCTCCGAACTGGCCCGGCTCGCGGCCCAGCCCGAGGCATCCTCGCCCATCCTTTTCCTATCGACCGTCGACCCGGCCAACCTCTACGGTGCCGGAGCACCGCTGGATGTGGAGCTACTCGACGGCGGCGTCGCTCGCCTGATGCGCACGCCCGGGAATTTCCTCGCGATCCGGGAAGGACGTCCCGTCCTGATCGTCGAATCTTATGGAAAGCGTCTGACCGGACTCCCCTGGGCCGTCCTCGGCGGACATCAATTCTGCACTCAAGCTTCTCACCGGTTTAACCGGACCCGGTGCGACGCATCCTGAAGGTCGAATTGTATAATGGTATGCCCGCCGCGGAGAGCCCGGCGGCCTCGCGGCTTGCGGAGCTGGGCTTCGTCCGCGATTATCCCGGGATGGCTTACTACGCGGGGTGGGCCACGGCGCCGGCCGGGTCCACCTGACCGGTAGTCTCGTCGAATCTTGGGATCGTGAGGCCGATCAGACATCCCCATTTGCCTTCTCCTTGTCAGATGCCACCGGAGCCGACCGATGGAGACCGTCCTGAACCAATCAATCACGCCGCAGGCCGAGCCCTACTACGACTGCATCGTGATCAGCGACCTGCACCTGGGGAGCGACGTCTGCCAGGCCAGGCTGCTCGAGGAATTCCTGACCTGGGCGGTCGAACGCTGCCACGAGCTGGTCATCAACGGGGATATCTTCGACGACCTGAATTTCAAGCGATTGACGAAGCGGCATTTCGCCTGCCTGAAGATCATCCGGCGGAACTCGGATCGCGACGATTTCCGGCTGGTCTGGGTCCGCGGCAACCACGACGGGCCGGCCGACATCATCAGCCATATCGTCGGGGTCGAGATCCTCGACGAGTATGTCTTCGATAACCAGCAGGTCCGGCTCCTGATCCTCCATGGGGACCAGTTCGACACGTTCACCACCGGATATCCCTGGTTCACCGAAATCGCATGCGGCATCTTTCTACTATATCCAGAAGTACATGCCCCACCGGGCATCGCGATGGGTTCGACGGATCTCGAAGCGTTGGCAGCGCAACAGTCAGCTCGTCGAGCGCCGGGCCATCGAGTACGCCCGGAGCCATGGCTTCCGATTCGTGACCTGCGGCCACACCCATCTCCCTCTGGTCACCAAACGCGATGGCGTCGCCTATATCAACAGCGGCACCTGGACCGACGCTCCCCCTTGCCCATTCGTGACGGTCCAGGGGAGCGAAGTCCGACTCGAAGGTTGGCCGACGGCACCGAATGTCACGGAGCCGGCAACCGAGAAAGAGCCGGAGGCGCGGCCTCAGTCCGTGATGCCTCCGCCGCTGCCGGCCATGGGGTGTACGGTCATTGGTCAAACGTCCGATGAGTCATGAGGCATTCGTCATCGGTCGTTCGGACCTGATCGTCTGTTCGGAGCAACAGCCGAGAGCTCAGAGCGATTCGTGGTCCCAGATGAACGCCCAAACCGGTGACTCGCTCTTGTGGCCCGTGGACAACGACCAAAGGCGGAGGATGTTCAGAATCCCAACGATCCTGGTAGGATATTCCGATGAGCCCCCGGCCTCGAGCTGAGGTCGCGGTGCCGAATGAACTCGAGATCAGAGTCATGGAAGGTATCTTTGGAGATCGGGATCTCTGCCCCAAGTCGGCGGGCGTGCTTGTACGACGGAGGCGCAACACCATGACCCATGACGCCGAAAGCCTGCTGGAAGTCGATCGAATCGACGACGTTCTGGAAGTCGCTGACCAGCCTCAGCCAGTCGTGGTGATCCAGTACGGCAGGAAGAGACCGTCCTGGTTCTGGATCATGGCGTTGGTCATCCTGATCCCACTCGGGGGCTTGTGGTTCTACCATCGGCTCGAGGTCGAAAACCTCCGATCGAGAACCTCGCTACGAAACGAGAGCTCGAGAGCTGGAAAGAGCGGGCCCGCCTCGAAGCCGCTCGTCAGGAACTCCCCGGAGAGCGGGGCGTGCCGCTGTCGCCGACGACGCAGGCAGCCGTCCCGAGCCCAGTAAATGCGGGGCCATCGCAAGTTCACGCCTCGACCACATCGGACCCGGGCACTCGGAAGGAGTCGACGATCACGCCTCCGGCCGAGGTCACCACGGACCGCGGTCCTTCGCCGTCGGTCGAGGGGGGTGTCGCTCGAAAAACGGAAGCGACTCCACTCCCAGGGTCGGTCGCCGGCGATTCGCCGGCACAAGCTCGTGACCCTTCCCCGGCCGTTGTAGCGGCACTGGCGAACGGTGCGCAGTCGCCGTTTGAGGGGCCTCCTCAGGCCTCCATTAAGCTCGCGAGACCGTCCCTCGAAGCCGCGTCCGTTCAGACACCTGCGACCCCCCGGGCGGAGGGCCTCAATGCCTTGGCCGGATCGCCCTCCGGAGGACCGGAGGGCCGCCCGGCAGACTCGGTTGCCCCGCCGGGCACGCCGGTCGCCGTCCCGGCCGAGCCTCCGCTCCCCTCGAAAGAAGAAACCCTCCGCATGATCCAGGAGGAAGCGGTGCAAAAGCAGGAGGAGATCCGTCACCAGGTCGAGGACAAGGCGATCGAGATCCGTCGACTACGCTACGAGGAACGCGTCCGGTTCCATGAGGAACTCCAAGAGGCCCTCGAGCAGTACGGCCGCAAGGCGGGACCGGCAATCGACCAATTGTGCACCCGTTACGGTTACGAATCCGACCCCGACCGCTTCGAGCAAGGGTCCCGGATCTGGTTCGTCGTCCGGCAAGCTGATCGCGGAACGGGTCCGGTGGATCCGCTGGCTCGATTTGCCGGAGACGGCGATCCTCAACTTCATCTCGGATGACCTTTACGCACGACTCAGAAAGCCCGACGGTCCCCGCGATGGCAACGAAGTCCGCGTACCTTGCGGCCCGCATGCTCCTGAGTTGCACGCTTCCGTCGTTCGAGGAGGCCGGCCGTCCACCGGCAAGAAGCGTCCGGGGCACTGCCGCCGCGAATCGTCGGCCCGCTACCTCGTCGTCGAGGGCCGCCCTTGTTGGTCGCGCCACGTTGAGATCGACCTTCGTCCCGGTCCGCTCGGCCCCTACTGAGAAGGATTTATATATGCACCGCTGCTCGGCATCAGCTCTCATGATCCTGGCCATGCTCTCGGCTGCTCCTCGCCCGGCGTCCGGCGACGATAAGGACCCTCCCGTCCGTGCCGGCACCGAGCTGCTCGCGGAGGGGGATCGCCTCGCCGACAAGGGCCAGACCACCGAGGCGGTCATCCGGTACAAGCGCGCCTTCGAGAAGATCCTTCCCGAGCTGAGGAAGATCCCCTTTCTCCACGAAGTCAAACGCGACGTGACGAAGCGCGAGAACCTGAAGGCGCTCCTGTTGAAAGAGCTCGAGCAGGACATGACGCCCGAGGAATTCCGCGCCAACGAGATGGCGATGAAGGCCTTTGGTCTGCTGCCCCGCGACTTCGATCTCAAGGAGACGCTCGCTCAGGTCTACTCCGAGGAGGTCGCCGCGTTCTACGACCCCAAGACCAAGACGATGCACCTGATCGAGGAGCCCAAGAAGGCCGCGAAGAAGGCCCCCGGCCTGTTGGAGCGGCTCTTCGGCAAAATCGGACGCGTTTGACAAGGACGAGAACAAGACCGTCATTGCCCACGAGCTGACCCACGCGCTGGCCGATCAGCACTACGACATCGAGGCCCTGGACAAATCCGTCAAGAAGGACGACGACCGTTCCCTGGCACTCGCCGCGCTGATCGAGGGCGAGGCCACGTTGACCATGCTCGGGGCGAGCATGGACGACTGGGAGGGCACTGAAGTCATCAAGATGCCCGCCGCGAGCCTCGACTTTGCCTTCAGCCTGATGGCGTCTTTCATGCCGATGTTGGGAGGCGGCAAGACGTTACGTCAGGCGCCCGCGATCATCTCCGAATCGATGCTGTTCCCGTATTTGAAGGGCGTGGTCTTTTGCGCGAAGCTGACGAACGACGACGGCTGGAAGGCCATCGACGATGCTTATCGCAACTTGCCGCAGTTGACCGAGCAGATCCTCCACCCGGAGAAATTCCGGAAGAATCCGGATCGGCCGATGACGATCGATCTCGGGGTGTTGAAGCCGGGCCAGGGCTGGAAGGAGCTGGGACGCAACGTGCTGGGCGAGATGCAACTGGCCGTGATGCTCCGCAAACAGGGCGGTAAGTCGGCCGCGGCGGGCTGGGACGGCGACCATTACGCCGTATTCGTAGGGCCGAAGGACCGGTTGGGACTCGTCTGGCTGACGACCTGGGATAGCGAGGAGGACGCGCGTGAGTTCACCTCGGCATTCATCCGATATCAGACCTCCAGGCTGGACGATCTCCCACGACCTCGCAAGGATGTCCAGGACACGATCTGGCGGAACGTCGGCGATCAGCTCTACGTCGTCCAGCGCCGGGGCCTGGACGTCGCCGTCATCGAGGGCTTCCCGGCCGAGACGACCGCGACGTACCTCGAAACCGCCTTTCGGGCCAAGAAGGTCGAGATGAAGCCGGATGCCCCGGCTGCGCCGCAGACCGGCCCCAGGCCGCACCGGTCGAGCGTCCGAAATGAGCATCGCCAGTTTGAAGCTCTACCGGGTGGCGGTCCCCTTGAAGAGGGTGGTGAAGCACGCGTCGTTCGAGCGGTCGGTCAGCGAGAACCTGGTGGTGCGGGTGACGCTGGCCGATGGGCACGTCGGCTACGGGGAGGGGGTGCCCCGGTCGTACGTCACGGGCGAGACGGTCGAGTCCACCTTTGGCGTGCTGTCGGCTCAAGACTGGGCACGCGCGATTGGCCAGCCGGCCGACTTCAGCCAGGTGGTCGACCGGCTCGAATCGCTCAGGCTCCCGCAGACCGAAGCGGACCCGCGGGGCATGGCGGGCAATGCCGCCCGTTGTGCCCTGGAGCTGGCGGTGCTCGACGCATTCGGCCGCCGGTTTGGCGAATCGGCGGGTCGGGCCGTCGATCTGGCCAAGTATCGAAGGGCTCCGGCGTCACGCGACCCCCGCGACGCGTGCGATACAGCGGGGCCATCACGGCCGAGTCGACCCTCGGCGAGTGGCGCACGGCCGTGAAGATGCGGATCTATGGTTTCCATCAGGTGAAGGTCAAGGTGGGCAGCCAGGGACAGGACGACCCGCGTCGACTCCGCGCCTTGAGGATGATCCTCGGCCGGCGGATGGACATCCGGCTCGACGCCAACGAGGCGTGGAGCCGCGTCCGAGCTGTTCGACCGCGTCGAGCCGTTGCGTCGGTTCCGTCCGACGGCACTGGAGCAGCCCGTGCCGCATGCCGAGGTCGAGGCGCTGGCCGACCTCCGTCCGAGGCTCGGTGTGCCCGTCATGCTGGATGAGTCGTTGTGCGGATTTCCCGACGCCGAGTCGGCCGTCGCCCGGAAGACCGCCGACTTTTTGAACGTCCGGCTTTCCAAGTGCGGCGGAATCCTCCCCTCGCTCCGGATCATCGCCCTGGCCCATCGCTCGGGGCTGGGCGTCCAGCTCGGCTGCCATCCGGGCGAGACGTCGTTGCTCTCGGCCGCCGGACGACACGTCGCCAGCCGCGTGGCCGGCCTGCGTTACGTCGAAGGCTCCTACGACCGGCATATCCTGGCCGCCAACCTCACCCGCCAGGACCTGACCTTCCGATACGGCGGTTGGGCGCAGCCCCTGGACGGCCCGGGACTCGGCGTGGAGGTTGACCGCGAGGCACTCGACGCGATGACCGTTCACAGCCAGGAGATCCGGTATGATTGAGCCGGTTTGCGACGTCCGATCCTTCGCCGCCTCCGATGGATATCCGTTGCACGTCGCGGTCTGGTCGTCGGCCCGGCCGGCTCGGGGCCAGGTCGTCCTCGTGCACGGCGTTCAGAGCCACTCGGGCTGGTACCATCGGATCGGTCGGACCCTGGCGTAATCCGGATACATCGCCTCGTTCCCGGATCGCCGCGGTTCCGGCGCCAACGCCAAGGATCGGGGCCACGCTCCATCGGCGGGCCGGCTGATCAAGGATCTCGTCGAGTGGCTCCGGGCCTCGCGCGTCGAGCATCCCGGGCTGCCGACCGCCCTGGCCGGGATCAGTTGGGGAGGAAAGCTCACGGCCATTGTCGCGGGCCGGCATCCGGAGCTGGTTGACGCCCTCGCCCTGATCTGCCCGGGGCTGCATCCGCGGGTCGGCGTTTCCCGCAAGGAGCGGCTTCAGATCGCCTGGGCCTTCTTCACCAATCGCCGCAAGACCTTCCCGATTCCCCTGTCCGACCCTGCGCTGTTCACGGCCAGCCCGGAAGGCCAGGCCTTCATCGCCGACGACCCCCTCAGCCTCCGCCAGGGGACCGCCGGCCTGCTGGCCGCCAGCTTCGTGATCGACCGGTTCGTGAGCCGTTCCCCCGCGCGGATCCGACAGCCCGCCCTCTTGATGCTCGCCGGCCGGGATCGGATCGTCGACAATGCCCGGACCCTCGACTACTTTCGACGACTTGGCCTCTTCGGACCGTCAGGTCATTGAATACCCCGACGGTCACCACACCCTGGAATTCGATCCCGATCCTTCGCGATACGCGGTCGACCTGGTCGCCTGGCTCGATCGGCAGTTTCCGATGCGAACGAGCTGAGTACAGCCCCAGAGTCCTCCTGAAAAGAAAACCGACGACGAAACTAACCCCTGGGGTGTTTCATCAATCCATTGGCACCCGGGATCTTCCTTTATTGCCGGAACTACAGACTTACAGCCGCCACAGCTCTACAGCTTTTTCAGCTCTTACAGCCTTTCCAGCGTCTGCATGCTACTCCAGGAGACCCCAGATGGGACAGGAATTCGCGATGGGTCACCGGGACGCGCCGTCCATCGGCCAGGTGGATCGTGAACGACCGGAACGGTGTTGCTCGATGGACGAGTCGAAGCTGTTCGATGGTCCTGATGGGGCTCTCTACTCGTTGGTTCTTGCCTGAAGTATCATACTCATCGGATCCCACGCAGCCAACTCCTGGCAGGGAGGCTTCCCGCATGTCGGCCAAAGATCGATACCATGATTTCGTCAAGAATGCTCTGATCAAAGATGGCTGGGTCATCACGCACGACCCGCTCCGCCTGGCTTGGGGTAAGAAAGACATGTACGTTGAGCTGGGCGCCGAATTGTTCTTGGCAGCCGAGCAGGACGAGCGGCGCATCGCCGTGGAGATCAAGAGCTTCCTTGGGAGATCCGAGCTCGACGATCTGGAGAGAGCTCTTGGTCAGTTTGCCTTGTACCGCTCGGTGTTGGCTCGGAGAGAGCCAGATCGGACTCTCTTTCTGGCTGTGCCGGACCACGTTCTACGCGAAGTCTTTGACGAGCCGCTCGGACAGTTGATCGTGAACGATTACTCGCTCCGAATCCTCGGATTCGACTCCCAAGCTGAGGTGATTACGCGATGGATACCTTAGAACGCGATCGTTCGATCCTTGAATCGATCCTCATCAGGTATACGGAAATCCCCTACGCCTATGGCGACTTCCACTCCGAGGCCGTCTTCGACCGGGCCCGCGATCGCTATGCGCTGATCAACGTCGGATGGGACGGCCGCGACAGGGTCCATGGATGCTTGGTCCACGTGGACATCATCGACGGCAAGTTCTGGATTCAGCGGGACGGGATCGAGCACGGCATCGCGACGGAGCTGCTCGAGGCCGGCATTCCCAAGGACCGGATCGTGCTGGCCTTCCGGCCCATCGAAATGCGGCGCCACATGGAATTCGCCGTCACGTAGCAACCATGGCCCTGTGAGTCCGTGCACCGCTTAACGGCGCGTCACCGGCAGGGGCCTCCTCCTGCCTGCGAGCGAGATTGATGACATGGATCGCAATCTTTACAGCGAAGCGCGAGTGCGTGGCCCCGGTGGCCCCGGTGTCAAACCTTGGTTTTTGTTTCTCGGGGCATCCCGGACTACCGACGGCCCTGGCCGGGATCAGTTGGGGAGGAAAGCTCACGGCCATCGTCGCAGGCCGGCATCCGGAGCTGGTGAACGCCCTCGCCCTGATTTGCCCGGGGCTGCATCCGCGGGTCGGCGTTTCCCGGAAGGAGCGGCTTCAGATTGCCTGGGCCTTCTTCACCAACCGCCGCAAGACGTTCCCGATTCCCCTGTCCGACCCTGCGCTAGCAATGATCGTACTCTTGGCATCGACAAGTATTGGAAGTCGCTTCAATCCTCCGGAATCGGGGCTCATCGCAGTGACCTAGTCGGACTGTGCCCGTGAACTCTTCAAGAGGGCGAGCCACCAATTGCATCTCCCCGTAAAGAGGCTTATAGATCACGAAAAATTCAGATGTGTCAATTTTACGAGCGACACCCATCACCTCGTAAAGATTACCTTTGAAGTGTCTGTAGATTCCGGGCTCGACATTTGATTGATCCATGACGGCTCCCCAAGCAGAGCATGACGGCGCAGAGGCCCTTATTCAATCTCGCTCTCTCGCAAAGAGGACGCTACGAGAATCTTTGTAACCTCGCCTTTGTTGTTTTTGAGAAACCCCATTATTTTTCCTGTATTTACCTATTATTCCAAACGATTTCACCGACACAAGAGATTCCGGAAACGAATCCCTCTGATTAACCCCTACCCTGCCCACAACCCTGTCTCACCCCTCGCATCCCCGGCATTTGCCTGGCGGCTGGTTCACCTGGATGGTTTCTGCCAACTGCTGTCGAACCGCCCGGAGTTGGTCTGCGATCTCCCGCACGCGTGCCACCGTGCCAGACGCATCTCCGTACGCGCCGTCTCTCGAACCATTCCGCGACAACGAATCGGAAATTCATTCCCGGCCCGTTCCTGAGTTTCCGGCCGTTCTGGGTGATCGCTTTACCCGTTGGGCATGCTATGATGGGGGCGTCGCGCCCGTTCCATCGAAGCTGATGCCCATTGATTGAGGGTTTCATCCGTGCCGGTTGAAGCCAAGCCGATCTTTCGACCTGATGTGATCCGGCTGCCGATCCTGGGCTTCAGTCTGCCCGAACCGGTCCTCCAGCGCCGTCCCAAGCTGGAGAAATGGGCTGCGATCATCGCCACCGGCTCGGTCGATACCCACAAGGAGCAGGAAATCCTCGGAGACTTCCTCAACGATGTCTTCTGCGAACTGCTGGGCTACACCCGGGCGGTCGACAACCCCAAGCGTTACACGGTCTCACGCGAGAAACACGTCCAGGCCAACGGCAAGTTCGCCGACGCCGTCCTCGGCGAGTTCGGGCCCGAGGGCAAGCGCTACATCGCGGCCGTCGAGGGGAAGGGACCGAAGGACCCGCTCGACCGTCCCTTCGCCGGCCGGAAAGTCTCGGCGGTCGACCAGGCGTTCGACTATGCGATCAACCTCCGATGCAACTGGATCCTGGTCACGAACATCCGCCAGACCCGGCTCTATTACAAAGGCACAGACAAGCAGACCTACGAGCGGTTCGACACCGAGGCCCTGGCCGCCGACGAGCGGCAGCTCCGGAAGTTCGTGTTCCTGCTCCACGCCAATCGCATGACCCCGCTCCACGGCCCGTGCCACCTCGACGCGCTGTTCCAGGAGTCGGAGAAGGTCGGCCGCGAGCTGACGCGGGAAGTCTACGCCGAATATGCCTTCATCCGTCGGAGCACCCTGGCGATGTTGCGCCGGGCAAACCCCGAGGTGGCGGCTCGCCTCATTCTGGGCTGCTCGCAGAAGCTCCTCGACCGGGTGCTGTTCATCGCCTTCTGCGAGGATCGGGGGCTACTGCCGGCCGAGACCATCAAGCGGCGTACACCCATCGCGACCCGTACAACCCCCGCCCGCTCTGGGACAACTTCCGCGGGATGTTCCGGGCGATCAACGTCGGCAGTGACGAGCTGGATATCCGCAAGTACAACGGCGGCCTCTTCGCCGACGACCCGATCCTCGACAACCTGAAGGTCCCCGACGAGGTCTTCGGCCTGTTCCGCGACCTGGCCGAGTACGACTTCCGACCGCCATCGGCGATCGCGGTGGAGGAGGCTGTCTCCGATACGAGGCTCATCGACGTCGAGGTCCTCGGCCACATCTTCGAGCAGTCTATCGACGACCTGGAGAAGCTCCAGACCGAGCTGGACCAGCCGATCGAGGTCCCGATCGCTCCCGAAGCCGAGGGAGCCAAGGAGAAAGTCAGCCGCCGCAAGCGCGAGGGGGCCTTCTACACTCCCGACTACATCACGCGATACATCGTCGAGCAAGCCCTGGGCGGCGTCCTGCGGGATCGGTTCGAGAGCCTCCACCGCGCCCATGCCGAGAAGGCCAAGGGGACGGCCCGAAGCGCCCTGGCCGATCCGACGGCCTACGACCTCGATGCGCTCAAGGCTCCGCAACGAGAGGCCCTGCTCGCGTTCTGGCTGGACTGGCAGCTCGAACTCGGCTCGATCCGGATCCTCGACCCGGCTTGCGGGAGCGGCGCGTTCCTGATCGAAGCCTTCGACCAGCTCCACGCCGAGTACGAGCACACCAACGACCGCGTCCAGGAGCTACGGGGATTCGCCGAGCTCTTCGACCTGGACCGCAAGATCCTCCAGGAGAACCTCTACGGCGTCAACCTGAACGACGAAGCCGTCCACATCGCCAAGCTCAGCCTCTGGATCAAGACGGCGGTCAAGGGCAAGATCCTGACCAGTCTCGACCATACCCTCCGCGTCGGCAACAGCATCGTGGCCGATGGGAAAATCGACCCAAAGGCGTTCGCCTGGCAGACCGAGTTCCCCGAGGTCTTCCGCTCCGAACGAGGCCCCGTCGGTTTCGACGTCGTGATCGGCAACCCGCCTTACATCCGCCAGGAATGGCTGTCGCCGATCAAGCCGTACCTGCAATCCAGATACGCGGCCTACCACGGGATGGCCGATCTCTACGTCTACTTCTACGAGCTGGGCCTGAGCCTGCTCAAACCCGGGGGCCGGCTCTCTTACGTCGTCACCAACAAGTGGATGAAGGCCGGCTACGGCGAGCCATTGCGGAAGTTCTTCGCGGAGAAGGGCTGGGTCGAGTCGGTCGTCAACTTCGGCCACGCCAAGCAGATCTTCAAGGACGCCGACGTCTTCCCGTCGATCATCGTGGTTCGACGGCCGGATGCCGGGATCGTCCCTGACACAACGCGAGTGTGCTCGATTCCCAGGGAACAGTTGAGGGTCGATGACCTGGGTGTGCAAATCAATCGGGAGGGACTAAGGTTCGACGTTCGCGCCTGGGTTCCGACGCTTGGTCCTTGGAGTCCGGTCGGTCGTCAGTCTGCTTGAGAAGATCCGAAGCCGCGGCATCAGCCTCTCCGATATGCAGGAGTCAAGCCGTACTCGGGGAATTTTGACCGGCTTCAACGAAGCATTTCTGATCGATTCATCGGTCAAAGCAGACTTAATAGCGAAAGATCCAAAGTGTGCCGAGATAATAAAGCCCTACTTGCGGGGACAGGACATCAAGCGGTGGTGCTCAGAATGGGCCGATTCATGGATGATCTTCGCACGCCGAGGGACCGACATCAACGCCTACCCATCCGTCAAAGAGCACTTGCTCAAATATCGAGATCAGCTTGAGCCCAAGCCGAAAGTTCGGGAAGGCAAGTCAGGGCCGGGAAGGAAACCCGGGCCTACCTGTGGTATGAGATCCAAGACCCGATCGAATACTGGCAACAGTTTGAGAAGCCAAAGATCCTCTACCAGGAGATCCAGTTCCATCCGAGTTACGCGATGGACTACGAAGGTAAGTTGGGGAACAATAAGATATTTTTCATACCATCTGATGACCTCTATCTGCTTTGCGTTCTTAACTCGCCACTCCTGTGGTGGCACAACACAAGATATCTCCCGCACATGAAAGACGAAGCCCTGACACCGCTCGGTTATCTGATGGAAAAGCTGCCAATCGCTGAACCGAGCGATCCATTGCGAACGAGTGCAGAATCAGCCGCTACTCGTCTGATCGAGATTGTCAGATCGAACAGTACGACAAGGAACGATTTACTCGACTGGCTCAAGGTAGAGCACCTGATCGTAGAACCGAGCCAGAAGCTTCAATCTTCGCTGGAGCTTGACAGCGAGTCCTTCGTCGCCGAAGTCCGCAAGGCGAGGGGAAAGAAGAACCCGCTGAGTCTCGCGGCCCTTCGCAACCTCCGCGAGGAGCACACCCGGACCATCCTGCCCGCCCAAGCTCTGGCGAAAGAGGCCCTCGCCTTGGAGCGAAAGATCAGCGACCTGGTGAACGAAGCTTACGGGCTGACCCCGGAGGAGATTGAACTGATGTGGGAGACGGCCCCGCCGCGGCATGCCGATCCCGCGACGTTGAGACCGAAAGAAATCCTGGATGTTGCGACAAAGAAGCGAAATGATAAGTTTTTACATATGAACACAATCAATGACCGGCTCGGGTTTGGTGAAAAGGCCCCGGCGATGAGGCTCACTCCATCATTGCGGAAGGGAATAATTAATTATAAATTCCTTAACAGAAGCCCTAGTCCCCACGTTCCGTACATCTTCCGCAAGTAATTGAGATCAAAGGACTTGCGAAGGACCGCGTTTTTAATATCGTCATATACATAAATTCCCACAGATATCACAAGGGCCGCAACAGCTTGCAACGAGTAATTCGCGCGAGATGTGCGGATTACAGGATCGAGGATGTCGTCAATCCGGCTTCCTTCGTCAACCACCCGGATACCGTCGTCAGCTATTCCCCGGACAGGTCGAGCAGGTCATTCCCTTCAAACCCGCCGGATTCATTTGGTACCCGCCGCGCTTCCACCAGCAGTCGGTCGTAAACATCCGAGACCAGCCTCAATTCCAGGGCCTTGACCTTGCGATAGTCGTTGACCAAGACGATCCCCCCGCTCTCGTTGATCATCACGGGATGTTCCTCGTCGAGGAAGTTCCAGAGGATCACGACGCTGGACTTCTCGGCATACTTCGACACGTTCCTGAACAGCGTGTCGTTCTGGAGTTGGTTCCCGGACATCGCCGCCGCCCTGACATACGAGGAGAGGTTCCTGAACCACACGGCGCGAAACCTCGGGCAAATCTCGCACACTTTGTCGAGGTTGATCTCCATCTCGCAAAGCTCAACGCCCGTCCTGCCGCCCTTGAGGTTGGCGAGGACGCCCCGGCACACTTTCTTCGGTGCCTGGAAAAGGATGACCATCCTGGTCTCGTCGTGGTAGGCGATGAAGTCGACCGGGTGAACGTACCCGTACAGATCCAGCTTCTCCAGCTTGCTCCCCACGATGGTCCGAATGTACCCCACGGCCTTGCACAGACCCCGCTCTCGATTTTGAGCTTGTTAAACGTGCCCTCGAAGTTCTTCTTGACGAGCGTGATGGTGGTCTGGATGTCTTCCTTCTCCCCGAAGTAGCACGGCTGGACCATGCTCTTCATGACGGGGTTAGCCATCGTCAGTCCAGGGAACTTCTCGACGGAATAGAACTGGAACGGTGTCAACGAGACCCTCCTTTCGGCAGGGCTTCGAGGCTGAGGACTTGCGACAACGCCAAGAACAAATCGACAATGCTGGTCGCCTGGACGTCAACGCGGTCCGTGTCCGCCTCGATGCGGCAGTCCGACTTGCGATCGAGGCGGAACGTGACCTGGAACTGTTGGAGCAAGTCGGGGGGCACTCGGTCCACGAACAGCCCGTAGTACGGGTTTCGCATGCCCGCGCCGAAGCTCACGGTCAGCCCGCATTGAACGCCGAGCGGGTTGACGACGCTGATGACATCCTCGACGACAAGTTTCAGCCGACGTTGATAGGACTCGTAGAGGTGAGCCGGGACGAGCATCTCGCGATCGGACCCGACGTACAGCTCACCGTCCCCCAACGAGAAGTTCAGGCCCATCGGTTCGTCCCCGTGGAGGACGACGTTCAGCAGAGAGCGAGACACCTGCTCGAATACCGCCCTCCCGTGCCTGCCGTCGCGGAACCGTTCGGCGAGCCGCGTCAATATCGAGGAGCGATCGTCGTCGTGCTCGGGTCTGAGGGAGAAGCGGAACGATGCGTTCCAGAAGGTATGGGTACGGGCGACCTTGAACCAGAGGCGATTCACGAAGAGGTAGAATTTCCGGTTCTTATTGTAGAGGATGTTGTAGGCGGTCACGCCCACCCCGTAGAGAGACGTGGAGGCGGTGACGAAGCCCTGGTAGCCGTAGAATCTGTAGGCGAACGCGAGGACGAGGAGCGTCGCCGCGATACTACCAAAGAGCCACTTCATCACCGAGTCCCCGCCGCACGGACCCCCGCCATTCCCATTCCCGCATCCTCGGAGCGGAACCGCTCCGCGAACGTTGTCTACGAAGTCAACCGGCTCATACCCTTTCTGTTCCAGTTTCTCGCGGGAGTCCGTCTGTAAACAAAAATTCAGTAGGAACGGAAAAGGAAAACGAAAGGCGGACGGGCGCATAAGGGTGGCCCCGGTGTCAAACCTTGGTTTTTGTTTCTCGGGGCATCTCGGACTACCGACGGCCCTGGCCGGAATCAGTTGGGGAGGAAAGCTCACGGCCATTGTCGCCGGCCGGCATCCGGAGCTGGTGGACGCCCTCGCCCTGATCTGCCCGGGGCTGCATCCGCGGGTCGGCGTTTCCCGCAAGGAGCGGCTTCAAATCGCCTGGGCCTTCTTCACCAACCGCCGCAAGACGTTCCCGATTCTCCTGTCCGACCCTGCGCTGTTCACGGCCAGCCCGGAAGGCCAGGCGTTCATCGCCGACAACCCCCTGAGCCTCCGCCAGGGGACTGCCGGCCTGCTGGCCGCCAGCTTCGTGATCGACCGGTTCGTGAGCCGTTCCCCCGCGGATCCGACAGCCCGCCCTCTTGATGCTCGCCGGCCAGGATCGGATCGTCAACAACGCCCGGACACTCGACTACTTTCGACGATTGGCCTCTCCGGACCGTCAAGTCATTGAGTACCCCGAAGGGCACCACACCCTGGAATTTGATCCCGATCCTTCGCGATACGCGGTCAACCTGGTCGCCTGGCTCGATCGGCAGTTTCCGATGCGAACGAGCTGAGTACAGCCCCCAGAGATCAGGAATCGAATTCGCGAGGGCGAGGCTCCGTCCGAGCCTCCTGGTGTGCGCCGGCTCGGACGGAGCCTTGCCCTCCCGACGGAATTCCGCACGCTTTCTCTGGGGCGTTGGACTGAGTTTCGTTTGACGGCTGTGTTACTGTGAGAATCAGGCCTGAGAGATCAATGGCGAGAGCTACCCATATCGCAAGTCGATGAAAGCCAGGAAGAAACGAAAGTCGGATGGAAACGAAGGTGCCGCCTTTGTCCAGAGCGGCTATCTTGAAGGCCCAGTTGGGTCCGTGTTAGGCGCTCAGGGTGGGTCCGTTTGAGGCGTTCAGTTCCATACCCGGCCATTGCCGTCCGAATCCTATTGCCAGCACGGGGCTGGGCCGCTACTGCTACTCCATGAGCGGACCGTATTTTCAGAAGACAAGCTGGGGCAGCTTCGCCTATCACGGGCAGATTTTCGACCTGACGCACCTCGACGAATGCCAGGTGGAGGCCGTGGATTCGCTGAAGGTGACGCGGTGGATCGCCGTGACCTTCAGCGATCATTGCTTCACGCGGGAGCCACGCGACGGCGATGATCCGGCGTTGGTCTTCGCCGGTAGCACACGCCATATCGGGCATTTCTGCGTCGAGCGGTATAGCCTGTCGCTGGGCCTCACCGGCCATGTCGCACAGGCGACCACACAGAAGGTCTGGCACCTGGGCCATGACGGCTATGCCATCGTGCCGTCCGTCGATCACCTGGGCAATCGGACGCTCTATGGCATTGTGTTCAGCCTGGATCGCGTAACCGGGCTTCCAGTTGATTTGCATATGCGAATCAAGTCCGCCCATCCGCGTAATGAGCGGGAAATCGTCACCTACGGCCTCATCAAATTCGCCCACTTGGTCACGCTGCGGATGCAGGGCAAAAGCCCGGCCCGCATCATGGACAGGCACCGCAAGCGCCCCCGGCTGACCTGACGGCGGGCAAAAAAATAGGCCCTTTCGGGCCTATTTCGATGCCGGGTTTCCCCGGTATCTCTGGGCGAACCTCTTGACCCGTTGCCGGGCTATCCACCCCAAGGATGGACTTGGCTTTGGGGCCAAGTGGGACTGGCTATTCGCACGCCCCTCTGTCCAGTGATCTAGGGGTATTATCGGGCCGCTTCCCCGAAAAGTCAACTAATTCCATGCTTTAGAGGGCCATCCATGCGTGCACAGAGAACGTCCCCTGTCGGCGGAAGTCAATCAAGGATCTGGGGTCAAATTTAAGGATCTGGGGTCACGGTGGCCCCGGTGTCAAACCTGGTGGCCCCGGTGTCAAACCTTGCATACGACTCAAGCATCGGACAACGCCCCTGCGTGGCACGACCGGGCACGGCTCCGCCGGCCCACGACACCACTTACGGAGCCAGTCATGCCGTTGAAGGAGGCAAGGAACGCTTTATGGGTTCGTATGATTCGCTTCGATGTGAGATGCCGCTGCCGGATGGGCTCGTGGCGCCGGGAATCGGGCCTTCAGCCTTTCTTTTCGGCTTCCTTCTTCTCAGAGTCCTTCGGCTGCAATTCCTCCAACGATTTTCCCGGTATCAGGTTCTTTCCTGCGAATCCTGGGAAGCTGGTCGTATAACGAAGGGCGCGGAAGAGCGGAAGTCCACCCGGGGGACCGCCGCGGCCCGGTCCACCACCAACGGGGCGTTGCTGCATCGACTGGATCTGCCTTTTCTGGTCCTCTGTGAACAAGGTCTCGAGCTTTGCGTCAATCTCCTTCTGAATTTCCTCCAACCGTTTCCTCTGCCCGGCGGAGAGTTTCAACGTGTCCTTTTGTGTCGGAGAGAAGATCTTGCCGGGCTGCGGAGCGTCGCCGGGACCGGGACCGCCCGGCGGAGGGCCGGGTGCGGCGAAGACGCTCTGGATCTGTTTCTTCTGTGCCGCGGTCAACACCCTGTCGAACCTGCCGTCAACCGCCTTCTGGAGAGCGAGCACGTCTTTCTTCTGGTCGTCCGTCAGTCTCAAACGGTTCTGATCAGGGACGGCTATGACCTGGCCGGGTCGCGGCGAAGGATCGTTCCCATCGGCGCCCGCGTTCCGCGGCCATTCGGCGGATTGCTTTTTTTGATCCGTCGTGAGGAGCTTATCCAGGTGGGCGTCGACGTCTTGCTGGATCTCGTCGAGCTGCTTCCGCTGATCGGCGGAGATCTCCAGCATTTCCCCCGCGATTGACGTCATGATCTGCCCCGGTCGCGGCGGCGTGCCGAGCGGGGTGCCAGCTTTGACGGGATTGACGTACTTCCAGACGATCGCCTTTTCCGGCGTCACTTCGAAGATGGTGCCGTTGGCTCCCGAGCAGATGAGCGTGTTGCCGTTCGACTGCCGCTGGGCACCGGAAATGAAGGACGAATAAAAATCCGTCTTCTTGGGCGCGGCGTAGCTCCAAAGGGGTTGGTCCGGCCCATAGGCCTTTCCCGGCGGACGAGTGTATCGCCCCTGCGAATCGGCGGGGAGTACCAGCTCGTCCACCGATGAATAGTTCCCATCCGGTCGCTCGCGGCCGTTATTGAACAGCAGCAGATGACCCGCACCGGGAAGACCCCTGGGAATCCAGTGTGCGTTGTGCTGGGAAAAGAGCTTCCGGTCCGCCTTCGTCCCGGCCCGATAGGCTCGCGGGTTGCCCCAACGGTAGAGGAGATCGCCACCCCTGCCCCTACGGCCGCCGGTGTGGCCGGTCGCCTGGGCGGTCGTGGTGCCGTGATCGATGATCCAGAACTCGCTGAAGGCCCAGACGCTTACGGCGATTTGATCGAGATCCGGATTGTAGGCCACACCGTTGAAGTGCGTGTAATCCGGATCGATGCGGGGCGACCGGTTCGCCGCCGCGGCTGCCATCCGCCTTGGGCTTGTCTTTTCCCTCCTTGGCGGCGACCACGGAGGGAAGCTCGTCTTCCCCATAGTTAATGTTGACCAGCTCCGGATGTTCGGCGACGTTGCCGAAGTTCGCCTTGCTCTTATCGAAGTCCTGGACCAGGTGGTCCCAGAGGCGCCATTCCCACACGACCTCGCCAGTCGTTTTGCCGGTCGGCTTGATCTCGACGAGCGAGTCCGGCAGGAAGTGACGGTCGCCGGTCATTTCCGGCCGACGACCGGCGGCAATCGCCTCCTCGGTGGTCTTGCGGTCCCACACAATCAGCAGCACGTTGCCATTGGGCAACCGCGTCATGTCATGGTGAGGAAGCCGCTTCGCGTTGTAAAACCTGAAGTCCCAAACCAGCTCTCCGCCCCAGGTGAACTCTTGAATCCGCCCGCCGACGCCCGGCCCGGGTCCAAAGACTCGCGCGTCTCCGCCGATCGAGCCGGGACGCATCAAGTGGCCGTTATCGAGGAGGAAACCGGACAGTGCCGGAGCACAGCCAGTCTCCCACGAACGCACGACTCGGCCCTGCATGTCGAGAAGAAACGTTTTCGATGAATCGAATGGGGAAATCAGGGTGTACCCTTGCGATGCCTTCGGATCGTTGATCAACAGCCCGAGCTTGACCGGGGCGGGTTTCGAGTCGTCCTGCTTCGGCGCAGACGTCCTTGCCCTTGGCCGGCCTAGGCTGATCCTTCCCCTGTGGCGGCTTGGCGCCGTCCTGCCCCGGCGCGGCGGCGCCGATCGTCCCAATCGCCAGCAGGAGTGCCGCCACACCTCCCGCGCCGAGGGCACGTTGAATGATTCGTATGCTACGCAATCTCATAACGTAGTTTCCCGTTCGAGTCTGTTCGTGGATCGGAACAGAATGAATCTTCGCAGACCAGAGTGCTCACGGCAAAACATTCTTTACGAGAAAACGGTACGGGCAGCCCCGATTGCTCGTGAAGCCGCGACGGGTACCTCTGTGAAATATCTCGTCCTTTAAATTTGACAGACCGAAGGCCATCGGTGAGGGCTTGCGGCGTGAGCAGACGGTCGTCGTCGCGAGGCCGAGTTTGCTAGCAACCTGCCGGATGTAATGCCTGACGTCGGTGAGCCCGGTGACTCGGTATTTCTGGGCTATCCCGCTCGGGTCGCCGATCTCCATTCAGGCCTCCCCCTCCCCGGCAAGCCGGTCTTCGAGAGGCACGACCTCAACGACGGCGTCCGGGTTGATGGGGCCGTACACGTGGGGGAACAACTTCCACGTCTCGTGGGGATTCTCCCACTTCAAGGGCGGCCTCAGCTTCTCGGCGTCGATCCGCAGGACGACCAGGTCAGTCCTGCCCTTGTAGAACTTCCCGTAGACGTAGGGCAACTGCTCCGGGGTCAAGCAGTGGATGAAGCCCTCGGTCGCCAGGTCGTCGCTGCGGTACTCGCCGTCGGCGACGGCCTGCTCCCATCGGACTCGGGGCGTGATGTGTAGGATCTCGGGCATCGGGCCTACTCCTTGTCCTTGGCGATCGGGACGACCCTGGCGTCCTCGACGCGAATGGAGTCGTCGGGGGCGATGAGGATCTGGTGGCGGGGGGGCACGTCGCCCGGACCTGTAGCCGGTCCGACCTGTAGATCATGAGTCCAGGAACGTCCGCAAATCGGCCGCCAAGGAGTCGGCCTCCTGGTAGCGGTCGTTCGGGCTCCGAGCCAGGCACCGCAGGCAGAATCGCTCCAGAGCTTCCGGTACGCTGGTCTCGATCGATCGTGGCGGCGGGACATCCCCGGCGAGGATCTGCTCTCGCAAGTCGAACGGCGATGCCGCCCGGAACGGCCGGCGTCCGGTCAGCAACTCGAAGAAGACGACCCCCAGAGCGTAGATGTCGGCCCGGTGGTCGGCGGGCCCGAGCCTGCTGTCCAGTTGTTCGGGGGCCATGTACGGTAGCGTCCCTGCGGCACCCACATCCTTCAACAGCTCCTCCTCCACCACGGCGATCCCGAAGTCGGTCAGGTAGGCACGGCCTGAGCCGTCCAGCAGGATGTTGGCGGGCTTGATGTCTCGGTGGACGTATCCGTGAGCGTGGGCGTGCCCCAAGGCGTCGGCCACCTCGGCGATGACTCGTACCGCTTGCCGTGTGGGGCAGTCGTCCGTCTTTGATCCGGTTCGCCAGATTCTCCCCCTCGATCCACTCGGACACGATGAAGCAGCTTCCTCCGTCCTTGCCCACGTCATAAACCGGCACGATGTTCGGGTGGCGGAGCCGGGCGACCTTCTTCGCCTCGATCCGGCACTGGTCCACCTCCTCGACACCCACCGGGCGGTCCACCTTGGGGACCTTCACGGCGACGGGGCGGTCCAGCCATGTGTCGAACCCCTTGTAGACCCGCCCGAAGCCGCCGACGCCGATCAGGGCATCGAGGCGGTATCGATCCGCCAGGGTCCGGGGCAGGTCCGTTTCCGGAAGGATCGTGTCGGCCTGGCCGGTCTCTGAGGGACTGGTCGCTTCGAGGGGTTGGTTGAGCCAATCGACCCGGCCCAGCTTCTCGATCTGCCGACGGAACTCGTCCAGCCGGTCCGGACAATCCCGGCACAACTCCTCCGGGGCAGGGGACAGGCCCTGGGCTCTGGCCTCCTCCCAGCGAACGATGAGTTCGAGGATCTCTTCACGGCTTCTGCGTCATCGACCTCTCTCATTCGTCCTGAAGGTGTTCGCCGTTCAGGGCGTCCTGAAGCAGCAGGCGGGCCGAGGCCCATCGCCGCTGGACGGTCTTGGTCGCCACCCCCAAGACCTCGGCCGCCTGGGCGTGGGTCATCCCCTGATACCAGAGCAGGCCGAACACCTCACGCTCCTCCACGGGCAACCGTTCCACCGCCTCATGGAAGGCCATCCAACCCTCCAGCGTCTCGGGCCGACCCGAGCCGTCGCTGACCTGGGCGAGACGGACGCCGGGATCGGTGCCGTCGGTGTGATGGTTGGCTCCCAGACCCTCGGGACCGTAGTAGCTGCGAGCCAGGTCGATCAACTCCCGGCGGATCTGGGTCGCCGCCAGGTTGTCGAAGTGACGGACGGTCTCGGGCCGGACTTCCGCCAGGCTCCGATGCAGCCGGGTCAACGCGGCGTTGAGCAGGTCGTCGGTCTGCTCCCAACGCCGGAGATGTGGGTGGCGCCGAAGCATGGCACGAGCCAGCGTCGTGAACCGAGACTGGGCGAGGCGGATCAGGCCGTCCCTGGCCGAGGCGTCCCCGGCCCGATGGCGTCCGAGCAGGTCGTCCGCTTCGCCTGTCTGATCCATGGCCCTCTTGCCCTCGTGAGTGCTCCCGACCTGCGAAACACTCTCATCTTACCGGCCCGTCCAACGGACGGCAGCCCGATACGTCTTCAACCTCCTTCCGTCATGAGACTTGCACGAAGTCCGGCCCGGTTCGCCTTCGGATTCTCGAAAGGGCTCTGTCCACCGACGGCAGTGGCTCTCGCACTCTCTCTCAGGGCGGTCGCTCGTGATCATCGCCCGAAACCGAAATCCCGAGGGAACCAAAACGGAAAGGAAGTGCGTCATGGCCAAAGAAATCAGGTCTTCGGAATGGGAAGCCGAGGTCGTCCAGTCTGCCGTGCCAGTCCTGGTGGACGTATTCGGAACCTACTGCCCGCCGTGCCGGTCGCTGGCCCCGACGCTCGACAAGCTCGCCTCGGAATACGAGGGCCGTGCCAAGGTGGTGAAGTTGGACGTGGAGGCCGAACGGGAGCTTGCCGGTGGTCTGCATGTCACCTCGGTCCCGACCGTGATCGCCTTTCGTGACGGCAAGGAGTTGGGCCGTCTCGTCGGCCTTCGACCCGAAGGGGCCTACCGCAAGCTCCTCGTGGAGGCCGGCGTCTCTTGAGACAAGAGGACCGGGGTGTCGGTTCCTCTCGTCCTCCCCCGGGCTCTCCTCCACCGCCTCTTCGCTTGGCGGCGACGGCGTGGCCCCGGTGTCAAACCTGGCGTGGCCCCGGCATCCTGTGGCCCCGGTGTCACGGTGTGGCCCCGGTGTCAAACCTTGGTTTTTGTTTCTCGGGGCATCCCGGACTACCGACGGCCCTGACCGGGATCAGTTGGAGAGGAAAACTCACGGCCATTGTCGCGAGCCGGCATCCGGAGCTGGTTGACGCCCTCGCCCTGATCTGCCCGGGGCTGCATCCGCGGGTCGGCGTTTCCCGCAAGGAGCGGCTTCGGATCGCCTGGGCCTTCTTCACCAACCGCCGCAAGACCTTCCCGATTCCTCTGTTCGACCATGCGCCGTTCACGGCCAGCCCGGAAGGCCAGGCCTTCATCGCCGGTGACCCCCTCAGCCTCCGCCAGGGGACTGCCGGCCTGCTGGTCGCCAGCTTCGTGATCGACCGCTTTGTGAGCCGTGCCCCGCGCGATCCGACAGCCCGCCCTCTTGATGCTCGCCGGCCAGCATCGGATCGTCGAGAATGCCCGGAACCTCGACTACTTTCGACGCTTGGCCTCTTCGGACCGCCAGGTCGTTGAATACCCGGAAGGGCACCACACCCTGGAATTTGATCCCGATCCTTCGCGATATACGGTCAACCTCGTCGCCTGGCTCGATCGGCAGTTTCCGATGCGAACGAGCTGAGAGGATGTGAAGAAATCGATTCCGGATGACAAATTCCGAATTGCGAATGGATATAAAGTCTGATTTCAAAGGTATTTCTGAATTCACAATGCGCAATCTGGAATCTTCCATCGGATTCTTTCACAAGCTCTGAGTTCGAGTTTCGCACTTTTCTAGGGCTCAAAGTGCCTGGAGACGTGGGCAGGACCTACCCCGCTAGATTTATTGGAGTGTGTGCTAACCGAGTGGACTCATCATAATTCATAGTGAACAACTACCTGTGCGCCGAACTTTCGGCGCCGCGCTAGTGGGCATTGCCGCCATTTCCAGGGCAAAAGTCGCAAATTCGATTGTGGATACCACGCTTCTCAAAAGTGCGAAACTTGAACTGAGAGGATGTGAAGAAATCGATTCCGGATGACAAATTCCGAATTGCGAATGGATATAAAGTCTGGTTTCAAAGGCATTTCTGAATTCGCAATGCGAGATCTGGAATCTTCCATCGGATTCTTTCACAAGCTCTGAGTACAGCCCCTCAGAGATCAGGAATCGAATTCGGGTAGGCGAGGCTGTCGGGATGAAAAGTTGGGCTTGAGTCCCCTTTTCGAACTCCCCCTACTGAGCCAGCTCACCTATCGAGACTGGCCCGCACGCCCCGGTCGTCTGTAGCGAATGCTTGGGCATCTCCCCTCCCTCTCCGACCATCGATCCCCACCATCGGGCCGCGTCCTCTCTCGTCCACGACCCGGAGCATTGACAGGCCGCCAACGCAACGTCGAGACTGGCGGCATCGGCGAAGCGGTCCGTCGGATCCTTCTCCAGACAGCGAATCACCAACGCCTGAAGATCGTCCGGCAGACTCCCTTTGAGGTGATCCGGAAACACCACGGGATCGACCCCGTGGGCCGCCAGCACCTCCATCACACTCCTCCGGACGAAGGGAGGGTGACCCGTCAGGAGGAAGAACCCGACCGCCCCCAGGCTATACAGGTCGCTCCGAGCGTCCCTGCGGTTGCGGCCGGTTGCCTGCTCGGGGGCCATGTACGCTGGCGTGCCCGCAATCCCGCTCTGCAAGGCAGGGACGTCTCCCGGTTTGCCCGAGTCCCGCAGCCCTACCAAGCCGAAGTCCAGCAACTTGGCCATATCGTGGATACCGCCGCGCGTGCAGACCATGACGTTCCCCGGCTTGACATCCCGATGCACCAAGCCGGCGCCGTGCGCCTCCCGGAGGGCGTCACAGACTTGCCGCAACAGGTACACCACCCGCCCTGGCGGGAGCGGGCCGTGCCGGCGGACCACCTCCTCCAGGGTCAACCCTGACAGATACTCCATGACGTAGTAGAAGGTGCCGTCATCCGCGTGCCCGTAGTCGTAAACCTCCACCGTGTTCGGGTGCGTCAGACCGGCCGTCGCCTGGACTTCCCGCTCGAAGAGATCGAGGTACCGGGGATCGGCGAACCTCTCGGGCCGGATGAGTTTGACCGCGCATGGCCGCCGGAGTAAACGATGCTCTGCCTGGTAGACCTCCCCCATGCCGCCGGCCCCCAGTCGCCTTGTCAGCCGGTACTGTCCCAATTCCCTCGCCTCGCTGGCCTCCTGCCGCAGGGTTTCGATGTGGCGCGAGCCGAACGCCGCGAGCAGGGCTCCGAAGACCGCCCAGAACCCGAGGGTGGTGAGGTAAAAGAGAAATGGTCGGTTGGTGAGCAGCAGGTCGGCCCTGCCGGCCAGTGCTACGACGAACGGGCAAGCGGCGATCAGCGCGACGATGAGAGTTGACCGCCGCCAGGTGTTAGGAACGAACAGGCCGTAGGTAGCCAGCAGCGCGAACCAGAACAGCCCGTGGTAGCCCGCCAGGAGGACAGGGCCTCTGTCGCCATACCGGCCGGCGAGATCGGGAGCCGCGTCCAGATAGCTTCGCTGCTTCAAGACACAAGCCATCACCAAGAGCCCGATGAGAGCCAGTTCGGCGGCCCTGAGCTGTACCAGGGAGAGAGGACGACGACTCCAGAGCAGGGCCGTCAGTGCGACAAAGGTCGCGAACGGACCTGCGAAGAAAGCGACTGCTAGCCAGACCCTCGGAGTGATCATCCCGGCAATGAGGGCGGCGTTGACGATCCCGAGGCACCCGGCGGGCCAGAATACGCCCGTCACGAGGAGGAAGGCGACGCGGAGACGGCCTCGCAGCAAGTCACGAACCGCCTCGGTCGCCTGGAGCTCGGCCGCCGCATTCCGCGCCAACCGGATTCTGCCGACGTCGTTACCAACGCCTGCCACTTCCGACAGTCTGCCGTGATCCTCTGGCGTGTGCTGGAGTCCCTCGAGCCGCTCCAGGGCGGGGAACAGATCGAGGATCCGCTCCGCATGTTCGGGGCATCGTGCGGCATACTCCGCCGGAGTAGGGTGCTCGCCCCGGCGTCGGCGCCCGAGATACTCTTCGGCGAGGACTTCGACCGGATCGAGGCCCGAGGGGCTTGTGGCGCTGTCCATGGTCCCTCCATTCCTGAGGAAGCCCGCGATCGGTGACGGCCGGTGACGTTCTTCCGTTCTAGTCCCTAATTCTACAGCGGAAGGAGAATTCGTGTTCAGGGGAAGCCAGGGGCGGCCTGAAGGGCCGCGGGAGCCCAGCCCAGGGTGAAACCCTGGGGACCGGGATGGCCGGCCCCTCTGCGGTGCACCCTGAAGGGGTGCAGGAGCGGGCGTCACCTGCGGCCCTTCAGGCCGCGGCAGGATGGGGGTGGCCGTTGGTTCCCGGGGTTTCACCCGGGGCTCTGCTCCCGCGGCCCTTCAGGCCGCCAGGAACCTCTGGTCAACACGAGAACTCCTTCCGATGTAGAACTAACATCGCAGCGCAGAGCGATGAGGAGGAAAAGCCTGCCATGATGGTCTTGGGACGGGAAGATGAGCGCGCGTACCTTCATCGGCCTCGCTGAGAACAAGGAGTTAGGAGACATTTGACTAGGTAACTGCGGGGGCCAAGGACCACCTCTGTCGATGCGATCATCGCTCGCCACACTGGTTCATCAGAGGAGTGGCCTCACGCTGCCGCATCAGGCGTTGGGATGATCCGACAGAGCGCCCGCTTTTTCCCAAGGCGTTGAACCGCCACGGGGACATCAGGCATTATTCGGATCCTCGGCCCCGACGGTCACGTGAGGTCGGTCTCCTCCGGACTCGATTGTACCATGGGCGCCCCCAATCGGAGTAAGAGTTCGAGCAGGATGGCATGAAGCGGACGCGGCCCGGTGCCGCGTCGGCTGGGGGCTTGGGACCGCGCGACGGGGCGCGGCTGAGATTCCGCGGCGGTGGGATCGACGGGCGCGGCCGGAGGCAGACTGGCCAGAAACGGCGCCCTTCCGCGGCGTACTCGCTCGGCGGATCCAACTCGCAGCCGCGTTCATCTCGCGCAAGTGCGGTCGTCACCCGCTCGGCAACGGCCCGGCCTTCCACGATCTCGTCGGGTTTTCGTCCCTGCTCGACTCATTACGGCGCCAGGTCGTTGAGAAACGCCGCGATCGTCGAGAGGCTCCGTTCGGTGATGGAGTGATCGGTGTCCGGAAAAACCGCCAATTGTGCGTGCTTGATGATTCGGAACATGTCAATGGCATGTTCGAGTCGGATGACATCGCGGTCTCCGACCGCGACCAGGACATGTGCTCTGATAGACTGCATGTCGTCGCGGGAAAAGCCCTTGAACTCGATCGCCATGTTCTTCAGCTTGGCTGCGAGCACGGGCAGATCTTCCGGGGTCGGTGAGAACCTTTCATAATGATCTCTCGCCATCGGCGGGACGTCATCTGCGGAAAGGTCCCTCGAGCGCCTTGCAGACGGCTGGTTCGTACGAGACGTCGGCCTTGCCATAGGGGCATCCGCAGACAGCGACTCTGCGCACGAGCCTCGGATGTCGGATTGCGACCGCGAGCGCGACGGTGCCTCCCATGCTGTGGCCGAAGAAGTCGGCTTGATCGATTTCCAGGTGCTCGAGGAGGCCGGCCGTGTCATCCGCCATCTGCTCGAAGCTCAGCGGCCGATCGATGTCGGCCGTGTGCCCGTGTCCCTGGAGATCGACAGCCACGGCCCGTCGCCCCCTGGCCAGGGTCGGATAAGTGAACGCCCATCCGAATCCGCCGTGCAGCAGGACCAGCGGCTTCCCGGTTCCGTGAACCTCGTAGTACATCTTTAAGCCGTTTAGTACCACATATTTGCCACAAGAGTTGGTGTCGCTCATCTCGCGAGATGGCTGATTCTCTGTCTTCATGTTCGCCCCTTCATGTTGGCCGGCGTCCTTGCTGCTTCGCCGAGCCCGGAAGATTGCCAAGCCGGGAGGGAACCTGGGATCGAACTTTGGGAGGGAACCTGGGGGCGAACTTTGTTCTTGTTTTTTCCCGGAGCTGGCTCCCCGGAGTCGAGAAAGCGAGCTGTCAGAAAACAAGAAACAGAGTTTGAGCCCAAATTTCAATGACCCCATATCTCAAGTTTGACCCCAGATCTCCGCCGCAAGCTGATTCATTCTGGGCACGAGGCGGCGTTGGCTGCGAGCGTCAGTCGAGAGACCTCAGACAATAGTCGTCCACAAGCGGGCGTCGCAATAGCGAGCGAGGTGACCAACATTCTCCGTAGCGACGATGACCTGGTCACCCGGTTGGCCGATGTTGGCGGCACAGGCCGCGACGAGAACGTCGGCATCAAGTGCCTCCGGAGAAGCAGTCGGATAGCCGTGCTGGCGAGCATCGGCCCAGAACAGATTGGGTTGCCGCCATTCTGGCGTAAGGATGGGAAAGGAAGCGTCATTTGCAAGAGTCTCGGCGGCCCGGCGCCGAGGATGAGACTCGTGTGACTTGCCTCTAGCCGCCTTTCCTTCGAAGATCAACCCGCCTGATCTGCTCCACACCCCATTCCCACTGGGCTTTGCTCCGCCTCTTGAACTCGGCGGGATCACTGGGGATGTTATCCTCTAAATGCATTTTCGGCCCGTCTCCGACGCGCAGTGGGGAAAAACCGTTTCTTTTCTCCATTTCCTGGATTCCTTCGAGATCGATCCAGATCACCTTATCGCCGAAACGGTTCTTGATCTCGAGTCTTCTCTCGTCGTTGGTAAAGCCGAATGTATTTTCATAAACGTACGATTCGATTTTCTCGGCGGGATTTGACGCTCGCAACTCCTTCATTCGAATGGCCATCACCTCGTCGCCCAGCGAAAGCGCTAATTCGATGGGCGAAATGTTCAGCGCTCCTGTGATAAAAAGTTCTTTGGGATGAACGCCCGTGGGGTCTTCTAGCCACATGGGCGCCGTAAGGTACATATCTGCCAATGTGGCTCGGGCCACATCCCAGACTCGGTAGCCACTGCGGACCTCTACGTCGGTATGGATCGGGGCCTTTGGGAACATCTTTGCGATCGGCGACTTTTCGTATTTCACCCGTGCGATTTCGTCTGCCGTTAGCCGATCGGTGAAAAGCACCTCTTGATAGAGGGGCGGAGAATTCTCGGGTCGAGGCTGATCTTGCAACTCACGCGGGTAGAGGATCTTTGTCGCCACAAAAATGGCGCACATCTTGTTTGCTGAAAAGGGGATATTCATTCCGGGGGGATAGAGATCGAAAGGGACATCCAGGATGGTATCTTTGTTCTCTCGATAAAGGGCGGGATAGATGGCTACCGGAGTCATCCTAAATGGGTTTGGGTTAGTTCTGAGTAGGGAAGAAAAAAAGGGGAGCTCGCTTGCCTTGTGGACCCCTTTCTTCAATTGCATTCCCGCGATCCGGGACGTCATTTGCCCGTAAAGCAGGCTCGATGCGGTGTTTCCGTCTTGATCCACGACTCTAGAAAAGAAATCCTGATTGACTTTGACTCTTTGCATGATTCGGAAGTACTCGTCCGACAAAGCGGCCTCATACCATTTTGCCGGATCGGGTTGACCGGGCTGGAGTTGGGTGAGTGAGTTCAAGTACGCGCCCGGGATCATGGAGAATCCGCAGGTGTAGATGGTCACATCGGGAACCCATCCCCTCCGAGAAAGTGTCGCCATCATCGCGAGGCCCGCAGAGAAGCGAAGCTCGCCTCCTGAAAGAATGAGCACCTTGCGAAAGGGTTTCGATTCGGCCCCTTCAGAGTCTTCCTCCGTAGGCTCCCTGCGCGGGCGCGCATCTTTGGAGATTGCGGATTCCCGTTTGCGGATTGCGGATGAGAAAATCGGATGGTTCGGACATCCGGAATCCGCAATCCGGTATCTGCAATCCCTCTTTGGTTGCGGTCGCAGACCGCGTTAGAAATAACGACGACCAAAGCTAAAAGTAGGAGCGAAGCAATTATTCGGAGTGTCACCGACAAGACCTCCTGGTCTGATAAGTGGAGGGAGAGTATATGCGGACAATGCACCGCCTCAGATCGTAACCATTAGCATTTTCGGGACCTGGATTGTAAGAGAGGCATCGCGAGCCCAAATCGGCCCCCTTCACGCGGGTAACGCTCGCGCTGTAAACGCATACCGGCCCCGGTGCGCTGTGCGAGCCGAGCTCCAACGGATTGGCTTTTTCTGCAGAGCGATCCGGCAATCCCAGAAGTTACCCGGCGTAGTCATTCCCGGCAGAATCTTGAACTTCGCAATCACCAAGACGGTCGGGAAATCGCTGGTTCAGAGTTTCGAGATGGCCTTGGACCCTGGCCCGAACCAGGATTCGGTCGGGATCCGCGGGTTGGTCGCGGTCGAGGCGCCGAGGCGGAGCGGGAGGGAGGCTCACTTGGTTTCTCTTTCGGCCGGGGTGGAAGAAGAACGCCCCCTTCGTTTCGCCCGATCGCTTGCAAGGCCGTCTACCCACAGCCTGTCCGAAAAAGGCTTCCGAATCAAGCCTTCAGACCCTGGTTCGCCTGGGGACCTCGTCGCGATCGAGGTACACGGGCCTCGGAACCGAGGGGACTCGCGGGCGCCACCACGCAGCCACCGGCCAATCCAAGTGCGGCGAACGCAGGCCTCGTAGGTGAGAAGGCTCCAGGCCAGGCCGATCGCCAGCGCGAGCAGGAACTTGACGGGACTGGGAAGCGCGACCAGGAAGAGGACCGCCTGAACGAGCCCCACGACCGGGAAGTGAGCCAGGTACACCCAGTAGGAGGCGTCGGAGAGGTACTTGATCGCTCGGCCGCCATATCGTGCCAGGTGCGCGCACACGCCGAGCGACCCATAAAGCGTCAGCCAGCCGAAGAGCGACGCCGAGGCGACCGACACCCAGGCGGCCGATCCCGTCAAGGAGGCCGTGAGGTCGAGAGGCAGCCATCTAACCCGGACCCAGAGCGCGACGGCCGAGCCCGCGAGGAACAGCCAGGGCAGAGGCCCCCGGGTCAGCGCGGGCAAACGAGTCCGGCCCGAGTGCCAGCCCAGCCCCGCGATGAAGAACAGGCTGTGATGGAGCCAGCGGATCGGGTTGATCAGGAAGCTGTTCCGCAGGTCCAGGATGGGGTCGACGCCGTTCCACCAGTGCCCCAGCCAGAGGATCAGCGTAGTAGGTATCGCCAGAATCAAGGGGGTCAGGGGCGAACAGAAATGGCTCAGCACGCCATGCATGCTGCGTGGCCGTTCCCGGCACCGGATTGAACGACGCCCAGAAGGGCCAGCATCGGAATCAGGTAGGCCAGGAACCAGAGATGGGCTGGGCCGAACCGATTGGCCTGAATCTGACCGTCGGCGAAGCTCAGCGCGAGCAATTCGGCAACCTCACAACGGCCGGCGAGGTAGAGGCCAAGCATCCAGATGAGCACCGTGGGAATCAGGATCGCCGGTATCGCCGCCAGGAAGGGTAGGCCGATCCGGCGCGCGCATCCAGCGCATAGCCGCGCGTTCCCTTGACTTGAAGCACCGCCGCCGCCGCATAGCCGGCCAGCGCGAAGAATGCGGGCATGGTGACACCGTAAGCCCACCATGCGAATTGCTGGACGAATTCGGAACCCGCCGGTTCGTTCACCAGCCAGATCAGTCCCGGAATCCGAACCGTCATGTATGCGGCCGAGGCATGGAGGGCGACGACGGCAGCCATCGAGACCACGCGCAGGGCATCGAGCGCCGCCACTCGATCGCTGGCCGGCGCATCCCGGCGTACGCTGGCCCCGGTAGCTGGCATGGCTCCACTCCCTTTGGAAGCGACCGTCGCGCTTCTCGCTGACTCGGCACTCGGCCTTCCCAGACGCTTGCGTGCACGAATTTGCCAAACAATCCAGGCCGGTTCGCGAAATGAATGAATCCGATCGGAGAAATTCTGCCGGTACTTGCTGCGTTGGCAGGCCCTAGGAACTGTCGAACGGCATATGTCTCAGTCGGCGGCAGAGGCTCGGGCCATATCCACACGTTTTGGAAGGCAGCCATCTCCATAAACTGAGCCAACGGCTGGTGACCACGCCCGGCGAGCTCGCTCGCCAGATTATGCAGCAGGTCTACACAAAAGCAAATTTCCACCCGCGACTGGACCAGAGGCGGAGCTGAGGTCAGGCGGATCTGAGGTCAAGATTTGTTTTTTGTTTTCTGTTTGACCCCAGGTTCCCGATGACCCCTGGTTCCCGATCCGGATGGCCATGTCTTCAGGATCAGCAAGGGGAACGAATCAGGGAGAAGGAATGCCACGACGAATCGGTTGGCTCGGCATTACGGATTTCATTTTTTGACTTTTGAAACCCGGCTGCCTACACTTGCTCCTGTCCGCACAGGAAAGGAGCCAAACCATGAGTGAAGAAACGCTCGGCGGCCGGTTCACGTTCCCCGGCACGTCATTGACAGTCCAACGGATGGGCTACGGCGCGATGCAACTGGCAGGTCCCGGCGTGTACGGGCCGCCCAAGGACCCGGACGCAGCCGTTGCCGTCCTCCGCGAGGCCGTCGCGGCTGGCGTCAACCACATCGACACCAGCGACTACTACGGCCCGCACGTCACCAACCAGATCATCAAACAGGCACTGCACCCATACCCCTCAGAACTGGTGATCGTCACCAAGCTTGGGGGCCGCCGCCCTCCCGACAAGTCGTGGCAGCCGGCCATCTCACCCCTGGACCTGACCTCCGGCGTCCACGACAACCTCCGCAACCTGGGCCTGGATGCGCTCGAAATCGTCAACTACCGCGTGATGGGTGCGGGCCTCGGCCCCGAGGAGGGGTCCATCGCCGAGCAGGTGTCGGTGCTGGCCGACCTCAAGCAACAGGGGCTGATCCGCCACATCGGCCTGAGCAACGTCACGGCCGCCCAGGTGGCCGAGGCGCAAGGAATCACCGATGTCGTGTGCGTGCAGAACCACTACAACCTGGCCCACCGCCACGACGACGCCCTGATCGACAACCTGGCCCGGCAGGGCATCGCCTACGTGCCGTTCTTCCCCCTCGGCGGGTTCTCACCGTTACAGTCGTCAACCCTGTCGTCGGTCGCGGAACGGCTCGGGACCACGCCGATGCAGGTCGCGCTGGCATGGCTGCTGCACCGATCGCCCAATATCCTGTTGATCCCCGGTACCTCGTCGGTCGCCCACCTTCGCGAGAACCTGGCCGCCGCTCAGTTGACGCTGTCGACGGAAACCTTGGCGGAGTTGGACGGGATCGCGGTGAAGCACTGATTACTGCAGGCACCCCGTCGATTCGAGAGGCCCACATGCCCCCTGACGCCCCGCTCACCCGCGATCGTATCCTCGCCGCGGCCGAAGACGTCATCCGGCGGTTCGGCCCGGCCAAGGCGACCGTGGTGGACGTGGCCCGGGCTCTGGGGGTGAGCCACACCGCGGTCTACCGGCACGTGGCGACCAAGGCCGAGCTGCGGGACCTGGTCGTCGGCCGGTGGGTTGAGGCGACCATGCCCCCGTTACGGGCGATTGCCGCCCTGTCGGACCCGGCCCCGCAGCGGTTACGGAAGCTGGTCGACGCCCTGATTGCCGTCAAACGCGGGCGGGTTGCCGAGGACCCAGAACTGTTCTCAGCCTACCGGACACTCGCGGCCGACGCGAAGTCCGTCGTTGCCGCCCATGTCAACGAATTGATCGGACTGACCGCGAAGGTCATCGGCTCCGGCGTGGAGGAAGGCACGTTCCGCACCGTCGACCCCATGGCCGCCGGCCGGGCGGTGCTGGTCGCCACCTCCAAGTTCCACCATCCGGCCCATGCCGCCGAGTGGGCCGACCCTTCCATCGACGCGGCGTACAACGACGTGTGGCAGTTGCTGATGTCCGGGCTGTGCCCCAGTTAGAGCAGCTCAACCACCGCGGCTTTCGTGATCGGCCCCGAGCCGATTGAACTCCCTCGTTTTCATCGAAAGGATATATCATGCGTGTTTTCGTCACCGGAGCGACAGGATTCATCGGCTCGGCCATCGTTCCAGAATCTCATCGCCGCGGGACACAAGGTGCTCGGCCTCGCTCGATCGGATGCGGCGGCCGCGTCGCTCGCCGCCGCCGGGGCCGAGGTGCATCGTGGCTCGGTCGAAGACCTCGATAGCCTGCGGAGTGGGGCGGCGTCATCGGATGGGGTGATCCACACCGCCTTCATCCACGACTTCTCAAGATTCCAGGAGGTCTGCGAGGCAGACAGGCGAGCCATCGAGGCGCTCGGCGACGCGCTCGCCGGCTCTGACCGGCCCTTGATCGTCACCTCCGGGACCGGGATGGGGAACGCAGGGCCAGGTCAACCCGCGACCGAAGACCACTTCGATCCCAACCACCCGAACCCCCGTGCAGCCTCGGAATTCGCGGCAGAGGCGGTCGCCGCGCGTGGCGTTCGCGTGTCGGTGATGCGCCTGCCGCAGGTCCATGACCGGTTCAAGCAGGGCCTCGTCACCTACTCGATCGCCGTCGCTCGTGAGAAGGGTGTCTCGGCTTATGTCGGCGACGGGCTCAATCGCTGGCCCGCGGTGCACCTGCTCGATGCCGCGCCCTCTACAGGCTGGCGCTCGAGAAGGGAACGGCCGGGGCGAGGTATCACGCGGTCGCCGAGGAGGGCGTGCCGGCCCGAGAGATCGCGGAGGCGATCGGGCGGGGCTTGAAGATCCCGGTCGTCTCCATGTCGCCCGAAGAGGCCGCCGGTCACTTCGGCTGGCTCGGGTTCTTCGCCGGGATGGACATGCCGGCGTCAAGCGCGCTGACGCAGCAGCGGCTGGGATGGCGCCCGACACAGAAGGCCGGGATGATCGACGATCTCGACCACATGAGCTATTTCGGAGATTGAGAGCATCAGGATCACGGAGGGCTCCGAACCCGTCAACCCATGGCCGACAACGCGCCCTCAATCGCGGCGCAGAAAAAGGCCCCGAATCCGACCTTCGGGGCTGAACCCTCGTTTTGGCCAGAGCGAACGCTCAATCTCCGCAAGCAAAGCGATTCGCCGTGCTGGCTGGGTCCGTTTTACGCCTCACTTCCACCCGAGGGCGATGGAGCCGCCCACCACACGCTCGGCAGTCGCCTTGTTGGCGTGGTGGCGGGTGTCGGCGGCCATCCTAGGCGGCAGAAAAGCCTGCCATGATGGTTTTGGGACGGGAAGCTGAGCGCGTACCTTCATCGGCCTCGCCGCAGGCGAGAGCTAGGAGACATTTGACTAGGTAACCGCTGCACCAAGGGCCACATCTGTCATCGCGATCATCACTCGCCACACTGGTTCATCAGAGGAGTGACCTCACGCTGCCACATCAGGCGTTCGGATGATCCGACAGAGCGCCACGCTTTTTCCAAGGCGTTGAACCGCCACGGGGACATCAGGCGTTGTTCGGCCCCCAGCGCTGACGGTCACGTGAGGTCAGTCTCCTCCGGACTCGATTGTACCCTGGGCACCCCCAATCGGAGTAAGAGGGGATATTCATAATTCTCGAGCGCAGTCTGGGGAAGCTGGAGAAGTCCATCTTAGCCAACTTGTGCAGTCCACGGCATGAATTAGGAATGTCCCCGGGTAGGCCCCGGGTATGGCCCTGATCCTCTCGCGGGTAGGAGAATTCCTGTCCGGTCGCCTGAAGCGCCTGGGAACGGGTCGCCTTCGCCCTTGATCTGCACTCACAAGAATGCGATTGCACCCGAGCCCGCCGAGCCGACCCTTTCCGACGTTCCGAAAAGAATCTTGTATGAGATCGCCGCGAGCCGGGATGGTAGGGATAGAGTATCATCGGGCTCTTTCGGGGATCAGCCATGGCGAAGGCGCGATCGTCGGGTCTGCTGCATCAGGTCCGCACGCTCTTTGGCGCGGGGGTGGCCGGGGGGTTATCCGACGCGGAGTTGCTGGATCGGTTCCTGTCCCGGAGTGCCGCGGCGGAGGACGCCGCGCTCGCCGCCGAGGCGGCGTTCGCGGTCCTGGTGGCGCGGCATGGGCCGATGGTCCTGGGCGTCTGCCGGCGCGCCTGGCCGACCCGAACGACGTTGAGGACGCCTTTCAGGCGACGTTCCTCGTGCTGGTACGCCGGGCTCGATCGGTCCGGGTGGGAGACTCGCTGGGCCGCTGGCTGTATGGCGTGGCCCGACGAGTCGCCGCCAAGGCCCAGGCGCGCTCCGAGCGCGCCCGGGTGCGGTCCGTACCGCTCGGACGCGAACCGGTCGCCTCGGAACCTCAGGCCGACCGGATCGAGCTGCTGGCGGCGCTGGACGAGGAAGTCAGCCGGCTGCCGGAGAAGTACCGGTCGCCGGTCGTCCTCTGCGATCTCGAGGGCCTGACCCACGCCCAGGCGGCCGCACGGCTGCGCTGGCCGGTCGGTACCGTCAGCGGACGGCTCTCGCGAGCCCGCGATCTGTTGAGAAACCGGCTGGTCCGCCGCGGGATGGCCCCGACCGCCGGCTCGATGGTCGGCGCTGCTGGCCACCGAGGGAGCCCGGGCGGCCGTTTCCGAACCGCTCGCCGCGGCGACCGTCCAGGCCGCCACGCGGCTCGCGATGGGCAGCGGCTCGCAAGCGGGGGTCGCATCAGTCTCGGCGTCGGCCCTCTCACTGATGAACGCGGTCCTGCGCGCGGCGGTCGTGGTCAAGCTGAAGGTTGCTGCCGCGGTCCTGCTGGTCATCGCGGTGGCCGGGGCCGCGGTCGGAGCGGGGATCGGCGTCGGGACCGGCGCGCCAGACCCGGCTCGAGATCAGGACGCCGGACGAGCGCCGGCGGTCGCGTCCCAGGCGGTCGCGCATCCAACAGCCGGGCACCGGCCGGCCGATGAGATCGTCAAGGAGATCGAGGCGGCGCTCGCGACGGCCGCCGAACCCGGGCTTGGATACGCGGGCGACGGGCGAACTCCGATTGATGCCGAATGTCAACGACCTGAATGCCCTCCCGTCGGCCGGCAAGCGCCTGTTCATCGTCGCCGACGTGAATCATGTGCTGCACCTGCGCATGTTCGACCTCGAGGGCAAGATGGTGCTGGACTCCGATGCGAAACGGTTCACGAACACGTGGGCCGACTATCTCCAGCAGTTGGTCCCGAGGCTTGTGGCCCCCGCACGAGCTCACGGAGATCGAAAAGATCTCGGTCATCAACGCGATCAGAAAGCTCGCCGGCCGCTCAGCGTGGTGGATGAAATGCGGCGAGTTCACGGCCGGATCGCCTCACTTGTTGACGAATTGTGGACGGTGTACCCCCACGATCCGCGCGTCGCCCATTACTTGCCCGAGCGCTGGGCCTCGCTCACCATGTTCGGCCAGGGGGGCGTGGTTTACCCCGAAATTCGCGAGGTCCTCGAGACGACCAAAGATCCCGAGCTGCGGAACAGCGCGCTCTACTTCGAAACGTCCCTCCGATTCCGGGAACCGATCGACGGCCCCACCGCGGTCTCCCTGGCCGAGTCGTTCGCCGTGCAAGCACCCGGGGACAAACGGGCTGGCGAACTGCTCCATCTGGCCTGCGCACAGGCTCGCCGCCGACTGGTCCACGCTGCGTGCGCCTGGCCGCGGTCTTCGCGATGTTCGCCGGGTTGCTCGCGGCGACGATCGGCATGCGACGGTGGCTGAAGTACTGTGGTTCGCGTGGGTGTGGTCCTGTTCGCCCTGTTCGCGGTCGCGCTCGCCGGCTTCTTCTTCCTGGCGAACGACACGCTGATCGCGACCATTCGATACTTGTATGAGAAGATCAGCGACGGCTCGCCGATGGTCCTGTCGCGATTGCTAACCGTCCCGGGGCTTGAACACTAGACCCTCCAGCAGGTCCGGGTCCTCGCGGGCACGTTCCGAGCGGCCTTCGCCGTGATGCTGGCGGCGCTGTGTGCGGTGTTCCTGGTCGTCGCCCGGCGGCGATTCGCCGAGCCGCCGACGCGATGGCCATCCGCCATCCGGCTGGGCATCCTGACTTTTTTCGCGGTGCTGGCTGCGTCTTGCGGCGTCGATGCCTGTCTCATCGGCTTCCAGCGGAACGCGATTCGCGAGCGCATCCGTCCGGGATTATCCCGACTCGTTCCGAGCGACTGGAAGTTGATTCAGCGAGACGCCGGCGCTGCGCAGAACCGGATCGAAGGACCGCCGTTCGAGTCGAATGTCGGGCCCAGACCACGAGCGTCGGCGAGCATCGGCGAGCGTCGGGGCGGGAAAAGTGGCAGGAACCGTTGATCCTGGCTGCGGCTCGCAAGACATGCGTTCGCACAGATGCTTCGAACGGCTCTTCGAGTTGGAGCGACGAAATGGCTGAACTCGGCGTCCATCAATCCGCGCTTCTGACGGACCTGGCTTTGTGCGTCAACCGGTATCGCTTGTTCTCGCCGGGATGGTACGTGTGCGTGCTGGCAAAGGTGCAGTTATCCCCGGAGGAATCGGAGGTTCCCGGACTGGTGGCGATGGTGAACTATGGACGGAAGAAACAGTGTGAGGCGCGCGACGAGGCATTTCACGGAGCCGCCGAATTTCGTGCTTGACGTGTTTTACTCGAAGGACGACCAGGACTTTTTGCGTCGCCGTGATCGGTTCTGCAAATTCGGTGTTCACGAATACCTCGTTGCTTTCGACGACGAGCCGGTTGGGCGTGCTCTGGCATCGCCTCGACGCGGACTGCTATCGGTTGGTCGAACCCGATGAGGACGGTATCATCAGAAGCCATGCGTTGCCGAATCTGTGGGTCCCCTGAAAGCGCTACAGGATCGCGATTGGTGGACGGTGCTCGGTTGCATTGAACGGGGCGTGTCGCGTCGTGCGAATTTCGCCTGACGCGCTCTGGCAAAGATCCGCCGTTGCACGCCGCCGATCCAGACGCCAAACCGGGGCAGGCGGTCAGACCTGGGCGGCAGGCTGGCCGGCACCGCGCAGCCGGCATCGCTCGCAGCCAGGTCAGTCGATAGTCCGACGGCCGCTCCTTCGGGAGGACCTCCTCGGCCAGGCCTCGCAGACGAATCGCGCCTCGGCCAGTGATAATCCTCCAGCGAGGCTCGCCGTGATCGATACCGCCGGGAGGAGATCGATCCGCTCGAGCCGGTCGGGCGCACGATCCTGGCGAAACGTGGCAATCGAACGGACGGGCACCATCGCGCCTTTGTCGTTGCGGACCTTGAGCCGCTCGAACGTGTCGATATCGATGCCGCGCCCCGAGTCGACCTCCACCCAGATCGGCAACGTTCGACCGAAGCATTTGAGGCTGCCGGTCCGCGCCGGCCCGACGACCGGCTGGATCGACGCGGAGATCTCGGCCGGGGACACTCCCATCGCCGCCGCCTTGGCCCGATCGATGTCCACCGTGGGAACAGCCACCAGCCGAGGGCCGATCCACAGATCGGTCAATCGCCGGTCTTGCGACAGCCGCGTGACGAGCTGGCCGGCCAGCGTTAGAGCGCCGGCGCGATCCGGCCCGACGATCGCGAAGTGGATGGGGTAGCCGGACCGCAGGACCCAGCGGCCCCGGAGAGGTCGCGGATCCGGATGGAGGGCGCCTCCTCGTCGCGGGGAACCGCGCCGGATCTCACCGACGAGCTGTTCGCGGTCGACGGCCGCGCCCTTCGCCGGCCCGAGGCACGCCACCAGGCAGGGCTGGCCGCGCTCCCGATCGAAGGGCTGCTCCTCGACCGCCAGCACGTTCCGAACTCCTGCAAGGCCACTCAGCGATTGCCCGCTTCGACTCAGGAGCCTGGCGATCGGTTCCGCTGTGGCGCCGTCCCCGGATTCACGTCGATCAGCAGGAAACCCGGCGTTTCGGCCGTCTCCGGCTGCGAGAAGTCGAAGTCGGTGAACGCGTCAACGCCGGGCGGGAAACTCCTAACTCCGCCAGTTTCGCCCGAACACGGGTGCTGACCTCTCGCGGATGCGACGGGCCGAAGGGATAGACCGCGAGCACCGCGACCGGCTTGCCGTCGAGGCTCGCATAGACCGGCGGACCGCTACCAAGTTCACACGGGACGATGTCACGTCCCGCAAGCGGAACACGCGGCCATCGGGGCCGGTCTTGATCGCGATCGACTCGAGCTGATCCGATCGGCCCGGGCCTCTTGCGCATTCGGCTGGAGGTGGGATGTTCCGCCGGGTCCGGCCGGCGGACCGTCCTTCGCCCCAAGGTCTTGCGAATCAACCGCCCGCGTCACGTCCTCGATGGTCAGTTTGCGAGCCGCCAGCTTGTCCAGGTCGAGCCGGATGCGCACGCCGAAATCCTCCGCGCCGAGGAAGGTCACCGGAGATACGCCCGGTACGCGAGCCAGTTCGTGCTTCAGCATGACGTTGGCATAGTTGTTCAGATCCACGGCGTTGACACTGGTGTCGCGCAGTAGAGGCAGATGAGCATGAGCAGGCCGGGCGACGGTTTTCGGACGGTGAGCCCGAGCCGCTGGATTTCCGCGGGGAGCGCGGGCATAGCGACCCCGACCCGGTTCTGGACGAGTTTCTGGGCGAGATCGAGGTCGGTGCCGGGCGGCGAAGCTCACCTCCAGCCGGTACAAGCCGTCGCGGCGGCATCGCGAGCGCAACCACCGCAGGTGCTCGACGCCCATGATCTGGTGCTTCGAGCGGGGCGGCGAGCTTCTCTTCGGCGACCGAGGCCGTTGCCCCCGGATAGACCGCCTCGACGGTCAGCGCGGGCAGCTCCTCGGCAGCGGCTCCGGCATGCACACGGACGAGTATGACCCTGACGGCCACGGCCAGGGAGAGGACCCCGGCGGCCAGGGAGAGGACGATGAGAGGGACGACCGCTCGTGCAGGGATCATGGTCGGGACCTCCGGGTGACTCCGATCCGGCGCCCTGATTCTGGGCGGCGGCCTCCGGCAGCCCCATCGAGGCAGGCCAGGCCTATCAAGAAGTCTCCTCTTCTCTGATACGCCGGGGCTCTCGAGCTTACTCAAGATCGGTCGATCTTGCGAGGTCGCGGGGTCTGCGACCCTTCCCGGGCACGCCTGGTTTGGCCGGTGCGCTTACGTATCGCGAGCCTGAACGGTGACCTGCTCGCCGAATGCCAGGTTCGATGCGGCCTGCTTGGCCCGGCGGCCGAAATCCTGGCCGGCTTCCGGTGCGTCGTTGCCGTGAAGCCGGATCTTGACCTGACGCTTCTGCGCCGTCAGAACGGTGAACGTGTCGCGATCGGAAAGAGGAAATTGGTGTCAGTTCATTTTACAGGAAATTGGTGTCAGTTCATTTCTCGGAGGAAAAACGAACTGACACCAATTATCGGACGGCGGAAAACGAACTGACACCAATTATCCCAGACACCAATTATCCCACGATCGGGATGGCGATGGCCTGGGGTGCCGCCTGGACGCTCCAACTAGCGTCGCCGGGTCGATTTCCGTGAATTGGACAGCCGAGAGCGACGACGCGTTCTATGGTTCCGAATGACACACCGGAAGGATTCACAACCACAAGAAGGAGTGAGCCATGGTGCGTTTACTTTTCCGTCGGCTGTCCGGGATCGGCCAGAATCAGATTGGTCGGAATCACAAGGCGAGGTCGCGACGGCTGGCACCCCGAGTCGATGGCCTGGAAACCCGCAACCTCATGACCGGCGGGACCGTCGTGCAGAGCGGGGTGCTGGGCAAGTGTCACGCCCACGTCGGTCGGAACCAACACCACGACCGTCTTCGTATCAAGTCCACGGCGGCTCCACGATGCTCGACGTAAACTTGAACGGACAGAACAATTATTTCAGTCTCTCCCAGGTCGGATTCGTATACTATTACGGGCAAAGCGGCACAGGCCCCCAGACGTTCACCGACACCACCAGGGTTCACGTCGTCGCCTACGGCGGATCGGTGCGAACACCTTCTACGGGGGAGCCGGCCAGGACACCTTTTATGGGGGGAGCGGGCCGAACACGTTCTACGCGGGCACCGGGGCCGATTTCCTGATCGGCGGCACAGGTGCCAATACCGACTATGAGAATCCGGGCGGATTGGGCGAGATCGTGGAGCTGGGAGCCTCGTCGAACAACACGGTCATCGGGACGAACGGCAGCTATTATGTCTACGGCTGAGGAGATGGCCGGCCCTGACTCCTCAGCCGCCAGACGGCAACGCCGATCAGGACGACCGCGGCTATGGCTGCCTGCACGATAGACGAAGGTTCCGGGATGGTCGAGCCCTGGAACAAGACCTGGTAGCTTAAACTTCCATCTGCATCCGGGAAGTAAAAAAGCATGTCGGCAACCACACTGCCATCGCTGCTGATGAAGTAGTCCCCGGTAGAGCCATCAGGCCCCCCGACAAAAAAGCTTCCGGATCCGCTCGTTAGAGTAAAAGGCGGTGTAAAAGGCGAACCACCCTCATTCATCGTGAAATCATAACTCGCAAATCCGTAGGGCGGCTGGGCGTTTATCGTCATCGTCAGATCGCCGTCCTGGTAGGTGAGGTCGAGCGTCGTCGCGCCGGATGACAAGTAATAGCTGGTAGTTGGTCCATTCTCACCGTTTTGATACACCGTGGCTTCCACGGAGGCGGCGCCCTGTACCGTGAGGCATTCTGGTGTGAATTGTGCATAGGACGACCGAGGCAGCGCGACGGCCGACAGGAGGGCCAACACCGCGATCAAGCCGAGTCTCCGGGTATTCGTCACGCTGTTCGCCCCTTGAGCTTCCGGTCGCTTCCCGCCATGTCCGCCTCCCAGACGCCGAGATTACCACCCCCAATGGCAGCATGCAATGTATCTGTGGCCTTTCGTGGCGAAAACAATCCATTCGTGGTTTTTTCGCATCAGGACGGCCGTCCGTGCAATCGCCAATCCGATCCCGCAATCTAGCTGCATCGGGTCAGTCTAGCCCTTTTTCCGCCGAAAAATGAAATGTGTCCTCCCGAAAAATGAACTGACACCAATTAGCCCCGACACCAATTAGCCCCGACACCAATTAGCCCCGCCGAAAAACGAACTGACACCAATTAGCTCCCGCCGAAAAACGAACTGACACCAATTAGCTCCGAAAAACGAACTGACACCAATTAGCTCCCGCCGAAAAACGAACTGACACCAATTAGCTCCTGACACCAATTAGCTCCGACACCAATTATCCCGCAGCGTCTCCTTGCTTGGCAGGGTCGTGCGATACTCGGCCGCGAGGATCTTGTTCGGCAACCCCTCCAGTGCGTATCGCGCCACGGGTGCCCGGCCGGGCCGGGCTCGCTTCGTCACCCGGATCGGGGGCGGGGAAGAGAAAGACTACCATGGTAGGTTTTCTTTCTGAGTCTGTCGCAAAGATACCGGTTAGTCTCGTTGCCACGCTCCGGCGTGGTAACGGCTTTCCTGGCACCACCGCGGCGTGAGGGCCGAGACGACGCGGAGCGTCGACAGCCGACACTCCCACGCAGGAGCGTGGATTCTGCGTGTGCTCCGCGATTCTCTCTCACACCAACCCGGTGCCGTTGCTACCGTCTCCATATTTTCCCCCTTTACGAAGGGGGGCAGGGGGGTTCTTCGGTCGAGGACGCCGAGCGTATGGCAGCCAACCGTGAGCCGCTTTAGCCGATTCCTTCACAAGCTCTGAGTGTTGTCTGGTAAAGTTAGGTTCTTCCAAAGAATCGTGGCGGTCCCCTCGCCTCAGCCGGCACCATAGGGTCAGGATGTATCCAATCCGAGGCCTGGAGAGAGGGGGACGAGATGACGATCATGAGCGAACATCGAGTCGGGGCATCGCGGTATTTGCGGACCGTCTTCGAGGCGGGGGTGCTCGGCGCGCTGGCCGACGGCGCGCTGCTGGAGCGGTTCCTGGCCGGTCGGGGCGACGAGGACTCCGCGGCGGCGTTCGCGGCCCTGGTGGAGCGGCACGGACCGATGGTCCTCTCGGTCTGCCATGCCGCGCTGGGCGACCGGCACGATGCCGAGGACGCGGCCCAGGCCACGTTCCTGATCCTCGCCAGGCGGGCCGGCTCGATCCGTCGGGCCGAGTCGCTGGCGAGCTGGCTCTTCGGCGTGGCGCTGAAGGTGTCGTCGAAGGCGCGGGCGCAGAGGGCGCGCAGACGGGCGATCGAACGACGGGGGGCCGAGATGAGGGCGCAGGCGGCCGGGTCCGACATGGTGCACGAGACCCGTTCGGACGTCTACGAGGAGCTGGACCGACTGCCGGAGCGGTTCCGGTCGCCGATCGTGCTCTGCCACCTGGAGGGGCTGACGAACGAACAGGCGGCGAGCCGGCTGGGCCTGCCGGTCCGGACGGTGCAGCGCCGGCTGGCGGAGGGCCGCGAGCGGCTGCGGCAGCGGCTGACCAGCCGCGGGCTGGCGCCGGCCTCGGAGTGCGGACCTGGTCGTGCTCGGCCCGGTCGCCGCGGGGGCGTCGGGGGCCTGGATCGAGGCGACGGCCCGGGCGGCCGCGGGCCTGGCCGCCGGCCGGGCGGTCGGCGCGGTGGCCTCGGCGCCGGTGGCGTCGCTGGTGAAAGAGGGGATGGCGATGCTGTTCCTGGGCCGGCTGAAGATGATCGCGGCAGGGCTCCTCTTCACCGGGACCCTCGCCGGACTGGCCGGCGTCGTCTGGCTGCGAGCGTCGCCGCAAGAGGCACGGCCGCCCGCGGCCAAGGCCGAGGCCGCCCGGCCCGCGCCCCCGCCGGTCACCAAGGCCGGGCCGCGGATCAAGGGCCTCGTGGTTGACGAGGGACGCCAGCCGGTCGCCGGCGCACGGGTCCGGTCGCTGGACGCCAATCGGCCCTACACCGCGATCACCGGCGCCGACGGCACGTTCGACCTCCCGAACGACTTCCCGAAGTCCCTGCGAACACACCATTATCGCGACTGCCGACGGCGGTGCGCGGCAAGGGATGTTCCTGTACGAGCCCCCGGCGGGACCTGACGACCCCGGGCAGGCCGGCGGGGATGATGCTTCACCCCGCCCACGAGGTGACCGCCACGGTCGTCAATGGGCGCGGGGCTCCGGTCCCCGATGCGTCCGTCTTCCTCCTCGACTTTAACACCCCGGCCGCCGAGGCGCGGACCGACGGCCGCGGCATCGCCGTGCTCCGCGTCCCGACCCAGGTGAGGACGGCCTGGATCGTCGCGTTCAAGCCGGGCGTCGGCTTCGACTACTTCGAGAATTACCAGACGGACACGCCCACCAACGTCTCTCCGACTCCGCGAGAGGCCCGGCTTGTCCTTACCGGCGTCTTCCGCGACGTCCACGTCCGCGTGGTTGACTCCGCGGGCCAGCCCGTGCCGGGCGTCGAGATGTACCCAATCGCGATCACGAAGATGGGCAAATACCGGTTTATCAACCTCGGCTACCTTCCTCTCTATCCCCGCACCGACGCCGATGGGGTCGCGACGTTCGACTGGCTACCGGCGGACATCACCTCCGCCTCGTTAATGCCGGCCACGGCGGACTACAGGCTGGCCGCGCCGTGCGAGCTGGACCCGAGCAAGCCCGACGCCATGCTGACGGCTCACGTCCGCCGCCCGACGCCGGTCTCGGGCAAGGTGACCTTCCCCGACGGCTCGCCCGCGCCCGGGATCTCGGTCGAAGCCATAGGGCACAGAGGTCCCCGGGATCTCGGAAGGTATGGAGGACCGGGGCCGGGAGACGACGGCCGCCGACGGGTCCTATGAGATTCAGCTCATTCCGGGACAGTCCTACACGATCAAGGTGGTGGACCACGAAGGGGCCGGGCCTGGTCTCAGCGGCGTCGAGGTCCGCGAGGGTGTCGCTCGAACCGGACTCAACCTGTCCGTGGTCCGAGGGCCCGCGGACCAGGGCCCGACCCCGGCCCCGCCCCCGCCCTCCGCGGACCAGGGTCCGCCCCCGCCCCCGCCCTCTCCGGGATCGAAGCCGTAGCCCACGCCCCCTTCGAGGACGAAGACCTCGGTCCGCTCTGTGGCAAGGTCAGCAGACCTTGCCACAACTTGGGGTTTGGTTGCTCCTCTGCGGAGACCCCTCACCCGCCCTTCGGGCACCCTCTGCCCACTGCCGTGGGGCGAGGGGGATTTTTGTCTTCATCCACCGGCGGGGTGTGGAGACCCGGTCTTCTCCACCTCGCCCCTCGGGGAGAGGTCGGCCGGAGGCCGGGTGAGGGGGCCAAGGCGATGTCACCGCTCTTGTGGCGCGCCTCCGAAGACCCCTCACCCGCCCTTCGGGCACCCTCTCCCCACTGCCGTGGGGCGAAGGGAATAACCGCCGCGCCACCAAATGCAGCAGGGATGTCAACAGCGACCTTTCACCGCACAGACTCGCCCACCCAATGGAATTCCGCGGCGTTACTCAGTTGCGTTGTACAATGGAGCGGGGCCGACACAACTCGAACCCTTGTGGCGCACGGGTCAACTTCGCCGGACATGCTGGCTTGCTGGCAGGCTCGGCGCGTGCACAACGAGGACCGATGCGTCCAGCCGGGTCGGGGATACAACTCGTTAGCGCCACAACGATTTTGGTCCCTGGGCTGGCATCGTCATCCCAGGCTGGGGCCCTCCGCAATTCCGCAGTGACCGACTTCACTGCTCTGGTGGAAGGAGGCGAACTATGGTAGCGTCCGCCCAGGAGCCGGTAGAACAGGGACGGCCGTGCTCCGCACGTCGCGGTTTCACGCTGGGCTCGAGCAGTTCGCAGGGAGGGCGATGGCCCATGCCACGAGCAAAACGGACCTTGTTTTCCTCAGTGATCGCCGTATTCGCGAGCAGTTTCGCGACGGCTTTACCCCAGGACGGGGTGAATGGCCGGGCACCGGTGGGAAGACCCGGGGCAGTGGCCCAGCGTGGCCAGCCCAAGGCGGCGGCCCCCAATCCGATCCAAATCGATGATTTGCTGACGCTCTGGGAACGCCAAAGCACAAGTTGAAGACGCTCGACGTCTGGCTTGACCGCATCGACAAGAACCCGCAGTGGGACGAAGAAATCCATTATGAAGGGCGGGCCGTCTTCAAGAGCCCCCAACTCGCCTACCTCGACTTCAAGAAGATCAAGACCAAGCGTGACGCCCAGGGGAAGCTGGTCCCGCTGGCCGATCCGAAGGACCCCAAGAAACCTTGGTCGACGCCTCAGGAAACAATCATCTGCGGCGCGACCGAGGTCTGGCAATACCTCTACCCGGTCAAGCAGATCTTCGTCTATCCGCTGGCCAAGGAGCAACGCCAACGGGCGCTCGATGAGGGGCCCCTACCGTTTCTGTTCAACATGAAGGCGAAAGAGGCCAACGCCCGCTACAAAATGAAGGTCATTCGGCCAGGACGAGAATTACTATTCGCTCCAGGTTGAACCGAGGCTCAAAGAGGACATGGAAGCCTTCAAAAAGGCCGTGGTCGTTCTCGATACCAAATACTTGCTGCCGGTCCGGATCGCGTTGATCTCCCCGGACAACAAGAGCAGCAAGGACTTTCGGGTCAAGCACATCGTCCCGAATGCAAAGGTCCATCGACACCTGGTTCCAGGGTCGTCCCCTCAAGGAGTGGAAGCTGATCCGAAATCCCAATGCTCAGGGGCCGATGCCCGGGAACTTCGGAGCCGCGGCTGGTCAGCCGGCGCCGGGCCTGGCGCCGCGTCGATGAACGGGTCTGGTGTCGGAAAGCTCGGGGTCCTCGAAGCGTGCCGAGGCGGTTGGGCCGGGGCCACCAGGGAGTCCGGCACGGCCCAGCCTGGCGTGGGGAGTTTGACCCATCCCGTCGGTCAGCTTATAATCACCCCGAGAGTCACTCGATTGATTGGGCCTGCGTTCGGAGCGCACGGCGACTGGCTGGTGCCGGCGCGGGTCGTCACAACCGGCCGGATCGGATCAGATTCGATCGCCGGACCCGACCACCATGCCGTCGTCAGCGAGAACCGGAGTGCGTCCGACTCTCGGAGGGAGTCCGACAGCTATGAATCGCTCCCGTGCCGCACATCTCACCAAGAGGGTGTGGCCCCTTCTCGTGGTACTCCTCATGAGTTCGGTTGGTGTTGGGGCGATGGCGCAAGCCCTTCCGCCGAAGCCGATAAGACACCCGCCCAGTTTTTCCCGGTGATCGAGCCGATCACGTCGGAGACGATCGCCCGCATCCGCGCGGCGACGCGGCAACTGGTCGATTCGCTCGGCCAAGCAGGGAAAGCCGCCGATCCTGGTGTTCGAGTTTCGCGCGGGCGAGATCGCGCCGGGCACCAGCGAGTACGGCGTCTCTCACGACCTCGCCAACCTGATCTCCCGGGAACTCTCCGGCGCCAAGCTGACCGTCGCCTACGTGCCTCGAGCCGCTGCGGGGATTCGCCGTCCTCCCCGCGCTTGCATGCACGGAGATCGTGATGGGTTCCTCGGCGACGCTGGGCCCGATGACCACCGAAGGACAAGCCTTCGATGTCGCCGATGAGGGATATGTCCGATTCCTCGCCATCCGGAAGACGCGCGACCCCGACCTGTTCGTGGGGATGTTCGATCGAGACGCGGACCTCCGACTGATCCGCACGGCCGACAAGACCGTCCATTACGTCCTGGCCCAGAACCTGCCGGCGTTCAAGAAGACTCATCAGGAAGTCGTCGAGGACAAACCCGCCTGGGAAGACGGTCTCCGCGGCGTGCTGACCGCGAAGCGGGCGCGCGAGGAAGGCTTCTGCAAACGGACCGCCGACTCCCCGGCCGAGCTGGCGAGCATCTACCAGATCGAAGGGCAGGCGGCCGTGGACGACCCGGTCCTGGGCCGGAGGGCCCTGCCGGTCTGGATCCCCCTGGAAGGTCCGCTGGACAACGTGATGGTCTCCTATCTGACCAAGCGTGTGGAGCAGGCCCGGGAGGAGAAGGCCAACCTGTTGATCCTCCAGATCAACAGCCCGGGAGGTAACGACACGGTCACCGACCGACTCGCCGACCTGGTCGCCGGGATCAAGGACATGAAAACGGTCGCGTACATCGAGGACCGCGCCGTGGGCCTGGCCGCCTTGCTCCCTCTGGCTTGCCGGGACATCGTCTTCAAGAAGGGATCGCGGATGGGCGATGTCCGCCAGGTCATCACCGGGCGGAACGGCCCGCTCCACGACCTCAGTGGAGGCCAGATCGCCGGCCTGGCCGGCAAGGCCGAAGTCTGGGCACGATTGAGGGGGCATCCCGAGGCCGTCGCGCGGGCGATGGTCGATCCCGACACCGAGATCCTCGAGGCCATTGACTCCAAGACCGGGGCCAGCCGCTTGATCCTCAGGACCGATGTCGCGGCCGAGCCGGCCCGCTACCAGGTGATCCGGACCCGCAAGGAGCCCGGGTCGGTGCTCACCATCGAGGCCGACGAGGCCGAGTCCTACGGCCGGCTGGGGCGGGTGGTCAACAACGCCGAGGAGCTCAAGGACCTCTATGGACTCCACGGGCGGGACATCCGCATCGAGGGGCCAGGCTGGGTGGACTCGTTCGTGGACTTCCTGACCGAACCCATCGTGAGCTGGGTGCTGCTTTTCCTCGGCGTGTTCATGATGGTCGTCGAGCTGAAGCTCCCCGGCATTGGTCTGCCCGGGATCGTCTCGGCCCTGGCGTTCCTCTTGTTCTTCTGGAGCCATTATCTGAGCGGGACCGCCGACCAGTTGGAGATCATTCTGTTCCTGATCGGGCTAGTTTGCCTGTCCGTGGAGCTATTCGTCTTCCCGGGCATGGCGATCTTCGGGATGTGCGGGATCCTGCTGATGCTTTGCAGCATCGTGATGGCCAGCCATACCTTCATCTGGCCGACGCAGGATTATGAGTACCGCGAGCTGGGATATACCTTGCTTCAAGTCACGGGGATGCTGATCGCCGTGGGGGCCGGGGCGGCGATCCTGGCGCGTTATATTCCCTCGTTGCCGCTGTTCAACCGGATGATCCTCAAGCCGGAGCCCTGGACTCCCGTCGAAGGCGACGAGGCCGCGCCCCGGCCGGTCGTGGAAGGATACGAGTCGCTCAGCTTCCTCGTCGGCGAGACCGGGCGTTCCACGACGCCGCTGCGCCCCACTGGCAAGGCCCGCTTCGGCAACCTCCAGATCGATGTCATGGCCTCGGGCAGCTTCGTCGAGCCCGACACCCTGGTTGAAGTCGTGGACGTCCAGGGCGCGCGCGTGATCGTCAAGAAAGTCTGATGGACACCACCTGGCGGGCCGAGGCGAATCTTGGATGGGACGACGAGGGCTAGAGCGAAGCCCACGGCATTTCCTCTCGTGCGGACCAGCACCCCTTCTCTCGAGCACTGATCCCCGTGTTCGTCGCAGATCTTGATCAATTGTACATAGGAAAGATCGTGGCAGTCGTCGGCGCGGGCCAGAGGCGTCCGTAGCTCAAGATCGCTCGACCCGTGACATTCTGGTTGTTGCTTCCGACGTTGATCCTTCCCATTTTCTTCTGGGTGTGTTTTACCAAGGTGATATCTGTCGTCTCCTGGTAGAAGAAGGACCAGGGTTGGTTCGCACCGGCCCTCTGGCCGATGACAAGTGCGTTTGGCATCGTCTGTGGATTAGTCAACGTATTGGCAGTTGCGGCGGAGAGACTCCAAGTGATGTTCTCATGATTGTACCAATGGTTGTCCTCGCGCACCTTGAGGCCATTCGAGCCGTGGAGCAGATTCTGCATGTGTTGAAGTGACTGTGGGCTGTTCGATCGCACAAAGCCGAGACCAAGGGGGTCGTTGGAATCAAAGTAATCCAGAGTGCCGACGTTGACCGTGGGGTCATTTCCCGGTGCGCGAAAAGCGCCTGGGTCGAAGACGGCATCGAGCATGCTTGCAATCGCGCAGTTGATAATCCCAGGCTTGTTGGCCCATAACGTCGTGCTGGCGTTGGCATGCGAAACGAATGGGCTGAGGGGATCACCGCTGACCTTGAACGTGCATCCATCTTGGGTTGTGGTAAACATGTAGAGGGCGACTCCGTTGGCGGGCAGCCTGATTCCCATCGCTCCGTCCCCTTGCGACGGAAGGACATAGCACTGGAGGCCCAGGGCGCCGACATCGGCGCCGTCGAACTTCAACTCCGCGTTACTGCGAAAGATTTGCCGAGAGGCCGTGATCTGTCGCGCCGGCCACGCACCCACTTTACTGAAAAACGCCCAGAGTACCGGCGGCGCCAGGTTCGTGGCGACGTTCATTCCCCCAGCTCGGTCGGCGATTGGCCCTGTACCGATACCGACGAGCTGCCCGACATTTCCGCCGGCGCTATAGCTTTGGTGACCCCCGCCGGCCTTGCTGGTGACGAAATACTTACCCAAGAAATCCTTCGCTCCCAACAGCACAAATTCATCACGGAGCGCGCTGCGTCGGCCGGCATGATGGATCTCCTTCTAGGTCAGATGAGCGGAAGGCGAGCCGGAACTTCAACCCTTGGCAATATTGTCTTCGAGCCGAAACTCCCTATCAAGACGCGATCCCAGAAAACCGCGCCTCCTTCGCAACAATGAGTCGCCCCGCTCCTTCGACTCCGAGGCCATGATCCTTCGGGGTCTCCGACCGATCCTGCCAGAGACATTCTATTTCCACCAAACGCCTCGAATGCCGGCCTCCGCCGATGACCTACGGAGGCGAGATCGACGCGTCCCCAACGATATCGACTCTCAGACCCTAAGAAGCGGCCCGGTCTCAACGATCCCCGTCCCCGAGGGTCCTCCTGCACCGCATGGGGTGAGCAGGTAGGTCGAAAACAGGATTATGACTGAATCCTACTCAGCTTGCGGCCGCTGGCCGAGCCAGGACCGAAGAACTCGATGCTGCCCGCACTGGAGCGGAAGGGGTTGGCGGGCGGGTGGAGAGTTCGAGTACACTGAGGGGTACGGATGAGGTGGCGGCGCGTGGGCTGCTCGGCCCGACCGGGGCGGGGCGATCCGCGGGTCCGGGCCTCGCCAGGGTTGACGAACGTGGCGCTCCCTTCCGGATCGGGGCGTCCGGCCGCGGTCCCGACGGGACCTCGGCTCCTTCTCCGTGGACGAGCTCGGGCACTCCGAGCGTTCCACTCCGTTCGGTCCGGATGGGCGGTGCGACCGTCCTGGCCCGCCCCGGAGTCTCTCGGATCTCGACGCGGGTGGACGCTCCATCCCGCCTCGGGCGAATGACCTCGCCGGCGCGGTCACCATTTTCGAGGATACATCATGATCGCCACGACTACTTGCTCAGATAAACCCTTCCCACTGGCCGACCTACGTCCTCTTCCTGATCTTCGTCCTGGTGCTGTTCGCGATCATCCTGGTCATCTTCCTGGCCAAGTATGCCAACCTCTGGCTCCAGGCCAAGATGACCTCGGCGAGCATCAGCATCCTGGAGCTGGTCGGGATGTCGTTCCGCAAGGTCAATCCCAACATCATCGTCCGCTCGAAGATCATGGCCTACCAGGCGGGCCTGTCCGAGAAGGACGGGATGACGACCCGGGCCCTGGAAGCCCATTACCTGGCCGGCGGCAACGTGCCGAACGTCGTCCGGCGCTGATCGCCGCCAACCGCGCCGATATCCCGCTGTCGTACAAGCGGGCCGCGGCGATCGACCTGGCCGGCCGCAACGTGCTGGAGGCCGTGCAGACCAGCGTCAATCCCAAGGTCATTCCTTGCCCCGACCCGAGCTCCGGACGGCAGAGCATCGACGGCGTGGCCAAGAACGGCATCCAGTTGAAGGTCAAGGCGAAGGTGACGGTCCGCACCAATCTCGACCGCCTCGTGGGCGGGGCGACCGATGAGACGATCATCGCGCGGGTCGGCGAGGGCATCGTCAACGCCATCGGCTCGGCCGACACCCACGAGCAGGTCCTCGAGAAGCCGGACACCATCTCCAAGCGCGTCCTCGAGAAGGGGCTCGATGCCGGCACGGCTTACGAAATCCTCTCGATCGACATCGCCGATGTGGACGTCGGCGACAACATCGGTGCCAATCTCCAGGCTCTTCAAGCCGAGGCCGACACGCGCGTGGCCCGGGCCAAGGCCGAGGAGCGTCGCGCCTTCGCGGTCGCCAAGGAGCAGGAGATGCAGGCCCAGGTCCAGGAGAACCGCGCCAAGGTCGTCGAGGCCGAGGCCGAGATCCCCATGGCGATCGCCGAGGCCTTCCGCAAGGGACACCTGGGGATCATGGACTATTACAATCTCCGGAACGTCCAGGCGGATACCGAGATGCGAAACGCGATCGCCGGCACGGGCAATGCGCAGTCCCAATAACAACCCTTCCTGATGTTGGGTCAGCCTGGAACGAATGCCTCATGGGCCGAATGCTAACCCCCTCTGGTGAGGGTGGGTGCAACCCACCGCAACTCCAACCAGATGGTGGGTTGCCCCAGCAAACGAATGCACGTGTATCTGTTGTTACCAATCTCGGCCCATGAGCCGGACCAATGACCAAGGACGAAGTCAAGATGAGGCTCGAGATCCTGCTCCAGTTCATCGTGCCGCTGACGTTCCTGGCGATCTGGGCGCTGACCTCGCTCCTGAACCGGGAAGCCCAGCCGTTGCCACCGCGTCCGGGGCGGACCCCGGTTCCCGGCGGGCCGCGTCCGGGGATGGGCGCCCCCATGGCCGGCCGGGGCGATCCTGGCCGGCCCCTCGCGATACGCGCCGGCGGCCGGCCCGCGGCGCCGGTCGCCGAGCGGCCGGCCCAGGCCCGATGGTCCGGGACACCGGCCCAGGGCCGGCCAGGCGGACGCTGGGCGGGCCGGCGGGTCGGATGAGGGGATCGTGATCCTCGAGTCGGAAAACCGGGCATCACCAGCCCTCGACATCGTCGTTCTCACCCTCCTCGGCGGCAGGCTCCCGACCGGCGCGGACCGCGCCCGCCCGGCGGGCAACCCCCCGCGGCCGGGCGACCCCGCCCTCTTCCCTCAAATCCATCGAGCCGGAGCGGCCCCGTGCCCTGACCGGCCTGGTGAGCCAGGGTCTCGTTGCGAAGAAATCCCGCCCCCTGGAGATCACGCCCTTATCGACCCCGATCACTCCGATCGGGTACCCCGATCACTCAGGTCACACAGGGGACCACCCTGGATTTGCCTTACGCGACCACCACGAAATCCCACCCGACGCTCACCAGCAACGATCTGCGGGCCATGCTGGCTTCTCCGGGCAAGCTCCGCGAGATCGCCCTCCTCGGCGAACTGCTCCAACCGCCGATCGCCCTGCGCCACCTCGTCAACCGCGCTAAGGCGACCGGCAGGATCCTGACATGAAGGGGTGCCGGAATACTCTGCATGGCTGGAGGAAGTGCATCGCAAGACGCATATCCCAACGGTGCAGATCTTCCGGATAGCGATCGCCGACTGGGCCGTGAAGAACGGACATAGCACTCCCCTTCGATTTGAAGTGAACGAGAGCGTGATGGCCACGATGAATCAAATCCGTGAAGCGATGCACGCCCAGCCGTTCCGACCGTTCATTCTCCATCTCATCAACGGCCGTACATTCCGGGTCAAGCACCCGGACTTCATCGCCGTCGCGAACATACGGGAGATGGTCTTCGTTGGGGATGACGAGGGGATCCATAACATCGAGTTGCCGCTCGTGATCGAGCTGGAAATCCCGCCGGTGGAGGGCCAGGCGACCGCCCAGTCCCAGGCCAAGGGCAACGGGGAGTAATCCTTCTCTGGTAGCTGTCTTCTTGAAGATCGCGCCGCGTCGATCGCGCCGACGGCTCGGGAAAATCCGATTGTAATGATCGCGACCGCGAATAGTAACTCGTTTCCGCTGAAGAGGCCGCATCGCGAGAGCCGATGTGAACTCTTGAAATCGACCCCTGATCCCACAGCCAAGGGTTTGGCCCGCTCGAGCTTGCCGGGTGGCATCTCCATGGATGGAGTGCGCTGCGTTCTGCCTGCGCACCTTCAATCCCTACATCACGTGTCCGCCTTCGAACGAGGGAGATGCTCGATGATCCTCCACCCATCGCGCCACCGTCGTCATTCTGTCGCTACTGGTCTGTGCATCGTCATGGGCGTGCTCTGCGCTCGGCCGGGAGCCCGGGCTCGGCCGCGGGGGCGGAACCCGAACCGATCTCCTGGCGGGACGATTATGGTGGGGCCCTTGAGGAAGCGAAGGGGGCCAACCGACTCCTTTGGATTCAGTTCACCGGTCCCTGGTGTCCGAACTGCACGCGCATGGAGCGCGACTCCTTCCCCGATCCCGAGATCATCCAGCATACTCGGGAATCCTACGTTCCGCTGAAGCTGCGTTCCGACGTTCACGAGCAACTGGCCCTGGCTTTCAATCTGTCCGGACTGCCGGCGACGGTGATCGTGGCCCCGACTCGCGAGATCGTCGCGGTCCGGCAGGGCTATCTCGGGCCCGACGAGCTCGACTCGCTGCTGAGCGAGGTCCGGGCGGCGTGGCGAGCGCGGGAGGGAGGCAACAAGACGGAAGTGGCGGGTTCGCGTCCCGCGTCGACGGCCCGGCCGCGATCCGGCTCGACCCAAGAGCGAGACGCAGGTCGCGCTCTCGGGATATTGCCCGGTCAGCCTGATCTCCAACCGGCGGCTGGTCCAGGGTCAGACCGAGTACACCGTTCAGCATGAGGGGCGGGTCTACCGATTCGCCAGCGCCGTGATGAGCAACCTCTTCCGCAAGGATCCCGACCGATACATCCCGGTGAACCGCGGCGATTGCCCGGTCTCGCAAGTGGAACGCGGGGTCGAGCGGCCCGGTGACCCGAGGTGGGGCGTGCTCTACCAGGGCCGATTGTTCCTCTGCGCCACCGAAGACGCACGGCGACGGTTCCTGAAGGAACCCGAGCGGTACGCCATGGTTGACGTGGCCGAGCAGGGGTTCTGCCCGCACTGCCTCAGCGAGACCGGCCTGCTGGTGCGCGGCGACCCGAAGTACGAGATCACGCGTGAGGGCCGACGCTACTGGTTCCCCGATCCCAGTCATCGCGACGCGTTCCTGACGGCGGCGAGCTCCAATCCGGCGACGACCCGTCGCTGAATGGGGCGGGAATTCGAACGTTCTTCAGGAGCGTCCCAGGACATCCCGTCATCGCATCGGAAGGCGGAAAAACTCCGCTTGATGCCGCGGCGGAGAATCTCTATCCTGGCGAACGCCCGATGCCGGGATGGAACGGCAATGGATTGCGACCTCGTTGAGGTATCAGGGCAGATGGATTTGCCACTCCCGAAAAATACCCCTGCGTACCGGTCCTGGACGGCGACTCGCCAGCCGTCGCTCGATGGACCACCTCGCACACTCCATTGTCTCCTCGCGCCGTCCGGCGTCGTGACTCTCAATCTCCCCCGGATTTCCAACACCGCAGGCGGATGGACCGCGCCGGGACCGGGAAGGTCGCCGGCGCGGAGGAACTGCCACGTCCCTGCGGTACGGCGTCTCGAGCCAAAGGAGTATTGCCCGATGACCGTTCGCTGGAAACCTTTGCTGATCCTCTCAGGGCTGTTCGTGGTGGTCGCCCTGGTGGGTGTCATCGCCATCACCATGACGCTGGTGCCACGCTCCTCCCAGGGCTTCCTCAAGCTCGCCAGAGAAGCCCAGGAGGCCGGCCGCTTCGAAGATGCCGAGATTCGTTACAAGCAGGCGCTCCAGATCGACGCCAAGAACGCCGCGATCCACGAGGAGTTCGCCGGGCTCTACCGCGACTGGGCCCGTCGCGCCCCTGCCGAGAAACAGGTCGACGCTGCGTGCCGAGTGGATCAGCCACATGGTCGACGCGGTCAAGTTCGACAAGGCGATCAAGGGCCCTCGGAAGCAGCTCCTCCAGGATGCCATGGCCCAGGACCTGGCTCCCGACTCGATTTACTGGGCCAAGGAGCTCCTGAACGTCGAGCCGAAAGACCCGGATGCCCATTACGTCCTGGCCGCCGAGGCCCTGGAGGAACGAACGCCGAACGTCCCGGAGATCAAACGGCATCTCGATGTGCTCAACGAGGTGAAGGCCTCGCCGGTGCGACGTCTCTGGATCCGGCGCGTCTGGCCGATCTGATCGGAGATGCCGCGTCGCGTGAGCGCGGCGTTCGTCGAGGCCCGGGCCCTCACCCCGGCGTCCGATCCGGATCCGGTCGACCGCTTCGCCCGGCTCCGGCTCCTGTCGCTGGAGATCCGCGGCGAGGGCCAATGGACCCAGCTCTCCGGCCAGGTCGAGAAGCTCCGGGAGCAGGTCAAGGCGCTGGGCAAGCCCGAGGAAATGCCCCCGGGTCGGGTGGCAAGGCTCCGGTTGTTGCTCGAGCAGACCCAGAAGGCCCTGACGGCGCGGTCGGCGAAGCTCCCGGCCGATGGCAAGAAGGTGGTCGACGGCCTGGTCGACGCCATCGAAGTTGACCTGGACTCCGTCTTCCAACAGGCTCTGGCCGAAGGCCGGCAGCCTGACATCCAGACTTACTTGTCCTATGCCGACCATCTCCGATTCCGACGCCAGCCCGATCGCTGCCTGGAGGTGATCGACCGCGCCTTGCGGGCGGCCGTGGCGCAAGGGCCGCGGCGGGTCGGGCCGCAAGATGGTGATGACCTTGCACACCGTGGCCGCGGAGATGATCCTGGCCCGGGTCGATGACGCCGAGCGATTCGACAAGGCCGGCCCGCACATCCAGGCGCTGCTGGATCGCCCTGAGCCGCGGTTCCAGGCGGTGGGCCATCTGTTCGCCGGCTCGATCGAGCTCGACCGTTCCAGCGTGTCCCGAGACGCGTCGGGAGCCGAGGCCAGCACCCGACGGGAAAGGCGGAGGTGACGAAGCTCCGCAGCAGTGCCCTGGCCCACCTCAAGGCCGCCGCCACCGGCGTTGCCCGACCTCGCCGAGGCCCAGGCGCGCTACGGCGTCGCGCTGGTGCTGTCCCAGGAGCCGAACCTCGGCCGCCAGTACCTCCAGATCGCGCTGCGACTCGGCAGCCTGGAGCCCCAGTACCAGGTCTGGGCCGCCTGGACGATCCTCCAGGCCGGCTATCCCGAGGAGGCCGAACCGGTCGTCCAATCGCTGCTCCATCAGGTCGATCTGGGTAACCTCCCTCGCGAGATGGAGGGGACCCTCCACTTGCTACAAGGCGAGCTCTACCAGGCCCGACGGAGCCCGGAAGACTTGAAGAAGGCCGTCGAGGAGTTCGATAAGGCGGTCGCCGCCGGGCAGGCCACTTCCCCCACGGCCATCGTCAGGCTGGCTCAAATCGACGTGCAGCTCGGCCAGTACGACCGGGCCCTGGCCCGGCTCGAGTCGCTGCGGACCCAGGGCAAGGGGGGTGAAGCCGTCGAGCAACTGGCCATCCTGATCCTCGCAGGAGACCGGGAAGAAGTCGCGAGGCTCACGAGCGGCTCCGCGCGGCGCGCTCGAAGTATCGCAATAGCCCCGAGCTGGCGGGGCTCGAGGCATCCCTCCTGGTCAAGGAGGCAAAGCCCCAGGAGGCCGATCAGGTCCTCGAGGCGTTCCTCCGCGACGACCCCGACAATGTCAAGCTGGTGAGCCTGCGCGCCCAGATCCAGGCCGAGAACCTCAAGGAGTGTGAACAAGGCCCGCGAGCTGCTTGCGAGGCCTCGCCGAGCGGTCCGACAGCTCCGACCCCATGGTCCAGCTTGCCGGCCTCGAGCTGGAGCAGAACCGGCTCGACGAGGCCTTGGCCATCGTCGGCAAGATCCGGGGGCGATGGAAGGAGGCCGCGGCCGCCGACGTCCTCGACGCCCAGATCGCCATCAAACGCGGCAAGATCGCCGATGCCCTCGATCACTTCAACGCGGCCCTCAAGAAAGACCCCGACAACAAGATGGTCCAGTTCTGGAAGGCCCAGCTCGACGGTCGCACGGGTGCCGTCGCCGAGGCCACCAAGGCCCTCGAGCAGATTGTCCGCGACAAGCCTGTCAAGGAAGTCGAACACCGGCACGTCCCTCCTGTCCGCGGCCCAGTCGGCCCTGGCGCGACTCTCGCTCCAGACCGCGCGATTTCGACGACGCCATCCGCCGGTTCGAGGAGCTCAAGCGGAGCAGCCAGACCGGCACCCTGTCTCGACGTGACCGCTGGATGTTGATCACGGCTTATGTCAGCAAGGATCAGTGGCCGCGGGCCAAGCACGAGATCGCCGCGATCCTCAACGATACCAAGGAGCCGCCCACCCCCGAGGAACGCGTCCGGGGCGCCAACTTCTTCAGACAGCAGGGCGAGGATGCAACCGCCCTCGCGCAGATCGACTATGTCCTCAAGGTCGATCCGACCAATCCGTCCGCGGTCATCACGCGATCGCTCATCCTCCTGCGATCCAAACAGCAAGCCCAGGCCGTCGCGATCCTGCGCAAGGCGATCGACCTGACGGCCTCGGAAAAGAAGGAGAAACCGCCAGCGGTCTTCTACCTCATGCTGGCCGCCGTCGAGAACGAGACCCCGCCCGCGACCGACGCGATCCCGCGCGCTCTCGAAGGTCCTCGACACGGGCCTGGAGCTTCACCCGCTGGCGTTCGAGCTGGTCCAGGCCCGGTACCTCGCCCTGACCGCCGCGGGCGACTCCGCCATCGCCCTGGCGTTCGTGGAGTCCAAGGCGAAGGAGGATCCCAAGGGACCGTTCCGCCGCTTGCTGGTCGAGAAATACCGCGAGCAGAAACAGTTGGACCGGGCCGAGCAGCTCCTTTCCGAGCTGCACCAGGAGTTTCCGGACGAGTCGAACCTGGCGGCGGCCCTCGTTCAGGTCGTCTCGCTCGAGGCGGCCGAGGCAGCCGCTCGCAACCAGACCGACCGCGAGCGCCAGCTCAAGGGCCGGGCGATGTCCATGATCCGCGATTTCCGGGCGCGATATCCCAACGCCGTCGCCTTCCTCCAGGCCGAGTGTGACATGACGGCTGCGCGACGGCGACTTCACCCGCGCCATCGCCATCACGCACGAGATCGATAAGCTCGACAAGAGTTCGAGCCTCGGTTGCATCCTGCGCGCCCGAATCTACTCCGAGCTGGACAATTCCCGCGAGGTCGCCCAGGCCTACGCCGACGCTCTGGAACGCGAACGCGGGCCGCAACAGCACGAAATCCGCTTGCTGCTCGGGCAGACGCAGCTCAAGAACAATCTGCCCGACGAGGCGCTTCGCCAGGCCAACCTGGTGCTGTCCGTCGAGAAGAACCGGCTCGACGCGATCCTGCTCCAGGCCCGAGCCCTGGCCGAGTCAGGCGCCACTCCCAGCGAACGGGCGGCCAGGCACAAGGAGGCCATCGCCCGTCTCGAACAAGTCATCAAGGCCAACCCATCCTTCGATGGCGCCTACCACACTCTGGCCGACGTCCTCCTGAAGCACAAGGACCGAGCCACGGCCATCGCCGTCTTGCGGAACGACCTTCAGGCCAACCCCGATGATGGCATCGCCGCCGGCGAGCTCGTCCAGCTCTTCGCGGAGCGACAACCCGGCGGCCGGCCTCCCGCGCCCGCCGATCTCGCCGAGGCCCGGCGGATCGCCGCCGAGGCCACCCGGCAGGATGCCAAGGGCTACATGAACCTCGCCGTCGCCATCGGTTTCCACCGTGCCGGCCAGTTCGAGCTGGCTCTTCCGTTCGCGAGGGATGCCGCCGCCAAGCTCGACTCGGCCGCCGCTCATCTCAACCTCGGAGACCTCTTGCTCGCGATCGCCGAGAGCCAGTCCGATCCGGCCACGGCCCGCGAGACCTTCGAGCACGCCGTCGAGCAGTATGACTGCGTCCTGAAGGTCCAGCCGAACTCGATCCAGGCCGTCAACAACAAGGCGTGGATCCTCCACTCCTACCTCCATCAGAGTTCGAAAGCCCTGGAGCTCGCCGTCGACCTCCGGAAGCGTGTCTCCGCCTCCGTCTTGCCTGGCGAGTTCTTCGATACCCTGGGTGCCATCCAGGAATCGGTCGGGCCAACCCCGTGACGCCGAACAGTCCTACCTCGACGGCCTGAAAAAGGCCCCGGAGAACCCGGTCCTCAACTTCCATTTCGGCAAGTTGCTCGCGGCCGACCTCAGCCGCTCGCACAAAGCGAAACTGCACCTGAGCAAGGCCCTGGCTGCCCGAGACCAGCTCCGTCCCAGCATGGCAAAGGAGGCTGACCGCCTCGTCCAAACCCTCGGTGGGGGAATCAGTGCGAACTAGCGACCGGTCGATCTCCGAGTGACAGGTGGAGTACCTGCTTTAGCGGAAAGGCCCGGATCAGGCCGGTACTCCAACTCGTCTAGGAGGCGGCCTCCGACGTCGAACTCGACAGCGGCGTCAGGAGTTTGTTAGAGTCGCCCTGATCCGACCGGTCGATCATCAGGGATCGACGGCGGATCGGTTGCAACTCTTGCGGAGTCTTTATCAGCCATGCCAGTGGGACGAAACATGAATAACAACCTGATGGTCTCCGTGCTGGCCCTTGGCCTGGGCACGGGCCTGACCCTGGGGGCGGGCTCGGCCGCGGCCCAGGCCGAGACAAGAATCCCGTCGTGGTCCTGGACACCAGCATGGGCGAGATCACCATCGAGCTCGATGCGGAGAAAGCCCCGACCACCGTCGAGAATTTCCTGAAATACGTCGACGCCAAGTACTACGACAACCTGGTCTTCCATCGCGTGATGCCCAGGTTCATGATCCAGGGCGGTGGGTTCGACGTCCAAGCTGAATCAGAAGCGGGAGGGGTTGCTGGCTCCCATCAAGAATGAGTCGGGCAATGGCCTGACCAATCTCCGTGGCACCATCGCCATGGCCCGCACGCCCGATCCCAATTCGGCGACGAGTCAGTTCTTCATCAACCACAAGGATAACCCGCGTTCTCGATCAGGGGGACGGGTATGCCGTCTTCGGCAAGGTGATCGAGGGAATGGATGTCGTCGACAAGATCGCCAACGTCGACACGACGACCGTCGCGGTGGCGATGGCCGGCATGGAGAATGTCCCGGTCGAGCCGGTCATCATCAAGAGCGCTCGGCGGAAGGCCAAGAGTTAGCAGCCTTTGGGGTCGAAAGAGAGGTCATCGGGGAACCCTTGACCGCTCCGTTTGCGGCCTCTAAGATGGCTAGACATCCGGCGAAGCCCCTCCGGGGTGGTGCGGTTTCCGGACCGCTGTATTGGGTTCTTCTCAGAGTGTTCCGTTCCGGTCAGCCAAAGGAGTCCCGAATGGCTCATATCGTCGCCGAGCCCTGCTTCGACTGTAAATACACCGACTGTGTGGTCGTCTGCCCAGTCGACTGCTTCTACGAAGGGGACCAGATGCTCTACATCCACCCGGAGGAGTGCATCGACTGCGAGGCTTGCGTCCCCGAATGCCCCGTCGAGGCGATCTTCCACGAAGACAATCTGCCCGACGAATGGAAGGATTTCACGGCGCTCGAACGCCGAGATGTCGCCCCAGTGCCCGGTGATCAACGAGAAGAAGGACTGCGCTGGAAGGCGAATCGTGTGATCACGAGCCGGAAGAAGAAGTAGCTGGTGCGAATCCCGGTTTTTCCTGGCGGCGCCGTCCGGGTTCGGGCGGAGGTCAACTATCGCAGTCAAACCCCGGCATTTGGCCCGGGGTTTTTTTGTTTCCAGGAATGGCCGAAGGCAATTGGGATTCTCCAAGAAAACCGTGAGGATTCCAGCCTTGGCCGGGCAGTAAGGGAGGAACGGATTTCGACGCGGGGGAGCAAAGGCCATGGTAGGCGTTCAATCCGGCAGGGGATTCCGAGAGCTCGGTACGCTCTTTGCGCGAGGGGCGATCGGCCAGAAGACCGACGCCGAGCTGCTGGAGCTATTCGCGCGGGGCGAGGACGCCGAGGACGCCTTCGAGGCGCTGGTCGTCCGCCATGGGCCGGCGGTCCTGCGGGCCTGTCGCCGGGTGCTTGCCGATCCGAACGATGCCGAGGACGCATTCCAGGCGACCTTCCTGATCCTGGCTCGTCGCGCCGGCTCGAACGCAATCGGACGCCCGGAGTCGCTGGGTCCCTGGCTGCACGGGGTCGCACTGCGAGTGGCCCGCAAGGCACGGGTCGCCGCCGCGCGGCGACGCCGGCACGAGGGGCGGGTCGCCAGCCGCATCGTCTTCGATCACGGGTATCGAGAAGACCTTGCGTCGGTCCTCCGCGAGGAAATCGACGGGCTTCCGGAGGCCCTGAAGGCGCCCGTGGTCTTCTGCTACCTCGAGGGGATGACCTACCAGGGGGCGGCTCGACTCCTCCGGGTGTCGGAGGGCACCATCCGGGGTCGGCTGGCCAGGGCTCGCGAGCTCCTGCGGCTCCGCCTCTCGCGACAGGAGGAAGCCGTTCCGACGGGCCGACGAGACGTATTGGCGTCACGGCCCGCTGTGAGTGGGGTGTCCACCCGCCTTGATCGGCGCGACGATCCGCGCCGCGATGACGCTCACCCCGGGCGGGGTGGGTTCCGTGGGCATCTCGGCGTCCGTTGCCGAGCTGATGGAAGGAGTCCTGACGATGATGCTCGTGACCCGATGGATGTTCGGTGCGTTGGCCGTCGCGGTGATCGCGCTCGCCGCGGTCGGAGGCGCCGCCCTGGCCGCAATGGGCCCTGACGACAAACCCGGCGTTTCTCAAGTCCGCCCAGGCGCGTCTCCGGCCGCATCGGCCGATGCGCCACAAAAACAACCTCCTGGGGATGAAGCTGTAGCACCACCTCCCCCGGCCGCGCGACCGGCCCGCGTCATGACCCTGGATGCTGCGATCGAGCTCTTGATGAAAAAGATCCTCGACGCGATCGCCTCCAAGATGGAGGTCCCTGGAGCGGATGCGAATGTTCTCACAGTTAATCTCCGCGCCAACCCGATGATCTTCGCCAGTTCTTGGCTCATCCCAGCCGGCGGGTTCTGGTCACAGAAGTTGGGAGGACCGCCGGAGAGCGACTTCACCATCAGTTCCGATGGGCCCGGGATCCTAACCTTGTCACAGAAGTTGGGAGGACCGCCGGAGAGCGACTTCACCATCAGTTCCGATGGGCCCGTGCGCATAGACCTCAAACTCCCGACACGCACACGCCCGACTCGACCGGCGAAAACAATCGCCGAGGCCCTGCTCCAGGATGCTATCCGCAACCAGCTCGACAGTCTGTACACGACCTACATCGATGTCCAGTCCGCACAGGAGAAAGTTCAACGTGAGAGGAGACGGACTCTATCCCTGGTGGCAATCAATCAGGGCAAGCACCAACCGAGGGAAGAACGGGATTGGGGAGCGAAACGAATTCAGGAGCAGTTTGATCGGTTACCAGACTGCCCGAAAAGCACTCCTCAATCAGGAAGAGGAGTTGACCCGAACGAGGCGGGCACTCGCACTGACGCTCGATCTGCCCCAAGCCGAGGCTGACCGACTTCAGGTCGAGGAGATTGCCCTACAGATGCAGCCGGTTGCCCCCTTCAAGGACTTACTCCGACTCGCCCTTGACTCTCGGCCCGACCTCGCCGCATTGCGACTGGGTTTGGTGCGAGCTCATGGCGATGTGGAATCGTCCAGCAAGCAGGCCGTCCAGGGATCAGAGGTTTACATCCTCCACCAGCCCTATACCTTTGGCAAGAAGGACTCGTCAGCGTCAGTCAAGACCCAGGTTTCCTTCGCACTGGGCGTGACAACGCAACTGCCAGATTCGCGACGGAATCAGGGGAACACCACCCGGTCGAAGATCAACCTGACGCAAACTCAAATCCAGGTCGACGCGGCTGAGAAACAGATCCGTGAAGATGTCGAGCGACGCCAAGAAGAGTGGATCTCGACCATCAGGGAGTTCCCTCGGCTCAAGCACAAACTCGATGCGGCCGTGGAGGTTCGTGACGTGGCCCTGCGGAGCTTCGAGGCCGGCAAGGCGAGCGTCAACGACCTCATCAAGGCCCTCCGCGAACACGATGAGCTCGAACGCCAATACGTCGAGCTCCTGGTCAAGCATCGTCGGAATGCGCTCGCGCTCAACACGGTCGTCGGGCAACGAATCCTGCCCTGACGCGGGTCTTTGCGGCATTCGCTCAGAGCGTCGGCACGCCAGGGGGCAGGGATGTGCGTAACATCGAAGCCGGCCAGCCCCCGGCTTTCCCGTCGAAGCCAGCGAGCGAGCCAGGAGGCGCGAACCTGGCGGGATCCACCGACAACTGGCTCTGCCCGGACAGCCTGCGCACCACTTCGACGAGGTCACCGAGCTCTTCATACAGGGCGATCTGTCGCTCCGAGCCGGTCGGTTGCGCCGTCATGTCGAGGGCGTGACCGAGATGCCGCCGGCAGCCCAGGAATCCGGAGAGCTTGCCAAGCCGTCGGATCAAGGACTCCGCGGCTTGCCGGGCGGGCAGGGCCTCCATCGAGTTGGGGTCGACCAGCTCCGCGTCCAGGCCGAAGCGGCAGGCCCGCCAGCGATTCTGGCGAATCATCAGCGGGTGCGGCTCCGGCGTGGCCGTACCCCGGTCGATCTCGTCGGACAGCGAGCGGACCAGGCACTGGATCATCGCCGTCAAGCCGAGCACATCGCGGAGGTTGGCCGGCATGTCGCAGATGCGGACCTCGATCGTTCCATTCTCCGCGTTGGGCCGCACGTCCCACCAGAGTTCGCGATGGGAGTCGATGAACCCGGCCGCCTTCATCTGGTCGACGAGTTCCATGTATTCCGCCCACGATCCCAAGGCCGGCATCAGTCCCCCGGTCGGGAATCCCTCCAGGACCTCGATCCGGTGGGCGTGATGGCCCGTCATCCGTCCGTGCCAGAATGGGCTGTTGGCCGACATCGCCAGCAGCACGGGAAGGTACCGCTGGATCCGATGCCCGACCTGGATGGCCTTGTCACCCGAATCGACGCCCACGTGGACGTGCAGCCCGAAGGTCACGCCGTCGCACCACGGTATCCTGCAACCAGTCAGCCAGCTTGTAGTACCGCTCGTTGGGCGTGATCTCCTGATCCCGCCAGCGAGAGAACGGGTGGGTCGCGGCCCAGAAGAGCCGAACCCCCCGCCGGTCGGCCTCACGCTCGACCGCCTGGATCTTCGTGGCCAGGTCGGCCTCCACCTCGTCCACGGTCTGGCAGACGCCTGTGTTGATTTCCACATAGCACTGCATGAATTCCGGCTTGACCGCATGGTGCAGCTCAGCCGGTAGCTCCGAGAGCACCTCGGCGATGGCGCTCCGTAAGGCCATCGACTCGGCGTCAACCAACTGGAGCTCGATCTCCACGCCGAGCGTGGGCCAGCCATTGCGGCGGAATGTGTGCTCGGACATGATCCTTCTAGTTTCCGTTTCTTGGGTGCTCTGCACAGGAGGCGACCGAGCGGCCCAACTCCTCGAGGGATCGCACATCAGTTTTCGGTCCGGTAGCCTCGCACGCCACCGAACGACCTGATTGGGGCCGAATATGCCCAGCCTGGCCCACGATCGAGCCATGAACTATCAGCAAGGGATGTGCCAGAGTACCATCCTGTTGAAGACTCGCGACCTGATGCCACGCCTTGACCGACTGAATCGTACCGAAGGACTTCGCCCTCGGTCTCACCGTTCGCACGGCTCTCGTCAGCCCTGGAGTTTGCCGGATCGGGATCGACGATACGCGATGTCACGCATGGCGTCATCGATGCCAAAGAAAACAATCTTAGACTGGAGTTTACCAATTTCCATGGCTCCCGACGAGGAAAATCGTAAAGTGGCCGGTGGTGGATCGGGTTTGGACCCCGAGGGTGGGTGGTCCTCGGGGGCGGGTCTGTGATTCGCGATCGGCAATGGGTGGCGGGGCGGGCGATCGAGTCGAGGTCTCCAATGGAAACGATCAAGGACCTGATATCGGCTGGCTGGAAGCGTTTCAAGACCGGCGATCTGGTCGGGGCGGAACAGATCTACCGGCTGGCCGCGAGACAGGACCCGTCCATGGCCCAGGCGTGGTACATGCTCGGTGCGGTCAACCAGCTTCAGGGCCGAACCGACGAGGCCGTGGCGAATTATCAAGAGGCTGTTCGGCTGGTTCCCAACTTCCCGGAGGCTTGCAACAACTTGGGGGTGGCATTCCACTCGCAGCGGAAGAGCGACGAATCCGTGGCCTCCTTGCGACGGGCACTGGCGCTCAAGCCGGATTACGCCGAGGCCTACAACAACCTCGGCAATGCGCTCCATGAGCGTGGGGAGCTCGATGAGGCGGTGGCCTGCTATCGGCAGGCCGTACGGCTCAGGCCGGACTACATCGAGGCCTACAACAACCTGGGCAATGCTCTGAGAAACCAGGGTCGGTTGGCCGAGGCGATGGAGAGCTACGAGCAGGCCCTGAAGCTCAAGCCCGACCACGCCGAGGTCCACCTGAGCCGGGCCCTGGCCTGGCTGGGGTCGGGGGACTTCGAGCGCGGCTGGCCCGAATACCAGTGGCGGTTGAAGGTTTCGCATTTCTCGATTCCCTCGTTCCGGCAGCCGCTCTGGGACGGGGGCCCGCTCGATGGCCGAACCATCCTCCTTTACGCCGACCATGGCCTGGGCGATGCGATTCAATACATTCGCTACGTGCCGCTCGTCCGGCAGCGGGGCGGCCGGGTTGTTATCAACTGCGGACAGCCCCTCGCTCGACTCCTGGCAAGCTGTCCCGGCATCGATTGCGTGGTTGTCGAGGGAGAAGACACGCCCGACTCCGACGTCTACGCCCCGCTGATGAGCCTGCCAGGGATCTTCGGGTCCACCCTGGCAACCCTACCGGCCGAGGTCCCGTACCTGTTCCCGGATGCATCGCTCGTCGAACACTGGCGCGGCGAGATGGCGCTGTCGGATGAGCTCCAGGTGGGCATCGCCTGGCAGGGTAATCCTCAACACGTTCGCGATCGAACCCGTTCGTTCCGACTGGCCCAGTTCGAAGTGATCGCGCGTGTCGCGGGAATCCGTCTCCTCGGTCTGCAAAAAGGCTACGGGAGCGAGCAGATCGCCGAACTTGCGGGCCGTTTCGACGTGACCGACCTGGGCAACAGGCTGGTCGATTTGATGGACACGGCGGCCGCGATGGAGAACCTCGACCTGGTGATCTGTGTCGATTCCGCACTGGCGCACCTGGCCGGTGCGCTCGGAGTGCCGGTCTGGGTCTGCGCTGCCGTTCTCCGCCGACTGGCGGTGGTTGACCGACCGCGACGATAACCCCTGGTATCCCACCATGCGACTCTTTCGACAGCAGCGATGGGGGGACTGGGACGAGGTCTTCGAGCGGATCGCGAGGCAGTTGGAGACCGACCTGTCTCAGGAGGATTCCGATGTGGGAGCAGGATTTTGACCGGCTCGTCGCCAGCATTCGACAGACCAGAGCCATCCGGCGCAGTGAGAGGCAGCCGAGTCGGACGAGCGAGTTCCCACCGTCGATATGTAAGCGCTCGGCCGAACCATCCTTGTGCGCCTGGTATTGTCAATCCCGGAGTCCCCTGTCTCATCTCCGGGAGAACCATAGCCCGCTATTCCGCCGCGACTACCAGTAGGCTGAGCAACGTCCCAGGCGATCGTCGCGGCGGAATTGCGGGCTATCGTTCAGCGGACGCACGCGACCTTCGCGGCCGACGAGCGTCGGAGTATCATGACGACACCAAGCCGGATCGATTTCATCCTGATCTCAATCGGAGGGTCCTAGCGATGCCTGTCCCCTTGGATCGGTCGCAGTGCCATCGGTGCTCGTGGCGCGGGATCGTGTGGTTCTCGATCGCGATGGCCTCTTTTCTCCCAGCGTCTTGTTCCCGGGCCGAGGGTCCTGGGCCCCGGGTCTGGACGCTCTCGGACGATTACACCCAGCCCGTCGCCTACGTGGCCTTCTCGCCAGACCAAACGACGATCGCCGCGTCGAGTCAGGACGGCAAGATCCGGCTGTGGGACCTCGCCAGCGGGCGCGTGCGGTTCACCCTGGACACCCAAATCGAGAACCAATCCAGCCCGGTCGCGTTCTCCCCCGACGGCAAGACCCTCGCCTCGCGCCGCGGCTTGAGGCCGCAGCTCGGCGGGCCAGGACCCGGCACGATCCCCACGGGAGGCATCACGCTCTGGGACGTCTCGACCGGACGACCGCGGACGGTCCTAGATGTCCCTCTGGGTTATTTCCTGTCGCTCGGTTACTCCGCGGACGGCGAGGCCCTGGCCTGGATGGACTGGGATGGTGTGTTGAGGATCTGGGACCTCCAGCGGAACCGGTTCCGGTCTGTGTTGCCGCTCCCCAGCCGGACCGCGGCAATCTCTCCCGACTTCAAGACGGCGGCCGTCGCGGGGCGGAATCACACGATTCTCCTGGTGGACGTCGCCGCACGAAAGGAAAGGGCCGCACTCGGAGGGTACAAGAACCCGATCTCGTCGTTGGCCTTCTCGCCTGATGGCAAGACCCTGGCGGCCTGCGCCAGGGAGCCTTCCGAGCTGTCCGGTCCCCGGCGCCATACACATTTCCCTAGCGAGATCAAGCTCTGGGACCTGACCTGCGATCCGCCGCGAGAACGTCTCTCGCTCGGGAACCTGAGCCGGTGGTCCGGCGTCCGGACCTTCTCGCCCGATAGCCGCTTGCTCGCGGTGGGCTTGGGAACCCACGACCGGATCTGCGACTCCGCGACCGGGGGGCCGGTGGCCGACTTGAACCCCTCGGGCTCCAACGTCGTATTCTCGTCCGATGGCCGATCGCTGGCCGCCGGCATGGTGGGGAGCGTCGAGATCTGGGATACCGCGACCTGGAGCCGCCGGGACGGGCTGGGCGGCCGGACCGCGTCGACCATCGCCTATACGCCCGACGGCAAGACGCTGGCCGCCGGGCTGAGCGACGGGACGATTGCCCTGTGGGACGTCGCCGGAGAGCGGGTGAGGATGGTGTTGCAAGGCTATACCCAACGGGTCTCGTCGCTGGCGATCTCGCCCGACGGCAAGCACCTGGCCGCCGGCGGCCTCGACGGGGTGATCACGCTCTGGGTATCCGACGACCGGCGCGAGGAGAGCGCATTCGCCTATGGTCATAGCGGCGAGGTGACCTCGCTGGCCTTCTCACCCCGCGGCACAACCCTCGCCTCGGGGGGCAAGGACACGACGGTCCGGCTCTGGAACGTCGAGGGCTTCGAGGAGTTCGCCGTCCTGCATGGCCATCGATTCCCGGTTTCTTGCGTGGCCTTCTCGCCCGACGGCCACACCCTCGCCTCGTCTGGTCATGACGGGACCCTCCGCTTCTGGGACATCGCCAATCGTCGGGAGAAGGCCGTCGTCAACGGCCATACGGTCAAGGTCGGCAAGTCGAGAGAAGAGACGCAGGTCATCGACGGCGAGACGATCTCCCGACGGGTCGCCGTCCCCGGCGAGACCGAGGAGCTGGGGGTCTCGATCAATTGCCTAGCCTACTCGCCCGACGGCAAGACCCTGGCCACCGGCGACCACGCGATGTGGCAGACCGGCGGGGTCTCGCTGCGCCATGCCGCGACCGGCCAGGAACGTGTCAACTTCAAACCGCTCCACTTCGTGGGATCGGAACCCCAACTCCCCGACATCAACGCCATGGCCTACTCGCCCGACGGCAAGCTCCTGGCCTCGGCGGGATACAACAGTATCCGCCTCTCGGACGCGGCAACAGGCAAGGAGCTGGCCGTCCTGAAGACCGGCATCCCCGGCGCGATCCCCGACGTGGCCTTCTCTCCCGATGGCCAGACCCTGGCCTCGTGCAGCGTCCACGTCGTCCAGTTCTGGAATGTGGCGGCTGCGTTACAACTCGCGGCGAAATCGTCGCGTTGACTCTCTGGAGAACCTGTAGCACCACCCCCGGCCGCGGAAAGGGAGCGAGTCGCACCTAAGAGATCGAGCCACGATTCGACCGCACTTCTTTAGCCGCGGCAGACTATCGTCCAACGCTTGCTTCTGAGTCAGAACGCTGCGGCGGAACTCGTTGAGGAGGGCGTTCCAGCGTAGATCAACGGTTCGGCTTCGAGGCAGGGCGTGATCTCCCGGACGAGGCCATCGGCCCCGCCGGGAGAATCATCGCCGAGAGTCACGCGGCGGAGTAGATGTACTTCACCGGACGGACACGTCGATATCAACGGTCGGCCGGCGTGAGCCATTGGCGCCAGGGATCACCGAGACGGTGGACAATCAATCGGCAGAGCCACCAAACGCCGAGGATCCAGAACGGTACCACGAACCGCTCGGCCATGAGATCATCCCGGGGCCACTCGGACCGGAGCAGGTACAGAAAGATCAGCCAGAGGAGGATGAGGACCAGCCCGATACCAGGCCCGGGCCACTCGGTCCAGAGACGTCCCTTCGCCATGCGAGCCCTCCAGCCCATGAGCGCCGCCGTCGCCGGGATGCCGAAGAGCAGGCCCAAGGGCAAGTCCCCCAAGTACTTGCGGATCTCCAGCCAGGCCCAGAAAATGCCTGCGGGAGTCGACTCGACCGGGGGGGAAGGGATGAGCCAGGGGACCTCAATCGAGAACACCTGAATCGGTCCCCAGAGGAGGGCGAGGATCGAGGCTGCGAGAATCATCGTCTTTAACGTGTGGGGCAACACCCGGCACAGTAGCCCGAGTACCGCGAGGCCAAGCAGGAACACGAGTGCGCCGACGGCGCCGACGATCCATCGGCACAGGCCGAATGACCGGGACATCCACTCGTGAGGGAACCATCGGTTGACCAGGTCATCGAGATTCGGGAGGGCCTCCCGAAACACGAGCAGCCCCAGCAGGACGGCGACCCATTCCGCCGGGAGGGCGGGCCGGCGGAACATCATTTGTCGGACAACGACCGCGAACGCCGTGGCCAATGCCGTCGTCAAGAGCAGTCCGATCGACCACCAGACGACAAAGTACCCGATCGGGACAACGATCCCCATCGAGGGAGGCGGTAAGTTGAGAACCGGCCTTACCGCGATCGCGACCCCGAACCCGGCGACAATCGCCATGGTATCCGCGAGGGTCACCCAGCGGGGCTCGGCCCGCGTCTCCGTGCTCGCATCCTCAACAGTCCGCTCTTGCGATTCGGCCATGAGGGTCCTCTCCGACTGAGAGCCTGTGAAGGAATTCGACTGTGGCCAGTTCCGAGATTCGAGTCGCTCGAACCGTACAATGCCTTCTCTACCGCACCTACCATCCCGTGATTCTCGGTTCTTGACCCGGAGGGGGGCCTGGCGATGCCTTGGGGGCCGCCCGTGCGGCCTACGCAGGCCGTTCGGGGCCGGTTTCGGCCCCGTTTCAGCCTGTCACCGCCGCTGCGGCGCGCACTCCGGCCGCTGCGGCGCGGAGACTCACCGCTCGCATCAAATTATGTGCCAAGGCGTACCACAAGGCGATCGCCCTGGCCTTGAGCTGGCCCCGAACCCGCAACTGGTACAACCCCCGGTTCCGGGCCTGGGCGTTGACGCATTCGGCCGTCGCGGCTCGTTCCTTGTAAATGGCCTTGGCCTCTGCGCTGCCCATGCGCTCCCGCCAGGCCGCCACCGCAGGACCGTCACCAGGCTTGGGAGCGTATCGATCGACCTGGGATCCTTGGGCGCCGGTACGGGTGCGTACACCGTGCAACCGCTCGCGGGGGCGCTGACCGCCTCGATCTGCTCATGTTGGGCATAGCCGCCATCGACCAGCACGTCCTTGGGCCTCTGGTCATGCCGCGCCCCGATCTGCTCGACCATCGGAGCCATCTGGCCCGCGTCGCTGCCGATGGTCACGACGTCCACTCCCACGATGATCTGGCTGTCGGTGGCCGTACTGAACTGGAGGTTGTACGCCGGGCGAAAGCCACCGTCGGCCATCTTCATCACTGTGGCTTCCGCGTCGGTGGTCGAACAGCGGGCCTTCTGGCGGTCCTCGGGCTTCTTCTTGGCCTCCAGTTCCGGCAGCCGATCCAACGCCTCCTTGATCCGTTGTGCACGCTCTCGGGCGGCGCGTTCCCGGGCCTTTTGTTGCCGGCGATTGCCGGCCGCGGGATCGTCCTCCAGTTCGGCCCGCAAGGCCTGGACTTGGGCCTCGGCTTCGGCGAGGGCTTCCTCCAGAGTGAGACGGCGGCGAAACGACGCGGCACCGGCGCTGGCACGCACCCGCATACCGTCTTGCGCCACTCGGTTGAGATCGACCAGTCCCTCGGCCAACAAGACCGCGACGCTCTGGGTCAGCAACTGGTCGAGCAGTTCGCCATGGTCGGTGCGGAAATCGGCCAAGGTGTGGTAATTGATCGTGACATCCCCGAGGATCCATTGGTAGGGATCGTGGCCGTGGCAGAGTTCATTGAGCTGACGGGCACTGCCGACACCCTCGAGGGTGGCGTAGAGCCAAAGGGCCATGAGGATCTTGGGATCGATGGGAGCCCGCCCCGGGTGTCCCTCAACGGCCTTGATCGCTTGGTACAGGGGACTGAGATCCAATCCCACGACATAGTCCCAGACCACCCGAGCGGGATGATCGTGTGGGATCAGTTGATCGAGCGCGGCGGCTCGGAAGACGATCTGTTCGCGGTTGACGGTGCGGAGCCGCGGTCGTCCAAAGAGGACCGGTGGGTTGACGGGTGGTCCGGTCCTGTCGTCATCAGCCGGAGTCTCGAAGAGCAGAGGCTGATCGGGCCGGGACGCACTGTGATCGCTTGGAGTGTTCATGAAGACAGTCTAGCAGGTTTTTTATGATATGTCAATATTTTGCAAGATAATCAGGGATTCTTTCACAAGCTCTGAGGAGGTTCCGGCGAATCACGGCTTGACAGCCGACGGCTTCTTGCCCCCGATCATCTCCTGCATCTGGGCCTCCTTCTTGCGGGCTTCATCGAGCGTCGGGACATTGAGCTCGCGGCGCAAGGCGTCGGTCACGCCGGGGCCGACTTCGTAGAGCCGTACGGGCTTGTCTGGTCCGGCCGAGCGATACTGGGTCCCGAATCGCTGGGGCCGGCCAAGGTTCATGAGATAGCGGTCCTCCGTGGCGGCGGCCAGCCATCGCGCGTCTCGATCTCCTTTTGACACCGCCACGACGCAAAGCTCGTGCGCGAGCAGGTAGTCTTCCGGACGGGATGCGTGTTGCAAGACCATGGCGGCGCGGTAATAGTCCTTGCCGGTGCGGAGCTGGCCCGCCTCGTAGAGCGCCTTGACGCGGGCCTCCCGCTTTCTGTCCCTTGGCAGGACGGCCGCCCAATCGATTGGCTTGCCGCCGCCGGGCAGCCGGTCGCCCTGATCGTCATCGTAGATCTTGGCCAGCTCCGCGAGGTCTCGCGGGGCAGCCGATTCCTGCTTCGAAGGTTGTGCCGAGGCCGCCCCATCCAGCCCGATGCCGATCGTCCGGGCGATCAACACACCGATCACCACGCCTGCCAATAGTTCCCGTCGGACCCGCATGATGCACCTCTCTATTCGACCCAGTACCGGAGATCCATCTTACCGCTCAAGAAGTTTCCACTCATCGTAGACGAAGTACCGTGCCATGCCCGCGTAGGGGCTCCGGGGCGACGTGTATTTGATCAAGCCACCCAATGCCAGGTACCAGGCAACGCGGTTCTTCGTACTGTTGATGTCTTCGAGAATCCCCTTGAGATCGAGGAGTTTGTCGTACACTCGGCCCCGTTGATCCTGCAAGTTTGCACGGTTGAGGCCATAGCAGTCGCGAGCCGCCTCGAACACAAGTTTCGTTCGCGGCCTACTGTTCCTTGGAGCGACCTCCACAAGCCAGCGTGTTTCGCCATTGGGTGTCATTCCCGCTGGCGTCGCGATCCATCTGAAGAAAGGCTCCGGGTTGACCAGATATGGGTCGAGGAGGCGGGGGCGTTCGGCCTGGCATGCGGCACGGAACGCCTTCATGGTCATACCATCGCCACGGCCGAGTGGGTCTGTCGTGCAGACCCCGACGAGTTGCTCTAACTCGGGGTCGCTCATACCCAGTACACAGCTCGGGCCACACATCGGGGGACCGTCGATAGGGAAGGCATTGCCTTTCCATTCGCTGTTACAAGTCTTGCAGGCGAACAGGTAGTTGTCATAGCAGCAAGCCAGCCACCAGTACTTGCTCTTGGGCCGGAAGTGCTCGACATCGCCCTCCTTGTCCTGCTCCTTCATCGACTCGCAGTACGCGCACTTCCACTCCGTTTCCTGGAACAACTGTTTGCGAGCCGGTTTCCAGTAGTCGCGAATCGAGTCCCAGAACAGATCGTCGAGCAAGCCGCCGCCCGCCAGGTGGCGGAGCAGCTTCATCTCCTTCTCTTTCCTTTTCAGGCCCCGAAGTCCAGGGGGCACAACATCGGTTCCACGGTTGCGCTTGAGACGGATCATACCCGGTGTTCCATCAACCTCGAACCAAGAAGACCGAAGGTCGTTATCTCCGTTTCCGGGTAGGTCGGTCAATCTGCGAGGCTTTCTTTCTCGCATTCCCCGAAGACGGAGCGGAAGCCGTCGATGGGCCATTGTCACCGGTTTCCATCGCCTGGGCGATACGCTCCAGCAGCACCTTGTGCTCCCGCTCGTAATTCACGAGTTCATTCCCGGGATAGGGGAAGTTCTCGATCTGATCCCGTAATTCGTCCATTTTCTTTTGCTCCTCCGGACTGCGCGTAGACTGATCGCGCAGTTGACGGAACTCCTCGCGCTTTTCCTCAACGAACTCGGAATCCTGCGAGGGAAGGTTGAACGCCGGACTGGTGACGATTTGTTGCAACAGGAAGATCCGCGGATCGACGGGGAATGGGACCAGTTCGGGCGGCTTGTTCGGCGCGGGCGCCGCAAGGTGAAGAGCTCCCCCGGCTCCGACTGCTGGGCCGTCAGAGGCGAGTGTGTGGTGGCCACGATCTGGAAGTTCGGCAGCTTCTCCGTCAGGAACCGCCGGAGCTGGCGTTGCCAGACGGGGTGAAGGTGCAGGTCGATCTCGTCGACGAGGAGCAGGCCATGGGCGCTCGCGGGATCGGTTTCGGCCTGAGTGGCCGTGAAGATGCGATAGAGCAGGTCGCCGCACCAGGCTGCCATGTTCTGGTAGCCGTCGCTGAGCTGTGCGAGGGGGAGAAGGCCGTCGGTTGTCCGGAAGACCAGATCCCTCCGTTCGGGGTCCAACTCGGGCAGTTGCATCCCGAGCAGTAGATCCTTGAGCGTATTGCGGATGATCTCCAGTCCCTTGCCCTGCTGGCGCACCTGGAGCTCCAGCGCGAACGCGGAGAGCGGATACAGGACGGCATCGGCCGAGAACAGCGTGGCGACGGCTGCCGCGCGAGGGTCGACCGTCCGGTCGCTTTCACCGCCAACCGGCATCATCCGGCTGAGGTGACGCGAGCAACCGTATCCCACTGCAAGGAAGTTCTGCGCCGATTGGGACAGCAGTGCGTCGAGGGCTTTGAACGCCGCTTGGTTAGACACGTACACTTGCGAGAGGCTCCAACCCCGGCTCCAGGCCAGCTCGAACGCATAAGGCCGTCCCCGGCCCAGGCTGAACTCAGCCTTGATCGAACACGAACTTTCGCCTTGGCGAATCCAGTCGTCGGGATTGCCGATCAACTCCCCGAACGCGCCACTGCCGCCGGTCAGCAACGCGAGGGCTCGCAGCACGGTCGTCTTACCGCAGCCATTCTCGCCTAACAGGAGGTTCCAGCGCCGCGGCTCGCCCCTTTCGGTAACCAGCGAGAGCTCGAAGTCTTCGAGACATTTAACGTTACGAAGCATGACCCGCCGCAGTTGCAGCCGGTCGGACGGGGTCTCCGTTCCCACCGGCACGGCCCGTCCACCGACAAGCTCGACCTGAATCGCCAGGCTTATGCCGGGTTCTTTTGGGGGGATATTCAATGCGTTACCGATTAGCGTATACCAATTTGTATAGTAATCCATATGGTAATCCCCGATGAGCGAAGAGGCAATCCCCACGAGATCTCCGATCTTCTCCGCGGTCGTACGCTGGTCCCGGACATCAGTCCCCTCGGTTCGAAGATAAAAGTGTATGGTTCGGTCAAGATGATCCGGCAGCTTTTTTTCACTTGCACCTGATAAGAAGACGACGCAGAACGGGATTCGGCGTTCGACGAACGCCAGGAGGAGAGCTTCCCGGTCGGGGTTGTTCCATGGATCGGGACAGCCTGACCCGACGATGATTACTGGGCACTTGATGGTGGCGATCTGGCTCGACGGGGGAGGCATGAGACTCGTCACGGACGAATCCCACCCATCGGGCCAGCAGAGGATGCCCATCTTCAGCAATCCCGTCGCGATCTCCTGGACGAGGGGCCGTTCCTCGTCGCCGAAGCAAAGGAAAAGGTCGTAATCCCCGGTCTGGCGCTTGCCGGCGAGAGCGAGTTGGGCCGCCGACCGGTTCCGCTGTGTGTCCGCTTCCTCGTCGATAGCCTGCACCGTTGAGGAGACCTCACCGAAAACATCCCGGGCGTGATCGACCAGGCTCACCTCCGTATCGCAGTTGGCACAGGAAATCGACAGGAGGCCCCGGCTCCGCCGCTTCTCCGCCGAGGTATCGGGCACCACTGTGCCGCAGTTCCCGCAGCGAAACGTCCGTCGGCGCTGGATCGTACCGGGCAGAGAGTGCCGCTGCAGGTGGGCTGCGACATAGTCCTCGAACGTGTCCTGCGTCTCGGGGTCGGGGCGTTCGGGGTAGAAGAGGCTCAACTCCGCCCGGCCCTCGCCGAAGTCGCGGAGGAAGAGGCCGCAGGTCTCGGCGGCGTTGATGACGCTGTAAATGGCAGCGTTGCGATACATCTCCCTGAGCCGGAATCGTCCACTGTGGGACAGGCGGACCGCCAGGGTGGCGTAGACGTTTGCGACGGGACCCTCAAAAGTGAAGACGAGATCCTTGTCGGGTGGCTCGGGTGCCTCCGGCCAGTCGCGGGTGAACTGCGACGGGAAGACGAGAAGCGGACCATTTCCGGTTGACTCGCGCAACACGATCTCCTGCCGTAGCAGATTCTCAACCGTGCCAATGCAGATCAGCTTCTCCTGTTCCTTGTCGCCGATCCGCACGTCGGCCGCCATGCGGAAGTTGCCTGATCGGGCATCAGCCTCGGTCAGCGACCCGATCCCGTCGGGCTGTTCCTTGGCGGTGTTGACCATCGACGAAGCATAGGCGTCGAGCAATTCGGATTGAAGCAAGACCAGACCGCCGAAGCTGAGCCTACGGATCAATCCGCGCCCGCCACCAGACTGACGCACGTCTCGAACTGGCTTCGACGGTCGTCCTGGTCGTCGAGGTCGGGATGCTGGCGGAGCAGACGGGCATAGAGATCGTCCGCAGTCGCGAGCAGCCGGCCAGATGCTTTCTCGGCGATCAGGAATTCTTTTATACGATAGAAGAGCTCCGACGAGCTAACGCGGGGCAATTTCTCCCAGGGGATGGCGTCGCGGATCGCCTGACGGAATTCCGCAATCCCCTCGCCTTCCTTGGCGCTGGTCTCAAAGTACTGGCCCTCGAACCCACACTCGGCGATCACTCGCTGCACCCGCTCACCGCTGACCCCGGGACCACCACGGTCGGTGCGCGCACGGCGACCAGGAAGGTCTTGGGTATGTGTGCCTTACCCTCCCGAGCATGTGATGCTTGCTTCAAGGCCCGAGCCCAGTGGCGGACCCCCGCGAAGACGTCGGTGTCGCTCCGGGCATCGAAGACCACCAGGGCGACGGCGACTTCATCCAAGTGGAGTTGGTGGACGATGCGATAGCCCGGCTGGCCCGCCAGGTCCCATAACAAGATCTCGCGGGTCTCCGTGCCAGTCGGCGTGGGGGCCTCGAATCGATCGAACTCCCACACCCGCCGGCCGTGGGTTGATTCTGTCGGCGCGAACGTCTGGCCCGACAGGACCAAACCCAGTCCCGATTTGCCAACGCCGCTATCACCGACAAGTACGACCTTCGCATTGCTGTATTGAACGGGTTTCTGGAGGCCAGTTGGCGCTCCCAATTGCAAACGCTCGTAATCGAGTTCGAAAACCTTGATGGAAAAGTCGTGGTCAGCGACTGCCAGCCGTAGATCATAAGGGTGAAACGCCAGGGCTGAAGGGAAGACCATGCAGGGTAAACTCAAGCTAGCAAGTTCTTCCCAGCGGTCGCACCTCCAGATTCGGAGCGTGTTATCCCAAGAATGTGAGGCGAACAGCTTCCCATCTCTCGACAGGGCAGTTGCCACAACCGGACCACTATGAGCTTGGAGACTCCTCACTAAACGATTATTAAAAAGATTCCATATTTTGATGGTTCGATCGGTAGAGCCTGATAAGGCGAAGTTTCCATCAGATGTGACGCATACCGACAATATCTCGTGATCGTGCCCGGCAGAGAACGTTATCCCGACGCCCTGGATTAAATCCCAACTAACCAAGGAGTGTCGATCAGCGCCCGCATCGTAACCGCCTGAGATGGCCCGCATGCCGTCCGGCGTGACCATAACCCCGTACACCATCGGCCCTTGTTGGAACCAATTAAACTTATTCGAATCCAGATCCCACGACCCGATGCCTTCGCTCGAGGCGAGGATGGCAGTGCGTCCATCCGGCGTAACAGCGATCGAAGTGATGAGATTTCCTCTCTCTGAATGGCGAGTCGCTCCCGAGATGAGATCATGGACCTTCAATACTCCAGATTCACCGCCAAAGACGACCTGGCACTTATCGGGAGTGACTGCGACGCCATATTGTGGCCTCTCTTCGGATTCCAGAATCCTGCCTTTGCCGGAGACCAGGTCCCATAGCATGAGGCGGCCATCCCGCGAAACTGATGCCATCCGCTCTCCGTCTGGCATCCAGGCCACTTGGTGGACGACATTGGTGTGCCCGCGCAGGATCTGCACCAGCCGCATACCTGGAGGAGGTGCCGAGGTCTGTTCGGACCGGGTTGTGGAAGGTGCCTGGTTTCTTTGCCATTGTCAGCGACCGTGATCGGGTTCGGATCGATGGCCCCCATCCAGGGAGATTCGCCGGCTCAATGGATAACTCGGCCGAACCAGGACGTCAGCCCGGTTGGTGATCATCCATTCGCCATCGTAACCGCAGGCGGGGGCCGTCGAAAGGCGGATCTCGCTCCTGTCGCAGTGGTCCCAATCCGGCTCCGACGAGTCTGCGTCTTTCGACTGAGCCATGACGAGTCTGCGTCTTTCGACCGAGCCATGGAGCAGAAACCTCATTTCGCGGGCTGTGTATCCGCCGGAGCCTTGGCTACCGGCGCAGGCACACCCGACCTGGGCTCGACGACCTTGTACTCGCGGTCCACCTTGAGGTTTTCGAGCGAGCTCACGATGCCCGATGGCCATCGGATAATGACCTTCTTGACCTCATCCACGGGCCCGACGCCGACCAGGACCCGGGGGTCATTGGTCCCCTGGAGGCTGTAGCCTCCCTTCCGCTGTCGGTAGATCGTGCGCTCGGGTTTGGTCACCTCGGTAACGGTCTCGGTCCCATCCGGCGCCTTCTTGACTTCGCGGTAGACGGTCGGCTCGTTGGTCATGACCTTGAGCTTCGTGCCGATCGCGTCGCGGTTGCTCTTGGTGCCCTCGAGGACGAAACGGACCCAGTGGTTTTTCGACTTGGTGTCGTTGCGGAGCAGGGCCGGTGCGCCGTCCTTGTGGTTGATCACGATATCGATGTCGCCGTCGTTGTCGATGTCGCCGAAGGCCGCGCCTCGGCCCACATGCTTGCTGTCGAAGTAGGGGCCCACGTCCTTGGTCGACAGTCGGAACCGCCTGCCCTGGAAGTTACGGAACAAGAGCGGAATCTCCTCGTAGTCGACGGGCTGGTCGAGGAGCCTGCGGTTATTGTCGACGTGCCCGTTGGTCACGAAGCAATCCGGCCAGCCGTCGTTGTCGAAATCGGCCAGCGCACTGCCCCAGCCGACCCACGGCATCGAGTCGGAAGCCAGGCCGAAGAACGCCGTATTGTCGTAGAAGTAGCCCTTACCCATGTTCTGGTAGAGCGTGTTGTACTCGTTGGCGAAGTTGGTGACGAACAGCTCGGGAAGGCCCTCGGGATCGCCGTCGACGTCCTCGGCATCCACACCCATACCCGACTGCGCCTGGCCGTTCATGTCGTAGGCGGCCCCCGACAACTCGGTGGCGTCGTCGAACGTGCCGTCGCCGCGGTTCAAGAACAGGAAGTTCGGGTTCATATCGTTGGCGATGTACAGATCGATCAGCCCGTCGTTGTTGAAGTCGGCCGCCACCACACCGAAGCCATGCCCGTCGTCCCGGCCCCTGGACAACCGCTTCTTCGTCGTCACCTTGGTCGCGGGATCCACCACCTCGTCTTCGATCGTGATCACCCGATCGTACACGTTGGTGAAAGTCCGGTTGCCATTATTGTGGTAAAAGAAATGCTTGGTCGTCTTGATGGCCCGGGGCGTCGAATAGAGCCAGACCTTCTTTTGCGCATCGCCAACCCGCTTATGATCTTCGGGATATCGCCAGATGCCGTAGTTCGTCACGTAGATGTCCAGGTATCCATCGTTGTCGTAATCGAGCATGGCGCCGCCGGAGGACCAGTTCGGCGTGTCGATCCCGGCCTCCTTGCTGATGTCCTTGAAGGTCCCGTCGCCGTTATTGAGGTACAGCACGTTGCTGCCGTAATTGCAGAGGAACACGTCCGGGTCGCCGTCGTTGTCGATGTCGCCGGCGATGATCCCGTGGCAGAAGCCGCGGTAGCCCAGGCCGGAGGCCTCGGTCACGTCTTTGAAGCGGTCATTGCCCAGGTTCTTGTACAACCGATTGGGGCCCTTCTCGGCCGTGCCCAGGGGCAGAAGCGTCGCCGTGGCGAAGTAAATGTCGAGCAAGCCATCTTTGTCATAGTCAAACACCGCCACCCCCGACCCATTCGCCGTCGGGAAGTACTTCTCCTCGGTCATGCCGGAGAAGTGGACGAAGTCCAGCCCGGCTTCCTTGGCAATCTCGGCGAAGCGGAACGGGCTCGATTCGGTCTGCTTACTCATCACGATCGGCGCGAACCGACTTAACGCGGTCTCCTTCGATCTGAGTACCCATCCCCCCATCGGTCGGCTTCCCTGCCGTCCCAGTGCCGGACAGCCCCGCTCCCCTCTGCGCATCGTGACCGCTCGCTTCTCTCCCCGTCAGATCGACCGGCGACGAGCCAGCCGGACTGCTTGATGTTGACGTGCTCGAGTCACACCCCGCAATCGTGAGCACCGTACCCACGATCCATCCTGCGCGCACCCACCGGAACGACGCAGCTCGTCGCGTCGGATACCCTTGACACATGAGCGGTTCCTCCTGGCTTGTCCTCAGACCGGATGATGATTCGATGATTGATGATCTATCGATGAGTTCGCGTGCGTGCGGCGCGCGATCCACTTTTTCTGAAAGGATGAACAGATTGGGCCGGCACGGCTGCGCCGTCGATTGTAGCACGTCGAGCCGGCGATTGTCCTGTTTCTTCGAACCGATGAGACAGCGCATTGAGGCCGGGTGACGGGTTGAGGAGCGGAATGACGGGTCAAGGATGAAGCGTGAAGGATGAAAATTGAGGCCGGGTGACGGGTTGAGGAGCGGAATGACACCGAGTCCGAGCTCATCATGTCTCGCGAGGTCTCGGAATTGAGTCGCCCGCGATAATCCAACGATTGATGAATGCTGGTTGCCTCCCAGGCCAGTCGATCAGGATTGATGGTGGCGGCATGAGGAATCCCTCAGCTTGCTCTCAAACCTCCTTGACTGTGTATCTCGCGCAACCCGCGTTCCCGCCAAGTCAAATTGAGATTTTTGGGTGGCATAGGGCAAATACATTGAACTAGGTAGGATTCTCGGCATCTTTAATCAATTTCAAGAGACGATCGGGACGATGGGAATTCAATCGGGACTTTAGCTCAAGCAACATCCTGACGACGGAGACGAGGCATGCGACGAGCAATAAGGCTGATAACAGCCTTGGGGATAGCAGGGGTTGTGGTGGTTGGGCGTGGTGACATGGCGAGTGGAGGCCGCGCCGGCGGCGCCGACCTACATCGGTGTCGAGCGGACGATCGAGTCGATCCGTCAGTCATGGGCGAAGCCTGGTGCGAAGGTCCCTCCGAACGCGGACGGGTGGAATGCCTTGTTCGATGCCTTGCTCCAGGATCTTGCGCCTTATTCCAAGGCGGATAACGATACGGACCGTCTGAAGGCGCTCGATCGGGTGTCGCAGGTCTCCGAGTCGCTGGGGACGGTGTCCTGGGAGCCGGCGGCGAGCTTGCGGGAGGAGTTACGGCAATGGCTCGCGGCCTCGGGCCCGTCTTGCGTCGGCGCGTCAGCGGCTGAACGAAGCGGTGCAAGGCCCTGCCCGACTCGACGAATCCGAATATCCAGGCCAACCGGTCGCGGTGGGTCGATTTCGTCCAGAAGGACCTGAGTCAAGTCCTACGGGACTACGAGGCCGCCGAAACGGTCGCCCAACGTCAGACGGCATTGCGAAAGATCTATGACTCGCTGGGATCGATGAAGCCGCAGAAACCGGATCAATCCTGGGAGCCCTCAACCGAGCTGTCCTCGGCGGTCAACGACCTGTTCAACCGGCCCAATCTCGAGTGTCACCGCCGATGTCGCGACGGTCGCGCCGGTCTTCGAAGCGAACCTGGTCGAGTCGGGGCCCATCACCCGCAAGGGATACACTTCGATGGTGACCGCCGGGCCCAAGACCGGCTTCGGGCTGCTGCCCCGCGACGATGGCATCTCGTTCTTCAACAGTCAGACGCTGACCAGCGTGACTCCGATCTGGGACTTCCAGCAGCAGATGGAGCAGGATCCCCAGGGCCGTGCGGGCGGCGAAGCTGTATGTGTTCAGCGCCACGACTTACGATTGGTCCGAGTTGACCGTGACGGCCGTTGTGAGGCCCTCGGGCCTCGAGCTGATCCCCTCGGCCACCCACTGCATCGACGCGGCCATCGGCTCGGTCCCGGCGTGCGGGGGCGAGGTTCGGCCGCGCGATCGCCGCGATGATCGGGATGGACCAGCAGAAGATCACGAATAAGGTCTATGAAGGTGCCCTGCCCAAATTCCAGCAGCGGATCCCGACCGAGGCCGCGGAAGAGACCCAGGAGCGCATCGGTAAGGAGACCGAGAAGCGGAACGCCGATCTGAAAGTCGAAGTATCTCATCGGCAACGACACGGTCGCGATCAATGATTTCCTGATCGCGCAACCTGTCGCTGCAATCGCGGCCCGAGGCGATCCACGTCGGCGGCCTGTTCCAGTGGCGCGATGCCCCGGACCAGCGCGGCGCCGACGCGCCCCTGCCCACTCGGCTCGCGACGACTTCCGACCCGGGCGTCACGGCCGATCTCCATCTCGGCTCGCTCTTGACCAGCGCGGCCAGCGGGTACTGGCGGAAGTTCGAGGTGCAGTTTGCAAAGAACCTCGTGATCGTCACGAAGGCCGTACCGCCGGGCACCCCGCCGAAGGACGCGGTCACCGTCAGGGTGAACGTCGACTACGCCAACTACCTCAAGGCCGTGGAGGACGCCGTCAAGGCCAAAGACCCGCGCGTGACCGCGCTGCGAGTCTTCCGACCGCAGAAACCGCCCGAGTTCAGCACCGACGCCCGCGGCTTCCTTGTCGTCCTGATCCACGACTTCCAGATGGACGTCCCGGCCCCGGACCCGAAGGCCGGCGGCAACCTGCTCGGCGTGCCCGCCAAGGTCCTCCGGATCCAGGTGCCTCTGGCCGAAATCGCGATCTCCTACCAGCTCGACACGTCGTCGCCGACCTTGCGGCTCAAGGGCAAGATCGAGGAGTTCAACCCGGGCACCAACCCCCAGGTCATCGCGATCAACGATGACGAGAACAAGGGGACGCCCCTGACCCGGTTCACCGCGGCCGTTCGTCATGACGGCGCTCGGGACCAAGATCCGCAGCCAGAACATCGACGTCGCTCTCGACCAGCTCAAGCTGCCGGGCTTCGCGATCCATTCCGATCTCGCCGCTCGACCCCTCGGGATGGATGCGGGTCAACCTCGTCCGCACGGCGGTCGGCCCCGTACGCGAGACCCAGCCCGCGCAGGATGTCCGACCCGAGTCCGGTCGAAGCAACCGCAACTCCCCGCATGACATCGCCGTCGCTGAATCGCTCTGGCCTCATTCGCGATTGCGCGTTGGCCGTGACGGGCTCCAGGCGGATCCGGTTGCGGTAGGTGCCCGCACGATGTCCGACACAATCCCAGCCGCGGCCGACCGACGTCCCCGCCAGCGTCACGAAGATCGACGCGGGTGAGGACGGCGAGTCGTCCGCGAGGCTGAATTCGATGGCATTGACCGGCACGCCCCAACCGGCCGTCGGTGAGGGCGTCGTGTCGGCCTGTGCCGCGTAGTCTTCGAGTGAAAGACGTGCGACGGCCCGCTCCTGATCGTGGAGTGTGATCGTCAGGGCCTGCTCGGGTTCAAGCCGTCCTTGTGCGAGCGTCCGGAACGGCCCTTTCTCTCCGCTGGACGCCTCGACGACGCGGAACGTCCGGTCCGTCTCAACGAATGCGAAACGGGCGGGCCGGCCGATGGGGTAGTCGAAGGGCAGGACCTCGATTCGGGCATCCGGACAGGGCGAAAACGCCAGAGCCAGTCGGCGATGACCTCGGACCTCGACGTCGCAGAACGCGTTCAGATGCGATTGGACCGGCTGATCCAGCCGCGTCGCGGCGTCGACCTTGACTGCGCCCGTCCCCGGCTCCACGTCGACGCGGAGGCTCGCCGGACCTTGTCCCGGGAAGTCGTGGAACAGGACACAGGACTGCTCCCCTGACCGCCTGCCTTCGCGGAATCGAGGCTGGGGCCCTCGACGCTCCTGGCCGCGGACCAGGACCGTCGGGCATCCGTCCGGGGATCGGCTCAGGAAGGTCAGGAACGGCTGGATCGAGATTGTCAGCGGGGCGCATGCGGACCATGAGCGAGCCGTCGACGCGTCTGGACCATGGCCCCCGAGGCGAAACCGGACGCTTCCCGGCGGTATGCGGTCCGAAGATCCGGGACAATAATTCGACGGAGCCAGCGGGGCATTCCGGGGGTGGGTTGCGGCGACGGGCGGACGCAATGCACCGACTGCGGCCGCGCCGGCCACGCTGGCCCCGATCATCGCGAGCAAGACCCCGACCCATCCCCGCTCATCCGGAGCCTGCCAGGGACGGACTGCGGCGATCCCCATCGCCGACGCGACCGCCAGGGGGACGATCCAGAGCCGTTCCATCGTGATTGGGAACACGATTCGCAACATGATGGCCCCCGCGGCCCAGGCCGCGGGCCACACGGGCAAGAGCAGGCGGAGCCACGCACGGCGATCTTGCCTGAGCGCCACCATCGACACGATCGACAGCCCCAGGACCATCGGTGGCGCCAGGCGGTTGGACCAGAACCGCGGGTGAACCAGGCCGAACCCGCCCGGTGAGAGCCCCCACCACGCCACGGCAAGGAGACCATGCCCGACCAGCACCAGTAGCCAGAAGATTCGCCAGAGACGCTTCGTCATCTGCAGGCGGGTCTCCTCCAGAGCCCAGACCTTACCCCTTCAGGTTCAGCCCCCGTCGTACGTAGAATAGGGAGCTCTCCGGATCGAAAGCATCCACGGGTTTTCGGACTGATTTCCAAGGATCGGATTCTCGCCATCGAAGAGGTGTTTCGTCCACCCATGTTGACTTTGATCGGTAACCCGGCTCCGGCTCTCGATCTGCCCTGCACGCGCTTCCCCGACCCATCGCGGACCCAGGTTTCGCTGGCGGATTATCGAGGCCGATGGCTGGTCGTGATGTTCTATCCGAGCGACTTCTCGCTGATCTGCCCGACGGAGCTGATCGGTCTGAGCCAGCGGTTCGACGAATTCGCGGCGCAGGATTGCGATCTGCTGGGGATCAGTTGCGATTCGGTCGAGTCGCACGAGCATTGGATCGCGACACCCCGGTCGCGCGGCGGCCTGGGCGGATTGAGCTTCCCCCTGGCGAGTGACCGGGACGGGACCGCCGCCCGGAGTTACGGCGTCTACCAGGAGCGTCAGCAGGATCGCCGTGCGAGGGCTGTTCATCATCGACCCGGAAGGCGTGGTTCAATACCAGGTCGTGCACAACCTGAGCGTCGGGCGGCGGAGCCAGGAAGTGTTGCGGGTCCTGACGGCCCTCAAGTCGGGGGGGCTCTGCCGTGAGGACTGGATGGCCGATCACCAGGCGTTCGACCCCTTCACGGCGATTCGGGCCGGCAATTACTTCTCGCACTACCTGATCGAGGCCGAGGTGGGTTCCGGGACGTTCGCGCGGGTCTACCGGTGCCAAAGACCTCCAGCTCGACCGGCCGGTGGCGCTGAAGGTCTTCAAGCCCGACTGCCCGGTGACGCCGAGTGCCGCCCTGGCCGAGGCCCGCGCGGCCGCCGCGCTCAACCACCCCAACCTCTGCACGATCTACGCCGTGGACGATACGGCGGGCGTGCCGATCATCGCGATGGAGTACATCTCGGGTCGGCCGATCAGCCAGTTCACTCGCGCGAGGACCGGCTGCCAATCGATTCGCTCCCCTCGATCGCCCGTCAGATCGCCGCGGGGATGGCGGCCGCGCACGCGGCCGGGGTCGTGCACGGCGACCTCAAGCCGGAGAACGTGATGGTCACCGAGGAGGGAATGGTCAAGGTCCTCGACTTCGGGCTGGCGCGTCGCGCTCCGTCGGAATCCGCCGGTCCCCTCCGACGAGACGGCCGATCTGGGTCTCGCCGAGCAGGGAGACGGGCTCTTCGGCACGCCGCGGTTCCTCGCCCCCGAGCAGGTCCGCGGCGAGCCGGCTCGACCCGCCAGCGACGTCTTCTCGCTGGGCCTCATCCTCTACGAGCTCGCGACCGCGAAGATGGCCTTCCCCGCCGCCAACCTGCTCCACCTCCTCGACCAGATTCGCTCGGTCGAGCCCGAACCCCTGGCCGCCGAGACACCCGAGCCCTTCGCCGGGCTCCTCCGCCGGTTGCTCGTGCCGCGATCCCGACGAGCGCACCGATCACGATGCGGCGAGGTCGCGGAAATCCTGCACGGCTCATCCGAGGGAGCGATCGCACCGGTCCTCATCGACCACTCCCCAGGCGATCGGTTGACCGTGCATTCCGACCCCGGAACCCTCATTCGATCTTCTGACCCCTCTTGGAGGAACCTCAAGCGTGCCCGCGACATCGGAATCCTACCTCGCCATCTTCGACCACGACGGAGTGCTCGTGGACTCGCTCGAAGCCCACCAGTCTGCCTGGGTCGAGCTGGGTCGTCGCACGGGGCTAGACCTGACCCCCGAGTTTATCCACGCGACCTTCGGCATGACGAATCCCAGCATCTTCCGCCGGCTCTGCGGCGACGGGATCACCGAGGAAGAGATCCAGCGCGTATTCGAGCTTGAAGGAGGAATGCTATCGCGACGTGGCGCGCGGGACATATCGAGCTGATGGACGGCGTGCGAGTCGTCCTCGACGCCCTGACGTCGCACGGTGTGAAGCTCGCGATCGGCTCCAGCGGGGCAAGGGCCAACCTCGAGCTGACGGTGGAAGAGTGCGGCCTGGACGGCCGATTCGCCGCGATCGCCTCGTTGGAGGACATCACCCGTGGCAAGCCCGACCCCCAGGTCTTCCTGGTGGCCGCGACCAAATCAGGCGTTGATCCGATTCGTTCGGTGGTGTTTGAAGATGCACCGGTCGGCATCCAGGCGGCCAAGGCCGCCGGGATGTACGCCGTCGGCGTGACCACGACGCACCCCTCCGCCGCGCTGGAGGAGGCCGGAGCCGACGAGGTCGTCGCCAACCTCGTCGGCTACGACGTGGAACGCCTCCTCGAACAGCTCGAGGCCCGCGCCGAATCTCGAGGAAATCTTTCGTAGAACGGAATTCATTCCGTTCCAATCTGAAGCAGGCCACTCTGCCGATGAGCCACTCGCGAGGGAGTCAGATACCCCATAGCTCAAGCTAGTTCTACAGCGGAAGGAGAATTCGTGTTCACGGGAAGCCAGGGGCGGCCTGAAGGGCCGCGGGAGCCCAGCCCAGGGTGAAACCCTGGGGACCGGGATGGCCGGCCCCTCTGCGGTGCACCCTGAAGGGGTGCAGGAGCGGGCGCCACCTGCGGCCCTTCAGGCCGCGGCAGGATGGGGGTGGCCGTTGCTTCCCGGGGTTTCACCCCGGGCTGTGCTCCCGCGGCCCTTCAGGCCGCCAGGAACCTCTGGTCAACACGAGAACTCCTTCCGCTGTAGAACTAGGGACTTGCAGTTCCAGGTTTCGTGCCGTGTTCCCGATGGATTGACGCCTGGTAAACCAGGCTCGGACTGCTGAGTCGGGCTCACTGACGGTAGCCCTAGTCTTACGCCCACGGCGGCGATTTCAGACCACGGTTAGTTTTTTGGTGTTCGCATCAGGTTTTGCAAGAGGAGCGCGGCTCCTCCCCACGGCTGAACAGGAATTTTCATTCGTACCGTAATCCATTGCGAGCTAACATGTTCCGACTCGTGGACGGTGGCCAGGCCCCCCCAGCAGACATAAACTCCTTGGCGGCCGAGCCATCCGTCGGGATTCCCGATTGGTATCCCCCGCCGGGATAAGGACTTACGGCACAGATGAAATCTCCTCTAAAGCCGGGGGTCTCCGCCGCGACGGAACCTGATGACGCGCGGCCAGGATGGGCGGGCTTCGGTCTGGATCACGATCCTTCTGGGAACGGCGGCCGCTCGTCGTCCTTGGTTACTGGAGCTGGCGTGCCCTGAGCCGCGCGGACACCGAGGCGGTCGAATCGCCACTGACGCTGTCGGTCGCCCGGCAATTGGTCGATGGCCCGAGCGGGCTCTACGGGCCCTTCGGCGGGGGAAACCCGCTGGTGCTGATCCATGCGCCGCTCTATTACCGGCTCGCCGCAGATGGCGGCCTGGCCGATGGTTCGCGCGGGAGTGGACCCGGTCTACCGCGGCCCTGGTGGCCGGTCGTTTCCTCTCGGTGCTCGGCCTGCTGGCGACGACATGGATGGCCTCGCGGTTATCTCGACTCGATGGGGCACCGCGGAAGGCCGGCTGGTGGACTGTTCTCTTGATCCTGTCCGCACCGATCTTGAGCGGATTCCCGTTCGCGGTCCGCCCCGACATGGTCGGCATCGCGCTTCAAACGGCCGGCATCTTTCTGGTGCTCTCGGCCTTGCAGGCGAAGAGACCGGAGGCGGCAAAGCTGTTGTGGGCGTACACGGCGTTCGGGCTGGCTGTCTGCGTCAAACAGCACGATGTGGGGGCCGCGGCGATCAGTACCGGCCTGTTGCTGTCTGCCTGGCTGCGCGGGCGGCTTCGCTTTCACTGGATTGTGTCCAGCCTGTTGGTCGCGTCCTCGATCGTGCTGCTCGACTACGGGGCGGAGGAATTCGTGACGAACGGCCGGATGTCGCAGGCGGTCCTTGTGGCCGCTGCGAACGTCGGGCGAATCCATCCGGCCGACTGGGTTCACGTCCGGATCGTCGCCGTTGCCAGCCTCGGCAGAACGATTGGATTGATCGCCCTGTTGACAGCGGCGCATCTGGCCGTGACCGGGTCTCGTCTCGGCCTCGGCCGACGGGTTTTCGCGATGGGGGGGGCCGTTCTTGTTGGTCTGCTCGTTGGGCTTTGGACCCTTCAACTCGCCCTCATCGTGAAAGCGTCCGTCGCGGAACCGAGTCATCAGCTCGTCGACCTGATCCCGACGGTCGGCTCGTTGAACCTGGTACTGGGATTCGTGATGACAATTCTCATCCTCCCCGCCTGCGCGCTTTTCGAGTGGCGGTCGTACCCGGGGGAACGGCTCGGCTCAGCACTCGTTGCCTATGTGGCTGCGGAGCTCTTTCTCATGACGGCCCTCTGGCGATTCAGCGCGGGTGCCTGGGCCAACTACGCGATCGAGGCCGTCGTCCTGGCCAGCGTCCTGACCGGGCGGGCCGTGGCGCGGGCCTGCGACGAGGCACGGTCCCGCCGACTGGTCGTGCTCGCCGCGTCGGCGGTCCTTGTCGGCGCCATCCTGCATATCCAGGAGGTCGAAGCTCCTCGATACCTCGATCGCCTCGAACTGACCGAGGTCTTCGATCGCATCAAGAGGGCTCCTTCTGAGTTCTTCTTCGTCGACCGCCCCGAGCAGAACCGTGCCGATGGCCGGCTGGAGCTGGTTTACGATGACTGGCTCTATCCCGTCTTCGAGTCGATGGGCCAAGCCGAGCCCCGCTCCAACTGGCTCCTGGGTATCCTGACGTCGAGTTCGATCCGTGTCGTCGTCACGACATCGAACGACCTCCGAGTCCCCGGCATCGAAGAGTCGCTCCCTCGGCTTCGCTTCCGCCCCGCCATGCGCGTCGGGAACTTCTTCGTCTGGGTGCGCGAACCACTCGGGACGAAGTGACGGGTCGGCCCAACCTCCAGGCATCGACACACCCTGTCCATCGCAACCCGAACTGATTACCATGAACGACAGTGCTCGGACAGTAGTCGGATATTTCCTTTCCGTGTCAATGGGATATCGCGGATCATGATCTTGGGCCTGGGACCGGTCTTGCGGTACGAGCTAATCACGACGTCCCGCCGGGGCCGCTATTACCTGGCACGGGTGGTCTACGGCCTGTTCTTGCTGGTGGTACTCTGGGCCCAGTTCCAGACGTGGGAGTTGAATCATCCCGGCGGTGGACGCATCGAAGAGGTCCATCGGTTTGCCGAGACGACGTTCATCCGCTTCGCCGAGGCGCAGCTCGTCACATTGCTCTGCCTGCTCCCGGCCCTGGTGGCCGGCGTCATCGCCGACGACCACCAGCGGAAGACGCTGCATTACCTGCTCGCGAGCCGCCTATCGAGTGCTGAGATTATTCTGGGCAAGCTGGCGCACGGGCTGGTCCACGTCGGGACGTTTGTGGCCCTGGGGCTGCCGGTGGTCTGCTTGCTGGGGCTCTACGGGGGGCTCAATCCCGAGAACGTGCTATATGTATACCTCAGCACCTTGACGACGGTGCTGGCGGTCGCCGGGTTGTCGGTGCTGATCTCGGTCCTGGCGCGGCGGCCCCGGGACGCGGTGCTGGCAACTTATGCCCTGGGAGCAATCTGGCTGCTGGCTCCGCCGGCGATCGATCCGATCGCGGGATACTGCGATGGGTCTTTGAGCTGGGTTGGTCCGGTCAATAGCGCGATGATGCTGACCAACCCGATCGTCGTGCTGGGGGAGCTGACCCGAGCGCGATGGCAGGGTCTGCCGGGCTGGTACCTTCGCACGAGCTTTTCCTCGTTCTCCGGGCCCTCGCCATTCCCAGTGCTCTTATACGTGATGGCGGGGATCCAAGCGGCGGTCGGTCTCTTGTTCGTGATGCTGGCGATCGCCGGCTTGCGACCGTTGCGAGGCACTTCCTGGCCAGGGGCCAGGCCCAGAACGGGCTGGTGGACGCGACTCTCGGCTGGGGCACGACGAATCTCTCGCGTGCACGCTGTGGCACCCCTGGCACACAATCAGATCCTGGCGGCGCCGTCCCGGCGACCACCCTGCGGCGACGCGCCGATGCTCTGGAAAGAGCGGTACGCCACGATGGGCGGTGGTCTGCGATGGCTTGGCAGCCGGTATGTTGTCCTGTTCTTCAGTGTGCTGCTGGGCTGCTTCCTGCTCGATGTGGCTTCGCCGGCTCTGGACCAACTGGTCCGAGGCCACCCTCGGGACCAGACGCGGACGGAAATGACCATCGCACTCCGTGGAGCGAGTACCGCGCTGGCGGTCCTGGCGATGCTGACCGTCGCCGCCGCGTCGGCGGTCAGCCTCACCGGCGAGCGCGAGCAAGATACCTGGGTCAGCCTGGCCACGACTTTACTGACCCCGGGAGAAGTCATCCGGGCCAAGCAGTTCGGCGCCGTCTGGAGCGCCCGACGGGTCGGGTTGGCGCTGCTGGTTGTGTGGAGCTTTGGAATTCTCTTGGGAGCGATTCACCCAATTGGCGTACTCGCGACGGCGGCACTGGTCCTGATCCTGGCCTGGCTGATCGCGGCGCTCGGTGTGTTCGTGTCGGGCTGGGCCCGGAACTCGACCCGATCCCTGGCGTGGACCTTCATCGCGCTGCTCATCGGCCTGGGCAACGTACCCGGGACACTCTGGACCTCGCTCGTGTCCTATCCAGAGGTCCGCGCCCTCTGGTTGAACGGTGGCCCACTCCTATCCGATCCCTGGGCACCGACTCCCTTCGTGGTGGTCGTCTTCGTGGTCGTGACGGCCATCTATGCCGGGGTCGCGGCGTTGCTCTCGTTCTGGTCGATCCGGAGACTCCGCGCGACCTGGGGACAAGTCTGATGCGGCAGCGGTGGGCGCAAGCCTGTTGGCCCCGCCCACCGACGCCGTGTCGGTCTCAATCACTTTCTCGTGGGAAGTAGCCCAGGGCGATCAAACTGCGTTCGAGGCGGCCGCGGGCCTCCTCATCGCGTGGTCGTACCCAATCGCGGCCGATCCGCTCCCAGTCCGGGTCAGCCGGGTCGATCCCTCGCACGTCCAGGAACCCTTGCTCGCAGATGAAGAACTGGTGGCGGTAGGGGAATAGGTATCCGCCCTCGGTTTCCAGCGAAGCGCGGGCCTCGTCGTAGCGGGCGAACCAGCGGTTGAGGTAGGCGGCGCCCATCGGTTCGCCCGTCCGGGTCTCGAAGAACCTCTCGGTGTCGAGTCGCAGATTGGCCGGTACCTCGAGCCTGCGCTTGCAGGCCGTCCAGGTGGGGTAGCCTAGCTCGGCGGCGATCGCCGCGAGCGCATGCTTGAGCTGGATCGAGTCTCGACGCCCGATTATTGCATCGGTGTCGAGCAAGGCGAAGACCGGCAAAGAGCGGAATCGTTCGGCGGCGCGAACCGTGCGAGGACGCTCGTCGCAACGGAGGTCCTTGAGCAGGATCGAAGCCCGGATCTTACATTCGGGAACGGTGAGGGCCGCCGCGGCGGCCCGGCGAGGCGTCTTCATCGCGTAGTCTCCCAATCTTCGAAAGGCCCTCAACCCGAACTTGGGCCATTCCTGGGACTCGCGAAAGCGGCAACACGCGTCGAACGAGCCGAACGGGGGTGACGTCGTCTTTTTCGGGTGCAGGCGCCCCCCGGCACCTGTCTGATGGTCAATTCTAGCATGACCACTCATTTGACACCACGGGAACGCTTGGGGTTCGCGCTCGGGGAGACTTGACGAAACAGCCGAGTGGTTTTGATACGCGCGGTTCCAGTGGATCGTAGGCAACCCGGTTCTTCGCCCGTATCATGATCCGAAACGCCAGAATCAGTGAGTACCCAGCTTCGCTTTCCTCAGCCCTTCCAGCGCGGAGTAATCCTGAAATGATCGACGTCTTTCTGGTTTTGGGGCTCGGCTTGATGTGTTCATCACCGACCCTCGGAGAGACCGACGCGCCCGCCGGCGAATCGGCGACTGCACTCCTTCGTCGCGAGGCCAAAGCGCTGGAGCCGCTGGTCACATCCAAGCTCGCCAAGGACTTCCTGAAGGCGACGCCCGGTCTCCCCGCCATCGCACCCCGCAAACTCTTCCTCGACGAGGCAAAGAAGACCTACTTGACCCAGGCCGCTGCCGGCTCCTTGAGCGAGGTCGAGCGGCGCAGTGCTGAAACCGATCCCTGTCGACGAGTCGTTCTACTACACGACGAAGTATGGCTCGCCCCTGGCCTATACGCGGCCGCTCGACCTGCTCGGTCAGTCCGGTCTGGAGGACGTCTCGGGCCGGAAGGTCCTCGACTTCGGCTATGGCACGGTCGGCCACCTCCGCCTGCTCGCCGGGCTCGGGGCCGACGTCAACGCTGTGGATGTCGATCCGCTGCTGAGGGCCCTCTACAGCGCTCCCGAGGATCAAGGGCTCGTCAAGAGCCGGACCGGCCGCGACGGACGCATTCGACTGATCGACGGCCGCTTCCCGGCTGATGAGACGGTCCGGACGAGCGTGGGAGGGAATTACGACCTCATTATCTCCAAGAACACGCTCAAGCGAGGATATGTCCATCCCGAACGACCGGTCGAACCGAGACGACTCCTCAACCTCGGCGTGGAGGACGCCGCGATTCGTCAAGGTGCTTTACTGATGCGCTGAAACCAGGCGGGCGGGTCTTGATCTACAACATCAGCCCGGCGCCCAGTCTCCCCGGCCAACCTTACAAGAACTGGGCCGACGGACGCTGTCCGTTCGCGAGAGATGTCTGGGAATCGGTTGGCTTCCGCGTGGTCGCGTTCGATCGCGATGACTCCGAAACCATTCGCAAGTTCGCCCATGCCCTCGGCTGGGACCAAGGCGAATCGCCGATCGACCTGGAGAACGACGTGTTCGCCTTGTATTCGCTGATGGAAAAGCCGTCGCGGCCGTGAGAGTGGTCAACGATCGTTCGGTGAACGCACGACTCTGTAAACCGACCCCAGACTTCCGACGGAGACCGTTGGTCGGCTCTGCTGCGCCGACCCTCTGGGTGTCCAATGCACGGATGCCCGGATACGCGCGCCCAGCTCGGATTTTCCTCGACAAGGCCGCCGGCGCCGATTAGCTTGACGCATGAGTTGCTTCGTACCGCGAGAACGGACCGGGGACGTGGCATCACCCTGTCGCGAGACAGCGAGGAGAAGTTTGATGAATGAAGACATGACAAAAGGGACTGATCGGATCGACCGCCGCGATTTCCTGGAGAAGGGTGCGGGCGCCTTCGCTGCCATCGCCGCAGTCGGTGAGGTAGCTCAGGGAGACGAGCCCAAGCGCGTTCGCCGCCGCCGCAAGCCGCGCGGCGGGGCCGTGGGTGGCGCTCCAGGACTCAACCAGGACCACCCAGGCGGCCAGGACGCCGCCAATAACGCTGCCTCAGACACAACCAATGCGGACCAGGCAGCCGCACTGCCCATGCGAAAGCTGGGCCGCACGGGCGTTTCCGTGACGATCCTCAACCTCGGCACCTGGCTGAGCCCGGGGGGCGAGCGATTGCTCCGATACGCCTGGGCCAACGGCGTCCGCTACTTCGACACGGCCAAGAGCTACGGCTCCGAGCCGATGATCGCACGCTGGCTCCAGGCGATGCCTGAGGCGCGCAAGGACTTGTTCCTGGTCACCAAGGACCAGCCGAATACGCCCCAGCAGCTCCTCTGGCAACTGGACCAGCGACTCGAGGCGCTCCAGACCGACTACGTCAACGTGATCTTCCTCCATGCCCTGGGCGACAGGAACTTCGACTTCGAAGTCCGATGGCCCATGAGCCAGGAGTTCAAGGAGACCGCCGAGGCGATCCGCAAGTCGGGCAAGGCGAAGTTCGTCGGGTTCTCGACCCACAACCCACGACGCCCGGAGCTCCTCCAGGCCGCCGCGGCCGGCGGATTCGTCAACGTGATCATGCTCCAGAACAATCCCTGGATCGCCCAGGACGACGACATGAACCGCGCCCTCGACGCGTGTTACAAGCGCGGGATCGGGCTGATCTCGATGAAGCAAGTCGCCGGCAATATGAACCTCGACGAGATCGCCATGCAGCTCCCGGAGCTCGCGGCAAAGGGCTTGACGCCCTACCAGTCGCTGTTGCATGCGATCTGGTCGGACGAGCGGTTCTCGTCGGTTTGCGTCTCGATGCGGAATACCGACCAGATCCGGGAGAACGCCGTGGCGGCCCGACTCTTCAAACCGATGAAGAAGGCCGAGATCGACCGGCTTCGCGACGCCTGCATCGCCGCCGGTCCGACGATGTGCGCCTCCTGCGACGGGCGTTGCAGCAAGGCCGCCGGCACCAAGGCCGAGTTGTGTAACCTGACCCGGTTCCTCACCTACCACGACCATCACGGCCACCGCGCCGAGGCCCGGAGGCTCTACGCCGAGCTCGGCGACGCGGCGCGCGACTGGCACGGCGCCGACCTCAAGGCGGCCCGTCAGGCGTGCCCCAATCAGCTCGACTTCGCCAAGCTCCTTCCGCGGGCGGAGGAGGGTCCGTCGGCTGACCCGGCACGCGACAATTCCACGTCCTCACTTTTCAAACGCCGGTCCACCGCGACTCGTCGCGGTTCGGACCGGCCGTTTTCTTGTAGTGAGGCGAACGCCCCAGTTCTTTTGGCTCACCTGGAGGACCATACGAGGCACTTGATACCGATCGCGGATTCGGAGCCAATTCCGATCGTGAAGCCGAAGCCATCTGTGGCGGCTGGACAAGGTTCAGGCAGCCAGGCGCATACAACCACACCGCTCGGCACGCAGTGGAGTACGCGGAGTGACGTCGGGCGCGGGATGTGGCGTGGCGGCATGTCACCGATCGGTTCCGCGGCACGGACGAGGCCGGTGAATGGTGTCGTCGTGGACCGGGCCACCGCCGAGTCTCCAGCCGCAGGCTACGGTGTTGGCCGCGACTGGATGACCAGCATGCTCAGTCGAAGCTCGTAGAACACCAACACCGGTTTTCGAGACCGATTGGACCTTGCTCTAAGAGCAGACCGAGCGTTTTGGCTGGCTCAGCAAAGTCCGGCCGTAGTCGCAACGCGGTCTGAGCGCTCGCAGAGGCCAGTTCATACTCAGCCAGGGCGCGGTACGCTTCGGCAAGATTGGCGTGATACATCGCCACGCCCGGCTTGAGTGCCGGGGCCTGGCGGATCACCCCGATGGCCTGAGCATCTCGGCCTTGCTGATGTGCCACCACGCCCAGCACGTGCAAAGCGTCCGCATGCTCAGGTCCGCGGCTGAGCACCTTCAAGTAGAGTTGAGCCGCCTGGTCCAGGAAACCCTGTTGATGTTTCTCCAGGGCCAGGCGGAAGGAGTCGTTCATGGCGTACTGCCTTTAGCCGAACCTAGACTCCGAACTTATTATCGTTGCTCGTGGAGGCATAGTTGCCAAGGACCACGGAGAAAGTATCCAGGGAAAACGTGCCGAGATTATAGATGCCTCCCCCGATGCCCTGGCCTACGCTTCCGCCGGAGCCGGCCAGCCCACCCAGAGCGAGGTTGGCGCTGATGACGCTCGCCGTCACCGTGGCCGTGTCTCCCAGGTCGTTGAAGATGCCCCCGCCTAGAGCGTCTCCGCCATTGCCCCCATTGCCACCGGCGCCGCCTTCGGCCGCGTTCGCAAGGATCGCGGAGTTGCCAATCGAAAGCGTGGCGGGGCCACGCGTGTGAGGCGCAGGGGAGTTGAAGAGCCCACCTCCCTCACCCGCCCCGCCCGTGCCGCCGGCTGCGCCCCGACACCACCCACTGCCTGGTTCAGCGTAATGGTACTGTTGGTCACGGTCAGCGAGGTGGCGTTGTAGGTTTGAGCCGTGCACAGCCCGCCGCCCTGGCCGGCGCCGCCCACGCCGCCTGAGGCCCCTGTTCCTCCAGCACCGCCGGCGCCCCCCTGTGCCACGTTAGAGATGAACAGGCTATTGCTCACGCTGGTCGTGGAAGACGTGGTGTTGGACAGGCCCCCGCCTTGGCCAGCACCTCCGGCGCCACCACTAGCACCGGCTGCCCCGGCGCCGCCGGCACCGCCGGAGGCCACGTCATGCACGAAAGAGCAGTCATTGACTGTGGCGCTCGAGCCGCCGTCGACATTCATCCCACCTCCCTGGGCATACGCCCCTGCCACACCCGGGCTGCCACTGGTGCCCGCACCGCCAGCGCCGCCCTGGGCCTGGTCGTGTGTGAACGTGGTGTTCGACACGACGACGGTACTTAGGTAATCGACGTCGAGGCCGCCGCCGACGGAGAAGCCGCCAAATGGGTCAAATGGGTCGGTGAAACCGCTGGCTCCGCCCTGGGCCTCGCATTGCGTGAAATTGCAATCACTGAGCGCCATGGTACTCTCGCCGCTCACGAACATGCCGCCACCTTCACCATCGGCACCGTCCGCACCCGCCCCGCCGACCGCGACGTCCTGCAGGAAAGTGCAGTTGGTGAATGTGGCCGTCGCGCCCGAGTACGGTGTGAAAAGGACAACGGATACGCCGCCCCCAATGCCCTCCGCGCCGCCCCCAGTGTTCTCGTTGGCGATGATCGAGCCGCCGCCGATGGCGCTGTTTCCAATGAAATTGGTGTTACTCACCTCGATGTTGGGTCCATTGGAACCAACCCCCAATCCGCCGGCCTCAGCGATACCTCCGAAAAGGCCTGCGCCCCCCAAAGCCTGGTTGCCCTTGAACGTGCAGTTGCTCATGTCCAGCGCTCCGGTGGATGCGCCACCGGAGCCTGCGTCGCCACCCCCGCTGGCGCCGTCCGCGCCGCCGACAGCAAGGTTGTCCGTGAAAACGGTGTTGGTGATCGTCGCCGGGCCATAGCTGTCGAGCCCGCCGCCCCCTGAATCGCCTCCGAGTGCATAGGTGGCAGTTGACGCGCCGCCGACCGCCTGATTCCCCTCCAGGGTCACGTTGGACAGGACCAGCGGCGCAGCAGAATTGACGCCGCCGCCGTAGCCGCCGCCGCCGCTAAAGTTGGCGCCGCCGGGTCCGCCTTGCGCGAGATTGTCGTCCACGGCGCTGTTGCTGATGGTCAACGCGCCGGATGTGCAGTACAACCCACCGCCCTCAGCCGTCCCGCCCCCGAAGGTGTACGAAAACGTCCCCGAGCTGGATCCGGTGAAGCCGCCGCCGAAACTCCCCGTCGCTCGATTGTCTTCTACGATGCAGTTGCTCACGCTCGCGTTCACCTGCGCGCTCGCGACACCGCCGCCGTTTCCGGAACCAGAGGGACCGCTGCCCAGGGCGGCGTTCGAAGTGAGACTCGTTCCGTTGATCGTCAGCGTGGTGGCCGCGGGAGGCGGCGCAACGCCGAGATCGAACTCATCGTCGACGCCGCCCCCGAGACCGGCTGAGCCGTTTATGATGAGCGTGATCCCGTTCCGGACATCGGTGGCGAGGCTGCCGCCCTGGGCCGTGTTGCCTGTGAGCGTGCTCTGCGACAGGGAGACGTTGCCGGCGACGGCCCCTAGCGCGCCGCCTCGGCCGGAGCCGGCATCAACCAAGGGTTGGAGCGGAAAGGTGAAATTCGAGGCCGCATACAGGAGGTCGGAGCCACCCAGGGATTGGTTTCCCGTGAACGTGCTGTTGCCCACGACGAGGCCTGGCGTTGCCGCCGTGAAGAAGGCGCCCTCGCCGATGGCGCCGCCAATTGCCGTGCCGACCACAACGAACGCCGCCGTGCTGGAGCTGGCGTTACCGTTGCTGCCGCCCTGCGCCAGGTTGTTCGTCAGCGTGCTGTTGGTGACGGTCAGAGCGCTCCGCCATCGTTCCAGACACCACCGCCGCCTGCGACGCCAAGCAGGCTGGCGCTCAAGCCACCTGGGAGCGTGACGGCCACGCTCACCGTACCACCATTGGCGGCCACGGCCTGGTCGCCGGTGAACGTGCTGTGGGCGATGGTGACCGTGCCGGCTTCGTTGTCGATGGCGCCGCCGAACGCATTGCCGCCGCCGGTACCCCCGAGAGCCAGATCACCCGTAAAGGTGCTTTGCGAGACAGTCAGTGTCGCCCCCGGCTCGTTCTCCACCCCGCCACCCCGGCCGGCCCCGTCGCCGAACAGGCCACCTCCCGCCACCCCCTGCGCCACGTCAGCGCTGAGCACGTCCTGGGTCAGCGTCAGGTTCCCCGCATTGAGGACGGCGGCCCCGTCGGTGGCTACGCCGTCCTTGAGCGTCAGACCGGAAATCGTCACTTTCGCGCCACTGGCCGATCTCGAACAGCCGGCTCGCAGACATTGCCACTGATTGCCAGTTCGCTCGCGCCGGGGCCGTCGATGGTCACGCTCTGGTTGACCGCTAACTGGCCCCGAGTCAAGGTGATGGTTTGGCCATCGAGCCGCGCGGGCGAACTGGATGGTGTCGCCGTTGTGGGCCGCGGCCAGCACAGCGCGCAGGGTGCCGGCAGAGCCGTCGTCAGCGGCGCTCTTGACGACCAGTGTGCTGAGCAAGGTTCGGTCCTCGAGAACGTCCAGGCGCGAAATGTGCCGTTGGGGTGCCCGCTTTCGCCGGGCTCGGGAACGCCGGTCGGCGCAGACTCGGCCCACCGCTGCTGAAACGATTTGAACAACATGGTCTGGATCTCCGAGGCAGGTGCGGTCTGCGTGGTAATGGCAACGTATTCGCCGTGGGCGCGCAGACCGAGCGCCCGGGCGTTGCCCGAACTCCTGCGACAATTCGCGTGGCCCTCCCCAGGAGTCCTTCTGCCCGGGGGACAACGCAGCGAGCCGAGTCAACCACTCGACTTATGGCACCGGCGAATCCGACCCACGAAGCTCGGCGGTTCCCGCCTTGGCGAGCAAGGCCTGGGCCTCCGCCCAGAGCTGCTGGCACGATTCCTGCTCGGCGGCCGACAACTGGGCGACCTGAGTCGCATCGCGCAGGCCGGCCAATGCTCGTTCGGACTGCCAACGCCCGAGCCATTCCTGAAGCCGCTGGCGCTCCTTTGGACTGCCCACAGACAGCAGCTCGCCGTACGCTTTCAGCTCGGCCCGCAGCCACTCTAGAGCCTGCTTTCGCCAGCGGACCCGTTCCTTGTCATCCAGTTGACCTGCGTCGTCCCCCCGGCCGCAGCCGGCCAGGGCCGCTGCGCACGCGGCTTGGTAGCGATGGCAGTCTTCGAGGTCGTCGGCCGGTTTCGGGTCGGCGAACAGACCTTGGGAGAAGAAGCGGGCGGCGGCGACATAGCGCTTCTTTTCGTAACAGAGGTGGGCATACGCGTCCCGTTCGTCAGCATCCGCAGGTTGCGCTTCACCCCGGAGGACGGCGGTCAGCCGGCCATCGAGCTCGATCCTCCTCCGGCATTCTCTCAGCCACTGAGCCGACGGATAGCGCCAATCCTTGCGTCGGGAGCCCAGTTCGTGCCCACGCTCCAAGGGGATGAGAGCCTGGGTAAACTCCCCTAGTTTCCAAAGCGCGTGGCCGAGGTTACAGTGACTCTCGGCATGATCGGGCATCAGGTCGATGGCCCGGCGAAGGGGGGCCAGTGCCTCGTTGACGCGACCCATGTTCATCAGTGAAGTGCCGAGGTTATAGTAGGCGTCGCCATCATCCGGCTTCAACTGGCTGGCGCACCGCCAAGCGGCGGCCGCCTCGTCAAGGTGGCCTTTGTCGGCGAGGACCCGACCGAGCTTAGAGTGGGCCGTGCTATTATTGGGCATCAGATCGACCGCCCGGCGAAGGGGGGCCAGCGCCTCGTCGACGCGACCCATGCGATACAGGGAATGGCCGAGGTTATAGTAGGCGTAGCCATAATCCGGCTTCAACTGGCAGGCGCGCCGGCTAGCGGCGACCGCCTCGTCAAGGTGGCCCTTCTCGGCGAGGAGCACACCGAGATCCAAGTGAGCCATGCTAAAATCGGGCTTCAAGTCGATGGCCTGGTGGTAGGCGACGAGCGCCTCGTCCAGTCGTCCCGTGCGGGAAAGGGCGAGGCCGAGGTTAAGGCGCACTCCCGGGCTATCGGGTCGCAGCGCCACGGCCACGGTCAAGAATCGAATGGCCTCCTCATGCTGTGGCGGCCGGCCATTGAGCAGTGCCAAGCCCAGGTCGTGGTTGATCCAGAAGTCTCCCGGGAAAGCCAGCTGGGCGCGTTGCAGAAGCGCCAGCGCCGCTTCAGTGGCACCTTGCTCAGCGAGACCCAGTTCCAGGACGAACAGGGCTTCGGGCGGCTGAACGGCGGTATCGACTTCGTGCGCCAGCTTTTCCATCTCCTGGCGATCGTTTTTCTCCCGCGCGGCCCGCACGCCTTGTCGCCAGGGGTCCGAGTCCGCCACGGAAAGCACCCGCTTCAACCAGCCCGCCTCCGGGGCATTCTCGGATCTCGCCAGGATCGACCATTGGTACACGGCCGCCAGTAGGGTGCTGCGGACCGACGGGGGTTGACGCCTTAGTACCGCGGCTGCCTGCTCCGGTGTCGTCGCATCCATTCGCAAGCCGTACGTTCCGAAGGCTTGCTGATATTCGACCCGCGACCGATAAAGGACAAACCCGTTGTCCTTCACGTCCGCCTGGCGAAGGCGGATGGCCTCGAGGTCGGCGACCAACCGAACGTCGGCCTCCTGTTCGGCCAGGTTTCGTAGCAATCTCTTCACGCGCTCGGCCAGGGCAGGCTCGGCCGTGACGTCCTGAAGCAGGACCTCGGCGCGCTTGGCTGCTGCCAGCGCTTGCGGCCACAGACCTTCTTTCTGGAATCGTTGCGCCTCGTCCAGGGCGGATTGGAGGTAGGCGGTCCTCCTGGCCTGCCACGCGGCCCGGTCGCGCACGATCCAGCCGACGCTGCCCGCCAGGACCGTCAGGGCCGCGAGCAACGCCAACGCCGCCGACACCATCACCGGCCGGTGTCTCCGTGCCCACCTTCGTGCGCGCTGGAGCGGCGTTGACCGCCTGGCCAGGATCGGCTCGTCCCTCGAGAACCGTCGCAGGTCCTCGGCCAGCTCGCGCCGTGGCATAGCGCTCCGCGGGGTTCTTGGACATGGCCTTGAGCACGATGGTTTCCAGGTCCAGGGGGATGGCCTTGTTGACCCTCCGCACGGGCTTCGGCTCCTCGAGCGCGATTTGCCGGAGCAGCTCCTGGCGGTCCCGGTCGTCGAACGCCGGTTCGAGCGCCAGGAGCTCGTAGAGGGTCGCGCCGAGTGAATAGATGTCGGTGCGGTGGTCCACGCCCGCGGGCTGGGCCAGGGCTTGTTCCGGGCTCATGTAGCGCAGCGTGCCCACGAGGTCGCCGGTGACGGTCAGCCCAACCGGCCCATGGCGGTAGTGAGCCAGGCCGAAATCCGTGACCCATAAGCGGACCCCTTCCACCTCGGCTCCGGTTTCCTCGAGCGCGAAGGGAGCAATCGATTCGACGAGCAGGTTGGCCGGCTTGATATCCCGATGCACCACGCCGAGCTGATGGGCATGTTCCAGCGCCTCGGCGGCCTGCATACCCAGCATCGCCGCCGCGCAGCAGCGCCCGGGACTCGCGGCGGCGGCAGGCTCCGCCCGGGGTGGCGTGGCGGAGGATGCCGCGGCATGGCGATCGCTCGGATCCGAGGTGAAACCGGCCCGGGCACACGCGTTCCCGCGGCTCAGGTCCCCGATGATCTCGGCCAGCGTCTGCCCCTCGATATACTGCATGGCGTAGTAGTGGGTGTCGCCCTCACAGCCGACGCCGAAGACCGGTACGATGTTGGTATGGTGCAGGCTGGCCGCGGCTTGCGCTTCATTCTTGAACCGCTGCAACTGCCTGGCATCCAGCGCGGCGGCAAACGGCAGTACCTTCAGCGCCACCCGGCGGCCGAGGGAAATCTGCTCCGCTTCGTACACCACGCCCATGCCACCGCGGCCGACCTCGCGCACCAGGCGGAAGTCGCCGAGGGGGCCGAGTTCGGACAGGTTTTCCAGGGCAACCAGCGGCCCAGGTCGTCCCGAACCCCGAAGACTGGGGGCCGCGTCTCGCAAGAGTTCCAGGATCGACAGGCAGGCCTTCAGGGGCTCCGCCATCTCGGGAAATCGGGCCACCAACTCCTCCGGGTTCGGCCGGGCCCCGACTTCCAGTCCCGCGAGGAATTCCTCCAGGATGCCGATCACCTCGGGGGTCGGCTCGAGCGACACCGGGAACGGCACACGGGTACTCATACGAATTCCTCCGCTTGCAGCAGTTGCCTGAGCTGATCGACGGCCCGCACCCAGAGGATGCGGACGGCCCCGGCCGACCGGCCCATGCGGAGGGCCACCTCGGAGAACGGCAGCCCTTCCAGATTCCGCAGGACAAGGACCTCGCGGTAGTCGGAGGAGAGTCGAGCCAACTGATCGGCCACACGAGCGGCGCGTTTCCGATCGCTCCGCGTGGCCGCTGGGCGAACTCGAGCGTCCGACCAGCGCGATCTCGAAACGTCCCGACGAGCGGTCCATGACCGCCACATGTTGCTCCAGGGAGACTTCGCGTTGCGCGCTGCGTTTCTTTGCGACGACCTGATTCTCTACGGCGCGGGCCAGGTTGAAGATCAAGATCTTGCGCAGCCAAGCCACCCACTCGCCTGGGCTGCTACCGCGGAAGTGGTCGAAGTCGCGGCACGCATCCAGGAACGTCTCCTGGACCACGTCCGAGGCATCAAGGCGGCCCTGGAGGTGGAGATCGATCTGCGTCCGGGCCAACAGCGTCAAGTAGTTGCGACTTAACTCCAGAGCTCTGCCCAGCGACTCACGACGACCGCCGCGAGCCTCGGCCAGTAGCTGTTCGTGATCGAATCTCCCGTTGCCGTTCATGAGATCCCCCTACCTCATCAGCCCGATTTTCTGACCGAGTTGTTACGCGCAAGATGGTTTCCGCCCAGAGGGATGAAACAAGGACGCTTCTGCGTCTGTTCGGCACAGCATTCGCGGGATGCTCTGCCGGGCAAAGTGACTGCCATCTTCATGTCATTCCGCGCTGTTCGTCCAAATGCACGCATGGGCCCGCATGCGACAAGACTGCAAAGACTGCATGCGGATCGCCGGCATCGACGCTGCGGCCAGCGACGTTGCGGCCAGTGATGTTATTCCGTCGTCATTCGGTTTTCTACCATGAGATCGCCTCACCGCTGGAGTTGTGCGGGCCCGCCAGTCACTTTTTCCTTCCCGCTGCGCGTGCGGTACGACACTACCAAAGCGCGTCACTGGCAGCGCGAGCAAGGAACCGCCAGGGAGCGTCCCCAAGCTGGCTCATGTCGGCCAGCAATGCGGGATGTGATCAATCTGGCAGAGGAGCTCCGCCACTCGATCGAAACGGGGAACCAGATCCATGCTAGCTTGGCTCTCCAGTGGAACGAGACAAAGGACGAAACGCCTTGAGAAAAGCGCTTCGGTAGGAGACACGAGGATCGACTACAGGTCTGGTGGCTCTCCCCTGACGATCGAAACTGGCTCTGATTTCCCGATCGGTATCAGCAGTGCCCAGACCTGGCGGTGGCCCGGTGATCGAGTGCTTCGAAGCCGAGATGGCCCAGCTATTGGCCCGTGATCTCGAGTTGAGTCATGAAACCGTCCGGTCGCTTCCATTTGTCTCGAAGATGGGCTTGATAATCCCGACGACCTCATCCGCGAACGGTGCGAAGCTCATGGGACAGCGGGTACGAATCGCGTCGAGATCTCGGATTTCTTGGGCGATTCGCGTTGTATCCGCTGAGGTTACCAGCCGGTTCAGTCCGGCGCATTGAGCCAGAAGTATTTTAGGATTCTGGGTTCGGTCCTGACACGGTGCGGGCACGGATTCGGGTTGCGCAGGGACATTGGCTCGTTGAGTGAGCCCCATCGCCCGCGAGATCGCCGAGGCGTCGGCCAAGAGCCAGGCTTCGATACAGGGATGGGCCACGCCGACCGCGGCCGGATACTCCCGGAATTCAGAGTCGCGTCCGCGCCGCAACTCTTCCAATTGACCGGGGTGGTTCCCTTCGGTGTCAACGACAAAGACAAGCCCAGCCGACCCGTTGTAGAAGGCCTGACGCTTCGCGAACCGGACCTTTTGGAAGAGGTTTCCTCTCTGAAGGAATTGCAGGGGCCTCTTTAGGACTTGCATCGACTCGGGCCGATTGCACAACCTGTGGACAAGGATGGGCAGAACGCCAGTGGTTGGGGGCTCCGGTCGAACTCCTCCTTGTCCGAGGTCGGTCTTCCCCTCGCCGATGATCTCGATGACGGACGAATGCTCAGGCATCGGCGAACAACTCTTCCTCGCTGAGGTTGTACCAGAGTTCGCCGAGGTAGAACTCTCCATGGCCGAGCCGCTCCTCGATGTTGGGGGCGTCCCTCAGCGGACGCGCCTCGACGGGGCCGTCCCCGTTCCTTCGAGCCATAAGCGTCACCTCGTCCGGCTGGAACGAGCTGAGCAAGTATGGGGAATGAGTGGTCATGATGATCTGCGGCGCAGCCCGCCCCGACGGAGCCTCGTGGAGCCTTCGGATGAGGTGAATCACTTCCTCCAGACGCTTGGGGTAAACGCCTTTTTCCGGCTCCTCGATGAGCAACAATTTCGGGGGTTCTGGCGAGTGGATCAGGGCAAGCAGGCCCAGAAACAGGATCGCCCCATCCGAAGCCTGCTGGGCGCGAATCGCACGGCCATGAGTTGTTTCGAAAGCAATTCCTTTTCCGATCATCTGATTCGCGTGATGCTGGCCACTTTCGCGGAATTCGCGCTGGAGGGCTTGAACGGACTCGATCCGAAGACTGCGGAACTGCGGGAAGAACTCGCAGAAATCGCGGCGAAGGGCGATGAATCGCTCGGGGTCGTAGCCGAGGATGTCGTCGAGCAACGTTGCCAGGCCGAACCCGTCAGGGTCCATCCGAAACCTCCGCCTCGGGTCGATCGCCGCTGGGATCGCCATCAATTGTGGCTCGAAGCGATAGAGGCTCACAGTCCCGAATTGGTCGGCGATCGAATCAAGACGGTCTTGCTGCGGGCCTGGATTCAGACCGATCCGGTGTGCAACCCCCGTCCACCCTGGGCTAATTTCAGTAATCTTAAGGACGTCACTATTCTTGCACCATTCGTCGATCCTCCGACATAATCGTCCTTTGCCAAATTCGACATCTAGGTGGTAGATCATCGGCGAATCAGCCTCTCCTTCGACTGCTCCGAAACCAACCTCGAACTGAATTACGGGCTTCTCCTCGCCTGCGAACACCAATTCGCGATCCTGCCAATCGCCGGGGAATGTCTCGACAAGCGGCCTCTCCGTGCTCCGGAACAGGGCAACCATGGCTTCGAGAACGCTCGTCTTTCCCGAATCATTCTGACCGATGATGACATGGATCGGTGTGAGCGGCAGTTTCACGTTGACCAAGCACTTGTAGTTGTTTGTATAGAAATATTCTAGCATTTTTTGAAGATCGATCTATCAAGGTGAGTGTCCTCGTCTCGACAATGGAGATTATAGTATGTCGGAAGCCACGGAGTCCATCTGCCGATGCGCGATGCGTCGTCCGCGACCCAGTTGGAGGTTGTCAGCGTGGTACCAAGGGTCTCGACCCGCTACGTCGGTTGGTGTACAATCATCCTGACCACGCGCCTTCAATCCGCTGACTCCGCACGAGTCGACGATTTCTGACACGATCGGCCCGCCCGCTCGAACCTACCATCTTGAAAACCCACCCGATTGAGTTTGGGAGCCCCCGGTGAGAGCCTTTCTCCTGAATGTTATTGGGCTGCTGAGCGTGTTTTCACCGCTCGCCGCCCGCGCTGACGAACCACCGGTTCCGATTCAACGACGGCGACCGGATCGTCCTGGTCGGCGATACCCTGATCGAGCGCGACCAGCGGTACGGGTATCTTGAGACGATCCTCACGGCCCTGAACCCGGACAAGAACCTGCGTTTTCCGCAACCTGGGCTGGAGCGGCGACACAGTCGCCGGGCTATCCAGGGCCGGGCTTCGACCCTCCGTCGGCCGGATACAAGCGACTGGTCGAGCAGATCTTGGCGGCGAAGCCGACGGTCTGATCGTGGGCTATGGGATGGCCGACTCGTTCGATGGCGAGGCCGGCCGTCCCGTTCCTTCGAGAAGGGCCTGAACCGGCTGCTGGACTCCATCGCCGGGACCAAGGCGCGGGTCGTCTTGCTCTCGCCGATCGCCCACGAGGACCGGGGCCGGCCCTGGCCCGATCCCGTCGAAGCACAATCATGACCTTCGGCTCTATCGCGATACCATCCGGAGGATTGCGGCCCATCGTAAACTCAGCTTCGTGGACCTGTTTGATTACGTCGAGCTGACGACGGCATTACCACCGCCGCGACGACCGGAGAATCGATGGGCCATGACCGAAGACGGTATTCATCTGAGCCCGGAGGGCTACTCGGTTCCTGGCCGTCCTGATCAGTGACCGGCTGGGCCAAGGGCTGGCCCTGCGGGCCCGCGGTCTCCAGTTCGAACCCGGCGGAACGGCCATCACGACGGATAAGACCCGGGTCTCCCGAGTCGAGAAAACAGCCACCGGCTTCCGTTTCGCGATGGTCGATGATGTCCTGCTCCCTCCGTTTCCGACGTCGCCTAGCCTCGGAACCGATAACTCTCGGCAGGAGGCATCGGCGTTTCGCCCTGGCGCCTTCGGATCTCCGGACTCGCCCCCGGGCGATACAAACTGAACATCGATGGTCAAACCGTGGCGACCGCCGATTCCGACGGATGGAGTGCGGGCGTCGCGGTCCGCCACGGTCCGGACATCGACCAGGTCGAGCAGCTCCGTCGCACGATCAACCGGAAGAACAACCTGTTCTTCGACCGATGGCGGCCACAGAACATCACTTATTTGTTCGGCTTCCGGAAGCACGAGCAAGGGAATAACGCGATCGAGATCCCGCAGTTCGACCCGCTGGTCGCCGAGCAGGAGCAGACTGATCGCCCGGCTGCGCAAGCCGGTTCCCCACACCTATGAGCTGGTCCGCGTCGAAAGCGAGGTGGCCCGTTGATTCGTTTGACTGGTTGGCGGCGTGGGTTCGGTGTCCTCGGCGTCCATGGCCCTGGTGCTGGCCTCCCCGGGACGGGTCGCGGCCCAGCGGGCTCCGTTCAAGATCCCCGACCCCGACCCGGAGATCGAGCGGAAGTCGTTCATCGTCGCCGACGGTTTCGAGGTCAACCTGTTCGCGGCCGACCCGCTCATCGCCAAGCCGCTCCAGATGAACTTCGACCCGGCGGGCCGGCTCTGGATCGCGAGCTCGGAGGTCTATCCGCAGATCAAGCCGGGGCAGGTCGCCAACGATAAGGTGCTGATCGTCGAGGACCGCGACGGCGACGGCCGCGCCGACAAGACTACGGTCTTCGCCGGCGGACTCCTGATCCCGACCGGCATCGAGCCCGGCGACGGCGGCGCGTATGTGGCCAACAGCACGGAGCTCCTCCACCTGAAGGACACCGACGGCGACGGCAAGGCCGACCAGACCCGGGTGGTCCTCTCGGGCTTCGGCACCGAGGATACGCACCACATCCTCCACACCCTGCGGTGGGGCTTCGACGGGATGCTCTACTTCAACCAGTCGGTCTACATCCACAGTCATATCGAGACGCCGCACGGGGTGCGCCGGCTGGCGGGCGGCGGGATCTGGCAATTCCGCCCGGATTCCATGCAGCTCGAGGTCTTTATCCGGGGGTTGGTGAATCCCTGGGGGCACCACTTCGACCGATGGGGCCAGTCGTTCGCCACCGACGGCGCGGGCGGTGAGGGGATCAATTACGCCATCCCGGGTGCCTCTTACTATCTGGGCCGTCGGCGCGGTCCGCGTCTTGAAGGGCCTCAACCCGGGCAGTCCGAAGTATTGCGGGCTGGAGGTCGTCAGCGGCCGGCACATGCCCGATGCCTGGCAAGGCAACCTGCTGACGAACGACTTCCGCGGTAACCGCGTCTGCCGGTTCGTGCTGAGCGACGACGGTGCTGGGTTCGCGGCGCGGCAGCAGTCCGAGCTGATCAAGACGAGTCACGTCGCGTTCCGCCCGATCGACATCAAGATGGGGCCGGACGGGGCCATCTACATCGCCGACTGGTACAACCCGATCATCCAGCACGGCGAGGTCGATTTCCGCGACCCGAGGCGCGACCATACCCGCGGCCGGATCTGGCGCGTCACGGCCAAGGGACGTCCGCTCGTAACCCGGCCCAGGCTGGTCGGTGCACCGGCCAAGGAACTGCTCGACTCGCTCAAGGCCCCCGAGCAATGGACCCGGCAGCAAGCCCGTCGCGTGATCCAGGAGCGCGGCAAGTCGGAGTTCGTCGCCCCGCTGAGGGAGTGGACCAACGCCCTCGACACCCGAGGACCCCGATTACGAGCACCATCGCCTCGAAGCCCTCTGGACCTTTCAGGCCCTCGATCACCCCGAGCCTGGTACTGCTCGGAGCGCTCCTGCACTCGACCGACCCACGGGTCCGCGCCGCGGCTGTGCGGGTCGTCCCGCACTGGGGCAGCCGGCTACCCGATCCGGTCGCCCTCCTGGGTGAGCGGGTCGCCGACGAACATCCGCGCGTCCGGCTCGAGGCGGTGCGGGCCCTGGCCCAGTTCCCGAGCCTGAGATCGGCCGCGATCGGCCCTGTCGGCGCTGGACCGGCCGATCGATGCATTCCTGGAATACGCCCTCTGGCTGACGGCGACACAGCTCGCGCCCCAGTGGCTTCCGGAAGTTCAGGCTGGCCGGTTCGATTTCGGCGGCCAGCCGGAACGGCTGGTCTTCGCCCTTAAGGCGGTCAACTCGCCCGAGACCGTCAAGCCGCTCCTGGCCCTGCTCCAGGCGGGGAAGGTCCCGGCGGCCCAGGATGAGGCGTGCAGACCCTGATCGCGACACTGGGAGGCCCCGACGACCTGGCCGCGGTGCTGGACCTCGTGCTGACCGATCGGACGCTGCCCGGTCCGCGGCGGGCCGCCCTGCTCGATACCCTTGCCCGGGCGGCCGAGCGCCGCAAGGTCGTCCCCGCGGGGGACCTGTCCCGGATCGTCCCGCTCCTGGCCAGCCACGACGACGCGATGCGGGCCGCGGCGATCCGTGCGGTCGGGGCCTGGAACGTCCCTGCACTGCAAGACCGGCTCGCCAAGCTGGCGGCTGCGATCGGATACGTCCCCGTCGGTCCGGGCCGCGGCCATCGAGGCACTCGCTCGCGTGGGCAAGGCCGAGGGGCGTCGGGCGATCGAATCGCTCGCCGAGCATGGTGCGTCCACCGAAGTTCAAGCGATGGCCCTGGCGGCGCTCGTCGATCTCGACCCGAAAGCGGCCACGCGCCGCATCGTGGCCTGGCTCGGCCGGCTCTCGCCGGATCGAGCCGGAGACGCCGCGATCGTGCTGGCCCGCGTCCTCGAGCGCCGAGGGAGCCCGGCGCTGCTCGCCTCGGCCCTGGAAAAGTGGTCCCACGACGATGGCCGCCGACGTCGCGAAGCTATGCATCCGGCAGGTCCGCGCGTTCGGGCCGCGACGAGCCCGTGCTGATTGCCGCGATCGGGAAAGCCGGGAAACTGGAATCCGGCACGCGAACCCTGACCGACGCCGAGATGGCCCGGCTGCTGGCCGACGTCGCCAGGCACGGTGACGCGGCGCGCGGCGAGGCCATCTTCCGTCGCAAGGATCTCACGTGCCTGAAATGCCATGCGATCGCCGGCGCCGGCGGACAGGTCGGGCCCAGCCTGGAGAGCATCGGCGCCAGCGCCCAGCCCGACTACCTGGTCGATTCCCTGCTCCAGCCCAACAAGCAGGTCAAGGAGAACTACCACGCCATCGTCGTCGCGACTCGCGAAGGTCAGGTCTACACCGGAATCAAGCTCCGCCAGACCGATACCGACCTGGTCCTGCGCGACGTCGAGGACCGCGAGCGTGTCGATCCCGCTCAATTCCATCGAAGAGCAGGGGCAGTCCGGCTCGATCATGCCGCTCGGCCTGGTCGACGGCTTGACCCGCGCCGAGCTGATCGACCTGGTCCGGTTCCTGTCCGAGCTGGGCAAGGTCGGTCGGTTCGCCGTCGGCACCCAACGCGTCTGCTCGCCGCTGGCAGGTCCTCGATGCGGTCGCCGAGGGCCGCGACGCCCTGGCGCGAGGCGGCCCCGAGGCCGTGCTTCCACTCGACAACCCGCTCATGTGGCGGCCGGCCTACACGACCGTGGCCGGGCTCCTGCCGCTCTCGGAATGGGCCGAATCCGGCCGATCCCCGGGGACCACGTCCGTCGCCCTCGCGCGAACGCAGATCCAGGTCACGACCCCCGGCAAGGTGAAGCTCTCGTTCAACACGACCGAAGGGCTGCGCTTCTGGATCGACGGCCGGCGCGTCGAGCCGGCGCGCGACTCCGGCCGGCTCGCTCGTCCTGGACCTGACGACCGGCCTGCATACGCTGGGTGTCGCCGTCGACCTGGCCCATCGCCGCGAGGGAATCCGTTGTATACTCGATGATGTCCCCGGCTCGCCGGCCCGGGCACAGGTCGTGCTGGGCAAGTGACGTTGACATGACCAGCACCGCGGCTGGGTCAATTCCCTTGTCGCGCCGCGGTCGTTCCATGTATGATCGAACGGCCAATCTGTCCGGGCCACTCCCTGACTCGGTGAAAACGATGGATACTCCCGCTCGGCGCGAAGTCCCACAATCCTGGTATCGAGAGCCTTGTCCCGTCATCGAGGAAAGACCGGACGAACGTCACGACGGGCACCAGTTGGGTCGGCCCGCGTGTCCGGTTTGCGGCGGACGGTTGATCGAGCAGCGGGGCAAGCTGCTCTGCTCCCGATGCCGGACGGTTTGTGAGACGTGTTGCGAGGGGGGACGAGGCTAGGTTGTCCACTCCACAAAGGAACCCACGCCATGCTGTACACCTCGTTCGTCGCTGTCGTGCTCTCGCTCGAACTGGTTTCCCAGACGCCCGCCAAGGCATCCTCCTGGGTCGTGGTCCAACCGAAAGAAGGCGGCTTTAGCTTCTCCATGCCGGCCAAGCCGCAAGAACAACCGATCGAAGTTCCGAGCCCGATTGGCAAGGTCAAGGCGAAGATGCTACATCTGCGCGATTCCAGGACAGTGCGCTGATGGTGCAGCAGATCAGCCTCCCATGCCCGGTCCCACCGAACAACATCGCCGCCGAGCTGGAGGCCGCGAAGAAAGCCGCCGCCCCGGGCCTGCCCAAATTGGTCTCGGAGAAGCGGATCATCGCCGGGGATGTGCCCGGAATCGAACTCGTGCACAGCGGGCCCGCGGGCCCCGACAAGCGCAATCGAACAATTAAAACTCACATTTTTATGAATGGTGCTAATGCATGTAGCATGATCGCTATGTCGGCTCCGGATAAGCCGCTCCCTCCGGAGGCAGACCGGTTCTTCGACTCGATCCGGTTCGGGGGCAAGCCGGCGGCGATGTCGAGGGCCCCGGCGCCGGTCAAGCCGGCCGCCACCGCGGTCAAACGGAAGCCGCTCGCCAAGATCGACCTGGTCAACAAGACCCCCGAAGACGCGTTGCGGACCTTCATGATGGCCATGGCGGCGGCCGACGAGCAGACCCTGCGCGCGGTCACGCTCCCCAATCCCGAGCTCGACTTGCTCCTGACGGGCGAGCCGCCTCCCTTCCCGGGAACCAAGGAGCTGAAACAGCAAATGCAAAAGATGAAGATCGAGAGGTTGAAGGTGGGGGACCAGGTCACACTGCCGGACAACAAGGTCCATGTGATCCGAGCCACCGAGGTCGGCCAGGATCGAGCGGCCCTGCTGCCGGCAGACGCGCCGGTTTACACTCAACTGAGAAGAGTGAAAGGTCACTGGAAGGTGGACGCCCGGCAGATCATCGCAGCGCGGAAAGCCGCCGACGCCGCCCGGCAGTAGGCCGAGGCGGAGAAGCTCCCGCCTGGCAGCCCTCGCCTGACGATCGCCCGGAACGACCGGTTAGCGACGCCTACTCTGCGACGGCTGCCACAGGTGATGGGAAGGGGAAGCGACGCAAATGCCCCAGGCCCTGCTACGAGACGCACTGGCCCAGCTCGATCCGACCAGCCCCCGCTATGCGACCGATGTCGTCGAGCGAGTCCTGGCCGAGGCCCAGAAGGCGGGGGCCAGCGACGTCCACTTCCAGCCCGGCGCCGACGGGCTCGAGCTGCGCTGGCGGGTCAACGGCGTCTTGCAGCCGGTCGGGCTGCTGCCGGTCAAGTTGGCGCCGAACGTCGTGGCCCGGCTCAAAGTGTTGGCAGAACTGTTGACCTATCGGAACGACGTACCTCAGGAGGGGCGGATCCGGGGCGTGCCGGGCGAGGTCGAAATGCGGCTCAGCACGTTTCCGACCGTGTTCGGTGAGAAGGCCGTCGTACGGATGTTCGCGGCACCCGGTCGGTTCCTCCGGCTCGACGATCTCGGATTGCCCGGCGAAGTCCGCGACGGACTCTCGCACGTTCTCGACGAGACCTCGGGGGCTGTCGTCCTGAGCGGGCCGGCGGGGAGCGGCAAGACAACCACGATTTACGCCTGTCTGCGGGAGCTGGCAGCGCGACGGCCGGGCGAGCGCAGCCTGGCGACCCTGGAGGACCCGGTCGAATCGGTCGTGGCCGGCGTCTCGCAATCGCAGGTCAATCCGGCCGCCGGGCTCACCCTCGAATCGGGCCTGAAGTCCCTGCTCCGGCAGGACCCCGAAGTCATCGCGATCGGCGAGATCCGCGACAAGGAGACTGCCGAGATCGCGCTCCAGGCCGCACTCACCGGACACCTCATCCTCACCACGTTCCACGCCGGCAGCGCCTGCGAGGTCATCGGACGGTTCCTCGACATGGGCATCGAGCCCTACGCGGTTCGGAGCGGCCTGCGCGGTCGTCGCCCAGCGCCTGGTGCGCCGGCTCTGCGACTGTGCCGAGCCGTCGAGCCGATCGGAAGAGCTCCTCGGCCTGCCGGTCCAACGTGCCAAGGTCCCGCGCGGCTGCGAAGCCTGCCGCGAGACCGGCTACCTCGGGCGCGTCGTTGTGGCCGAGATGCTGCTTCCCGACTCCGATGAGCTCGGCCGTGCCATCCTCGCCCGGGCCGACGTCCGCCAGCTCGAGCGGATCGCCGTCGAAGTCGGGATGATCCACCGCTGGGAGCGCGCCTGCGCGGCCGTCGAGGCCGGCCTTACCTCGCCGGCCGAGGTCCGCCGCGTCCTCGGTGTCGGCAAACCGCCGGCCCGCATCCCGGACGCCTCGCGACCCGACGGGACGGCGGAGTCCACTTGACAGTCTCGGACAATTGTGATGTGATGGGTGTTTCACAAATGTCAGAGGCATGAGGGGATGGTTTTCACGATGTCGCAGGGGGAGCGGGACGCGAAGCCAACGGGGCCGATCACGATCGATCAGTTGCTGGCGCTCAACGAAGAGATCGCGGCGTTCGTCCGCGCGGGGGTGCCGCTGGATCGGGGGCTGATGGAGGCCGGCCGCGACGTGCGAGGCCGGCTGGGCCGGATCGCCGCCACGCTGGCTCGACGGCTGGAACGTGGAGAGAGCCTGGTTGATGCCCTGGACGCGGAACGGCAGTCGATCCCACCGCTCTACCGCGCCGTCGTTGAAGCCGGGACGCGCCGGACGGTTGCCGGTCGCCCTGGAGGGCATCGCACGATATGTTCGGGGCTACACCGAAGCTCGGAGCGCCATCGGCCTGGCCTTGTGGTATCCCGTCCTGGTCCTCAGCCTCGCCTACGGGCTCTTCCTCGGATCGGTCGTCTTGATCGCGCCTCGGTTCCTCAGCGCTTTCGAATCGCTCGGACTGGTCGTGATCGAGCCGGTTCGATGGCTCGAATGGATCGGAAGGTCGGCCCAATACTGGTGGCCGATCGGCCCGATCACGATCGCCATACTCCTGGTGGCCTGGGTGCGCTCGGGCCGGATCTCGGGGATGCAAACCCGGCTCTGGAGCCTGTTGCGGTTCTTCCCCTGGATGGGGTCCCTGCTGGCCGACTACGAAGCCGCCAATTTCTCCGAGTTGCTGGCCCTCCTGCTGGAGCACCAGGTGCCGTATCCCTCGGCGCTGGTGCTAGCCGCCGAGTCGACCGGCGATCCCCGGCTAGTCCGCGGCGCCCGTGCGGTCGCCGAGGCCGTGACCCGCGGCGAGCCGGTCGCGACGGCCCTCGAATCAGTCAACCGTGCCGCATTCCTCCCCATGCTCCGCTGGACGCTGGCGACCGGACAGGCCCAGGGGTCGCTCGTCGCGGCCCTACACAACCTGGCGGTCCATTATAGTAAGCGAGCGAAGTTCCAGGCCGAGAAACTTTATGTGTTCCTGCCCTTGATCCTGCTGATCGTCATCGGGGCCACCACAACGCTGTTCTACGGGCTCACCCTGTTCGTCCCGATGACTAGCCTGCTGCGCGAGCTGTCGGTCTAAAGAAATCCTTGCCATAGGGAAAGTGAGTGACTCCTGGGTGACCTCATGAAAAGCGTGTCGAGACCGGATGGATTTCGCCCCAAAGGGGCAGCTACAAATCAGCCCGGGGCATCGCCCCGGGACAGGAAGCCCTCACCATCGACAAGCCCTGAAAGGGCGGTACAGGCGAAAGCCCATGCCTGGTCTGTTTCGCCCTTTCAGGGCTCGGTCTGGGGTGGTGGTTGAGTCCCCGGGGCGATGCCCCGGGCTCGCTTGTTCCAGCCCCTTCGGGGCAAGAAAAAGCAGTGGAGTCCCGAATGTCGGATCAGTCCGGATCGAACGGAGTGGGTGGGGGCCTGAGCGGGCCGGAGGCGGCCGAGCTCTCTGGCCACCTCGCCGGGCTGACCCGTGCGAGCCTGCCGATGGCCTCCGGCCTGGCCGCGCTGGCCGAGGAGCTGCCCCGGGGCCGGCTCCGTCGGTCGATGAATCAGCTTGCGGACAAGCTCGCGTCCGGCATGTCGCTCACCGAGGCCATCGAGGACCAGAAGGGGCGGAGTCCCTCCCCACCTGCGCGGCCTGGTGATCGCCGGCGCCCGCAGTCATCGGCTGGGCGATGTCCTGAGCCAGTTCTCCGGGTATGTCAGCATCGGCGGCGAGCTGAAACGGCGATTGTGGCTCACGTTGGCCTATCCGTTCCTCAGCGTGTCCATCGCGGTCGTGATCTTCACGTTCGTCTGCATGATTCTCGTCCCACAATTCGAATCGATCTTTCGCGACTTCGGGGTCCCGCTTCCGCCAGCCACCATCGCCATCCTGGAAGTCTCCCACGTGATGGGCACGGTCGGCCCCACTCTGGGCCTGATCGCGGTGGGCCTGATCGTCTTCAGCATGGTCTCGCACCTGTTCCTCCGACCCGGGACCCTGCGCGCCATGGTGGCGGGACTTCCGATCATCGGAGGCGTCTGGCGATGGACCTCGCTGGCGGAATTCTGCCATCTGCTCAGCCTGCTCCTCGAAAGCCGCCTGCCGCTCCCCGAGGCCTTGCGACTGACGGGAGAGGGCGTCCAGGACGCCAACGTCGAGAACGCCTGCCTGCGGATGGCCGAATCCGTCGAGTCGGGCCAGAGTCTGGCCCTGGCGATGGCCGAGCGCCGGCAATTCCCCGCGGGGCTACCTCGCCTCATTCACTGGGGAACGCGGCAGGGGAGCTTGCCTGAGGTCTTGCTCATGGCCGCGGCCATGTTCGAATCGCGGGCGGCGGCCCAGGCCTCCATGGCCGGGACCACCCTGGGTGTCCTGTCCGTCGTCCTGGTCCTGTGGGGCCTCCTGACGGTCGTTCTCGGACTCATGCTCCCCCTGGTTACCCTGATCAGCAGGTTGTCTGGATAAATGGCTGTTACCCCGCAAGGGAGATTCGTATGTTGGCTCGTGCGAACCCGAAGCGTCAGCGAGGAGTCGGCGGTCTTTCCCCTCGGTGACGCTCCGGGTTAGTATGTGAGTGGCTACTTCTACAGCGGAAGGAGTTCTCGTGTTGACCAGAGGTTCCTGGCGGCCTGAAGGGCCGCGGGAGCAAAGCCCGGGGTGAAACCCCGGGAACCAACCGCCACCCCCATCCTGCCGCGGCCTGAAGGGCCGCAGGTGGCGCCCGCTCCTGCACCCCTTCAGGGTGCACCGCAGAGGGGCCGGCCATCCCGGTCCCCAGGGTTTCACCCCGGGCTGGGCTCCCGCGGCCCTTCAGGCCGCCTCTGGCTTCCCGTGAACACGAATTCTCCTTCGGCTGTAGAACTGCCGTGCCGGTGTCAATCTCGCACAAGCTCAACCCACAAGAACTCGAGCACCTGCTCGCAATCGGCTGGTGAGATGCCCCACCCGCAAGAACCCGACCGAAATCCGGAGAACGCCGTGACGACTGACTCCGTCGAGCCTCGGTCCAGCGACGATGTCACCGAGGTGACCGAGACCTGGGAAACCGATGACGCTCTTGAGCATCGGTCGACCGACGATCTCGGCCGGGACCCCGGGACCTGGGAAGCCGATCTCGGTCCGGACTCCCCGGTGCCCGAGACCGCGAAGGCCGTCGTCGACGCCGAGGCGGCCTCGGAGCTCGAGACGCTCTCCAGGGTGCGGTACGATCCATGGCGCCTCCAGCACATGATGGTCCTGGTCGCCGCCATTGCGGTCGCTCTCTGGCTCGGGATGACGTTGCGCTGGTTGCTTGTGATCGTGATCGTCGCCATGAGCTTCGCGATGATCGTCGGGCTGGGCTTCATCCTCGCGAGGCTCCGTGTGGCCCGGCAGGATGCACTGCTCCGGATCCTGGCGATCGCAGCGGAGCGAGGCATGCCGCTGTCGACCGCGGTCGCCGCCTTTGCCGATCAATTCCGGGGCAAGTCGCGGCAGCGTGCCCTGAACCTGATCGCCCGGCTCAACACCGGCAGCCTGCTTCCGGAAGCCTTGAATGAGACGCCCAGCGCCGTCTCGCGCGACGCCGTCCTGATGGCCTGGGTCGGGCAGGTGACGGGCATGATGCCGGAGGCGCTTCGGCTTGCGGGCGTGTTCCGATCCGCCCAGTTGTCGCTCTGGATGGCGGCCGCCTCGCGACTCGCCTATCTGCTGGGCATGATCGTTATTGTGCAGGCCATCGTGGGCTACATCGTCTACTTTATCATGCCGAGATTTGAGGCCATCTTCAACGATTTCGGATTCCGGCTCCCGGCGATCACAATCTTCGTCATCGGGATCTCCCGATGAGTATGCCCCGGTTTCCGTATTGTCCGTCATCCCGGAGGTGATCCTCCTCCTGTACATCCCCTTCTCGTTCGGCGGTTGGATGAACTACAAAGTCCCGATCTTCGATCGGCTGCTGACCCGACGACACACGGCGCTGATCATGCGGGCGCTTTCGCTGGTGATCGAGTCGAACAAGCCGATCGCGCTCGGACTCTCGACCCTGGCCAACCATTACCCGACGAAGTGGGTCCGCCGCAGGCTGATCCGGGTCGAGACGGAAGTCCGGCTGGGCTCCGACTGGATCGACGCCCTCTGGCGGGCTCGGGCTTCTCCGGAGGTCTGATGCCGAGGTCCTGGGCTCGGCCGCGTCGGTCGGCAACCTGCCGTGGGCCCTCCGCGAACTGGCCGAGACCAGCGAACGCCGGCAGAACCTCCGCATCCAGACGGCCCTCCAGACCCTCTTCCCGCTGGTCGTCGTCGCTGATCGGATTCGCCGTCGCGGTGCTGGCCCTGGCGTACTTCTTGCCGCTCGTGACACTCATGACGGGGATCACCGATCTATGATGCTGCGATCGCGCGAACAAGGACCGGCAAGACCCTCGTCGCTCCCTTCACCTGCTGAGAGATACCGGACCGTATCTGCCGCGTCCGCCGCGGGATCGTGCGCGCATTCGCGCCGCGGCTATTTGCTGGTCGAGCTGATCGTGGCGACGGCCATGCTGATCATCGGGATGTCCCTGGCGGTCAAGGTGCTGGGCTACGTAGCACTCCAGCGCCGCGCCGCCGAGCATCGGCAGCGGGCCGTCCAGGAAGCGGCGAACGTGATGGAACGCCTCACCGCCTATCCCTTCGACGAGATCACGCCCGAGCGGGCCCGGGCGATGTCGATCTCGCCGGCGACCCTCGAGTCGCTCCCCGGCGCCGAGCTCACCAGCGACGTCAAGGACTCGCAGCCCGGCGCGGGGCGGACGGCCAGGCGGATCGCGGTCCGGCTCCGGTGGCGCAACCGCGCCGGCGAATGGGAAGCGCCCGTCCGGCTCACCACCTGGATCGAACGACGGAGGCCGGCCTCATGATGATCGCAAGACCGCCGGCACGAACGAGGAGCCCCGGTTCCCCTCGCAACAACCGCCGCGGCATCTCGCTCATCGAACTCATGGTCGTGATGACCGGCGTGGCCGTCATACTCGGCCTCTGCGCCGTCACCATCCAGGCCCTGCTGCGGGTCAACGCCGATGCGCAGGCCAGACTGAACGCCTCGGCAACATTCGCCCGGCTGGCGAGTCAGTTCCGCGAGGACGTCCACGCCTGCGACGAAGTACAGTTCCCGGCCGGCTCGAACGCCGGTGGCGGGCCGGGCGATGCGAAAGCGTCGGCCCGTTTACGGCTGACGCGGGAGCCCCGGATTGTCATCGAGTACGAGGCGAGCCCCGGGCGCGTCGCTCGTGTTGAGTCCACATCGGGAACGGTGAGCCGGCACGAGTCGTATCGGATCGGTAAGGGCAACGTCGTGGTCTTCGAGAGGCGTGATGAAGGCCCCCGCCGGTTCGTCGCCATGGTCATGAGCCGCGACACCGGGAAGGACCAGCTCGAGCCGCCACGACCGCTCGAAGTCCTGGCCTTGCCAGGGTAAGGACCGCCCCGCGGCTTCTCAACCGAAAGGGGGCTCGCCGAAATGAACGTCCCGTCGATCGAAGCGACGGCAGAGGCGAGGCTTGACCGCCGTCGCCGTGCTGGTCTGCCTGATCATCATCACCATGCTCGCCGGGGCCGCGCTCAAGGTCGGCCTGGCCCGTCGCCAGGAACTCCGCTCCGAGGAGCGCCAGCTCCAGGCCGAGTGGCTCGCCGAGGCGGGAATCCAGCGCGGCCTGGCCCGACTCGCCGCCGATCCCGCCTACACCGGCGAGTCCTGGGACATCCCGGCTCGCGAGCTCGATTCGCCCGACTCCGCCCTCGTGACGATCACCGGTCGGGCTCGTGCCCGGCGACTCCAAACACCACAGCCTCCGCGCCCAGGCGGACTACCCCCGCGACCCGTCGCGGCGGGCGCGACATACCAAGCAAATCCTCATTGAGGATGAGATCCGCAGATGAACGAGATAACGGTCAAGGAGAGTCGGCGAAGATTCGGATTCTGGTCCGCGGATGATTCATCCGGGACTTCGATCATTCGCCTTCTGTACTGGAGTCACCTCATGAGGCATTCTGGTTCTTGTTCCCGAGGTCGGCGGGGCTTCACGCTGATCGAGCTGCTGGTGGTGATCGCGATCATCGCGGTCTTGATCGCGTTGTTGCTGCCGGCGGTCCAGGCGGCACGCGAGGCGGCGCGGCGGGCCCAGTGCTGCAACAACCTGATGCAACTCGGCATCGCCCTGCAAAACTACGAATCGGCGCACGAGATGTATCCGCCGGGCGTGGTGAACGAGACCGGCCCGGTCCTGGATCAGCCGAAAGGCTATCACTTCGGCATGCTCGTGCGGATCCTGCCGTATTGCGATATGAGGAACATCTACAATCACTTCAACATGAAGGTCGGGCTCTACGAGACCCAGAACCTCACGACCCGGACGGTCCTCGTGCGGACCTACCTCTGCCCGTCGGACAACGGCCTCAATCGCACGCCGAACGACATCGCTCTGACCAATTACGTGGGCTGTCATAACGACGTCGAGGCCCCCATCGACGTGACGAACAATGGGTCCTTCATCCTGAACAAGGCGATCCGTTATGAAGACATCCCCGATGGTTCGTCCAACACGATCTTCCTCGGCGAGAAGCTGAACTTCGGCAACGGCCAGGGCTGGGCCTCGGGCACGTGCGCCAGTCTGAGGAACATGGGGACGGGGATCAATCAGTGGCCGAACGTTCCGCGTTCCGCCGCACCGGCATTCAGCGATGGCCCGGGCGGCGATCCGGACGAGCCCAAGATCACGCCGGGCACACCCAGCTTCGTGGGAGGGTTCTCCAGCCGGCATCCCGGCGGCGCCAACTTCGCGATGGGGGACGGCTCCGTTCGGTTCCTCAAGACGGTCGGCGGTGGCAGTCTGAAGCTGATGGCGAACCGCGCCGACGGCGAGGTCATCGACTATTGATCTGAGGATTATGACAATGTCTCAGACGTCCGGGCTTCACCATGATCGAGCTGCTCACGGTGGTCGCGATCATCGCCGTCTTGATCGCGCTGCTCCTGCCGGCGGTCCAGGCGGCGCGGGAGGCGGCGCGGCGCACCCAGTGCCACAACAACCTGCTCCAGCTCGGCATCGCCATGGGCAATTACGTCTCGACGCACGAGGTCCTGCCGCCGGGCGTGGTCAACGACAAGGGGCCGATTCAAAACATACCGCAGGGCTACCACTTCGGTTGGACCGTGCAGATCCTGCCGTTCCTCGAGCAGGGGAATCTCTACCGCCGATTCGATTTCCGTCGCGGCCTCTACGAAGGGAGGAACATCTCGGCGCAGGTGGCCCGGCTGGGGGTGTTACTCTGCCCGTCCGACGCATCGCTCGGTTCGACGAGTTATATGGGCTGTCATCACGACGTCGAGGCCCCGATCGACGTCGACAACCACGGCGTCCTCTACCTCAACAGCCACGTGGCGTACGACGACATCACCGATGGGCGGGCCTACACCATCCTGCTCGGCGAAGCCCGGGGTGGACCGTCGCTCGGTTGGGCCTCGGGAACCCGGGCTACGCTCCGGAATACCGGGTCTCCCATCAACGCGCCCGATCCCACCGTGCCGAGCCGCGGGGCTGGTCGCTTCGGGGCCTATGCCTACCCGATCTCGTCGAAGAACCAGGAAGAACTGGAGTCGCTGATCGCGTCCGGAGCCCTGCCGATCGGCTTCGTCGGCGGGTTCAGCAGTCACCATCCCAACGGCGCCAACTTCCTGTTCTGCGACGGCTCGGTCCGCTTGCTGAGTCAGTCGATCGACCGGCGTGTCTATCGTTTCCTCGGCAACCGCGCCGACGGCCAGCTCATCGGCGCCGACCAGTATTGAACCGACGGCCTTCGGCCGAGTCGTTGACCTGGCGACCCCCTCTCGCCATCGGCCGGTCGTCTGGATTAATGTAGGGAGCGACGTACTTGATGACGGCCCCGGCCGTCGAACGCCGTCTCGATCAGCCCTGCGGAGCTTCGCCGAGGATGTTCATGCCGAACTTGAAGCCGGATCCTGCCGATCGTCATCGGTTGTACCGCGATTGTCGTGACTGCCGGGCTCATCCCGAGCGGCGGGGTCCCGACTCGAGTTCGGGCAGTACACATTACCGGCCCGACCCGGCGTCGGTCCAGCGGTACGGGGCGGGTTATCGCTACCCGCAGGCCGGCTGGATCGTGCTGCACATCGAAGGCGAACCCTATGAGCGCGGCTATCAGCACGGCCGGCTGCTGGCGCCCGAGATCGGCCGCTTCATCCCGGAGCTGGCGAGCTATCGCAGTCGCAGCGCGCCGACCGACGCCTGGAAGGACCTGCGGCTCCTGGTCGATGCCCTGTTCCTGCGCCGATTCGACGCCGAGTACCGCGAGGAGATGAAGGGCATCGCCGACGGGGCCGCCGCGGCCGGAGCAACTTCGACGGCCGGCCGGTCGATTTCCTGGACATCGTGACGATCAACGCCGACATCGAGGCGAACTTCCTGGAAGACGCGCTGGAGGCCACGGCCACCGGCCTGGAGGGCCGTAAGTTCCGCGAGCCCGCCGAACAAGGGCCGACGCGCCCCAAGGAATCCATTGCAGCGCCTTCGCCGCCACCGGCCCGGCCACCGCCGACGGCCAGGTCGTCTTCGGCCACATCACCATGTGGAACCTCTTCCACGCGTACCACTACAACGTCTGGCTCGACGTCAAGCCCGCCGCGGGCCATCGCGTGCTCATGCAGACCTACCCCGGCGGCATCATGAGCGGCCTGGACTACTACATGAATGACGGGGCCTGGTCGTCGGCGAGACGACCATCGCCCAGACCAAGTTCGACGACGGCGGCATCCCGCTGGTCGACGGATCCGCGTGCCTTGCAGTACGGCGACTCGATCGACGACGCCGTCCGCATCCTGCGACAGGGAACAACGGCCTGTACACCAACGAATGGATCATGGCCGACACCAAGACCAACGAGATCGCCATGTTCGAGCTGGGGACGCACCAGAGCCATCTCTGGCGGAGCAGCCGGAACGAGTGGTTCGGCGGCACGACCGGGTTCTACTGGGGCTGCAACAACGCCAAGGACTTGCACGTCCGGCTCGAGACCGTGCCGTCGACCTCGGGGCGGCCGTTCAACGTGGTGTTCCATCCCTCCGACCGCGACCGGACCTGGCTCCAGCTCTTCGACCGGAAGAACAAGTCGATCGACGCCGACTTCGGCTTCCTGGCGTTCACGACCCCGCCGCTGTCGGCCTCGCACTCCCTCGACGCCAAGTTCACCACGACGGCCATGGTCCGCGAGCTGAGCCACCTGGGCCAAGTTCGGCCCTCCGCTGGGCACGACCTGGGAGCCGACCGACGCCGAGCGCCTCGAGTTCCCGGATATGCATCCTCTGATCGCCAACGACTGGACGGTCCTCCGTGCCGAGCCACCCGCCGCCGCCCCGTCGGGAGCCGTCAAGCCGGTCGACCTGGCCGGACCGGTCCGCGGCCCACCGAGAAGCCGGAAGAGTCGCGCAACTCGCCCCGGCCTGGCACGGGACGCTCCTGCCCAAGACCGACGCCGACACCTGGCTCGCCGCCGCCTTCGCGGATTACGAGCGCATCGTCGCCGAGGAGAAGGCCCTGAAGGCTCGTGCCCACAACGGTGCCCTCGACGCCCACGCCCGGGAACGGATCTCCCTGCGCTCTTCGTGCCGATCTCGCGGTATCTCGCGGCGGTCGCCCGACGAGGAGGCAGCGACCTGCCGCTGGGGACAGACCCGCGCCGACCTCCGATCCGACGAGTGGTACGACATCGCCTCCGGCAAGGGTGTCCTTGTCCTGGCGGAGCTCAGGGCCGTGATGGGGGACAGACCGTTCGAGTCGTTCATGGACGACTTTCGGCCGCGCCCACGCCGGCTTGGCCGTCGAAACCTCCGCCTTCTTCCAGGCGGCCGAGAAGGCCCACGGCAAACCGCTATCGAACCTCTCGGACGCCTGGCTCGGAGGGGATTCACTGGCCAAGCTCTCTGCCGAGGTGCAGGCTCGTCACCGATCGCGCCGATTCTGGTCAGTCGATTCGTTCGAGCGGCAGCTCGACAAGTCCCTGATCGTCTACGGTACGCTCGCCGAAGCCGATGTCCAGCGCCAGGCCGCCCAGCGATTGCAGCGGAAGCTGGCGGGCCGGTGGGCCAACATCGATGTCCCGATCAAGGCCGATACCGAGGTGAGCGACGCCGTGCTGAAGGACGCCCACATCCTCCTGGTCGGCCGGCCGTTGACCAACCGGCTAACCGCTCGGCTCGCCGGGTCCCTCCCGGTTCAGTTCGGTTCGGTCTCCGTGAACGTCGCGGGCGAGACCTACGCCAATCCCCAGACGGCCATCGTCGCGGCCGGGCCGAGCCCGATGGCCGCCGACCGCTCAGTGGTCGTCTTCGCCGGTCTCGGCACGGAAGGGATGTGGGATTGCATCGCCCGCTTCCCCGACCGAGGCCATGCCACCGCCGAGGTCCTGATCGTGGAGGCCGGCTCAACGCCTCGCGGGATCGCCGTCACATCGCCATCAACTCGCAAGGACCCATTGATGTCCGCAAGCCCCCGACGTCGAGATGAGGAACGGTCCGAATCACTTCAGGTGCGGTAGGAAGAAGATGCTCATGCCCACGTAGTGCGGCGATGCTAACCGCCAGCTCCGATCGACTCGAGACCCGTGCGGCCAGCTCGCGACGGTCTGTCAGCAGGGCCAGGGGCAAGAACCAGCCGAGGGCCATGCCGCCCAGCAAGCCGCCGAGGTGGCATGTGTTCGACACGATCGGGCTGAAGTAGCCCAGACCCAGGGTATAGGTTGCCCATACGGCGAGCACGATGGCCACGCGATGGTCACGCAATTCGATCTGGTGCCGATGGGCGGCGATCGACGCGAGCACCGCGCCGGCCAGTCCGAAAATCGCCCCGGAGGCGCCGACCGTCGGCATCGTGGTGGTCATCGTCATGAGGGAACCGGTCACGCAGGCCGAGACGTACAGGAACAGGAACGGCCCGCGGCCGAAGGCGTGTTCGCAGGCCATTCCCAGGACGAACAGCATCAGAAGGTTGCCGACGAGATGCTCGACGTTTGCGTGCATGAAGCCCCCGGAGATCAGACGCCAATATTGACCATCGAGCACCTGGTCACGGGACATCGCGCCGGTCTCCACGATGCGCAACGCGTTCTCCAGGCCGCCGACCCAGACCTGGCGAACGTAGACGGCGACGCACGCGAGCATCAAGGTGATCGTTACGGGCGGGAAGGTCTGCATTCCCTTCTCGAAGTTGACCCGCTCGTGATGCAACATGTCCCGACTGATGTACGGGATTTCCTCGTCATCCGCGTCGATCGGATGGAGCAACTCCGCCCCGTCAAGTCCGGACGGATCGACTGGGGGTTCGGATCCGTCGGCGATCGGCAGGTCTTCGTGGTTCATCGTGTTGAGCCGTCCCCGATGGTCTTGCTGCAGTTCATCAACGATGCTCGCCGGTATCGAGCAAGACACCCAGTGCAACCGCGATACGACGGTCAATCAGCCGGGAACGATCCGTGGTCAGATCGAGCACGTAGCGGTCGAATACCGTGAACTTCCTGTTGAACTCGCCTCGGGTTGCCTCGACGCCATCGGACCCGGGTACGACCAGGATGAAGTTCGTACGAAGGAATCCTAGCATCGGTCCAAGAAACCTGCGCAACAGGGACAGCAAGAGCGAATCCTCGCGGGCGATCAGAGTGGTATTACCCTGAGCATCCAGCACGTCCCACCTCTTCCGGAAGAAGTTATACAGGTAATTCTTCCTCATCCGGCCCAGGCACTCGCCTTCGGGGGTGACAACCGTGTAAGTCGCAACGATGAACTGGAATTTCTTGTCCTGCTGAACCTGGAGCAAGAACTCCTCTTTCGTCTCGTCGGCGTAGATGTAGATATGCCGTTTGGGTGTCAAGCGGATCGCGACAACGACCGTCAGAATCACGGAGGCCGCGATCAGGACGGCGGCGACCGCTCCCCCGATCCAGGAAGGCTGGACGTTGTTCGAGAGAACAACGCCAACCACCGCAGATACGCCAACCGACACGATGAGGAGGATGATGATCGCGAAGGCAGCCAGTACCTGACGCCAGAAATAGGCTGGACGCTCGATAAAGAGGATCGGATTCTCTTCATCGTCCCACACAACGTACTTCTCGCTGAGGGTCATCAGCCTCTGGCGGAACAGGAAGCGATCGCGGTTGAAGGCCGGGTGCAACCCATTCGCGTCGTCGGTATCCAGCGAGAACAGTGTCCTCCTCGGGTTCCTGTCCGGGCACGACCTGGACCGACTCGCATTCGGGACAGCGGACCTTTCGTCCCGCCATCTCGTCCCGCAGTCGGAAGCTTCCACCGCACCCAGAACAGGTCAAAGTGATGGGCATCGATCTCCCTCGGCGTCTGACGCGAAGCGACTTGGATTGAGGCATGCCGCGCACGCAACCCGACCTCGGGTCGCGGCCGGACGCTACGATGACGGTATCATGGGGCGCGTTGACGCGAAATGCAAGCCGGGAGCCACAAGTCGCTCATTCACGGGTCTGGTCTGCGATCCGTTCGGCGTTCAGCTCGCGTTCGATGCGGAACCGCATCTGCCCCAGCTCATCTCCGACATACTCACCCTGCGGCCATGGCCAGTTCACGGAATCGTCGCGGAAGCGAGGAATGATGTGCCAGTGACAATGGTCGACAGTCTGGCCGGCGGCACGCCCGTTGTTGACGATCACATTGATCCCGTCGGCGCCGGTCGCGGCCCGAATGGCTCGGCAGAGCTGGGGAAGAAGCGAACCCACGTGCGCCGCGACCGACTCGGGCAGATCGTCCAGTTGGGCATGATGCCTCTTCGGCACGATCAGCGAATGACCGGGATTGACCGGATGGATGTCCAGGAACGCCACGACCTCATCCGTCTCCAGGATCCGGGTCGACGGGACCTGGCCGTGGACGATCTTGCAGAAGATGCAGTTCGGGTCATGCGATTCGACAATGCGGGAAGAGGCTGGCCCTCGAGCTTCACTCATGGCGTTATTTGGCCTCCTTCTCGTCGGTAGCGCTCGCCATTTTTTGTTTCAAGAAGCGGGAGTAAGCCCTGCTCACCAAATCGGTGAGGTTTCGGCCTTTCTTGGTCAAGAGGTATTCGACGGTTTTTCCCTTCTTGCGAGAGGAGACCAGGGGAGCCTCCAGATCTTGAACCGGCACACGCGTCACCCTCTTGTTTTGAAGCAACGCCAGGTAGCGCCGGATCGTGGTCCGGCTCTTGCCGATCTGGTCGGCCAGCTCACGGACGGGTTGTTCCTTTCGGGAAAGACTGAGAATGATATCCCGTTCTATGAAGTTATCGAATACCGCGACTGGAAACTGTTGATCTGGCAACAGCTTCGACAATGCGACCGGTCTTTCGGATGGCACCTTCATGTTCTTGAGGTCGATCAGCAGACGATCCGCCTCCTCCCGGATTAATGGCGAGGGATCGATACGAAGCATGGCGATCTCGTCAGGCATCAGCCCGCCGAGTTGATCGATGCACGGAGGCGCAGCGAGACGGGCCAGGCTTTCTCCCGCCGACTGGAAGAGGAGCTGGCGCAACCGCGGAACCGCTTCTTGAACGCCCATCGCCGCCAGGAGCCGGGCTGCCGAATCGCGGCCGATTCCAGTCGGAATCGGAAAGGAACCCGATCAAGAGGTCCGCGATCTGCGTCCGACGGACCGCGGCAACTCGGAGTACGGCTTCTCCGAGTGCGGAGAGCTCAACACCCCCGGCCTCATCCAGGAAGACTTGCCACTTCGACTTGTCTGGCGTTTCGCTGGCGAGGAGTTCATCCTTGAGGTGCTGCAGTCGTTTGAGCCGCGATTGGGATGGCTCGGCCTCGATGATCTGGCCTCGGAAAACCGCCATGATCGTCTCCCCGGAGTTCTCGCCATTTACTGGCCCCTGACTCGATCGTTCAGGTGTTGGTCGGTCAGGATCTTCTTCGCTTTGTTCAGGTCTGCTTTCGGCATCCCTCTCTCGGTCTCATAATACAGGAGAATCGTCTCGATTTCTTCGCGAAAGTGAGCGGGGTCGATGGTCCAGTCATCGAGCTCTTCGCGAATCTGGCCCGGAAGTTCCTTGAGAACTCGAGCGGAGATTCGGCCATGGAGGAGATCGCTCAGAGCTTGTGAAAGAATCGGATCGAAGATTCCAGATCGCGAATTGCGAATTCATAAATGACTTTGAAATCAGGCTTTATATCCATTCGCAATTCGTAATTTGTCATCTGGAATCGATTTCTTCACATCCTCTCAGCCGAGCCATGGGATTTGCCCAAGGAATCCGGGCGGCCGTTGGGACTTTCCGGCCGCCTGGAAGGAAAGCTCGGCGCAAGCGGTCATCGAACCGAGATGGCCGTCAACTCGTGTCCCACCTGTCCAAACGGATGATCGAGCAGCAGTCGAATCACGGGCGGCGGCCCGAGCCCACTACCGCCGGCTTCGTTGGGGCCTTGACCATCTCCGATTCGCCCAGCAATGCGATCACCGCCATCGGCGCGGCGTCACCCTGCCGGACCTTGGCCAGTTTGTAGATCCGAGTGTAGCCGCCCGGCCGATCCTGGTATCGTGGGCCAATTTCGTGGAAGAGCTTGTAGGTCACAGCCTTGCTGGTCAGGACAGCCAGGCAGCGCCGGAAATGATCCAGGTTCCAGCCGTCCTTGGCCAGGGTGATGAGCTTCTCGGTGAACGGTTGGACCTCCTTGGCCTTCGCCACGGTGGTCTGGATCTTGCCGTGCTCCAGTAGCGCGGTGGCCAGGTTGCGCAGGAGCATCCGGCGATGCGAGGGCGAGCGTTTGAACTTCCGGCCGGCTTTTTGGTGGCGCATAGGAACCAGTGGTCCGTGGTCAATGGTCAGTGGTCAGTTCACGAACAGCGGTCGAAGCTCAGGGCCGGTGGATGATTCCGAGTGAAGAGCGAAGGATCGCGCTGCGTTCTTCAGGGACCTTGCTCTCTCGTCAATTGACCACGGACCGCGGACTACTGACCACTAGGTTTTGGTCGAGACGTTCATGCCCAGATCGAGGCCGATCTCCAGGAGCTTGGCGCGGACCTCCTTGAGGGTGGTCTCGCCGAAGTTGCGGACATTCAAGAGCTGCTCCTCGTTGCGGCTGACCAGGTGGCGGACGGTTGTGATCCCCTCGCTCTCCAGGCAGTTGGTCGCGCGGACGGACAGCTCGAGCTCGGCGAGGCTCATGTCGAGCTTGCGTTCCAGCTCGGCGTCGAGCGGCAAGTGCTGGCCGCCATCGCCGGAGTGGGCCTCGGCAGGCAGGCCGGGCCCGGGCTCGTTATACTGGACGAACGGGTTGAGGTGCTTGCGGAGGATCTTGGCCGCCTCCACCAGGGCCATCTCGGGACCGAGGACGCCGGTGGACCAGATCCGCAGGATGAGCTTGTCGTAATTGGTCCGCTGGCCGACACGCGTATTCTCGACGTGATACTCGACGCGATGGACCGGGCTGAAGCTGGCATCGATCGGGATGACGCCGATCTCCAGGTCCTCGGTATGCCCCTCGGCCGCCGTGCGGTAGCCCCGGCCGTTCTCGACGGTCATCTCCAGGTGGAACGGCACATCGTCGGTCAGGGTGCAGAGGATATGATCGGGATTGATAATCTCGACCGACTCGTCGTGCAAAATGTCGGCGGCGGTGACCACGCCCCGGCGCTCGCGGTCGATCCGGAGGGTCTTGGTCGCCTCCGAGTGGTTCTTGACGACCAGCAGCTTGACGTTCAGGACCACGTCGGTGATATCGTCAACCATGCCGGGTATCGAAGAGAACTCATGCTGCACCCCCAGGATCTTGATCCGGGTGATGGCGCTGCCCTCGAGGCTCGAGAGCAGAATCCGTCTCAAGCTGTTGCCCACAGTGTGGCCGAACCCACGCTCGAAAGGTTCGATGTGGAACTCGCCGAAGTTGTCCGTCAAGGTCTCGCGGATGCAAACGACTCGACTGGGCAGTTCGAGGCCACGCCAACGAATACGCATCGCAATCTCCCAATCCCAAAAAGGCGTTCGACCAGGCGATCTCCCACGCTCAGCGGCTCAACAACTCGATGATCAACTGGGGCGTCACGGGCAGGCCGACGTCCTGGATCGTCGGAAGGCGGGAGACGCCGCGCCTCGGGCGGTTCGGTGCTGGATCGGTCCAGCCACTCCGGGACCGGCGGGCTCGAGCCGGTAGCCAGGCTCTCGGCGGCCAGCTTACGGGAGTGCTCGCGATTCTTGAACTGGATCTGGTCGCCGGGGCGGACCAGGTAGCTGGGAATGTCGAGCTTCCGTCCGTTGACGAGGACATGCCCGTGGGTGATGATCTGCCGGGCCTGCGGGCGGCTCATCGCGAAACCCAGTCGGGTCACCACATTGTCGAGCCTGCGCTCCAGGAGCGACATCAAGGCGTCGCCCGTGTTCCCCGGCCGGCGGCTCGCCTCATCGTAGTACTTGCGGAACTGCCGCTCGAAGACCCCGTAGTAGCGTTTGACTTTCTGCTTCTCCCGCAGGCGGATAGCGTACTCGCTGGCCTTGCCGCGGCGAAACTGGTGCATGCCCGGCACGCCGTCGCGGCGATCCACGGCGCACTTGGGCGTGTCGCACCGGGTCCCTTTCAAGAACAGCTTCGTGCCCTCTCGGCGGCAGAGCCGGCAAACCGGTCCAATATGACGTCCCATGGCGGATCAACAACCCTCGGTCATGTGAATCAGGAATCCTGGCGTTGGCAATTGCGTATTCAGCTCTCTAGAACTTCGTCGGGTCCGACTCGGTGAGCCACGGCCTGGGGAGGCGCGGCGGGAAGATCAGGTCCACCGAAAGAAGCTCTGCGAGGCGCCTGATCGTCGCGGTGGTCGATTTGGCCTGTACCGGACTGCCCCACGCAACCGCGGGGACGATTCGGCGGGGCCGGGGCAGCTCTCCTCTCCTACTCAGGACACCCACAACCGAGTGTAGGCGGGTTCGGCAGAGAAAGGCTGTTGGCGGTGTCTGGCCCGGAGGCGGGCCGAGTGCAAGTTCCACTAGACCCGGCGCTTTTTTGGAGGCCGACATCCGTTATGGGGTAGGGGCGTGACATCCTCAATGGCCTTGATCGAGAGGCCCGACGCCTGAATCGCCGTGATGGCGCTCTCCCGACCCGAGCCGGGGCCCTTGACTTTGACCTCGACTTCTTTGACCCCATACTTGGTCGCGGCCGCCGCAGCGGTCTCCGCCGCGCGCTGTGCGGCGAATGGCGTGCTCTTGCGGCTCCCCTTGAATCCGACGGTCCCGGACGAGGCCCAGCACAACGCGTCGCCGTTGGGGTCGGTGATGGTGACCGTCGTGTTGTTGAACGTCGCCTTGATGTGCACAACCGCCCGGCTGACGTTGCGTCGTGTCTTCCGCTTTTTGGCCTTGGCCACGGTTCCGTTGCTCCTGAACAATCAGACCCATCTCACTCTGTGATCGTATGGCTCGCGTCCATCGCGTGGAATGCCCACGCCTCGCCGGATGCCCGGCCGGCTCGGAGGTCCCGTGATGGTCGGTCGGTCGCCCCGTCCGTCGAGACGACAGCGGCAGTTCCGGACCACGCCCCAATCTCGGGCGAGTCGTCCCGCCACGGCTACGGGGCCGGTGTTCCGAACTAGCGCATCTCCTTGACGCCCTTCTTCCCGGCGACGGTCTTGCGTGGTCCCTTGCGGGTCCGTGCATTCGTCCTCGTCCGCTGGCCTCGGACCGGCAGCCCCTTACGGTGCCGTAGACCGCGATAACAGCCGATATCGCGCAGCCGCGCGATGTTTTGTTGGATCTGGCGGCGAAGCTGGCCTTCCACCGTGTACTCGTTGTCCAGCAGCGAGGCCAGCCTCGCCAGATCGTCCTCGCTCATATCACGGGCCCGCTTCTCCGGATCGATCCCCGTCTGCTCACAGAGAACCACGGCGAGATGCGGACCGATCCCGTAGATATATTGCAGCGAGATTACTGTACGTTTGTCGTTGGGAATGTCAACACCGAGAATACGAGGCATCCGTCCGATCTCCCTGAGATACCGTTCAACCCATCGGGAAGGGGAGCTGCGATCTCGCCGAGGCTGCTCAGCCCTTGCCGCTGCTTGTGGCGGGGATTGGTGCAGATCACATACACCTTCCCCTGGCGGCGGACGATCTTGCAGTTCTCGCAGATCCGTTTGACACTCGATCGCACTTTCATGGTTCTTCACTTCAATCGTTTCGAATGAGAGAGTTTCGTCCTCTCCGGTGCACCGGCCGAGGAAGACCAATAGTCTTCGTGCTCGCGGACGAGAATAGCCGAGGCCGAAGCCGAATTTAGCTAATTTACTCGTCAAGCCGTCGCCACGCAAGGGTAGACCGTCCCACCCGGCGTGAATTTGTGGCTGGCGGGTCTTCCCAACTCATTAGAATCATAGAGGATCGAGATACATTCTGCCAGTGGCCACTCGAACGCTCCGACGGGATCGATCGACCGGGATCGCTTGGTTTGCCAGCAACGCCGCTGCGCGGATTGATACGGGAGGCCCCCCTCACGAACGCGGCGAGATCGACTCAGAGTTTGTGAAACAATCGGATAGCGGATTCCAAATTACGAATCGCGAATTCGTAAATGCTTTTGAAATCAGGCTTTATATCCATCCGCAATTCGTAATTCGTCATCTGGAATCGATTTCTTCACAGCCTCTCAGTCCTCCAGGTAAGTCAGCACGCGCGGACCTTCGGTCGTCATCGCGACGGTGTGCTCGAAGTGAGCGCTGGGACGGCGATCCTTGGTTTCGACGGTCCATCCATCGTTGAGGGTCCGGACCTCCTTGGTGCCAATCGCAACCATCGGCTCGATGGCCAGTACCACGCCGGGCTCCAGCCTGATGTCGTGCTGTCGCAGCGACGGGCTCACGAAGTTCGGGACCTGGGGCTCCTCATGCATGTCCTGCCCGATACCGTGCCCAACGAACTTCTCGACGACATAGTAGCCCTGGCTCTTGACGAAACGCTCCATCAAGCTGGCAACCTCCGACCAGTATCGGCAGCGTCCCATGGCCCGGATGGCCAGATTGAGGGTCTCGGACGTCACGTCCAGGAGCTTCTGAATCTCGGGGCGAACCGCGCCGATGGCCAAGGTCACAGCCGAGTCGCCGCACCAGCCGGCCACTTTGCAGCCGGTATCGACCGACACGATATCCCCCTCGCGCAACGGGCGACGGTTGGGGATGCCGTGTACGACGTGCTCGTTGACGCTGGCGCAGATCACGGCCGGGAACGCCGGTTTTCCCTTGACCGAGCTCGGGTAGCCGAGAAACAACGGCATCGCGTCGTGTTCGCGGAAGATCGCGGCCACGGCCTCGTCCATCTCCGCCGTGGAGACCCCAGGAGTGGCCATCCGGCGCACCTGGTCCAGCGCCTTGGCGACGACGCGGCCCGCATCGCGCATCATCGTCATCTCGCGCGGGCTCTTCAGTTTGATGACCGGCGGCGATTCGACCCGGGTACTGCCGCCCGCAGCCTTGGGGCGACGCGCCAGGCCCGAGAACAGGGTGGGGAACGAAGGCCGGGATGCCATGCCTCGATGAGACGACACGTCGCAGCACTCCTCTACGCCGAATCCACGACCGAACCGGTGACGACCCTGCTGCTACTCATATTATAGACAATCGTCCGGGGAAACGGCGATAAGGACGGACACGTTCGTGGTTTCCATGGACCGGGTTGCGGAGGCGCCGGCACCGAATGCCTTCCTGATGTCTCGCCTCCCCGATCATTCAGGATACTGCCGAAGGTCCGTTTTGCAAAGAGATCCGGCGATCCATCACTTCCGATTGACCAGCCCGGTGTAGTTCCTCATGACCAGGTGGCTGTCGATCTTCTGCACGAGGTCGAGGCAGACGCTGATGACGATGAGCAGCCCGGTACCCCCGAGGAACGACGCCACGGTCCAATCCACTCCCAGAGACGCCTGCACCAGCGACGGGATGACTGCCACCAGGGCCAGGAACGCCGCGCCGACGTAAGTGATCCGGAGCATCACCTTCTCCAGGTAGTCGGCGGTCCGGCGACCGGGACGGTAGCCCGGGATAAAGCTGCCGTAGTCCTTGAGGTTCTCCGCCATGTCTTTGGGGTTGAAGGTGATCGCCGTCCAGAAGTAGCAGAAGAAATAGATGAGGACGATGTAGCAGATCGTGTAGATGTAGCTCTGACGCTGGAAGGCGTCGGAGAGCTCCTGGAACACACCGGCGAAGAACGAGGGGAAGGTCCAGTTGTCGGACCGGTAGCTCGACGTGGCGTTGGACAGGCTGTTGAAGACGAAGGACGGGAAGATGAGGAGGCTGGAGGCGAAGATGATCGGCATGACGCCGGCCTGGTTCACCTTCAGTGGGAGGTACTGGCGAGTACCGCCAAAAACGCGACGGCCACGCACGTGCTTGGCGGACTGGGTCGGGATCCGCCGCTGGCTCTCGGTGATCGCAATGACCCCCACGACGACCGAGATGAACAGGCCGAGGAGAAGGATGATCGTGAGGATGTTATACTTGCCCGGGTCGGCGGTCAGCTTGGAGGTGGAGTTCACCCACAGGTTGCTGAGGGCCACGGGCAGCCGAGCCAGGATGCCCGCCATGATCAGCAGACTGATCCCGTTGCCGATCCCGTATTCGTCAATCTGCTCGCCGATCCACATCAGGAAGACGGTCCCGGCCGTCATGATGCAGACGCAGACCAGGCCAGACCAGAAGTCGTGATAGCCCACCAGGACCACGTCCATCTTGGGGCTCATCATGTACTGCACCCAGAAGGCGCTCTGGTACCGCGCAGACTGCGACCGTGGCGTATCGCGTATATTCATTGATCCGTTTCCGGCCGCTCTCTCCTTCCTTCATCATGGCCTCGAGCGAAGGGACGACGCTGGCCAGGAGCTGGAAGATGATCGAGGCCGAGATGTAGGGCATGATCCCCAGCCCGAAGATCGTGCTCATCCCGATCTGGGTCCCGCCGAACATCGCCACGGTGCCGAACAGCTTGCCGGCGGCGCCGCTTTGCTGCTGCTCCCAACTGCTCAATTTCTTCTGGTCGAGGATTGGCAGGGGTACATAGAAGCCGATCCGGTAGATGGCCAGCAGGGCGGCCGTGAACAGGATCTTGCGCCGCAACTCGGGCACCTTGAAGATCGTGAGCAGCTTTTCCACGGTCAATCGCCTCCTCTATGCCGACCCTTGCGGGGCGTCTTACCCAATTGGCACCTCAATGTGCGTCATGTAGCCTCACTCGAGAGCCGTCGAGCGACCTCCTCGGGAGAAGCACATTCCAAGAACAGATCCACCGCCTCAGATAGGTTGTTGCGTGCGGACTCGACGGAGTCGCCCTGGCTGGCGATGTCCAACTCGGGACAGAGAGCCACGTAGCCATCCCCCTCGCGTTCGATGATCGCCGTGAGACGTTGCATGAGGGGCGGGCTCCCGGTCTTGACGAACGAGTCCTTCCTCAATAGGACAAGCCTCCAACGGAGATCGCTGATGGTCCACGGCACGAGGCTTGCGCGGCAACGACTTCCGAAGGATCAGGACGTCCCGGCGAATGCGCTGACCGCGGCAAGAGGCAACTCGACAGCGACGAAGCGTTCCGATGGATAGAGGTAATCTTCTCCCGACTCGTCGATAACGCGGACGAATCCCCTGGCCGCGGCCACCTCATCGGGTAAAGCCCGGTAGACCCTGCGTACCTCGAGCGACGCGGGATATCCCTCGTTGTTGACGCAGAGCCGGTAGGGATCCGTGGATTTGCCGTGGGGCATGGTCAGTCGTCCAAAAACCGCTTGATCTTCATCTCCACGCGGCCGACGCCGTGGGCTTCGTACCAGTGGATCTGCGTCCTTTGAGGCGGGCCTTGACTGTCTCCCACGGGATCGCGGCATCAGGGTCGGCCTCTGCTGAGGCCCTGCGCCGCTCCAACTCGTGGATGTGCCAATCCGGGATCGGGAGGACTTGATCTTCGGTGGCGATGCTATCCCAGATCAGGCCAATCAGGTGGAGTCGATCAGGAACGCTCAGCCGGTCGATACCCAGTTCATGCAAGGTCTCGTTCATGATCGAATCACCCCAGACCGTGCAAGAACCGTGCTCAGGTTACAACACCGGACAGGAAACACGCATCGTCAATCATCGGTGCTTGCTGCTCAGCACTCCAGACCGCTCAGGAGGCGGGGCTCGCCGGCTCGGTCCTCGGGCTCGGGCGGACGGCATGGGGCTTGTACGGGACGACGACCGTCTTTCCACCCGAGGCGGCGATCTTCGCAGCGGCCGAGCCACTGAACTTGGTCGCATGCACCTGCAAGGGCTTGGTCAGTGCACCGTTACCCAGGATCTTGATGCCGTCGAATTCGTGGCCTTTGAGCAGTCCTTTGTCTCGCAAGGCTTGCTCGTCGACGACGGCGCCGGAATCGAAACGGGCGTCCAGGTCGTCGAGGTTGACGATGGCGTAGACCTTCTTGAACGCGCCGTTGACGAACCCTCGCTTGGGAACGCGGCGGGCCAGCGGCATCTGGCCGCCTTCGAAGATGGGGCTGAGCTTGAACCCCTGGCGCGAGGCGTGGCCCTTATGACCCTTGGAGGAGGTCTTGCCGTGCCCCGAGCCGGTCCCGCGCCCGACCCGCTTCCGCTTCTTGCGGCGGTGGATTCCTTGATGGACGTCGTGCAATTGCATTAGAGCGGCACTCCCCGCAGACGAGCGATCTCGTCCTTGGTGCGAAGTTGGGTCAAGGCGTTGATCGCAGCCTTGACCAGGTTGAGCTTGTTGGTGGAGCCGAAGCTCTTGGTCAGGATATCACGGACGCCGGCGGCCTCGACGACGGCCCGCACGGCGCCTCCGGCGATGACGCCCGTACCGGGACTGGCGGGCATCAGCAGCACCCTGGGCCGCACCGAAATGGCCGGTCACGGCATGCGGAATCGTCCCGCCCCGGAGCTGGACCCGGTTCATCTGTTTGTGGGCGTCCTTGACGCCCTTCTCAACCGCGGGAGGAACTTCGTTGGCCTTGCCGTAGCCCCAGCCCACCTGGCCGCGGCGATTGCCGACGACCACCAAGGCATTGAAGCTGAAGCGGCGGCCTCCCTTGACTACCGCGGCGCATCGTCGGATCGATACGACGCTTTCGTTCCACTCCCCACGGTCGCGATCACCACCGCGTTCACGTCCTTCGCTCGACACGGACAAGCTCCTCAGACGATGGTCGGTTCGAGTCTCCCGGCCGTTCTCAGCAATGACTTGATAGCCCCGGACAACCGGGTCAGAACTTCAATCCCGCCTCGCGCAGGCCTCGGCCAGCGCGGCAACCCGGCCGTGATACTTGTAGCTTCGGCGGTCGAAGCAAATCTTGTCAATACCGGCTTTCTTCGCGCGCTCGGCCACGACCCGGCCGACCAGAGCGGCGGCGGCCTTGTTGCCGCCGTACTTGGCCTGCGACTTCACTTCCGGATCCAGCGAGCTGGCCGAGACCAGGGTGGTACCGGACTGATCGTTGACCATCTGGGCATAAATGTGCTTCGAGCTGCGGAAGACCGCCAGCCGGGGCCGCTCGGGGGTCCCGGCGAGCCGGTTGCGGACTCGTCGCTGGCGACGCAGCCGGCGGGTCTGCACGAGCATCTGGTGATTTGCCGTGTTCACAGGTCGGTCCTAAAAACAGGAGACTGGTGCGAGGTTGGTATCTCGCCCCGGGTTCGGCCGCCGCGCCGCGACGGCCTCCGGGATCATGGGGAGGCATGGGTCGTTGTCGGCCAGACGAGACCGGAGGACCCGGACCAAACCGGGTACCCGCTCGTCTCAACTCAAGGATAACTACTTCGAGCCGAAGGCTTTTCCGGCCTTGCGGCGGACGAATTCGCCCTCGTAGCGAATTCCCTTGCCCTTGTAAGGCTCGGGCGGGCGGACATCGCGGACGATGGCCGCGAACTGACCGACGGCCTGTTTATCGGGGCCGGTGATGATGATGTGGGTGGCGTCCGGCACCGTCACGTTCACGCCGGGCGGCGCCTCCAGGACGACCTGGTTCGCATAGCCGACCTGAAGCGCCACCGTGTTGGCCTTCTTGAGCTGCGCCTGGTAGCCGACGCCGACGATCTCGAGTTTCTTGGTGTACCCGGTGGTGACCCCCTGGACCATGTTCGCCACCAGGCTGCGGGTCAGCCCGTGGAGTGCGCGGTTCATCCGCTCGTCGTCCTGCCGGGTGACGAGGATCTGGCCGGCGCTCGGGTCGTATTTGACGTCGATCCCGGGGCGATGCGTGAAGCTGAGCTTTCCCTTGGGGCCCTCGATCTGGATCGTCGCCTCGGCGATCGAGACCTTCACCGTGGTGGGCACGGGAACCGGCTTGCGTCCAATCCGCGACATGTTTCGCTCACTCTCCGCTGGATGCGTGGGATGGTGTCTGTCTCTGCCGACGCGGAGCCCTCGGCTCCACGCGGGCGGCCTCAATGGATCATCGCCAGCACCTCGCCTCCCACTTTCTCGGTCCGCGCCCGACGGTCGCTGATGACGCCCCGGGGCGTGCTCAAGATCTGGATGCCCATGCCCCCGAGGATCGGCTTGAGCTCGCGATAGCCCTTGTAGATTCGACGGCCGGGCTTGCTGATCCGGTCGATCCGGCTGATCAGCCGCTCCCCGTTGGGGCCGTATTTCATGTGGAGGCGGAGGGTCTTGGCCGGGAGCGTATCCATCTCTTCGAAGTCCCAGATATAACCCTCATCCTTCAGGACCTGCGCGATCCCTCGGCGCATGTTCGAGGCGGGCATATCCAGGATCGTGCGCTCGATCCGGACGGCGTTGCGGATCCGGGTAAGCATATCGGCGATCGGGTCGGTCATCATGGCGAACAGGCCTTCTTCAACCGCCGCGGGTAACGCTTCAGGTCGGGGACGACCCGACGCGTCGGTGCGGTGGGTGGCTCATGCAAGACTGGGATTCCGCTTGTAACCTCGGGCGAGTTCCGTCCCGGAATCCGCCCACTTCGTATTTTGGATCCTGGACCTGTGGATTCTGGATTGATGGAACCCCAATCGAAAATCGAAAGTCCGGGGATGCCGGCGGGACGCCCGCACCATCACGTCACGACTACCAGCTCGCCTTCTTCACCCCCGGGATCAGGCCGCGGCTGGCCAGGTTCCGGAAGCAGATCCGGCAGATGCCGAATTTGCGATAGAAGCCGCGGGGACGCCCGCAAAGGCGGCAGCGGTTGCGATGCTGGACCGCGAACTTACGCGGCGTCTCCGACTTGATCTTCTGGGCCTTGGTCGACATGCTCGGTCACCCACCACTGGAAAAGACGATCGGATCTCCGGTTCCTACTTTGTTCGGTCGAGCTCTCTCCGAGCCCGCGGTTCGGTTCAGGTGCGGGTCGCCGCTTCCTCAGAGTTCGTGAAACAATCGGATAGCGGATTCCAAATTACGAATCGCGAATTCGTAAATGCTTTCGAAATCAGGCTTTATATCCATCCGCAATTCGTAATTCGTCATCTGGAATCGTTTTCTTCACAGCCTCCTCAGTGCAACGGCTTGGCCGGCTGGCGGAACGGCAGCCCGAACTGGTGCAGCAGTTCGCGGGCCTGGTCGTCATTCGGGGCCGAGGTCACGATGGTGATGTCCATCCCGTGCGTGTGCTGAATCCGGTCCGCATCGATCTCGGGGAACACGACCTGTTCGGCAAGGCCCAGGCTGTAATTACCATGGCCGTCGAAACTATTGGGGTTAACACCACGAAAGTCACGAATACGAGGCAAAGTGATCGAGATCAGTCGATCGAGGAACTCGTACATCCGGCGGCCGCGCAGGGTGACCTTGCAGCCGATATCATTCCCCTCGCGGAGCCGGAAACCCGAGACCGAAGTCTTGGCCTTGGTCACCACCGGCTTCTGGCCGCTGATCTTGCTCAGGCTGTCGACGGCCGATTCCAGGACCGCCTTGTCCTGAGTGGCCCGGCCGACACCCATGTTGATGACGATCTTCGTCAGCTTGGGGATCGCCATCGGGTTATCGTGATTGAACTTGGCGGCCATCGCCTTGGCGATGTCATTCTTGTAAAGATCCAGCAGCCGAGCCATTCGCGTTGTCCTTCAGCACGTCCGGAGCGATCACCGCGCCTCGTTCCCAGCCCTGCGCGTCCCACGTTTTCCAAACTCGCCCCGGAGAGTCGAAGCACTCCGCCGATACTCCTGGCCCGGCTCACGTTCTGCGGGCCAGTGCCTTGGCCTTTGACGGCGTGGGCCGGCTTGCGTGGGCCGACGTTGCCCAGGCCGCCGCCGCACGACTTGCAATAACGCTGCTTCTGTCCCTCATCGGTGAACCGATGGCCGATTCGGACCCCTCGGTTACACTTGGAACAGAACAGCAACACGTTGGAGACGTCGATCGGCATCTCCTTGGAGAGCCGGCCGCCTTGAGGGTTCTTCTGAGCTGGGTCGCATGTGCTTGTAGACGCGGTTGACCCCTTCGGCGACGATCTTGTTCCGGGCCGGAATGACGCGGAGGACCTTGGCGATCCGCCGATCCTTCGCGGTCCCTTTGTCGTCCCCGGCAATGATTTCCACCTGGTCGTCTTTGCGAATGTGCATGGTCCGCTCGCTGTTGAGTTGGGTTGGCCCCGGCGGCGACGGCCGAGGCGGCCCGAGCCTAGACGACCTCGGCCGCCAGGCTGATGATCTTCATGAACTGGCGGTCGCGCAGCTCCCGGGCGATGGCTCCGAAGATGCGCAGTGCCGCGCGGGTTTCTCTCATTGTCGATCAGGACGACCGCGTTGCGATCGAATTTGACGTAGGAGCCATCACCGCGCCGGGTCTGGTTCCGGGTCCGGACGATGACGCATCGGACCACGTCTCCGGCTTTGACGTCTCCACCGGAGGTGGCCTTCTTGACGCTGGCGATGATCGTGTCACCCAGGCCCGCGGTGCGCCGCTTGTAGCGCGAGGCGCTGCCGCCGAGGACCTTGATGCACATCACTTCCTTGGCTCCCGTGTTGTCGGCCACGTCGAGCCGCGTCTGCATTTGGATCATGGGGACAACCCTCTACTTCTTCCTGGTGGCGGGTGGCGAGTGAAGACGAATCTGTTCAAGTCGTTCGCCTGTCAGGAGACACCGATCCCACTCACGAGCCGGACTGTTGTTCTTTGATTGCCTCTGATTATCTCGAATACCAAGCCATCTCGCGGTGGCCAACGGATACCCTCATGACTCGCCACCCACCACCCACCACCCGCCACCAGAGGCTCAACTCGGAGACTTGGCCGCCTCATCTTCGCCCGCGAGTGCCTGCTGGGCACCCGGCCGGACGATCCGGACGATCCGCCATCGCTTCAGCTTGGAGAGCGGTCGGGTCTCCATGATCTCGACCAGGTCTCCCTTGTGGGAGGCATTGGTCTCGTCGTGTGCGTGGCAGACCGTCCGGCGACGCAGCATCTTGCCGTACTTGGGGTGCGGCACGAGTCGCTCGACGATCACCCGCCGCGTCTTGCTCATCTTGTCGGAGGTCACGACCCCGATCTCGGTCTTACGACGGCCGCGGGGCGACGTCGATTGACTACGGGCTGGGCTTGCTGTGCTCATCGGGTTCTCTCGCGGGACGTTGCCGTCGGGTTCCTTCGGATCGGATCGTCGCGTTGCGGTCGGACTTTTCAATGGGCGGGATTCGGACCCGAAGCGCGGTTTCGAGCCCGAGCTCGCGCAGGCGCAGGATGGTCTTGATGCGTGCGACCTCGCGCTTGGCCTTGACGATCTCGCTCGGCGCCTCGAGCCGCTCCGTCTCGCTCTGGAGGCGGAGGCGGAACAGGTTATTCTGGACTTCGCGGAGGAGCAGCTCCAACTGCTCGTCGGCTGGGTTCTGTTCTCGGAGGTCGGCCGCTTTGCTCATAGCGTGATCCTTCTGTCGGATGTCCGGGACTCGGGCGTCAGACGGTGGGCCGGCGGGTGACGAACCGGCAGGTGACCGGCATCTTGTGGGCCACACGAGCGAAGACCTCGCGGGCGGTCTCCTCGCTCAGGCCGGTGACTTCGTAGAGGACCGTACCGGGCTTGACCACGGCGGCCCAGAATTCGACTTCTCCCTTCCCCTTGCCCATTCGCGTTTCGGCCGGGATGGCGGTCACGCTCTTTTGGGGGAAGATCCGGATGAACACCTTGCCGCCCCCCTTGACCGCCTGGCTGGCCACGACGCGGCCGGCCTCGATGGTCTGGGCACTGATCTTGCCGGCCTCCAGGGTCTGGAGGCCGTACTCACCGAAGGCGACATAGTTGCCCCGGGTGGCGTTACCTTTTACGCGGCCTTTTTGGCTTTTTCGGTACTTGACCCGCTTGGGCATCAGAGCCATCGCCGGCCTCCACTTTCAAATGATCGCCTTGGTTGACCCACACCTTGATCCCGATATGGCCCTGCGCCGTCCTGGCCTCGGTGAATCCGTAATCGATCTTGGCCCGGAGCGTGCTGAGGGGGACCGAGCCCTGGGCGGCCGCTTCGGTCCGGGACATCTCCGCGCCACCCAGCCGGCCCGAGAGCTGGATCTTCACCCCCTTGGCACCGCCGTCCATGGTCTGCTCGAGCACCTCTTCATGGTACGGCGGAAGCTCGATCGTTTCTGGAGCTGTTCGGCGATGTCCTCGCTGATCAGTTGCGCATCGATCTCGGGCCGGGCGACCTCAACGATCTTGATCTCGATGCGGCGGCCGGTCAGGCCTTGCAACTCCTCCTGGAGCTTCTCGACCTCCGCCCCCTTGCGGCCGATGATCACACCAGGACGGGCCGTCAACAGCAGTACCGTCACTGCGTCACGGGTCCGCTCGATCTCGATCTTGGGGATTCCGGAGAATCCGTATTTCTTCTTGATGTAGCGCCGGATCTTGAAATCCTCGACCAGCAGGTCGCTGAATTCATGCTTGGAGGCATACCAGCGGCTTCGCCAGTCCTCCATGACTCCCACGCGAAAACCGGTCGGATGAACCTTTTGGCCCATAGGTCAAGCGCCTCTCGGTCGTGTCGGGGTGATTCTCATTTCCAACTCCTCTGTGTTTCCCTTCCCCCTTGCGGGGAAAGGTGGCCCGCAGGGCCGGATGAGGGGCCCTGATCACCCTCACCCCAACCCTCCCCCATCAAGGAAGGGAGGGGGACGATGGATTCATGCCTTGGCCTGGCGGGCAGTGGCGGTGGCCTGTTCTTCGTTGGATTTCCAGTTCGCGGGATCGGACAACCCGATGGAAATGTGCGCCGAGCGGCGGCGAATCAGGTAGGCCATGCCGCGTGCTCGGGGCATCAGCCGCTTGAACATCGGGCCGCCGTCTCCGCGCGCGTCGACGACGACCAGCTCGCCGACGTCGCGTTTCCCCTTATCCTCGGCGTTGGCCATGGCGCTTTTGAGCACTTGCTCGACCAGCCTGGCACCGCGGTGGGGCATATACTTCAAGATATCCAGGGCGTCGTCGGCGTAGTGGCCTCGGACCAGGTCCAGGAGCGGCCGGACCTTCCGCACCGAGATCCGGGCGAATCGGTGGGTCGCGTTGTAGTCGGGGTTCGGGATCATGGCCAGGGTCTCTGCTAATTAGTCAGTAGTCATTGGTCAGTGGTCATAAACATGGTCTAGAAAAGACAACCACCTCGGATTTAGGCTCGGCCAATTGGCTCAGTAAAGTCGGAGTCAGCCGAAGCCAGTTTCTCGTCTCGATCTCCTTACTGACTCTGACTACTGTCCACTGACGACTACCTCTTCGGGGCTGCCTTGGATGATTTACCGCCGTGGCCCTTGAACGTTCGGGTCGGGGCGAACTCGCCGAGCTTGTGCCCGACCATGTCCTCGGTCACGTAAAGCTTGATGAAAGCACGCCCGTTATGGATCGCAAAGTGTTTGCCGATGAATTCCGGCACGATCGTGCAGGCCCGCGCCCAGGTCTTGATCGGTTCGCGGCTGCCGGTGGATTCGGACCTCGATACCTTCTCGAGCAGCCGCTCGACGACGTACGGGCCTTTTTTGAGTGAACGTCCCATTGCCTCGATCCTCTACGGCAGTCTTTCAGTTGTTCAACGTTCGGTGCGGCGAGTGCCAATCCACGCTTACCAAGCACTGCCAATCACAATTTGAGCTGACCGTAACGGACGCTACGTCGACGGCGGATGATGGCCTTGTTGGAAGGCTTGCGACGTCGTCGCGTCTTGCCGCCCTTGGCCAGTTTGCCGGTGGGCGAGCAGGGGTGCCGGCCGCCGGAAGTTCGCCCTTCACCACCACCCATGGGGTGATCGACCGGGTTCATGGCGACGCCGCGGACATGAGGCCGGCGGCCCAACCACCGCGACCGCCCGGCCTTGCCGAGCCGGACATTCATGTGGTCGGGATTGCCGACCATGCCGATCGACGCCCGGCACGCCGCCGGGATGCGGCGGACCTCGCCCGAAGGCAGGGTGATCTGGGCCCAGGTCCCCTCGCGGGCGGTCAACACGGCGCCGACGCCCGCGGAACGGCAGAGCTTGCCCCCGCCGCCGGGCTGCATTTCGATATTGTGGATCGTCAGGCCGGTCGGGATCCTGGCCAGCGGCAGGCAGTTGCCCAGCTTGGGCTCGGCGTCCGGGCCGCTGGAGACGATCATTCCCGCCTTGAGGCCCTCAGGCGCCAGGAAGTAACGCTTCTCGCCGTCCTCGTACTGGACCAGCGCGATCCGGGCCGATCGATTCGGGTCGTACTCGATATGGGTAACGGTCGCCGGCTGGCCGTCGCGATCGTTGCGCCGCCAATCGATGATCCGGTACTTCCGCTTGTGGCCGCCGCCGCGGTGCCGGGCGGTGATGAAACCCTGGTTGTTCCGGCCCCCGGTCTTCTTGTGCGGCTCGGTCAGGCTCTTCTCGGGCTTCTTGTTCTTGTCGGTCAGCTCGGCGAAGTCGCTGACCGACGAGTTCCGTCGCCCGGCACTGGTCGGCTTGTAAGTGCGAATGCCCATTGTCTCTTGTCCTTTGTCCTCTGACCTTTGTCGAGCTTACGGGATCACCGAGCCCTCTCCTCATGTCCCCGCGCCGAAGAGTTCGGCTTCATCAGCGGCTCTCTGCAATCCGGTCAGGGCCGCCAAAGACGAAGGACAAAGGACCAATCAATAAAAGTCGATCCGATATTCCTCGTGAAGCGTGACGATGGCCTTCCGCCAGCGCCGCATGTAGCCGATCTTCAACCGGTAACGGCGGGGTTTGCCACGGCGATTCTGGGTCCGGACATCCTGGACCTTGACGTTGAACAGGGTCTCGATCGCGTCCTTGATCTCGGTCTTCGTGGCCAGGAGATTGACCTCGAAGCTATAGGCGTTGAACCGCTCCGAGAGGTGGGTGGCCTTCTCGGTGATCATGGGACGGATCACGACCTGATACGGCTCCAGCACCGGGCCGCTTCGTTGATACTCTGGGGGGCGACGCAAGGTGACCATGGTTCAGCTCTCCGGAGAGGCGGCCGGACTCGCGGCGGCGGTGCGGGACGGCTTGGGCTTGACCTGTTCCTTGAGGGTCGCGAGCGCCTCGCGGGTCAGGACCAGGTAGCGTTGCTTGAGGATATCGTAGGTGTTGAACTCGGCCACCGGGGCGATCTTGACGCCGTCGATGTTGCGGGCGCTGCGGTGCATGACGGGTCCTTGGCGGGCAGGCCGATCAGGATCGAGCGCCGTTCGAGGGTCCGTTTTCGGGCCTGGGTCTTGGTTTCGCCGACGACCTCGGTGGCCTCGGCCTCGCTGAGGTCGGGCCGGCGGATCGCACGGAGGGCCTTGGCGACATCCTTGGTCCTGGGCTGTTTCAGCGCCAGTCCGTCGAGGATCAGGGCCTGGTGGTCCTGGAACTTGGACAGGAGGGCCATGCGGACCGCGGCCCGGACGGCCTTCTTGGGCATGCTGTAGCGGTAGTCGCGGTTTCGGCGGGCGAACGCCGAGCCGCCGCCCTTCCGCTTGTGCGTCCGCTTGGCCCCGACGCGGGCGTTGCCGGTCCCTTTCTGGCGGAAGAGCTTCTTGCCCGATCCGGCGACGTCGGCCCGGCCGCGGCGTGTTGACCGTGCCCACGCGCCGCGCCGCCAGGTGCATCAGGACCACGTCGTGCAGCAGTTGTTTGTTGATCTCGCCGCCGAAATCGGCCGGATCGATCGACTCCTCGCCGACCTGCTCGCCAGCGGGGTTATAGACCGGGATTGTCAGCATGATTCGATCCATTGAGTCGTTGCGAGTTGCGAGAAAAGACCAGTCTTCTCTCGCGGCTAGCAAGTCGCTAGCCGCAATTCAAACTTTGTTCGTCTGTCGGATGGTCAGATAGCCGCCGTTGGGGCCGGGCACGGCGCCCTTGATCAAGATCAGGTTGTTGGTGGGGTCGATCCGCACGACTTCGAGGTTGCGAACGGTGACCTGATCGTGGCCGAAGTGCCCCGGCTTGCGGATGCCCTTCTGGGTCCGGGCCGGGTCGGCGCTGGGGCCGGACGATCCCGGGTGGCGGTGCATGCGCTTGACGCCGTGGGTGGCCCGAAGGCCGTGGAATCCGTGCCGCTTGATGACGCCCGCAAAGCCCCGACCCTTGCTGGTGCCGGTCACATCGACGCGGGCGATTTCCTTGAAGAGTTCGACGGTCAAGGTCTGCCCTTCGGCGACCTCGGTCGGTTGACTCCTGGCGGATCTCCCGGATATAGCGCTTGGGTTCGGCGTTGACTTTTTTCGCATGGCCACGAGCGGCCTGCGTGGCGTTTTTCCGCTTCTTGTCGTCGTAACCGAGTTGCCAGGCATGGTAACCGTCGCGATCCTCGGTCCGGACCTGAAGCACGGTGCAGGGGCCGCATTCCAGGACGGTGACCGGCTGAACGGTCCCGTTCTCCTGGTAGATCTGGGTCATGCCGACCTTGCGGCCGAGTAGTCCCACTCGCATCATCGAACTCCGTCGGAGAGACGCACGAACCCGCCGGCATGGACCGGTACGGGAGCGGCCGGCTCGGTGGATGCCGTCGCGAACCTGGGTGAAAAGGTGAGGTCTCGATCTCAGGCCGCCGCCAGGCGTCACGGTGACCTGGGCACGGAGCTATCGCACGGGGAACCCGGGGTGGGGTCCTCACCGATTGAGGCATCCGACGCAACCGGACGAGCACGCAAGGGTCGATCGAGCCGAGCCCTGCGCGGTCCAGGAAACCTTCAAACCCGCCTTGCCTCGCCAGAGTGACGTGGACGTGACGCGATCAGGCCCCCGATGGGGAAGCCTTGATCTTGATGTCCACACCCGCCGGCAGACTCAGCTTGTTGAGGGCGTCGATTGTCTTGTTGGTCGGCTGAACGATGTCGATGAGCCGCTTGTGTGTCCGGATCTCGAACTGCTCCCGCGACTTCTTGTCGATGTGCGGGCTCCGGAGCACGGTGTAGCGCTCGATGCGCGTCGGCAGCGGGATAGGGCCGTGGACGATCGCCTCGGTCCGCTTCGCGGTGTCGACGATGTCCTTGGCAGATTGATCCAGGATGGTGTGGTCGTAAGCCTCCATCCGGATGCGGATCCGTTCGTTGCTGATGCCCGCCACCGCTTTGCGTTCCTTCCCAATCCAAACCCTAACTGACATCGTCCCAGCGAGACCGTCGCAAATCGACCCTCGCTCATCACGTAGGAAAGTAAAAGGATAACAGTCGAGACAGCCGTCGTCAACGCTGCCTACGACAACTTTTTCTCTCGTCTCAGGCCGACTTCGGTCGAACAGGCCACGTCGGCGCCGACTCCGACGACTCTTTCGGTTGCCGGCAACCGGGTCGGCGGCGCGACTGCCGACCAGGTTTCCAAACACGCTCACGGAGAGATCCCGCGGCGGCTGTCGTCGCTGTTTCGATTCCGTGGCTCCTTTCCGGCCTTCGTCTTCACCGATGACGACGATCGCGTGCTGTCCTTGTTTTTCCCTGTTTCGTCGCATGGAGAGTACGATTCGCCGCCCGTCGGTCATTGGCGAGCCGGTGATCTCGGAGCCCTTGACCGGCTGGATTCGCCACTTCAATTCTCCGCCAGCAGTCTTCAGGCAATAGAGATGACCGTCAAACGAGCCGAAGTAGACCGCGTCTTCCGTGCAAAGGGGCGCGGAGTAGATGGCGGTATTCGCCCCTTTTGTCACGGGAGTTTGATAACTCCAGACCGCTTTGCCCGTCTCGGCATTCACACGGTAGAAGCGACCGTCGCACGAGCCGAAGAAGACCGAGCCATCTCGATAAGCGACTCCGGCCTCGATCCGAGACTCCGTGGGGAAAGTCCAGAAGAGCGTCTTCCTTCGCTTATCGAGGCAATAGAGGTGATTGTCCTGGCTACCGAAGAACACCCTGTCCTCGGTCACGGTCGGTTCTCCCCAGATCCACCCTTTCGCCTCGAATGACCAGCGGCGCCGGCCCGCCTTGACGTCGATAACGGCGATCCGGGACTGGTCGAAGATCGGCTGGAAGATCGCAGCGCCGTCGCTCGCGGCGGTCCTGGGTCGAGCCGCGTCCTCTCTCATCTTGGGCTGAAGGCCGTCGGCACGGGGAGGGGAGGGGGGTGCATCCTCCGCGATGTCGTGCTGCCAGAGCAGTCTTCCGCCGAAGTCCAACGCCGAGACTTTCCCTTTCGAGTCTGCGACGATGATCCGATCGTTGACGATTAGCGGCGACGATCCGGTCGCATCGGCCACGAGCTTGCAGTTCCAGAGGAGCCTTCCGTCTTCTTGAGCAAGCGCCGTCAGGCCCTTTCTCGACGTGAAGTAGACCGTCTCGCCGCGTTTGGCAGGTGCTTCGAAGATCTGTTGACCATTGACGAACTTCCAGAGGATAGAACCATCCGCCAGTTTGATGGCATAGAGAGTCCCTTGTACATCGCCGACGTAGATCACCCCGTCGGCGAGCAGGGGCTCACCGGGAAATCGCTCGAGCGGCGTCGTCCAGAGCACTACCGGGTGTTCCGGGAGGTGGCTTCCCGAGACCGATCCCGTCCGTTGTGGACCACCGCGAGAGAGGAAAACCGGTGGAGATTCGCCGATCGCGCGGGCGGATTGCGTCGGCTGGGTCGTCGGACTCGGCCCTCCGGCTTTGGGGTCGTCGGCAGCCAGCAACTCTCGTTGAGGGAGCAAGGCCCATGAGGACCCGGTGGTCGCCACTCCCATCAGGACTGCCGAGAACACTCGAGCCAACCGGATCGCGATCATCTCTATTGAACTCCTTGCTCGTGAGCCTGGCGGCAACGAGGGAGATGTTCTCAAAGTGTCTGCAAGACGTCTGGCAGAGTGGCGTCGAACGCGCGCGCGGCGGCGTGAGGCCCAACGAGAGCCTCGCCGATTCCGGAGGGCCTCGCCTCGATGAATCGAGCCTCGACGCCACCCTACCCCAGCTCTACTCGCAGCTCAAGTCCGACGACTCATTCCTGACGACACAGAAGTGCGATGGTGCGGAGGTATTCCCGATCAAGAACCGGCGGTGGGCGAGCTACCGGCATCAGCGGAGCGACCCGGTCATTCTGGTGATTCGCAGCACGGACGGCCGGACCTGCTGAAGGGAACCGACAGCCTCGCTGAAACGCGAAAGCGAGAGCGGGAAGGAGCCCGTGAAGCCGGTTGTCTTCACGGGGCAATCCTTCAAGATGATGTGCGCGTGGCCGTGCCCGTCAACGGCCCTTGACGTGGAATCGATTGAAGAATCCGGCCGTCTTCGACAGTAGCCTGACCGCCGGGGCCACCGTTGCGGCATGGCCTTGGCGAGCCGGGGCGGAGAACGCGGTCAACGGCCGGGCGGACGCCTTCAAGCTCCTGGTGTTGACGACCACCTTCGGCGAACGGGCTCCGAAGAAGTTGCTGTTGCCGCTGTAGGTGACGAAGAAGGACTTCTTCAGGGCCTGCTTCGGCTTGAGGGTCAAGGTGGACGTCGCGTTGGTCAGGGTCTTCGTCGCCAGCGAACGGCCTTTGACGAAATAGGTGACCGTGCCAGTCGGTACCCCACTGCCCGGAGCCGTCACCCCGATCTGCGAGGTCAGGATCACCGAGGTGACCTGGCCCCTCCGGTTGTGGACCGCCCGTGCGGTCAGGAGAGGTTGAGTATTGGACGGGTTCACTACCTGCTGGATCGACCCGGATTGGCTGGCCGCAAAGTCAGCGTCGCCCGAGTAAGCCGCCGTGATCGTATGCGTGCCTGAACCGAAGGCCGTCGTGCTGAGCGTCGCCTGACCGGTCGAGGAATTGATGGCCGCTGAACCAAAGGCGTTGCCATCCACAAAGAAGGTGACGACGCCGGTTGGAGCACCCACGCCGGGACTGACCGGATTGACCTGGACGGTGAAGCTCGTCCCCTGGCCGAACACCGACGTTCCGCTCGTTGTGACGAACGTGGCCGAGCTGTTTGCCTGGGCCACCGCCAGCGTACCTCCATGGAAGGTGATGCTGTAGTCGGTCGCGGTCGCACCCGAGACGAGGATCGGGTAGGTGCCGACCGGGCTCGTGGAGGTTGCGGTGGTGATCAGAGTCGGTTGAGTCGTCAGACTCGCCGCCGTGTCACCGTCGACGAATCCGCTGTAGCTCGCGGTCAGTGCCGGAACGGCGGCGCCGAAGACCTTCGACTGATTGTTTGTGGTGATCGTGAGCGGCGGGCGTAACGGTCATCGTGCCGGCCGCGTAGGAGATCGTGTAATTCGGATCGACCGCTCCCGAAGCCGTGATGGCATATCCTCCGGCCTGGACGTGGCTGGCGGCCGAGGCCGTCGTGGCGAGCGTCGGCTGAGTGGTGAGGCTGGCGGCGGTATCACCGTAAACAAATCCACTGTAGCTTGCCGTCAGGGTGGGCAAAGCGGCGCCATAGATCTTGGACTGGTTGTCGGCGGTGACGGTCAAGGATGCCTGGGAGACGGTGAGGGTGCCGTTGACGTCAGTGATGGCGTAGTTGGCCGCGGTGCCGCCGCTGGCGGTAATGGCGTGCGTCCCCGCTGTCGCCGCCGCGCCGGTCGCCGTGGACAGCGATACGCCAGTGATGACCGCGTAGGTGTCGCTGTAGTAGAGGGTGCCGCTGGGTGTGAAAGTCAGCGTCGGATCGACGGCGCCGTAGACCTTGGACTGGTTGTTGGCGGTGACGGTCAAGGATGCCTGGGAAACGGTGAGGGTGCCGTTGACGTCGGTGATGGCGTAGTTGGCCGCGGTGCCGCCGCTGGCGGTGATGGCGTGCGTCCCCGCCGTCGCTGCCGCGCCGGTCGCCGTAGACAGCGATACGCCGGTGATCACCGCGTAGGTATCAGTGTAGTAGAGGTTGCCACTGGGCGTGAAGGTCAGCGTTGGATCGGCGGCGCCATAGACCTTGGACTGGTCGTCGGCCGTGACCGTCAAGGATGCCTTGGAAACGGTGAGGGTGCCGTTGACGTCGGAGATGGCGTAGTTGGCCGCAGTGCCGCCGCTGGCGGTGATGGCGTGCGTCCCCGCCGTGGCCGCCGCGCCGGTCGCCGTGGACAGCGACACGCCGGTGATGACCGCGTAGGTGTCACTGTAATAGAGCGTCCCGCTGGGCGTGAAAGTGAGCGTGGGATCGGCGGCGCCGTAGACCTTGGCCTGGTCGTCGGCGGTGACCGTCAAAGATGCCTGGGAAACGGTGAGGGTGCCGTTGACGTCGCTGATGGCGTAGTTGGCCGCGGTGCCGCCGGTGGCGATGATGGTGTGGGTCCCGGCCGTCGCCGCCGCACCAGTCGCCGTGGACAGCGACACACCGCTGATCACCGTGTAGGCGTCGCCGTAGTAGAGGTTGCCGCTGGGCGTGAAGGTCAGCGTCGGATCGGCGGCGCCGTAGACCTTGGACTGGTCGTCGGCCGTGACCGTCAAGGATGCCTGGGAGACGGTGAGGGTGCCGTTGACGTCAGAGATGGAATAGTTGGTTGCCGTGCCGCCGGTGGCGGTGATGGTGTGGGCCCCGGCCGTCGCCGCCGCACCAGTCGCTGTGGACAGGGACACACCGGTGACGACCGACGGACTGTCACCGTTCAGGAGTCCCGTTGCCGTGAAGGTGAGCGTCGGATCGGCGGCGCCATAGACCTTGGTCTGATTGTCGGCGGTGACGGTCAAAGGCGCCTGGGTGACCGTCAGCGTGCCGGGCTCGTAAATCAGGTTGTAGTTATCGTCGACGGCGCCTGATGCGTTGATCGGGTAACCGCCCGCCTGGACAGGGCTGAACGAAGTCGCGGCGGTGGTGGCGACCGCCTGGTTCGTGAGGTTCGACGCGGTTTCGCCAAGGACAAAGCCGCTATAATTGACCGTCAATGTCGGCACCGCCGCGCCATAAACTTTGGTTTGATCGTCGGCGGTGATGATCAGGTTGACCGGCGTAACCGTCAGATTCCCTGGAACGTATGTGTACGTGTAGTCAGGATCGACGGCGCCGCTGGGGGTGATGGAGTAGGGGTTGCCGGAGACGGGGCTCGACTGGATGGCGGTGGTGGTGACGGTCAGCCCGGCGAGGTCGGAGGCGTCGTCGCCGTTCTGGAAGCCGGTGTAGCTCAAGGCGAAGCTTCCCGGAATCGCTGCGCCGTAGGGCTTATCCACATCGCTGGCCGTGATCGTCAATGACGCCGGGGTCACGGTCTGGTCAAATTCCGATGAGGTGCTGGTGATGTAGTTGGTCGGGGAGGTTGACGGGGCGTAGACGGCGAAGATCGCCTGTGGGGAGGGCGTCACGTGGAGCGTCGAGGTCGAGTAGGTTGCGTATCCCTGGGAGTCCACCGAGGCAGCGGTAGTGTTGAGTGGGAAGCTGCCCATCGCATTCGGTGTGCCGTCCCAGAAGGTGATCGTACCGCCGGGCACGCCGCCGCCGGGTGAGTTGGCGGTCACATGAGCCGTGAAGGTGACGGACTGGCCGTAGGTGGAAGTCTGGGGCACGGTCGAGATCTGGGTGGTCGTGGCATCCGGGGCGACGACGAGCGGGTTGCCGGTTAATCCGGCATTGCTCGTTTCGAAGGACCCCGTCGGATTGTAGACCGCGGTGATCGTGTGGTCGCCGACGGTCAGCAGGGAGATGGTGTAGGTCGCCACGCCGCCGCTCAAGCTCAACGTGCTGCTGGGTAAGGGGACGCCGTCGTCGTCGAAGGTGACCGTCCCGGTGGGCGTGCCGCTGTTCGAAGTGACGGTTGCGGTGAACGAGACCGACTGCCCGTAAACCGGTGAATAGGTGCTGCTGGTCAGGGTCGTCGTTGTGGCTTGCACCACGCTCAAGACGACATTCTGGCCGCCGACTCCTCCCACGTACGAAATGCTGAACGTGTAGCCGTTGACATCGATGTCGCTGCCCTCAAGTAGTCCGTTGAAGGTGCCAGTGACGCCCGATCCGCTGTTGTTGCTGATGATCGTGAGCTGGTCGCCGGGCGTTGGCACGTAGTCGCCGCCGATCGAGAGTAGGAGCGTGGCGCCGCCGTTGCTGTCCGAATCGAGATTCACCGCGCCACTCGTGACGACCTGATCGTAGCCGGTGGTGCCGTCGCCCGCGGAGGTGCCATCGAGCTGGACACTGTAGGTCGAGCTGCTATTGAGCGAGAGCGAGCCGGTGGTTAGCTTGTTCGGGCCGTCGGCCGGGGCAAGGGTGCCGCCGGTGACGACAACATCGGGGACGGTGCCGCCACCGGAGAGTGTCGCCCCGGCGTTGACATCCACCTCGCTGCTGTCGCTGATATTGCCGACGACGTCCAAGGTGCCGGCCGACACCGTGGTCGAACCGGTATAAGTGCTGATACCAGAGAGGTCGAGGGTGCCGCCGACGCTGTCGGTGAGCCCGTAGCCGTAGCCACCGTCGCTGATCGCGTTCGAGATCGTGAGCGAACCGGCACCACCGATGGTCGCGTCTCCAGCGAGCGTGATCGCCCCGCTGAGTGTGTTCGAGCCGCTCAGGCTCTGGATGGCCCCGTTGCCGCCGACCCCGGCGCCCGAGACGTAGCCGAGCGAATCGCCGATTGTAACGCCCCCCTGGAGTGCCAGCGTAGCTCTGCTGGCGATCATGGAGATGCCGTATGTGGTGTCTCCCAGCGCCGTGTCGCTGGCCGCGACGAGGGTGCCGTAATAAATGTCGGCGTAGTTGCTGAAGGTGTTGTTTCCCGAGAGGACAACAGTCCCCGGATCCGTCGAAGTGCCGAAGAAGACGTTGGGGAGCGAGGTGCCGCCGATCGAGCCGCTTAGCGTGAGGGTTGTCCCGGTCGCGGCCGCGATGGTCAGGTTGGAGCCCGGTAAAGTGATCGGACCAGGGACCGTATTATCGCCACCGGTGCTGAGGAAGTTGGGATCGAAGCCACTGAAGACTATCGGCACGTCGGCCAGTGTGATCCCGCCGGTCACCACGAGTGTCGCGCTCTGCACGGTAGTCCCGCTGCTTGTCGTACCGAGGGCGTTGGCACTGGCCGCGACCAAGGTCCCGGCGTTGATGGTCGTGGCCCCGGTATAGGTGTTGTTGCCCGAGAGCTCCATCTCGCCCCCGCCAGTCTTGTGAATCCCCGCCCCAGCGCCGGAGATGTCTGCCGAGATCGCCAGGTCGATCCCGCCCGGGACGGTCCCCCCCTGGTTCACGGTGAAGGTCGTGGTTGCGCTGGTCAGGCTGAGGTTGCCGCCGATCGTCGCGGTGGTCGAAGCCGCGTTGGTGGTGACGGTCCCACCCGAGGCGATGGTCAGCGTGCCCGTGCCCGTCGTGACCGAGCCGCCGGTGAACGTCAGCGACTCGGCCGTGTCGCTATAGCCATTGAGGTCGAAGGTAGCTCCCGAGCCGATCAGGGTAACGTTCGCGGTGCCGGTGGTGAGCTGGTTGTCCGCGTACTCCGCCACCGTGGCACTACCGCTGCTGCTGGCGTCGATCGTCAGGGGACCGGCGAGGCTGACGCCCGACCCATTGCCCAGGTCGAGCTCGCCCGCGGTCACGTCGGTCAGGCCGGTGTAAGTGTTCTGGGCAATATAGCCCACAGTCCCGCCGCCGACGAGGGTCACACCGTAACCATCCCCGCAGTCGCCGATGGACGAGTCGAAGTCCAGCAACCCACCCGTGGCGGCGATCGTGGTGTCCGCACTGAGCATGATGGGGCTCTCGAAGGTATCTTCGCCTCCCGCCGCGACGATGGCTCCCGCATCGTCCACGCCCGTTCCGCCGATCGTGAGCGCAGTGGGGGCGACGACGATACTGGAGCCGAGATAAAGCTCGGCCCCGCTGGTCACTGTCACATGGGAGCCGCCGGAGGCCCCAAGTGCGGTCGAACTGGTGATCTCCAGGATGCCCGCGTTGATGGTCGTATCGCCGGTGTAGGTGTTGTCGCCGTCGAGCTCGAGGGTGCCCGCGCCGGTCTTGGTGATCCCCGCCGAGCCGCTGATGACGGCGAGGATGTCCAGCGTACCGCCGTTGACCTCAATGGTCTGGTTGGCGCCGAGCGTGATCGGGATCGCAAAGGTCGAAGTCCCCGAGCCCGAGCTACAGTCGGCCGTGATCCCGGAATCGAGCACGAGCGGGTTGCCCGTGAAGCTGAGGCCGCCCGCGTCGATCGCGATCGAGGCGAATTCGGTGCCGGGGGTGAGGTCGTTGTTGAGGGTCGTCGGGGACGTGCCGGCGGGGAATACCAGGGAGTCGTAGGTCGCTGGGGTGATGTCGCCCTGCCAGTTGAGGGGATCCGACCAGTTGCCGGTGCCGTCCCCTCCGGTCCAGGTGTCGATCCGCGGTAAGGCCGTCAAGACCACCGCGCTGGCCTGGTAGTTGATCTGGAACGGGTAGCCGCCGGCCATGACGGTTGAACCGTCGGCGTCGCCGTCGAACGTATTGGAAAGGACCCCGGTGGCGGTAATGATCGTGTACGTGGTGCCCGGCACGGGGACATAGCCATTGGCCAGCGCCAGCGTCAGCGTGGCGCCCAAACCCGCGTCGGAGTTGAGGTCCACCGTGCCGTTGACGTTGAGCTGGTCGTATTGCGTACCCGCCATCGAGCCGTCGAGAACGACGCTGTAGGTCGAGCCGGTGGCGAAGTTGACGTTGCCCGCAGCCGCGAGCTCGGCCGTGGCATTCCCGATGCCTGGCGCGATCGTGCCGATGGACGAGACCGTCACGTCGGGAACCGTGCCCGAGCCGCCGAGCGTGCCGTTGACGAAGACGAGGGAACTCGTCGCGATCGAGCCGTCCACCAGAAGATCGCCGTCGTTGACGTTGACTTGTCCTGTGTTCGAGCCCGTGCCCGTGAGAATCAGCGTTCCGGAGCCATTCTTGTCGAGATTAACAGAGCCGCTGATGGTACCGGACACGGTCAGGCTCGTCCCGTCGGCAACATCGATCGACTGATTGTTGCTCGTGAGCGAGATCGCTCCCAGGATGGTGTTATTGCCCGAGACATTCTCGAGCTTGCTCGAATCGGTGGCGGGGACGCCGTCCATCGCGATGCTCTTGGTCGAAGGGATCGTGATCCCGCTACCGGACAGATCCATGGTGGCGCCGAACTGGATCGTGATGGTCGAGCTCGCCGTGGGATCGCCCAAGGCCCCACCGTTGGTGATGGAGAGGATACCGGCGGAGATCGTCGTGTCGCCGCCATACGTATTGCTGCCGTCGAGCTCGAGCGTACCCGACCCGGTCTTCGTCAGCGCCTGGCGCCGGAGATGATGCTGGTAATATCGAGTGTCCCGCCGCCGTCCACTTCGATTGTCTGGTCGGCGGTCAACTGGGTGTCGATCCCGAACGTCGAGGTGCCCGACAAGTACGTCGCTGTGATACCGTCGTCGAGCAGGATCGCGCTGCCGTGGATGTCGAAGCCCGCGGCGTCGATCTCAACGCCGGTGAAATCGAGTCCCGGCAGGTCGTTGTTGGAGGAGGTTTGCGACGCGGTCAGAGGGAAGATCAGGTAGTCGCCAGCCGAGGGGGCACTCCCCGATTGCCAGTTCGCGCCGTAGGACCAGTTCTCGTCGCCGAGGCCGCCGCCGCCCGTCCAGGTGCTGACGGGACCGAACGAGGTCAGGACTACGTCCTGCTGGTTGATCCCGCCCTGGTAGGTAATGCGGAACAGGTAGTTGTTCAGGACGATCGACGCCCCCTCGGCGAGCCCGCTGAACGTGCCGGTGACGGCCGAGCCGGTGTTGTTCTGGATGATCGTGAGCTGATCGCCGTACGCCGGGGTGTAGCCGCCGCCGAGCGTTGTGGTCAGTGTGGCGCCACCGAGGCTGACCGACCCGCCCGAGGCGACGACCACCTGGTCGTAGGTGCCGGCCGTGGCCCCGTCAAGCAGGACGGCGAACGTGGAGTCACCGTCGAGCGAGAGCGAGCTGGTTGTAAGGGTGGTCGGGCCGTCGGCCGGCGCGACGGTGCCGCCGGTTACGTCTACGCTGCCGACCGAGCCGCTACCGCCGAGGATCGCGCCGCTGTCGACATCCACCGTGCCGCTCGAGGGGATGCTGCCGTTGACCTGGAGCCTGCCGCCGGAGACCGTGGTCGTGCCGGTGTAGGTATTGGTGCCCTGGAGGATCAGGGTGCTGGTGCCGCCAGCGGTCAGACCTTGTGAGCCACTGATGACGCCGTTGATCTCCAGCGAGCTCGTGCCATAGGCGTCGATCTCGGAGCCGGCCGCCAGGGCAATGTTCCCGTTGATCGTGTACGATAGGCCGCCGACTGTGTACAATGCCTGGCCACCGTTGAGCTGGAGCCCGCCGGATGGCAGCGTGTAGGTGGTCGTCGCGTCCTCGATCCCCGCCCCGGTATCGACCACGACCATGCCCATCGTCCCGGTCGCCTGCTGCGAGGTGACATCGAGCGTCCCGGTCTGCACGGTCGTGCCGGCGCTGTAGGTGTTGGTCCCACCAAGCAGGATCGTCCCGCCGTTCACGGTTAGCTGACTGGCGGACGATTCACTGATATCGCCCGTCATATACAGGTTGGTGCCGGAGGCCGCATCGATCGTGGTGTTGCCGGCGAGCGTGATCGCCCCGCTGAGTACGTAGGTACCGCTCAGGTTGTCGATCGCCGTGCCGGACGAATCGATTGTGAGGTCGTTGGTGACCGTCATGCTGTTGCCGTCGAGGTCCAACTCGGCGTCGTCGAAGATGGGACCACTGCCCAGAGCGCTCTCGTTGGTGATGGTCAGCACTCCGGCACTGATCATCGTGCCGCCGCTGTAGGTGCTCGCGTCCGACATGGTCATCGTGCCGCTGCCGGTCTTGGTCAGGCCGTAGGCGCCGCTGATGCTCGCGGAGACCGACAGGTCGCCGCCCTGGGCGACCGAGAATACCTCCGATGCCGTGAGCGAGAGGCTGCCTTCGATCGTGGCGGTCGTGGAGGCGGCGTTGGTCGTGACGCCGCCGGCGCCGAGAGTGAGGGTGCCGCCGCCCATGGTCACCGAGCCACCGGTGAAGGTCAGCGACAGGGCCGTGTCGCTATAGCCATTGAGGTCGAAGGTAGCTCCCGAGCCGATCAGGGTGACGTTCGCGGTGCCGGTGGTGAATTGGTTGTCCGCGTACTCCGCCACCGTGGCACTGCCGCTGCTGCTGGCGTCGATGGTCAGGGGACCGGCGAGGCTGACACCCGACCCATTGCCCAGGTTGAGATCGCCCCCGGTCACGTCGGTCAGGCCGGTGTAAGTGTTCTGGGCCGAATAGCCCACGGTCCCGCCCCCGACCAGGGTCACGCCGTAACCGTGGCCGCAGTCGCTGATGGGCGCGTAGAAGTACAGCAACCCACCCGTGGCGGCGATCGTGGTGTCCGCACTGAGCATGATGGGGCTCTCGAAGATATCTTCGCCTCCCGCCGCGACGATGGCTCCCGCATCGTCCACGCCCGTTCCGCCGATCGTGAGCGAACTGGGATCGACGACCATACTGGAGCCGAGATCGAGCTCGGCCCCGCTCATCACCGTCATATGGGAGCCGCCAGAGGCCCCAAGTGCGGTCGAACTGGTGATGTCCAGGATGCCCGCGTTGATGGTCGTATTGCCGGTGTAGGTGTTGTCGCCGTCGAGCTCGAGGGTGCCCGCGCCGGTCTTGGTGATCCCGGCGGAGCCACCGATGATGGCGGAGATGTCCAGGGTACCGCCGTTGACCTCGAAGGTCTGGTCGGCGTTCAGCGTGATCGGTATCGCAAAGGTCGAGGTCTCCGAGCCCGAGCTACAGTCGGCCGTGATCCCGGAATCGAGCACGATCGGGTTGCCCGTAAAGCTGAGGCCGCCGGCGTCGATCGCGATCGAGGTGAATTCGGTGCCGGTGGTGAGGTCGTTGTTGAGGGTCGTCGGGGACGTGCCGGCGGGGAAGACCAGGGAATCGTAGGTCGCTGGGGTGATGTCGCCCTGCCAGTTGAGGGGATACCGACCAGTTGCCAGTGCCGTCCCCTCCGGTCCAGGTGTCGATCCGCGGTAAGGCCATCAAGACCACCGCGCTGGCCTGGTAGTTGATCTGGAACGCGTAGCCGCCGGCCATGACGGTTGAACCGTCGGCGTCGCCGTCGAACGTATTGGAAAGGACCCCGGTGGAGGTAATGATCGTGTACGTGGTGCCCGGCACGGGGACATAGCCATTGGTCAGCGCCAGCGTTAGCGTGGCGCCCAAACCCGCGTCGGAGTTGAGGTCCACCGTGCCGTTGACGTTGAGCTGGTCGTACTGCGCACCGGCCGTCGCACCGCCGAGGACAGCGCTGTAGGTCGAGCCGCTGGCGAAGCTGACGTTGCCCGCAGCCGTGAGCTCGGCCGTGGCACCGCCGAAGCCCGGCGCGACCGTGCCGCCGCTGTTGACGCTCACGCCCGAGACCGCCGTACCGCCGCCCGAGACGCCGCCGACCAGGCTTCCCCCGCTGTTGACGGTGAAACCGCTGCTCGACGAGCTGTTCCCGTCGATCAAGAGATTACCGCCGTTGACGATCGTGACGCCGGTGTAGCTGCTGGTCCCGGAGATCGCCAGCGTGCCCGTGTCCGACGTGGTCAGGCCATAAGGAGTCCCGCCGTCGCCGATCACGCCACTGACGGTGAGCTCGGAACCACTGGCCACATCGACCGTCTCATCGGCCTGGAGCGTGATCGTGCCGTTGTAGGTGTTATTCCCCGCGAGGTTGATGGACCTTCGACGAGTCGGCGACCGGGTCGCCCTCCAGAACGAGGCTCTTCGTTCGACGGGAGAGTGACACCGCCGGAGATCTCAAACGACGCCCCGTCCTGGATCGTGACCGTACTCGAGGCGGCGGGATTACCCAGGGCGGTTGCCAAATTGGATGCCTCTAGGAATCCGGCGGTCGCCGTGATATTGCCTCCGAAGTACGCAAGTCCCCCTGTAAAGTCAGTGGTTCCCGTCGGGCCGTTGGTAATAGTGGCATTGTAGGAGACGTAGAAGTCGTCGAAGCCTGCGATCGTCAGCGTTGTACCCGATGCGGCGCCGAACGTCGAGTCGCCAATCATGTTGAGCCGGCCAGTCAGACTGGTCGATCCCGAGGCGACCCACAGGACACCGTCGTTCGAGATCCCTGTCCCGGCGATAAAGATGGTCTGGGGGATGGAGAGGTTCGTGCCGCTGAAGACGAGCGACGCACCGGAGTCCACGCGCGTGTTTCCGCCGATGATGCCCAGGGCCTCATCGCTCTCGGCCTGGAGGGTGCCGGCCTCGACCTCCAGGTTGACAGGGACCATCTGCCCGTTGATCGTCTCGGTTCGGGTCGCGGCGAAGGTGTTGTCGCCCGCCAGCGCGAGCCGGCCGCCGCCGGTCTCGATCACCCCGCCGTCCTGAACGATCGCGCTGATGCGCAGATCAACGTCGGTGTTGGATGAGTCCAGGGCGACGCTGATCGAGAAGCTCGCGTTGCCGTCCAGGTCGAGGCCGCCGGGGCCTGAGATGAGCGACGTCGCGGGACTCGCCGGAACGGTGCTTGCGATGCCGCCGGATCCGACAGTGAGCGTGCTGCCGGTTGGCAGGCTGACCGTCGCGCCCACCATCGTGAGACCGGCGATCGTCTCGTTGAATCCGTTCAGGTCGATGACGGCGCCCTCGTTGACGGTCACCATGGCGGTGTCGATGATCTGATCGGAGGCGTCGAGCTGGAGGGTGGCCGTCCCGGCGCCGTTGCCGACGATGAGAGTACCCGGTATCGCGTTCACGCCCGCCGTTTTGTTCAGCAGCAGCGTGCCGGCATTGACCGTGGTGGTGCCGGTGTAGGTGTTGGCCGACGTGCCGTCGAGCTGGAGCGTGCCCGTGCCGGCCTTGGTGATGCCTGCGCCGGTGCCGGAGATCGCGGCGGAGATATCGAGGTCGATCCCATCCGGGTCGTTCCCCAGGGCGACGTCGAAAGTCCGCGAGCGCCTCCCAGATCGAGGAAGCCACTGAGCGTCGCTCCCACGGATGTGCCCGATGTCGAGGTGTAGCTGAGATCGCCGCCGAGCGTGAGCGTGCCGGCCCCGGTCGTGACGGACCCGCCGTTTGTAAAGGTCAGCGAGCCGATGGTGTCGTCGTTGCCGTCGAGGTCGAACGTGCCTGATTGGTTCACCGTGACGGCCAGGTTGGCGTCGATCTGGTCCGGTTGCATTTCCTGAACGAGTACCGTGTCCGTGCCGTCGCCGACGACCAGCGGACCGGCGATGGCCACGCCGCCCGTATCGGACAGCTCGAGTGTCCCCCCGTTCGACGGTCGTCGTGCCGGTGTAGGTATTAGGCGCACTGCCGGCGTACTCCAGGATACCACTTCCGACCATGGTCACGGCGGTGCCGTCAGTGACTTCGCCGATCGCGCCGGTGAGGGTCAAGGTTCCAGCGGTCACGCCGATGTTGACGATCGAGCCGAGCGTGATCGCGCCCGAGACGGTGTTGCTTCCGTTCAGGTTGAGCAGGGTCCCATTGTCGCCGACCCCCGTGCCGTTCAAGGTCAGCGGGTTGGCGATGGTACTGCTGCCGCTGAGCTCGAGAGTGGCGCCCGTGTTGACCGTGACATGCCGGACGTGTTGCCGAGACTGCCGTTGGTATCGACATCCAATGTGCCGCCCGCGACTTCGGTCGTGCCCGCGTAAGTATTGACCCCGGCGAAGACCGTGGTGTCACTGAGGGCGTTATGGTCGGTCAGTGCGTATCCAGAATTGCCGTCGCCGATCACGCCCGAGATCGTCAGGATGGAACCGCCGGTCGCGCCCATCGTGGCGGCGGCAGTGAGGGTGACGGTGCCGGAGACCGAATCGTTTGTTCCATCGATAGCGACCAGGGCGCCTTGGGGCGTGAGGCCAGCGCCGGCGATGCTGAGGTCATTGGCGATGGAGACACCATCGAGGTCCATGCCGCCCCGCTGGCGACTGTGGCGTTACCCGAGCCGAGAGCCGTGTCGCCGGTGGCAACGACGGTGCCGGCCGAGACCGTTACGCCTTGATCGAAGGTGTTGGCACCGTCGAGTTGGAGAATGCCGGCCCCGAGTTTGGTCACCCCGAAGCCCGTCCCGCTGATCGTGTTGCTCAGGTCCAGAGTCCCTACGTTCACACCGATGTACACGTTCGAGCCGAGCGTGATCGCGCCCGAGACGGTGTTGCTTCCGTTCAGGTTGAGCAGGGCCCCGTTGCCGCCGACTCCCGTGCCGTTCAAGGTCAGCGCCGTACTAGCGATGGTGCAGCCGCCGCTCAACTCGAGGGTGGCGCCGGTGTTGACCGTGGCGGCGCCCGTACCGTTGCCGAGGGTGCCGTTGGTATCGACATCCAGGATGCCACCCGCGACTTCGGTCGTGCCCGCGTACGTATTGGCGCCGGAGAAGATCGTGGTGCCGTTGCTGGCATTGTTGACTGTGAGGGCGTATCCATTACCGCCGTCGTCGATCACACCCGATATCGTCAGGGTCGAGCCGACGGCCGCGCCCAGCGTGGTGTCACCGGTGAGTGTGATGTTGCCCGAGACGGTATCGCTTGAGGAATTGATGGCGACGAGGGCGCCCTGGGCCGTGACACCAGTGCCGGCGATGCTGAGGTTGTTCGCGATCGTGATCCCGCCGGAGAGGTCCAGGGCAGCGCCGCTGTTGACGGTGGAGTCGCCCGTTCCCAGGGCCGCGTCGCTGTTGGCGATGAGCGTGCCTGCCGAAACCGTCACGCCCCCGTCGAATGAATTGCTGCCGTCGAGCTGGATCGTGCCCGACCCGAGTTCGGTCAACCCGAAGCCCGTCCCGCTGATCGTGTTGGTCAGATCCAGGCTCCCCGCGGTCACACCGACATGTTCGCGCTCGATCCGAGCGTAATGGCACCGCCGTAGGAGTTGTTCCCGCTCAGGTTCAGCAGGGCGCCGGTGCCGCCGACACCGATGCCGTTCAAGGTCAGAGACGTACTGGTAATGGTGCTGCCGCTGCTGAATTCCAGAGTGGCGCCTGAGTTGACCGTGGCGGCGCCCGTACCGTTGCCAAGAGTGCCGTTGGTATCGACATCCAGGATGCCGCCCGCGACTTCGGTCGTGCCGGAGTAGGTATTGGCGCCGGAGAACTCGGTGAGACTGCTGACGGCGTTTCGGACCGTGAGGGCGTATCCATTATTGCCGTCGTCGATCACACCCGAGATCGTCAGGGTCGAGCCGACGGTCGCGCCGAGCGTGGTGGCACCGGTGAGTGTGACGTTGCCCGAGACGGTATCGCTTGAGGAATTGATGGCGATGAGGGCGCCCTGGGCCGTGACACCAGTGCCGGCGATGCTGAGGTTGTTCGCGATCGTGATCCCGCCGGAGAGGTCCAGGGCAGCTCCGCTGTTGACGGTGGAGTCCCCCGTTCCCAGCCCGGCGCTGCTGGTGACGATGACAGTACCGTCCGAGACAGTCACGCCTTGGTCGAAGGTGTTGGTGCCGTCGAGCTGGAGCTGGCCGGAGCCGAGCTTGGTCAGGCCAAAGCCGGTCCCGCTGATGCTGCCGCCAAGATCCAGGGTTCCGGCGTCGGAGCCAATCACGACGTCCGAGCCGAGCGTAATGGCCCCCGCGTAGGTATTGCTTCCGTTCAGGTTGAGCAGGGCTCCGTCGCCGCCGACACCCATGCCGTACAAGGTCAATGCCGTGTTGTTGATGGTAGTGTTGCCGCTAAGCTCGAGGGTGGCGCCGAGTTGACCGTGGCGAGCCCGTACCGTTGCCGAGGGTGCCGCTGCCATCGACATCGAGGGTGCCGGCCGCGACCTCGGTCGGGCCCGAGTAGGTATTCGCGCCGGAGAAGACGGTGGTGCCCGTGAGGGCGTTCGCGACTGTCAGTGCGGCCCCCATACTCAAGAAGCCGTCCTGGATTACGCCCGCGATCGTCAGTGTCGAGTTGGTGTCGGCGCCGATCGTGGCGTCGCCCTCGAGGAGAACGGTGCCCTGGATAGTGTTGTTCACCGCGCCGGAACTGAACAAGACTGGGATGCCGGCCGAAACACCCGTGCCCTGGATAATCACTTCGTTCTGGACGGTGATCCCACCGATCAGCTCCAGCGAGGTGCCAGACTCGAAGTCGGCTGTGTCCGTTCCCAGGGCGTCGCTGTTGTTGACAATGACCAGGCCGCCCGATGCGATCAGTCCGCTGTCGTAGGAGTTAGCTCCGTCGAGCTTCAGCGTGCCCGCTCCGGCCTTGACGATCTCGGCGCCGGTGCCGGAGATCGCGGCCGGGATGTCGAGGTCGATCCCGTTGGAGTCATATTCCCGGGCGATCGTGAATGTCCGCAGATGGCCTCCCAGGTCGAGCTTCCCGCTGACCGTCGCGCCAATGGACGTGCCCGAGGTTGATGTGTAGTTCACATCGCCGCCAAGCGTGAGAAGGCCGGTCCCGGTCGTTACCGAGCCGCCGTTGATGAAACTCAACGACCCGATCGAATCGCTGTTACTGTCGAGGTCAAAGGTTGCCGACTGGTAAACGGTGACGGGCAGGAAAGCGTTGATCTGGTTGGACGCTGTTTCCTGGACGAGTACCGTGCTCGTGCCGTTGCCGACGACCAGCGGACCGGCGATGGCCACGCCGCCCGTATCGGAGAGCTCAAGCGTCCCCGCGTTGACGGTGGTCGTGCCGGTGTAGGTGTTGGCAGCACTGCCGCCGAGGACGAGCGTGCCACCTCCGACCAGGGTCAGGCCCTTGACGTTGCCACCGTCATCGATCACGCCGGAAAGCGTGAGCTGGCCGGAGTTGACGCCGACGGTCGTATCGTCGGCGAGCGTGATGGCGCCGGAGAGGGTGTTGGTCCCGCTCGTGCTGACGATCGCGCCCGTGCCGGTCGTGCCCGTGCCCTGGACCGACGTGATCGGGGTGCTCATGCTGATGTTGCCGCTGATGTCGAGCTGGGCGCCGGCGGCGATCGTGATTCCGCTGGAATCGGTGAAGGCGGTGCTGACCGCGGTCGAGAGGATACCGCCGCTGATGGTCGTCGTGCCCGTGTAAGAGTTGGTTCCCGAGAGGTCCGAACCGGCCGGATCCTGTCTTGGTGATCCCGCCCGAGTCGCTGATGTCCGCGGAGATCTCCAGGTCGGTGGCCCCCGCCGCGGGGTCGGCCACGTCGAACGTCCTCGTCGTGGTACCCAGGTCGAGATTGCCGCTGATCGAAGCCATTGTCGCCGAACTGGCGGCCGTCACGTCGCCGGCGAGCGTCAGCACGCCCGTTTCGGTGGTCACGGTGCCACCGACCAGTGTGAGCCCGGCGATCGTGTCGTCATTGTCATTGAGGTCGAGCGTGCCCGCGCTGTCGACTTCAACCGTGGACGTCGCGGCGAACTGGCTGCTCTCGGTCTCCTGGACCGTGCCGTCGGCGACGTCCAGGGCGCCCGGGATGGCGGTGGCGTCCTCGGTCTTGCTCAGGAGCAGCGTCGAGCCGTCGTTCACCGTGGTTGTCCCAAGGTAAGAGTTGCCCGCGATGCCGGTCAACCCGAGCGTGCCACCGCCCGTGAGGTCCAGGCCCGGACTCCCCGACAATGCGCGTTCAAGATGTCGAGCGTCCCGCCCGACTGCACCGTGACGGTGCCGTCGCCCACCGTCGCGTTCAAATCGAATGACGAAGTGCCTGAGCCGTAGGTGGTCGTGATTCCATTGGTCAAGTCGATCGCATGGCCGAGAAGGCTGAAGCCCGCCGCATCGATTGTGATCGAGTCATAGTTCAGGCCATCCGTCAAGTTGTTCACCGATGTGAAGTTGGTCACACCGCTGGCGGGGAAATCCAGGTCATCGCCGGGACTCGGGACCCCGCTCGAGCCGTTAATGCTCCAGTTGCCAGGGTCGTCCCAGAAAGTGCTGACGGCCCCGGTCCAGATGTCCGTCGTCGGCGTGATCCGGACTTCCAGGAACTCGATATCCGGCCTGTGATTCCGTAGGCGAACCAAGCCACGGCGGCTGCGACGGCGGTCATGACGGCTTTCAACGGAGTTGGGCTGGCTTCCGAAGATGCTGAACACGTCCAGGTCCCTTCAAATAGAGTACCGACGCGAGGGGCATGTATCGTTCACGATGGCCTGAAGATGGACTCAGATGGACATCCGCGATTGCGAAGATTTCTGTTGCAGTTCCACGATCCTGGACCAGCGGAGGACGCGCAGTCCGATCCAGAGGGAGCGGACGTGCCGGGGCATCCGGCTAACGGACCGGCCGGTGCACTGGTATGAGGGTGTGACGCGAGGTTTCCCGACCCGAGCTTTGGCAACGAATCCCGCGAAGGACTCAATGTGGACACTAGAACGCCAAAGGATGCGAAGCAACTCATCCGGCCGGAGTGGAGGTCGGGGGCGACCCGAATTCGTCTCGGATTAGCGTTCCGGATCGTCGGCCAAGGATGGCCAAGTGAGTTGCGCGACGATTGTCAACCGTCGCGGAGAGATGAGAATCTTCCTCGGGTCATGGGACGGCCAGCGCTCAGGAGTCATGGCTCCGGCAATCCGTTCTCGACCGATGTCAACAGAATTCTCCACTCCATGAGCGTCGCCGGACACCGGCCGAGACCTTTCCGCGACGGGTCCCGTCCGGACGTTTCCACGATGATGCTCGGACCTACCAGGCCGGCGATGGTCTCGAGCGGACTGTCGGTCGCCAGGGGGGCATTCAAGGAGTTCCACCGTAGAGCCGGCGCGTTCCTGGCTGAGTTGCGGTCGGTGATAGAGTTACTGGACCTGGCTTCCCCTCAACTCAAATTCCAACAAGAGTATTGATGATGTCATGAAAGCTTGGCAGTCGTCTGAGGATTTGTTGCCATCCCGTGTAGCGACTGACAAGATCACCAAAGAGACGGGGACCATCGATTTGTTTCGCGTAGGGCTGTCTGCACCCGGGACGCCTGAGCCAAGAGTTCTTGAGTACACCAGTGGGACAGCGAGTCAACAGAATCCCCGACTCCGTCACCGCATCCGCAGGAAATTCCAGGCCGCGTGTCTCTCCGTAGAATCGCGCTCGCTGCAAGAAAGATCGACTCGCGTTCCCAGAAGAGGACTCGCGGGAAGAAGTGCGATTCCTCCGCCTGTCGCCGTTCCGGAGTCATCTGCGCAAGGCGCGGCTCCGCATCGACTCTCGTACTGCGGTCGCCAGCTTGTCACAGTATTGTCGGAACGCTTCGACCGAATCGGTGCGATTGGTGTCCCGTAGGGGCGGAGCCGGTGCTTCCGGGACAACCTTCTCGACTTCATATGCATCGATGACCGCCATGACGTAATCCGCGCGGTGTGGCCCGAAAAAACGCAATCGCTCGTAGCTGGAACATTCGGCGATGAGCTTGGAGTTACCTTTCATCGGCAAGGCACCGAAGTAGGAGAAGGGCTCGCGCCCGGCTTCATTTCGGTAAAGTTCCACAATGGTCCGCACCAGATGGTGGAGACCGCCTGCGGTCTTGTCTTCGTAGAGGACCACAACCCGGGGCCCGGCCATGTTCAAGCTCCGTCGAAGCAAATGCGTCCAGGTGCCCAGCTTCCCTCAATTGACCCAGCGAATAGCTCCTGAGCCACTCGCGCAGGTCCTCCTCGGGCGGTCGAGTCAACGTCGTGCCATCATCACCGTTATGTAGGAGCACCACGTCGGTCGGTTCCAAGAGGTAGGAAAGCAACAGGTCGGAATGGGTTGCGACGACCAACTGACGCGAAGCCGCGGCCTGTTCCATCATGCCCACAACGCGGTAGAGCAACTCGGGGTGCAGATGGGCCTCGGGCTCGTCGATGCCGATCAAGTTCGGACTCTCCGGAGAAACCAGGACGGCCGCCCATGCCAGGAAGCACAAGGTGCCCGCCGACAGAACCTCCGCCGGGAACTTTCGCCTGGGAAAGCGGCGATCGATCCATGCCAGGGCGATCCGGCCCGCACCCGCGTCCGCCGGAAAGACCAGGTTCTCGAAATCCGGGAAGCCGATCCGGACCTTCTCCTTGAACTCGGCCCAGAGGTCTTCGTCCTGACTCAAGGTGTACAACACATTGACCAGGTTCTCGCCCAAGGGGGACAGGATGGCCGCGTTCTCCACAAATTGAGGCTGCCGGATTTGCGGTGCGTCCTTGGGGTCTTCGGAAGTCCAACGGGCTCTCGCGTCGAAGCCGGGGTAGATCCGAATTGACGAGAGTTCTCGTCGAACCCGGCGCAGGACCGGATACGCCTTTGGATGAAGAAACTGAGCGATGGCCAGCTCCTGGACCTCGCGACGATTCCAGAGTGAACTCTTCATTTTTCTGGCTGAGCATGTTGAAGAGGTGGCCCAACCCCTCGCTTCATCCAGAGGTGAAATATGGGGGGCCCATGCCCTTCCTCCCGGCCGATTTCAACGTATTCCTCGGCAATCACATGACCTTCGGACTGCTGTTCGATCGTAAACCCATAGGTGACCGTACCGGGCTCGAACTCGATCCGATACCGGATCGTGTTTCGCTCCTTTTCCGGCCCAGAGCAGGTTCGCAAGTCCCCCCCGGGAATGATACAACGCGGGACTGAGCTTGCCCTGGACCGCCTGCGCAAGGAAGTCCAGTGCATCAAGGATGTTGGTCTTGCCGGATTGGTTGGGGCCGATCAATACGTTGAGGGGACGCAAGTCCAAACGAACGTGCCTCAGCGAACGGAACCCTTCGATCTCGATCGATTTGATCAAGGCATCCCTCGTCAAGTTAGGGTGCGGGACCTCCGGATTCATGGAAGAGCCGAGACCTCCCCATTCTACATGCCGGCAATGGCTTCGAGCAGACTATCGGGCGCCGGGGCGTATTCGAGCGGCTCCATCGGTGTAACCGGCGCGTCCCTGGCTGAGGCTGCGGACGGCCGTCGAGTAGCCGAACATCTTTTCCAGCGGAGCCCGGGCGTCGATGACCATCAGCTTGCCGCGCGTGCTGGTGTGATCGATGAGTGCCCGACGGCTGGAGAGGTCGCCGGTGATGCTGCCCAGGTATTCCTCCGGGGTGACGATCTCGAGCCGCATGATCGGCTCCAGCAACACGGCGCCGGCCTCCTGAACGGCCTTGCGCAACGCATCCGAAGCGGCGAACCGGAAGGCCAGGTCGTTGGAGTTGACGTCGTGGGTCGCGCCGTCGGTCAGCGTGACCTTGAGGTTGACGAGCGGGTAGCCGGTCCGGCCGCCGGACTTGGCCTCCTCGCGCAGGCCCGCCTCGATCGCCGGAATGAACTCGGCCGGGATGACACCCCCCTTGAGCTTGTTGACGAAGTGGAGCACGGGCGCCCCCTTGGGCTGGGTCTCCGGCTCGAGGTCGATCGTGACCTTGGCATACAGCCCGGAGCCGCCCGTCTGCTTGATGCAAGTCCCCTCGATGCGCTTGACGGCCCGCTTGATCGTCTCGCGGTAGCTGACCCGCGGACGGCCCACGTGCACCTTCAGTTTATAGTCGCGGATCATCCGGTTCTTGAGGATCTCCATGTGGAGCTCACCCATGCCCGAGATGAGCGTCTGGCCGGTCTCCTCGTTGACCCGGAAGGCGAAGGTCGGGTCCTCCTTCGCCAGGGCGTTCAAGGTATCCGACAGCTTCCCCTTGTCGGCCGAGCTGACCGGCTCGATCGACATGCTGATGACCGTCTCGGGGAACTCGATCCGCTCCAGGAGGATCGGGTGCGCGGCGTCGCAGAGGGTGTCGCCGGTCACCGAGTCCTTGAGCCCGACGATGCCGACGATGTCGCCGGCGATCACCTCCTGGACCTGCTCGCGGTCGTCGGCGCGGATGTGGTAGAGCCGCGAACAGTTCTCCTTCTTGTCCTTGCCGGGGTTATACACCCGCGACCCCGACTTGAGTCGGCCCGAGTAGATCCGGACGAACGACAGGTCGCCGTGGGCGTCGTTGGTGATCTTGAACACCAGTCCGCAGAACGGCTCGTCGGGGCTGGGCTTGCGCGTCAGCTCGGTCCCCTTCTTGGGGTGGTGTCCGACGACCGGCGGCTTGTCGATCGGGCTGGGGAGATAGGCGGCGACCGCGTCCAGCAGCCGCTGCACGCCCACATACCGGAGGCTCGAGCCGCAGAGGACCGGGTGGAACTGGCCGGTCAACGTCGCGCGCCGCAGCGCGGCGATGATCTGGTCGGCGGGCAGCTCGGCCCCCTCGAGGTGGGCCATGTACACCTCGGTGAACGTCTCGTCCTTCTCGGACAGGGCGTTGAGCATCCGCTCGCGCCAGAGCTCGGCCTCGGGGCGCATGCCGTCGGGGATCTCGGTCTCGGTGATGGTCGAGCCCAGGTCCTCGGTCTTGTAGAACAAGGCCTTCATCGCGATCAGGTCGATCAGGCCCTGGAACTCGCCCATGGTCCCCTCGGGGCCGGCGCCGATCGGGATCTGGAGCGGGATCGGGTGGCTGTCCAGCAGCCGTTCCTCGATCTCGTGGAAGACCCGCTCGAACTCGGCGCCGATGCGGTCCATCTTGTTGATGAAGCAGATCCGGGGGACGCGATACTTGGCCGCCTGCCGCCAGACCGTCTCGCTCTGGGCCTCGACCCCCTCGACGGCCGAGAACACCACGACGGCCCCGTCCAGCACCCGGAGCGACCGCTCCACCTCGGCCGTGAAGTCGACGTGGCCGGGCGTATCGATGATGTTGATCGTGATCGGCCGGCCCTCGGCGTCCTTCCAGTGGCAGGTGATCGCCGCCGCCACGATCGTGATCCCGCGCTCGCGCTCTTCCTCCAGGTAGTCGGTCGTCGTGTTCCCCTTGTCGACGTCCCCCATCCGGTGGATCTCGCCCGTGTAGTAGAGGACCCGCTCGGTCGTCGTCGTCTTGCCGGCGTCGATGTGCGCGATGATGCCGATGTTGCGGATGCTTCTCAGGTCTGGGTTCGATAAGTCGCTTTCCATGATCAAGCCATTCCTCGTCCAATCGGACAGCAGGGCGGGGAAGCCATGACGGCCCGTGATTGTTTCCGTTTCCATCTCGACACAACTCGATCGCAATTCGTTCAGCTTAACGCCCACGAACCAGAGTTGCAGCGCGAGTCCCCGGCCGGCCCGCCTCGCCTCGCATCGCATCGCAGAGGCCGACTGCCGTAGAACGGAATTCATTCCGTTCGACTTGAGACGGGATAGATTCTACATTGGAACGGAATGAATTCCGTTCTACCTTGGCAGATCTACTTGCCAAAGTGCATGGATGCGCCATGCTCTTTAGATTGTGTCGCCGCGCGGAAATCATCGTCGGGACGGTATTTCTCATACGGGTCGATTGCAGGAGGAGGGAGACATGGCCGCACCGGGAAGGTCGCACGGGTTATTGCCAAGCATGCGGATTTGGCTCGCACTCGGATGGCTCGTCGCACTGGGTGGGATCTGGGCCGCCTCGGGGTGGGCGGACGAGAACCGGCCGGGGATCAAGCCGGTCGACCAGGGTCTCGCGCCCTGTTCGCTCGGGAATGGCTTCCCGACGACGCCCGATGCCACGGTGGCGATGGGCTCGGTCCGGTCTTCAACGACACGTCGTGCGTCGCCTGTCATAACCTCGGTGCGCCGGGAGGCGCGGGACCGGTGAACAAGAACGCAGAGATCGTCACGGCGTTCGCCAGGTCCGACCTGGGCGGAAGGGATCCGGCCCGGATTCCCTCATCGAAACCTTGAGGAGCATTCCGGAGAAGTCCGAGGTGAACGGTGGGCGACCGGACCCTACGAGCGTCTTCCGACGCGCAATCCTTCGCAAGGTCGATCGCGATGGAAATACTGACAATACCGCCAAGCCGGAGGACAAATCGGCCCGCCGCCAAAACCGAATATCGACGAGCTGGCCAAGCTTCACCCCGGTTTCCGATCGGCTCGGAGCGTGGTCCTGCACCGGTTCGGCACTGATCCCCATTACCAGGTCTGGCGGGCGCACCTGCTGGGCCAGAACCTCCAGGCCGAGGGGCAAGCCGGGACCACGCGGATTGACCAGGCCAAGCTGGCCATCGCACAGTTGCAGGCCCAGGCGATCGCGGAGAAGAGCAGCGCGGCGGGCACCCAGGTCGATCGTGGCGACTTTGTCCTGCTCACCTCGCAACGGAACACGCCGCCGCTCTTCGGCACGGGCCTGATCGACGCGATTCCAGACGCGGTCCTCGAGGCCGCGGCTCGGAAGACCGACCCCGCGTTCCCAGAGGTTCAGGGCCGGGTCAGCCGGCTCAAGGACGGTCGGATCGGCCGCTTCGGCTGGAAGGGCCAGACGGCCAGCCTGAAAGACTTCGACTTGACGGCCTGCGCCGTCGAGCTGGGCCTGGAGGTTCCCGGCCAGCCGCAAGTGGGCCGCCGACGGCCCCTCATTACAAGTCGGCCGGGCCTGACATGGAGGCGTCGGAATGCGATGCCCTGGTGGCCTACGTGCGGGGCCTGCCGGCCCCGTCCCGGCGCGAGCCGTCGAGCGACCAGGAGGCCAGGACGATCAAGGCGGGACGCGAGGCGTTCGCAAAGATTGGCTGCGAAGCTCCCCATTCAGCCCAGCACTTCGCGACCGAAATTGGTGTCCGACCGCAATTGGTGTCAGGTCTTTTTTTCAGAGATAATTGGTGTCAGGTCTTTTTTTCAGAGATCGCAATTGGTGTCAGGTCTTTTTTTCAGAGGAAAGGACCAAAATTGGGATCGAAATTGGAGTCAGCTCATCTTTTCGGAGGAAAGGACCGAAACTAGTGTCAGCTCATTTTTTCAGAAAAAAGACGAACTGACACTAATTATCCCACAACACGAGCGGACATCGATGTGCAAGGCGTCAAGACACCAATCGGGCCGGTCGGGGCATCACTGGCCAACGCCGCGACCCCGTGCCCCCTGCCGCAACGACCGGACCGTTTCGGGACGGCCCCCGGAATCGGTCCTGGGCTTGGTGATCGGTGATAAGGACCCGGCGAAATTTGCCAATTGAGTGCTAACCAGTGCCACGCTCCGCAGTGGGCGATGCCCCGCTGAGAGTCGAACGAGCCGCGAATCCACGACGTCCTCCGGGTTCCAGTCCTCGCCTCGGAATTCCGGTTCCCACCCCCCGCCCCCTGAGCGTGTTACAGCCCCGCCTCAGATTTAGGAGGTGGTGAGGACCGAGAACCCTCACGTTTAGCCGATTGTCGGGTCATTGTTTCCAAATGACTCTCCGCAATTTCGGAAACTCTCTGTCACCCTGGGAGGACACCGAACCTGTTCTCGAGTCCTCTCATACCCGCGGCGATGTGGAAGGATTGGCCGAAGCCATGGAGCTGAGCGCGTTTCCTGAGCGCGACCACGGTCTCCAGGATCTCGACGGGAACACCGAGCACCACCGTATTGGAGGCGGTCGGTCCGAGGCCGTCGATCGTCTGCAACGTGCGGAGTTGCATCGCGCCCGGGCTCTCGGCCATGGTCTTGGCTGCCAGGGCCAGATTGATCGACGCCTCCTTGTCCCCTCGGCCTTGGTGATGGTCGCCCGCTTCTCGCGCTCGGCCGACGCCTGGCGCGACATCATCTTCTTGAGCTCCTCGGGCATGTCGATGTCCTGGATCCTTAGCCCGGTGACCTCCAGGCCCCAGCCCTTGGTGTCCTTCTCGACATGCTTCTCGATCGACTTGGCGATCTCTTCCCGCTCGGTCAGAAGCTGATCCAGCGACAACTGGCCGATCACGTCGCGCAGCGAGGTCTGGGCATACTGCGAAATGACGAAGCGATAGTCCTGGACCATGATGATCGCGTCGGCCGCGTTCTCGACCCGGAAGAAGAGGACCCCGTCGATCGTGACCGGCACGTTATCCCGCGTGATGACCTGCTGCTTCGGAATGCCCACCGCCAGCACGCGGGTGTCCACCTTCCGGAGCTGATCGACCAGCGGGATGATCATGAACAAGCCGGGCCCCTTGATACTCTGGAACTTTCCCAGGCGGAAGACCACGGCCTTCTCCCACTGGGCGGCCAGGCGAATCGACGACGAGACGATGACGTCGAGGACCAGCCAGCCTAATCCGAAAACGAAGGCGACAAGCAAGTGTTGCTCCCCGATCAGTCCGGTAATCACGATGCCGAAGAGCAGAAGCACCACAAAGACCAGCCCTGAGATATAGTTGACCATGGAATCACACTCACCTGTCTGTTGAAGCCGGAGGCCGAGGATCGTGCGGAGCGTTGCGCGATCGACTCGGCCGTGCCGGGAATCCTCTTGAAGGGTCATCGTCGCCGGCGGGAGAGCACGGCTCGCCCTTAACTTCGACGCCGAAGAAAGGTCTTTCAGCTTTCTGATGCATTCGTGTCGTCGAATGACTTATTGACCGAACCAGAACGAAGGATCAAAACGGAGTCGCGTTCCCACCTCCAGGCCGAGTCTGGGCGGGTGGATAAGACGAACTGGAAGCGGGATTTGCACGCCGCATTCCCGCCCCGGTGCGACCTGAGGCCGGCGGCATTCTGCCACCGGGCGGGGTGATACCGGCCTCGATACCACCGTGAGAGGGATCAGGCGAGGTGCCCTCGACGCCACGAACTCCTGGAGTTTCCGCGAATCGGACGAGCGTGCCCGGCATCAACGGGACCGAAGAACCGATGATGAGGGCGTCGGTCTCGCGCAGAAGGCCGGAGACCTGGATCCGATCGGGCCCGAGCCCCCCAGCACGTGGACCGGCACGTTGGTGACGTACTCGTTGCGGATGACCTGCACCATTGAACTGGCGGCGCTCGGATCTCGTCGTGCCGAATCGCACGCCGAGGAACTGCGGCAATTGCCGTGGTTGGCACGCCCGTGGGCCGCGCCCGAAGGCCCGGCTCCAGTTCACCCTTGGGATTCGGGACCACGACCGATGCGGCGGCGAACGGCGTGGCCAACTCGCGAAGAACGGCAAACGACTCGGGCAGAGGCAGCAGCGCCTGCACCTTGCATGGGACCTCCTGCTCCTCGACCCTGACCGTCAGTGTCGAGCCGATAGACACGCCCCGGCGGTCGACCGGCAGGACCACGCGAAGGCTCGTCGTGTCGGCCAACTCCACGATCGGTGTCCCTTTCAGCACGAACTGGCCGGCACACACGAAAACGCTCAGGATTCGGCCCGGGAACGGCGCGCGGATGGTGCAGCGATCGAGCTGGAGCTGGGCCAGCGCGGCCCGCGCCTGGGCCGCCTCCAGTTGCGCCGGGAAGACCTCCGAGCCGGGATTCGCTTTGATCAAAGCCTGCTTTTCCTTGACCTCGGCCTGCGCAACCAGTAGCTTCGCGTTTGCCTCGGCACGATCGAACTGCGCCAGCTCCTGGGATTCCCGGACCGGTCCTCCCAGGCGAGCATCGATGGTCCGGATCAGACCGTCGGACGAGGCGACGATCGTCAACCGGCGTATCGGTTCCAACACGGCCACGACCTGGTAGGGATCGGGCATGGTCAGCCGGAGCGATGTGGTATCGATCCGTGCGGTGGTGGCCCCGGTCTGGCCCCAGGCAACTCCCCCACAAAGCAGACACAGGGAAAACACACCTGATAAGCTCGCGAGCCTCATGGCGCACCTCCTTGGACGGCAGGATGGATGAAATCCACGCACACGAACCCGCACGCTCGATCTGCACCTCACTCTTGAACGCTCGACCTGCTTCACCCACCGTAATCCCGTAGGCTTCCACGGTCAACAGGCTTGTCCTTGCTCCCTGGGAGGAATCGCCACCGCTCCGGAGGGTGCAGGAAATTCACCGGCATTAACTTCGCCAAAACATGGAGATTCATCGAATCGAACACTTGAGTCTCCGGCACCCGCCTTGAGCCTTTGATCCCACCTTCAAGGACAGAGGACCAAGGACAAGGGACCACTGGCGATTGCCGGCCCGCGCGGTTACGATCGGTCAAACGGACCTCGTGCGAGGCGGATCCGCACGAATCGACGTCCATCCCAAAACCAATGAAAGGCACCTAGTCATGGCGACGGATCAGATCTCGCGGCGTGATTTCGTCGAGGCAGTGGGGACCGCGGCCGGTGCATCGGCGCTCCTGGGCGCTCCCGCGATTGCCGCGACTGGCTCGGCAAACGATCGGATCCGGGCGATACTGATCGGGCCGGAAGCCGGGGCAATCAGCTCCTGGACTCGTTCCTCCCGCAGGCGGATCTTGAGGTTGTGGGCGTCGTTGATGTTGACGACCACCACGCCACGGAGACAGCCGAACGCATCAAGAAAGCCAAGAAAAACACTCCGGACACTGCGCGCGACTACCGAGCCCTGCTCGACCGAAAGGACGTCGATGCTGTGATCATCGCCACGCCGGACCACTGGCATGCCCTGCCCGCGATTCAGGCCGTCCTGGCGGGGAAGGATGTCTACGTGGAGAAGCCAGTCGCCCATAACGTGGCCGAGGGCCAGGCCATGCTCCGCGCCGCCCGCAAGACCAACAAGATCATGGCGGTTGGTACTCAGCAACGCTCCTCGTCGCATTTCCAGAAGGCCGTCGAGATCGTCCGTTCGGGCAAGCTTGGCAAGATCTTCTGGGTCCAGACCTGGAACTTCGAGAACATCAGCCCGATGGGACTGGGCAAGTACCCCGACGGCGAGGCTCCCTCCTACGTTGACTACGAGCGATGGCTCGGCCCCGCGCCGCTACGCCCGTTCAACCCCAATCGGTTCCACCTGCTCTTCCGATGGTTCTTCGACTATGCCGGGGGCATGATGAGCGACTGGGGCGTCCACCTCAACGACATCGTGATCTGGGCGCTCGATTCCAAGGGACCGAAGTCGGTCTACACGACCGGCGGAATCTTCACCAGCGACGACAACCGCGATACGCCCGACACGATGCAGGTCGTCTACGAGTTCCCCGATTGCACCCTGACCTACTCGATGCGCAAGGGTAACGGCCTGAAATACAACGGCCATGACTACGGCATCCTGTTCTGTGGGACCGACGGTAGCTTGATGCTCGACCGTGGCGGTTTCGAGGTCATCCCCGATAAGGTCGTCCTGCCGTACGGCATCAAACTGGTCCATGGCGATCGTCAGCTAAGGAAGATCGATCTGAAGCCGGAGAAGGTCAAGGGCGTTGACGGCCAGGACTCCCACGTCCGTAACTTCCTCGATTGCGTCAAGTCGCGCAACCTGCCGACTTGCGACATCGAGATCGCGCATCGGTCCACCAACACCTGTCACCTCGGGAACCTCTCCTACAAGGTGGGTGCAAGCTCGAATGGGACGCCGATTCCGAGACCTTCAAGAACGACCCGGAGGCCAATGCCCTCTTGAAGCGAGAGCCCCGCAAGGGATACGAGCTTCCCAGCATCTGAGCCCGCCCGAGCCTCGCGGTTACCATCCAACCCCGCGGAGCGCGTTGACATGGCCCGCTCGCCCTGACTCCGAGACGAGATCCTCATGAAGAAAGTCACCGGCCAGAGCCTTCGGCTCGGCGGCATGTTGATCGAGATGCTCGGGGTCATGGGCGTGGTGACCGGTAAGGGCGACATCGAGGCCGCCCGCCTGCAAATTCCCGGCTTCAGTCCGGTTTCGCCGGCATGGATCGCTGTCGTGTTGGGATTCGTGATCTGGCTGGTCGGGACAATCCTTGTCTCGAGCTCGCAACCGAGCCGTCCGAAGCTCTGACTCGGAACTTCGAGCTTTCGCGCGATCTCAATCGTCCATCCGACGCGGCCAGTATTGACAATGGACCAATTGAGTAGTAGTGCGCAACTAAATCGCCTAATTTGAGCCGAGCGTGCGTTTCAAAGCGATTACAGTGGTATGTGTGGTGGTCCGCGTGGCTCGGGGATCGGATCGCCGACGACCCTTCAAACCTCGAGAATCTCGGTCGGCTTGGCGGATTCGATCGCCGAGGTCCCCGGCGGCGAGACCCGGTCGAGCAGGACCGCCACGGTCATGTCCCCCAGGACGTTCGAGGTCGTCCGCAACCGGTCTAGCAGCCAGTCCACCGTCAGCAGGATCGGGATCTTGTCCACCGGCATCCGGACCGCCGAGAAGATCAAGCGGCATCGTCACGAAACTGCCGGAGGGGATTCCACCGGCACCGACGCTGGCGATCAGCGTCGTGAGCATGATCAGGATCTGGTCGATGAGGGTCAGCTTGAATCCAAGAGCCTGGGCGATGAAGAGCACGGCCGTCGCCTGGTAGAGTGCCGTGCCGTCGTTGTTGAAATTCGTCCCGATGCAGGCCGTCAACTGGCTGGACCGCCTCGAGATGCCCAGCCGTTCGAGGGCGCGCAGCGTGATCGGGATCGTCGCGGCGGTGCTAGCCGTGCTGAACGTGTTGGCCATGACGTCCAGTGAGCCGCGAAGGAACCGCAGGGGCGACATCCGCGCGAGCAACGCCATCTGCAACAGGTACCATGCGACCTGGATCGACAGCCCGAGTGCGACCACCACGATCAACCAGATGAGCGACTGAAAATACTCCATCCCCTCCTTATGGCCGACGCTCGCGGCCACGATGCCGAAGACGGCCAGAGGAACCAGGGCCACGACCCAGAGCAAAACCTTCATCATGCACCTCGAAGCTGATCGTCAGGAGGTCGACGACCACCTGGAACGAGGTCTCGCCCCGCGCCTTCTGGCTGTCGCGGATCTTCACCAGGCCGATCCCTAGCGCCAGGGTCAGCACGACCAGTTGAGCGAGGTGGTTCTGTGTGAAGGGCTCGCCAATACTGCGGGGGATCAGGTCCAGGAGCAGGTCGGAGATCGATTTCTGGACCGGTGCTTTCGCCGAGGCGCCCGGCCCGCTCAGCGAAGCCCCGAGCCCCGGACGGATCAGGTTCGTCAATGTCAGCCCGATCACCATCGCGACCAGGGTGTTGATCAGGTAGAACACCATCATGAGGGCGCCAAGGCGGCCCCGGATCTCGTTCGTCACGATCGCACTCAGGATGGCCAGGACCACCAGCGGGGCCGCCAGGGCCGTCAGTGCGCGGAGGATCAGCTTCGGGAAGCAGCTCCAGTTGCGAGGCGCCTTCCCCCCAGACCCGTCCCACGGGGATTGCCAGCAAGACCGCGGCGACCACCCAGACGTAGAGCGGGATGCCGCCCGGCCGGCTCTCGGGCTCTTCCTGGATCGTCGGGCACATCATCGGGCTTGTCGGTTGCGAGCGGATTCTCGGCCGTCGTCATCGAGGTCTCCGGGAAAATCGAGGGAACATCATCTTGTCGGGCCCTGGCGTGTCGATTGAAATGACGGATTATCGCGGTTCTCCGAGGAACTTGCGAGCCTCCCCGGCGCATCTTGTGGAATTCCCAGTAACCGATTCCAGATTCCAAATTGAGTGCTTCCGCCATCCGCAATCCGGAATCCGCAATCTGCAATTCCTTTGTTGCCCGCGGCCGAAGGCCGCGTCACGTTAACCGCCGACGGGAATCTCCATGAGACTGACGTGTCGCGTCCTTCCGTATGAGACGGCCGATGGCCCGGCCAACATGGCGCTCGACGAGGCCCTGCTGGACGCGGTGGCCGCAGACGCGGAAACCGCATACCTGCGCACCTACGGCTGGACTGTGCCGACGCTCAGTCTCGGCTATTTCCAGCGCCTGGCCGAAGTCCAGGCCGATGCCCGCTGGCAATCGGTCGCGGTGGTTAGACGGTTGACGGGTGGGGGAGCAATCTGGCATCATCAGGAGGTGACGTATGCCCTCATCGTCCCGTGCCGGACATCCTCGCGCGCGTCCCAATCACGCACTCTATCGGGCCGTGCACGCGGCGATCGCGGAGACACTGGCGGGTGTGGGCATCAAGGGCCGATCGGCGGGGTGATGCCGCCCAGCGTGAGACGACCGGTCGCAAGCGGCCGCTCCTCTGCTTCACGGACCGAGATCCGGAGGACCTTGTCTACCAGGGATTCAAAGTCGTAGGCAGTGCGCAACGGCGCCGTAATGGTGCCATCCTCCAACATGGTTCGATACTCCTGGCCCGGTCGCCTCACGTTCCCGAACTCCCTGGCCTCGGCGACCTGGCGGACGTTGTACGAAGTCCGGAATACTGGTCGACACGACTCCTGGAGCGACATCCCGACGGCACTCGACCTGGAACCCGAAGCCGTCAGCGTGTCGGACGAGCTACGCGAGCAGGCATGGAGACTGGACTCGACCATCTATCGCACCGCCGACTGGACCGGGGCCCGTTAATGTAATCCCAGTCCGCCGAATGTCGAGCGACATTGATGTTTCGGAAAAACGTCTCCTGCGGACTGCAATGACTTTCGGATCGAGTTGAGCTTGAGTTAGGATCTTGGATCTCCGAAACAATAGGCTACAATGAAAGCGTTAGGTGGGGAGGGTCGGTCTGCGTCTTCCCTGCCGTGATCGTCCCACATCAGCACGGTTCGTTGCAGTCCGCAGAGACACAAGGGACCAAAGGGATGGGAAGGAGGTTCCAGACCGCAAAGGACGTCCATCTCATGTTCATTGCTTACGATGTCGGGCCTTGATGGGTCGAAGGCTGGGTGCCAGGATCGGTGCGGGCCCTGGGAAGAGGCGTGATCGTCGGGCCGGGATGGCATTGCCGATTGGATCAAATCCGGATGACCGGGCCGGAGGTTTGAGACCTGGTTCGGGTGGATGCGGATCTTAGTCGTTGAAGACCCCGGGGGTCGGGACGGTTCTCATGAAAGTGCAACTGGTTGTGGTGCGAGGCAAGCCCGAGGGGAAAGTCATTCCCCTGGTCGGGTCGAATTTCAAGATCGGCCGAGGCGAGACCTGCCATCTCCGGCCGAATAGCGAGCAAGTCAGTCGCGAGCACGCCGAGTTCTCGATCAGCGACGATTCGGTGATCGTCCGAGACCTGGGCAGCCGCAATGGGACCCTGGTCAACGGAAAGGCCCTGACCGCGGAGTGCCGTCTCAAGGACCGGGACCTGGTTCAGGTGGGGCCGTTGACGTTCGCGGTCTCGATCTCGGATCGTCCCCGCTCCGGCCGCCAAGGCCCCGGCCGCGAAGGCCCCGGCCGCGAAGGCCGCGGCTCCCGGCGGCATCGAAGGCCCCTGCCTCACCGGACGACGTCTCGGGCGACGAGATCGATTCGTGGTTGTTCGGCGACAGCGCCGACCGTCTCGGCCGATCAGCCCACGGCCGTCTATGGAGGCGATACGATCACGATCACGGCCTTCAAGGACGCCAGTGCCACCCCCCCCAAAGTCCAGCCGCCGCCATCGGCCAGCGACGACGAGTACGAACGCCAAGCCGAGGAAGTCGAGGAACCGGTCGACGACGCGGCGGAGACGGCGGACGCGATCCTTGGCGAGCAGAACGAGGACGAGTCCGAGAGACGACGAGGAAGAAAGCGAGGAAGACGAGGAGGCCGCGGAAGAAGTCCAGGAAGAGTTCCTGGACGAATCCAACCCCTTCTATGCGGCCAAGAAAGCTCAACAGCAACAGGCCAAGACGGGCCCCACGAAGCCGTCGTTCAAAGACACCAGCGACGCGGCCGGCGATATCCTTCGACGGCTGATGGAACGCCGCCGCGCGGAGAAAAACGCGTGAACCCGACGCCACACCCGTTCCACCCGAAATTCGACGGGATCGACTCTGATCTGATCGCACCCAACCTGACTCGACCTAATCTTCTCCGATAACTCCGCGGCGGACCGCACCATCGTTCCGATCCCAGACCGGGATCGGATTCGGGTGTGCCGCATCGCCCGCGACGTGAGGACGAGGGGGATCTCCCGGCTTGATGTCCATCGACGATCCTGCCCGTCCTCCCGCCGCGATCGCCGCGGCCCAGGAGGGTTTGCTTCGCCTCATCGATCGGATCGAAGGCCAGGTCGTCGGGCAGCGTACGCTGCTGGAGCGGCTGGTCATCGCCCTGCTCGCCGGAGGTCACGTCCTGATCGAGGGGGTTCCCGGCCTCGCCAAGACGCGAGCCGTTCGTGCCCTGGCCCAGGCGCTCGACCTCCCCTTCCGCCGGATTCAGTTCACCCCGGACCTGCTCCCCGCCGATCTGACCGGGACCCAGATCTACCGCCCCGCGACCGGTACGTTCGACGTACGCCCCGGACCGATCGTGACCAGCGTCCTCCTGGCCGATGAAATCAACCGCGCGCCGGCCAAGGTCCAGAGCGCACTGCTCGAGGCCATGCAGGAAGGTCAGATCACCGTCGGGGACGAGACGATCACCCTGCCGGAGACTTTCTGGGTGCTGGCCACCCAGAATCCCATCGAGCACGAGGGGACCTACCCGTTGCCCGAGGCACAGCTCGACCGGTTCCTGATGAAGCTGGTCGTGGGCTACCCGGCCCGCGAGGCGGAGCTGACGATGCTCGAGCTGCCGAGTGTCTCCGAGGGCCCTCGACCGCGACTCGGACTCCGCGGGAGCCGAGGAACCGCCGCTCTACGGCCCCCACGACGTCGCGGAGTTCCGCGCCCTGGCCGCCTCGATCCGGATCGCGCCGGCGATCAAGGAATATATCGTCGACCTGGTGCGTGCCACCCGCGAGCCCGCTTCCTATGGACTGCCGCTGGCACCGCTTCTGGAACTGGGCGCCAGCCCGCGTGCCACGATCGCGCTGGTCCGCGCCGCCCGCGGCCACGCCCTGCTGGCCGGTCGCGATTTCGTGACGCCGCACGACGTCAAGAGCCTCGCACGCGACATCATGCGTCATCGCATCCTGGTCAGCTACGAGGCCGACGCCGAGGGCCTCTCCCCCGACGACCTGCTCCAGCGGATCCTCGACCATATCCCCGTGCCGTGAGACGGGTGTGCGGAACCTGTTCGGTATCTCGCCTCCGTAACTCGGGACTCTGGGCCCAGTCGATCACGACCGGGCGGGAGCCAGGTCGGCCTTTGCTCGGCCGGACGCTTGCGGGCTCAAGCTGTTGACGGCCTCCGGGCAGCCACCAGATCCAGGCCCAGTACAAGGCACCGCCGAGCAGCAGCAAGCAGGCTGATGTTCTGCGAGATCGTCAGCCCGGCGAAGAACGCGCTCTCGTCGTTCCGCAGAAATTCGATGAGGAACCGCGTGATCGGGTACGTCAGCATCAGCAGTCCCATCACCTCGCCGTCGCGACGCCGGAGCGGATAATAGGCCGTGAGCAAGAGCAGGAGGACCAGGCCGTCGAGGGCCGAGTAGAGCTGGGTCGGGTGGATCGGGAGCGAGTGGAGCGCTTGCACGTCGATCAGGTGCAACCCGACCTGGTGATCCCACGCGGGAGACTTCGCCGGGAAGGAAACCGCCCAGGGCAGCGTGCAGGAATCGCCGAAGCAACAGCCGTTGAGGAAGCAGCCCAGCCGGCCGAAGAACGTACCGAGGGCGATCGACGGCGCCACGGCATCGAGATACGGACGGATCGGGAACGGATAGAACCATCGGTAGGCAAAAAAACCAATCGCGCCGCCGACGATCGAGCCGTAGTAGACGATGCCTCCCCTCCAGTACTGCAAGGCCTCCCAGATGTTATGGATGTCTCGTCCCCAGTACTGGATGCAATAGAACGTTCGCGCCGATCAAACCCGAGACGAAGATCCAGAACGCCATGTCCAGGATCACGTCCGGATCGAGCCCCTCGCGGCGGGCACGCCACCACGCCAGCGCCGGCGCGGTCAGGAACGCCAGGACCAGCATGATGCCGAACCCATAGATCGGGATCTCGGCATGCCCGTAGAACGGGATCGTCAACGATATCCGGAACAAGATCGGCGCCATGCGACTGGAAGTCCTTTGCCCATTGGTGGTGCAGGTCTCTGGCCTGCATCCAGAACGGCAGGCAAGACGCCTGCACCTCAAAGTCGAATCGGTGAAAGGAGTTCCGGACCAGCTCCGGACTTCATTCCGTCAGCGGCAGATTATCGATCAGCCGAGTCGAGCCGACCCGGGCCGCCAGGAGGGCCACAGCCCGGCGCAGGCGGAGTCAGATCGTCCAGGGCTCAAGCGTGTCCGCATCCGCGACTTCGCGCATAGTCGAGCCGCGCCAACTGCCTCTGATTCTATGGTCTGGCGGAGGATCTGTCGAACCCGGTTGGCGTCCCGCTCACCCCCGGCCACGGCCTGCTTCGCCTGCTCCAGCGCCCGATAGAGGACGGCTGGCCGCACGGCGTTCGGTGGGACTCAAGTAGCGATTGCGACTGCTGATCGCCAGTCCGTCCGGCTCGCGGACGGTCGCCCCGGTGACGATCTCGACGGGTAGGTGCAGGTCTTCGACCATCCTGCGGAGGATGAGCTGTTGCTGATAATCCTTCCGGCCGAAGACCGCCAGGTCCGGCCGGACGATCTCGAAGAGCTTGAGCACGACCGTCGCGACGCCGCGAAAATGTCCGGGCCGGCTGGCCCCTTCGAGGATGTCGGAGAGCCCCGGCACCTCGACGAACGTCGAGCGAGGTCCGTTCGGATAAACCGCCGACGCGCTCGGGACGAAGACGAGATCGGCGCCCGCGGCGCGGCAGAGAGCCAGGTCCTCGTCGAGAGGCCGGGGATAGCGCTCGAAGTCCTCGTGTGGGCCGAACTGGGTCGGATTGACGAAGATCGAGACCACGACCGACCCGGCGAGCGCCCGACATTGCTCGATCAGCCGCAAGTGGCCCTCGATGCAGGGCGCCCATGGTGGGAACGAGCCCGATCCGAAGGCCACGATCGCGCGCCGCGGCGACCGCGCGGCGCAGACTCCTCGACGGATTCGACCAGTTCAGCCACGCGGCTCCCCCCCGGCCGGCCCTCGCCGGTGTGGACAATCGGGATTATTCAGGCAATCGTCGGGGATCAGCAGGTCATTGAGGATCTCGCCCCCCAGGATGGTCCGGTTCACGATCCGGGAGACGTCCTCCACTCGAACCCGGCCGTACCAGATTCCTTGCGGATAGATGACCACGGTCGGGCCGTGCTCGCACTGCTCCAGGCATCCGGCGTGATTGGCCCGCGCCAGGGCCCCGAATCCGGCCTTCTTGAGCTCTTTCTTGAACGCATCGCGCAAGGCCTGGCCGGCCATCCGGATCGCAACAGCCGCGCTTATGGCCAGCCTCCCGGACATTCCCGCAGACGAAAATGTGGTGCGTAAACGCAGGCATGTTCGATCCGATCGATCCCCGGTCGCCCTCGACAGTCCCCGGCCATGCGGACGAGGTCCTTCCCTCGCCCAACCCGGTGCCGGGCCAGAGGTGGAGCGAGCCTCTGCCGGCTAGCGTATCATCTTCGCGCCCCGGGATGCACCAGGCAACTTGGCGGTTTCGAGCGAGCCTCCGCGGTTTTCTTCATGCATGCGGTTGCGCGATAACGGAGGAGAGGGAGGTCGAACCTCGGATCGTTCCGGGATATACTGGCACTCAAACACCTTTGGTCGATCGCCAAAAGCTGGGACGTGCCCCACGGAGTCACCTTCGACATGCCCACTACCCGGCACTGCTTGCTGATTGTGGATGATGAACCCGATGTTTGCGACTCCGTCCAGAACTTGTTGCGCCGCGAGTTTCGGGTCCTGAAGGCGCACAGCGCCGAGGAGGGCTACCGGCTGATGCAGGAGGAGGAAGTCCACATCGTCATGTCCGACCAGCGGATGCCGCAGATCACGGGAATCGAGCTGTTGACCAAGCTCAAGGCACGGCACCCGCATGCCATTCGGATGCTCTTCACGGGGTTCGCCGACCTGGAGTCGATCATCGCGGCGATCAATCAGGGCCACATTTTCCAGTTCATGAGGAAGCCCTGGCAGCCGGAGGAACTGCTCGCCGCCGTACGGCAGGCGGCGCTCGAGTACGATCGGCTCGAGACCTTGGCCATGGAGCGCGAGCACCTCCTGGACGAAGTCAGCGAGTTGAAGCAACGGGTCTCGACTCTGGAGACCGAGGTCCGGCAACTGCAAGCCACTCCCCTGAGCTCCGTCCGCTCCGGCGAATCCAGCCATGTCCGGAAACGTGACGCCGTGAATCGCCCGGGTCGACCTTGGTCGGGAATCCGGGACGTTCGGCCATGCGGGGCCGTATGCATTTCTCCTGCGTGGGAGATTGCTCCACCATTGGTCCTTTGTCAAGGTCGATGACATGGCGGACTCCCAGTCGAAGGTCAGTAAGCCGTGGGAGATCGAACCTTGGTGGAGTCGACCGGAGTCAACGGGATGGAGCGAAGGCGACAAACCCTGCTGGTCGTCAACGACGAAGTGGACGTCCTGGACAGTCTGCGCCACCAGTTCCACCGGACGTACCGCGTCCTGACCTGTCCGTCCGGCGTGCAAGCGATCGAGCTGCTGGAGAAAAACGAAGTCGAGGTGATCCTCACCGACCAGAGGATGCCCGGCATGCCGGGCGACGTGTTGCTCCGCCAGGCGCGGGAATTGAAGCCCGACACGATCCGGATGCTCTTCACGGGCTACGCCGATATTCAGGCCGTGATCAATGCCGTCAATGAGGGACACATTTTCCGCTATATCCTCAAGCCTTGGGATACCGCGGAGCTGGAAGGGATCATCCGTCAGGGGGTGGAGCAGTACGACCTGCTGGCCGAGCGTCGCCGCCTGATCGGCGAGCTTCAGACGGCCAATGCCCAGCTCGTCGAGGCCAACAGCGAGCTGGCCCGCGCCGGTCAGCTCAAGACGGCATTCATCGAGGTCGCGAGCCACGAATTCAACACGCCGATCACGCTCGTCCTGGGGTTAGCCGAACTCTTGAGGCTCGCCAACCCCGACCGATCGGACCAGGAGCAAGAGATCCTTCGTCAGATCACGGCCAGCGGGCGGCAACTGGCGCGGCTGGTGACCAACATGCTGACGCTGCTTCGCGCCGAGGATTTCCGCAAGACGCTGCTGCGCAGCCCAACCTCGTTGTCCGAGCTGATTCAGCGGGTCGTCGACCAGGTCCGTCCCTTCCTCCACGTGCGCCGACTCCAGCTTCAGGTCAAGCAGACCGACGACCTGGGGACATTCGAGATCGACGCGGACAAGATCAGCGCGGTCCTGGTGAACCTGGTGACCAACGCGATCAAGTTCACGCCCGACGCCGGTCTGATCGAGCTGAAGGCCCGGCTCAATGCGGCGGAGGAGGCGGAGATCGTCGTCGAGGATCGAGGCGTGGGCCTCGAGCCCCAGGCACTCCAGCACTTATTCCAACCGTTCTTCACCCAGTTCGATCCCAGCCGGCACTCCTCCGGGGACTTCGGCTTCTGCAAGCGCGGGCTCGGTCTGGGTCTGAGCATCGCCAAGCAATTCGTGGAGATGCATGGCGGGCGGATCTTCGCCGAGAGCGTGGAGGCGGGAGGGACGCGCGTGACCGTGATCCTGCCCCGCAACGGCCCGTCGGGCGAAGAGCCATGCCGGAGATCAGGCCGGGATCCGATGCGCCCGAGTTTCGAGCGGATGGCCCTGCTCCGCCGAACTCGTGAGGCTATTCTGTCCTCATGGAGCCGAGGCTTCGGCCGGCCCAGTCATCCGTCGAGAACGACTCATGCCCACCGCCCTGATCGTCGAGGACGAACCCGAGGCCAACAAGCTCCTGGCCATGCTGCTCCAGCTCCGCGGCTACAAGACCGTGTCGGCATTTCGGGGCGATGAGGCCCTGGAAAAGATCCGCGAAACGGCACCGGATGTCGTCTTCCTGGACCTCATGCTCCCCGACATGAATGGATATGACGTCTGCCGGTCCCTCAAGTCATCCGGGATCAGACAGCTTGATCCCGGTCGTCATCGTGACGGCCCGGCTCACCGCCGAGAACCGGATCCAGAGCTTCGAGGTCGGGGCCGACGATTACATCCCCAAACCCTATACCCCGGATCAGGTCTTCGACGCCCTCGAACAGTCCTGCGTCTGGAAGGACCAGGTTGACTCCCCGCGGATTGAGGGAGAGGTCGCACTCGATTTGCGAGACGACGGCGAGACCTTGCGGCGGCTGGCACGGCTCCGGCGTCTGCTCCGGGCCCGGAGTGTGCTCGGCGACGACGAGATCGACCGGATCAGCGCGGCCATCAAGGCAGCTCTGGTCGAGCGTCGACACCTGGTCACGCCGACGACGATTGGACCAGGTCGCGACGCTCTTCTACTCTCTGACCTCCGACGTGTTGACTCTGACCATCCGCGACGAGGCCGGGTGGCTTCCCGACTTGCGCGACCTCGACCCCAGCCTCGCGTCGACCGCCCTGGCCGAGGCCCGATTCGACGAGGTGATTGCCGACGAGGCGAATCATTCGCTCAAGCTGGTCAAGCGATTCGCGGCCCTGTGAGCCCGACTGGGATCGCAGCGGGACCGAGCATGCCGGTCCGTCGTTGACGAGAGGACGGCCCATGAAATCAACTCATCGAGACGATGCCGGCCCGAATCGTCCGGGCGACCTGAGCGAGGCCGATCGCATCCTGTTGCTGGCCCTCCGCGCCTGGGGCGGACAATCGAGAGTCCCGGGGTCGGCGAAGGGGCTTCCGCCTGCCCCGGGACGTTTCTATCGAGACTCTGGGATCGACTCGAGCCGTCCTGGGGCCGTCACGTTCGCGACGCCTGGGATCGCGGTCTGGTATCGACAGCCCCGACGCCCTCGACCCGGCCTCCGCACGCGAGGAGCTCGGCCGCGCCCACAGGGCCACGGCGCACGTCGATCCGGTTCGGGTCCATCCGAGCTGGTGGGTTCGTGCGCTGCGGGAGGAATCCCCGGCGGTTCGGAGGGTCGTCGTCGCCGCGGCACCCGAGCCGCTGCGCAACGCCGTGCAGACCGGGCTGCTCCTCGACAACGACGACCTGCGAACCGACCGGACGCCCGATCCCGAGGTTCTGGCCTGGGTCATGTCCCTCTGGAGCGAGCGGTTGGTGGGGGGCGGTCCGGACCGGGCCGACGACCCGCCGGCCATCGTCGCGCTCAGCCGCCTCTCACCCCGAGCCGGATACCGCCTCTGCCGTTGCGCTGGGATCGCCAAGCTCGTCCTCGCCGGCCAGGCGGCGATCGATCACGACACGACACCGGCGGGTCGCGCACGCGGCGAGTGGTTCCGGGACCGCCTGGCATTTGCCGGTCCGGAGTTCGGGGCCGTTGCGCGGCACGATGTCCGATCCCTCCAGGGCGCGAAGGCTGCCCCACCGCCGTCGCACAGCGCGGCTCGGGCTCCTGACGATCGCACGTCTGCTGACCGACTGCGAGCCCTTCCGCGTCCGGTGGGCCCTCCAACATTGGCCATACACGATCGCCAAGCTCACTCGATCCTTGATGACCACCGGACGCGAAACGGTCGCCCGTCGTCTCACACGTCGAGTCGCAGGTCTTGAAAACGGCATGGGATCGGCTCAACCTGGAGGAGCGGTTGCGGATGGCATGGCCGGGCTCGGATTGACAACCATGGGGAGCCACCGGAGTTGAGTGAGGAAACGGTCTCGACGATGGAATGGGGCGCGGACTCCGAGGAGGAGCTCGAGGTCGTTGTACCGACCGAACAGGCCGTGGACCGCGAGCCGCTCGGCTGGCTCCCACGGCTCTCGGCCCGCGAAGTCCGGCTGGAGCGCTGGCTCGCTTCCTGGAGCCGTGACGGCCGGATTCCCCCGTTCCTCGACTGGCTGGAGGCCGGCTGCGGCGGCGCGATCGCCCTCAAGGCCCCGGAGATCCACTGGCGCGCCGCGGGGCTCAATCGCCCCGGTATCATCGCTCAATTGAACGCCCCGCGGCTGGGGACCCGATTGGCGATCGGGATCGAGAACGCACTGGCCCACACCCTCGTCGACCGGCTCCTCGGCTTCGACCGCCCTTTCGCCGAGAGCCGTCTCCAGTTAACGCCCGTCGAGTGGGGCGTCTGGACGTTTCTGATCCTCCGCGCGCTCGACGCCATGGACACCCAGTCCAACCGGGAGGAAACCCAGCGCCCGGACGGGGTTCGATCGCTCTGTCCCGGTGACTTGACGCTTGACCGGGTCGGCCCCGACCCGTTCAATCTGGCGGGGCTCGGGCGCGATTGTTACTGTCCGGTGGGCCGTCCGCGTCGGCACAACCGTCGGCGCCGTTCGGCTCTGGCTCCCCGAGTCGGTGGCTGAGCGCTGGCTCGATTCTCCGCCGCGAATGAATGACCCTCGCATCGAATCCAATGGCGGATCGAAGGGTACGGGACCTGGCCGCACAGTCGTGCGTGGGGAAGTATCGAGCCAGTGGCGGGCTGAAGCCGGGTCCGTCGCGATGCCGCAGGGCTTGAAACGGCTCAGGGTCGGAGGCGTGCTCCCCCTGACGGACTCCCGTCTCATTGGCTCGCCGGCGAGCCCTGGCGGGCCGGTCGACTTGATCCTCGATCTGGAGGGTCAGGAGGGCCGATTTCGCATCCCTGCCCGGCCGGTCCCCGACTCTGGCGGCCGTCTTGTACGAGTTGAGGACGAGCTGCGCCGCGAACCTCGGCCACGAGATCCGATTCTGGTCAACGTCAAGGAAAGCCGAACGATGAGCCCATCCAGCGCCTCTTCGAATCCTGCCTCAGTCGCGACGGAGGTCGCTCCGCTCGATGTCCCGGTCACCCTGACCGTCGAGCTGGGGCGCGTCAATCTGACGCTCAGCCGGCTGGCCGACCTCAAGCCGGGCGACGTCATCGAGCTGAGCCGGCACAGCCGAGCGCCCGTCGAGCTGACCTCCAACGGTCGACTCGTCGCCCGCGGTGAACTCATCCTGATTGACACCGACCTGGGCGTCCGGGTGACGAGTGTCTTCCTCTGATCATAAGACGCGCGGATGAGCCTGGCTCGAGCGCTTCACGAATGAGTTGCACACGCCACGGCGACGGTCTGGCGCGTGCACGATCGGAGCGTCAATCACCCGAGAGTCGTGCTCCTGGTAACAGGTGAAGGAACAGGTCTGTCAACCGAACCCTCGATTCATCGAAGTTAATATAATTAATAAAATATTTCGATATTCAAATTTATCGTGTGCTGTATGCAACCCAACCGTGGCCATCATGGTTCGCCTCCCTCGCTACACCGGATAAACCACCTGAATCATCGACTGAAGCGCCAGAGTCTGTACGCCGACGAGCGCGGCGGACGTGGCCAGAGCTATCGGTCCCCCACCGAGTCGGTTCAGGCCGTGCCCGGCCGCGACCAGCAAAGGACGGCATGAAAAGCATCCAGAGCCGGGCGACTTCGCCCATGTTGCGGCCGGTCAGATTCACGAGGGTGAGCACAAGAAGGGTTGCCCAGACCGAAAGGGGCACGGTGCGCGGAGCCACCAGACCGGCCACGCACCAGACGACCGTCGGCAGCCCGATGGCGATCGCCAGCTCGATCGGGTTGGCCCAGAGCCATCGGGAATAGGTGCGGGGATATTCGTCGTAGAACCGCGCGTGGTGATGCAGGTTCCACTTCCAGACGATAAAGGGGTCGGCCCCCGTGACGAACCATCCACCCAGTACGAACGCCAGGTAGCCGGCACCGGTCGCCAGGATCAGGACGGCGCGCATCCGCAGGCTGATCGAGCGATTCAAGACAACGATCAGCGCGGTGATCAGTCCGACGGGCAGGAACGCGAGCGTGAAAACCATGCCGAAGGCCATCACGATCCCAGACATCACGGCGAGGAACAAGCCAAGGGCTGCGGGCCGGTCGAGACCTTGCTGGGACCGTGCCGCCCAGGCGGCCAGGGCCCATGCCGAGGTCGAGAGGAAGGGATAGGTCGTATCGGCCCCGGGTTGGAAGAGGTTGGCGGCGGGTACCAGCGGCCAGAGTGCTGCCGCAGCCCAGGCCGCGGGTGCCGGCAATCCCGCACGCGCCAGCAGATAGAGCGGCACAACCGTCCCGCGCAGGCCAGGAGTGTCAGCAACGCCGTCGCGTACAGGCTCGCCCGTTCCGACTGTCGGAGCGGCCGTCTCTCGATGCCTTCGAGCTGTTCGAAAGCCGATCGAGACGGACGGGGGCATGTAATTCAGCAGCGATGTCGGCCAGCGCCGGGTTCTGGTCCATCGCGCGCAGCAGGATGCACTGGGCGACGATCAAACCCGGCGGGTGGGTGCCGATGTGCAGCGAGTCCTGGCTGCGAATCCAGTCGGGATACCTGGCCAGGAATTCCCAAGGGTGCTGGACGGCCTGATCCCGGGCAATCTTGAAATAACCCGTCGAGCCGGAAAGACAGTTGACCATGGCCCACTTGGTCAGATCGTACTCGTCGGGGGCCCCGATCGGGATCGCGACTTGCACGGCGACCGCCGCCGCCATGAGGGCCGCCAGCCATCGCTGTCTCCGCCCATCGGGTTGCGCTGCGTGCTGAGTGCACGCAAGCCCAGCCCGACAAATCCAGCATAGGCGGCCGCGCCGAGACCCGCCAGGGCCAGCCATTCCCAGGGAACATGGACTGTCGGCTTCAGTCGATCCCACTGCCATTCGCCCCGGATGCCAAGCGGCAAGAGTTCCGTCTTCACCGCGACGGCCAGCAGAAGGACGAGCGCAGCCTGGTAGATCAGGATTAGCCAGAGTCTCGATCGCATGACGATGATCTTAGCCTGCTCACGCACCTGCGGCGAAGTGGATTCCGACCGGATTTCGCCGCGGAGCCTGCGGCGATGCTCGGTGCCGCTCTCCTTCGAAAAAAGGAACCGCTCGGTTGCGATGGCGGGCCGAGGATGTTCTGATCGTGGATCGACTTGCGATCGGTCTCGGGAGCGGAGGCCGGTTCCGTCCCAATCCGGCGCCGGCGACTGACCGGAGCGGCCGACCGGAAAACCCACCGTCCCGGAGATCCTGCCGATGCACTTCAGCGAAACCAACTCCCCCGCGACTCCGGACGGCGGTCCCGACGGCGCCTGGTGGAAAGAATTGACGCGATATCAGTGGTTCGTGTTCATCGTCGCGTCGCTGGGCTGGCTGTTCGACACGATGGACCAGCAGCTCTTCAACCTGGCTCGCCAGCCGGCGATGACGGAACTCATCGGCGCAACGACCGACGATCCTCGGGTTGCCGGTCGGCCGCCGAGTATGGCCGGCATGCCACCATATTTCATCGTCGGCTGGGCGATCGGCGGCCTGATCTTCGGGATCCTCGGCGATCGAATCGGCCGGGTCAAGACGATGATGATCACGATCTTGCTCTATTCGGCCTTCACCGGCTTGAGCGCGTTATCCAGGGGAGTCTGGGACTTCGCCGCGTATCGCTTCCTCACGGGCCTGGGCGTTGGTGGCGAGTTCGCGGTGGGGGTCACGCTCGTGGCCGAGGTGATGTCCGACCGTGCTCGGCCACATGCGCTGGGCTGGCTCCAGGCGCTCTCCGCGATTGGCAACGTCGGGGCGGCGATCCTCAGTCTGGGCATGACCCGCCTGGAGGAGACCGGGGCCATCGGCAGTTACTGGCGGGCGATGTTCCTGATCGGGATTGTCCCCGCCTTGTTGACGATTCCGATTTTCCTCCGCGTCCGTGAGCCCGAAAAGTGGAAGGCGGCGGCCGCCCGGCGCACCGCGGCGCGGGACGAGGGATTGATCGATTCTTCCCCCCAGCTTGGCTCTCTCCGCGACCTCTTCGGCAATCCCCGGTGGCGGCACAACACCATCGTCGGCATGTTGCTCGCCCTCGCCGGCGTGATTGGACTCTGGGGCATCGGCTTCTTCAGCCCGGACTTGACCCGCTCCGTCTTCCGCAAGTCGTATGAGGCTCAAGGGTTGACTGATAGCGAGATCAAATCCAAGCTGAACTACCTGGCCTCGATCGTCTTCCTGGTCCAGAACATCGGGGCGTTTTTCGGGATTTACGCCTTCAGCAAAGTCACCCAGAAGATCGGACGCCGACCAACCTTCGCGATCTTCTTCGTCCTGGCCATGTTGGCGACGGCCTTCACCTTTGGTTTCGTCGGCAAGATCTTCGGCTTCTGGGATGTCTTCTGGATGATCCCGGTGATGGGCTTCTGCCAGATCGCGCTCTTCGGCGGCTATGCGATCTACTTCCCCGAGCTCTTCCCGACTCACCTGCGGAGCACCGGCACCTCGTTCTGTTATAACGTCGGGCGCCTGGTCGCGGCGCCTGGCTCGACGGTCCTCAAGCTACTCGAGAGCAAGGTGTTCAAGGGTTATTCCGAGCCGGCACGATTCGCCGGCATGGCGATGTGCGTCGCCTTCCTGATCGGTCTCATAGCCCTCCCGTTTGCTCCCGAGACCAAGGACCAGCCGCTGCCGGAGGAATAGTCAAGGTCGCTTCTTCTGCTCGGGAGCAGGTGCCGGTTGAGCCGGCCCAGAGGTTTATTCAGCTCGTGAAGGAGGAGTTCGCGCAGTTTTTGCTCGTCGAACTCGACGTCACCTGTTCGGGAAAGCTCCTTCGCCCAGAAGTCGATCAGCTTCTTCACGATCTCGTCACTGCGATCCGGGCTAAGGATTTGCACGTATCGGAGAGCGAATGCAATCTGGAGCATGGAACCCGTGATGGATTGGAGAGGGGCGTTGAGGCGATCCAGCTCCGTTGTCTTCTTCACGACTTCGTTCCGGCCGAAGATCAACCGGTCGCCGGGGAAGATTTGATAGTTCGACCGGACGTCGCCCTTCTCTTGAATCGCCTCGAGATCGACCTTGTAGACCTTGGTCGGCTTGCCACCGCGGCCTGGCCGAATCAATCGGATGTCCTTGGGTTCGGCAGTGGGCAAAAGCCCGCCGGCGTATTGCAGTGCATCGAGCACCGTCTCATTCCCCGTGCAGGGGAGCTTGCCAGGCACCAAGACGTCGCCCAGGACATAGTATTGTTTCGAGTTATAGGCCGTGACGTTGACGAAAACGCGAGTGGATTCTTCAGGGGGAATGACTCGCCACGGACCCTCGAGCTCAACCATAGGGGGCGGTATCGGTTGAACTTGCACGCGTACATGATTGTGCTGAAGCACAGGAGGCGGTGCCGGTTGAACCTGTACAGCCGCAGGACGATCCTGGCCATCGATCTCGATGGTGATCGAAACTCTCCTCTTGCCGAGGCCCTCGATTTTGAGTGGGACCTGCTCCTTCGCGGGCACCTTCCTGATCCTGAGATTCAACGCGATTCCCCCGCGCTCTGACCGGACGCACGGGAATCCGACTGACGAACTCCGTGTCGTAACGACGGATCGATCTTCGCGGAACGAGGGCGTTCGGGAGAGGGTCGTGGGTCCTCTAGCTTCTGGAAAGGGTTCACAGGCTCTCGAGGAAGCTCGGGGATAACCGGCTTCGGCACCTTGGGGGAATCGACAACGGCGGCCTCGTTATACCCTTCTCCGCCGGGAGAGACTACGAGTCCCAGGATCTCATCATCGAGAAACTTCCTGAGATGCTTGAGGATCGCGACCTTGATCTGGGCGAGTGTTAATCCTCTGACGGAGATCTCGCCGTAAAAACCCGAGACTGATCGTCCCGTCGGGTCTAACCAATCGCTCGCCCGAGATCGGCGACCCGGTAACGCTTCGAGGACCTCGATGATGACTAGATCGGGGGGCTCGACGACATACGGAAGGTCGATCAAGGCCCCTTCGTGGGGGGTGGGTCGTCCGGGATCGGAGGCAACGCATGGGGCTTGAGGTCGTACGCCGCGATCAGTTTGTCGACCTTGTCGATGGCCTTCTGCCGCTCGTCTCCACCGTCCGTCCGCTCGTCTCCCACGTTGCTCGTTTGGAGGGTCTGGCGGAATCGGCTCGGCCTTTTCGACTTTCGGCGCGGGCTTCGTCTCGGCCTTTTCCTGCGGCCCGGCGACGACCGAGACGACGGCGATGAACAACGCGGACGCAACAATCGGCGAGACGACGCGTGCGAACGATCGTCGGGACATGGCGGTGAGCCCTTCGTGTCGAGGTTCAAGCCCGGACAGTCGAGAGGACAAACGATTCAATCCGCACGATATCCGACGCCGCGATCAATACAAGACAAGGAGGGATTCGACAAGAGAGTTGCAAGTGGAATCAGAGCACGAGCTTCGCGGCGTCGCGGTCGAGGTAGAGCCTGGCGCCGGGATGACGGCGCAGGGCCGTGGCCGGACACGCTTCATTGATCGGCCCGCGGAGCGTATTCAGGACGGCGTTGGCCTTGCGCGGGCCCGGCACGATCGACCGAGACCACCGGCGCCCGGAGCAATGCGGGGATGGTGAGCGTGTAGGCGTGAGTCGGGACGTCGGAGAGGCGTTCGAAGCAACCGTCGTTGAGCTGTTGATTCCGGCAAGCCGCGTCGAGCCGCACGACCTTGACGAGGATCGGGTCGAGGAAATCGGCCACCGGCGGGTCATTGAACGCCAGGTGGCCGTTCTCGCCGATCCCCGCACACACGATGTCGGTCGGCTCGGCCTTCAAGATCTCTTCATAATCCAGGCACGTCCGGAGCGGCCGATCAACCTGCTCGCCCGGGATCAGCCGGAGCCGGTCTCCGGCCAGCCCGACGAGCCGGAAGCAATGTTCCTGGAGATAGCGGCGGAACGAGACCGGATGGTCGGCACCGATCCCCAGGTATTCGTCCATGTGGAAGGCGACGACCCGCGACCAGTCGATCTCCTGGTGAGCGACCAGGCCGGCCAGGAATTCGTTCTGGCTCGGTGCGGCCGCGAAGACGATGTTGGCTCGCCCGGCAGCCCGCTGCCGGCTCACAATCTCCCGCGCCACGCCTTGCGCGGCAGCATGGCCTGCCATGCGCCCGATTCTCGAAGACGCAGACCTCGAGAGAATCCACGAAGAATCGCGCGATCGTCGTCGGCTCGGAGGCGTTCATGCACGGGGATCCTGCGCGAGAACTGGGATGATGAGTGCGACCAACCTTGGTTCCGGTGATCGTTGGACGATTCATTCCGGAAGAACTTATCCCAATTCTCGCCCCATTGCCACGGCCCCGAACCGGGTGCCTTGCGCCGCGGTCCGCCGAGCGATCGAATCCCGGGCCCCTACATCGTGGCGAGCTGGCGGCGAACCGCCGGCATGAACCGGGCCGGTGCGGAGCTGTTCGCAGAGTTTCTGACACTGGTCGAGGTCCCCCAGAAGGGTCTCGGCCAGGAAGGTCTCCGTGTCCCGGTCGCTGGTCCACTGGAGCTGGTCGTGGCATTGGCCCATGTGTTCGATCAAGTCTTTCATCCACAGCAGCGTGTGACGCCGATTTCTCATCGTGGGGTGCTCCTTCACTCGCCTCGATTGACAGGCGAAAAACCCTGTTTCCTATCCTGGTCTCAGACCGAACTCCGGAGGCCATAAGAGGCTCTGCCATACTCCCCGGGTCTCGCTCGGTCGCCGACGTCCCGAGTGAGAACGCAAAGAGTGTGCCAGGACTCAAAGCCGGCTCGATCACACGACCTCAAACCCTTGAGAGCCGCAAACTTGAGGAAAAACATGCAAAGTCTCCCGATCTTCCGTGAAGGATGGCTGTTGTAAGGGTTACACAATATCCCGCGAGGCATTGTGCGTCTTGCAGTCGGTCGTGAACGGTCCATTCGGTACCGCGCGAATGATGCAAAGCGTCACTGACGGCTTCTCTGGCATCGCGATACCTCGTTAGACTGGAGAGGGGATCGACATCTCTGGGGAGACCGGGCATGACGACGTGGCAGGGGGCCTCGACCTCATCGACCGACGTCGGGGGACATGAGTCCGGGTCGGCTTCACGCCTGGCCCCATTCCTTGGTGCGCTGGCTCTTCGGCCGCGGCGAGGAGGAGCATGCGCCCACGGCGTCGGCCGACACCGTCGCACGGTTCCAGAACATCTGCATCAGTCGCGAGGCCGGTGCCGGGGCTGAAGACATCGCTCGACTGGTCGGGCAGAAGCTGGGATGGAAGGTCTACGATCATGAGCTGATCGAGGCGATCGCCCACCGGATGGGCGTTCCGCTGGATGAGGTTCGCATCCTCGACGAGCTGGCTCCCAGCATGGTCCAGGACTGGCTGCTCCCGTTGCGCGAGGAGTACTACGCGCCGCAGGAGGCGTATCTCGACCACCTGGCCAAGTTGATCGAGGCGATTGGCCGGGCCGGCGAATCGATCCTCGTCGGTCGCGGGGCCGGCTATATGTTGCCGCGCGAAACGACGCTCTCGGTCCGGGTGATCGCTCCGCTGAAAGTCCGCGCCCTGCGGCTGGCGGAGCGGATGGGCGTCTCGGTCCGAACGGCGCGTCGGGCCGCGCGGGACCTCGATCGCCGCCACCTCCAGTTCGATCGGACCATGTATCGCGCCAGACTCGAACGACCCGCACAACTACGACCTGGTGCTCGACTCGAACAGCCTCGGCCTGGAGATCGCGGCCGAGGTCATCGTCCATGCCGTTGTGGTGGGCCGCCCCAGGAGCATGGCGATCGGTCCCTTGCTCCGCAGCTCGTCCGATCGCGGGACAACACGATCGGAACCGCTGATCCCCGCGACGGGCCAATGGGCGGTTGCCCGCGAACCGTCCGCCACGCCGGCCCTGCCACCGCCTACCGCATGCGCTCGGCGACGGGAGGCGAAACCCGACGAGAGAACCGCTCGAGAGTTCGACTCGTTACGGGGAAATCGTATCCGAACATCGACGGTAAACCGGGCAATGAATTCCGATCACGGGAAGAGTTTGGCCGAGACAATCCTGTCGGGCTCGATCGATTTTGACGTGGCTCACCGCATCGCGCACGATGCTCAGACCGTACCGGTCGGCGCGGGCGATGACATCGGACTCATCGAGGAGGATGGTCTTGTCGGCCTCGATCGCCAGGACCTTGGCCCCGGCCTTGTAGAGGTTCTCGATGGTGGTGACGCCGATGGTCGGCACGTCGAACCGCATGTCCTGCTGGGGCTTGGCGACCTTGACCAGCGACCAGCCTCCGGCCCGGCAGAGCTGGCCGGCGCGCTCGATGCAACGGTCCGTCCCCTCGATGGCTTCGACGGCCAGGGCAGCCTTTTCCTTGACGGCGACCGACTGGCCGACGTCGAGCCGGCCCATTTCCTTGGCCAGGGCCCAGCCGAACTCGATGTCCTTCAGCTCGCTCGCAGTCGGCACGCGGCGCGTGTGAATGCCTTCTTTCACGAGTAACTCCGGGCAAAAATCCAGGGCCGAGGCGAACGTCATCCCATCCATCTCGAACTCGGCGATCAACCCGAGCAGAAGGCTGTCGTCGCGATTATCGGCGCGACTCGCGGCGGTACCACCACTGGATCGTCCGCAGGTCGGGGCAGAGCTGGAGCATCCTCCAGGGCGTATAGATCACGCTCTTGGTCACCTTGCCGGCCATGACGATCTGCGTGACGCCCTCGCGGCGGAACGCCCGGATCATCCGGCCGAGCTTGGCCACCCCAACAATCTGAAACGACGTACAGAGACTTCGAAGCTCCTCGGACGCTTCGTAACGGATCCCCACGCAGGCGACGCTCAGGCCCTGCTTTCGTGCCGCCTCGGCGAAGAGGATCGGGAATCGTCCGCTGCCGGCGATCAGGCCGATCGGCTCGGCCCGGAGTCGGTCCCGCGCGGACGAAAGTGGCTTGACGGCAATCACGCTCACGCCGGCTCGCTCCTTGGATGGCTCCAGAGAAACGGATCTGGCACGTCAAGAGCCTATCCCAGTAGGGTGGGTGAAACCCACCAATTCTCTTCATTCTGAAAACCCTGGTGGGTTTCACCCACCCTACGGAAACCAATCCTATGGACAGCCTCGTCGAATACCATCAATCCCCGAGTCGGATCATCCGTCGATCGCGGCGGATCGGGCGGATCCACGCGGATATGGCGCGTGACCGGTTCCGTCTCGGGCCGGGCCGGAACGGCGTTTGGTCAGCGTGGCAACCTGCGCCGGAAGCTCGCGGAGCTGACGATAGATCTCGGGCAGCCGCGCGATCATCTGGAAGATCCGCCGCTGCTCGCGGACCGGGATCGCGGGCGAACCCAGGATTTGCTGCCCGTCGGGGACGTTGCGATGCACCCCCGCCTGGGCCCCGACGATCACCCCGTCGCCGATCCGGGTGTTGTCCTTGATCCCCGCCTGGCCGGCCATCACGACGTTGTCGCCCGTCTTGCAGCTCCCGGCGATCCCGACCTGGCCGCAGAGCAAGTTGTGCCGGCCGATCTGGTTGTTGTGGCCGATCATCACCAGGTTGTCGATCTTGGTCCCCTCGCCGATCCGCGTGGCCTCGAACGTCGCGCGGTCGATCGTGCAGTTCGAGCCGATCTCGACGTCGTTCCCAACTTCGAGGCGGCCGGAATGCGGGACCTTGACGTGCCGTCCTTCGACTTGGCGGTATCCGAATCCGTCGCCGCCGAGCACGGTCCCGGCGTGGACCTCCACCCGGTCCCCCAGGATGACGTTGGGATAGAGCACGGCATTGGGATGAACGGTGCACTCCGTACCGAGCGTGCACCCCGCCCCGATCACGGCCCCCGGATGAAGGGTCGTGCCGTCGCCGATCACGGCGTTCTCGCCGACATAGACGAACGGATAGATGGCCACTTCCCGGCCGATCCGGGCCGTCGGCGCGACGCAGGCCTGGGGATGGATGCCCGTCCATCGCGACTTTTCCGGCGCCGTTGAGGTGGCTCCGGACCGCGAGGAACGCGGCGATCGGGTCGTCCACCTCGATGACCGCCAGGTCCTTGGGCGTCTCCTGAGGCTCGATGGCGAAATGGGGCCCGACGATCGCGGCCGACGCGGGCGAGCCCCGCAGGAGCTTGGCGAACCGGTCGTTCTCGATGAACGTAATATCGCCCGGTCCGGCCTCGCCGACCGGTCGCGCGGAACGGATCGAGACGCTCCCATCGCCGACCAATCGACCGCGAACCAGTTCCGCAAGTTGTTCCACCGTTGCGACCACGAGCGATTTCCTTTCTTCCCTGAAAGGAGACGACGAGGACCAGCATCTCGCGGGTCGAGCGTGGTGGGTTCTCCGGACCGGTCCCTTCTGCCAGCAATTCGGATGTGTTCCGCAATCGCGAATCGGGGAGCAGCCCTTGCGGCCGTCCGGGATGCTAATCCTTCTCGTCAAGCGAGGCAAGTCGACTCGGTCCTGTTCGTCCCCCCGGCAACCCAGAATTCCTCCCGCGGGCGATCGGGGCCAACTTCCCATCTCTCCCGGCCAGCGCATCTCGCCGTCATCTCGCCGGGCCAGCAGTCCGATGATTAACCACTTTCTCTTCTCGATCGTCAATCCGCGTCCCGCACTTCAATTTCCGTTGAACCGCGACTGGACCAGGGCTGTCAGGTTCGGGACATGAGGTAGATCGGCTGGCCGCTGGGCAACGCGATCGAGCAGCAGCCCGGAGAGTCCGGCGCGGATCGCACCGCGCACGTCGTTCTCGAGGTCGTCGCCGACACAGAGCACCCGCTCGGGCGGCAATCCCAGGTGGTCGCAAGCGGCCCGGAAGAACGACGCATGCGGCTTGCGAAAACCGACTTCGGACGAGATGACCAGGGAATCGACCCAGGAGTCCAGCTCCGGAAGACCCTGCACGACGCCGCGCAATCGCCGATCGAAATTCGAGCCGACGCACAGGGAGATCCCCATGGTCCTGAGGACCTTCATCGCCGGTGCCACGTCCGGGAAGCATCGCCAGGATTCCGCCCGGCTGAAGTGGTCCCAGAGCTCGTCGAACGCACGATCCGGCTCGGGGATCTCGGGCAGGACGTCGAAAACGAGCTTGCGCCATCGCCGGCGCTCCGTCTCCTCGTCCGTCGAGAGCACCCCCTGCTCCGCATGAATCGCGTCGCTCTGGAAGTGTGCCTGAAACCGTGCCCTGACCTCCTCGGGCTCCAGCTCGACTCCCTGGCGACGAGCCGCTTCGGTATAAGCCATCGCCACCGAAGGATCCGGTTTGATTAAAGTCCCGACGGCATCGAAGACGATACCTGAAATGCCGTCCCAGATCGGTCGCTCACTCATCGGCGTGTCTGTTCCCTGTTTCGCCACCCAGCAAGGCGTCGTTCCGGCCGGTCCGTCTTGAGTCACTTTCTGAGAAGATCCGCAGATCTACGAGCCTGGGTGGTCTGTGTCAACATTATGGGCGGGAAGGTCTGAGAAGAAAGTCTCTACCGTCACGGATTCCGCGCACCAGTTCGATGTTCAACGGGAGCCGAAATCATGAACGCCCCACACTTGCGCGTAACGTAACCATCCACACTCGATTTACGACTCATCAATTCCAGACTCCCAGGAAGAGGCACTTCACCGCCGCCAGCTCCTCGACGCGGGACAACGGTCCTTCCGAGAGACCCATGAGGGGCGAGTGCGACCCGATCCCGGTGAGCTAGGGTTGCCGGGTCGCCGGTTCCGATGGTGTCGCTCGCTAGTCTGGCGGGCCAATCCATCGCCGGTCAGCCATTCAGGCGCCTCGTCCCGGACGGACCAATCCGGCGACGACGTTGACATCCAGATCGGCGATCTGGCCGGCCCACAGCTTGGGCAGTGCGATGCCGGCCATGGCGGCGTTGTCGGTGCACAAAGCCAGCGGGGGTATGAACGCTTCGACGCCGAGTTCCGCCGCCATCTCGGCGATCCGTTCGCGAAACCGGGCATTCGCGGCCACGCCCCCGCCGACGCCCAGCCGCTTCATGCCCGACTGCACGAGGGCCTGGCGCGTCTTGGCCACGAGCACGTCAACGACCGCCTCCTGGAAGCTCGCCGCGACGTTGCCGATCAATTCCTCATCGACGGGAATCGGCCGAGACGGGGCATTTTGACCGTGCAGTGCGTAAAGGACCGCGGTCTTCAGGCCGGAGAAGCTGAACTGAAGCCTGGGGTCGTGGATGAACGATCGTGGGAAGGCGAACGCCGCGCGATTGCGGCCTCTGGCCACGCGTTCGATCGCCGGACCACCGGGATAGCCCAGTCCGAGGAGACTGGCCACCTTGTCAAACGCCTCGCCCGCGGCGTCGTCGGTCGTACCACCGAGCGGCGTTGCCTCCAGCGGGCTCCGGCAGAGATAAAGGCTGGTGTGGCCGCCCGAGACCACCAGGCCGACGCAGGGATAGACCTCCCGGTCGGGATAGGCGAGCTGACAGGCGTAGAGATGACCTTCCAGGTGATCGACGGCGATCAGGGGGATCTCCAGAGCGAGGGCCAACGTCTTGGCCGCGGTCAAGCCGACGATCAGGGCACCCACGAGCCCCGGTCGCGTCGTCACGGCGATAGCATCCAGGTCGCGAAGTGTGACATCCGCCCGCCGCAGGGCTTCGTCGATCATCGGCAAGATCTGGCGGACGTGCGCCCGCGATGCGATCTCGGGCACCACGCCGCCGTACCGCTGATGCAAGCCAACCTGCGAAGCCACCACGCTGGAACGGATCCGTGGCACACCGACGGCTCGGAGGCCGCGGACCCTCCAGAACCGCCGCAGCGGTCTCGTCGCAACTCGTCTCGATGGCCAGCAAGACACAATTCACATGAACCACGGACTAACAGATGAACCAGAGATAACTCGGCTGTACTGAGAAATCCGTGGTTCAGTCTTCTTGTTTCACAGGGTGGGTTTGCAGGTTCCGGGCTGGCTTACGCCGTCTTCGACTGGGCCTTGGGTTCCAGCTTCGACCGAATCACTTCCAGCGCCTTGTCGAGCGGTTTGTCGACGAACGGCCCGGAAGGCCGCCGTGGTGCCCGTTTCGACTGAGGCTTCTCCGGCTCCTTCTTGGCCTCGGCTTTCTCCTTCGTCGCTTCGGGCTTGGCCTTCGTCTTTTCTTTCTCGGCTTCGGGCTTGGGCGCCGGGGTTCGGCGATGGCCGGCGGCCAGGTCGCGATTGCGACGGCCACTGGCCCAGCGATAGTATTCGCTGGGACTGAGCTTGACCTCGCACCCCTTATCCGGACTGACGCCCCACTTGTCCGTGATCTTCGCGTTCTTGAATCGGTGGATGTTCTCCCCCGAGGGGCGATAGTAGCTGGCCACCGTGAGCTTGAGCACGCTGTTGCCGTCGTCGAGCTCGAAGATGTTCTGGACCGAGCCCTTCCCGTAAGACCGCTGGCCGACGACCGTTGCGCGATGATGGTCCTGGAGTGCCGCCGAGACGATCTCGGAGGCTGACGCCGAGTTCTGGTTGACCAGCACGACCATCGGCACGTTTTCGAAGGAGCTGTTCTTGTGAGCCTTGAAGACCTTGGGCGGCGTGTTCCGTCCCTTGGTGCTGACGATCTCTCCGTTGTCGAGGAAAATGTCGGAGACCTCGACCGCCGCACTCAGCAACCCGCCGGGATCGTCGCGGAGGTCGAGGATCGAGCCCCTTCATGCCCTCTTCCTTGAGCTCGTCGAGGGCCTTCTTCAACTCGTCCGCCGTGTTCTGGATGAAGCTGGTGATCCGGATGTAGCCGATCTTCTTATCCTTATCCAGCATGAATTCCCACTGATCGTCGGGTTTGCGGTGATCGCCGAGGACGCTGGGCACGTCGATGATGGCGCGCGTGATCGTGATCGGCTCGGGCTCCTCGGACCCCTCATGCAGGACGCTGAGCTTGACCTCGGTGCCGGGGCGGCCGGTCAGCACTTCGATGGCCTTGTCCGGACTCATGCCCTCGGCGGTCTGTCCGTCGATCTCGACGATCTGGTCGCCCGCGAGGATGCCGCCTTCATAAGCCGGTGTACCGACCATGGGGGCGATCACTCGCAGCCGGCCGCTCTCATTGTCGATCCCGACCTGAATCCCGATCCCACCGAACCGGCCCTCGATCTGCCGGCGAAACTGCATCCACTGGCTGGTGTTGATGAAGGTGGAGTGAGGGTCGAGGTTCTGGAGCATGCCCTCCAGGGCACTTTCGAGCAGCTGCCGGCGCGAGACCGGGCGGACGTAGTTGACCTCGACCTTCTCCACGGCGTCCACGAACAAACCGTAAAGTTCGAGCATCTCGTCCTTTGGCTTGGCTCCCTGGGTCGCCTGCCAGCAAAACACGCTGATTGATCCGATCATCGCCAGGGCAAGATAGTTCCGTCGCCGCATCGGCAAGTACCCTCCTCATCCGCCAGAACCCGAATCGTCTCACGGATCGACCGGCTCGGGTGCGACGCTCGGGCCGGTTGCCCCGCGTCGAACCGCTCGCCGGTCGCTGGTGTCTATGTCAAAGTCTAGTCGATTCTTAGCACGACTGGCAAGCGTCCCTGGCGACGTTCTATCGGGCCTTCTCGGCGATGAACGCTCGCAGGGCTTCGATTTGCCGGCCGCAGCCGGTGGAACCGGCCTGGGAACCGTTCTTCACCCATCCCATCCAGTCGCAATCGGCCAGGCGGACCGAGTACCAGACGTCATATCGATCGGCCGAGGGGCCGGTGAGCTCCATCCAGAGCGCCTGCATGGCGAGACTCGCACCCCGGGTCCCGACGAACTGGCCGAGGCCGACCCAATTGGTATCGCCTTGAAAGGAAACGTGGGCCTTGACCCGGAGATCGATCGCCTCGGAGCCCGCCGCCGAGCGAATGGCCAGGCCCTCCATAGCGTCGCGGTTCCCGCTCGCTGCCGGTCACGGCCGGCTGGAGGACGAAGCTCGTGTCACCGATTCCCTCCATATGGCTCATGTACTCGATCCGGGCCTTGGTGCTCGGCGGTGGTGGTTGGGTGTAGTAGACCCAGCTCTCGACTCCGTAGTGACTGCCCGCGCCGTGAATTTCGTGCCGGTGATAGTGTGGCGGCCCGTGTTCCGCCGCGTCCCGGAGCCGGGGACAAAAGGGGGACATAGCGATTTAGCCTGGGGACAAAAGGGGACATAGCGATTTAGCCTGGGGACAAAAGGGGACATAGCGATTTAGCCTGGGGGCTTTGGGCAACAAAGGGGGAAATCGTAAACGGACTATGTCCCGAATCCTACTTTCCGCACATCGCCGAGTAGATTTCTCTGAGTTTCTTCTCACCTCAGTTGGCGGTAGCCTTCGGCCGGCAATCCTCCTTTCTGCGGACGGTCCCCGGGGCGATCCGCCCGGCCTAGCGACCGTCTCCCTCCCGGTCTGATATCCCCTTCGATTTCGCATCCCCGACACCACATCCTTCGCTCCTGTCCTATCCCTTGTCAATGTCCAGCGACCGGGTCCGACTTTTTCCCTCGTGTTTCGCCTGGCACGCCCTCGACGTAAGTCGCGCGGCGCGCCCTTTGACAAGTTGCGGCCGGCCGGAAAGAATCGACACTGGTCGTGGAACACCCCCCATTTTCTCCGGGTTTTTTCCACATTCCCACAACCCTCATCGGCAACGGAATCCGACAATCGTTTTTCGAAGCATCGCCTCAGTCGCGGGCCGCTCGACTTACGTCAAAACGTCTTGACGTTACACCTCACGAAAAATTTTTCACCTCTTGACGATTTCCGGTTCGCCACCATCATGCCCAGAGAAATCGCCACCAGTCGGCGGCCACTCTCCGACCAGCCGACGACCGCGAACGACCCCCGCCCCGGCCACCGGAACTTCGACAGGAGCCACACCCGTGCCACGACCACGCCCCAAGACCACGCCACTGGGCGACACCGCCCGAGCCCCCGGTCGGACTCTCCACTCCTACCAACTCGGACTGCTGCCGGTCTTCAATCGGTTGCTCGTGCGCTTGCGACTGGAACACTTCCTCCGCGACTACCTGCCCCGGGAGGATCGCCGCTGTCGCATCGCCCCGGCGCAAGCCCTGATGGTCCTGCTCAAGAACCTCCTCCTCTGCCGCGAACCTCTCTATGGCGTGGCCCACTGGGCCGCGCGCTACGAGCCCGCCGCCTTGGGACTCGACCCCCAACTGATCGCCGCCCTCAATGATGATCGCTTGGCGCGGGCCCTGGACCAACTCTTCCGGGGCGACTGTAGTTCCCTGGCCTTGACCGTCGCCACTCATGCGGTCAAGGAATTCCAGGTCGAGCTCGACGAGCTGCACAATGACTCGACCACCGTGACCTTCTCCGGCGACTACGCCGACGCCGCCCAGGAGTCCCGTCGCCGGGGGCAACCCCGCCTGGCCCTGACCTGGGGCCATAACAAGGACCACCGGCCCGATCTCAAGCAATTGCTCTTCATCCTTACCGTGAGCAAGGACGGGGGAATCCCGGTCTACTTCCAGGCCAAGAGCGGCAACGTCGCCGACGACACGACCCATCGCGACACCTGGGACTTGATCTGCAAACTGGTCGGCCGGGTGGATTTCCTCTACGTCGCCGACTGCAAGTTAGCCAGCACCGAGAACATGGGCTACGTGCACGGGCATGGTGGCCGGTTCCTGACCGTGCTGCCGAGCACCCGGTCTGAGGACCGCCTCTTCCGCGCGGCCTTGGCCGGCGGCCGGGTCCGGTGGCGGCGCGTTCACGACAAGTACGATGAGAAGGGCGACCTCATCGATCGCTACCGCGTCAGCGAGCCGGCGACCACCAGTGCCGAAGGCTATCGCCTGGTGTGGTACCACAGTGCGCAAGGCCGAGCTCGACGCCTTGGCCCGCGCGCGGCAACTGGAGCGGACCTGGGGGATCTGGCGGAGCTCCAGCAGAAGCTGACGTCGCCCCGGACCCGCTACCGCGTGCGCGCCAAGGTGACCGAGGCCGTGGAGGCGATCCTCCAGGCTCGTGGGACGACACCGTGGGTGGTCGTGGCGATCGACGAGCACGAGCAAGAAGTCTTTCACCAAGAGCGGCCGGGCCGGCCCAACCCCCAGACGAAATATCGCCGCGAGGTGTACACGCGGTACGAACTGAGGTACGAGCTGAACCAGGCCGCGTTGGCGGCAGAGGTAGTCAATGACGGAGTCTTCCCGCTGATCACCAACGATCGGGAGCTCACGGAACAGGCGTTGTTGCTGGCGTACAAGGGCCAGCCCGTGATCGAGCGGCGGTTCGCGCAGTTGAAGACCGAGTTTGCGGTAGCGCCGGTGTACCTCAAGGAGGTGACGCGAATCCAGGCCCTGTTATGCCTGTACTTCCTGGTCCTGCTGGTGCAGGCGTTGTGGGAGCGGGAGTTGCGGCGTGCGATGGCCCGGCGCGGGGTGGAGAGCTTGGCGATGTATCCGGAGGGCCGAGCCTGCCGGTGCCCGACGACGCCACGACTGATCGAGGTGTTCGAGAACGTGCAACGCCACCACTTGGTCGTTGGCAAGAAACCGCCGGTGGACATGACGACGAAGCTGAGTCGGCTGCAACGCCGAATTCTGAGGTTGCTCGGCATGCGCATGGTCTACGACAACTGACCGAGGTGGCCGTGGGAAATTCGGAGATAATCCGCCCGGGATGTGCGGAAAATAAGCCGAATGGCATTAAGATCGCACAAATCCCGGGCCTGCAAGGACTTGCTAACTCAACAAAACAATCATACTATCAATTAATCATGCAGTCTTCTTGCCCACCCCGGTGACATCCGATTATCCATTATGATATCACCCAATATTCACTAAAATGGCTAAAACCTCCCCCTCCCCATCCAATCAAAATACTTGGGGTTTCCACATCAATTTGTTTGACTTGATCAGGCCGCCAAGTCCTTATCCCGCAACTCTTTGCGCAATTCGGCCCGCGGCTTCTTCATCACCGGGTATTGCTTGGGTCGCCGCTTCCGAACCCGGGGCTCGTACCGGCCCGGCCGGAGCGGATTGACCACCAATTCCGGCATCTCCTCCCCCTCCTCGGCACTCTTCAGCCACCGCAACGCATCGATGAAGCTGACCCGATCCGCCGCCACCTCTTGACCTTCCCCCGCCTCCCACATCGTCAACCGCACCAGGTTGTACGCGATCGCGTACATCGTCAGCTCCTTGTGAATTCCATCCACCGTGGTGCACTTCAACACATCCATCTTCATCGTAGTTTTGAGCGACTTCAGGTTCTCCTCAACACGACATCTCATCATATATAATTCTGCCAGCGCATCCGCCGGGTACACCGCGGCGTCCAGCAGCGTCGTCACCAGCGTCACCTCACGGGTGGGCGACCACCCAGGTCTACCCGGCCCGTCCCTCCGTGACCCCGTCCCTCCGGGGTGATGGTGTGCTCCTCGACGTTGAGCGCCATGGCGGTGATCCACTCGGCGAACCGGGGGAAGCCGCGGCGGGTGAAGGAGCTAGCGAAGGCCTGGAGCAAGGCTTGCCAGATGGTCCAGGTGAGCGTAGCTTCGGTCATGGTGCGTCTCCTGTGTCTCGGCCGGTTGGGTTTGTCACCACCTGGCAGGTTCCGACCAGGAGACGCCGCTTTCAATACGGTACGTCCGGTCAGTCGTTGTGTCTTCTTTCAGGGAAACGACTGTCTCTGAATACACAGAATTTCCCATAGTGAATTGTGGGAACACCTGGGAGCGCAATCTCCCAGGGCACCCGGCCCATGGGATTCCCAACTATGGGCGAGACATCCTCCGTGCTTCATGATGCTTGGTGTAGGCAACCAACGCGCTGAGGCCTGTGCGTGGGATTCGTCTCACCGGCCTGCGAGGCAAACCCATTGGCAATCGTGGAAGCACCCGTTTTCGTCACCAGTAAGTACCCCTTTCGGGCGGTTCGATCGAATGACACTTCTTTCGTGATGATGTACCCCGAGTTGCCCATTGGGATGTCGAAGGAGCCCGTGCGAGCGTCCACAAACGTAAGGGTTTGAGACGCAGTGGCCTTGCCTCCCTTCGCCCTGAATGCACTCACCGTTACCGTGTGATAGTCGGCCTGAGGTTGCGACGCATCCAGTAACTCCGTGGGGTTTTTCACGTTTATCACGAAGTCCGAGTTGACCGGCTTGGCACCTTGGAAGACACCCGTTTCTTGGTCCGGGTCGGACTGGACTTGCTCCTTGACGTACACCTGGTCAAGGTCGCTTGGGTCTCCGCTGTCAGAGGTAAAAGTGTCCAGAACTTCGATGCCGACCACACGGCGGCCGTCACCAAGACGGCCCACATATGTAGAAGGCTCTGCGAGTGTCTCAACGTCTTTTACGGGGATTGCCGCGACGCTGAAGCCATTGCTTGAGATCGCGTCTTCGCCGTGGACCCCGACCACCAGGTTGAGTTTGCCCGCGTTGCCCCCGAGCTGGCCGTAATTGGACCCATTGAAGGTGGTGGAAGGGACCGTCTGATTGACGCCCAGGAGGTTTACCGTACCGGACGAGGTGACCTTGGCGGACTGATTCAAGGAACCGCCGTTCAGGATCACGAGGCCAGTGCTGTCGATGTTCTGACCGGTCACTTTCAGAGTCACAAATTGATCGCTCCCACTAAGATTCGGGGTGACCTGTATGCTGATCGGAGTGGTCATCCTGGGAGGAATGCGATCGCGCATACTGGCAGGCGTATCGGTATTGCGGATATCCTGCGGCACATCGACGTTGACGACTGTGAGGCTGTCACTCCCAACTTGTTGACCTCCGGTCGATCCAGTAATTGATACATCATCGACGGACTTGCTCACTGCCGTTGGGGTAAACGTGACCGTTATGCTCTCGCCTTGATTCAATTGTACCGTGGGCGGGCTAAGTGTCCCCGCCCCGGCAGGTGTGACGGCGAGCTGAAATGTCGCAGTGGGCCCGTTATTGGTAACAAGGACGGGGATCTTTTGAGCGTAGACGCCTGGGTCTAGCAAGGTGATGTGCTGAGAATCGTCGGTCGTATTGTTCACTTCAATTGTTAAACTAGACGGCTTGAGCTCGAACACCGTGCTACCAGTCGTGCCGTAGAGGTTGCCCTGGCCGTCTGCCACCACCCCGCTCCAGGGAGCCGCGGCACCCCCACTGGTACCGTTGAACGAGGCGAGGGTGGTGGGGGTGTTCGATCCGTGGGCGAGCTCAAAGACCGTGCCGCTACCAACCGGTCCCCCACCGACGGTGGTGCCGTAGAGGTTGCCCTGGCTGTCCATCGCCAGACTACCTGTCGGTTCCACCCCGTTGGTGCTGTTGAACGAGGCGAGGGTGGTGACTTTGTTCGATCCGCGGGCGATCTCGAAGACCGTGCCGCAATTGTCGGTCCCTCCGGCGCTGGTCGTGCCGTAAACGTTGCCCTGGCTGTCCACCAGCAACCCACCTGTCGGACCATTCCCGTCGGTGCCGTCGAAGGAAGCGAGGGTTTTGACGGCGCTCGATCCGTGGGCGAGCTCGAATACGAGGCCCCCGTTCGCCGATTGACCGTCGGCTTGCGGCACCCCGTCGCTCGTGCCATACAGGTTACCTTGGGAGTCCAGCACCAAGCCGCCCACGAAAGGCCCGCCATCGCCATTGAGCGGGGCAAGGATGGTGGGGGTGTCCGATCCGTGGGCGAGCTCGAACACCGTACCGTTACCGTCCGGCCCCCCATTGCCGGTTGTGCCGTAGAGGTTGCCCTGGGCGTCCACCACCAACCCACCTGTCGGGTCCGCCCCGTCGGCGTAGTTGAACGAGGCGATGGTCTGGGGGATGCTCGATCCGTGCATGATCTCAAACACCGTACCGTAGCCCCCATTGGGGTTCGTACCATACAGGTTACCTTGGGCGTCCATCACCAAGCCCTGCACGCTAGAATCGACCTGGCCATCGGTGAGCGAGCCAATGGGGCCAATGGGGGTGGCGGTGTTCGATCCGTGGGCGACCTCGAACACTGTGCCGTTACCGTCGGAATCGACGTCATTGGTCCGGCCGAAGAGGTTGCCCTGGCTGTCCAGCACCAAGCCGCTAACGCTCTCTTGGGAGGCGTTGAACGAGGCCAGCGTGCTGAGCGTGTAGGTCGTGAGCAGACGGCGATCCTTCGAGCCGGTCACCCCTGGTCGAAAACGTCGCCGGCCGCGCCTCAGTCCCAGCCGATTCCTCTTCAGGAACCCATTGGCTACGAAGAAACCGAGCCCTGGAGGCGTTCCGTTCGCACAATTCATGATCAAGCTCCCGGGATTAATGGGTTGTCGGTGTTGGATCAGCCTTCGGAATGGCCGGGAAAGGTGATCTGACTCGGGATCTCGCGGTCGCGCCGGGCGGAGACGCCCGCCTCAGGAGAGATTGGCCGCGCTAGAGGCATATCGACATGCGACATCCGTGAGTGCAATTTTGCCTCGATTTTTTCTTGAACCCTTTGGACGGAGGGCCAAGGAGGGCTGTCCGACCGTTCCGCTGACGGAGATGAAAGAAACGCTCGCTTCGACTGGACGGAAACGCCGAATAAACAGGCCATTCCGCTCTAAGCAGTAGTTTCCCGGGAGAAGCGCACCGATTTATGCGAAATTGGTGTCAATGCGAAATTGGTGTCAGTTCATTTTTCTGAAAAATGAACTGACATTGCGCCAAGAAGCTTGGGAAAGGAGGACGAGACTCGAACTCAGAAACCTTTCATCGGAACCCTTTGGGTGAACGAATCCCACCCGGCAGAGCTGGGCCAGCAGCCGGTAGCGAGTCTTGCGTGGTGGTGGGCAACCTCCACTGCGAAGCGTAGACAGCCAGTGCTTAGGCCGTGCGATTGAGCCTCGAAAGATCATCGCGGGAGTCCTCGCTCTTGTCAGCCGCGGGGACCGCGTCGGCGCGCCGCAAGGGCCTGGCGAGACCGATCCCGCCGGGGTCGAAGAACAGGGCCAAGGCACACGAGGGGTCCCCAGGAACTTGGGAGCCCCGTCCGTCTCCACTGACATCTCCGGCTCGGGAACCGGAATACCAACTCCCCGGAGCCCACGGTCGCGCGTCCCGGCCGCTGGGAGCAAACAGGCGCAAGGGTGGTATCGCCAAGCGAAGGCAACGAAGTGCGGCGAGAGGGACGGATGGGAGTCGGAGCGCCCAATAGTACCGTCGAACCCGGGGAACCATTCCGAGGGACCCGGCGGAGGGAAGGGGCGCCGTGTCACGAGACCGTTGGAGGGAAACATGGCGGGTACATCGAAACCCGTGGACGTGTCCACGAAACAACAACGGATCGCACAACTCGCTGAGCAAAGCCCGGAGATGGGATTCACGTCTCTGGCCTACTTCATCGACCTCGACTGGCTGGTCGAGGCGTTCAACCGCACGCGCAAGACGGCGCGGTGGGCGTGGACGGACAAGATGGCGCGGACTATGCGGTAGACCTGATGGGCAACCTTCAGTCGCTGCTGGACCGGGCCAAGTCCGGGACGTACCAGGCGCCGCCGGTGCGGCGGACCTATATCCCCAAGGCGGGCTCCGCGACCGAGACTCGGCCGCTGGGGATTCCGACCTTCGAGGATAAGGTCCTGCAGCGGGCGGTCGTCATGACGTTGGAAGCGGTCTATGAACAGGACTTCAAGGACTGCTCGTACGGCTTCCGACCCGGACGATCGGCGCACCAGGCGCTGGACAGCCTCTGGCGGCAGACGATGGCGATTGGAGGCGGCTGGATCGTGGACGTCGACATCCGAAAATTCTTCGATACGATCGACCACGGCCAGCTCCGCGACTTTCTTCAGCGTCGGATACGAGACGGGGTGCTGCTACGACTGATCGGCAAATGGCTCAACGCGGGCGTCCTCGAGGACGGGTGCTTTACGCAGCCGGAGACGGGATCGCCGCAGGGCGGAGTGATCAGCCCGATGCTCTCGAACATCTTCCTGCACTACGTGCTGAACGACTGGTTCGAGCGGGAGGTTCAACCCCGCCTCAAGGGGCGCTCGTTCCTGATCCGCTACGCGGACGACTTCGTCATGGGATTCTCCTGTGAAGAGGACGCCCGGAGGGTGATGGACGTGCTGCCCAAGCGGTTTGAGAAGTACGGCTTGACCATCCACCCGGAGAAGACGCGGCTGGTGCCGTTCGAGCGGCCCGGCGGCGCCCCCCAGGGAACGGCAACCGAGGCGCGGAACCCCGCCAGGGACCTTCGACCTGCTGGGCTTCACGCACTACTGGGCGCGCTCCCGCACGGGAACCTGGGTAGTGAAGCGCAAGACGTCCCCGAGCCGATTCCGCCGTGGACTGAAGGCCCTCACGCTCTGGTGTCGGCTCAGCAATTCCCGGCATGGGGTTTTCCCTTTGACAGGTCGCTCCGTTTGGATTCTCATTTCGTAAAGCCCGTTCGCCCATTGCTTCCCTGGATTCTCTATCTTGCCATTTACGCTACGGAGTGGCTTCCATGGCACCGCCCCTTGGCAAAGCTCACAAGGATCTCTCCGCGGACGTCCTCTTCTCACTGCTTCGCTCCGGTTTCGACTCGCTCCTGGATCCACGTCCGCGAGCCGACGAGGTCCAGATCTCTCTGAGCGACGCCCTGATGTCGGCCTTCGCCATGTTCTCCTTAAAAGACCCTTCCTTGCTCGCCTTCGATCATCGCCGTCGTGACCCCCTCGACAATTTCCGCTCCATTTATGGCATCCGCAACGTTCCCTGCGACTCACAGATGCGGGACATCCTCGATCCGCTGGATCCCAACGACCTGCGGCCCGCCTTCACCGATGTGTTCCGCCGCCTCCAGCGCGGCAAGGTCCTCGAACGCTTCACCTACCTCGATGGCCATTATCTCCTCTCGCTCGATGGCACGACTTACTTCTCCTCCGCCAAGATCCATTGTCCCTCGTGCCTGGAGAAGCACCATCGTGGCGGCGGGGTCACCTATTCCCATCAACTCTTCGGCGCCACCCTGGTCCATCCCGACCTCAAGGAAGTCATCCCGTTGGCTCCGGAGCCGATTATCCAGCAGGATGGCCAGACCAAGAACGACTGCGAGCGCAATGCCACCCGGCGCTGGCTCAAACAGTTCCGGCGCGAGCATCCCCATCTGCCGGTCATCGTCGTCGAAGACGCCCTGGCCGCCAATGCCCCTCACTTGAAGGACCTCCGCGAGGCCCGCTGCGCATTTCATCATCGGCGTCAAGCCGGGCGACCACGCCTTTCTGTTTGAGCACTTGCAGGCCCGGGACGAGGCGGGTCAGATGACGATCCGGACCTGGGTCGATCCGGCGACAGGTGTCCTGCATCATTTTCGGTTCTGCAATGCGGCGCCGCTCAACGAGTCGCACGCCGACGAGTTGGTCAACGTGCTGGAATACTGGGAGATCCATCCCGACGGCACAGTGCAGCATTTCAGTTGGATCACCGACTTTCTCCTGACTCCGGCGAACGTCTGGGACATCATGCGCGGCGGCCGAGCTCGCTGGAAGATCGAGAATGAGACCTTCAACACCTTGAAAAACCAAGGCTATCACCTGGAACACAATTACGGACACGGGGAGCAGAACCTGTCGGTGGTGCTGGCCCTGTTGATGATGCTGGCGTTCCTGGTGGACCAAGTGCAGCAGTTGTGTTGTCCGTTGTTCCAAGCGGCCTGGCAAAAGCTGAGGACCAAGTGCCATCTCTGGGAAGAGATTCGCCACCATTTTCGCACGCTACGGTTTGATTCGATGGCCGAGTTGCTCAGGGCGTTAGTGTGTGGGATCGTCCCGCAGAAACCGGTATTGCAGAACACGTCGTAGTCCGGCGTCGTGTTCGGGGAACGGTCGCGTGGTTGAGTGAGGCGCTGAGGCCGCGTCGGGATCGGGGTGCGTGGTCAGGGCGGAATTGGGTCCGACAGGGCCCGGCAAGGTGGGTCAAACCACGGTGATCGGGCGCGGAAAAGACCGCGCGGCGCTCCGCGAACTTCCATCGAGAGGACACAACCTGGAATGGATGTTAAAATAGGAAGAATCGGTCGAGTCGTGCTCGCGACGCCGGGAATTGCTGGTGTCGGCTCAACCGCCACCAGGAGTTGGAGGACCAGCACCGGACACTGAGTCAGAAGCTCAGGGGCCACTTCGCGTACTACGGGATCACCGGCAACTCGTCGGCACTGAACCGTTTCCGCGCCGCGGCCACCTGGATCTGGAAGCGCTGGCTGTCGCGCCGTCGGCGCGGCGGCCGGCTGACTTGGGACCGCCTCAATCGCTTCCTGAAGCGTCATCCGCTTCCGCCCGCGATCGCGGTCCACTCGGTGTGCCGTCCCGTACGCGCTATCGTGACATGACGAGCCGGATGCCTTAATTGGGCAAGTCCGGATCTGCGTGTCATAACGCCTCCTTTGTCACAAAGCCTCGATCCCACCGAGCCACTCACTGTGGATCAATGGGATCAAGAGAAATCAAGGGATGTCCTTCTCGCGAAACGGTGCTCCTTTCACAGGCTGCCCCGTTTCGACGCTGCCCGGAGCTTCCGCAACCGCTGTCGCTCCCGTCCGTCGGCCCAGATGACCCACAACCCGCGCGGCGGAATCTGTCGGGAACGAACCCAGCCACGCAGCGCCCAGTCCCGCAGTTTGTCCGCCGACATTTGAAGCTCGCCGGCCAGGTCCGGCAGCCACCACTCGTGGCGGTCGAGTTGCCTGGTCGGAATCCTTCCCCATGTCAGTTCGCCACGGGACAACAGTTTTCGCACTGAGGTGCTGGTGTAGCCCTTCCGGGATCGCGGCGTGCGATAGCCTTCCGCGTTGAGCTGCACCGCGATCTGCTTGATGGTCTGACCCTCCTGACGCATCGCAATGATTCGATTCATCAACTGATCATAGCTTTCCAACGATTCGTAGCGCGAGACCGGGCGAATGATCGGGTGGTGCGTGGTGGCGCCGCCCCGCCACGAGATCACCGCCTCGGCATGCTCACTGTCCGCCCGGACATGGACCACGACGCGCTCCACCACCAAGCGGATGATCTCCTTGCGATCGGCCGCGGTCGTCTCGGGTGCGTTCCAAAGCGCCGGCAGGTCGTTGGAGAGGGCCAGGATTCGAGCACGCTGGTCCTCACGGATCTGCGGTGGCTGTTCCTTCAAGAAGCGATCGGATTCCTCCGCGAGGTCGCGCTGCTTTCGCAGCGCCTCCTCCCACTGCCGCTCCAAGCTGCGTGCCACCAGACGATTCTCCGGCTCAACCGCCTGGTACTGCCGCTCGGCACGTTCGGACTCATACGTGGCTCGCTCAAGGCGTTGCTTCCAGTGGCGGTGCAACCGCTCGCGCTCGTGGTGAACATCCTGGATGGCTTTGAGGCTCAACTCCAAAGTCGCCGGCTCGAGGGCCCGCAAAACCTGCTGGACCACCAGATCGTCCACGGCACCGGCTTCCAGTCCGCAGCACGTCGATCCCTCGTTCTTCCGTCGCATACACCCGTAATAGGCCGTCAACTTGCTCCGATAGCTGGCGTACATCCGCCGGCCACAGGCTCCGCAAACCAGCAGGCTCGTCAACAGGGCCTTGCCCGTGCGGGGCGCCCCGAGCGAACCGGGCCGCTGGCTGTTCTGGTCCAACCGTCGCAGGTTGTCTTCGTACCGTTGCCAGGTGATGTAGGCCGGCAGGCGGTCCCGTTCCAGCACCATCCACTCGGACATCGGCACCTCGCGCATCTTGGGCTTGCCGTCACCGCAGGCGGTCCGCTTGTGATCGATGCGGCGACGCCCGTAGGAATAGGCTCCCGCATAGATCGGATGATGCAGCATCCGGCTCAGCATGCCGGGTGTGGGCGGGTGCCATTCCAACTGACCGCGTCGCACTCCGCGGTGGATGCGGATCCCCAGGCAGATCCGGTTCCGCACCAGATGGCGGTAGAGCCGCCGGCAGGAGCCGAGTTCGGTGAACAGCTCGAAGACCAACTGCACCGTCGCTTGCACCTGCTCGTCCGGATCGCGGACGACTTCCCCCGTGGGTAGCTTGACATACCCGCAGGGCACGTCGAGGAACAACGCGCACCGTTTGGCTTTGAACAGCCGATTGCGTTCCAACCGTTTATTCATGAGAATCAGCTCATACTCACTCATGGTCCCCTTAAAACCCAGGATGAGGCGATCCTCGGGATCGCTGGGGTCATAGATGCGGTCCTCGTCCGCCACGAGTGTTCCGAATATAGCACACATTTCCATGAGATGATGCCAATCCTTGTTGTTGCGGGCCATGCGACTCATCTCGATCCCCAGGATCAAGCCGACATGATCCATGGTAACCTCGGCCAGGATGCGCTGAAATCCGGTTCGCCGATCGGCCGTCTTGCCACTCTTGCCCTGGTCCTCGTCAATGAGCAGGATTCGGTCCCTGGGCCATCCCAGGGATACGGCCAGGTCGACCAAGGCGTATTGCCGTTGCCGTGATTCGATGTGATTGAGAACCTGTTGGGGCTCGGATTGACGGATGTAGACGATGGCCCATCGGCTCCAGTGCCTTTCCTCAAGCGGAGACGGCCGCAACCCGAGGCCGGCCGCAACCCGCGACGCGATGGTCCCAGTGCCAGGTGGAGCGATCAGGGGGGCTTTGGGTCTGTCAGGGGTGCTCATGGGTTGCCTCCGGGATGACGGGAGGCACGGCGAGCTGCTGGGCCACGATCCGGCTGAGTGTGCCCAGGATTTGCTGTCGGGATTCGGGGGTCAATGTCATCCAGAACTGGCACGGAACCAGGGGACGGGCTTGACCGATCGGGCGCGGGGGGGACAGTGGTGGCGTGATGAAAAGTTGGCCTTGCACCATCATCTCGCTCATCCCGGATCTGTTGCGCATTTCGGCTCGGTGTAGGCCTGCCTCCTCAGCGATTGGACCGATACCCCCAGCTTCTCTCGGCACCAGTCCAGGACGTCGCGAACTCGGCATCGCTCCAAGGCCTCGCCGATGGCCTCCGCTGTCCGTGTCGAGACCATCGCCCCCAGGCTCAGCACCAACCCGGTGAACCCACTCTTGGATTGGCCATCTTCCAGAGCCTTCAGTTTCCCGAAACACGACTCCAGTACCTCCGTCGTCCCGGGCAGAACCTCTCCCGTTCGAGCCTGCGATGACTCGGCCGTCACGAAGGCGATCAAGCGCTCGCGCAACTCCGCCGCGGCTTCCTCCGAGGCGGCGGGCAACGCCTCGGCCAAGTCCGGCCCCGCTCCCGTGTAGAGACCACGGCATCGAACGAAATCCAAGGCTCCCTCGATCAGGTCGTGGTAGGCCGACCATTCGGCCAGGGACTCCCGGTACTCGGCCAGCCAGCCCAGCTTCTCCCGCACCAGTTCCGACGACTCGGGCAGCCGCTCCAACCGGCAGGGATCGTCCAGCAACGCCAGGGTCTGCCGGCCCCATCGGACCAGTTCACCGAGGTTCATGAACCGCGATTTCGAGCGCTGGCTGGGAGGTACCAGGCACGCCGAGAGGGTCTGTTGGATCGCGCACTTCGCCTGCGCCGCCAGGCTGGCGAATCGCGTCCAGTGCTCATCCCCCTCCAGAAGAGCCTTGAGCAAGCACGCGGCCTTGTGCTTGATGTCGTACAACTCGCTGGTCTCGGGATGCTGCTGGCGGAAGATCGCGATCGCCCCATGGAGGTCAGCCGCGTGGTCACTGAGGATCGCGCGGGGCGCCCGTCTTGGCTACGGCGTCCTCCAAGCACACGGCCACCGTCCGCTTGGTCGCGCTCTCCATCGGGACCAGGTCGATCAACTCCATGTCCTGATGTCGCAGCGGCGCGGCGATCGGGAACTCACTGAGTCGAAGGCCGAGGATGACCAGGCACTTGCAGGTCCCGATCTGGATGGAATGGTCGACCATCCAGACCCAGTCGTCGGCACGGATCTTGGGGCCAACCAAGGCCGCCAGCCCGATGCGCAGCAACCAGAGCCGACCGGTTGACCAGGCCGGGGAGTTCTCCTCGGGGCTCGTCGGTGGCAGGAACAGATCCAACGCGCCGGCGGCACAACGAAACGACGCCCCGTTGTCGATCACCATCGACACGAACCGTTGCACCACGCCCAGCGGATACTGCTGACCGCGAGCCACCTGCTGCTCGGTCGCGTCGAACGTCAGCGAGCCGCTACCTCGGTCGTTTTTTTTTCCGTCGTCAGCGCCGCGACCTCGGCTTGTAAGCCGACGACCTGAGCCTCGAGGTCCGCCAGTTGGTTGTGGGCTCGTTCGGCCTTGAGTCGCCACTGCTGGCGGCTCTTGGTCAGGTCGGCGATGCGGTTGGTGAGTTGTTTGAAAGACGCCTTGAGGGCTTGGTACTTGCCCTTCCAGAGGTCGCGGCTCTTGCGGAAGCACCAGGCCAAGGCGCCCGGTCGGCTCTTGTAGGGCTTGGTCGTCGGCTTCGGAGCCGGAGTCATGGCTTCGCCTGAAAGGGTAACGTCCATGCGTCTCTCCTGTTGCCGTGTCCTTGAGCAAACCCGAAACGAGCCCTAGCGCAACAAAAGAAACAGAATCGGGCAAGGTGAACTGGGTAGTCAAGTCCAACTTTTCATCCGGCCAGGACAGTGGTGGTTCGAGATCGACGCATGTTGACCCTCCTTGTTGATTCCTCTGGCGACGGGCATGGCACCACTCGACCAACTCAAGAAGTGCCGAAAACCCGATTATAGGCACTTCAGAGGCAGGTCGAGGAGATGTGACGAGATGAGTTTCTCGGCCCACAGATCCGGATCTGTGGGAACCCGGGGCGGGCAACCGCCCTGGGTGACCCGGCCCAATTTCTGTGACTGAAAAATGAACTGACACCAATTTCTGACACCAATTTCGCCCGAGGATAATCGCTCGCCGACGGAGCCATCGTGGGTCGTCGCAATCCGACCGAGGCCCGCAACTAGCTGAAAACAAGGGGTTTTAAGAGTAATTGGTCAATGCGGTTCGAGTGTGCAAAACATTTTGTTCGACCTACTTAGTGGGCTGTCAACCGTCGATTGATAGGTTGGAGTACCGCCTTTAGGCGGAGAGGACCGGCTGAAGCCGGGACTCCAACTTCTCAAATCACGATTGACGAGGCACTAGTACCGAAGGGGAAGAAACAGTCATTCGCACCCTTAGGGGCCACCGGGGTAAGGGAGGCGGCACGCGAGCCCAGTCCCGCGGAGTAAATTGGGGACCCTCTGGATTCCCACCTGAAGCCGATTTCCTTGGGTGAAGCCGACTCCGTCGCGAATTCAGAAGGCGACCGGCAGGAATTATCGTACCCGCGAGACTGACTGGCCATACCAGCCCGACTGCGCCAGCGAGGGTCACCGTAAACCCTTGCAGCACAATGGGAAAGACCCTCGCTGGCGCGTCGGGCTGGTATAAGAGGCTTTGCGCCCAAGGTGGTTTTGGGTGAGTTACCACCCACCGGTCGCCGTAACCTCGGCGACTTACTTTCTGAATTCGTCTCTGCCGGCGTTCATATTATCTGATACCAGTTGCCGCCCGGCTTGATTCTCGGCTCATGAGACGCTCCATCGGCGATCGAGGTAGCGACCTCTCATTGTCATCCGGGAATGGACGACAGGCGTTGGCGGCCCAGCTTCAACGGCACGCAATCGGTATTCCGCCTTACGATTTCGCCTGGGCGTGGCGGTCGTGCCGCCGATGGCGATGCCGTTGAGGACTTCGTTGGTCGGCGCGGCGGGCACGCGGCCGGCACGACCGACGATGCCGAACGTGACGCTCTGGCCCGGGCCGACCGCACTGTTGTCACCCGCGTTCTCGATGACGTCATGGCCGTGACTGTGGCTGACGAGGATCGCGTCCTGGATCGACGTGATCCGCGGCTTGAACTGGAATTGCAAGGTCCAGTTGTCGATCGTCGTCGTGCCCGCGTTCTTGATCGTGATGGTGGCGTGGAACCGTTTTTTCCGCGTCGCTATGACTGTGTAGGCGGCCGTCGCTCCGAACGTAGCCTGGCCGCCACCCGCGACAGGCGGAGTGACCGTGATCGGCGTGCCCGTTGACGGCAGCGAGGCGTGGGCGGCGGCGGCACTGGGCGGCGGCGAGGGACTGGACGGCGGCGAGGACTGGGCGGCGGCGAGGGCGGGAGGGACTGGACGGCGGCGAGGGCGAGGGCGTGGGCGGCGGCGAGGGCATGGGCGGCGAGACCGTGACGCTGGCCGTGGCCGAGATGCCGCCGATCGAGGCCTGCACGGTGGCGGTGCCCGCGGCCTGGGGGGCGGTGTAGAGGCCGTCGGGTGCGATCGTGCCGAAGCCGTTCGACACCGACCACGACGGCGACGGCTCCGAGGCCATCGGGTTGCCGAACTGGTCAAAGGCGGCCCCGGTGAAGGATTCCACCCCGCCCTCGGGGAGCGTGATCGATCCGGGATTGACCCGGACCGCCGTCAGTGTCTGGTTGACGTCGACCATGACGCTGCTGGTCGCCGTTTCGCCGCTCGGGTCGCTCACGGTGACCAGGAAGGTGTACGACCCGGCGGCCGAGAAGGTGGCGGTGACACTCTGGGCGGCGTTGCTGCCGTTGGCGCTGTAGGTGACGGGTGCGGGCGTCGTCCCGGTAGTTGACCAGGTGTAGGTCAGGCCCGAGGTGCCCGACGGGTCGGTGGCGATGACCGATAACACGGTCATCTCCCCGGTCACGGGGTTCGGCGAGGTGCCGGCGGGCTGCGTGATCGTCGGTCCCGAGGCGATCGAGACCACCTTGCCCAGGTCCATGACCGTCATCGAGTAGGCCGGGAAGGAATCGCTGAACGACGAGCCGCTCACGACGAACGATTGCGTTGAAGGTGGCCAGGGAAGACGAGCCGTCCGTCGTCTGGCTCTGGGCGGTGTCCTGGGCCTCCCCGTACTGCCAGACCTGGGCCAGGATCGGGGGAGTGAAGTCGCTGAACTGGAACTGGCCGGTCAGGGCGCCGGCGGCGCTCTTGTTGATGACCAGCAAATCGAGGTGTCCGCTCGGCTCGAGGACGGCGTAGACCGCCAGATTCGGGTCGCTGCTGCTGGCCTGCACGACCTCGCCGCCGGGCTGGATGATCTTCGAGACGAGCTGCTCGGCGAAGTAGGTCGGGTAAGGGACATAGGTCCCCGTCGCCGGTGCCGAGCCGCCGGCGCTGCCGAGCAAGCCGTAATCGCCCCCCTGTCGCCAGCCGTAGAGGCTCGACGAGTTGTTTCCGCCGGTGCGCCAGCCGTCGCGGAGGTCCCAGACATCGGCGCCGACGTAGGGGGTCTCGAGCAAGGCGCCGAGCGAGTCGGCCACGAACAGACCATCGACCAGGCTGGTCGTCTGCTTGCCCGGGTCGGCGTTGACCGAGTTGAACTCGGTCGCCAGGAGCTGCACGTTCTTGCCGGCCGGCCCGAGGTATTGCGCGATCAGGCTCTCGTAGTCGGCCGCGCGCACGGCCCAATCGTACGGATTGCCGGGGTCTGAGGGGTTGCTGCTGGGATTCGAGACGGTGTCCAGCAACAGGTTGGAGTCGCTCTCGCTGCCGGGGGTCTGCACGTAGTTGTGGTCGCTGAGGAAACCCGGCATGAAACCCTGGGCCGCCGACTGCTGGAGGATGTCGGCCGTCCAGTTGTTGTAATCGCCCGGGGCTGCCCACGTCGAGGCCGATCGAGATCGACGGGTCGATCGTGGCGGCGTAGGCTGCGAACTGCTCGGCGAAGGTGATGTAAGTCGCCGGGTCGTGGGGCTTGCCGGTGTCGCCGCCCTGGCCGTGGTTGTCGGTCTCCCAGCTTCCATACTCTTCGTTGCCGACCTCGAAGTACTGGAACCCGAACGGCGCGGCGCGGCCGAGGCGGAGGAAGTTCAGGCCGTCGTCCGGGGTGATCGGCGTGGCGGTGCGCAGGGAGGCCCAATAGCCGGAGTTCTGAAAGTTGACCTGCTCCCACGAGATGGTGGAAGAGCCATTCGAGTTGCTCCACTCCTCGCCGTAGCCGATCGGGACATTGCTGGTGGTCGGGGCGTCGAGGTACGACAGCAGCGCGGCGGCCTCTTGCGGACTGCCGTCGCCGTAGTCGAGCGTGACGATCCCCTGGCCGTGGACCGAGGCGATGAACTCGGCCATGCTCCCGTAGCTCTGCCAAGTACTTTGCCCATCCACCGAGCTGGGACGTGAGGGACTCGTTGAAGTGGAGCTGGTCGGACCAACCCCCGCCCGGGCAAGCGGAACGACGTCAAGCCGGCCGCGAGGACCATGTTGTTGGTCTGCGTGGTATTGAGGTTCGTGTCCCACGTGCCGATGTTCACGCCCGAGAGCTGGGTATTGACCGGCTGCACCACCTGACTCGCGTTGACCGTCACCGTCGCGAGCAGGGCGCGGGCTTCGAGGATTTCCAGGCATTGGGGCGCGAAGCGTCGCCTCGTTGCCCGTTTCCGTCCTGGGTGGAAACGCATCTGTCCTCCCGCGGTGTGATAGGGCGCGACTCGCCCTTCGATTTGACGAATCCTGGACTCGAAACCTGGCGCGGCCCTAACTCTAACGCCCGTGCTGTCCACGATTCAAGACCCAAGATTTAAGAGCGCGTTCCCGCGTCTGTGGGCGGCGGGCCGGCGCGATCCGCATGGGAAGTGTCCCAGGAGTCGATCCCCTTTCGGTTCATCCTCCCCGCGCCGGCGGCGGGGCACCAGGAGCTCATGACGAAACGCATCCGCGTCCCGCGCCACGACGCTCTCCAGGGCTGCCGCTCGATCATCACCACGATTATGGTCGCCAGTATCGGGCGGCGGGTTCAAAACCCAGAAGGGATTCGCGAAATCGAGGGTTCGGGTCCGCTCCGCGCCCCGAAGCCGATCGAGCCCCGGCCTCCCCGGCCATCGGGTCGGGACGGGCCACGGCCGGTCCGGCGATCGCCGGGACCCGGAGATCGTCCACGACGCGGGCGGGCGTCGACCGCCCCGTCGAAGTCGCCGTCGAGGCTGCCGACCCGACCTCGATCCCTGGGGAGGCGGCGTGGGAGCGGTCTCGCCCATCGGCCGTCCGATCTCGTGGGCAGCCGCGGGCCCCGGGCTTAAGCCAGGATGGGGGGCTGAAAAGGGGACGGGGGCTGAAAAGGGGACGTTGCTAATTAATGCCGTGGACTGCACAAGTTGGATGAGATGGACTTCTCCAGATCCCCCAGACTGCGTCGAGAATTAAGAATGTCCCCTTTTCTCTTTCCCAGATCCCCCAGACTGCGTCGAGAATTAAGAATGTCCCCTTTTCTCTTTCCAAACTGCGTCGAGAATTAAGAATGTCCCCTTTTCTCTTTCCTTTTCTCTTTCCAGGCTTCGGACCTCGCCGTTACCGGTGACGCCCGCTGGGGTAGCAGACCGATGGCGGAACATCGGGTAATGTCGGAAGACCTCCTAGCATAACGCATTACAGGTCGAAAAGATGCTACGAATCGCACGCAGAGGGACAAAAACCAACGCTCGGCGGTGCAGTAGACGATTTCGTTCGTTTACAGTAAGCTACCATCCCGACGAGACCTGCCGGCCCAGTTCGCAGCAGGAAATGAAGTAATCTGAATCCATGACAGGGAGGTCAGCCGATGCGACGGTTCCCCAGTGCGTTCTTTACCGCGGTCGTTCTATTAGCGCCGGTGAGCAACGCGACGGCAGATGACAGGGAGGTCGCCGCGATCGTCAGTAAAGCCATGAAGGCCCTGGGGGGCGAGGACAAGCTCTCGAACATCGAGGCCGTTACCTGGAAGACCACCGGCTGGATGAATATGCTGTTTCAAGGCCCGGAACACTTCAAATGCACCAGCGAACTCACCATTGCCGGTCTGGATCGTTCGAGGTCCGAGCTAATCATGATCGATTCGGGCGGTAACAAGGGCAGGATGAGATCCGTCCTGAATGGCGACAACGCGTGGCTCAGTGGGGACGACGACATTCCCTTGAAGCCGACACGGCATGCCGCCGCATTGAAGCGCAGCCTCTACCTCGCGATGATCCCCGTCACGCTGGCACCACTGAAGGATCCGCGATTCAAAATCGAGGCCGGTGGCGACGAGAAAGTCGGCAACCGGCCTGCTGTTGTCCTCAATGTCACGTGTCCCGATGGCGAAACCATCAAGGTCTCGTTCGACAAAGAAAGCGGTCTACCGCTCAAGGCGGTAGGAAAGGCGCTGCTCATCGACGATCCAGCCATGGATCTCGACGTTACCCAGGAGATGATTTACAGCAACTACAAGGATTTTGGAGGCATAAAGACGGCCGCGCAGATTGACTTCAAGAGCGATGGGCTCAATGGGTTCAATCGGAAGCTGGAAGTCATCGAATTCAAGGTTCTGAAAAAGGTAGATCCGTCGTTGTTTTCTTCGCGGTAGTCCCGACGTGCCGGTAACCCGACCCAGCATTGACGCGACAAGCAATAGAGCAACCGACAACGCCTGGCGCTGAGCTGGGGCACCGCGGATGACCCAGCCCAGTCCTCCGCCGACCAGGAGGACCAAGACGATCAGCACCCGCACACTGAAGCGCAGATAGCGTCACCAGGGGCGTCTGTGAGGCGTCTCCACCTCACCAGCATCGATTATAGGCAACCCGCTGTCGAGTGGAGTAATAAGGAGGCCTCGGCCTTAGCGTTGATTCTTGTCCGTCTAACGGTCGCGAGTGGCTTGGTCAGTGGTCTCAGGCCCGACCGTCCCGTTTTGGGCCGTTTCTGGGAAGAAAGCCGCGATCCTGCTCGGAATACCTTGCAATCAAGATGCGTGGGCGGGTAGCGGTAGGGTCCCGGCCGAGAGCCCACGAGCTGGGAGTCGCGGGCTGATGGGGAGAAAAGGGGGACATAACACGTTTCTGACTACCCTTTTCCTACAAGGTCTCAAGGTTAAAGAGTTATGTCCCCTTTTTGCCTGACTATGTCCCTCCTTTTTCCCTCTACTGAGCGTTGCATAGAAAACTAAACTTCGGCGGATCGTTTCGGGATCGTCAGCCCTTCTGGGGGCTGCGCCGGCAAAGCCGGCTTGACCCCAGCCACCCCTGATTCTCGGCCGCCAAACTGGGGGTGGCTGGGGTCGAGCCCAAAGGGCGATGCCCCCAGGAGAGCCTGCGGACACCACGCCAAGTTTAGTTTTCTATGCAACGCTCAGTAATCCGGCCGAGAGCCGTTGTGGCGAACCGAATGCCTTTCGGCCAATCCGGTCTTGCCTCGAAGTCTCCAAGCCGCCTGATCCCGTTTCAATGTGACTCTGATCGGGCCTTCTGACGGGACCGCAGGCTACCCCACAGCGACCGGCCTTGTACGCCGAGCTGTCGCACCAGGCGTCCGACCTTCGATCGTCCGCCCATCTCGTGGAGTCGCCGGAGTAGGGCCGTCCGTTCGGCACGATGCAAGTGCATCGCGAGCGTTGGCAGGAGGTGTTCGACGATACCGTAGGGCGTCTGGTCGGACACCCCGACCGCGACGAACTCGCTGAAGGAGGGAGGGAGGATCGATCGCAGGGTGTCGATCCGGCGCGGACGGCCGTCTCGCGCGATCCATGACCGGCCGTCCAATCATAGGGCGGGTGCCAGCCGTTGCCGAATTCGGGACCTTCCACGGCCGTGAGCACAACCAGGGCTGGGGGCACCTCACTGCGCGGGTGCTCGATGAACCAGCGGTCCCAGGCCTGTGCGAAGGCCGCGTCGGCCTGGTCGCCCTTCTGACGCCCGTCGATGACCAGGATCAGCAAGTCACCCTGCACGGCGGCCTCGACGGCAACCTGGCGACGAGCGCGGTCCCGGCGGCCCTCGGAATCGGTCCACGTCGTGTAGTCGGGGGCCTCGACCCAGTGCGAATCGCGAAGGCGTTCGAGCAGGTCCGGCTCGATGGCAAAGTTGGAAAGCCGGGCCTTCAGAAGCGTCAGATCGCCACTGCACGCCTCTCGCAGCCTCGCCACCAACCTGGACTTTTCCATCTGGCTCGACCCGGCCACTATGATCGTCAAGGCCGGCAACTCCTCAGGCGCCGGGGTGGTCAGCAGGTGCGACTTGCGCGTGAGCCGCCGGTACTGCTCGGCACCGATGGCCAGCCGTCCGCTCAAGAGCTCGATGAAGTGGGTGCCAAGACGGTTCAAGTAGGCCTGGTAGAACCAGCGTAACATGTTTTGTTGCATCGACTTCCATGCCGGCTTCACGATCCATTCCCGAGAGCCCCACCGGGCCAGGCCGCCGACCGGACTGAGGAACGGGAGGAGATAGGAATAGAGGTCGTTGGCCTTGGAGATGTAGCCGGCGACCTGCACGGCCTTTCGCCAGTGCGAGAGCGTGATCAAATCGCCGCCGGGGAGCTGACGGCAGAGTCGTGCGAGGTCATCAGCGGCCAGCTCCAGCGCGGTCATGAGCTCGACGAGTGGGACGTCGTCGATCGGGTTGGATGCCAACGGGTGATAATGGAGGGCCAGCCGATGGAAGAGGTCTCGGCCCGAGTTGATGTAGCAGTCGGCATCCAGCAGGGCCTCGTAGGTCAAGTTCTCCCCTTGATCGGCGGAATCCTGCACGATCTTCCAGGCATCGCGATCGAGCGGGCCGAAGGTCTGGGGCGATTCCCAGTCGAGCGGGGGCATCATCGGGTGGGACGACTTGGTCCATCGCGCCGCGAATACGGAGAAGGCAATGCCCGCGATGACCCAGGCCGCCGTCGCCACGCTCAGGATGATCCAGCCGCGCTCGTAGAGCCAGAGCATCCCGAGGGTCATGTAGACCAGCACCGGGCCCACCAGGAGCAACACCAGGACCCAGGATCGCCACTCTTTGAGCGGGTTCATGCCTCGGCCTTTCACCTATCTCGCCGCGCCATTATCCCGGCCAGGAAGATTCGCACGCAGGCTCATATACTAACCCGAAGCGCCAGCGAGGGTCCGGCGGCCTTTCCCCTCGCTGATGCTCTTTGAAGTCGCGCATTTCTTCCGCCGCCCCGAAGGGGCACCCACAAACCAGCCCAGGGCAACGCCCTGGGAAAAGAACACATGAATAATTCTTGCCCTGAAAGGGCAAAACGGGACGCTCAATCCCAGCGATGGTCCTTCGCAAGTGCTTCAGACAGAAAGCCAGGAGGCTTAACGTGTTGCGCCCTTTCAGGGCTTGGTGAATTCGGATCGGCGGTCGATACCCAGGGCGTGGAACGCTGACGAAATAACTCCCATGCCAAACGCTTTTCAAGCCTTGAAACGTAGAGCGAGTGACGGGGAAATCGGGAAGTTATTTCGTCAGCGTTCCTTGCCCTGGGCTGATCTGTCGGGCCCCTTCGGGGCAAAATCCCAAAGGCACAACTTCAAGAATTTCGCTTCGGGTTAGTATATGAGCTTCTTCCGTGCCGGCCTAATATTATCCTGGCAACATCGTACCGCACATCGGTCCGCCATGTCGGCCTAGCTTTCAAGACACGTCAGGCCGGAAAGCCTGACCTACTATAAGGCCCGGATCAGCCGCGGAGCTTGGCCTGGAACCGGGCCTCACACGCCTGCACGACCGCCCGGACGAAGCCTTCCACTTCCTCGCCGGTCAACGTCCGTTCCGGACGTCGGAAGACCATGCTGAAATGGACGCTCTGCATGCCCTCGGACAGGTTTCCCCCCCGAAAGGTATCCAGGTACTGGACCGCTTCCAAGGTCGAGCCGGCCGATCGAACCACGATTTCGGATAGTTCTGCCCATAGCAAGTCTTGTGCCACAACCAGCGAAAGATCGCGGACCACGGGAGGAAACGCCGGCAGGGCGCGATGCTGGGCCACGATCCGCCCCTGTCTCAATAGGACATCGAATTCCAGCTCTGCCGCCGCGCACGATTCCCGCAGCTCGAATTGCTGGAGTTGGGCGCCGTCGATCTCGCCGAGGTAACCCAGATGGGTGTCTCCCAGAAGCAGCTCGGCGGCCCGACCCGGAGTGAACAGGGCAATCTCAGCGGGGCGTGCTTTGAGTGGAGCCTCGGCGTGCAACCGCTTCAAGAGACCCTCGACGACCCCCTTGATACCCCGGAAATCCCTGCCGGCGAGGATCGTCAGCCGCGTCGGTTCGTCGGGAACGTCGTGATCGTCCCTGGGGAGGTAGACGTTGGCGATTTCGAAGAGCTCGGCGTCAAACTGTCCGTGAGATTCGTTGTGCAGACGAACCGACAGGAGGCTGGGCACCAGGCTCTGTCTCAGGGCACTCTCCCGCCTTCGGCTGGAATGGTCCACCCGCAGCGGTGGGACCGCGGGTCCAGGCTGGAGCGGGGCGCTCAGGCGTTCTTCGACCAGGCTGAAGGTCACGGCTTCGTCAAAGCCGGCACCGGTCAGATGATCGCGGACGGCCGATTCGACCCGCTCGCGCTGACCGCGCGGAGCAATTGTGAGTGGTACGGCCCGTTCCTCGGGGATGTGCTCGTAGCCGTGGATCCGCGCGACCTCCTCGATCAAGTCGATCTCGCGCCTCCAAGTCGCTCCGCCGGCTCGGCGGGCGGACCGTCAGCGAGGATTGATCCTCGCCCAGTGGCTCCAATCCCAGCGCCGTGAGGATTCGCGCGGCCGTCGCCCTGTCGATGCGGATGCCGAGGATTCGTTCGAACTGTCCGAGCCGGAGCGTGATCGGCGGTCGCTCCGAAGGACGCCGGCCGACATCGATCACTCCGGGATGGAGCGTGCCGCCCGCCACCTTCAGGATCAGCTCGGCGCAACGCCGGCTCGCCCATTCGGTCCCCTCCGGATCGAGGGGCCGTTCGAACCGGAAGCTCGATGGGCTGAACAGCCCCAGCGCGCGCGAGGTCCGTCTCACCGACATCGCATCGAACTGGGCTGCCTCGATCAGGACGTTCGTCGTGCGGGGGTCGATCTCGGTCTCGAGCCCCCCCATGACGCCCGCCAGTCCGACCGGATGCGCGGCGTCGGCAATGACCAGCATCTCGGGGTTCAGCTCGTAAACGCGGTTGTTGATCGCCTTCAGCGTCTCGCCCGCGCAGGCGCGTTGGACGATCAGGCGGTGCTCGGCGAGCCTATCGAGATCGTAGGCGTGCAACGGCTGGCCGCACTCGAACATGACATAGTTCGTCACGTCAACGATGTTGCTGATCGGACGGACGCCGATCGTCTCCAGCCGCTTGCGGAGCCACCAGGGGCTCTCGCCGACCTTGACTCCCGTGACCACCCGGGCAGTGAACCGCGGGCACAGCTCGCCCTCCTCGACGGTCACCGCCGTCTTCGTCTCGACCGGCGGACCCTTGGTTGACGGACAGGGGTCGGGGATGCAGAGCGGCTTGTCGAAGACAACCGCAATCTCGCGGGCGATGCCCAGATGGCCGAGGCAATCGGGACGGTTGCTCGTGACCTCCAGGTCGATGGCGATGTCGCCGCCGACGTCGGCGATCGATTCGAGGTTCAGGCCCGTCAGGGCCAATCGTTCGGTCAAGACCTCAACCGGCAGGTCGAGCCGGAGGTAGTCGGTCAGCCAGTTCCAGCTCACGATCATAGTGTGACGCCCTACGTATTACCCCGGCAAGGAAGATCCGCACGCTAGCGCAGTACTAGCCCGACGCGCCAGTTTTGAAGTTGCGCAGTTGGGATTTTGCCCCGAAGGGGCCGAACAGATCAGCCCAGGGCAACGCCCTGGGGACCGACCGCCGATCCGAATTCACCAAGCCCTGAAAGGGCGCAACACGTTAAGCCTCCTGGCTTTCTGTTTCAATCGCTTGCGAAGGACCATCGCTGGGATTGAGCGTCCGGTTTTGCCCTTTCAGGGCAAGGGTTATTCACGTGTTCCGATTCCCAGGGCGTTGCCCTGGGCTGATTTGTGGCTGCCCCTTCGGGGCGACGGAAGAGAGAGCAACTTCAAAACGCGCCAGCGAGGGTCCCCTGCGATTTCCCTCGCCGGCGCGTCGGCCTGGTATCACGAGCGAATCTCGCGGGGAAGATCTTGCGCCATCGAGCACATAACGGATGACCGCTTCCAGTCCTTCCTCGTCGTTGATGAACAATCCGCTGCCGCGTTCGGTCCACCACTTCTCACGGATCAGTTCCTCAGGTGGGGGTGCCGGATGAGCCAAGCCTGGGCAGTTTCCGCTCCTGTTCCAGACCTTTTAGTCGCCGGGTACACCAGGCCTTGAACTGTTCACGGACGTCCTTCGGGTGCCGATGGGCGGCGACGACGACATGAACGTGATTCGAGCGACAGTTGACGGCGTAGAGCTTCCAACCCCGAACCCGGCAATGGTCCGTGATGGTCGTTTCCACGAGCCGGCGTTGTTCGTGATCAAGGAGACAGGCGTCCTCGGTCATGCGTGCGGCGGCCTCCCTCACCACGATGGGATCGGGTAGCTGCATCCCATACCTGTACTGGACCCACCCCCGTTCGTCACCGGGCAGCCATGTCCCATAAGTGGTCCATGTCAGAAAGTAGGCAATAGCCTCGGGCATGGGAGGTCCGCATTCGCGGCCAGACAGCTTCCGGCGACCGAAGCTCATTGGGATCTCCTGATCGAGCGTCTGCCCCCGACCAACAGCGAAAATGGATGATTCCTCCATACTAACATCTTCACCAGCCCGAAGCGTCACCTTGACGCAATGCGGAAGGAGGGAAGGAGGTGACGGAACCGCGGGGATTGACCGGCGGACCCTCGCTCGCGCAGTTCGGGCTGGTATGCGCCAGCGTGCGGATCTTCCTTGCCGGGGTAATATTCTCGGCTCAAAGGCTGTATATTAAGCTCAGGAGGGCGGCAGGATCTAGCCCGGTATTACCCGCTGGAGGTGTCTCAGATGATTGAAGACAGCGTGCTCCAAGAGGTACGAGCGGCGCGGGAGGCGTTCGCGCGGAAGCACGGATACGACGTGCGATCCATGGTGGCCGACCTGCGCCAGCAGGACGACCGCGGTGACTGGCCAGTCGTGCGGCTAGCCCCACGACGTCTCAGGCCGCCGATCGATTTACGACTGTCGCCTGATCCCGTCAACCTGGAGAGCCTGACCGACGAGCCGCGCTAGACCAGGCCAGGTAAACGGGAATGCCCGCCAGGACAATCGAGGTAGCCCTTCCCTGACGTCAAGGGCTTCAAATAGATGAAGTCGAGGATGAGCAGGAGCGCCAGGCCAATGTAGATCAGCACGGGGACCGGGTAACCGATCGTCCGGTATGGGCGGGGTAAGTCGGGCACTTTGCGCCGCAGCACGATCACCGCGCCGACCATCAGTGCATAGAACATGACATCGACGGGGATGATGTATTCCAGGAGCTCGTTGTAGACGTTGCCCGGCTGGCCGTTGGGAGCGATCGTCACCGGCAGGGCCAGCATCGCCGCCCAGAGACCCTGGGCGGCCAAGGCCACCGCCGGGACATGGAAGCGGTTCGTCGTCGCGACACTCCGGAAGAAGAGCCCGTCGGCGGCCATCGCGTAATAGATTCGCGCCCGGCGAGGATCAATCCGTTCACGCAACCGAACGTCGAGAGCAGGATCGCGCCGGCCATGACGGCCTCGCCGCGCGGGCCGAGGATCGCCTCCAGGAGGGCCGTACCGACCCGGCCATTTTGCGCCGTCTGGATCGCATTCAGGGGGAGCGTCACCACGTACGCCACATTCGCCAGGACATAGAGCAGGATGACGACGGAACAGCCCAGGATCATGGCTCTAGGAAACGTGCGGCCCGGGTCGCGGGTCTCAGCACCTGTGAACGTCACGTTGTTCCAGGCGGACTGGGAGAACAGGGGACCAATCATCGCCAGCCCGAACAAGAACAACAGCGCGAACGGACCGTTCATCGTCGGCAGGTCGGGCGAAGCGGTCTCCGCTTTCCAGCCGTTTGCCGCGGGATTCCACCAGTCGGACGTCCAGGCCGCGCTCTCGCGGTTGGTCCCGAGCCAGAGCCCGACGACGATCAGCCCGAGCAACGCGGCCGTCTTGGTGAACGTGAATGAGTTCTGGATCCACTTGCCGAGCTTGAGGCCCATCATATTGACGAGCGTCAAGGAGGCAATCAGGACGACCGCGACGAACTGCTGCGTCGAACAGGCTCAGCGCATAGCCGCCCAGCCGGATCGGCTTGATGAGGATAGACTTCCGCCGCGACCCCCGGGAAGAAGACGCCGAGGAACTTGGCGAAGGCCACCGAGACCGCGGCAATGGTTCCGGTTTGCACCACCAGGAACATGGCCCACCCGAACAGGAAGCCGAACATGGGGCTATACGCCTCACGGAGGAAGACGTATTGCCCGCCGGATCGGGGCATCATGGCCGCGATCTCAGCGGCGCAGACGGCCCCCAGAATCGTCATCAGTCCAGAGACAGCCCACGCGGCCAGCAGCCACCCCGGCGTGCCAACCAGCCGTGCCGATTCGGCGGACGTGATGAAAATCCCCGAGCCGATCATCGCTCCCATGACAATCATGGTGGCGTCGATCGTGCCCAGTTCGCCGCACCAGGCCCTTCGCGTCTTCAGCCGGCGGGGAATCGACGGTATCGGTTGTCATGAGCGGCGACATCGCAACGCGACGACTCCCCGGATTAGGATTCCTGGTCAACGAACGTCTGGACGTCCGCGATCGCTTCATTCACGCGATCGCGCCGCCAGTCGGTCAATGCCGAATCCAGGGCTCGGGTTAACTGGTGGATGAGATGGGAGGCCGCCTCCTTCGGCGAACCCCCTTCCGCATGGATCTCGGGAAAATCCCGGTGATGAACGGAAGCGTTCGATGAGCTCCCACTGATCGTCACGATCACTCGGCTGAGTTCGGTGTCCATAGCCTGGGGCCTCGACGACAAGACGATGGTTTCGTTCGGATGGTCGGCGCGAACCGGAATCGCTTCTCGACACGGTGAGGACTCTCCAGAGGCTCGGGGATCGCTAACACAGGATCGGCCAAAACGGCCTGAGGGGAGTCGGATAATCGGCTTGCTGCAATGGTTGTGTCATGCCAGGGGTTGAATATCGGACCATGGCCCCCCGATCTACAAGTCATCGCACGGGGAAGCTGGCTCCAATTTCGAGTCAGAACTGGCGCAGGAACCGGACATCATTTTGGTAGAGCAGGCGGATATCGTCGATTCCATGCCGCCGCATGCAGAGCCGCTCGATGCCCAGTCCGAATGCGAAGCCCGTCACGTCTTCGGGGTCGTAACCGACTGCGCGGAGGACGTTCGGGTCAACCATCCCCGCCCCTCCCATTTCAACCCAACGGACGCCGCCGTGCCAGAGCATATCGACCTCGACACTTGGCTCGGTGAAAGGGAAGAAAGAGGGGCGGAATCGGATCTTGACGTCCTGTCCCAGGTAACTCTGGGCAAAAAGTCGCAAGACCGACTTGAGGTCAGCCATGGTCACGCCTCGGTCGACCATGAGCCCTTCCACCTGGTGGAACATGAACGAGTGAGTGGCGTCCACCGTATCCGGCCGATAGACGCGCCCGATGGCGATCACCCGGACCGGCGGAGCCTGCGTCTCCATGACCCGAATTTGCACCGGGCTGGTCTGACTGCGGAGCATGAAGGGCCGTGAAGCGGCCGGGCCCTCGCTTTTCCCCGTTGCCGCCAGGTAGAAGTTGTCGAGCGGATCCCGGGCCGGGTGGCTGGGCGGGATATTCAGGGCATCGAAATTGTGATAGGTGTCCTCGACTTCCGGTCCGCGCGCCACGGCGAAGCCGAACCGCCCGAACAGGTCGATCAGTTCATTGGCCGTCTGCGTAAGCGGATGAGAGTGGCCCATTCGGGGTAGGATCCCCGGAAGGGTGACATCGAGCCCCGCTTCGACGCTGGTCCTTCGTTCGACGCGCGACTTCGAGGCCTCGAGGATGGCCTCCAACTGGGCCTTGGCGGCGTTAAAACGCTGGCCGTATTCTCGCCGCGATGTGGGCTCGAGCGACTTGAGACGCTCCTGCGCGGTCTTGACCCGGCCGTGTTTCTGGCCAAGGAACTCGACTCGAAAGGCCTCCACCTCTTCGGGCGTGGTCGCTTTCCCGAACGCGGCCAACCCGTCGGCCAGCAGCACATCCAGATCAGCCAGCGCGACAGTAAGGGAGTCGTTGGGGTTCATTGCGTCGGATGAGTAGGCCGATTCGGTCGGCGAGGACGGGCGTCGGTCCTGAATTGGCTAAGGAACGGGCTGGGAATCACTTCCCGATTGGCCCAAGCCCCTTTTCGTAGAACGGAATTCATTCCGTTTCTTTTGTGGAGCGAATGAACTTCATTCATTCGGTTCTCAGGAATAGGACGGAAGTCACATCCCATCCCTCCGTGTCAGCGAAGAGTTCCAGAGACGGGGGGTATAGGGGGCGACCGCTTCTCCAACAAGTTGCCGGCTTCCGTTGCATCCGGCAGGAAACGGAATGAATTCCGTTCTACGGCAGGAAACGGAATGAATTCCGTTCTACGGCGGAACCGATGGCAGGTTTCCGTGTCGGCGAGTGCCCGGAGCAAATCGGGAAGTTATTTGCGACCTGATCCTAAGTCTCAGGCGATCTTGGCTTTCTGGCGGGCTTTGACGTCCGCGTCGTGCTGGTCGAGCTTGGCGCGGACCTTGGACACGATCAGGTCGAACGTCGCGGGATCGTGGATCGCCAGTTCGGAGAGGCTCTTCCGATCCAGACCGATCGACGCCAGACGAAGCCCATGGATCAGTCGGCTGTAGCGGAGGCCGCGCATCTCGGCGGCGGCGCTCAAACGGACGATGAAGAGCCTGCGAAACTCACGCTTGCGAGCACGACGGTCGCGGAATGCGAACATCCCGGCCCGGAGGAGGGTCTCCTTGGCGGATTTCAGCAGGCGGCGACGCCCTCCGACGAAACCTTTAGCGGCATGAAAGATCCGCTTTTTCCTCTGATTCCGCGCTGCACCACTCTTGGAACGCATCGATCAGCTCTCTCTCAAAGGTGCGCCACTGGCACCGCCGGGGTATCACCCGGCAAAAAAGAAACGCAGGTAGTTCAGGCTTTCCAGCCTGAGTCCAAAGCCATGTCATAACAGGCGGGAGAACCTGAGCTACGAATTGGTGGGCCCGCCTGAATGCCCCGTTTCGCCAGCCGCCGGGGTGTGGCGATGGCCGGCCTTCTCGGCGAGGGCCTCCATTTTCTGGGCATGAACCTCATCCGGGTTCACGTTCTGTCGGTCGAGCAGGGCGTTCCGGATGCGGTGCGACTCGGCCGCGACCGTGAGGAACGACTTCTTGCGCAGCCGGCGCACCTGCTTACCGCTCTTGTGACTCATCAGGTGGGAGGAACCGCATCGCTTATGGCTGACCTTGCCGTTGGCCGAGACCTTGAACCTCTTTTTCATCCCCTTGTGGGTTTTGAGTTTGGGCATGCTGACGTTCTCTTTCGTAACCCGGTTATGGTGGAACTCGGCCAACGTTTGCAGCGTTATTTCACAATTCGGCAGGTTGTCCCAGCGAGTTCAGGCTGTGAGCCGCGCAAGAGGTCGAATATAGCAAACCGTCTCGAAGCGCGCCTAGCGGGTGCACGGCCATTCGGCGCGCATATCGAACCGGAAAGCTGGCGGCCAGCGGCACCGCCGGCTCGTCTTCCATGGGCTTCGAGTGGTTTGTCGAGCTTCAGCCGCGCGCCGCTAGACTCGAGGCGCCACGATCGCTGTCATCCGTTTCCCCTCCATCGAGGGCGTCTTCTCGACCTTGCCGACCTCCTCGAGCGCGCTAAGAACCTCTTGCATGACCCGTCGGCCTTCATCGATGTGGGCCAGCTCTCGACCGCGGAACAGCACGTTAACCAGGACTTTGTCCTTCTGTTCGAGGAACTCACGGGCACGCTTGACCTTGACCTCGATGTCGTGGTCGCCGGTCTTGGGCCGCACGCGAATCTCCTTGATGTGGACCTGATGCTGTTTCTGTTTCGAGAGCCTTTTCTTCTGGGTATACTTGAATTTGCCGTAGTCAATGATCTTGCACACGGGGGGCCGCTCGTTGGGAGCGACCTCGACCAGGTCCAGACCGGTTTCGCGAGCCGCCTCCAAGGCTTTGCTCGTGGGCATGACGCCGAGCATGACACCCTCGGCATTGATGACCCGCACGGGGGAAATGCGGATCTGTTCGTTCACTCTCAAACCCCGCTCAATCGGTCCGATAGCGTCCTCCTCGGGGACGAAGAATGGGAGGAACGACTCGCCAAGGCGGGAGCCGGCCCTGTGGGCCTTGCAGCCCTCGGCCGCTCCTCCCGAACGATCACCAGGATCTGCCCCGGCGGCAGTCCACGGTCGTCGCGAGTCAAACTTATCCTTTACGCTCCGCCCTCTGTGTTGTCAAGGTCTTGTTTCATCCGTTAATCGGTATCATCGACCTTCATGTCCAATCGTCGCCCGAATGCATCCGCATCGCCTTCGAGCCAACGCAAACCCACTTGACGTTGCCGCCGAAACCGGCCGATGGCAAGCCAGCCCCTTGCGTCTGCTCTGGCTTCGGGTACATATTCGGAGGGGGCCCTCCGGGCTGCCGGTCACGAGGGACTCGCCGACGAACGAAGCCGGGTCGAGATTGATGAACGTCGCGCGGCCGGTCACCGCCGGACTCGAGATGAGCCGCACATGAGACCGATCGAGTGCCTTGTGGAAACGGGGATTTACGCCGACGACCTGGAACAGGCCGAGCAGTTCTATCGCGACGTTCTCGGTCTGACGCTTCGGGGGAAAGAAGTCGGGCGGCACGTGTTCTTCCAGGTTGGGGACCGCTCCATGCTGCTGGTGTTCCGGTCCGAGGCGACCCTTCGGGGCGACCACTTGCCCGCTCACGGAGCGCGAGGGCCCGGGTCATTTCGCGATGGGCATCGCCGCCGAGGATCTCGATGCATGGAGGGAGCAGTTGCGGGTCCATCGGGTGGCCATCGAACACGAGGAAGCCTGGGAACGTGGCGGACACTCGCTGTACTTCCGCGACCCCGCCGGCAACTCCGTCGAGCTGATGACGCCAGGCCTCTGGGGCCTGCCCGCGGGGTGGTGAGGGTTCGAGCGTGACCGAGGCCCCCGACCGCGTCGCGTAATTGGTGATGCCGGAACCTGCCAAGGAAATCTCCAGAGGAGCCGAGCTAGTGGAATCGCGTGTGTTCATGACCGGCGGCTATGGGTGCATTGGTTCATGGGTTGCGAAACAGCTCGTGGAAACGGGGCGTGAGGTTTGGATCTATGACTTGAAGGAGGACACGCATCGGCTCGACCTGATCCTCGAGCCTGACCAGAGAGCTTCCGTCCACTTCATCGCGGGAGACGTCTCGGACCTGGACGCGGTCCGTCGGCCGTGGAGCGGGTCGGGGCAACTCACCTCTTGCATCTGGCCGGATTGCAGACCCCAACCTGCCGGGCCAAGCCGATCCTGGGTGCCACGGTCAACGTGATCGGGACGCTGGTTGTCTTCGAAACGGCCCTGGCGCTCAAGGATCAAGTACAGCGAGTCGTCTACGCGAGTTCCGCGGCGGTCCACGGGCCGGCCGATCCGGCGGCGGCTGGACGACTCGGCGACGAGGTCAGGCTGGCGCCGTTGTCCCATTATGGGGCCTTCAAGGTGTGCAACGAGCTCAATGCCCGGGTCTACTGGCTCGATCATGGGATCACCAGCATCGGTCTCCGGCCCTGGACGGTCTATGGGGTGGGGCGCGACTTCGGGATGACCAGCGAGCCGACCAAGGCCATCAAGGCGGCCGCGGTCGGGAGGCCCTATCGGATCAGCTACGGCGGAATGCAGGACCTCCAGTACGTCGGCGATGTGGCCGCGACCTTCCTGAGGGCGCTCGATCAGCCCTTTGAGGGTGCCGATGCCTTTAACATGAGTGGTGCGGTCGAGCCCATTGAGTCGTTCGTGAAGGCGTTGTTCGATGTGGTCCCGGAGGCGCGCAGCCTCGTAACCCACGGCGACCGGCAGCTCCCGATCGCGGCGGACCTCGACGACTCTCGCCTCCAGGACCGGTTGGGACCGATCCCCAGGACCCCTCTTCGGGAGGGCATCGCCGAGACCTATCGCCGATTCGCGACGTTGCTCGATCAAGGCCGACTCGATCTAGCGGATCTTTGAGACAATCGTGACCACCGGTCTTGGTTGTCGAGCAGCCGGGCTTCGTGCCCGACCGCCCTGGTGGGAATTCAGGACTTTGGAACGGCAGTAGAGGCGGCAGCGGCGCCCGGCGGGCGCTCGACGACGGGCTGCTCGGGCGGGAAGAGATCCTTGGGCATCGGCTTGACCTCGATCTTGGCGACCTTCCGTTCCGCCGTGAGGACGTTCCGCTGGAGCTCAGCGGCGTAGGCATCGAGGAGGTAGGTTTTATTCTGCTCGAAATCGGGTAGCCGGCCTTCCCTGCGGTCGGTGACCTGGATCAGGTGGAACCCGAGCGGCGTCTCGACCGGTTCCGAAATCTCGCCCTTCTTGAGCTTGAAAGCCGCGTGTGCGAACTCCTCGACGTAGCCGCTATCGAGGTCGAAGTAATCCACGTCGCCGCCGGCGCCCCCTTCGTTCGCCGGGTCTTGCGAGTACTTGTTGGCCGCTCCCGCGAACGTGAGCTTGTTCTGCAAGATCTCATTGCGGATGGCGATCAACTTCTTCTTGATCTTCTCCTTGTCGGCGTCACTGGCATTCTGTTCGGATTTGAGCAGGATGTGGCTGGCACGCACCTTGGTCCGGCTGAACCGGTCGCGATTGTCATTCAGGAACCTCCGGAGCGTCGCGTCGGTTCCTTGCAATTTGTAGTACTCCATCCAGCGGACCTGGGTCTCGATCTTACCGCGGAGGTCATCCATCAAGGTGCCGGTCTGGTACAGGAACGTGGGCAAGTCCGACTTCTCTTTCTTGAGCTGGTCTTCGATCCGATGGATCTGTTCGTCGACCTTGCCCGGGGGGAGGGGGATGTTCATACGGACCAGGAACTCTTTGAGGAGAATGGGATTGATCAGGTTGTCAACGGCCAGATGATAGGCTTCGTCTCGTTCGGCGACAGGCGGCAAAGGATAGTTTTTCAAGAAGTTGAACACTTCACCCTTGGTAATCTTGGTCGTATGGTTGTGACTGGTCACCGTCGCGACCACATCCTCGCGCCGGGAACGGTCGGGCCACGGCTGCCCTGGACCGCGGCCGCATTCGCACCCGGGGTCGCCGCGCTCTTCGGTACGGTCGTTTCCTGCCCCTTGCCCACGGTCGCCACTCCCATCGCGATCAGGGTCAACAGGCCGGTTCGAACTATCCTGAACATCGAGCTTTCTCCCTCTCAAACAATCTGCATCAAACCCGAGGATTCGGTCGCCAGGGTCAGTCCCTTCTGCGCATGGATGCGTTGAACTGGGCAGCGAGTCGACCAGCTCCTTTGAATTATACGGATTTTGTTGAGTTTCGCCGCGCGACTTGGCCGATATTTCTGAATTGCACGATCCGTTTTTGACTCTTGGAGTTCGAAATGCTCCGCCAATGCTGATATCGGCCACTGAGAAAGCTGGAAACTTGGGTGGCATGGACAATCTAGGTAATTCAGCACGGGAGTAGTGGAAATCGCAAGTAGAAACGATGATCCGTTCTCGAAGTGAGGATTAACCCCAATACCGTTCAATGAGTCGTAAGGCGACCGGTGGGTGGAACCCCCCCCGAGACCACCGACAGCGCGGAGACTGCCTACCCATACCAGCCCGACGCGCCAGCGAGGGTCTTTCGCATGGTGTGACAAGGACTTACGGTGACCCTCGCTGGCGCGTCGGGCTGGTATGGCCACGATCGCCTCTCGGGTAAGTTAATTCCCGCCGGTCGCCTAAGCTGAGAGGATGTGAAGAAATCGATTCCGGATGATGGATTCCGAATTGCGAATGGATATAAAGCCTGATTTCAAAGGCATTTATGAATTCGCGATTCGTAATCTGGAATCTTCCATCGGATTCTTTCACAAGCTCTGAGGGCAGCCTTGGCTCAGATGGAACCGTCGGATACTCCGAACTGGACGAGCGCCTTGTAGGCAGCGACGGCCATTCGGTCGCATGCTTCATTCTCGGGGTGGCCGTTATGACCCAAGACATGGGTCACCTTGACCTGGTGGGTCTGCAGGAGCGGGTCGATCCGCTGCCAGAGATCGAGGTTAACGACCGGCTTGAGGCGACCTTTCTCCTTCCGCATCCACCCCTGCCGCTTCCAGTTCGGCATCCACTCGCTGATCCCTTTCGCCACGTACTGGCTGTCGGTTATCAGCTCGACGCGGCAGGATTTCTTGAGGGCCGTCAGGCCCTCGATGGCGGCCATGAGCTCCATGCGATTATTGGTGGTTTGGGGCTCGGCCCCTGAGGATTCGACGATCTTTCCACTGGGCGGATGAAGGAGGATAAATGCCCATCCGCCGGGTCCGGGATTGCCGCTGCAAGCGCCATCCGTGAACAACCGTACAAGATCTGTAGGCGCAGCGGCATCCCGTTCCATTGGAAGGTCCTTGTTGAGCGAGGTCGCTCTCGGAGACGTTGCCGAGGGGCGTACAGCGCCTTGGCCCGGGGATTTCAGTACTTTCGGACGACGCCTACCAGCACGCCCAGGATATTGACCCGGTCGCGGAAGATCGGTTTCATGGTCCGGTTGGCGGGTTCGAGGCGGATGCGGTTGCGTTCGCGGAAGATCCGCTTGAGCGTCGCCTCACCATCATCATCGCGGACGGCCACAATCTGTCCGTCGCGTGCCTGCTCCTGCTTGCGGATGATGACATAATCGCCATCGGCGATGTGTTCGTCAATCATGGATTCGCCGGCGACCCGCAGCGCGAATTTATCGCCCGGCTCCATCCATTCGGAAAAGGTGAGCTCTTCGTTCTGCTCGACGGCTTCCATCAGGGGTCCGGCGGCAATCCGGCCGACGAGCTTGAGCCCGGCGTGCTGCGGATTGACCGGGTCATCCAGGAGCTGGATGGCACGCGACATGTTCGGCTCGCGATGGATCAGCCCCTTCTTCTGGAGGGCCTTCAGGTGGCACATCACTCCGTTGGGGCTCTTGATCTGGAAATGCAAGCCGATTTCGCGGACTGTCGGTCCGTATCCCCGTCCTTGGATCTTGCTACGAATGAAACTGTAAATGTCCCGTTGCCGGGGTGTCAGGGCATCCAGGTCGGCCATTGTATGCCTCCAATGTCATGGTACGCGGTCAGAGAGTCTGTAGCCGCCCGTCCAAAGATGCACCTGTTGGACACGGGCGATCACGTACTGACTCTTTGGTTGCTAATGTACACGGGTCGGCTAGCGCACGCGAGAACATTTTTGGAAAAATCTTTCGAATTTTCTTTGACTCGCCCGCCGGGTGGGAGAAAAAGGGGCACAAACCGTCATTGGAGTGCCATTTGCCGGTATTCGGCTCCTGCTCCGTGAGCACCGGTCAACCCTGGGGGAACTCATGTCCGAATCGCTTCGAAATCCTCGCCCTGCATGCCCATCCGGATGATGTGGAATTCCAGTGCGCCGGTACATTGGTCTTGTTGCGCGAAGCCGGCTTCCTTGTCACGATCGCGACCATGACACCGGGAGACTGCGGCAGCGCGGAGCACGATGCCGAGGCGATCGCGGCGATCCGGCGCGAGGAGGCGCAGGCCTCAGCCGCGCTGATCGGGGCGGATTACTTCTGCCTGGAATTCCGGGACCTGTCGATTATCAATGACGACGAGTCGAGACGGAGGGTGACCGAGGCCTTGCGCCGAACGCGGCCCGATGTCGTCCTCACAGCCCCGCCGATCGATTATATCGCCGATCATGAGATGACCAGCCTGCTGGTCCGCGACGCTTGTTTCGCCGCATCGTGTCCCAATTACGCGACGCGACAGTGGGACCCCGCGCCCTCGCTGGGAAAAATCCCGCATCTCTACTTCGTCGATCCCCTGGAGGGCCGGGACCGAGATGGGCACCTGGTTCCTGTCGATGTTTTCATCGACGTGTCCCGGGTCTTCGCCACGAAGCGCGCGATGCTGGCATGCCATGCGAGCCAACGGAACTGGCTTCTTCGCCAGCACGGGATCGACGAATACCTGGAAATGCAGGCCCGCTGGGGAGCCAGCCGGGGCGCGGAGATCGGAGTCGCCCAGGCCGAGGCGTTCCGGCAGTATCGTGGCCACCCTTACCCGCAGGATAACCTCCTGCCGAGGTTGGTCCATCAGGGCATGGCGTAGGTAATGAGCTGGGCGATCATGCTCTGGAGATCTTTTCGGTGTACGATCCGGTCGATGAATCCGTGCTCGAGGAGGAATTCACTGGTCTGAAAACCCGCGGGGAGCTGGACCCGCACGGTCTGCTCGATGACGCGCGGACCGGCGAATCCAATCAGGGCCTTGGGCTCGGCGAGGATGAAATCGCCCAATGAGGCAAAACTGGCAGCAACGCCCCCCATGGTCGGATGGGTCAGGACGCTCAGGTAAAGGCCCCCAGCCGCATGAAACCGGCCCAGGGCGGTCGATACCTTCGCCATCTGCATCAAGGAGAAAATCCCTTCGTGCATCCGGGCGCCGCCGCCGGATCCGGAGACGATCACCAGCGGAAGTTGCTGACGGGTCGCTTCCTCGACGGCCCGGGTCAACTTCTCCCCGACGACCGTGCCCATGCTGCCCATGATGAACTTGCTGTCCGTGATGCCGAAAACGATGCGGATTCCGCGAATGAACCCCTGGCCGACCACGGCCGCCTCTTTCAGACCGGTCAGCGCCTGCTCAGCCTTGACGCGCTCCGGGTAGGGGCGGCGGTCGTTGAATTGGAGGGGGTCCGACGGCTGCAGGTCGGCGAACCATTCCTCAAAGGTATCCGTATCAAGGAGTTGCGTGATCCGCTCGGCGGCCGAGACCGTGAAATGGTGGTTGCACTCCGGACAGACGAGCAGGTTTTGCTCAACCTGTTTGCGGAACAGGGTCGCCTGGCAACCCTCGCAACCGATCCAGACTTTCTCCGGAACGCGTTTCGGCTCGAAATGGCCATGCCAGGCATTCGAGGAACGTCCCTCCTGCTTTCCCATGGCTTAATCCCTTGTCCCGTTTCCCCGAACCGCCCGGCTCCGCGCCTCGGCCGACCTGGTCTGATGTGGCGGGCGAAATGGCCCCGGCCCATCGATCCGACCCGCCTCCGAAGACAGCCACCTCGGATAACCGGCCGGCGTTGCACCGGCCGACGCGGAGGACCCTCACGCGGTGCCGTTTCGGAGGAGAATCGGTGCGATCTTGATCCATTCAAACTCGCAGCACGACCATTGCTCGTCGAGGTGGACGCGGGGTTCGCATCGCAAGTAAGAGGCCACGAGTCTCGCGAGCGGCTCCCCGACAACCAGGCCGATCGCCTCGTCCTGGTGGCGACGCAGGAGCGGCCGGAATGCCGTCTTGATCCGTTCCATTGCGCGTTCGACCGTCTCACCCAGGGGCGGACAGATCGTCGTCGGGTCGTCGATCCACTGACGGAACAGCTTGGTGTTCCTACGCTTGATTTCGTCGATCTGGAGGCCCTGCCACAATCCCTGATCGAGATTGCGGAATTCGTTAATCCTCTTGGGACGAAGCCTCAGGAGCTTCCCGACGATCTCCGCGGTCCGAATGACATTCTCGCCCGGCCCACAGTAAAGGGCTGCCAGCGACGAGTCGCCCAGGCTGTAGGACAGCATCTGGGCCATCCGTACGACTTCGTTTCGTCCACGCTCGCTGAGCGGGACATCGAGCACGCCCTGAACACGGTTTTGCTCGTCGTAGAGCGTTGCGCCGGGCCGAATCAAAATCACTTGCGACATTTCGGGTTGAACAATAAGACCGCGCCAGGGTTTGTGAACCTCGTCCAACGATTCAACATCGGTCGAGGGCCCGGCTAACACAAACGTATAACACGTCCCAGCTTGCCACGGAAGAGCTTAACTCGCCACGCATCCAAAGTCGCAATCCTTCCCTTCCTTTCCTTTCAGGCTTTGACCATGGCACTGAGAGGCATCCCTCTTCTCAAATCGTCACCCGAGTGTCGAGAATTGCGTCGAGGTCGATCCCAGGACAAGATATTGCAGCAGCCTGATGGGCAGCAACCGACGAGTCGGACGTGCTCCTGACGGAGATTCTTTCTCGTAAGAGTCATCTTCCTATCTAATTCTACATCGGAAGGAGCTCTCGTGTTGACCAGAGGTTCCTGGCGGCCTGAAGGGCCGCGGGAGCAAAGCCCGGGGTGAAACCCCGGGAACCAGACGGCCACCCCATCCTCCGCGGCCTGAAGGGCCGCAGGTGGCACCGGCTCCTGCACCCCTTCAGGGTGCATCGGAGCGGGGCCGGCCATCCCGTTCCCCAGGGTTTGGAACGCTGACGAAATAACTCCCATGCCAAACGCTTTTCAAGCCTTGAAACGTAGAGCGAGTGACGGGGAAATCGGGAAGTTATTTCGTCAGCGTTCCTCACCCTGGGCTGGGCTCCTGCGGACCTTCAGGCCGCTCGTGGCTTCTCGCGAACACGAAATCTCCCTCCTCTGTAGAACTAATGATAGCGGCCGTACGGCTTTTAAGGATACCCCTGGTGAGGAGGCATGAGGCTCTTGAAAACACACCAAAGATACAATGATGCAGTCGTGGGCGCGGGAATACTCGGGTTGGCACATGCCTACCAACTGGCCCGTCGTGGTCGCCGAGTGGTCGTTTTCGAGCGCCATTCCCGAGCTTGTAGTGCATCCGTGCGCAATTTCGGGATGCTGTGGCCGATCGGCCAGCCGTTTGGCGAGCTGCGCGACCTGGCGAAGAAGAGCCTGGGGACCTGGCTCGAAGTCTTGGCAGCTAGCGGACTTTGGCACGATCGGACGGGTTCGCTGCACCTGGCCTACCGCGTTGACGAGGCACAAGTACTCGAGGAATTCGCCCAGCAGAGTCTCGAACACGGCGAGCACGTGGAATTACTGGGTTCCGAGCAAGTTCGTCGCCGGGCGCCGGCCGTGCGGCAGGACGGGCTCCAGAGGGCGCTCTGGAGCGCTGAGGAGGTCTGTGTTGACCCCCGAGAGGTTGTCGCCGGCCTGCCGGAATGGTTATCCAGCCATCTTGCCGTCTCGTTTCAGTTCGAGACACCGATCGTGAGGGTTGACGGGCACTCACTGATTGCCGGCGACGAGCGGTATTCGGCGGATCGGATCTGGATCTGCTGCGGGGACGAGCTCAGAATCCTTTTTCCGGAGGTGCTCGCAAAAAGCGGGCTCGTCCGTTGCAAGCTCCAGATGATGAGGTCGCAGCCCTTCGGCGAGGAGTCGCGGATCGGTCCGATGCTGGCCGCCGGCTTGACGCTCCGACATTATGCCGCGTTTCGGAATTGTCCCACTCTCGGCGAGCTTCGAGCTCGAATCGCTCGCGAGTCGCCCTGGCTCGATCAATATGGCATCCACGTCCTGGTCTCCCAGAACGGCCAGGGCGAGTTGACCCTCGGCGACTCCCACGAATACGGGGACCACATCGAGCCTTTTGACCGGGCCGAAATCGAGGAATGGATTCTGGACTACCTGAAGACCTTCTTGCAGGTTTCTGGGTTGCGAATCGCCTCGCGATGGCACGGGTCTTATGCGAAGCATCCCGAGAAGCCGTTCTTGATCCTCGAGCCGTCCCCTGAGGTCAGGGTGATCACCGGGGTGGGCGGGGCCGGGATGACGCTTTCGTTCGGTCTGGCTGAGCAAGTTGTCAACGGCGAGCTGGGTGCATCTGTCGGTTGACCGAAGGCACTGGAAAGGGGCTGCGCACGATGATCGGGATTGAGCTGGTCGTCTTTGACATGGCGGGGACGACGATTCATGACGAGGATTCCGTGAACCGATGCCTCCGCGAGGCCCTGGGGGCCGCTGGCCTTGTGGTCACGCCGGCCGAGGTCAACAGCGTCATGGGGATTCGCAAGCCGGATGCCATCGCGACCCTGGTGGAGAGGAGTGGACGGCTGGGCGAGCTCGGTGAGCGGCTCGACGCGATCCATCGCGACTTCGTCGCCCGATCGATTGCCTTTTACCAGCACGATCCAACCGTTCACGAGATTCCCGGCGCGACTCGGGTCTTCGAACGGCTCAAGCGAGCGGGGATCAAGGTGGCGCTCAATACGGGCTTCGACCGAACCATCACGGACGTGATCCTGGAACGCCTGGAGTGGTCGAGGAACGGCGTTGATCGACGCGACCATAAGCAGTGATGAGGTCGCCAGGGGACGGCCCTATCCCGATATGATCCTGGAATTGATGAGGAGGATGGGAGTGAGCGATCCGCAGCGGGTTGCCAAAGTCGGAGATACTCCAGCCGACCTGGAAGAAGGCCGCAATGCGTGCTGCGGTTTGATCGTCGGAGTCACTCGAGGGACTCATAGCCGCGATGAACTGGAGCGGTATCCCCATACACATCTCATCGGGACCGTCGCCGAACTCCCCACGCTCCTCGGGCTTCGGGAAATCTGAGAGGCTGTCGAGAGCGTGTGCCCAACCGGGGGCCTCGAGCGGTGAGTGGCCCCCGGTCGGTCGGATTCGGTGGATCGATCAGATCACTGCGACGCCGGGGCGCGTGAGGGCTCGTTAGTCCTTCCATGCCGGGCTTTCGAGTCGTCGAAGCTCTGATAGAAGTCGGACGCGAGGCTAGGATTGCCTGCCGACTTGCTTCTCGGCTCGAGCTTGGCCTCACTCAAAATCTGGTCGCGCGCTCCATCCAGGATTGCGTAGAGCTGCTGGTAGGCCTGTTTCTCCTTCTGGGTATCTCGCCGCGCCGAACCTGAGGTTGAAGGCGTGCATAAAGCCGAGCAGGTTGCCGAGCGAGGTATCCTTGACCTTCTTGAGCTCCGCGATCGCCGGGCGGATATCGGGTTTCTCCAGCAGACCCACCAGGGCCGTGGAAGCGTTGAGGAAATTGAGGGCCGCCTTCTGCTCGTCCTCATCTTCGAGAGGCTGGACCATCAGTTTGGCGCGGAGATTCTTGATGAGGGTTTTCGCCTGTGTGATCGTCTTCTCGGAGACGTCGCCCTCCAGGTCCTCCTTACGAACCCGTGCGACGATATCATTATAGAGCTCCTTATCCTTGGCGAACCGCGGCGTCTCGAACCCCCTGGGCCATTTCGACGCGCCTCTGAGTTTGTCGAGTACGAAGGTGACCCGCTCCGAGGCATTCTGGAAAGGTACCTCGGCGATCAGGCTGGCGGGCACGGTGGTGCCGGACGCGCGGACGGCCGAACTACCAAGTCTCGGATCGCTCAGATCCATGACAGCGGCGTTGAGGGCGTCGCCGTTCTCGATTTCATGCTGGCCCGGATTGTCCCTGAGCATTTTCTGGTGGGCGTCATAGAGCGATTGATCTCTGAGGAACTCCTTGTGGACGCGAGCGGCGTGAATCATCGCGTCTTCGTGAGTTGCTTGAGCCCAGGCGTTATTCAAATAGACGGCCGTCTGGGCGTTGATGTTGTTGGCCATGGCCGTCTGGTAGTTATAGATCCCGGCGCCCATCAAGTATTGGCCGTACGCCTGGGTCCCGAGGCTCTGGGGCGTGCCCACGCCCCAGCCGCCGTAGCCCCAACCGCCGTAGCCCCACTGGGCCTGAGCCTCCCTGCCGGTTATCGATAAGATCAGGACCAATCCCAGAGCCATTCTCATGAATCGGAGCATCGTGAACCTCCTCGTGGCTGAGCCTGAGCCCCGGCCGACGACTGTGAAACAAGGCTGCAAAATCAAAGTCGGTTCTCGTCGGGACGCGCGCGATAGCGAGAATCGAGTCGGTCTGCCTCTGCCCGGCCGGTGCCTCTCGCGGGGCGGTACGTGTACGGGGGATTCTGAGATCATGCGGGTCGTCCGGACAACGCTGGCTTTCCTGCGACTCACTTCCTTCCCCGGACCAGGTACGGAATCACGGTCGTTCGACGGGGTTGGAACTGAGCGAATGCCGACCAGATTCTATCATACACGGTCCCTCCAGGGACAGTACACGACTCGCAACCGGGACGCCAATTCCGGTGCCATACGATACATTCGGGCCGATCGGGAAGGTCCGGGACTTCGAGTTCGAAAGCTTAGAGGTCGTCCAGCGGGATCAAATCCGAGTCGGCATCGTCCAGACTCCAGCTTGGTTCGGCCGCGGCGGCGGGTAGGGGGGGACGTGGGGCCGGGGGAGGAGCCGGAGGGCCGCGTTTGGCGGCCGGGGGCTTGGCCGTTCGGATTTCCGGTTGTTCCTCGAGGAGTTCGAGTCGATACAAGAGCGGGCCGATGGCGAGTTCGTCACCGGCCTCCAGGCGGGCTTCATCGACCACCTGACCGTTGACCCGAATCTTGTTCCGGCTTCCCAGGTCGCGCACCAGAACGCGGTCGTACGCAATCGCCAGGCAGCAATGGCGCCGAGAAATCTTGGGTTGGTCGATGCGAACGTCGCACTCGAGGTGACGGCCGATCATGAGGACGGGCCGGTGGATCGTGATGATCGGCGCCGTTCCTTTGATCAGGGGGGTGAGTCGGAATGACATTCCTCGGGGTGCTCCGGAGCGCGGTCTTCTGCCAATGCCGCGGCGTCTTCCTCGGCGGGTTGGCCATTCTCGGACATCTGCAGAATCACCTGGATGCGACACTTATCGGCGACGCCGCTGGGCAGCAGTTTTCGAACCGCGGCCGCCAAGGCGTTCTCACCACCCTCCGAATAGGGAGGTGGTCCGCTCGCGACGGCTTTCGCCGGCATTGCGACGCCCACCCGCTCTTCCTGGCGCGCGGCCATGCCTAGCATGCCGGCCGGCTCGGCAACCGTCTGCTCGTGCGCCTGGCCATTCTCCAGCCGATAGCGGATATGGGCGATCGACAGCTCATCACCGGGCCGCAAGCGGCCGATCTCCACGCGCTGGCCATTGATTCGAATTCCATTCGTGCTGCCGAGGTCTCGGACGAACACTTCGCCATTCTCTTGCGTCATACAGCAATGATGACGAGAGACACGCAGGGAATCCAGCCGCGTGTCACAGGCCGGATGGCGCCCCACGACAACCATAGTGCGATCCAGCGTGATGTCTGGACCTTCATCGAGGGCCACCAGTCGTGAGGGCATTGAGAGACATCCTCGATCGAAGCCGTTGGCGTGACTGCTACGCTTAGCTTCCGCCAAGACTAAATGGCCATTATAGATCAACTCGATTCCACCTGGCTAGCGCGAAGATTCCAAATTGTGAAGTCCCTGTACGTCTCTCCAAACGAGGCGATGCCGAACTCGCCAGCTATACCTTTGAGGAATGTGAGGTCAGCCGCGTACTCCGGCACACGAATCACACGTCCTTTGCTAAAGTAAGGATACAACACTTCTCAAGAGCCGTGCGACCGCTTTCTGACTTCATTCCGCCACCTGTCCGGTCGATGGTACGAATACGAGAATCGTGCCGACTTTGGATATGTCATCCCTGTTCCAGAGGCTTCTCCGCAACGTTGCGGTGGGATCATCCATTCAGGGTCTCGGGGAGGGAAACTCATGATAGTCTGGTGGTTTTAGCGTGTTTTGCCTGAGAAAGCCAGAGCCCACTCCGGCCGCGTACTGGTTTTTTCTTCGGGTGCCGCACGGTTCCGAGGGCACAACAGCTTGCCTTGAACCCGCGAATCGCTCCCCTGCAGCGATTTGAATGAGCAATTTTCATGCCTCGATGGAATGGTTTCCGCGTTGACTATCGATCGACCGAATCGCCAGGGTGAAAGTCAGTTACTCCGATTCGTGTATCGACGTAGACCGAGAGAATGCGACAGAGAGCGGCCCGGATTGATGGTCCGCGAGGGGTCCTCGCCTCGCTACCGAGTCTGGCGGGCTTGAAGGAGTCCCGACTCGCGGAGCCAGGACACGGCATCAGCCAGCGAATCCTGGATACGCCTCGGTCGGAGCCCGATCTCCGCGAGGCTGTTCGAGGCATCAAAATGCATGGTACGCCGTCCCAGGCGAAGGCCCGTGAGAGTCGCCTTGGGCGTCCGTCCGGTCACATGATCGGCCCAAAACTCACTGAGCGCTGCGAACGCCAGACCCACGGGATAGGAGACTCGCCACCGCGGCACGGGAACGCCTGTCAACTCGCTGAGATGGTTCAAGAGGCCAAGAAGCGTCAGGTTCTCGTTTCCCAGCAGGTAACGGCGCGCCGGGTCTCCCCCGATTCATGACGAGGCTGAGTCCCAGCGCCACGTCCCGGACATCAATCAGGTTCAGCGTGCAATCCATGGCGGCGGGTAGGTGTCCGCGGCAGAAATCGAGGATCAGCCGCGTCGGCGGCGAGATTCCTCGATCACCGGGCCCGACCGGCATCGTGGGATTGGCGACGACCACGGGCGACCCCTTGCGGGCCAGGGAGAACGCATATTGCTCGGCGAGGAGCTTCGAGCGGCAGTAGGGGCCGACTGTGTCCTCCAAGGCGATCTCGACGTTCTCGTCGATCGCGGTGGATGAGGCCGCCTTGGTCAAGATGCTCTCCGTGCTGGTGTGAAGCACCCGCTCCGCTCCGGCCGCCAGAGCGGCGTCGAGCACGTTGATCGTCCCCTGGTAGTTCACCGCGTGGAACTCGGCGCGATCGCGGACCCAGAGGTTGGGATTCGCCGCCAGGTGATAGACCCATCGCCCTCCCGCCATGGCCTTGTCGAGCCCTCCAGGCTCGCGGATGTCGGCGAAGACCAGCTCGACGCTGGGCGGAAGATGCTCGACCAACGCACCCGGCCGCTCCACCACTCGCACCGCCCGGCCCGAATCAACCAACTGCGACACCAGATGGCTACCGATGAAACCGCCGCCCCCCGTCACAATCGTCAGGCCATCCATGCGTCTTGCTCCTGCCGTGGCACGGACCCGATCAAGAAAGCCGGAAGGAGGGGGCTCGGTCTTCCGACCCGTGTCGAAAAAATCAATGGATCGCGTAGAGCTCCTGATCCGTTCCGATCCATCGAGGGTGGTCTAGCACGCCCGCCTTGACCCAGGCCGCGAACCGCTCGGGCGTCACGAAGTCGGTGAAGCCATAGCCGCCGGGCTCACGGTGCCGCTGGATCTCCTTCCAATCCACGTAGACGTGCGTCAAGTGCAGGTCGCGAAGTGCCCGATGAAATCCTGCCGCATCCTGACCACTGGCCAGCGTCTCGATCGTCTCTTTGTTGAAAACGGTGTTATAGACGACATGGTGGTTCAGATGGAAGACGGCACGCCTGTCCAACCAAGAGGATCCGGGCATCCGACGGCAGTGTGGCATCCATGGAAGCCAACGGCCGATTCAGCCGCTCGGGTAGGTCCCGACGCAAGAAAACCAGATCGCCCGTCCACTCGTTGAAACCGGCCAGGGCGGTTGTGACGTAAGTCAGGTTCGTGAAAAGCCCCAGGGACAGGATGAAACCGAGCAGAATGGACCAGCCCCGGTGACGAACCCAATCGCCGCCCAGGCCGGCGAGGACGGCCAGGACCGGCAAGATCGGTAGCCAGAACCGGTCGAGCCGGTGGGTTAATAGCCACCACGTCCAGAAAAGATAAGCCACATATCCCCAGAGGGCGGTCGCCATCCGGAACGATCTGGCTCGGAGGAGTGCCAGAGGTGCCAGTGCGACGTAGAACGGCGACTGCCAGTCCGAACCTCCCGCGATTTCGACCAGGGAATTCCAGAGCTCCCGGGCCGAGACCGGCTTATTGGGACCGTGAATATTCTGCCACTTCGACTGCATCGCCTCATCCCAGTATCGGCCGTGAAAGACCCGATAGCCGAGCGGATAGACCGGGTCTCCGGTATCGATGACATTCTTGAGCAACCAGGGACTCATCACCAGGGCCCAGCCCAGAGCGTAGGGGAGCAGCGGCGCGAGCGTGCGACCGCGAACGGATGCGGCCAGGGCGAGTATGCCGAAGGGGATCACCGCGGAGATCAGCCCGGTATACTTGCAGGCCATGGCGCCGCCGGCCAGGATGCCGAGCAGCCCCCAGCTTCGCCACGAGGAGATCGAGGGGTCCCTGCCCAGCCGGACCAGCCCCCAGATCAGGCCGGCGTGGTAAAAACAGAGCGGCCCCTCGACGTAGGCGATGACGGCCAGGCGATAGATCCATGGTGTCGAGAGGAAGACCAGCGCCGCGAGCCAGCCGGCGCGGGTCGAGGCCCGACTCGCCGTGGCGGCGATCATCATGGCCGCCGCGGGTGCGAACAGTGCCACCAGGAGCTGTCCGGCCAGTGCACCCCACCACCAGTCCGCCATCACGACCATCCCGAGCAGATGGAGCATCTCCACGCCGAAAGGCATGTTTGTATACACGTTGTGTGGCAGATAGCTGATCCGCCCCGCCTGGTAATACTCCTTCGGGCCCTCCAGGTGGTACTCGAGGACGTCGAAGTCCGTAGCGGGCAGAATCGACCCAAGAACCATGAGGACCACGAATGGCGCGATTGCAAGCATGAAGAGCCAGGCGAGCGGGTCGCGCGGCGGGTCGGCCGGCTGAACCTCGCCGGGTGTCGCGGCCCCAGGAGTGGTCTCGGGAATCCTGGCCGCCCGCCGGCCACGCCAGGGCCGGCCTGCTAGGAAGCCAAGGACGGCAATCAGCCCCAGGCCGGTCCGGATGAACCAGGGGTCGAGCCATCCCATCCGTCCAACGATCAGAGTGGCCACGCCCAGGAAAGTCGTACCGACGCCGTAGTCCAGTGCGATCCGCTCGCCGAGCCGCAATCGGTCCCGGAGCCTGAGGCGGCCGAGCACCAGGTCGCCCAGGCCAATCGCCGCCGCGGCGATCAGGCCCGCGACCAGAACGATCGGGATCCGTTGCGGCAAGTTCTGGAAATGGCTCAGCTCGATGAGGCCGTTTCCGAGCAACGACTCCTTGAAGGTCGTGTCGGGTACGACCTCGGGAATCGCCTGGAGCAAGAGCAAACCCCGGCGGATCGGTCTTCCGAGGTTCGATACATTCTGGAGCGGTACGACAAGGTACCACGCGAACCAGAGGACTTCGAGGCAGACGACGGCCCAGAGAATCGGTCCGACCCACGAGACCGGCGCGGAGGACTTTCGACTGTCCGGACGCGTTGGGCCCGGTCGCTCCCGCTTCACAGCGTCGGCCCGATGGTCCATGGCGCGAACTCCTCTTCGCCCACGCCGTTCTGCTCGCTCTTCGTCTCGGCGCCGCTGGCAACGTCAAGAATCCGATCGAAGAGGCGACGGCCCACGCTCTCGACCGGCTCTCCGTCGAGGATCGGGCCGGCGTCGAGGTCCATATCGGCAATCATTCGCTCGTACATCGGGGTGTTCGTGGCCACCTTGATACACGGTGTGGGTTTGAGCCCGAGCACGCTGCCCCGTCCGGTTGTGAACACCAGGACATTCGCGCCGCCGGCGATCAGCCCGGTAGTGCAGGGGGGGTCATAACCTGGCGTATCCATGAAGATCAGCCCTGGCGTATCGACCCGGGCGGCATAAGGCACGACGTCGACCAGCGCGGTCGAGCCGGCCTTGGCCAGGGCGCCCAGCGATTTCTCGTAGATCGTCGTCAGGCCGCCGGCCTTGTTGCCGGGCGAGGGATTATTGTCGATCTTGGCACCGAAGATCCCCGTATACCATTCCCACCATTTGATCCGCTCGACCAGCTTCTCGCCCACCGCTCGCGAGACGGCGCGGCGGGTCAGGAGGTGTTCCGCGCCGTAAATCTCCGTCGTCTCGCCGAGGAAAGCGGTGCCCCCTGGGCCACGACCAGGTCGGCGGCCACTCCCAGGGCCGGGTTGGCCGTCACACCCGAGTTGCCGTCCGATCCGCCGCATTCCATGGCCAGAGAGATCTTGGATGCGGGCTGTTCCGACCGTGTCCAGGAGTTCGCCTCGGGTAGCAGGTCAAGAACCGCGCGAGCCGCCGCCTCGACCGTGCGGGTGATCCCGCCTTCCTCCTGGATGTTCAGGGTTCGGGGGCGGTGGGGGGCCTTGGTGTGTCCGTTGCGCGCCGGGAACGCCGAGCGTGACGAGATGCTGGGAATCGACCAGGTGTTGCGCGAAGCCGACCTCGCACCCGAGTCCCGACGATCACGTAGGCCGCCACGTTGGGATGGTGGGCGAAACCGGCCAGCACGCGTTCGAGGATCTGGTGGTCCGGCCCTTCGAACGGCAGGCCGCAACCCCCCTTGTGGGTGATGGCGAAGATGCCGTCAACGTTGGGGAAGTCCTTGCGCCATGCGCCATCGCGGAATCGGTCCGCGACATACCGGGATGTGCTCGCCGAGCAGTTCACCGTGCTGATCACGGCGACGTAATTCCGGGTCCCGACCCGGCCGTCGGGACGTAGGTAACCCTGAAAGGTACGAACCCGGTCCGGTCGCTGGATCTCGGGATGCTCGGTCGCGTAGGCATAATCGCGTTCGAACAGGTCCGCGCTGAGGTTGCTGCTGTGGACGTGCGATCCGGCGATGATGGCCTTCGAGGCGAAGCCGATAATCTGTCCATACTTCCGCACGGGTTCGCCGACGGCGATGTCGGCCAGTGCGACCTTGTGCCCGAGCCCGATCGGTTCACGAACCGAGACGGTCCGCCCGCCCTCCTCCAACACGAACCCGCGCGGGATCGGTCGCGCCGCGACCGCCACGTTGTCGTTGTCCCGGAGGACGACCGCCTTGGGTCCCTCGACCGCCACCGCCATCGCCGTCCCCTTGTTCTGATCGTGCATCGAAGCGACTCGATCATCCCACACGGCCAGTGTAGTGGTTTGGCTCGGCGTTGGAAAGTCGCTCGGCGGAAAGCCGCGAGGGCGATATAATGGGCGTGGATGTCTTCGCGGCCTTCTCTCAACCGCCGATCAGTGCTGGGAGAGTAACCGATGCCTTCGCCTTTTCCCGGATGGATCCCTACTTGGAGAAGCCCTCAAGCTGGGCGGGCGTGCAAATTGAATTGATCCTAGGCATTCGCGCGGTTCTCGTTCAACGCCTTCGTCCCAGGTACTCTGTGCGGGTCGCAGGAGCGGATCTATAACTCGGGGCCGAACGATCCGGGCCGCAGCCTCTGGCTTCCTGATCTGTACAGGATCATGCGCTCGAAACGGCGGCTCGGGGTTCCGGCATCTCGGAGCAACACGCGGCTGGACTTTGACGAGCCGATCACTGCTATAACGCTGCTCGACGAAGAGATTCGTGAGTGTTACCTTAAAGTGATAGACACCTCCGATCGGTCCATCGTCAGCGTGATCGCAGTGCTCAGCCCCAGCAATAAAGTTGCCGGGGCCGATGGGTTGAAGAGTTTTCAGAAGCAGCGCAACCGGGTTATGAGATCGCGCAGCCCACTGGGTTGAGATCGACTTACTCAGGGCGGGTGTCTCGCTGACGCTTGACGAAAAAATTCCCGATCATGAGTATCTTGTCCATGTCTCGCCCGTCGAGCGTCGTCGGATGGCGTGCTCTGGCCGATCCGCCTCTCCCAGCGACTGCCGGTTATCCAGATCCCCCTTCGTCCCAAGGACGGCGATACCCCGCTCGATCTTCAGGCCGTTCTCGACACGGCCTATGATCGCGCCGGTTACGCTCGGGGGATCGACTACAAGAAGGAACCGGTCCCGCCCCTGAGCAAGGAGTGGAAGGAATGGGCCGACCGATTGCTTCGTGAGAAGGGGCTGCGGCCTCCGAAAAAAGCCGCGAAATGATCCACTTCAGACCAGCTCGCCCCGCAGGACCGTCACCGCGCGCCCGATCAGCACGACCCGCGCGTCTTCGACGCGCACCTTCACGACCCCTCCGCGACGAGAGACCTGGCGACCGGTCAGTTCGGCTCGGCCCAACTTCTCACTCCAGTAGGGCCCGAGGCAACAGTGTGCCGAGCCACAGACGGGATCTTCGTCCACGCCAACCCGGGGGGCGAAGAAGCGGGAGACGAAATCGTACTCCGTTGTACTCGACCGGCTCGTCACGATGACACCGCGGACCGGGAGTTGCGCCAGGCGGCGGATATCCGGCCGAAGGGCCCGGACGTCCTCCTCGCCATCAAGCTCGACCAGGAGATCGAACCGGTTTCGGCCTGCGAAGCGGATCCGGGACGGGATGGCCGTGCGAATCACGGTCCGTTCCTCGTCACTCGAGAGTTCCGGTCCGACCGGCTCGCTGGGGAAATCGAGCTCGATTCCGTCGGGGCCCTGTCGTGCGGTCAAGAGTCCGCTCCGAGTCTCGAACCGCGCCGCCTGGCCGGCTTCGAGGAAGCCTTCCTCCCAAAGAACGTGCGAGGTCGCCAGGGTGGCATGGCCGCAGAGATCGACCTCCGCGTTGGGTGTGAACCATCTCAGGTTGAATGATCGTCCATCGAGCCTATAGGCGAAGGCCGTCTCCGAGAGGTTCATCTCCGCAGCCACATCTTGCATCCATTGATCCTCGGCTGGCCCGGACAGGATACAAACTGCCGCGGGATTCCCGGTGAAACGACGATCTGTGAATGCGTCAACCTGGGTGATTCGCTGGCCCATCGGTCTTACCTCGGTTCCGTGCGAAAATGGGAATGATTGCAGCAGCGCCGTCTCCGTTGAGACACGAATCCGAATGCGAGGTTCGTAATCGGATGAAGTTTCTCTATCTTAACTCTGCCGACAGGTTGTTTCTGATGGACTCTCGCTTACTGAATGGGTCGAGTCGGGGCCGATCGACGGCGTCGTCAAAGTGAGCCACACAAGATTTCCAGAGCGCCCAGGCCGCGGCCGAATGCAGGACGAGACCGCTCAGGAGCAGGGCCAGGAGCGGGCCATAAAGCAGCCTCGCCCCGTGGAACAATTGGTCCAGTGCCCTCGAAGGAGGCGAGGCTCAAAAAGAGGAGGACCGGGGACACGAGCACCAGCGAGATGGGCACATCCGGCACACCGGAGGCGGCAGAACATTGGCACGGTGTTCAAGGCGAGGAGCGTCAGGATCGTGGCCGCCAGGGCACGGGTCGAGGACTTCGAGACCATCGAGAACATCAACCCCAACCCAGCCACCGTTCCCAGCAACGCCGTCATCAAGACGACGGATAAGAATCCAGCCAGCGGATGGATTGAACCAAGGGCCAACCCCAAGACCAGGTACGACAGGTAAGCCAGGCCGAGCCACCGGATCCCGCTGAAGGAACCTAACAGCTTGCCGGCGAGTGATCTCCTCCGCTTCCAAGGGTGATGCAAGGAGGGTCGACCAGGTGCTTTTCTCCTTCTCCGAAGTGATGCTCGTCGCCGTGCGTATCGCCAGGCCCAGTGCCAGGAGGACATACAGGCAGACCATGGTCACACGCAGGAATACATTGAAGTCGTCGCGAGCCGAGGTGAATTACCAGCGAACCGTAACCGTGGATCTGGAGCTCTTCGAGTGCGGGTGCCGCGTAGTTCCAGGTGATACTGGCCAGAGGCATCGCGATCGCCAGGACCGCGGTAGCAGACACGACCCTGAAGAGGATGGTCGTCCTCGAGACATTGCACTCCTTCCACACCATCGGATCATCGCCGCACGAAGAACGCCGGCGCAGGCTCGCGCCTTGCTGAACAGGAAAGTCAACGTTGTCCACCGCCATCCGAATGGTCCCGCGCGCTTCAAAGAGGGTCTCAGGATCGCCGAGGTCGTGAGGATGAGGAACACCCCGAACGCCACTTGCACCCCCATCGTCATGACCAGTTGGTAAACCACGTCAAACGCTTTGCCCCCTTGGTGCGAGAGTACGTAAAGGGGGTTCGTGATGCCGAGTACAGATTCGATCGGCCAGGCCCACCCGGCAAGCTGGAGGACCAGGCCCGTCCCGAGGTTCCGGGCCAGCTCGATGAGGAACGGCAACGCCGTCCAGCCGGCCACGATGAAGTATGACGCCAGAATCGCTCGACGCGGGCGTTCGCTAAGACTCGACACGGCGATTGCTATCGCGGCGATTGCGAATCCAGAGGTCAGCATGGTCCCATCGAACAAGGCAATGATTCCGACGTCCACACCGCCCATCAAGCTCAAGATGCAGAGCACCGGCACGGCGACCGCGATGATGATCACAAGGTCACAGTAGTGAGGGAACAGTCTGCCCAGAATGATCTCCGCGCTCGACAGGGGGCTGGCCGCCAGCAGATCGAGGTGTCCTCGCTCGCGCTCCCGGGCCAGGGTTCCCGCGACGAGGGCCGGTGTCAGGATCAGGACCGCCACGGCCTGAAGAACCATGATGGAGGCCAGGAACACCTCGGTAACCCGCGGCAACTCCCGCGGCGAGAGCTCCCCGGCCTTCGATAAACCCGGCATCTGATAGAGCGGGATGGAGAACACGAGGAGCAGCAACAGGCCGTACACCCCTCGGATAACGTACGTCCCCTTGCCGGCGCACCATGGCGCTCATCTCGAACCGGAAGACGGGACCGAGCAGCAATGCCGCCTCCTCCACGCTCCAGGGCGCTCGTCAGCCGTTAGCCGGTAGGTCCCGCGTGGCGAAAACCAGGAACGCCAGGGCGATGCAGGCCGCGCCGACACCCCCCAGGATGGCCAGGTTCAGCTCGAGGGTCTGGCCCTCCTGGACCAGCTCGATCGGGTTGTAAGCCTTGAAAATCGAGAACTTTTCCAGCCAGGGCCTCCACCACGAATCATGAAACACGGGGATCAAAGAGATGACCCAGATGATGAAGCCGGCCAGCGTGAGGACCGACCCCACCGAGGCGGGACGCCGCCGAACGTGGTCCATGGCGGAGGCAAGCAAGGTGTACCCGTAGACCGGCAAGCCCAAGGCGGCCAGGTTGATCGCCGGCCGGAGGATTGTCGCCAGGCTCGGCGGCTCGCGCAGGACGTTGTATCGAATCGCGATCGCCGCGCCGGTCATCAACGACGCCGCCAGGATCGCCAGGCCCACGATCGCCACGCAAATATGAGCCGTCAGGTAGAGCCAGCGGGAGACCGGGCGGGACAGGATCAGGTCCATCGTCCCACGCTCCACCTCCGCGGCGACCGCCCCGGTGCCCCGGCTGATCGCCCACGTCGCGATCAGGATCAAGATGAAAGGATGGTTCCAGGAGGCCATGATCAGCTCGGCCGAGGACGGTACGTCCGTTATCCCCAGGGCCCTGATCATCTGCATCCGACCGCCGATGTCACCCGAGTCGGAGCTGAGCTGCTTGATGATCTCGGTTTCGTTGCGCGAGGTGACGTAGACGAACAACCAGCCCAGTCCGAACAGGGCCGAAGCCGACAGCCCCAGCGTCCAACGCGATTCCTGGACCTCTTTGCGGATCAGCGCCCAGAACGGCCTCATCCCGGGTCCTCCTCATCGGCCACGTTCGGGCCATGGTATTGATCGTAAAGGCTCCGGAGGTCTTCTGTACCGATCGCGACGTCGTCAACGGGGACCGACGCGAGCCAGCGGAGCAACGCGGCGAGCTCGCCACGATGCTCGAGGAGGACCGTGTCGCCCTTCCGCTCGCGCTCGGTCAATTCCAACTCCGGGGGCGGTATCGGCGAACGATCCGGGCCATATCGAACCAGGACCATTCGAAGACGGCGCCGGGCTTTCATGTCTTCGATGTGCATCAGCCGTCCTTTACGCATGATCGCGACTCGGTCGGCGACCTGCTCAACTTCAGACAGGACATGACCGGAGAAGATCACGGTTTGTCCCTGCTGCCGTGCCTCCTGGACTAAACCCAGAACGAGGCTCCGCGCCGACGGATCCAGCGCCGAGGTCGGCTCGTCCAGGATCAGAATATCGACCGGGTCTGCGAAGGTTTGAGCCAACATCAGCTTTTGCTTCATACCGGTTGAGTACGTTCGCACGCGCTTGTTCAAATCCAACTTCATGATCCGCTCGGCGATCGCGACGGCCCGGTCAAGTCCCACTGAGTCGCGCAACCCGCACAGCAGCTCGAGCATTCCCAGGCCCGTCATCGATCCGTAGAGCCGCAACTCACCCTGGAGGTATGAGACGAGGCGACGGACGTCGAGGCTCTCTCGCCAGCAATCGAATCCGCCAATCGCAGCCCTCCCCGCGGACGGCCTCAGGAGGCCCACCAGGAGACGAATCGTCGTCGTCTTGCCCGAGCCATTGGGCCCCAGTAAGCCGAAGACTTCGCGGCGCCGGATCGCCATCGAGAGCGATTCCACGGCCGTCGTCCGTTTGTAAATCTTGGTGAGACCCTCAGTTACGATCAGACTATCATCGTCCATCCCGAATGATACCTCTGGTAGCTGGTCGCTCGAGACCGGCGGAAGCGAATTCTTAGTCCGGAACGTTCCTCATGCGGCGTTCTCGCCTACGTTCCATGGTATACCTCAGAAGAGCGGCATCCAGCTTCGTCAAAGACTCCACGGCAATTCCGCCATCTTCTCAGCGCTTGGTCGCCGATTCGCACTGTGCCATTTTAGACTTCATGTGCGTTGTCCGAGATGCCGATTGTCCTTTATTGAGGAGATTGAAGGGCGATCCCAACCCGCGAGTCGAGCCCAGTTATCCCTTCTCGTGGAGTTCGCTTGACCATTAAGCATTTTAAAGCAATGATGGAGAGCAGGGACGAGCGTGTTGGGACGGCAACCTGTCATTGGAATCACGGATGGTTGGTTTTCTGTGAAGGGCGAGAACTTCAACGTACTCTCTCGAGATCGACGATGACCACGCGGTTAGATTGGGGAGCGATGGGTCATGAAGACACTGTTGCAGGTAAAGGAGCGCCCACCGTCGCGGGCTGGTCTTCGACTCTTCATCAACCGAGGCTCAGAGTCCGGGACAGTTCTGTGGCGAATCAACGGGTTCCGGGCCAGGCTCCTGGTCTGGACCGCGGAGGAGTGGGAGAAGCTGGAGGCACAACCTAGCGACGCTCAGTATCATCCGAGCGGGGTTTGGTGCGCACTCCGCCTGGATTGAAGTTGAGCCGTGGGTGGCGATGACCGCGACGGTTCGATCGCGTGAAAGTCCTCGACATGCTGTTCGTCATGAACCAGACCTCGACGGAATCGCCAGGCGGGAAGTCGCGTCTCGACGCCTCGCGTGAGGCACGATCAGGGGCGGGACTTCGCCGCGCCCGGAACGGTTTCTGGACTCCGCTTCGCGTTCTTGGCCGGTTTCTCGGCCGGTTTGGCCTTTCGAGGAGACATGACGACGAAGACCTCGGTTCCGAGCGGGGGGATCTTCGCCGTATTGGCGGTGAAGCCCCGGTCGGCGTCATTGGCGGAGCTGACAATGGGGAGGTCCAGGATCGCGCTGGCGAAGTTGGCCACGGTGATCAGGTCTCCTTCGTCGGCGGCATAGGCAGGCTTCTTCGTCACGGGATCTTCGTAGAGCAAGCTGCCCGCGAAGACCCAGTCGATTCGAAGAGGAGCCTTGGTCTTCTCGTCCCAGACCCATTGACGGGCATCCGATCGCTTGTCCTGTCCGTCCTGGCGCCAGAGGAACTCGATGGCCAGAGCGGTCCCCGCGGGTGGCTCGAACTTGGGGACGAACTGGACCGGATGACCCACCTCGGCCCCAGTCAGTAGCAAGGTGGCATGGATCGCCTTGGCGCGGCATCGGTTGCGACGATTGCCTCGTGCTCCTTGGTGCCCTTCAGGCACATCAGGTGTTCCAGGACGCCTTCGCGTAGGACCACCCGAGCGCGGACGATCACGCGCTTCCCCTTGGGATCGAACCAGAGACTGCGGCCCCACTCTTTCCATTCGGGATCGGGCCGGAGTTGAGTGCTCGGCGCGCTCGCCGTGGCGGGCGGTTGGGCGGTCAGGCAGAGGGAGACCCACAGGGCCATACTCGCAGTCATGGGTTGCTCGCTTGGTTCAGTTGGGGTCTTCGCGCGGCGATCGAATCGCGAGGATCGTCGGTTCGTCGAAAGGGATCGCCCACGAAATAGCATCTCGAAATCCGCATCACCGTTCAAGGTCTTTGGCGCAAAGACCACTGTGTCAGGGCGGGAAAGCGAGAAGCCGCCGGAGTGGACTCCGGCGGCCTCGAGGTTGGGGGAACTTCTCTTCAGCGCGGGCCAGAGGCCCGCGCCTGTCACGCTCAGAGTGCGACCGACGGAATACCCAGCCGTTCTTCCTCCTCCTCGAGGATGATGATCCGCGGCGTGACCATCAGCATGAGGCTCTGGGAGTTACGACCGATACCCACGTTGCGGAACAGACGATCGAGGAGCGGTGTCTTGGACAAGACCGGGACACCATACTCGATCCGCTGCTCGGTGAGGGTCTTCACCCCGCCCAGCAGGACCGTACCGCCATCGGGCACCGTCACGGTGGTCATGATGGTATTCGTGGTGGTATTGGGTAGCTGGATCGTGCCGGTGATCGTCGCCGAAGCACCGCCCAGGCCGCTGCCGCCGACAGCCCCCGTCTGGGACGCGTAGGTCGTGAATCCGTTCAAGGAGTTGAAGAACGGCGAGAGCGTCATCCGCACGTATCGGCGGTCGGCGGAAACGACCGGGACGACGGTCAGTGTCGAACCGGTCGGGAGTGCCGCGACTTGAGGCGTATAGGCCACCGCACCGGGGCCGATGATCGGCGTGAGACCGGCAACATAGTACTGCACGGTGTTGCTGAAGATCGTCGCCGACGCACCGTTGAACGTGGTGATCTTCGGCGCCAGGAGGACGTTGGACCGCGTGTCTCCCTGGGCGGCCGTGAGGAAGAGATAGACTTCGAGATCGCTCAAGAACGCGATTCCGAAGGTCGCTCCAGCGTTGGGCTGGTAGTTGTTGACGAAGCTCGGAGCGATCAGTTGGGCACTCGTATTGGTGAAGGGGATGTCCAGGTTCGACGAGAAGTTGCTGATACCGCCGCCTTGCGTGCCGACGATGACCGGAGCGTTGCCGGGGTAGGCATGATCGCGCACCGGGTTCACGATGTACACCGGTTGTTGGCTGACGCCACCCGTGCCGCCACCCGTGCCGCCACCACCACCGGTGGTGCCGCCACCACCGGTGGTGCCGCCACCACCGCCGCCGATGCCGCCGCCACCACCACCGCCGCCGATGCCGCCACCACCACCGCCAGTGGTGCCACCGCCGGTGGTGCCACCGCCGCCGGTGGTGCCGCCGCCGCCGGTGCCGCCGCCGGTGGTGCCGCCGCCCGTCGAGGAGCTGCCGGCTGTCCCGGTCCCGGTGATCAGGCCGCCGGTAACCCCGCTGATGGGGAAGAGCGACTCCACCGGATTGACCGTGGCAAAGGTACTGTGCTTGCCGACGGAGTCGGACTGGATCTGGAAATCGAAGTCCACTCCGATCTGCTCGAAGAAGTTATCCTGGACCGTGATAAATCGGACCTCGATCGAGACCTGCAAGTCCTGGAGCCGGCGTAACTGGCGGAGCAGGTCGGCGACTTGCTGGTGGACCTCGGCGGTATGGCGGATGATCAGGCTGACACTCAAGAAGAACGGTGTGATGGCACCGATCGGCCGCGCCGTATCGATTCCGCCGGCATCGCCCCCGAACGCACCGCCCAGTCCGTAGGCCTGAGTGACATCCGCGCCGGCGCCGTCGTGGACCTGCCAGCTACCCGGCTCGATCGATGTCGCGACCAACTGGACCAGCGGCGTCAGGTCGACCCACCGCCGGTCGGTCGTGGATGCGCCGACACCGTTGGGAACCGCCGGATGGGGGTTCGACTGGGCCGGGTAACCCATCGTGTTGACCGGCTGGCCGGTCGCATTGATCCCACTGAAGCCCTCGGTATCTATGACGTTGTGGGGCATCCAGTTCTGGGCGGGCTTGTTCGGCGGGATCACCAGATCTCCCACGTAGTACGTCTTGACGTACGTTTCCTCCCGGCTTGACTGAGGGCTGGTGATCAGAACCACCTCATCCTCGACCTTGTAGGTCAATCCGAGCGGGCGGAGCATGAACTTCAACGCGGTCTTGACCTGAACGTTGTTCATGCTCAGCGACACCGGGGAGGCTGAGGTGAGCCCCTCATCGCTGAGCCCCTTGGGATCGATCACGATGTTGAGTCCCGTGTAGTCCTGAATGAACTTGACGGCCTCGCCGAGGGACTGCTTATCGACATTGAGCGAGATGGGCTCCTTGAGCTTGGCCTCGATGGCCAGAACCTTGGGATCTTTCCGGGGCTCGAGCCGGGCGTTCATCGCCAATCGCTCGCGGGTCAGGTCCTTGAAGTTCTTGGCGTACTTGATGCCGTTGATCTGCACTTCGGGGTCCGAGATCGCGGCGCGGTCGATATCCTGGAGGGTCCCCACGATGCCCTCTTCCTTGTCGGCCCGGAGCTGGACGTCCGTCTTGTAGCGGCGCTCCATCTTCGCCTTGTAAGCGAGAATCGAGGCGGCCAGCTCACTGGGATCGATCTCCATGGCCTTTTTGGCGTAGGTTTCGCACTCGACGTACTTGGATTCGGCGTAGGCCGCGGTGGCCTTGTCCATGAACTCCTTCACCCGGATCTTCTTGGCCTTGTCTGCCTCGAAAATCCGGAGCCGCTTCAGCTCGATCTCCTCGCGCTGTTTCTTGTCGACCATCTTGACCAGGAACTGGGCCTTGTCCTTGCGGGCAATCTCCAGAGCCACTTCGAGGCGACGGACCATCGGGCGCGTCAGCTCGGCGGAAGACCGGACCCCTGGACGCCCTGCAAGGTCTTCTCGTAAATCGCAATGGCCTTGTCGGGATCGATCTCGTGATAGCGACGGGCTTCGGCGATCTTGGTCCCGACCTCGGCGTTGAGCCTCTGGGCACCGAGGGTCTCGGCGTCTTGAGCCGTGTCGGTGGTGGCGGCCGCTCCTGGCTCGCCCTTGGCTCCGGGGGTCAGCTTCTGGAGGAGCCCCTGGACCTTGGTCCGCAAGGATTCGTCTTCAAAGGTCTCGTCAGCGGCCACTTCGGTCAAGAGGCGGCGGGCACGCTGGTTGTTGCGCCGGCGGAGGGAGGCCAAGGCTTCTTCATAAAGGCTGAGTGCCCTGGCCTGGGCGGCCATACTGATCTGTGCGATGATCTCGTTCGCCTGGGCATCCACACCAAACTTGCCGGCTTTGGCTTCGTTGGCTAGCTGCAACGCCGCGGCGTAGTTGGCATTGGTGAAGAGGGCCTTGGCTTCGATGAGCAGTTGCTCGCCCCGGTTGGCGGGCGGCGAGGTCGCGGGCGCCTGATCCTTGACGGTTTCCTCCGTCGGGGCCGCCGAAGCGGCGCGGCCGGCGCGGCGTCGGGGGCCTCGATGGGCAGAGGGGCGGTCGCTTGATTGGGCGGCGCGGCCGGCGACGGGGTCGCGGCCCCATTATCGACCGGGGCCGCGAGCTCTGGTCCGGCGGTTGGCTCGGCCCCGTTGATTCGCTGGACGGCTGGGTCGGTTGTGGGCGACGCGGCGACGTCGGTACGACTGGCCGGCGCTCCGGAAACCTCGGCATTGGCCAGCGGCAAACCCGTCTGATTCCCCACCGTGAGGGTCGGTGCTTCCGTCGCCGGCGTCAGGCGGCGCCGCTGGCGGCTGGTTCTTGGCCCGAATCATGGCGATTTCATGCAGGACGGATTCGGCCCGGTCCGTTTCCAGGCCCGGGACGACTCCCATGCGCTGGGCCTTGCGTGCCTTCTCCTCGGCCTCGTCAAGGCGGCCAGCCTTGATGGATTGTCGCGCTTCCTGCACCAAGTAATCATAAACACCCTGGCTGGACTTCTCGCGTGGCGGCAGACCCCGGATCTTGTCCCGGCGGCGCAGCGCCCTGGCCGCGGCGGCGACCTTGTCGGGGGTATCGTCGAACAGGCCATAGGAGAGGCCCCACTTCTTGACCTCCAGAGCGAGGGCCTCGGCCTGCTCGAACTGCCGGTCGTTCATCATGGCACGGGCCTGGCGGAGCTTCGCCTTGGCGGTCTGCCGATCGTGCGGCTGGCCGGCATCGGCGCGGGCAGCCTTCGCGACCACCGTGGGACGCTCCTTCGAGATGTCCTCCTGGAGCTTGTCGGGAGTGTCGTCGAACAGGCCCCACTGGACCTCGAGTGTTCGCGCTTCATCAACCTTGGCCTGTGCGAGTTCGTAATTTCCCCTCAAGAGGTTTTCGCGTCCTTCGTGGAGCAGCCATCGGGCCCTTTGTTTGGCCTCGGGAGGGGTGAGCGCCTGCGTGGCCATGCCGCCGGCGGAGGCCACTGGGCCAGGCGATGCAGCCGTGGGTCCCGGCGACACGGCGGTCACCGCCGGTGCGACCACGGGTTTGGGCATCGCAGGCTGGGAGACGGCCGCGGGGGCCCGGTTTGCTGTCTGCACTTTGGCAAGCTCCTTGAGGTAGGCATCGAGCATCGACTGCTCGTCCGCCTGGAGCTGATCACGGTAACGATTGGCGGCCTCCAAGTATTTGGAGGCCAACTAAACTGTTCAGTGTTAAACAGTTTCGCGCCGGCTTCCAAGTATTTGATCGGCGGCGCGGGCGGGGCCTGACGGGTCGCCGTGGATGGCGCTGCGGCCGCGTCATCGGGAACGGCGCCCTTGGTGGCACCTCCCCATGCGCCGAGGATCAAGATGAGACTGACCGTTCCTAGCCTTCCCAACGCGACCTCCTTTCGCCGCTCGTGAAGACCGCCGCCGACGTCCCTGGCGACGGCCTGACTTCTGTCTTCACGAGTGGGAGACTTATAGCCCATTCGGTTATGCGAGCCTTCCCGCCTCCACGGAATGACGGCTTCACTCGGTACTTGAGTGTCCTGGCGTTTTCCGGGTGTTCGGGCGAGGGAATGTACCCTGGACGGGGAGAAAGTGCGGATGGTGTGTACCTCCCGGCGCCGTACCGGTCAAGAGGATTGTTCCGAGGAAAACGACTTGTTCTCCATTATGATCGGCCAGACGCATCCCTTTATTCAGCTTCAACCCCCGTGCGATCGATTTTTTCGGACTGAACTACGATATCGTCACGATCCGCACATCCGTCACAACACGGATTACACATCGCATGTGAACACAGGAACAGCAGCGGGGACGTGCGCACCACGAGAACCACGGAGGGTACTACTCATGACCATTGACCAATGACGAAGGGCGACGTTCAGGCCAGAATTCCGTGAAATGACCTCGCCGTGGACATCGGTCAACCGCATGTCGCGACCGCCGAACCGATAGGTCAGTCGTTTGTGATCCATGCCGAAGAGGTGGAGCATTGTCGCGTGGAGGTCGTGAATCTCGACCTTGTTTTCGATGGCGTGGTAGCCATAGTCGTCGGTGGCGCCGTAGATCGTGCCGCCCTTGATGCCGCCGCCCGCCAGCCAGATGGTGAAACCGTAAGGGTTGTGATCGCGGCCGTTGGAGCCCTGGGCCATCGGGGTGCGGCCGAACTCGCCACCCCAGACCACCAGCGTTGACTCCAGCATACCCCGGGCTTTGAGATCGCGAAGCAAGGCGGCGATCGGCTGGTTGACGGCACGGGCATTGTTCTGATGCCCCTTCTTGAGATCGCTGTGCTGGTCCCATCGGTCGGCGCCGACGTTCGGGCAGAGCAGCTCGACAAACCGGACGCCGCGCTTGACCAGTCGCCGCGCGATCAGGCACTCGCGGGCGAAGATCTGGGTCGGCCGATACGGATCATCGAGGCCATAGAGGTTCCGGGTTGCCTCTGACTCGCCGTCGAGGGATACCAACTCGGGGACGGCGGATTGCATTTTGAAGGCCAATTCGTAATTGGAAATGGCCGCCTCCAGGCTGTCGTGATGTCCCATGCGTCCCAGGACGCCTCGATCGAGCGAGCCGAGCAGAGCGAGCTTGCGCCGTTGATGCTCGGCCGTCGGCTCCGTCGGCGCGATGTTGGCGATTGGAACCGCGGCGGCCTTGAAGACCGAGCCCTGATAGGCGGCCGGCAGAAAACCGCTGTTGAAGCAGTCCAGTCCTCCAGGCGGGATCAAACCGCCATTGAGGACGACGAAACCGGGCAGGTGCCTGGCACTCGCTGCCCAGGCCATAGGTCACCCAGGCCCCGTGGCTCGGGCGACCCTGAAGCCCACTGCCCGTGTGCATGAAGTAATTGGCAGCGGTGTGCTCGGAGAAGTTCGAAACCATCGACCGGACGATCGCCAGGTCGTCGGCACATCGGCCGACCTGGGGAAACAGGTCGCTGACGGGTATCCCGCTCTCACCATATCGGCGGAACTTCCAGGGGCATCCCAGGACGTTCCCGACGTTGTTGAACTGCGTCGGATGTGTCTTGACCTTGATCGGCTGACCATGCTCGCGATCGAGCCTTGGCTTCGGGTCGAACGTGTTGACCTGTGACGGCCCTCCGTCCATGAAGAGAAAAATCACAGCCCGGGTCCTGGCTGCGAAGTGCGGGGGCCTGGGCCCCATCGGGTTCCGACGGTGGACCGGTACGCCGGCATCCGGCACCGAATCGGCCGGCGGATCGCCCGGGGCCGCGCCAAAGCCGGGCTGCTGCATCAGGGCGGACAGGGCAAGCCCGCCAAACCCGCTGGCACACCGCAGGAGCATCTCGCGCCGGCTCACGCCAGGGTTCGACGAATCGGCAGCAATGCATGGTACTTTAGCCCCAATACCGTGGAATTCGCCATAAACCGAAGAGAACGAAGGCATTGAATCTCGTTCCCACGCTCTGCGTGGGAATGCCGTCTTCGACGCTCTGCGTCGTCGGGGCCCGACTGCGCGGCCGGGAAACCGTCGGGACGCGGAGCGTCCAGGACGGCATTCCCACGCGGAGCGTGGGAACGAGGAAATGAAAATCCCTTTCAGATTAATTGGTTAACGTTAATTCAACGGTATTGACTTTAGCCCTCTCACGCCAGAGCGATTGTCACGGCTCATTCGATAAAGATAAACTCTTTCATGTTAATCAGGACATGACAGATGTCGGCCCAGGCGAGCAAGTTCCTCTTCGCATTGGCGGGCGGGGCGTGCGACGACGCGCGGTCACCGCTTGGCGGTGAGCGGTCCAGGAACTCGAAGCATGCGCGGAGTTCATCGTCGGTCGGGGGCCTGCCGAGTGCGGACATGAACAGCTCGTCGAGGCGCTGGCGGTCGTTGCGTCCGAGGGCGAGCGCGACTCGGTCAGCCCATTGGCGGGCCAGCAGGATGGCCATCGGGTCATTCATCAGGGTCAAGGCTTGCGCGGGGACGTTCGACACATTGCGGCGGCCCATTGTGGAGAAGGGGACGGGCGTGTCGAAGGCCAGGAACATCGGGTTGAGGAAATTGCGCCGGACACTCAAGTAGATGCTGCGACGGCCGTCGCCATCGAGGGGACCGGATCGGCCGGGACGGCCGCGACCATCCATGAAGCTGGTCAGGTGCGTTGGCACGCTGGGCCCGTACATCGTCTCAACCAGTCGCCCGGACACCATCAGCAGGGCGTCGCGAACCGCCTCAGCCTCGAGTCGATGGACGTTCATCCGGTGCAGGTAGATATTCTCGGGATCGATGCGTTCGGCTCGCTCGATCGGGACGCTCGACATCCGGTAAGTGCTCGAGGTGACCATCAGACGCTGAATGGCCTTGATCGACCAGCCCCGGTGAACCAGTTCGGAGGCCAGCCAATCGAGCAACTCCGGATGGCTGGGGTTTCGCCCCATCGCCCCGAAATCGTCGGTTGACTTGACGATCCCCTCGCCGAAATGATGCTTCCAGAGCCGATTGACGAGCACCCGCGGCGTCAGCGGATTACTCCTGGGGTCGACCACCCTCCGTGCGAGATCGAGCCGGCCGCTGCCGGCTTCCGGGGTGGACCTGCCAGTGCCGCCCAGGACTTCCAGGAACCGCCGCGGTACGACCTCGCCCGGGTTCGTGTGGTTGCCTCGAATCAGGATCCGTTCGTCCAGCCCGCTTCCGTCGGCGATCGCCAGGGCGAGATTCGGGTCCGGTATCTGCGCCTCAGCCGAGCGCCGCCTCGGCGACGGCCGCCGTCAGTCGATCGGCCCGGCGATCCTGAGCGGCTCGCAATGTCGAGATGACTTCATCGAGGTTGACCGAGACTTCCTCGACGCTTTCCGACGAAGCGGAGGGGACGGAGTGATTCGACATGCGGATCTCGTCCACAGCGATGTAGCTATGGCCGTCATGAAGCCGTGTCGTCGCACCCTGGTAGTCCATGATCGACCCATCCGCGATCTCCAGGTAAGCGGTATGGCCCAACCACATCCCGACATCCTGCGCGATCCATCGCGGTCGATCACCGATATTGACGGTCGTCGTGAGCCCGCCGTAAATGGGGTCGCGGATTTTCTCGAAACCGTTGACGACGACGTTGAGCACTCCGCCCCGCCCGGCGACACGGTAATGGATATACCGGTTCTCGATCGTGAATGTCCGGGAACGAAGGACGCCACACAGCCGGCCCGAGACGACGCCACTATGAGCCATCCCCGGCCCGAGCCGAGTGATTCTGGCCGTTTTGCCCGAGAGATCCAGGCGGAGGTCATTCCGACGGGTGGGCCGATCGCCGAAAGCCTCGCCCGTCACGTACCACGTATCGTAACTGTCGCGGTTGAAGTCCTCGAAGACGATCTCGGCCGGGACTCCCGCCTTCGGGACGGACGAGGCGACTGCATCCTGTGGCTTCGGCGCGACACCGCTCTCGTCAAGCACACCGGCGGCCTGGTTGCGCAGCCGTTCGGGAAGTGCGGATTCGACCTTGGCGAGAAGGGCTACGATTTCCTTCCTGGACGTCTCCAGCCGCCCGAGCGGACCACGGACACGTCCGGGGGGGTCGATGAAAGCTTGCTGATACCGGGAACTGCGGAGGAATCCGGCCAGAGCGTAGTAATCGTGGTTACCGATCGGGTCGAACTTGTGATCGTGGCAGCGGGCGCAGGCGACCGTCAGGCCGAGGAACGCCTTCGAGATCACGTCGATCTGGTTGTCGATCCGCCGGACCTCTTCCTCGCGGACATCGACCGGCGAATGAGTGCCCTCACCGAGGAAGTAGAACCCGGTCCCGATGATCGACTCATTGAAGCCCTGGACCGGGTGCCGGCGCGGGTGCGGGAGCAGGTCGCCGGCAAGGTGCTCGATCACGAATTGATCGTAAGGCAGGTCGATATTGAGCGCGCGGATCACGTAATCGCGATACCGGGAGGCGTTCAAGATGTCGTAGTCGAACTCGTGTCCAGAGGTCTCGGCATATCGAACGAGGTCGAGCCAGTGTCTGGCCCAACGCTCGCCGTAGCGCGGGCTTGCCAGGAGCCGGTCCACCAGCCGCTCATAAGCGTCCGGCGACGCATCGGCCAGGAAGTCTGCGATCTCATCGGCCGCGGGCGGCAGACCGGTGAGGTCGTAGGTCAATCTTCGGATCAATGTGCGACGGCTTGCCTCCGGCGGCGGGCTGGAGCCCGTGTTCGGCGAGTGCAGACAGGATGAACGGGTCGATCGCGTTCCGAGCCCAGTCGGGAGGCCCATTGGCGGCGGGAGGCGTCACCCGGCGGATCGGCTGAAAACACCAGCGCTGCGACCTCGTCCGGAATTCCGATTGCCAATCCGTCCCTTTGGACTTGGGATTCTTGGAATCGGGGCTTGCGGCCTCGGCCTTCCCTCTTGCGACGGATTCGGCCTCGATCCCCCACGGCGGCGCCCATCTGCACCCATCGGGTCAGGGTCGCGATCTCCCTGTCGGGGAGCTTCGACTTGGGAGGCATCTGGTAGGTTTCGCCGTAGTTGATCGCGTTGACCAGCAAGCTCTCCTTGGGCTCGCCGGGGACGACGGCCGGTCCGGACGTACCTCCGGCAAGAATGGAGGCCCGCGCATCGAGCGCAACCCACCCTTTTGCTTGGACGGACCGTGACAGCCCTGGCACCGGGTTGCGAGGATCGGCCGGACGTCCCGCTCGAAGAACTCGAGGGCCGCTGGATCGACTTTCCTGGCGCCGGCTCGTTTGGGCTCGGGGTCTCCGGCTCTTGAGAACGAGGCTGCCGATCCTGCCAGGATCATGATGAGAAACAGGAGCCCCGATTCGATCGGGCGCGCAGCATCGCGTCTCGGTAGCGTTCATCATGCCGGGGGTCTCCAGGGCGATCGATGGCTCGAGGTCGGATCAACAGTCTCTTCCATCCATGGAGGGTTTCGCTGACTCGGTCTGCACAGTGAGAACCGGATCCGCTCTGCGGGCAGGCAACCTTCAACATTGTTTGGATTTTACCCTGATGACGTTGGACACGCGAGCCCCGACGATCAACAGCTTCATTCTCGAGAGGAGCGTGTCGAAGTCCTGGGACGACCCCCACGGAGCGGGTTCGGACGTCAAACTCACGAGATGGGGGGTTTTCAGTAGTCGGGTAGCGGGGAAGTATTGCTACGTCCCCGCCCCCTCAGAACTGGACGTGAGAGTTGCCCCTCATCCAGCTCAAGCCTTCACGAACGCCCCTCGCGGGACGCGGCCGCTTTTGTCCGTCTTTCTCGTACGTGGATCTGCCGATGACAGTTGGCATGCAACAACTCCTTGTTGTCGGCTGCGTCCTGACCACCTCGGCTGCGCCAGATCCGATGGTGGATCTGACAGTCTTCCTCTGCGATTCGCAGCGGTTGACCACAGACCCGACATCGTCCTTTCTGTTCCTTCCATAGGTATTCGATCCGACTGCGGCCTGCCAGCGTTTGGGTCAGTTGCCAACCCAGCCGTGCTTCCAGGTACAGTTCCCACTCCGGATCGTAGGGATTGACGGCGCTCCGGATCTTCACGTAACGAATGATCTTCACCTTCGCTGCTACCATCAACTGGATCGGCCAGCCCTGGCCCTTCTGGTCGCGCAGCGTGCCGGTAAAGACCCAGTGGCGGTAACCGTCTCGCTGGAAGTATTTCTCCTTGATCCACTTCCGGCTCTTGTTCCGGTGCCGTCGCCGGCACCACCGCCACACCATCTGGAAGATCCGATGATCCACATACGTAAAGGTGCTCTGGCTCGCCGCATAACGGTGATACATGGTCCAGCCCTTGATTTGCTGATTCAAGCGCCGAATCATTTCTCCTGCCGTCTGGCTGCCCGAGCCGTCGATGGTTTTCTGGATCTTGGTTAAGAATGTCTTGACGCTCTGCGACGACGGTTTGGTCAAGACCTTGCCGCCGGGATAGCGCCGGACGTTCTGCCCCAAGAAATCGAAGCCGTCCTCAATATGCGTGATCTGGGTCTTCTCGTGGGAGAGTTCTAAACCGCGTCCTTTCAAGAAGTGGGCCACGAGAGGTTGGACTTGATCACGAAGAAGTTCCTTGGATGTGCCTGTGATCAAGAAGTCATCCGCATAACGGACCAGGTGGACCTTAGACTTCCGTTGTCGTGTCGGCGTCGCGGCGAAGTGGTCCGCCAGCAGCCGTTGCAATCCATCCAGGGTCCAATTCGCCAGGGCGGGTGAAACGATCCCGCCTTGAGGTGTTCCTTCCATGGTGGCGAACCAGGCGTGCTTCTCCAGGAAACCCACTTTCAACCATTTCCCCAGCACTTGCCGGTCCATGGGGACTTGCGTCAAGAGCCATTCATGGCTGATCTTATCAAAGCAAGCTTTGATATCACCCTCGAGAATCCATTGTGGACCGTGCCGATGACTCAACAGGATATGAGTCTGAGCCATCGCATCAGCACAGCGACGTTCCCGCCGAAAGCCATAGGAATGGCCGTCGGCTTGAGATTCCGCGATGGGATCGAGACCGAGCAGGTAGAGAGCCTGCATGGCTCGATCAGCCATGGTGGGAATCCCGAGGCCGCGTCGTTTGCCGTTGCTCTTGGGAATGTACACCCGGCGGAGCGGTTGCGGTCGATAACCGTGCCGACGCAGGGTGTTGAAAGCGGCCGACTTGGCTCTCGGTGTGTTCCAGAGGACTCCGTCCACACCGGGAGTCTTCGCACCCGAATTACTAACAACTCGCAAGATGGCCAGAGCCCGGCCACTGAACGAGTGCGTGAGTAGATAGACCAGAGCCTTGACTTTATTCCATCTGCCCTCCGCGACGGCCTTCACGATACGCGCCTGGAGCCGACGGACCGTACGCCAGACCTTCTTCCATTCGATGGAGTGCCAGTCGGGCGTACGCTCGGGAGCCGCACCAGCGAGCATTTCTGCTGCCGACATATCTGCTTGTCTCCCTGAGTCGGTTAGCCGAGGTTCTCTCGTGATGGAACACCCGAGGGAAGTCAGCCCGCTTTCGCGGTGAGGGGATGTTGTCCGTGGGCGGACTCACCCTCTATCCGATCGATTACCGATCGGCATTCGCTTGCTCCCTCATCCCTTCCCCGCTGTCTCATCAGCTTCCTTTGCAGTCGGCCTTCCCTCGCGGGGAGACAACGGGGTTACTTCGTTCACCTGTTCGATCACTCCGGGGTAAGGTCGTGCCTTTCGGCCGGTGGTGCGACATCCGCGACAGGGGACATTGCAGCCCCTGTACCTGACCACATACCTTTTTGGTTCAAGCCTGAGAGCATCTTCGGCTTGTCTCTGTTTACGGCCTTTATCAGCACTTCACCTGGGTTGACCTGACCCGGACTGCTGGCCCCCGACCGCCGTGATGCTGGCAGTCGCCATGTCGGCTCGCGCGTCCACGGCCGATCCGAGGATCGAGGTTACGTTGTCCCCCAGGCTTCGGACCTCGCCGTTGCCGGTGACGCCCGCTGGGGTAGCAGACCGATGGCGGAACATCGGGTAATGTCGGAAGACCTCCTTGCATAACGCATTACAGATCGAAAAGATGCTACGAGTCGCACGCATCGGAGCAGAAAACCACGCCAAGCCGTCCCGTTTGCTGGACAGCCACCGGACCAATGTTCTAGCCTGGAGGGATGGAAATCCACGCCGAATTGAATGAGTGGGTTCGAAGTGACCAGCGGCTTGCTGCCCGCTCCGACTCGCCACCGAACGCCTGGAAGGGCCCAGAGGGAGCGGATCTGGGCCATCGTAGAAGCCCTTCGGGCGGGCTTTTCGATCAGTCAGACCGTGTCAGTGACCGGCCTGAGCTCTAGTCGAATTCACCAGCTTATTCAAGTTACTTCGATCAGCCGAATGAACACCGGGCCACTCCCGCTGACGGGAGACCCTGGCACGTGACCGATCTCCCTCGGAGTACCCCATGGCCGCCGCCGATCGCGACTTGCTCTTCGGATTGCTCGCCCTGAAGACCGGCCTGATCGACCAGACCCAGCTCGCCGACGGCGTTCGGGCCTGGACCACCGACAAGGCCCAGACGCTGGCCGACCACCTCGTCTCCCTGGGGCACCTCACCCAAACGCAGCGCCCGGCTGTCGAGGCCATCGCGACGATCCACCTGGAGGCCCACGACGGCCGCACCGAGCGAAGCCTCGCCGCCATCACCGCCGGCTCCTCCACCCGCGCGATGCTCGCCACGGTGGGCGACCCCGAGATCGAGCAGACCCTCGCCCACGTCGGCTCTGGTTCCGAGGGCGACTCCGACCGGAGCGCCAGCTTCACCGTCGGCGCGGCAACCTCCAGCGGCCAGCGGTTCCGCGTCCTCCGGCTCCACGCCCGCGGCGGACTCGGCGCCGTCCACGTCGCCCTCGATGAGGAGCTGCACCGCGAGGTGGCGCTCAAGCAGATCCTCGACAAGCACGCCGACGACCCCGTCAGCCGCGCCCGCTTCCTGCTCGAGGCCGAGGTCACCGGCGGGCTCGAGCACCCGGGGATCGTCCCGGTCTACGGCCTGGGCACCTACTCCGACGGCCGGCCCTACTACGCCATGCGGTTCATCAAGGGTGACAGCCTGAAGGAGGCCGCGGACGCCTTCCACGGTCGGGTGGGTGCCACCCAGGACGGCCGCGGCGACGTTGAGAAAACCCCGGACGCGGCCCGACCGGCCGACCCCGGCCAGCGCTCGCTCGAAGTGCGCAAGCTGCTGCTGCGGTTCCTCGACGTCTGCAACGCCATCGAGTACGCGCACAGCCGCGGCGTACTCCACCGCGACATCAAGCCGGGCAACATCATCGTCGGCAAGCACGGCGAGACGCTGGTGGTCGACTGGGGGCTGGCCAAGGCGACGGGTCGGGCCGACCCCGGGGCGGAACCGGGCGAGCAGACACTGGTCCCCAGCTCGGCCAGCGGCTCCGCCGAGACGCTCCCCGGCCGCGCGATGGGGACGCCCAGCTTCATGAGCCCCGAGCAGGCCGAGGGGGACCTGGAGAACCTCGGCCCGCGGTCGGACGTCTACAGCCTGGGTGCCACGCTCTACTACCTACTGACGGGCCGGCCACCGGTGGAGGGGACTCTCGGCGACGATGCTCCAGGCCGTCGAAGCAGGGGCAATTCCCGCCGCCGCGGCGGCACGACGCGACGATCGACCGGGCGCTCGAGGCGGTCTGCCTGAAGGCGATGGCGCTCAAGCCGGCTGCGCGTTACGCCTCGCCCAAGGCGCTGGCCGAGGACGTCGAGCGCTGGATGGCCGACGAGCCGGTCTCGGCCTGGCGCGAGCCGCTGTCGCGGCGGGCACGGCGTTGGGCGAAGCGGAACCGGACGGCGGTCGCCGCGGCGGCTGTGTCGCTGCTGGCCGGGGTGGTGGGCCTGTCGGCGGTGCTGGTCGTGCAGACCCAGGCCAAGACCGAGATCGCCCAGGCGCTGGGCCGCGAGACGAACGCCAACAAGGCCCTGGCCGCCGCCAACGAGGAGCTGAGCCGCTCCCGGGCCGCTGTGCAGGCGCGGTACGAGCTGGCCGTCGAGGCGATCAAGACGTTCCACACCGGCGTCAGCGAGGACTTCCTGCTCAAGGAGGACAAGTTCAAGGAACTGCGCGACCGGCTCTTGAAGTCGGCCTCCGACTTCTACGGCAAGCTCTCGGCCTTGCTCGGCAAGGAGACTGACGTGGCGCTCGCGTCGGGCGCTGGCGACGGCGAACTTCGAGCTGGCCGGCCTTACCGCGAAGGTGGGACGCAACGCGGACGCACTGGCCGCGCACCGCTCGGTCCTGGCGGCTCGCCGCGAACTCGCCGCCGAGCCGGGGGCCGAGGCCGACGGCACACGCCGAGGTCGGCCGCAGCCTGACGGAAGTCGCCGGACTCCTCGAGTCGGCCGGCAAGACCGACGAGGCGCTGGCCGCCTACCGGGAGGCCGAAGGCTTGCTCTCCGGCGACGGCGTCGAGCTCGCCGGAGGCCCGCGCCGCGCTGGCCGCCTGCCGGTCGCGGATGGGGGGCTTTCTGACCTCGATCGGCAAGAATGACGAGGCGCTGGCCGCTTACCGCCTGGCCCGCTCCGACCAGGAGAAGCTGGCCGCGGCCCCCGGCGCTTCGCCGCAGGCCCGCCGGGAGCTGGGCGATACGGTCAACCGCATCGGCCGCCTGCTGGCGAACACCGGCCGGCCCCGCGAGGCGACGGACGAGTACCGCACCGCCCTGACGATCCGCGAGAAGCTCGCCGACGACGACCCCGCCGACTCCGAATTCCGCAACGCCCTGGCGGCCAGCCACAACAACCTCGCCATGGTGCTGTGGAAGTCGGGCCGGCTCGAAGGAGGCCGAGGCCGAGCACCGCACGGCCCTGGCCATCCGCGAGAAGCTGGCCGAGGACAACCCCGCCGTCTCCGAGTTCCGTAAGCAGCTCCAAGCCAGCCACTTCAACCTCGCCAACCTGCTCCGGCAGACGGGCCGGCTGAAGGAGGCCGAGGACCTCTTCCGCTCGGCCCTGGCGATCGAGCGGGAGCTCGCCGAGGACAACCCCGCCGTCCCCGAATTCCGCAGGCTCCTGGCGCTCAACCACCACTATCTCGCGACCGTGCTCAAGCGCACGGGCCGGACCCGGGAGGCCGAGACCGAGTTCCGCGCGGCCCTGTCGATGCTCCAGGCGCTGGTCCAGGCCAACCCCGCCGTCACGCAGTATCGCAGCGACCTGGGGTCCGCCCACAGCGAGCTCGGCGTCCTGCTGGCGGAATCAGGCCGGACCCGGGAGGCTGAGGCCGAGTTCCGCGCGGGGGTCAAGAACGACCAGGAGCTGGTCCAGGCCGACCCCGCCGTCACCGAGTTCCGCGATCACCTCGCGACCAGCCACGTCAACCTCGGCGAGTTGCTCTCCGAGGCGGGACGGTCGTCGGAGTCGGAGCCCGAGTACCGCGCTGCGGAGGCGATCTTCCGCGACCTGGCCGGGGCCAACCCCGCCGTCACCTACTTCCGCTACGGCCTGGCGTACACCCAGGTCCGTCGCGGCATCCTGCTGTTGGAGGCGGGCCGGCTGGAGGAGGCGAATGCCGAGTTCCGCTCGGCGGCGGAGATCTACCAGGCCCTGTCCAACCAGAGCCCCAAGGTCCCCGACTACGCCGACGGCCTCGGCCTCGGCGCTCTCCCGCCTCGGCGACGTCGCCCGCGCCTCCGGCCGGACCATCGAGGCCCGCGACGCCTACGACCGCGCGATCGCCCTCCGCGAACGCCTGCACAAGGAGAACCCGAGGACTCCGGCCTATCGCGGCGGCCTGGCCTTCTCGTTGCGTCGGCGCGGGCTGGCTCGCCGCGACCTGGGCGATCCCGTCGGGGCCGCGGCCGACGTCCGCCGGGCTCTGGGGCTCTACGACGAGCTGGCGACGCGGTCGCGAGAGGATTGGTACGAGACGGCCTGCTGCCACGCCGCGATGGCCGGCTTGGCGGGGACGGCCGGGTCGGGGGTTTCGGCCTCGGAAGCGGCGAGCGAGGCCGACGCGGCGATCGCCCTGCTCGAAGAAGGCCGTTGACCTGGGCTACCGCCAAGCCGACGCCGTCCGCACCGAGACGGCCCTCGACCCGCTCCGCGACCGTCCTGACTTCCGCCTACTGATGATGGACCTGGACATCCCGGCCGAGCCGTTCGCCGCGCCGACGCCGGCACCGTGAACCCGGTTGGACCCCTGCGCTCGTGCGAGACCATGCCGAAGTGCTGGAGGAGTCCCACCCTGAGGCGGGGTGCATTTCGACGTCAGGCGACTGCGTCTTCCGCCACGGATCACGCACTCCGGCTCCCAACCCCTGAAACGGATGCAAGCTTGTCCGCGTCGAGCCTGCGGAGTTCGTCGTAGACTTTTCTTCAGAGATCGGCTGGTTGCACCGTCAATTCGGCTCCTTCGTCGCAGTATCCGTTCAGGTATAATGTGGTAGAGGCCCCCACGATTCAGGAGACGACCATGGATCTGCCAGTAAAGTTCCCGAGTGAGACCGAGGTGATCCTCGAAGATGTTGCAAGCTTCCGGGCGCTCTCGCCGGATGAGCAACTGCGATGCTTCCGAGGCATGGTAAACGCTGGCGAGTTAATGTTGAGGAACGCTCCGAATGCGGCCTGGCTCGAAGAGTACTCCGTAGAGCAAGAACGTCTTGCGCAGCGAAGTATACGGGAGTTCATTGCTCGCCATGGATACTGAACTTGGGCCTTTGTCAGACGAACTGATCCGGGCCGTCGAGTCCCTCTCCGAGGTCTTCGCCGCCCGCTCGATTCGCTACGCGGTGATCGGCGGGTTGGCGACGTTCATGCGCGGTCGAGTCCGGTTCACGAAAGATGTTGATATCCTGCTCGATGTGCCTCAGACCATGTTGCCTGAGTTGCTGGACGACCTCGTGGCACGGGGTTTCACGCTCGACCCGGCCATCGTCATTAAGGAATACGTTCGAGATCACATCACGTCCTTCCCGTTTGGCCAGGTCCGAATCGATTGGCTCAAGCCCATCCTTCCTCTCTACGCCCATGCTCTTTCCAGTGCCGGGCCCCGGAAATGGTCGGAAGGCCATCTCATCCAGGTGGTCACCTCGGAGGGGCTGATCCTGACCAAGATGGTCTCCTTCCGGCCCCAGGACCAGACTGACATCGAGACCCTGCTGACCGCCAACCGAGATAAAATCGATGTCCACCTCATCCGGGCGGAATGGGCACCGTTCGCGGCGATGGAGACGGAACGCACGGCGTGGCTGGAGTCGGTCATCGCCAAGCGGGTTGTCCGGCGCGAGTGAGACACGGATTCTTCTTCTGGCAGTTCTCGCCGAACTCCACCGGGAGATTGACCCGGGATAAGCCGTTCTTGCTCTCACCGAGGCACTTTACGCCCGGGGCAAGCCAATTCATCAGTCATGTCTCCTGGCATGGTCTCGGGCGAGGCCGCAACCCGGCGCGGGACGAATTCATAGAGGACGTAGCGCTCTTCGTTCGACGCCTTGCCGCGGAACAGGCCCTTGTTCAGGACGCGCTCGCGCCTCGAGCGAAACTCGTAGGATTCCCCATTCTCTTCAATCCACCGAGACACCGTGATGAAGTCGCTCGGGGTCTCGCCGAAAACCACGAGGCGAAGGGGGTGGGCGGCGCTGATCAGGTCGAGCCGAGCCGGCGCCTTGACGCGGTGTCGATCCGAATAGATCGCCTGGTGGCACAGGTAAGTGGCCGCTCGGTCTCCTTGCCAATGCAGTGGGTCCAGCGGGAGGTGCAGGTCCGTCCGGGCGCAGATCACCTCGGCACCGAAGGACGCTTCGGCCCAGAAGCGTTGGGCGAACTGCCGGCTGGCCAGGTCCAGCGGAGTCTTGTAGGGGTGGAGGACGTCCCAAGCCATCATCCCGAGGCCGATCGCCAGGAGCCCAATCATGACCGAGCGTGGCGACTCTTCACGCCACTCCGGCCGAGGCAGTCTCGCCAGCAGCACCGCGGCCCCAAGGCCCGCCATCAGGAGGATGCTCGGGGCGACGTACTGCATGGTCCGTGCGCTGCCACCGTAGGGATAACGGCCAAGGAACGCGGCGATCAGGCCCAGGGCGAACGGCGTCAGCAGGATCGCGAGGACTTGCTTCGAGCCTCGTCGGAGATAGGCCAGGATCGCTGTCAGGACCAGGCCGGTCGTCAAGCTACTGGCGCCCAGATCGCCCCCGGCGGGATACGCGAACATCTGGCTGGTGTGCGCCCTCGCCAGCCAGCCGATCAACATCGCCGGTGATCGGGGCGGAAAGGCCCGTGCCCAATAAACTTTCATCCATTCCATGACGCTGGTGCTCTGCGGCTCGTTGATCCAACGAAACAGGACGAAGAAGGTTGCGACGGTCGCCATCCCGAATACAGTGAACGGTGCGATCGTGCGGGGCGATCGTGTCTCGAGGACGGGAATGGCGAGGACAAGTCCGACGCTGGCGGCAATGAAGATCGCTGGATTCGAGGTCCCGATCGACAGCGGACCGAGAGCGGCCAGTCCCCACAGGAACCTGGTCCGATCGGGAGTCCGCAGCCACTCCACGGCGAGGACGATCAACGCCAGGCTCAGGAGGAAGTCGGTCGCATACGGCTTGACTTCGCCGCCGTGGCGAATGGGCGTGTATCCGATCGCCAGGATCGCCAAGGCGAACGCCAGGGCCACGCCCTTCAGCAGTCGGCCCGCGAGATGGCGGAACAGGAACAGGCTTGCGATCGAGGCCAGAGTGGGTATGAGTCGCAACAAGCGTTCGTTGAACCCAAGCACCATGCTGACCGCCTTCTCCAGCCAGAGGAAGAACAGCGGGCAGACCTGCTGGTAGTCCAGAGGCTTCATGAGTCCCATGAAGTCGCGATCCAGGAGGTTCGCGGCGAGGAACGACTCGTCGTTCCAGAGCGGATACTCGAGCCCGAACCGGACCAGGCGCATCGCGATCCCGAGCGCGAGGAAGATGCGGAGCCATGTCCCGATGCGACGATCGTCCCATCCCGGCTCGCCACCCGTCCACGCGCCGGAAAGCCGGATGTTATCGGGAGAGGACAGCGTGGTCATTCTGATCGAATGGGGGGTTAGAGGCGATGGCACGCAAGTGCGTGCATGCCAACACGTCTTGTTAACGCGTGTCTATCTCAACTCGAAGGCCGGCGAAAGGACGGGTGAACATACGGAATCTCAGGCGGACTGGCAAGGTCGGCTTCGGGGTGCGAAGCGATTGTTGGCCTTTCTCGCCGGCATAGTTAAGCTGTAGGATAGGAATTAGCCGAGATCGTTTGCATCGCGGGGAATAACGGGGTTGTTTCGCGCGGCTGCGGGTACCTCAGTGCGTAGGCGGGCGGCTCGAGGATTCGACAGGATGGGTTAACCCGTGCGCGAGGACAACCCTTCCAGACGATGAATCATGAGTGACACATACAGCGAACTCCCGATAATCGACTCGTGCGACGGCTGCGGCGTCTGCTGCCTGGTGGTCACTCATCCGCCGTTTTACAGCGTGTTCGAAGAGTACGGCGAGGAGGCCTGGGAACGCCTCAAGCGCGAGCGCCGGGACCTCTTGCTCGAGATCGTGGTCGACCACCGGGCTCGTCGTGCCAGTGGAAGTCCCCTCGTCGGCACACCCTGCCTCTGGTACGACCAGGAGACTCGGCGCTGTAAACACTATGAATACCGGCCCCTCGCGTGTCGCGAGTTCGAAGTCGGAGGCGAAGACTGCCACGACGCGAGGCGGCGGGCGGGGATCTCAGCAGGGGCAAGGGACAAGGGACAAGTGGCGAGAGAAGACCAGTCCTGATCGGCCTGGTTGCTTGCAGCTTGGTTGGCGGTCATTCCGCCTTGAGTTCATGACAGACGCTTATCGAGACGATCTGGCGTTCATCCACGACGCGGGGTTCGGCGGCATGGCCAGGGGGGCCGGTCCGGTCTTGATCGACGCGTTGAGGAAGCGGGGTTTCGATCGCGGATTGGTCGTTGACCTGGGTTGCGGCAGCGGCCTGTTGTCGCAAGCGCTGGTCGAGGCGGGCTACGATGTCCTGGGCATCGACATCTCCCCAGCGATGATCGCCTTGGCCCGCGCGCGTGTGCCCACCGGGACCTTTCACGTGGGATCGCTCGTGACGGTCAACCTGCCGCGATGCGTGGCCGTCGCCGCGGTCGGCGAGTGCTTCAACTATCTCTTCGACCGGAGAAACACGATTCGGTCACTGTCGAAGCTGTTGGGACGGATCCATCAGGCCCTAGATCGCAACGGACTCCTGCTCTTCGATGTCGCCGAGCCGGGTCGGGTGCCCGGCGGAGGACCGCGCCGGCTCTTCGTGGACGAGCCGGACTGGGCCGTGCTCGTGGTCTCGGAGGAGAATCGTCAGACTTGTGTTCTGACGCGCCGGATCACCACCTTTCGCCGGATGGGCGAGTTCTACCGCCGCGATCAGGAAATCCACCGGCAACGCCTCATTCCCCGTTCCGAGATCATGGAACAGCTACGCAAACTCGACTTCCGGGTCCGAATCCTTCGTGGATATGGACCGGTTTCCTTTCCTCCGGCCGTCGCAGGTTTCCTGGCGCGGAAACTGTGAGGCACGCTTGCGTGGTGGCTCACTCCACCAGGCGGAGGTGCTGAATGCCGTGCTTGTTCAGCCAGATCAGCAGGGCCTCCTGCTCTTCCGTCAGCTCGACCTCGGTTGCATTGGCCGAGTCGAGAGGGGAAACCAGGTAGAAGACCCCCTCGTCGAGCCACCGATTGACCTCGTCGCGGGCCATCCAGTACTCGTGCTCTCCCAGAGGAGGCACGCCGGCCGATCCTGGCGGAGTCATGAAATAGACCAACTGGCCGCGCAACCGCTCCGAAATCGTCAGCGGGGAGACGTCAGGTCGTTCGACAGGCAAGAGCCTGGGCTGGGACATCGCTCCCTCGGGCGGATTCCGCCAAGTTTTCGCACACCTTTTTCGGATCGTCGTACCCGGGATTCTGACTGAGTGAAGTAGGGACGTCAAGTTTGGTGCTTCTCTCTCAGGAGCGTTACCAGTCCCGACGACGGGTCGCGGAGGTTGAGATACTCGACGCGCGGGATCGCGTTCGACACAACGGGAAAGAGTGGGTCGACGCGGCTCGAGGCGGGCGGCCTCCTCTCGCGTGGCACCCAAGGGTAATGACGCACTCTTGAGCAGGATCAGGGATTCGGCTCGAAGGTGGACGGCGATGCGAGCGGCGATCGAGTCTGAGGTCGTATCCCAGCTCCGGGGCAGGGGAACGACTCCTGGCCGCTCGATTTCCTCCAGAATGGGACCTGCGAGGAGTACGGGAACCCGTCCGGCACACCACACCGAAGGGAGCCCCTCGAGGCGATCCACGGTGATCGAGCCGGGCAGGATGGCCGAGAGGAACCTGGCCGAGAGGTCCATCGCCTGAATTGCAAGCCGATGTGCGGTCTGGTCACCCACGCGATGATTCCGATCGAGCTGGCGCACGAGATCGGCGGCTCGGCCGCCGCCGGCGATCAGGACGGCGTGGCCGCCCGCGAATTGGGATCGCCGTTCTTCCAAGAAACGCGAGAGGCGCGTGGGCAGCTCAATCCAGTCGAGCAGGCTGCCACCGACCTTGACGACTGCCACCGAGAACTGAGTCACGACAATCTTGACTCCACGAGGGAGTCGTTGGCCGGCGGAACTTGAAGACTTTCCAGGTCCGGATGGAATTGCTCCGATGCGAGCTGGACCAGAGCAAAGGCACAGCCGGCGGACGAGGCGATCTCGCCCCAGGCTTTCTTCAGGCTGACGAGCGGCCGGTCCGGTCCGATCAGGCGTCGGGCCAGCCGGAGAGCCAGGAAGTCGCCCGATCCGGCAATCACAGCGGTCGCGGGTCGTCCGATCGTTGAGTCACACACCCGCTCGGCTGCCCGCGTCAGACGATCCATCAGACAGGCATCCGCGGCCTGGGAGAAGGCCAAGGCGTCGGCCGGGGAGAATCCGTCTCGGTCGGCTCCGATCATTCGAGCGAGCCGATCGCGCGCCGAATCGCGTGTGCAGGGACGGCCGTCGGCGGTGGACAGATCAGCCGGGTTGGATGGGATGTCGCCGAGGGTGAGGTAGACATCGAGCGTGGAGGCGAAGAGCTCGGCCGCCAGGCCGGTGGGGACCCCTCGGAACGGGAGCTCGGCCGCCAGAGCACAGACTGGCGTGCGGCGGACGCCGGCGTAGACAAGCTCGCCCGCCTGGAGTCGCTCGGTGTCGCTCCGCCCCCGGGCCGCGACGGTTCCCCTGAGCACTGGGATCAGGTCCGTCGTGGTCGTGCCGATATCGATCAAGACCGCCGGCTCCTCGGGCACCAGGCGAGCGGCGAGCGTGGCGAGGGCCAGCCAATTGGCCGCGGCGACCAGCGCGGGATTCTGCCGGGCCTCTTGCAGCTCATGGAACTGACCGTCCAGGCCCCAGACCAGGATCGATCCGACGGGCAGGGCATCAATCACGGCGTCGAGGATCGCGTTGACGCCGACGCCCTTGGTTGGGAAGCAGTCGCACAACTCGGCGGTCATCGTGACCGCGGCGCACTCGGATGGCGGGAGCGTGGCCGCGATCGCCGCGATCGCCTGGTCGAGCTCGTCGGGCCGCTTCCAGACCTCGAAGGGGACCGTCCGAGCCGCCCCTGATCCGTGGGCCGCCTTGATGTTGGCCCCACCGATATCCAGCCCAATCCAGGAACTCCGGTCGGGATGTAGACAATCGATCATCGGACGACTCCGCGATCAAAGAGCACGCCACCCGAGGCGTCGAACGACAGTGGCGCTTGGCATTGAACCAGTTCCGAAAGGCTGCTCAAGGACGCGACGTCCCTCGGCTCGCAATCGAAGGCCGCGAGCCAGGCATCGGCGAGGCGCCCCGGGGGCAAGAGCCGGGTCAACCCGACGCATGAGGTCGTCGGCCTCGGATTGATCTCCAGGACCGTCGCCTGTCCTCTTGCCGAGTCCCAGAGGAAATCGACGCCGACGAATCCGCGAAGGCCCGGGATGGATTCCACCACGGGGCGGAGCTGCGGTTCGGCCGATCGGCAGGATGAAGGCAAGCTCCCTCCCCGATACTCGAACCGGCCGGCCCGGACCGAAACGTGCTGAGCCCCAACCCCGATGAGCCAGGCCCTGGCACGGTGATCGACCAGGAAACTCGCACTCATCGGCACGCCGCGAACGAACGGCTGGAGAAGGGCGACAGGTAGTTCGCAGGCATCAGGGGGGAGACTTCGCGCGTCGCTCAGGTAATACGTGTCGATCGAGCCCGCACCGTCTACAGGTTTGAGGACGGCGGGGTACTCCACATCGGCGGGCAATCCCGACGCGGGGACGACCGTCCGGCTCCGGGGAGTGGGAATACCATGCTCTTCGAGCCATCGGGCGAGGCGATCCTTGTTGCCGGTGAGGTCGATGGCATCAGGGGACGAGCCCAGAACTCGGCGCCGGCCGCCTGGAATTCGCGTGTGAGCCGGGCCAGAATTCCGCTGGTTTCGGGAGCGACCAGCACGGTAAAATCGGCCATGCCAGCGAGCTCGCAGACCTGATGCAACGCGTCGCCCGGAGCGATCCGCTCGATGGTCCACGGCCCGGGGTCGTCCGGGAGGCGCGAGTCCAGCGTCATGACGACCCGAGCGCTAACCCCCGCCAGCTCGGCGAAATCGGCCGCGATGGCCCGGCGCATCGCTCGTCCCTCGGCCGCCCAGGACGAGGGTAAGGGCGAGCCCGCCAGCCCTCCGCCGGTCACCCATTCGTGAATCAGGATTGTCAAGCTACGTCCCTGAGTCATCACGCGAATGCACTTCCGAATTGTACCGGTCATCGACCTGAAGGGAGGCCAGGCCGTTCACGCGGTCGGCGGCCAGCGAGATCAGTATCAACCGTTGCGGAGCGTTTTGCAAGCAAGTCCCCTGCCAATCCCCCTGGCAATCGCCCTGCGCGACGGTCTGGGTCTCGAGACCCTCTACCTCGCCGATCTGGATGCGATCGCGGGCGGCCCTTCGCGTATTGCCCCCTATCGAGGGCTCGCTGAACTGGGGCTGGACCTCTGGATCGACGCGGGTTTGCGCGACGCTCGGTCGGTAGACCATCTGCTCGATCTCGAGTTGCCCAATCTGAATGCGGTGGTGGGTCTCGAGAGCATCTCGGGTCCGTGTGAATCTGGCGGGTGTTATCGAGCGAGTCGGGGCGGACCGGACGATCTTCAGCCTCGATCTGTTCGACGGTCGTCCGCGGTTCGCCCCAGGCGCGGACTGGATGACCGATGACCCGATCGAGATCGCGGGCCGGGCAATCGCAGCGGGTGCCAGGCGCTTGATCGTCCTCGAACTGACGCGCGTCGGGACGGGCCGAGGACTCGGAACCGATCGCATGCTCGCCGAGATTCGCGAGGTTCATCCCGATGTCTCGATCACTGTGGGGGGTGGGATCTCGGGTATTCCGGAAATTGTGAAGCTGCGAAAAGCCGGAGCATCGGCAGTCCTGGTAGGCTCGGCGATCCACGATGGCAGGATCGGGCGTCGAGAATTGGAAGGGATTTAGCCCCAATACCGATGAATTAGTAACTTCTCAATAACCGTGGGCAACCGCGGCGCATCGGGTCGGCGCAGGGAGAGCGCGGAAGTCTTGGGGAACCATCGCTTTGGCGTTCACCCCACCGCGCCGCCACCCGCCTACGCCGGCCGCGCGGCACCGGCCTTCCTGGCCGCTGTCTCCTCCGCCTTCCGGCGGATCAGCTCCGCCAAGCGGGGGATTTGGCCCACTCCCCGCACGCGGTCCTGGAGATAGGCCCAGAAGTTCACTCCCAACTCCCGGCACGTCTTCTTCAGGCTGGCGAACGTGTCCCGCGCCTGACGGCCCAACTCGCTCCGCGTGCTCCCGCTGATCTTCCGCTTCTTCACGTAGTCCCGAAGATGGCCTTCGCTCAGGTTGGTGTGCAACGGCACCTCGGGCCGCTCCAGCACCCGCAGCAACGCCGCACCGGTGCGCGCTCATCCCCTTGAGCACGCCGTCGATGCTGGGGAAGCCGGTCCGCTGCCCACACAACGCGTCGAACCGGGACTCGAGATCCGCCCGTCGCGACGGCTCCGGCTGCTGCCGATAGGCCTTCAGATCCTGGTACAGTTCCCAGATCTGCCCCCGCACCTGGGCGATGGCCGCCCGATGTTCCTCACTGTATGGGATCAGTCGGGCCAAGGGCCGTTCCGCATGGATCCAGCAGGCCGCATGCACCAAGACGTCGTACTGCCCCGCGCCGTCGCTGAGGATCACCAACTCCGGCGACACCCCATGAGCGATCAGGCTGCCCAGCAACGCCCCCTCGCTGGCGATCCGCACGTGCCGCTGCTCCGGTGATCCCCAACTCCCGCAACCGCGCCTGCCAGGCGGCCGGGTCCGCGAACGCTTGCGGACCCCGCCGGAGCGAGTCCACCACCGCCTGAGGCAGCTTCTGCCGCTGCCAGTAAGCCATCGCGGTCTCGTTGATCACGTAGTCGGTGTGCGGCCGCCGGAGCATCTCCAAGAAGTTGAGCCGGCTCTTGCTCGCGGTGCTGGCGAAGGACGGCGAAGAGCTCGTTGCCGATCTGGGTGCAGGCCCCATTGTGCCCCTGGTGCCGCGCCCCGGTGTCGTCCACCTGGACGTAGTCCGAGACCGCCAAGGCCGCCGGCAGGAGTTCGGCCTTCTCCTGGTGGAAGGCCTCGTTCCCCTCGGTGAGGATGCGGTTGAGCTCGCCGGCGGAGATGTCGATGCCCAGTTGGTGCAACTGTTCCAGGAGCAACGGCTGGGTGACGTGCTGGTGGTGGTATTGGTGGAGGATGAAGCAGATCAGGTCGGGTCCGTAGTGGCTGCCGGGCAGGACCTCGGCGGGGAGTGGGGCCACCAGGCTTGTGCCGTCGGGGGTCAACCAGCGTTCGCGACGGTAGCGGATGACGCGGGGCTTGAGGATCAGATCCTGAACGACGAAGTCCTCGTATCCTTGTTCCCACGCTCCGCGTGGGAATGCCGTCCTGGACGCTCCGCGTCCCGGCGGTTCCGGCCCCGCCGGGCCCAGATGACGCCGAGCATCGAAGACGGCATTCCCACGCGGAGAGGCTGTGATTTTTTCGGAACCCGGGTTGATTCTGTATAGTGATCACGATATAATACCACACATTCAGTTGTCTCTTTCGACCTTGGGCTGGACACGCGTTGCAGAAAGAGCGTCATGACACCGCCCCTGTTTGATCCTCATGATTTGCCCGAGCCGCCGACTCCCGCCCAAGCGGCCCAGTCGATGCCCCCGGGCAAGCCTCGGTTGCGGATCCCGCAACGCGACCAGGTCGAGTTCCATTGGAAATCCCTCGATCAACTGCTCGAACTTGACCATCCGGTGCGGCTGGTCTGGGCGGCCGTCTGTGCGTTGGATCTCTCGGCCTGGCTCGGTGAGATCAAAGCCGTTGAGGGACATGTCGGCCGCGACGCCACCGACCCCCGCTTGCTGGTGGCCTTGTGGGTCTATGCCACTTTGAAAGGCATTGGCTCGGCACGGGAACTGGACCGATTGTGTGGAACTCAGGAGGGGTGTCTGCCGTACCAGTGGCTCTGCGGTGGGGTGACTGTCAATTACAGCATGTTGGCCAGGTTTCGCTCCCAAGGTGGTGAGAAGTGGGACGACCTGCTCACCCATATCGTGGCCACTTTGGTCGCTGCCGGCTTGGTGAGTATGGAGCGAGTCGCCCAGGACGGCATGAGGGTCCGGGCTCATGCCGGTACGAGTTCGTTCCATGGCCAGGGTTGCTTGGAGGAGGCGCTGGAGGCCGGCGACAGCAGGTCGAGACGTTGAAGAAGCTGGCCGAATCGGAGGACAGCCCAGCCCCGGGGGAGCCACCCCAGCGCACGCCTTCGGAGCGTGCCGCGCGGAGCGTGCGGCTCATGAGCGGCAGCAGCGGATCGAAGAGGCGATGCGTCAGTGCGAGGAGTTGCAACGGCAACGCGAAGCCACGGCCCAGCAGAGTGGCCGCAAAGTGGGAGAGGCCCGGGCCTCGACCACCGACCCCGAGGCTCGGAACATGAAGATGCCTGATGGGGGCACCCGACCGGCCTATAACGTGCAATTCACGACCGACACCGGCACGGGCGTGGTCCTGGGTGTGGAGGTGACCAACGCGGGGACCGATGGCGGCCAATTGCTCCCGATGCTCGATCAATTGGAAGAGCGCGATGAGCACGTGCCTGATGAGGCACTTGTCGATGGTGGCTTTCCGACAATCGACACCATCGAGCAGGCCACCGCCCGTGGCTGTACGGTGTACGCGCCGATTAAGAACGAGGAGAAGCAGGTGGAGCAGGGCAAGGATCCCTATGCCCGCAAGAAAGGGGACAGCGATGCGGTAGCCGACTGGCGGAGACGGATGGGGACCCAGGAAGCCAAGACGATCTATCGGCTGCGTGGTCAGACGGCGGAGTGGGTCAACGCGCAATGCCGCAACCGTGGGCTGTGGCAGATGCCCGTGCGGGGACAGCCGCGTTGTCGCATCGTCGCATTGTTGTATGCAATTGCTCATAACCTAGTGGTCGGGGGGAAACTGCGGCTGCGGTAGCCCAAAAGGCGGTCTGAGCGCGAAGAAAGGAGAAAACGTCCAGAAAAGCGGGTGATTTGTCCCTCAGAGGCGGTGGGTTTGAGAAGTTTGTCAGGTGGATTGGCCGTCATGCAATCATCTGCGTCCAGACCTGGACCAGCCCACCTGGCAACCGGGATCACAAAAACGTCAAAGAATCACAGCCTCAGAGCGTGGGAACGAGATTCTTATACCTTTGTTCTCCTCGGTTGATGGCTCAATCCACGGTATTGGGGTTAGAGGGGCGCGGGGCGGTTAATCGCGGCGCCATTCGACTGTGGCGGACTGGCCGAAACTCTCCTCAACCTCAACACGGAGGACTCGCGGCAAGCTCCAGCCCCGGCCAATCATCGCGTCGCGAATCCGGCCGGCGATATAGTCAGCCAGCAGCTCGGCCGTCGTATTGGCGATCGGGACCAGGGCGACTCATTGCGCGGGAAGCTCCAGTAGCGGTCGCCGTAGGTCACGCGGATGTTCGCGCCCTCTTCGTGTAAGAGGATGTGCCGGCTGCGAGTCGGCAATAACATCCGGTGATCCAGCTCGTCAATGATGGACTTCGTCATGTCCTTGAGCGCGATGAAGTCGATCACGTAGTGGTTCTCGTCGAGGTCGCCTTCCGCCTCGACCGCCGTACGATAGTTATGGCCGTGGATCCGCTCGCACTGGTCCCCTTGGTAGGTGATGAAATGACCAGAGCAGAATACAAGGTGGTCTTTGGTGACCCGAACTTTGAAGTGAGAGGTGGACATGATGTGGGAATCCGAGGCTAGTGAAGGAACCGGTCCGGGCCAGCTACGATCTTACTTGGAGCAAGCGATACTCTCAGTCGAAGTGGGGACGCCACCCATTTCTGCCGGTGACATTCAAAGGAGCCGGAGTAGCGATAACGGCATCTTCCGCCAGCTTCCATCGCATAGGTCGCTTGCCGGAGATCGATCCAGAACGGCGCCACCCAACACTCACCGATCTGCCTCTCCGTGGGTGTAGTCCGAGCGAGGTGATCCAGATCGATCCCATTAAGATGCGCCGGGGGAAAGTCATACCCAGCCGCAGGTCGAACTCTTCTTTTGTAGCTGCAACATCTCCACGAGAGCATTCCGGGCGAGTTGCGCAGTGAGAGATGGTCGATGAGCTTGCAGGATCGCCTGTGAGAGCCTGTCGGCGGCCACCAAACTCCCAGAACCGCCAGCAGGATGACCGCTGACACGACCGCGACGATTATCTGCTTCGACAATCGAAAGTCAACTTCCCTATGAAACGTCTCAAAGAAGGCATTGGCAGGAAAACAGAATGAGACTTTCGAAGGGTGGGGATCGCGCCGAAATAGTCAAGGTCGCTCATAGATGACTTTCCCTTCACGCAATGCATCGCTCACAACATGATTTGTCGTATGCCGCCATTTCTCGACTTCGTCTGGAGTAAAGAGCAAAATATCGATCGGGATTCCCAGTAAGGGAAGGCCCCGGCGAATTCGTGCGATCTCGCGACGCCGGCTACCTGTCTCTCCCGCCGGTCGATCCCCAACGATCAAGAGATCGATATCGGAGCCTTCCCTTGCTGTGTCCGTCGCCTGTGATCCGAAGAGGATGACCTGACGAGGATTAGCGAGATCAATAATCCGCTGCGCCAGCGAGGCAAATTGATCATCAGTGACGGTAACCATGATCCCAGACCGCTCCGCGGGAACAATTCGATCGACTCATTCCGCGTAAATTGGTGAATCCATTGAGAACCCGATGGGCCTCAGTGAGAGAGCCAGGAAAAGGGTCGCGCGAGTGGTAACGCTATTGTCCCATCACGCAAGGCGGCGTACAAGGCGGCCGTGACCAGGTCGGCCGTGGTGCCGGGGTTGAGCCGGCGGCAGGGATCCGAAGCCAGTCGTCGAACGCGTCGCACTGCGCCTCGGCCTCCTCGCGATCTGGCCAGCCGCTTTCGAGGATCTCGGCACGGCCGCGAGACCTCGCGAGCCTGGTCGATTCCCGCTTTTCGTGCGATCAACGAATCGGGATGCCGGGCGAGGATGTTCAAATAGGCTCCCACGATGGCGGTTTCCAGATCCCGGCCTGAGTCCAGGAAGCTCTCGGAGCGAGGATAGGGCCTCTCCCAGAACTTCCTGGAATCCGTTGGCATACTGCCGGGCGATCAAGTCCCGGTCCGCGGCGAGTCGCATGATATCGCGAAGCCTCATCGTTGGCTCACTCGCGAGATCCTGATCCGCGACATCGCCCATACCACCGGGCTGGGCCAGCCGGATTGCTCGGTAGATGGCCAGGGAGTCGTCGACGGTCGTGGCTTCGAGGACGGTCTCAATACCCTCTTCCAGTCCGACCCCGTCCGCAACAGCGGCCAGGGGAGCGAGAAGCGAGCACCATCCCCAGATTGGTATTGGTGGAGACCACGCGCCGCGTTGCGGCAATGGCCCCGTAGACGGCTGCACCCACGCCATCCCGAATTGCCCGGTCGAGTGGCTCGGCGATCGCGGTGGCGCTGAGCACGAAATCGAGGAAAGTCAGGTCGGGGAAATCCCTCAGCCGGTGGACGTTCCCCGGCTTCCGGGCATTCACCTCCAAAAGACAGGCAATCTGCGCAGCCGGCCGGGGCTCAAGTCGGGTCCCGGCTTGTTCCGTCGTTGCGAGGGAGGATCATCGGGATTCATGGTGCCAAGCTTACCCCCCGCGAATCTCTTAATGCGGCGAGTACGGCCGAGGCGACGTCGATGCCGGTCACTCTCGAAAGTGCACGCCAGCCCGGAACCGCGTTGACCTCCAGGATCGTCAATCGCCCTCGATCCAGGTCGGGAATCAGGTCAACGCCGGCCATCTCGGCCCCGAGGGCGCGGGCCGCGCGATCGCCAGCCGCTCGGCTTCCGCATCAAGCGGACAGGGCCAGCTCGTCCGCCCAGCGACACGTTCGTTCGCCATTCCCCGGGAGTCGCATGACGCCGCATCGAGCCCAGGACGGAACCCCTCAAGACGAAGATGCGGAAATCATGCCCGGGATGCCGGATGAATTCCTGGAGGTAAAGGACCGCGCCGAGGCGCTCGAGCGCATGGAACGTCCGCCAGGCGAGCTCGCGGTCGCTGACACGGATCAGTCCGCGCCCTTCGGAACCGAACAGCGGCTTGACGACCACGTCACTCCCCAACGCTTCGAAGACGGACATTGCCTCGGTCGCGGACTGTCCGGCCCAGGTCGTGGGGACCGGAAGTCCCGCCGCCGCGAGCAGGGCCAGAGTCAGATACTTATCCACGGCCGCTTCCACGGCCCGTGGTGAATTGAGGACCGGGACACCCGTTGCGCCGCGACTCTGTGCAGGGCGTCCATCCGGAAGACGACCTGCTCCAGGCTTCCGGGCGGCATCATCCGCACGAGCACGCCATCGGATTTCAACAGATCGAGCCCGCCGGCCTTGATGGGAAGTTCCGCCTCGGTCCATGCCGACCGAGGCTGATATCTCAGGGAAGGGGACTGCATGGAGCGCGACTTGAGCCGCTCCGCCGCCCGCTGGAGGTCGGCGACGTGCCAGCCGAATCCCGATCAGGGCAATCAAGGTCTTCATGGCCCTGCCGGGCCGCCGTCTTGGAGCAGAGATCGTTTCTCGTGTTCCGATTCAATAATTGAAGGAGCGGGTCAGCACGCCAGGGTCGAGCTGTCCGAATGCATGGACCCTTCCCGTCTCGATGTTCTGGAACACGACCTCGGCAGGGCTGAACAGGTGCGGGTCCACCGCGTAGAAGTCGTTATTGTAGCGCGCGAAGATGGCGGCGAACGGCTCGCCGTAATCGCGCGAGGCCGACGAGGGAACCTGGGGGCCGATCGACTCCAGGCTGGAGTCGTCGCCGGTCACGTGGAGGACGACCCGTGCGCCGTAAAGGATGGCGTCGTTGGTCCGACCGATCGCGGCGAGGTCGTTGTCGGCGACCGGAGGCAGTGGGGCCGTGCCGTGCGCCGAGACGAGCCGGGTCAGGTCGAACTTCAGCTCGGCCAACTTGTGCAAGGCGGTCTCGACGGACCGGGCCACGACTTGCAAGCCGCCGGCCAGGCTGGCTGTCGGGGCCGCGAGCAGCGTTATGTGGTCGGGCTCGACCCGGCAGGCGGAGGCGATCTTGGCGACGACCGCCGGAGGGGGCGGCTTGCGCGTTTCCAGCACACCCACGATGTCCTCGGCCGACTCGCGGAAGCCGATGGTGTCGTAGATCGCCTCGGTGCCGGCGGCGGCGCGCATCGGGCCCGAGCCCATCGCGAAGAACTTTCCTTCCTGAATCGCCCAGCCGGCATACTGACTGGCGAGGCAAGCGCGGACCGGATGATCGGTGACGACCTGGACCAGGGGAATCGTCCGGCCCGAGACCTCGCCGGGTACGATCGAGATCTGCGCAAGGTCTGCCAGGCAGATCCGCGCCAGCTCGATCCCGGCGAGCAACCCCCCTCGTGCCTGAATCCCGCAATCCACAAACCGGCCGCCTCCCTCGATTTTCTGGATGGCGACCCTGAGCTGCCGGGCCTGCCCACCAGCAACTCGACGATCCAGTCGGTTCGACGGTTCAAAGACATCGTGATGGCCCCAATCGTCTCTCGACCGGAAATCGACCTGCCCGACAGGTCCAGCAAGGTCCGTGAACGCTTCATCTTACATCGGCGCGGCGGCCGGTGATACCGGGTTGGTCAACTCGGGGTGCAGTCGCGTTTCTGCGGTCGTGCCGCCGGGCTATCTCGCGTCGGTGGCCGAGTGCGGGAGGCACTCTCGTGTCGACTGCTCAAGTCTGATTTTTGGAGTCTATAGCAAGAAAACCGGGCGGAATCAGTGAACACTTTGCCATTGCGGGACGTATTTCCTGATAGAATCTTTCTCTCTAGGAGTGACACCATGCCAGGCCCCGGCGAATATCGCCCCGACTCCACCATCGGCATCGCTCGTCCTGATGATTTGCCCAAGACCAAGGTTGGCGTCCAGAGCCGCAACTACCGCCGCCGGCCCTGCCCGCACTGCGGTGGCAAGGCCGCCCGCGATCGGCTCGTCCGTCGCACCCTTCACGACCTGGGCAATACCCTCACCGGGCGGCCCCGCGACATCGTCCTGCTCTGTTCCCAACACTACTGCCGGCGTTGCCGCAAGTACTTCAACGCCGACGCCACCGACCTGGCCGACCCCGGCAGCCATTACACCCGCCGGGTCGTCGACCTGGCCGTCCGGCTGGTCGTCGTCGAGGACGGCTTGCCCTATCGCTGTGCCGAATGGGCCCTCTGGCGCGACCATCGCGTGTTCGTCCCTTACGCCACGATCCAGAACTGGGTCGAGGCCGGGGGGAAAAAAGGCGGCGCGACGGGTTAACACCGAGCATCTCGACTGGGCCCTCTTGGACTTCTCGGGCTTTATCGCCGTCGACGAGCTGTATGACGGGCCGTTCTGCGTGTTGTCGATCGTCGACAACCGCACCTTCAAGCGGCTCACCTATGAAGTCCTCGATCACCACGGCCAGCGCGCATAAATGGGTAATCTGTATGGGCTTGCGCTATCGACCGCCATATGGTACACCTGGCTTGAGGCGGTACTCGCATGGTGGTGCGATCACGGATCGCTCGGCGGACCCGCCTGCCTCTGGCCGGAATTCGTCACATGCCAACCCAGTGGGTGAACGTCGAATCGATCGGTTCCTACTTCGAGTCCCTTACCGACCCCAGACACACACGCAATCGCAAGCATCTTCTCGTCGATATCGCGGTACTCGCGGTCTGCGGCATCCTCTGCGGGTGTGATGGTCCTACCGCCATTCATCGCTGGGCCACCCTTCAGGCGGATTGGTTGCGCCAGTACCTCGCCTTGCCCAACGGCATCCCTTCGCGCGACTGCATTCGCCGGCTCTTCCTGGCTCTGAAACCCGAAGCTTTTCAGCGCTGCTTTCAGGCCTGGATCACCGACGCGCTCCCGACGGACGACCACCCGTCGCCGCCTCATCGCCATCGACGGGAAGATGAATCGTCGCTCGCATGATCGCGCGAGACCTCGGTCCCCTCCACATCGTCAGCGCCTGGGCCAGCGAAGAAGGGATCGCGCTCGGCCAGGTCGCCACCGACGCCAAGTCGAACGAAATCACGGCCATCCCCCAATTATTGGACCAACTCTCCCTCACGGATACCGTTATCACGATTGATGCGATGGGCTGTCAGAAAGAGATCGTCGCACAGATCGTGGACGGCGGCGGCGACTGCGTCATTGCGGTGAAAGACAATCAGCCGACCCTCAAGGCTGCGATCGAAGCCTACTTCAACCAACACCTGGAACGCGATCTGGAAGATCTCCGCTATCGCTCGCACGAAACCCATGACGAGGGCCACGGCCGCATCGACGAGCGCTCGTATGTTCTCACGAAGACGCCGCGCGATTTCGCTCCGCGGGCGGATTGGCCTTGGGTCAAGGCGATCGGCTACACGCTTCGACTCACGCAGCATGCCGACGGTACGGAGACCGACGAAGTGCGTTACTACATCTGCACTCGTTATCTGAGCGGCAAACGGTTTGCCGAAGCGGTACGCCAGCACTGGGGCATCGAGTCGATGCACTGGGTGTTGGACGTGAACTTTCGTGAAGACGAGAGCCGTACCCGCGAACGAACCTTGGGGAATAACCTGAGCTGGCTGCGACGCTTCGCCATTACCCTCCTGAAGCGTCACCCCGCCAAAGACAGTCTCCGCGGCAAAATGACTTCGTGCATGATCAGCACGGCCTTTCTCACCGAAGTCCTAATGCTGAATGAGTTTGATATGCGCTGGCCGTGCCTCGATCACGACCCCGACCACACGGACATCACGGCCTTCTTTGGGCGGTTCCAGGCCGCCCTCACCGCGCGCGGACTGACCCTCAAGGGGATCACGACCGACGGTTCGTCGCTGTATCCCGAGCCGATCGCCGCGGTCTTCGGTGAAGTCCCGCACCAGCTCTGTACCTTCCACATCCTCCGCGAAGTGACCAAGGCGATCCTCACGGCCCTCGCCCAGGAGCGCAAGCGGTTGGCCGCCACTGCCCCCCAGTTGCCGCGGGGCCGGCCCAAGGCCACCAAGGCGGCACAGGACGCGGCCCGGTGCAAGAAGCGAATCCAACGGAAAGTCGGCGACCTCTTCGAGCACCGTTACCTGTTCGTCCAGAAACATCTGAGTCCCTCCGAGCGTGTGACTTTGCAGCGGATCAGCCGGGGGTTGCCCCAGTTCCGCCAGTTGCGCGAGCTGATGGACGAGGTCTACCGGCTGTTCGACCGTCGGTGCCGGATGGCCACGGCCTTGGCCAAGCTGGCCGCGTTGCGGACTCGGTTGCGGCGGTTCAAGAAGCTGCGCACGGTGTTGAAGAAGCTGATGTCGCCGGGCCTTGAGAAGGCGCTGGTGTTCCTGGACGAGCGGCTCCTGGGTGCGACGTCCAACGCGGTCGAGCGGGGCAACCGCCGATACCGGAAGATGCAGAAGACCGTCTACCGAGTGCGGACGAAGGAAGCGATCGAAGGCCGCTTGGCACTGGACCTGCTCCGTGACAGTCAGGCCCAGGGCCGGGCCCGTACGACCAAGACCCTCCACAAGGCCAGAGCGGCATGACGCGTCTACCCGGTTTCCTTGCTACAGTGTCGATTTTTGCGCGAATTCTCGACTCCGATCTCGCGTCGTAACCTCGTAATCACATCGGCTGTAACTGCCTGGATGGGTTTAACCCCACCATAACCTTTTCGGGGCGTTGGGCGTTAAGTCCAGAGCTATTTGTCACCCTTTCTTCAGAGCCACCTTCGCCCTGCATGCAATCGCCTGGACCGCCGATCGAGTCCTTCTGGGGAAACACAGGGGGATTTAGGCCCTCTTTTCGGGCCTGGATGAGCCGGCCCGGTTTTTCTCGGCGCCCAGCCGGTTCTTAGAATCAAAACGCTCTACTTCGGATAGAATCTCGTTCCTTCAAGGGTGGTACTGATCTCGCTGGTGGAGTGCCCCGGTCATGAACCAAACTTCTCAACTCACGCCCCTCCCAGAACCAACCAAAGACGGACCCCAGTTCGTTCACTACCAGGATGTCGTGCCTTCATCTGCGCACACGGCCGAGAAGCATCTCCCCTCGGCCTTGCGTGGGGTCTGGGAAGTGGACGATCTCATTAACGAAGCCCTGGCGAAGGCGCTTGCGTCATTTCGCCGAAAGCGAGAAGCGGACCCGACCCACCCTGACTTCTTCGAGTTGCCCGTGGAGGAGATGCGGAAGTACCTTCGAGCGGCCATCGTGGACGTGGCGGTGGATCTGACCCGTAGGCTTCTCCAGCAGAAAGGCCCCGGGGGGCCGGTTCCCAGCTTGGGAGTTGACCCCATGGCTGACCACTCGTCTCCCAGCCAGCGGGGGCGCCGCGGTGAGACGCTGGCCCACCTCAGCATGGCCCTGGCTAAGCTGCCTCCCGAACAGTACCAGGCCATCCGGCATCACTACCTGGAAGGGCTCTCCTATCTCGAGACGGCCCGGCAGATGGACACGACCACGGCCGCCGTCGCCGGCCTCATCCGTCGCGGGTTGGTCACACTCGCCGAGCATCTTCCCGAGCGCGAGTTCGGCTCCAACGATGACAACTGATCCAGGGGGGAGGAGCGGATCAATGAGGCCATCGCGGAGCGGCAGGAGGCGCTCGACGCGGGCCAGGACTTCGATGACGCGGCCTGGCTCGCCGCCATGCCACCCTGGCGCCGGCACTCGAGGAGTTCCTCGAAGACGAGCGGAGGCTGACGGCCCAAGTCACGGCCGCCTTGCCCATCGCCGGCGGGAGGTTCGGCCGCTATCGGCTCAGAGAACAACTCGGCCGGGGAAGCATGGGCATCGTCTATCGAGCCGATGACGAGAGGGGCGGCCCGACCGTCGCGCTCAAGCTCCTCGTCGGCTGCGTGTCCTCGGACGCCGATGCCGCCGCGATCGGACGATTCGTGCGCGAAGCCGCGCCTTGTGGCTGGGCTCGATCATCCGGGCATCATCCCGCTCCTCGATTCGGGGTCCTTGGCCGGCATACCCTACCTCGTCATGCCCCTGATCGATGGTCTGGACCTGGGCCAGGTCATCCGGCAAGTGCGGTCCGGAGGTGAGGGGCCGGCCATGGTCCTCATGACCGATGCCCCCTCACGCTTCCGGGTCGTCGCCACGGTGGGCCTGCAAGCGGCCCGGGCTCTGGCCTACGCCCACGAGCAAGGGGTCGTCCACCGCGACATCAAGCCCTCGAACTTGCTGCTGGACCGGGTGGGCAAAGTCTATCTAACGGACTTCGGCATCGCCCGCAACGCGGACCAGCCCGACCCGACGACCACCGCGAATCGACCGGGCACATACCGCTACATGGCTCCCGAGCTGTTCGATTCGAGCCATCGACCCACCGCGGACGCCCGCCTGCGCCGACATCTACGCCCTGGGCCTGACCCTCTACGAGTTGCTCACGCTGCGCGTGGCCTTCGACGCCGCCAGCACGTTCCGCCTCATCCGGGACATTCAGACCACGGCCCCGCGACGCCCCCGTAAGCTCGACCCGAGAATCCCGCGCGACCTGGAGCGGATCATCCTCAAGGCGATCGAGAAGGAGCCCAACGACCGCTACCCGTCCGCCGAGGCCCTTGCGTCCGACCTGGAACGCTTCCTTGCCGGAGAGCGCCCCCGTGCCACGAGAGTCCCCCTCCGTCATCGCGTCCGTTCCTGGGTTCGCCGCCATCCCGGTGGGACACTCTCAATGGCTGGCTTGGTCCTCGCCGCGTTGGTCGCGGTCGCGGTCGCGGTCGCTCAATCCCTGGCCGTGTCTGAGAGCCGTTTCGGTCAACTCCTGCTGGAGATCCAGCAAAGCCGAGCTGAGCCTCGTGTCACCGGCTGGTCGGAGCGTGGCTGGGAGCGTGCGAAGGAGGCCGCAACGATCCGCCGCGACGCCCGCCTTCGCGACCAGGCCGCCGCCATGCTGGTCGGCCTCGATGCGCGGGAGGTTTGGAGCAACGAAGATGAGGGCGGGACCTCGGTCGCTTTCGACGCGGAGGCCAACCGATTGCTCATGGGCGGCCACGAGCCAACCGCCAAGCAGGATGGCCGCGCTCGCATCCTGGATCGAGCGACGGGCCGGGTTCTTCTGATCTCCGAGCAGGCGGGCCCTGGCCCCGTGACGTTCACTGGTGACGGTCGTCCGTTGCAGTTAGTTGTCCGGCAAGGAGGCTGGATCTCGTTGTGGGACCTGGCCAAGCAGAGCGCAGGTTGCCAAGGTCCCCCGTGTCGGGCGTGCGACCGGAGCCCCTCGCCCTCTCGCTCGATGGTTCTCGGCTGGCCGCGACGACGGAGAATACCGTCTTCGGTCTGGTCCGTCTCGGACTTGTCTCGACCTCTCTTTCAAGCCCCTGGCCCCGCCACCTCCCTGGCGTTCTCGCCCGATGGACGTTGGCTGGCGACAGGCGATCAGGATGGCGGCATCCGCGTCACGGAAATCGAAGGCACGAGACCTCCTGTCGTCCTTCCCGGCCCGCCGAACGCCGTTCATGCCCTCTGCTTTGGACGCTCGCCTCGCCCTGGCCATGCCCGCCGTTCCCCATGGCTACTGGCGGCCGGCTACGCCGGCGGCCGTCTCGTCATCTGGGACGTCGCCGCTCAGTCCCCGCAAAGCTTCTGCCTCGGCAGCCTCTACGACGTCACGGCCCTGTCGTTCGCCCCCGACGGCATGACCCTGGCCTCCGGGGGTCGGTACGCGATAATTCTCTGGGACATCGCCACGGGCCGGCAACTCCTGACTCTTCCCAAGGGCGACTTCCACCAAGGACTCGCGTATTCGAGGGAAGGCCGCTGGCTCGCGGCCGCTTGTGGCGTCGGTTTCGGTCCCGCCGCGCGGTACCTCTGGGAAATTGAGCCCGGGCGTGGTCTTCATGGCCTTCGCGGCTTGTCTGCGCCTGCGGAGGTGTTGGTTGTCTCGCAGGATGGCCGTCGCATCTCGGCACTCTCGCAGGATTGGCAAGTCGCGGTCTGGGACGTGGGGGCACCGGGCTGCGATCGACTCCTCTGGGTCTTCGATGGCCCCCAGGGCTTTATGGCCAACGCCGCGCTCGCGTTCCGGCCCGACGGTCGGCAGTTGGCCGTTGCCACCGGTCGAGAGGCTCGCCTCTGCGACATGGACACTGGCGACGTCGTACGATCCTGGCCACTCGCTCCCGGCGTGCGCGAAGCCCTCGCCTTCCCCGCGAAGGACAGTCTCTTACTGTTTCAGAACGAACGCGAAGAGGGACCTGATGTCAGCCCCGGCATGACGGTGCCGCGACAAGGCCGGATCAGAAACCTGTTGGCGACCGATCCTTCCCGACCGTTGGCCCTCATCCCAGACCTGTCGGGTCCGTTCGAGGGAGTAACCGCGTCACCCGACGGAAGGCTCCTCGTTGTCCTCGGATCAACCGCGGGGGAAAATGGCGTGGATCAGGCTGTTGTGGGCATCGACTGCGAGACGGAGATACGTTCCTGGTCAATTCACCTCCCGAGTTCGTTGTCCTTTCAAAACCCGGTGTTAGACCCGACAGGCACCGTGCTTTCCCTCCACTCAGTGGCACGAGCAGACCCGGCCGCCGAAGCTCCGGTCCGTCTCGATCGATCTCCGTGAACGCACTTGGCGACAGGAGCTCCCGGGTCGTGCCCTCTGCCTCGGTCCGAGCGGATCGCTCTGGGCCGAGAGCCAGTTACTAATGCAGAGAACCTCCCACAGTAATTACCGCCTGGTCTTGCGTCGCGGCCCCACCAAGCAACTTCTGCAACTCGCCATCGACGATCCTGTCTTGGTCCACACCCGCGCCGTGGCCTTCGACCGCGAAGGCCGGCGCCTGATCTGGGGCCTGGCCGAGGGAACAGTCCTCGTTTGCGATCTGGAGAATGTTCGCAAGCGATTGGCCCAGTTGGGGTTGGGCTATTGATAGGCGATCGCGTGTTCTCGTCGAGGCACTTTTTTTGATCCCCTCGCGGTTGATACTCGGGTTTCTTGCGTTCCTTCTAACGGCGATGCGGCCGATTGAATCCTGTTGAGTTCGCGTCCGCGGCATGGGGGCGTTATCCCTCGGAAGACAACCCCGCAGTCCGACCAACGCAGATTTGCACGAGTATCCGACATCTGCATAGACAGGCTTCGTGAAGCCCTGTTGGCCCCCCGTCTCTCACCAAGGAGCTATCCGATGGTTCGTTTCCAATCATCCACGTCATCGCGAGCGATTATGGCTCGTTTGCTCGCGACTCTTGCGTGGACCGCGATTCTACTCGGGGTCGTGCCGGCTCAAGCTGACATGCTCGTCTCATCGGGACCGGGTAACTCGATTGTCCGGTTTGACAATTCCGGTGCCCTCGTGGGCAACTTCGCTTCGGGCGGCAGCTTGAACAATCCAAACGGCCTCGTATATGGTCCCGGCGATGATGTCTACGTTGCTAATCTAGTTCGAATCAGGTAACTGCGATAGACGGCACGACTGGTGCGTTTGAGGGCGTATTCGCTCAGGGCGGCGGCCTCATGCACCCTGGTCGAGCTCGTGTTCAGGACCGGTGGCGACCTCTTCGTGACCAGTAACAACAACCAGGTGTTGGAGTACGACCGCATTAGCGGTGATTCATGAAGGTGTTTGCCCAGGGCGGGGGTCTGAACGGGCCGTGAGGCCTCGCGTTCGGGACTGGTGGCGACCTCTTCGTCGCAAGCGACATTACGTCGCAGTACCCCGTTACGATGGTACGACAGGAGCATTCAAAGGTGTCTTCGCACAGGGCTGGCGGTCTGAACGGGCCGATCGGGCTCACGTTCGGCCCAAACGGCGACCTCTTCGTGGCCAGCGACAGCAGCCCAGGCCAGGTGCTGGAGTACGACGGCATCACGGGTGAATTCAAGGGTATCTTCGCACAGGGTGGCGGGCTGGTCGGGGGAACCGGCCTGGAGTTCGGTGTCGGTCCCCAAGGTGATCTGTTCGTCGCCGACTTCGTCTCAAAGGATGTACTGCGGTACAACGGGTACGACGGTGCGCCATGGGTGTTTTTGCCTCCGGCCTGAGTTCTGCGCAATATCTCGCCTTCTCCCCCACAGCGGTGCCTGAACCTTCGTCGATCGTCCTTCTCGGTGTCGGTGCCGCGGTCTTATGCGATGTCACGCCGGGAGACATGCGCGAAACGGGCGAGTGCCAAAGCGTCTCATGAGGCCCTGTTGCACAGGTGAAGGTCGTCCGTGAGCGGAGAGGGTAGGGCGGAGCGTTATGGGTCTCGGCCGAGGCCGCGTTTCGACGCCGAGGGACTGGTCCCTTGGAGCCCTTGCGATTTGCACCAACAAGAACGCGATCGCGCTCGTCAACTCGGATATCGCTTAAGACGTCCGGGAGCCGGATTGGAATGGTCCAGGTTCGCCATAATTCCCCGCAGTGATACCGACGATGGATTTCCCCGCCGAGGCGACCGCATGGAGGCCGGCGGCGGTCGCTTCGCTCGACGGCTTCCAGGCTGAGGCCATCGATCACGATCTCTAGGCGCATCGGGCTCGGCGGCATCTCGGATGGGACGACTCCTCGAAGCGTCGGTGTGAAGGCGGTGTTCGTGCTGTCGCGCAGGCCCTTGTACTTGCTGCCGACCTTCGAGCCCGACCGGGCGATCCCCCCGGGAAGGGGAGGATGATCGTCGGGGCACGTCGCATGGCGACGGCCGCCGACTCGGTGCCTCGAGAGTCGCGGCGGGATCGGTCCCCATGACGATGATATTCCACCCGCGACCCCCTTGATCGTCCCGAAGGTCTCCTCGCAGAGGAACTCTCCGTCCATCACGGGAATACGCCAGTACCGCCGGCCGCGATCCGCTTCGAATCTGCCAGCCGTCGCCGAAGTACCGCAACCGGCCTCCCGACGCTGATCGTCTTCTCACCGAGCGGCAGACCGTTGTAGCAAGCGGTCGTCGGACAGGTCATGACGCACTGCCCGACCCGGTTGACGATAGGGCCTTCTCGAGCGCGTCGCGACTGAATGCGAAGACCAGGATGCTCACGCCGGGACGGCCGTCGGGGTTTCGGTCCCGCCCAGCTCGCGCTCGATGCCGGCCTCGGCATCGCAGGAGATGACGCTCGTCGCATATCCGGTCATCGTCCGACCGGCGATCTCGCCCAGGCGCGGTGTCGCGGCCGTACGATCACGCGCGGCCGTCATCGGGAACGCCTCGGCGAACGTATCCACCACCAGCGAGAGGAGAGTCTCCAACTCGAGATTCGCTCTGGATTCGCTTTGCATCATTATTGACACGCGATCACTTCCCGGTCGGGATCGCCGCATCCTCGACGGGGTAGTTTCGCCACTGAATCGAGTAAGAGCCCTCGAACCAGTCCCGGATGTCGGGTTCCACCTCGCGGTCATAATCGGGCGTCACGAGCAGCGTCTTGCCGTACACTCCTCGCGAATCTCGCCCTGCTCGACGATGATCCGGCCCCCCTTGATGACGTAGCGCGGCAGCTCGAACATCGTCTCGCGATTCGCATCGGGCGTGTAGATGGTGACGTCGGCATCGGCCCGGGCCGAGATGTCCCTTGTTCTTCAAGCCCAGGATGCGGGCCGGTCCCGCCCGGGTGATGATCGCGATCTCCGACAAGGAATACTCCCGGTCGAGGTCCTTGAGCGAGGCACCGCTCTCGCACGGCCGCGGGCACGGTCTTGAGGACATCCTGGCGGTACGTCCGATCCATCAGGAGGCGAATGATCTGCGGGTAAGCCAGGAAAGAGCCCCGTTGGGGTGATCCGTGGTCATCACGATCCGCCACGGATCCTCGACCAGCAGTACCACTCCAGGCCGATCGCCCATTGCCAGGCGTGGATCAAGCTCGTGTTCTTGTACTCGATCGGGACGACGCCGCAGCCCTCCTCCAGCTCGGTGTCGGCACCTGAACCATTTGGTCTTGTAGAGCTTGCGAGGTAGTGGCCGACCGGCCCTCGGCGGTCATGCTCGTCGTCCGGCCGAAGACGACCTGGCCGACATCGACCGTGATATTCGGGTGCGCATTCACGTACTCGGCCAGCGGTCCGACGTTCGAGCAGAAAGACGCCTCGTCCTCCGCCGCCCCGCCATAGCTGTGGAACTGAATATGGGTGAGATGACCACGATGGCCTTCCAGCAGTTTCATCGTCTCGAGGGTGGTCGTCCAGTTGCCGGGGAGGCCGAGGTTGTTGGTATGGATATGACCGAATCGGGAAACGAGCTCATCGACGGCCTGAGCCATCGACCGGATGATCTGTCTTGGAGTTACCCCGAAATGATCGAGGGCGTATCGGGTCCTTGACGTTACCCGCCTGGTCGCTGCTTCCAGACCTCAACACCCCCCGGATTGACGAGCTTTGCCGCATACCCTTTCGCCGAACCAGCAACACCCCACGGCTGGAGCTTTTCGTATTCCCCACGCGGATCGACCTCATCACGTAATGATTGTTCCCCATCAGGGCGAAGAAGCCCTTGTCGATGCAGGGGTGTATCTTCGAGCTCCTGGTGAGCATGCCGAGCAGGGTGGAGGGATGGCGGCATCGGACGCCGTGGTATAGCCCATCCCGGCATACTTTAACCCGTGGCGAAGTGTGGTGACGCTTCCGACGTGCCGCTGTGTGGCACCCGGTGCGGTGCACGGGCTGGCTGCCCCGATTGTGGTCGGGTGACAGCTTGCGCCCATGGTTGACCTTGGGCCCGACGAGTGGCAGTGCATGTTGACACCGCCGGGATGACGACCATTCCCTCGGCGTCGATGACGCGAGCCCGCCGGTCCTCGGGCAACTGCCGGCGGTTCTGTTGATCGACCCGTCGGCAATCCGAGGTCGCGATGCCTTCCCATGATGCCTTTCGTGGGATCGTCAACGGTCCCGCCGGCGATCTTGAGGTACCTCTGGTCATGGTTCCCCACGCATCCAGACCTCGCCTTTACCCAGGGCGATAGAGGACCCCATGATAGAGTGAAAGATCGCTGTGGATCAGTCCTTCATCGACCGGGAAACCCAGGCGGGCCAATTCTCCGAAGAGCAGGGCGAGAACAAGGGCCGGAGGCCCCGGCGCGTTGGAAGGTCGGCAGCAGTTTGGGCGGTTCCGGTCCCAGGACCCCGATGGTACCGCGGCGAATTCGGCCCCGACTTGGACGCCGCAATTGCCGAAGACCAGGATGCTCCCGGCGATCATGTTGAATCCGGCCGCGTCGCCGCACGAGCCCCTCACGGCCACCATTCCGCGCCTCATGGCAACGCCGACCGCGTCGCCGACGTCCCCGCCGATCAGGATGGTGCCGTCGGTCATGCCCCGCTTGCTACCGCGATAGGCCGCCCGACAAGATGGCCGGCATGGCCCAAGACCTGGATCAGGCCCCCCCGCATCTCGGCGCCGACCCAGTCGCCGACATTCCCCTCGACGCGAATCGTGCCCCCACTCATCTGGCCGCCAAGGTGGCGGCCCGAGTCGCCGTGGATGTGGATTTCCCCGCCGGTCATCCCGAAGCCGATGAAATGAACCCCGCTCAGGTCGCCTTCGAAGTCGATCGACCGTTGACCAGGTCTCCCGAGACGGCGAACAACTCGGCCAGCGGGACCTTGCGGTTGCCGTGGAGAATCTCCATCCGCTCGATCTCGGCGAGCGATTTGTCGTGCACCCGGTCCGGGGTGATCCCCTCAAACTCGACAGGGACCGATGCCGTCTCCGTGTATCGCAGGTTCAGGGGCATGCGAGCAGTTTCCGCCTGACGCAGCGTTGCCGCGACCGAAGGGAGGTTGCAGAAGACAGAGCTAGATTCTACCGAGCGGGGCACAGGAGATGAACCTCCTGGTAGAATGGGGATGGCGGAGGTTTCTTTTCAGAAAGCGGAGGAAGTCATGACCGTGGAGCAACAGCCGGAGGCCGATTTGGGACAACAAGCCTTGCGGGCCTTCGAACTCGACCTGCCTCGGCTCTGGGAGGAATGCCCGGGGCAGTGGGTCGCTTATCAGGGTGAGCGCCGTTAGGATTCGCTACCCAGCAAACACGAGCTCTACCATCAGGGCCTGTACCCATTACAATAGCAAATTTGGGAGGGATGGAGAATGACATATTGAGGTCCGTTTCGGAGCATTTTCGCAATTGATGGTTATTTGGCCAGACTTTTGCGTGTATTTACGACCACTATTATAAATACAACTCAATCACCAGATTGTGACAATTAACACGATAACCGCCAAAAACCCGGAGAAAAACCTGTGCGTAAGCCCTGGCTCTACCATCAGTGCTTCGACCAAGGTTTGGCAAGCGGGGAGTTCGTCATTTTCTGCATCGACCCGCCTTGCAAACTGAGATGGACATCGGCCTCTGGCTCGATGAGGATGTCAGGGATTCCGTTTCCGAAGTGAAGCCAGTCATGAACCGTGGAGCAACAGCGACAGGCGGATTTGGGGCAACAAGCCTTGCGAGCCTTCGAACTGGATCTCCCTCGGCTCTGGGAGGTAGGTCCGGGGCAGTGGGTCGCTTATCAGGGTGAACGCCGGTTGGGCTTCGCGGCGCAGCAACATGAGCTCTATCATCGGTGCTTCGACCAGGGATTGACGGGCGGAGAGTTCGACCTGTTCCGCATCGAATCCCTGGAAACCGAACTCTACATCGGCCGATGGTTCTGCGACTGATTTCACGAAGGGCAGGGGGTGCCGTTGCCGCTCTTCATCGAGAGATTGCACTTTCACCGCTTGACCGTTTCACACGAACACCGCCAGCGTTGGGGCTCCTCAAAAGCCGGTCGCAATTCGCTTCACGGTTGCAGGAATGTTTGGTGCTCTCTCGGCGCGTCGTCGATATCTCCTCGTCGGACACGCTTGGCATAATCGCGTAGATATAGACGCTGGTCTCGCTCCGCCTCGGCCAGTAGTTGTCCAAGTTGCGACGAGCCGATCCGGTAGAGGCAACTCAGGGCCATCATCCGTGCCCACTCCTGATGCTCATCCGGCCTGTGCCACGCCTCCAGTGCGAGTTGCTCGACCGACGGCGAGCCCATTCGAGCCAACGCCCCGAGGGCCCGTCGGCGGACATACTCGTGCTCGTCGTGGACGAGAGTCCATAGCAATTGTTCTGCCTCGCCGATCTCGTGACCGAGATGGCCATGTTCTTCGGCTAGCTGCCACTTGGCGTCGGTTTCCCCTTGGGTCAAGGCCGCTCTCGCGAGGGCGACGAGTTTGAGCTGGGTACCGAAGGCGGATCTCACGGGAAGATGCTGAATCTCGTTGTCGCGGGCCACGGCGTAGAGGACGGCTTGCAACACCTCGTCAGGCCAATCTTCGAGCGGGACATAGGCCACGTAGTTCAGTACCGCGTTGTAGAGGTTACCCCAACGCTCGTACTCGCATTCCCACTCCCCGGACCGGCGTTGTACGGGTAATCGTTTGCCCAGTCGCGAAACAGGCTGATTTCGGCCAACAAATCCGCGCACGCGAGCAGTTCCCCGAGTTGACTCTCTGACCACCTTTGCGGTCAAGAGACAGATGGGTTGCTGAACCGCCACCATTCCAGAACCAGCGGTTTCCAGTGCAGTAACTCTGTTTAAGCCAGTCCATCTCTCGTCAGAACCGGTGAGGGCACGTATGCGGCCCTCGATATCTCTGAAGGATCGCGGTATCGATCGGCAAGTTGACGCCATGGCCGGGCGGAGCGGAATCGGCACGCCGTCCATGCGGTAGACCGTGCCAGGCGTATTGATTCCGTAGGTCGCGGTGTGAAACACAACGGTTGCGCCTTGTGGCGTGGACGCGTTGTTCGTCATGAGGGCGATGCTCGGGATTCGGGCAAAATGGTCGCGGGCCGCCCTCGAGAGCTTGGAGATCGCGTCGTTCCCGAGGGTCATGACCGCGTCGGGCTCGCCGCGTTCCAGAAGGACGCCCGTGGTGTATTCGCCGGGACCATAGCGGGGATAGCCGCGCGCAGGTTCACGGCAAACGGATAGCCCGTCAGCCCGGTGAGGACGTTCTCCGCGCCGTTGGGATTGCCACCGCCGATCATCCGCATGCAGACGAAACGCGTGAAATCGTTCAGCTCGCGGACGAGGGCGAACAAAGCGTGGATATCGAGATGACTTCCATGCGATCCCGTCGAGCCCCCACCGTAGAAGATCACGCCATACTTCGCCTGCTTCATCCGATTCATCAAGGCCTGCCAGGTCGTGAACGGGACGCCGGTCTCGCGCTCGACCTCGGCCGGATCCAGCCTCGAGTCCCTTCGCCAGCGCCCGTAAGACCCAGAAGGCCTCGAAGTCTTTGCCCGGCTCGATTGGAATGAACAGGTCGGCCGCCTCGGCGTCTTCGTCCTGGACACGTCGACCACCACGCAATCGCGGTCTTCCCGGCCGCGCGGCAGGAACGTGCCGTGGGGCGTCAAGCTATATCGTTTGAAGTGCCGAGGATGACTCTCAGCCGGGTCGGAGCCCCAGAACACGATCAGGTCGCCTCGGTTCCGGATCTCACCCAGGGTGCATGTCACCTGGCCGACTTCCTGGAAGGCGACCGCCGAGGCACCGTCGCTCACGTGGGACGTCGTGTCGATGCAGCCCCCGATCCAGTCGGCAATCGCCACGGCGAGACGCTGGGCTTCGCTGGTGGTTTCATTCAAGCCGAAAATGAGTGGATACCTGGCTTCCAGGAGGATGCGCAGACCGCTCGATTCCTTCATCCAGCGTCGCCGGCTGGCCTTCCACGAGGCAAGGTGGGTGATCCACTTCAGGCCGGTTCAAGAACCACGACTGGCCGAGGTTGCACGCATTACGCGTTCGATGATGCGATTTCCCTCGATGCTCAAGGCGATATCATCGCAGAGGCAGTCGCAATGGGTGCATGTGGCATCCTCAACGATGGCAAGTTCCGGCGTCGGGACATCTGCGGGGTTGGTCGTCATGGTTGGTTTCGAGGAAGTCCTGGCCTGTTGCGTGCCGTGTCAATTTATACTGCCGCAGATCGGCACGCCATCCTTCGGTGTTAATTGCCTTGAACGAAGGGACCGGAGCACCGCCGCCACGTCCTCGGCGATCGCCGAGGCGATGCGCGCGTTAGCCGATTCGGTGGTGTGGCAATAGTCGATGAACACCAGCTCTGTGGTGTCCGCGAAAAGATCGCTCAGGTCATGGAATGCGGGATCGCTCAGGTCGGTCGAGTCGCGGACCTCCCAGAGGACGTCCCGAAACATCGGTTCGGCCCAGGCATATCTCGCCGCTTCCTCGCGTTCGAAGGCGACCAGGGACGGCTTCGTGAAGATGACCGGCTGCCAGAAGAACAAGGGATGGAAATGGAACTCCCGGCCCAGACGCTGGACGATCTCCACGTTGGCCTCATAACGACGGACGACGTCCCGGGCGAGCCGGTCACGGGTCGCGTCATCAATTGACCGTCCCGACTCGCCATCATTTCGCGAGAGTCGATTCCGGATCGACTGGGCAAAACGATACGTGCCGGATTCCTCGATCAGTTTGCCGACGAGGGCCACTGTCAGCCGGGAAGGGGACTGCAAGAGGTTGAACTCGCGGCGCCGGTTGATTTCATTGGTTGTGAAGCCGGCCTCCCGTTCCAGAAAGGCCGACGTGGTGTCGTTGACACCGTCGTAGAAGATCACGAGGTCGGGACGATATCCCGACTGGAGCTCTCTGAACAGTGCGACGACTTCCTGGGTGTTCACGTAACCGATTTCGGCCAGGTTCCTGATCCGCACATCCCATTTCCGCTCGAAGAGATCGCGGGATAACAACGAGGGGATCGTCTGATCGTCCCGGGCGCCGTAGCCCCAGAGCGAGGAGCCCCCGAGCATCAGAATCTCAAACGGCTTGGGCTTGGGACCATTGGGGGGCAGGGGAGGGGGGGTGCCAGGTCGTCCTCAGGCCGTCGTCACCGATTGTGATGGTCTGGCCGTGAAAGGGTTTCGGGCGAAAGTAGACGTAGGGCTCCCAGCGCTCCTGCAGGGACTCGAGCTCGCGATAGTGCTGCACGGGCGAGGCCGCACCGCCGTAGCCATCCACGAGTACGCGGCGGTCGGGCCGCGATGGAAAACTCAATCGATCTTTCAATGCAAAGACCAGGCGAAAACCGGCTTCCGTCACGCCGATCACAACGAGCGTGATCCCCACAATGCACCAGGAGGTTCGTAGAAAAGCCAGCAGTCGTTTGATTCGCCGGAGCGCGGTGCTCATGTTGCAGACTCGTCTTGTTTCGCGAAAGCTGGCCGGGCTAACGTGGATTAGGATTAAGACGAATCTACGCGAGGCAGTGTGCACCGGGCGAGACCAGCCGATCCAAGTCGGAAGCATCTTGATGACGGGGATGAATCAGACGTGGACTTGAAGGGATATCGGACCTCCGTGCTGGGCTCGACGTCCGGATTGGCCGGGCCGTGGCTCTTGCGTTGGCCGAAGCCGTGCCGACGTCATCGTGCATGGGCGGTCGTCGCAGCTCGCGGCGGAGGAACTCGCCGCCGCAATACGCGATCGCGGGTACCGCCGTTCCGCCGTTCTCGATGGCCGACCTGGCGGATCGCAAGGCCGGAGACCGGCTCGTCGAGGAGTCATGGTCACTCTGGAGGTCTGG
>CAWJGW010000001.1:0-256226 GCA_963842405.1 uncultured Isosphaeraceae bacterium | reverse complement strand
AACGGTTGGGGTCAGACTAGGGAAATAGGGAAAATCTCTTGACCTGTTCAGCCGCCGGCTCGACGAGACCACCGGCCCCTTCCTGGATACGGCGGCGGTGCTGGTCAACCTGGACCTGTTTATCACGTCGGACACCTCGGTGGCCCACCGGGCCGGCACCCTGGGGGTGCCGATCTGGATGCCGCTGTCAACGACCCCGGACTGGCGCTGGATGACCCACCGGGAAGACAACCCGTGGTATCCGACGATGCGCATCTTCCGCCAGACCGAGCACATGGTCTGGGGTCCGGTCTTCGAGCGAATGGCCGCCGAGCTGCGGGCGATGGTCCCCACGCGGGTGCGCACGCCGCAGGTCACCGTGGGGATCTCGCCGGGCGAGCTCCTGGACAAGATCAGCATCCTGGAGCTCAAGGCCGAGCGGATCGGCGACCTGGCCCGGCTCAGCCATGTCCTCACCGAGCTCGCGTCCTTGAACGAGGCGCGGCAGCGGTCGATCTTCGATCACGAGGGGGTGGCGGACCTGACCGTCGAGTTGAAGGCGATCAACGATGCCCTCTGGCGGATCGAGGACGAGATCCGGGAGCGTGAGGAAGCGGGCGACTTCGGCCCGCGGTTCGTCGAACTGGCCCGGTCGGTGTACCAGACCAACGACCGCGGCGCGGCGGTCAAACGTCGGATCAACGAACGGCTCGGCTCGGAGATCCTGGAAGAGAAGTCGTATGCGGCAAACGGGCCCACTGCCCCGTACGTGTCCCCCGCTGGCTGAAGACTCGGGAGACACCTCCGCGTGACCCGACGTCCTCGCGGAGTCAAGTGAGAGGATCTCAGGAAATTCCTGATCCGCTTTCCTGTTATCCAAAACGTCGGGCATACTGAAAATAGCTAAGTCTCTGTCCATTCGCCCGCACTCATTCTCGCGCTCAACTTCGCGACGCAATCAGGCGTGAGACCGAGTGGGACAGGGTCCGCAAGTGGAGAGATGTGACCCCCTGTCGGTGGCTGAACACAAGCCGGCTATCAACCACCCACCGGGACGGCGGTCTGGCCCCTGTCCCACATAGTTCCCGAGGCGAAATCGACCGAACGAAGCCAACTGTGACGTTCCAAGAACACGTAATCGATAAAACGAAGCCACGATTATGAGAATTGTATTGATTGTATAGACATTGATGTCGTCGGGTCGTCCAGCAATCGATGGCGAAACCGACCGAACGAAGCCAACTGTCGCGTCCCAAGGACGCGAAATCGCTAAGACGAACCCACGATTATGAGAATTGTATCGGTTTTATGATATGACTAATTATGTCGGCAAGTCTTCCAGCAATCGATGTCGGACGGGATCGTCCCAACCACCCGATTCCGAACTCGACACTTCGGCGCCGAAATCTCGGCGCCGAAGAACCCAACGGTGATGTGCGACAGAGGGGAAATGGAGCAAACGAAGCCACGATTATGAGGATTGAATCGGTTGTGCGGGCCGAACGGCCACCGGCCGCAGGAGTCCTCTGCTCGTCAACGTGAGGCAATCACAAGACAACGATCAAGCCGAGAACGACGGTATCCCGGGTCAAGGAATTTCTGCCGCCCGCCTATGAATTCACTCCCAGAGGGTTTACTCGCTGTTAATTTTTTGTTATACACTTGCTAGACAAGGTAAGGACACCCACCGGACCATCGGTCCTTCGGTCAGCGATAGCCGATTTCTTCGCGCCTTGCCTCTTGGAAATCGCTCGCGAGACTCTCACCATGAACGATCATTCACCACGCGTTGTGGCGTGCCTCCGCGGACTATTGCTCGCGCTCGTGGCTCTGCAAAGCGAGGCGTTTGCCGCGGACACCCCCACCGAACCGTTGCATTCGCGAATCGATCGGTTGATGGAGTCCGCGAGTGTCGGTCCCCCGGTCGCTCCCGCGAGTGACGCGGAGTTCTTGAGGCGTGTCTCGCTCGACCTCACGGGCATGCCGCCCTCGGTCGAGGAGCTCAAGGAATTCCTGGCCGATCCCACGGCCGACAAGCGGGCCAGGGCCATCGATCGTCTGCTGGGCAGCCCGCTGTTCACCCGTCATTGGACGATCACTCTCGACGTCATGTTGATGGAGCGCCGACCCAGCAAGAACGTTTCGGCCGAGGAGTGGCAGAACTACCTGCTGAGCGCCGCCCGAGAGAACCGTCCCCTGAACCAGTTGATGAGCGAACTCCTCCGGGCCGATGGCGCCGACCCCAAGCTCCGCCCCGCCGCGCGGTTCTATCTGGATCGTGAGTCCGAGCCGAACCTGATCACGCGGGACGTTGGACGAATCTTCTTCGGCCGCGACATGCAATGCGCCCAGTGTCACAACCACCCCCTGGTCCAGGACTATCAGCAGTCGGATTACTACGGCCTGCTCGCTTTCATCAGCCCCGGGTATGCCCTGACACGCACGGAAGGAAAGAAGAAGACCACCTTTCACGCCGAGAAGGCGGGTATCGATCTCGCGTTCGACTCCGTATTCGTCAAGGGCGATCACCATTGGACGGGCCCCAGAGTCCCTGGCGGTACGGAGCTGGCTGAGCCGGTTTTTCCGCCCGGCGAAGAGTACACGGTGAAGCCCTCCGACCAGGTCTTGCCCGTGCCCAGGTACAGCCGTAGGGCCAAACTGGCCTCGCTCGCCACCGGCGGCGCCAATCGAGCATTCAATGAGAATGTCGCGAACCGACTCTGGGCCGTGATGATGGGACGCGGACTCGTGCATCCCGTTGACCTGCATCACCCCGCCAATCCGCCGAGTCAGCCGGAGCTGATGAAGCTCCTGGGCGATGAACTGGTCGCCCTCAAGTTCGATGCCCGAGCCTTCCTGCGCGAGCTCGCATTGACCAAGGCGTACCAACGTGCAATCGACCTGCCCGAGGAACCCGCTCCGCTCCCGGCACAGTTCGCCGCCAGGCTCGCCGAGCTCAAGGCTCGATCTGAGCCTCTGGAAGCCGCGGCGGAACGAGCCCGAGAGGACTACTCACGCGCAATCAAGGCATGGCACCAAACCGAATCCGCACTGATTCCTCTGGTCGCCGAGCAGGACAAGGCGCTCCTGAAGCACACCGAAGTGACGAAGAAGCGGGATCAAGCCCAGAAGGCCGACAGCGACGCACAGGCCGGAATCGTTGCTCGCCGCGATACCGCGAAGGCACTCGCCGAGGCCGCCGGCCGGGCTCAGGACGTCGTCAAGAAACTTGCCGAAGGAGAAGGACCTGGCCGAAGCCGCTCGAATCTTCGTCAAACGCTCGATGGCCGCCGCGGCCGAGCTGGTGGCACTCGAGAAAGCGAGCGTCGAGAAATCCGCCGCCCTCAAAAAGGTCGTCGAGGAGTTAGCGGCGGCGGCGAAGTCCGTCGAGTCGGTTCGCGCCAGGATCCAGCCAGTCCGCGAGTCGGTTCGACTGAAAGAGAAGATCGTCCTGGACCTCCGCCAGAAAATGGCCGAAAGCCGGGTCGCCGCGGAGGATAACCAGAAGCGCCTCCGGTTGTTCGAGGCGTACGCCCGTTACAAGTCTCTGCAAGAGCAAGCCGCGGCAAATCATCGGGCCGTTGTCGCCCGTCGAGACGCTCTCGTCGCGGCAAAGACCCACTCCGCCGATCACGCCTCGGCCTTGCGAATCCGCCAGGACGAGGCGAAGGCGGCCGATCGCGCTCGCACCAAAGCGGAAAAGACCCGCACCGAAGCCCAATCCGCGCTGGAACGACATCAGAAAATCGCGAGAAGTGTCGACGCGGCCCTGGTCGCGACTGAGGCCGCTCGACAGCAACTACCCGGCGATACGACCCTGTCCGAAGCCGTCCAGAAGATCGAGGCCAAGTCCGTTGAGCTACGATCGGTATTACCGAATCTGAGAGGTCGGATTGATGACGCCTCGGCGGCGCTCCACAAGGCCACCGACGCACTCACCTCGGTGAACCAGGCGCTCAAAGTCGTCGAGCGACGAGATGGGCCGCCGCGACAACGCGATCGTCGCCGCTCAGGCCGCCTTGAAGGCCGAGGAATCACGCGGCAATTCCCTGAAATCGGAACTCGCCGATGCCGCCGACGAGCTGACCGACTTGCTTGGGAACCAGTTCGCCCTGGCCCAGCTCAAGCCGCTATCTCCCGAGCAGATCTGCTGGAGCATCTTGAAAGTCACCGGTGTCTACGATCGCTACCTCCGGGCCGAAGAGGCGGAACTCAACAAGTCGAAACCCTTGACCGGCCCGGCCGCCAAGGACCCCGCCCAGAAGCTCGCCCGCGCGATCGAAGTCGAACAGCGCACCTTCGACAAGCTCAAAGGAAACGTGGCCCCGTTCGTCGCGATCTACGCGGCGGGGCCCGGTCAGCCTCAGAACGACTTCTTCGCGACCGCCGACCAGGCCCTCTTCGTGGCCAACGGCGGATCGATCAATAGCTGGATCGCGCCCGGCGGCGGTAACGTCTCCGAGCGAATGGTCCAGGAAAAAGACCCCCGCAAGGCTGCCGAAGATCTCTTCCTGACGATCCTCTCCCGACCGCCGACCTCCGAAGAATCGGCCGACGTCGTGCGCGTGCTCGCGGTTCAGGCCAGCGAGAAGGCCGCGGCCGTCCAGGAGCTGGTCTGGGGACTACTGACCTCGGCCGAGTTCCGATTCAATCACTGATCCCACTCACCCACACTGACTCAAGGAAGGTGATGCGATGAAGTGTACATACTCCTGTCACTCTCCCGAACACACGATCGCGCGGCGCAAGTTCCTGGCTGGCATCGCGGCGACGGCCGCCGGGTCGATGGTTGGAGGGTTGGGCGTCTTCTCGAGCCGGCTCGCGGCCGCCCAGCTCAGCAAGGATCAGAAGCGGGTGGTCGTCTTCAACATGCACGGCGGATTGAGCCAGCTCGAAAGCTGGGACCCCAAGCCGGGCACGGAGACCGGCGGCCCATTCCGCGCGATCAGCACGTCGGTCCCTGGAATCCAGGTCTCGGAGTTGCTGCCAAATGTCGCGAAGCAGATGCACCACCTTTGCCTTGTGCGTGGCGTGAACACTCGCGAGGACGACCACGGCAAGGGGGCCTACCTGATGCTCACGGGGCGACGGGAGACGCCCGCCGCCAATTACCCTAACCTGGGAGCGGTCTGCGCCAAGGCCATGGCCCCCGAAGACAGTGCACTCCCCGGCCACATCGTCATTACCCCGGGAGGCGGCGGCGGTCGCGGCAACGACTCCGCCTACCTCGGTCCGAAGTACTCGAGCATTCATCTGGGCAACGGCAAGGCCCCCCGGAACACCATCCGGCCCGGCCAGGTCAGCGAGCCGATGGACGCCGCTCGCAACGCTTTTCGTTCACGGGTCAACGACCGGTTCCTCAACCGCCGGCGCACGGCTGTCACCGAAGCCTACACCTACTCCTACGAACAGGCGATCCAGTTGATGGGTCAACGGGAAGTCTTCGACGTCACCAAGGAGCCGGCCAAGGATCACGAGCGTTACGGGAAGCACGACTTCGGCCGTCATTGCCTGCTCGCGCGGCGGCTCCTCGAGAAGGGCGCAACCTTCGTTCAAGTCTCACATTCCAATTATGATACACATAACGAAAACTTCAATTTCCACATCGAGCAACTGGGCGAGTTCGACCAGTCGTTCGCCGTCTTCGTGGCCGATCTGGCCACACGGGGAATGCTCGAGAGCACGTTGATCGTCGTTCTCTCCGAGTTCGGTCGCACGCCGCACATCAACCTGTACTACGGTCGCGATCACTGGTCCCACGCCTGGACGGTGGTGATGGCCGGCGCCAGGGTCCAGCGCGGCGTCGCCTACGGCAAGACCAACGCCAAGGGAACGGAAGTCGTTGACGGCCAGGTCGATCATGCCAACCTGTTCCACACCTACCTCCAGGCCGTGGGGGTCGATTCGACCGACTCATTCGATGTCGAAGGCCGCGACGTCCCGATCGCCGACCCGGCCTCCAAGATGATCCGAAACATCTTGTCGTGACGGGTCCACCCACCCGAAAGACGGAGAGGTCCGCCATGACGATGAACGCCATCGCCGTCCCCGCCCGGTTCGATCCCAAGCAAGCCCACGTGGTAGCCCAGTGGCCGGCCGAAAGGCCGATGGTCTGCTGCCGGTTCGAGCCCCGGGGACGCTTCGTCTTCTGCGGGCTCGAAGGCTCGACCATTCAACGATTCAACCTGGCCGACGGCAAGAAAGTTCCCCTGGCGGGCGGGCATGATTCGTGGGTCTTCTCCCTCGCCTTCTCCCCCGATGGTGAGAAGACTTACAGCGGCGGCGGCGACGGGCGAGTCGCGGTCTGGGAGACTGCCGCCGCCTCGCCCAAAGCGGTCCGGACGATCGAGGCCCACCGCGGATGGATCCGGGCCATGGGGATCAGCCCCGACGGCACCCTGCTCGCCACCGGGGGAAATGACCGGACGGTCCGCTTGTGGGAGACCTCGAGCGGTCGCATGGTTCGCGAGTTGAGTGGGCATCTCGGGCATATCTACTCACTCGAATATCATCCCAGCGGCAAGACGTTGTTCAGTGGCGATCTCCTGGGGGCGATCAAGGAATGGGACCTTGCCTCGGGTCAAGTGATCGGTGGCTTCGACGCCAAGCCCTTGCATTCCTACAATGGCGGACAGCAAGTCGACTTCGGCGGCGTACGGGGACTGGCCATCTCGGCGGATGGCGGCTCCGTCGCGGGCGGTGGCTTGCACAAGGCCACGAACCCGCTGGGGGCCGTCCACGAGCCGCTTGTGCTGGTCTTCGAAGGCAAGAGCCGGAAGCTCGCTCGAACCCTGCTGGCCGATGGCATCACCGGAGGCGTGATCTGGCGGCTGCGCTACCTGGCCGATGGCAGCCTCATGGGCGCGTGCGGAGGCACCAACGGCGGGTTGCTGCTCTTCTGGAAATCGGGCGCGGACAAGGACTACCACCGTCTCGCCCTGCCGAACATCGTCCGAGATTTGGACCTTCACCCGGACGGCCTACGAGTCGCCACGGCACATCACGACGGCAACGTGCGGATTACGCGACTCGCCCCTGGAACGAGCTGATCCCTGGATTCGCGAACCAGAATCGCGAGAACGAGATCGGGTTCCAGCTCGTCACCGATCATGGTAGCGGAACCGCTGATCGTGGATCGTCAGAAGCGGGTGCTAGCAAATTGCATTCGGCTTTGCTCAAGGTGTCCGTAGCTCGATATGACGCTTCATAATCTGGACAACTTCCCCATATATTCCACCTGCGACATCATCTGGCGTGTCATGTTCGATATCCTCAGCCTTGCCAAGCTTGCTCGTCCAGTTCCCGTCGGGCAACTGTTGCGCGGCGTGGGTGTAGAAGAGGTTGTTCCCATACAGGGCCGCTTTCTCAAAACCGGGCTCTAACTGATGATCCTCACAGGACTGATACCCCAGCGTTCTGAACGCATCCTCCAAGACTCCGATACCGAATTCCCCCCAGGAGGCTTCCGACGGCCAATAGATCGCTGGTTGCCACCAATGGTCGGCATCCTTTGCCGCCCAAGCGATACAATTATAATCAGGCGAGGATGGGCTGGTGGTCCGATGGTTTTCGGGAGTCAACCGGGGAAAGTCGGGATCAGTGGGCATGTTCGAGCAGACCTTGTTGATTCCCCCAGTGAAGCCATGCTTCGGCCATCTGCCGGGTCTTACCCAATGCCTCGTGGGGAACGGGATTTTGTTCAGTGATCGCTTCCAGGGCCCAGAACCATTGATCCGGCTCGCGCCGCAACTCCTCGAGGATCAGGGGCACAACGGCCGGTCCCATCCCAATGATCCTCTGATAGGGCTTGAGCATGGCCATCTGTGCCGAGTTCGAAAGGCAACGCGATTGCTCCTTCCACTCGGCGGCGAGCCGTTGAAACCGCTCGTGAATGCCGGGCTCCGGGGCCACTCGCGGAGATGCCGAAGCTGGTGTCACCATCGTCGGGCAGTCCTTGCATCCGGGTCAATCGACAGTCGTTTTTTCACGGGTGTCCGTTACCTGGCAGCCTTGTGCAGCGGGCATGGCTGACAAAGCCAGGCTCCTTCGACCATTCGTGGCCTTTCGTACCGGTGCCGGCGCTGGTCATTCTACCCTCAATCGACGCAACCGCCAAGGCCGCCCAACGCTCGGTGCGATTTTACCTTCTCCAGGCGGTCAGCGAGGCGTAAAATCCATTGTAAAGGAGTTTAATCGCGGCTCCACGGCAGTCCGGGTCGTGGAGGTCGTAAGGAAGCAGGTGGTCATACTCCGTCGGCACTCGGTTCGACGACGACTACCCCCGGACCGTGTGGAATCTCGACGAGGACTCGCTCTTAAAAGTTTTGCCGTGAATCGTTCGTAAGAGTGAGTATGCCTTGTCGTTCTGTCGCGTCCATTTGCCCGGTTTGGAGAACGGGCACTCGTCAGGTAACCGCGAGATCTTCGCGGAAGAATGTCGAGTTGCCATGAGCAATGCCTCGGCGGCGAGTCGCGCGACAAATCGAGCCAGATCGTTCCAAGTTCGGGTGGCATACCTCATGCCATTAGCTTAAACTACCCGTCCTTGCGACCCTCCCGGCAGGCTCCTTGCAAGAGATGCCCTCCTCAAGGAATAAGAGACCCGTTCATGGCGAGTTTGGTCGCGAAGACGGCAAGCGTGGATTCCCGTGCGCGGCTGGCACCGGACGTGGTTATCGGCCCGAGCTGTGTCATCGGCCCCGAGGTGGAGATTGGCAGGGGGACGCGACTGTTTGGTCACGTCTGCCTGATGGGGGTGGTGAAGCTCGGCGAATTCAATACGGTCGGGCCGTTCGTGGCCATCGGGGGGCGCCGCAGGACCTCACTTACTGGGGCAAAACGACATGCGTGCAGATCGGCAACGACAATATCATCGGCGAGCGCGTGACGATTCATCGCGCCTCCGAGAAGGAGGACGGTGTCACCAGCATCGGCAGCAACAATCAATTCCTGATTGGCGCGCATGTCGCCCACGACTGCAAGCTCGGCGACCGGATCACGATGGGAATTGGATCGTTGCTCGGCGGCCATGTCCGCGTCGAGTCCGACGTGACCATCTCGGAGAATGTGGCCGTTCATCAGTTCGTGACGGTCGGCAACGATAGCTTCATCGGCGGCCATTCGAAAATCACCACGGATGTTCCCCGGTACATGCGGGTGGAGGGCAACCCGTCGATCGTCCGGGGCATCAATGGCCAGCGACTGAAACAGAGAGGTCTGAGCGGCGACTCGCTCGCCGCGCTCCGCGAGGCCCACCGGCTGATCTACGTGGTGAAGATGCCACTCGAGCAAACGGCCACGCTCCTGGATGAAAATGGCTTTCTCGTGCCGGAAATCCTCCTCCTGTTCAAGTTCCTGGAAGCTCAGCACGAAGGGAGAATGGGGACGCTGCCCGCGAGCGGCGTCGGGGGACTTAACGGTCACGTCGATCTGGTCATGGCCCGTCCCGATTTCCGGTCAAGCCGTTGCAAGTACGGAGCCTTTCCCCGAGAATCTCTCCGAGACGAGCGAGCCCCGCACCCTTCGCCCAGGTTTCGCGCGATGCTGTTCCGCGTGCGATGTCCCAACCCCCGATGCTTCCGGCATATCGAGGTCGAGGGTCCCCAGCTCGGGGTGAAGAGCATCTGTCCGGCATGCCGGCAACCGTTTGAACCGATCGCGCCGTTCGGCCCGGCGGAGCTCGACCGGACGATCCGGTACCACGTCCTGAATCGGATCGGCGGGGGTGGGATGGGAGAGGTCTTCCGCGCCTGGGACTACCGGCTCGACCGGCAGGTCGCCCTCAAGGTTCCTCTCGAGGCGGGTCATCGCGTACCCCAGATCCCCGATCGCTTCCGGATCGAGGTCGAGGCCGTCGAGAGGCTGAACCACGAGCATCTGTGCAAGCTTCTCGATCACGATGTCAACCATGTGCCACCCGTTCCTGACGATGGAGTACCTCGAAGGTGGCTCGCTGGAGGATCGGGCCGACGCGTATCGAGGACGTCTCCGCCTCAAACGGTCATCGAGCTGGTGCGAACCCTGGCGCTGGGGCTCGAGCACGCGCATCGGCACGGGGTCGTCCATCGGGACATCAAGCCCTCGAACGTGCTCTTCGGACTGGACGGGAAGCCGCGCGTCACCGATTTCGGCCTGGCCGTGCTCACCGACCGGCCGATCGACGCCCGGATCACGGACGCTCACCAGATTCTCGGCTCGTTGCCCTACATGTCACCCGAGCAGATCGAAAGCCCGCGGGATGCCATCGACAAGCCGACCGACGTTTACGCGATGGGGATCTTGATGTTTCGGCTCCTGACCGGCAATTTCCCCTACCGGAACCCCGTCGACGATTGGCACCGATACGCAATCCTCCAGGAGATTCGCGAGGGCCTGACCGTCGCTCCGTCGTCGCTCCGGCCCGATCTCGACAGCCGGATCGATGCGCTCTTCCAGAAAGCCACCGAGCGGGAACCGACACAGCGATTCGTGTCGATGAACGCGCTGGCCGATGCGACTTGGAGAGCTCCTCGGTCTCCCACCGACGATCGCGTCGCTGCGGATCCAGCAGATCGGCCCGCGAGCGGGAGTCGAGGCGGCCCCGACCGAGGCCCTGGTGCCGAGCCCGACGGACCTGATTCTCGTACGGATTCCCCACGGGTCATTCGCGATGGGCTCGCGCGAGAACTATTTCGGGAACGAGGGGCCGGTTCGCCGCGTGACCCTGACGCGGGATTTCCTCCTCGGCGTGTTCCCGGTCACCCAGGGGCAGTATCGGAGACTGATGGGGAATGCGGCCGCGCCCTACTTCGACGGGAACGACGCCGTCCCGATGGAGAACGTGACCTGGTTCGACGCCATCCACTTCTGCAACGCACTCAGCGAGGTGGAAGGGCTCCGGCCTTACTATCGGATCGACGGCGACCGCGTGACCTGCCACGGGGGGACCGGGTACCGCCTACCGACCGAGGCCCAGTGGGAGTATGCCTGCCGCGCGGGGTGTTCGGAACGCTACAGCTTCGGTGACGACCCGGCGCTGCTGCCTCAGCACGCCTGGTTCCAGGAGAACTCGCGAGACTCGGTCCAGCCGGTCGGACACTGGCCGTCCAACCGGTTCGGTCTCCACGACATGCACGGGAACGTCTGGGAATGGTGCTGGGACTGGTATGGCCCGTACGAGCCGTCCGCATGCCTCGATCCCAGCGGACCGGAGCGGGGCACGATGCGAGTGCTCCGCGGCGGCTCCTGGTACGACCCCGCGCCCAGCCTATGCTCCTCGGCTCGCCTCTGGTGGGAGCCGAACGACACCAGCATGACCGCCTGGAAATTCGGCTTCCGGGTGGCGCGGGAGCCGAGCTGAATCGAGAAGCGTGGATGCAGGGACACAGCTCGAAATCTCGTGGACCACTTGCAAGTGGATTCGCCAAGAAACCACTCGCGGTGACGAATTACTGCTACGGCGGCTTGGTGCCATCTCCGAAGGTGGTGAGTGATGCTTGACGTTCTCTCCCAGGTTGAGCAGGTCCTTCCCCAGTTGCTTCAGGACGAAGCGCCTGGCAGAGCTTGTACGTTCACTATCATCCTCCGATGGTCGAGCGCTTGTGGAGACCCTGGGGCGAGTACCGCGTGTTCCTGCACCGGATCCATCCGTGCGGGCGGGAGCAGGCGCTGTTTCACCCACATCCCTGGCCGTCCGCCATGCGAGTTCTTGAGGGCGAATATGAGATGGCCGTCGGATTCGGGGCCGGCATGGAGACGCCGCCCGTCGCCGCCTTGATGGTCGCTCGAGGGGACTTCCGGTACGAGATGACACACCCCGATAGCTGGCACTATGTTCGCCCATTAGTGAGGCCAACCTTGTCGGTGATGGTCACGGGGAAGCCATGGTCCAGGGAATCTCCGAGGAGCGGCAAGCGCTTGCAGCCGCTGGGAGCGGATCAGATCGTAGAGTTGATGCAGCGATTCCGGGCGATGTATCCCGAAGTCGTACGTTGAATCAAAGGACGTATTGCAGGGCATATTCACATGGAAATGCTCGGGGATCCAACCGCCATTGCACAAGGCTTCTGGCAAGGATTCTTTCAGCTTCTCGCCCTTGCCGTCGCCGCCGCTTTCGGCACTTTCATCTACCAGCGGCGACGGGCCCGCTACACCTTGCGCGAGGAGCTGATTGATTCCATCAACCAGTTTGCCATCAACTTGTACAAGCCGCGCAAGCTCTACCAGGCGATCATCGATCAATCGTGCGACCCCCTGGCGAGTCTCGCCGACTCCTCGCTCAGGGAGGCACGACGTCTGGAGACGATTTACCGTGCGCTCGAGGAGGTGGTCGCCGCGACGGGAGAATTTCGCGTCATCCAGGTCAAGTTGATCCCGCTCTACGGCCACGACCCGGAGATATTCGCGTACTACCTGGCGATCTGGCGCGACCTGAAGGAAGTGCGGGATCGGATGGGCAAGTCCGAGTCGTTGTATTTCCATGCCGAGAGACCCGACTCGCCGGATGCGTTTTACCTGCTGATCGACGCGTTTCGTTACCGGCTCATGCTCAGGCCGTTGATTCGTCGTCCGCCGGGGCTGGCGAAACCATCGAACGCGGTGCTCGCCGAACTGCGCGCCCGGGGAGATCAAGTCTACGCCGAGTATTTTGGCGTCCGGGAGTTGATGCCTGCTGAGATGTTGGCCCCGGCTTGACCAGACATCCGTTGCAGATGCGCGGAGGACTTGAGAGATTCAGTCTCTTCCGTGGCAGAGACAGCTCGCACGACCTGTATCAGCACTCCTGCCGACATGGCTGGTTCCCGGCTGAGCGTCTCTTGAACCTGACCAGGGTGCCAGGAATCGGTTATCATGCTTGGTGTCGTCGGCGACAGAACGCGGAGGATCAATCGACTACATGAGGTGGGGGCACAAACTTGAAGTTCCGTGTTGTCATAGAGCCGGACGAGGATGGAGTATTCGTGGCCGAGGTGCCGGTACTGCCGGGATGCATCTCCCAGGGCCGGAGCCGGGCCGAGGCAATCGAGAACATCAGGGAGGCGATCGCTGCCTATTTCGAGAGCCTGAACGCACACCCCGAGCCGATCCCGCCGCCGATCTCCGAAGAGATTGTGGAGGTCTCGGTGTGAGTTACAGAGCTCGCAGGAATTCGGCGCCTCCCTGGCTTGCACAAAGAGCGCGTTGCTGATCGTCGAATCCCACCAGGTCGGGTCGATCGTGCGGAGATAACCGCTTTCCCTCAGTCCCATCAGGCGATCCTGGTAGCGCAGGGCCATGTGCTTCCAAAGACAGACGAGCTTCAGCGACTCGATCGCCTTGATGAAGATCTCGGGCGTCGTGTTCGTGACGAGCTTCGGGTCGCGGAACTGGTCCTCACATTCGCGGACGAACTCCAGGAAAGCAATCGTCGTCCCGACCCGTCGTATGAAGTCGTCGGGCCGGTCGCCGCGCGTCTTGAACATCCGGTTGAGATACTTCGGGTCAACGGGTGTGATCGTGGCGACGTTGTCCACATAGGCCGGCTCGAATCGCAGCGCGAGGTATTCCTGCACGACATCCTCGTGGATCTCGTACTCGATCTTCTTGCCGCCGGCCGGCTCCTCGTGGAAGAAGTTGAAGGTCAGCAGCGACTTCTCGACGACGCCGATGTTCGTCTCGGAATACCCCAGGCTACGAAGGGCCTGGTGCAGGTCGACCTGGGTGTGGCGGTCCTGCGCCAGAAGCTGGAGGGCGTGGTGCCCGATCAGCAGATCGCGCGGTCGCACGCGACCGGCTCCCATCGCGAAGAGATTGGCGATCCGATGCTCGTCGTGGTCGAGGACGTCGTTGGTGCCGACGAGCAAGGCGTCGAGGAGCTCGTAGTCGAACGTTCGCCGCGACTCCGGATTGAACTTGAGCTGTTTCCAGACGCGATACGCCGAGTCGCCGCAAAGCAGCGACTCCCAGAGCGAGAGCATCAACCGCAGGTTCTCATGCGAGATCGCCCGGATTCGCGGTAGGAGCCGCTCCTTGCCCAATCGTGTCATCTGGGAAATGTACTCGATGACCGTGTCCGAACCTGGTAACGATTGGCGCTCGAAGAACTCGGCCGCGGCACGCTCGCGGTTGGCGAGGAGGTCGTGGGTGTCGATCGGTCCGATCTCGAACACCCGGGCGCCGTGCAGCAAGTTGAACTGGTGGTTTTGCAGCTTCCGGAACGTGCTCGGCCACATCGGCAGGATGACCCGCGAGAGCCGGATCGAAGGCGTCCTCAGCCATTGCTCGACCTCGGTGATGGCGCGGATCTGCACGTCGATCGAGGACTGGTCGAGGTTATCCACAACTAGCACGATGAAGGAGAACGGCGAGCTCGACACCGACGGCGACGACTTTGGCTGCACTCGTGTCAGCTCCTCGAGCGCCGCGTGGACCCACTGGCGGACGTTCTGCGGTTGGGTCGGCCGGCGCCGGACCGCTTCATCGAGGTCGAATGCCCGCGCCAGGCACTTGTTCCGCATCTCGGATTGCAGGAACAGGAAGAATCGGTGGTAGAAGTCGGTGTTGTCGCGGATCGTCCGGGCATCGAAGTGGAGGATCAGCTTCTTGTCGAACTCGGCCTTGCCGTTTCCCTTCGTCGGGCAATAACAGCGGAGATAATAGTCGATGAGCGTGGACTTGCCGGCCCCGACCATGCCCAGGATGCAGAGCGGCCTCCTCGGGAACGAGTCGTCCCAGAAGAGGGCGTCGAGGATCGTCTCGTGGGGATGCTCGTTCTTCGGTTCCTCGATCCGGTCCTTCCAGGCGCGTCGCGTGAGGTAAAGCCCCCCGAAGATCTCGGATTCCTCGAAGCTCGGATGATCGGCCCGGTCCGGGAGGATGTCCGAGCGAAAGCAACGATGGATCAGACGATCGACCTCGAACGGCCGGCAGAGCGGATTCCGCTGGGCGGTAAACGTCTGGACCAGGGCGGTGTAGGACATGCTCATTACCACGATTGCCGGGAAAATGAATCCGATGCCGACGCGAGGGGCCGAATCGTAGCCCCGAACCTCTCATAGATTCTACCTCCGAACCTGCTGTGCGTCCTACGCGCATCTTCGGGCGAATTGTGTTGCCTTCTGAGATCGTCAGTTGGCCCGCGGGCGGGGTCGTGAGACCACCGCCAGTGGACATTTCGTTGGGCCGCGATTGCCATGGGAACCGAGGGATTCTATAGTGGGAGTTCCGCCTTCAGACGGTCCTCTAAACCCAATACCGTTGAATTAGCGTTAACCCGTTAATCTGAAAGGGATTTGCATCTCCTCGTTCCCACGCTCCGCGTGGGAATGCCGTCCTGGACGCTCCGCGTCCCGACGGTTTCCCGGCCGCGAACTGGGCCCAGACGACGCAGAGCGTCGAAGACGGCATTCCCACGCGGGGAACGCTGACGAAATAACTTCCCGACATCACCAACGAGAACTCGTTCCCACGCTCCGCGTGGGAATGCCGTCTGCGACGCTCCGCGTCGTCTTCGAGAACGCGTTCCCACGCTCGGAACGCGGACGAAATCCGCTCCCGGTTTCCCCGGGAACGGGTGGTCCAATTCCAGGAAGTTGTTTCGTCAGCGTTCCGAGCGTGGGAACGAGATTCCAGGCCTTCGTTCTCTTCGGTTTACGGCTCATTCCACGGTATTACCTTTAATGAATAGCATGAGTCAGCACCTGATCCTTCTGGGCGATTCGATCTTCGACAATGCCGGCTACCTCCACGGCGGACGACTGGCGGTCATCGACCAGGTTCGGAACCGGCTGCCCCAGGGCTGGTAATCGACTCTGCTCGCGATAGATGGCAGCGTCATCAACGACGTTCATCGCCAGCTCAAAGCCGTGCCCGCCGATGCAACCCACCTGGCCCTGAGCATCGGCGGGAACGATGTGCTTTGTCGAGATCGGATCCTGGACCAGCGGGTTACGACCGTGGGCGAAGGATTGCGAGTCCTCGCTGATAGCCTGGATCGATTCCGTGAGGACTATCGCCGGTTGATGGAGGCGATCCGGGAGCGCGGTCTGTCCACGGCCGTCTGCACGATCTACAATCACTGCTTCGACGACTGATGAGTTCCAGCGCGAATTGTCGCGGCGCTCGGCCTGTTCAACGACTGCCATCATCGATCAGCGCCGCGACTTCAAACTCCCGTGATCGACCTCCGCGTCGTCTGCACGGAGATCGCGGATTATGTCAACGAGATCGAGCCGTCGGCGACCGGCGGCGCGAAGATCGCGGAGGCGATCTGCCGGCTCATCACGAGACACGATTTCGAGACGAGAGCAAACCGTCCTGTTTCCATGATGACTCCGCCTCGGCGCAGCTGATCCTCATCGAGCTGTGCTGGTTGACTTGGTAACTGGCGATTCGCCGGCACCGGCGGGCCGCTGCGTGAAGCTCGACTTCATCAAGACCCAGCAGTTCGGGTCGAGGGCGACCGAAGCGGGCGGCTTGTCGGCCTTGACTTCGAAGTGCTGCTGTCGCTCGGTCAGCTCGATCTTCTCGATCCGAGGCTCGGTCGAGCCCTCGGCAAAGACGCCGACCTCGATGGGGAGCCGGTAGGGATCGCCGGGCTGAGCCTGGGTCAGCTCGATGTCGATGCGATGCTCCGCGGGGCGATACTGCCAGGTCCCGTTGACCTCGGGAGAGCCGGGCCGCTTGAGCCACTGCTGGAAGAACCAGCCGAGGTCCTGGCCGGAATTCTCTTCCATGACGCGGCGGAAGTCGTCGGTGGAGACGTTGCCGTCGCGATAGCGGCGATAGTAGTCGCGGATGCCGGCCCAGAAGGTCTCGGTGCCGAGCCGGCCCCGGAGCATGTGGAGCGTCCAGCCGCCCTTCTGGTAGACCAGGCGGTTGAGGACCTTGCGCATGTCGGCGAGGTTGTCGTGGATGATGGCGAGCCGGGGGTTGCGCTTCTCGATGTTGAAGACGGTCTCCCGGCTCCGCTTCAGGCCGGCCACGAAGGCATCACGGCCGACGTCGTGCTCGAGGAACAGCAGGGCGAAGTAGGTCGCGAACCCCTCGCTGAGCCAGACGTCGTCCCAGTCGCGCTCGGTGACGGCGTCGCCGAACCACTGGTGCGCCACCTCGTGGGCGACGAGGCTATCCACGCCCCGGCCGGAGACCGAGCGCTCGCCGTAGAAGATCGCGCTGGCGAGCTCCATCCCGCCGCTGACCCCCGCGGCCTGGACCCCGGCCAGCTTTTCGTAAGGGTAAGGGCCGATGTGCTCGGAGAAGAACTCGAGCACGCGGCGCGCGGGATTCTCCAGGGCCGGGACCACGGCGGCACGGTCCTGGTGATAGACCCAGGTCTCGAGCGGGACCCCCTTGACGATGCCGGCATGATGCGAGGTGAACTGGGCGACGCCCAGCGCATTCAGCCACGAGGCGATCGGGACCGACTGCTTCCAGTGCGTGCAGCCGCCGGCCGTCGCCGAGGTCCGTCTCCTCCTGCATCAGGCCGTTGGACACCACCTGGTAGCGCGCGGGGGCCGTGACGATGACCTCACTGGTCGCCTTGTCGTACGGGTGATCGATCATCGGCAGCCATCGGCGGGCCTTGTCGGGCCAGTTCTCGCTGAAGAACGTCCGCTCGCCGTGCCGGTTCTTGCCGATCCGCAGGCCGGCCGACGGGATGCCGCGATAGGCCACCGTGAACGTCCGGCGCTCGCCCGCCTTCGACGGAGGATCGAGCGTGATGCGAAGCCGGTCGTCCTTGTGCTCGTACTTGGCGGCGGTGCCTCGGGAGGTTACTCCGGAGACCGTCATCCCCTTGCCCGATGCGGCCGACGCCAGGTCGAGCGCGAACTCCTTCACGCCGTCCTGGAGGAACCGCAGGTCGACGGCCGCCTCGCCCTCGATCTCGTCGGTCTCATCGCGGAGGGTCAGTCGGAAGGTGTAATGCATCGCGTCGATGCCCGGCTGACGCGGATAGGTGTCGGCGGGGCATGGGGAAGCGAGGAGCAGGCTCAGGCCCAGCAGGAGCACCCAGGATGGACGAGACGCGACGACCCCCGGGTGTCCGGCTGTTGTTGGGCCCTCATCGCTTCCTGAAGTCCATTGTGAGGAGGTTGGTCGTGACTGGGTCGGATTCATGGGGCCGCACCTCTCATGCTTGCGATGTCATACATCGAGATCCTGACTTGTCAACGCTGAGACAACCTTCAGCTTGGGAACGGTCAGACCAAGTTGATCCCTGTCGTGTGTGATGAGCGGCAACTGACGGTGAACTGCCGTTGCGACGATCCAGGCATCGCCAGCTTCGAGGCGACGTCCCTTCCTTTTGCAGTGGTAACTCACTTCAGCCCAGGTCTTGGCCAGATCCGGCTCATAGGGTACGACGAGGAAGGCGCCGAAGAATCGCTCGAGACCACGACGATCTTTCTTGCTCCAGCGGTTCTCTATGGCCCACGCCCAAAGTTCCGCTACAGCCTGAAAGCTGAGCACGAGGGTTTTATCTCGCAGACGAGGCTCGTACCACGCCAGCAGGGTTGAACCGCGAGTTGCGAGGATGAAGCAGGCTGGCCACTGAAGTGTCGAGAACTACCACTTCCATGGCCCGATCCTCTACGATCCCTCGCGGTCCCGATCTCGTCTCGCCTTGCGCTCATCCAGGATAAAGCGAAGCAACTCATCGGGATCGTCGTCGACCGGCCAAAGGGCGGCAACTTCTTCAAGATTCCTTGCGGGCTCGACCCCTTGCTGCTTCGCGAGTTCTTCCAGAGAGAGATGTTCCCAAGCGGGTTTCAGTTTCGGGCGTTTCAATGTGTGGATCTCCTCGATTGACCCCTGGTTGCCTGGGCAGTCGGCTGGCGTCTCATTCCATGTACTGTCGCAGTTCTTCCAGCGGCTCCTTGAAATCGGCCGGCACGACGAGTTGACCTTTCAGGCTACCGGCTTTCGGCACTCCCGTAACCGGCGGACGGGGTCGGTTCGAGGTCAGCCGGAAGGTCCGCCCGTGCTCCGCGCGAATCTCAACCGCTTCTCCCGCCTCGACGGCGCCCAGCAACTCCGGCAAGCGTTGCTGAGCTTCCTCGACCGTTACCTGGCTCATGGTTCTTCCTCTCGAAATCCAATCCGTTTGGCCCCTATCATGTTACCAGAGAGTACGCAGTCGTGGCGACCCTCGCCGAGCGAAGCTCCGGCGAGACCAGTCTCATGGATGCGATACTCCGTTGCCCTTCGACTCCAACAGCGCCGGAAATGCCTGGAGCATCCCGCCACGACCCACGAGCTTCTCGATCTCGTCGAGCTCGCTCGGCAGGAAGTCGGTGAAGTTCTCGAATCCCTTGTCGGTGATCACGATGACATCCTCATAGCGGAGATAGATGTGCTCCTCCGGGACGCGGAGCTGCGGGTCGATCGAGAAGACATGGCCCGGCTTCAGGACGCCGCCGGTATATCGGCCGTCGTCGTGGACGGCCATGCCGACCGGGTGGGAGAAGACCCCTCCGCCGGTGTCGACCAGCCGGTGCGCCGCACGTTCGTAGATCGGCTTCGAGAACTTGGTGCGCTGGAAGACCTCCGCCATCGCGGCCTTGGCCTCGTCGCGGATCGCTCGCGGCGTGACGCCCGGCCGGATGCGCGTCAGGACGGCGTTGCGATAGTCGAGCACGAACTGGAGCAGCTCCCGTTGCTGGGCGCTGTACTTCCCATTGACCGGCCAGACTCGCGCGATGTCGCTGGTATAATAGTGATACTCGGGGGCGAAATCCATCAGGACGAGGTCGCCGTCCTTCAACTGGGCGGTGTTCCGGTAATAGTGCATGTTCCAGATGTTGTCGGTGCCGGATGCCGTGATGGAGCGATAGCCCTCGAGACGTGCACCGCCAGCCAGGAAGACGTATCGGGCAACGGCGTCGAGCTGGTATTCGAACACGCCCGGGCGGCTGCTCTTCATGGCTTCGATGAGACCCCGGCCGGCGAGCTGCGAGGCTCGGCGGATCAGGGCGATCTCGCGAGGGCTCTTCACGGCTCGGATCTCATCCAGGATCGGCGTGAGGTCGCGAACCTCGCTCTTCGGGAATCGCGAGCGGAGGAGTTGCACGAAGTGGGCCTCGCGCGACGGCCGCCCGTCCCAGGCGTCCGAGGCGATGGCCGCGTTCGCCGACCGCAGTTCGGCCCGGCACTCGGCGTTCCGCTCGCCGGGCGAGAACGGCGTGTACAGCACCGCGACGGAATCGCCGAGCAGGCGTTGCAGCCCCTCCCCGGCCAGCTCCCGCGTGCTCGCGACCGCGTCCACGCCGGTCAGCCGCTTCACCAGCTCGGCGTCGTCGGCCGCGATGACCTTCCCCTCGGCACTCTCTAGCCGAGCGTCGCGCGGCGGGAGAAAGACTCGCCTTGCGAGTCCCTGCCATCCAGGATGAGATAGGCGTGTGGCGTCTCAATCCCGCAGAGGTGGTAGAACTCGTTCGTCTGGCGTGGGACCAGGAAGCCGGTCGTCTTGGGGGCGCCCTGGACGATCGCGACGCCGTGATCGCCGATCCGGTCGAAGACCATATTCCAGCGCGCCCGGAACTCCTCGGGCGGGAAGTCCGATTGATACGGCGGCGGTGCCTGGGCGAACAGCATGGCCGGGCCAGGCCAGGATCAGCGATCGTCGGCCAGTATGGACGCGATTCATGTCGAAATCCTCTTTTGGGTCTTCAGTCTTTTCGACTCAGACTCCACTTCGTGTGGTCGCTCCCGTGAAGATCGAGCGAAGTTGTTGTCTTCTCGCCCATCCGTTGCACCTCGATCCTGCGCTCGAGCGGCGGCCGCATCCGCGAGCCGTCGGCGAGACGCAGCTTCAGCCGGCGGCCCCGGTCGTTCCAGGCGAGGTCAATCCCCATCCAGTCGCCCTTGCGATAGCCGAAGGACTCGCCGTCATCCTCGTAGAGGAGGAAGCGACCGTCGGCGCCGGGATAGATGCGGAGCGTCAGCGGGCCGTTCCACCTTCTCCGCGGTGGATTGCTTCACCGGACCGATCGGGAGGATTGTCCCGGCCCGGACGTACAGGGGCAGGGTTGAGAGGTCCACAGCGCGGGTGATCTCGCGGCCTCCATCGAGTGACTCTCCGGTCCAGAAGTCATACCAGCGCCCTCGGGGGAGATAGAGCCGTCGGGTCGTGGCGCCTTTCTCGGTCACGGGTGCCACGAGGATGTTGGGACCCCAGAGGAACTCGTCGCCTCGAGCACGGCCCACCGGGTCGTCGGGGTCGTGCAGCCAGAGCGCGCGGATGATCGGCAGGCCCGTGAGGCAGCACTCGCGGACGACGCTGTACAGGTAGGGCATCAACTGATAGCGGAGTTCCAGGTACTTCCGGCAGATCGGCTCGACCGCCGCGTTGTGCAGTTCTTCCACCCCGGGGTTCGCGGCATATCCGTAGCCGCGGATCTCGTTCGGACCCAGCTCGCCGGTATTCCAGCCCCAGGGGAGCCGGAGCTTCCACGTCCGGCCGTGCGATCGGAAGAGCGGGCAGAAGGCACCGAACTGGAACCATCGGACGTACAGCTCGCCCGTCAGGTCCTTGGTCGGCACGAAGCCGCCGATGTCGGTACCCCAGTAGGGGATGCCCGTCAAGGACGTGTTGATCGCGACCGGGCACGTGGGTCTTCAAGGTCTCCCAGGCAGAATCCACGTCCCCCGACCAGAGGAACGCCCCGTAGCGCTGCATGCCCGCGTAGCCGTTGCGGTGGAGTGCATAAGGGCGATGATCCGGCCGGTCGAGCTGCGGGACCCTCCCAGTACATCCGGATCCTCGCCAGCCGGGAGGCGGCGTTCGAGCGGGTCGCCTTCGTCGGGCCACCAACCGTCCACTCCCAGGGCGAAGACCTTGCGATGCGCATTCCAGTAGCTGGCGGCCTTCTCCTCGACACCGCGTCCCGGCTCGGGTGGATCGCTCACGCGTCCCGCTCACCGACTTCGAGCGGATGACCACGTGCGGCACGACGTGGAAATGCATCGCGTGCAGTTCGTCGAGCATCGCCTTGGGGTCGGGGAACACCGAGGGATTGAAGGTGAACGATCCGTGGCCGGTGTTCCAGCCCGAGGGGCAGAAGCCGGTCCCGAGGTAGATGAGCGCATCGCAGGGGAGTTTCTTCTCGCGGAAGGTCTTCGCGACCGAGAGGATCTCCTCGCGACTCGCCAGGGTGCGATGCGACTGCTGGTAGCCGAGTGCCCAGAGCGGCGGCATCTCCGGATGGCCGGTGAGCCGGGCATACTCGGCCATCACGCGCACCGGCTCGCGCGCGGTCACGATGAAGAGGTCGATCGGCAAGGCGGATGACGGGCCGGCCGGGGTGAACCGGCCCTCGGCTCCGGTCAGGTTGAACGTACCGGCCGGCTGATGGACGAACATGGCCCAGCCGGCGGTGCCGATCAGCCAGGGAATGGGCACCCGGCCGCCGTGCGTCCGCAGCCGGTATCCGCCCTGTCCGCTCCGCATCCGATCGGAGGCGCCGCGGCGATCGAATTGCGGACCGCCCTCGCCGAAGCCCAGCACCGGGCCGTCGCCCAGGTGGAAGGTGAACGCACCCGTATCCGAGTCAACGCGGATCTGCTGGATGAGCCGTCCATCCGCCGCCTCGACGCGGATCGTCAGCGGCTCGGCCGACGACCGTCAGCTTCCATTCCACCCCGCTCGGGCGTGATGGACTCGGTCTGGCCCGGGGCGGTCAGGCGGACGAGCGGCGGACCCCAGTCTTGCCTGGACCAGCGAGCCATCGTCCGGGATCGGCCGGGGACGGCCATCCTCCAGCGGGATCACGCTGACCCGGATGATCCGATTTCGATGGGCGTGACCATGGCCACCTCGACCGGCGCCGCCCGGCGATGCGGAGCGGGAGGCATCGGCGCACTCAGACCGGCACTCGGCGGTTTCCCCAGCCAATACCAGCAGAGTCGATGGACCGACCGGCGCAGGATCAGCCGAGACTCCTTATCGAGGGTGGACCGTCCTCCTGCGAGATCGGCATGGTATCCCCCAGGACTATTCCCGCATCGCGAATGAGTCGCTCCATAGAACTTCCAGGCCGGCGTGTAGTCGGGCGTGAGGGCCTTGTTGGTCAGCGAGGCGCGGATCATGTCGATCGGGATGGAGTTCTCCTTCAATACGGCGTCGTGGAAGGCGCGGTCGGTCATCTTGCCCGACTCCACCAGCTCGCGATGGAGTGCCCGGAGCTGGAAGCCGCCGAGCAAATAGGCCGCCTGGTAGAGCGGACCGTACGAGGTGGTGAAGGAGCGGCGGACCTCCGCCGTGGCGTTGTCGCGCTCGTGGCCGACCCGCTCGACCAGGAAGTCGATGCATTCCTTCGGCGTCATCTTCTCCAGGTGGAAGCTCAGCGAGAAGATGATCCGGGCGCAGCGGTGCATGCGCCAGAACAGCATGCCGACGCGGTTCTCGGGCGACTTGGCGAACCCGCGATCCCAGAGCAGCAGCTCCCAGTAGAGCGCCCAGCCCTCGACGAAGAACGGCGTGCTGAACAGCCGCCGGTACGTCTTGTGGCGCGAGCCCATGTAGCCCTGAAGGTGATGGCCGGGGATCAGCTCGTGGTGGACCGTGGCGCGGGAGAAGTGGATGTTGTTACCCCGCATGCTCATCATCTTCGCATCGTGAGGCATCGAGCTCGTCGGGTACGAAACCGTGATCGTCTCACCGCCGGTGAAGAAGGGATTCACGAGCTGCGCCTCGGGCGACATCATGGTCATCCGCCAGGATTCGCGGCAAAGCGGCGGGATCGTCACCATGTCATGAGCGTCGAGGTACTCGATCGCCTCGACGGCCAGGTCTCGGATCAGGGCCGGCTGCTTGCCCGGCTCGACGTGGAGCGTCTTGACGCGCTCCAGGGCCGCCTTCCAGTCGTCGCCCGAGGCCCATCTCGCGCGACGCCTTCTTCATCTCGTCCTCGCACCAGCGCAGCTCCTTCCGGGCGAGCTCGATCAATTCCTCGGGCGTGTACGAGATCATCTCGGACTTCAGCTCGCTGAGCAGGGCGTCGCGGCCGATCGGTGTGCCGACGATCTCGCGGTCCCGATCGGGGGTCGTCGCGGGGCTTCGCCCGTCGGGCTGTTGCCTCGCGCCGGCGCCGCCGGGAGCACCGCCGCCACCGAAACCGCCGCCGCCGGGTACCGCCACCTCCGCCGGTACCGCCACCGAAACCGCCGCCCCCCCCTGCCCCGCGACCGCGACCGGCGCCGGGGCCGAGGCTGGCGCCGGAACCCGACGCCGAGGCGCCGGAGCGCTGGCGGAGGAAGCCCGGCATACGACTGGAGCGACTGGTCGGCCGCCTTGTACGGCTCTTGCATCCACCAGGTGAAGAGCGGGTCATAACCGTCGTAGAAGGCGAACCAGGTCCGGAGCGTATTCCTCAGACCCTCGACGGCCGACAGGGCACGGTTGGCGGCCCGGCTCTTCGCGAGCGGCTTGCCTTTGCTTTGATCCCGGCCGGGACCGGTTCGCTCGAGCGTCCGGCGCGCGTCGCCGATCTCCTTGGTCAGCCGGATCAGATCGCCGGCGACCTTCGACCATTCCATCGGCTTGAGCGCGCGCTTCGCTCCGTCGAGCTCGAGGATGATCGGAGCGAAGGGGACCAGCGGCTCCCACTCGGCGCGCTCGCGGGCGCGGATGTCGACCTGACGCAGCTCGTGGGCCAGGTGGTTCTTGAGGAGCAGGTAATCGACCTTGCCGTCCTGGCTGAGCCGGTCGAAGTCGACCGAGCCGAGCTGGTCGAGCCATTGCGTGGTGAAGCCGCGGAGCCGCTCGTCGCGCAGCGGAGAGCCCGCCTGAGGCGCGGACCGCAGCATGCTGCCGCGGTCCGACCTCGTAGCGCTCGATCGCCCCGCGGAGCTCGCTCCGGTCGCTACCGAGGTCCGCCAGGTCGAGGGATGCGCTGGCGCTCGCGCTCGCCGGCTGGCCCTTGGCCGGCTTGCGATTCGACCGGTCTCCGTCATCAGCGGCGGCCGCCCGCGTGGTGTATTCATCGCGGCGGGGCTCGGGTTCGGTCGGCCTGGTCTCACGCCCGAGCAGGTGACGGACGAAGAAGTCCCGCATCCGCCGGACGCCATACTCACCGCCCATACCGTGGTTGGCGTTCGGGACGACCAGCAGCTCGAAGTCCTTCTCCGGCCTTGATCAGGGCGTCCACCAGCCGCATCGTCGACTCCGGCGGGACGTTCGTGTCCAGCTCGCCGACGATCAAGAGCAGCTTGCCGCGGAGGTTCTTCGCGTTATCGATGTTCGACGACTCCGAATACCAGGGCCCGACCGGGTATCCCATCCACTGTTCGTTCCACGATGCCTTGTCCATCCGGTTGTCGTGGCAGCCGCAGGCCGAGACCGCGGCCTTGTAGAACTCGGGATGAAAGAGCATGCCGGCGGTCGCATTCTGACCGCCCGCCGAGGTGCCGTAGATCCCCACGCGAGTCAGGTCGTAATGACGGGTATTTCTTGCCGACGGCCTGGTGCCAGAGGATCCGGTCGGGGAAGCCGGCGTCCTTGATGTTGTGCCAGCAGACGTCGTGGAACGCCTTGGAGCGATTGGCCGTCCCCATGCCGTCGATCTGCACGACGATGAAGCCGAGGTCGGTCAGCGCGGCGGCACGTCGGGCGGGGCTGAAGTCCTTCGGGACGAAGGAACCGTGCGGGCCGGCGTAGATGTCCTCGATGACCGGATACTTCCTGGCCGGGTCGAAGTTCTTGGGCCGGGAGATGATGCCCCAGATGTCCGTCTTGCCGTCGCGGCCCTTGGCCACGAACACCTCGGGCGCCGACCAGCCGCTGGCCTTCAGGGCCGTGATGTCCGTCTCCTCGAGCTTGCAGACCAGCTTGCCGTCGGAGGTGCGCCGCAGCTCGTGGACCGGAGCCATATCCACCCGGCTGTAGGTGTCGATGAGATAGCGGCGATCCGGCGAGAGCTGGACCGCCCGGCGGTTCCCATTCCCTTCGGTCAGGGCGACCAGGCCCGTGCCGTCGAAGTTGACCCGGTAGTAGTGGACGAAATAGGGGTCCTGGTCCGCGTTCTTGCCGCTGGCGCGGAACCAGACCTGCCGCTTCGCCTCGTCGATGCGGTCGATGCCCCGGACGACGTAATCGCCCCTGGTGATGGGGTTCTTGACCGTGCCCGTCCTCGCATCGATCAGGTAGAGGTGCCGCCAGCCGTCGCGCTCCGAGACGTAGATCAGCTCGTCCGAATCGTCCAGCCAGCTCACGGTCCTCATGCCCAGGCCCTCCCGGTGGGCAGTCCAGATGAACGTCTTGCTCTTCTCGTCGATGAGGTTACGGGCTTCGCCGGTCTGCGAGTCGACCCGGATCAGGCGGAATCGCTGATGTCCGCGGTCGATCTTCTCGTAAGTGAAGTGCCGCCCGTCCTTGTCCCAGCGGAGTTGGGGCGTTCCGAAATCGATCCGGTCGACCTCGGGACGGATCGACTTCTTCGCGGCTACGTCGAAGAGGTTGAGCTCGTAAGCGGTGAACTTGTCGCCGGGCAGGGCATAGGGGCGCGTCCGGAGCTTGGCCCGGCCGCCGCCCGAGGGGGACGACTGGACCAGGTAGACCTCCTTGCGCTCGCCCGGCTCGATCCGGAAGGCGACGAGCGTCTTCGAATCGGGCGACCAGGATATGCGACCGTAACCCAGCCCGTCCTTGCCGTCCGTACTGAGAGGGACCGCTTCGATCTTTCCTTCGGCGCGGACGAAGACGTTGTGGCCCTTGACGAACGCGGTCCACTTGTGATCGGGTGACCGAATCAGTTCCCAAAGACCGGGCCGATCCGACCCCTCGGCAGAACCCTGGGGGCGTCTTCGACGCGAGCTGGTCTCGGCGGCGGGAGCCGTCGCCGCGGGCCTGGCCTCGCCGGGCTTGGCCTTGGAGCACTCGTAGGAGTCGAGCCGGCATTGCCACGTCGCATCGCCTGCGCGGAATCGGACGGCCTTCGAACCGTCAACGAGCTCGATCTCGTCGAAGGGAAGATGATCGGACTTGTAGACCTGGCCCCCGGCCGCCTTCGATAAGGCCGCGGCGAGCTTCTGATGGTCGAAGGCCGGCGTGCGGGTCCCGTGCTCCGCATCGACGAGGATAAACTCCCGGGCGCCGCCGGGCAGGTCGTTGCGGTACCAGAAGCGGTTATTCTGGTCGAACCAGTGCGGCGAGATCCGCATTTTGAAGACCAGTCTGTCGCCGGAAGTCGGCCGGGGCCCACGCTGTTGCGGTGCGGGCGAATACCAGGGATCGCCCGCCGGAGGGTCGAAGGTTTCCTCGTCCAGGTTGACCGGGGACATCGCCGCCGGCCCCGCGGGCGCGGCAGCATTCAACGGGTCGTCGGCCCGGGCATGGAGAGCCAGGCCGTTCGGAAAAACCGGCAGCATCGCCAGCGCGAACGAGGAGTGAGCGGAGACACGGCTTGATCATGGCTTGGATACCCGAAAGGTGGAGCGTCCCTGGTGGTTGGATGATTGCGGCCGTCGTCGCTAGTACGATCCGGTCCAGACCCTGATGCGACTTTGCAGCAAGCGGGGAGGAATATCAATATTCCAGATTCCGGATTCCGGATTCCAGGTTCGTACTTTCTGATCCGCGTGATCCGTGGTTCAATTGGATCCGTATCTCGGCCGGGATGAGGCGCCGTGCCGCGTCCAGAGAGACGGTTTCACGGGGTTCCGTCTCGGGACGATCGCCCAGTTGCTCCCAACGGTCAGGGGGTTCGACTATTTCCGGTGGTCCTAATTGATGAGCGATTTCTATGATCGGATGGCCGGTCTGTATCATCTGATCTTCCAGGACTGGGACGAGAGTATCGAGCGACAGGCCGGACAACTCACCGACATCATCCGGAATCGATGGGGGACCGGGGCCCGATCCATCCTCGATGTCTCGTGCGGGATCGGCACCCAGTCCATCGGCATGGCGAAGCGCGGGTTTGTCGTCACCGCGTCGGACCTGTCCGGCGGGGCGATCACCAGGGCCAAGCTCGAGGCGCAGCAGCGTGCCGTCGCGATCGATTTCTCACTCTGCGACATGAGGTCGGCCCACGCCCACCACCGCCGGCAGTTCGACGTGGTCGTCTCCTGCGATAACGCCATCACCCACCTTCTGAACGACGACGACCTGCTGCTGGCTCTCCGGCAGATGTACGACTGCACCCTCCCGGGTGGGGGCTGCCTCCTGACAGTCCGGGACTACGACCGAGAAGAGCGGGGGACCGGGATCATCAAGCCGTATGGCGTCCGGGAGGAGGGCGGGAAGCGCTACGTCATCTTTCAGGTCTGGGACTTCGTGGGTCAAATCTACGATATGGCGATGTACTTCGTGGTCGACGACCGGACCTCGGATCCGCTCGTGACCCACGTCATGCGGACGCGGTACAACGCGGTCGGCACGGACCACCTGCTGGCCTTGATGCGTCAAGCCGGCTTCACGGCGACCGAGCGTCTCGACGGGTGTTTCTACCAGCCCGTGTTGGTGGGCAACCGAGCGACCTGAGCCAGTCCGCGATCATCGAGGAGTTCCGGCGGTGACCGTTCCTGACCCGCCGGGGAGGAACTGAACTCGTGGCCATCCGAAGACCCGGTACAGGGCGGACGTTGAGCAACCCTTTCAGCGATCGAAGGTGTCGGATGAAGGTCGGAATAATCGAGACTCCTCGCTGGACGCCACCAGGATTTGCCCCGAAGGGGCCAAACAAACCAGCCCGGGGCAACGCCCCGGGAACCGAGGAAACCCCCCAGAAAAAGCCCTGAAAGGGCGGTACAAGGAGGGGCCCTCAGGCCAGGCTTGTGTCGCCCTTTCAGGGCTGGGCTTGGGGTGGGCGACCGAGTCCCGGGGCGTTGCCCCGGGCTGTTATGTTTCGGCCCCTTCGGGGCGAAGATCCGCCCGAAACGGGCCCGCGTCCGGTGGTGTCGGGCGAGAAGTCTCGAATAATTGGTGCCGGATCGGCTTGACCACCCGAGGGCATGAATTGACACCAATCCTGGACTCGACGAATCCCTAGATGTCATCCACTTCGTAAAAACTTGCTTCCATCAATACATATAATGACGCTAACATTTCGTCGGAGTCAATGCCTGACGCTTCGAGCTCGAGCCGGGACCCGCACCCGGCGGCCAGGGTCAACAGGTCAAGGGCGCTCTTCCCATTGACCTCCCGGCCTTCACGTTTGACCCGGACCTCGGATTGAAACTGCCGGGCGAGTTGGGCGAACTTGGTGGCGGCCCTCATGTGAAGGCCCAATTGGTTGAGGATCACCACTTGGCGACGGCTCGGACCACTCATCAGTCGTACCCTTCTGTTTCGAACGAAAGCCTCTGTACCAGCCGCGAACGACCTTCTGAACCGGTCGAGAGCGATGACAAGCCGGCCGTGCAAGACCGCTGAGATGCCGGGCGCCCCGTTTGGCGGAGCTGGAATGATCGAAACCGCCCGATATCACTGAACGTTGCGCAAGGAACGGAACTGGCTCATGTCGGCTCTCAGGTGGTGGACGGGACCGGAAGACCTGCGGTCTCGCCGTGGGCGGAGGGTCGGGAGACCACTGCCGTGAACATCTTGAGAGGGGCGTGAAACCGCTGAAAAATAGGGGTTTCGTGGTCACAGGCCGCCCGACGCCGAATTCCTTCGGGGTCCGCGATCCCGGCCGAGGTCGAGAAAACCCCGGGAAAACAGCGGAAATCGGCCCTCCTCTGACATTTGTAAGATATTCACAGCAGTGGTCGGGAGACCCGCGCCCGGCACTGCAACTCACCATAGGCGGGGCCAGGAGGCCCGCGCCCGGTGCTCTGGCTCAATGCTCAATGACCTTCCTGGTTCTTCCGCACCAGGGTCGCCAGAATCTCGTTGAGTTGCTGGTACACCCATGGCTTCAGCAAATGGTGGGCGAAGCCGGCTTCCTCGAGCGAGGCGGCGATTGTCCGGGTCCCCCAGCCCCGTTGTCGCAATCAACAACACGTTCTTCAAGGCTTCATGTTCGCGAAGACGACGGGCAAGCTGGTATCCATCCATTCCTGGCATCATGATATCTATCAAGGCAACATCAGGCTGGTAACTCAGAGCTTCTTCCAGAGCTTTCATTCCGTCGCGGCAAACGCGAACTTCGATGCCCCAATGGTTAAGTAGTAACCTCAAGCTGTTCGCTGTGTCATTGTGATCTTCCACCACCATCACACGCAGAGGATGGAACGACTCGGAAACAAGGGTTGCGTCTCTCAGGTAATCTGGACGTGCGAGCTGCGTGGTTCCCATGATGCACCTCGTCATGCAATCGTGATTTCTGGAGATTGTTTGGCCACCCCCGTGAATAAGGCGGATGGCCCGGCCGAGCGATTCTTCCGTGAAGCGTCCGCCTTCCAGTTCGACAATCCGGCTACCCCATCCTGCGGAGGCAAGGCCTCGGGGCCCACGGCGACGGCTCAATCCAAAGGATTTCAACGGATCCACCCCCGACGCTTGCCTCGCGACTCCGAGACAATTGGTAATTGTTAGCGAGATGACGCGGCTCGTCTGTCCGGAACCGTACCGAAACGACATTTTTCCGGGATCAGCCGCGACGGCTCGAATGTCGCGCGTGCGTGTCAGCACGGGAACCTGCTCCCAGTCCAATTGGCGAAATCGAAATTCGAGAGATATATTGAAAAAAACTTGAAGGTTTGTAATAATTGAACAAGCAAAATAAGTTGATCAAAAATTTTTTATGTCAGAACCGCTGGCATTGGCCCTCAACGGGCTGCTGGCTCCTTGCCCCGGGCGTCTCCAAGCAAGTACGACCCGGAACGCCCCAACAACTAAGTACAATCATATTTAGAATTCATCACCTCTGATGTCAAGCAATTCCTGGCGACCCTCCCAGGTGCCATCGGTGGTCCTTTCTAGATACCACCCCTGGACCCCGGACTTCCGATGGCGAAGATTCAAACTCCTGCGGCATCGCCTGGTAATCGACTCCTGGCCCGCTTGCCGGCGGACGAGTACCAACGACTTTTTCCCGAGCCACGACCCATCGCTCTGGAACTCAAGCACGTCATGTATGAGCCTCGGGCTTTCATCGACTACGCCTATTTCCCCATTGAGGGCGTCGTCTCCATGCTGACCGTGATGCAGGATGGTGCGGGCATCGAACTGGCGACGATTGGCAACGAGGGGATGGTGGGCTTGCCGATTCTCCTGGGGATCGCGGAATCGTCGTCGAGGGCCGTGGTTCAAGTGCCGAGTGTTGGCCTGCGGATGCCGGCCACCAGGCTGAAAGCCGAAATTAGCCGGGATACTCCGCTGCGCCGACTGTTGCTCCTCTACAATGGCGCCTTCCTCTTCCAGGTTTCGCAAGGGGTGGCCTGCAATGGCCTGCATTCGGTGCAGCGTCGCTGCTCTCGCTGGCTGCTGATGACCCACGATCGAGTGGGAACCGACGTGTTTCCGATCACCCATGAATTCCTTGTCGCAGATGCTCGGCGTGCGGCGTGCCAGCATCACGGAAGTCCTCCGTCCTCTTCAAACGACGGATTGATCCGTTACCACCGCGGCAAGATGGTGGTTCTCGACCGGGAGGGTCTGGAGGCGAACTCCTGCGAGTGCTACCAGCTCGTGGTGCAGGAGTACGATCGCTTGCTTGGCTGATCGATCGGGCGATCCCGCGCGGTTCCTCGATTCACGAGGCGAGCGACCGCACCCTCGCCCAGGAGGAGAAACCTGAGCTGTCGTGGTGCGCCTTGCAACCTCACCGGCCCTACCCTTGAGCACGAGAACCGATCGCAAGGGCCCCATGCGAACCTGGGCAGTCCTTGATTCCCGGGAGACGGCAGGGGACGTTTGCGGGGAGGATCGGAGCGCCGATCGAGGAATTGCGTGTTTGACCCGGAGGATGGGAGGGATTAAAATGGACGCTTTGGACACGCCCGGATCGTCCCTGCCCGATACTCCCGCCTCCGATCGAGAGGGGTCGCACCATGTTCCGAGTCGACGCCAAGAAGCCGGTCCACTTTTGCGACGGCTTGACTCGCCGGGATTTCCTCCACGCCGGCTCGCTGACGGCGCTGGGACTGGGCCTGCCGGCGATGCAGGCCCTGGCGGATTCCGGGGCGGTCGCCCGGGATCGGGACGTCAATTGCATCCTGCTGTTCCTGGTCGGCGGTCCGTCGCAGCTCGACACCTGGGACATGAAGCCCGATGCTCCCGAGGAGATCCGCGGCCCGTTCCGGCCGATCGCGACCAAGGTGCCCGGCGTCCAGGTCTCCGAGGTCTTCCCCAGGCTGGCCACGATGATGGACAAGGTGTCGCTGGTCCGCTCGGTCTATCACACGGCGGCGGCGGTCCACGACACGGGGCACCAGATGATGCAGACCGGCCGCCTCTTCGCCGGCGGAACCGAGCATCCGCCGTATGGCTCGGTGCTCGCCAAGCTGAAAGGGTCGCGGCACGACACGCCGCCTTACGTGCTGCTCCCCAAGCCGATCGGGCCGACCGGCGGCAACCTGCCGCACGGCCACGCCGCCGGCTATCTCGGCAAGACGTTCGATCCGTTCATCTTGAACGCCGATCCCAACGACAAGGGGTTCAAGGTCCCCGACCTCCTGCCGCCGGACTACGTCACCGCCGTGCGGGAGTCGCGGCGGCGGTCGCTCCGCTCGGCGATCGACGGCGCCGTCGGCGCGTTCGAGTCGTCGGCCGACGCCCGGCTGCTGGATGCGAACTTCGAAGGCGCGTTCAAGCTGATGTCGAGCCCGCAGGCGCGCGAGGCGTTCGAGATCGCCGCCGAGCCGGCCGCGGTCCGCGACCGATACGGCCGCACCCGGTTCGGACAGAGCTGCCTGCTGGCCCGACGGCTGGTCGAGCGCGGCGTCCGGTTCGTCACGGTCAACATGTTCGAGACCGTCTTCAACGAGATCACCTGGGACATCCACGGGTCGGCCCCGTTCAGCCCGATCGAATGCTACAAGAACGAGGTCGGGCCCAACTTCGATAATGCCTACACCGGCACTCCTGGAGGACCTGGAGCGCCGGGGGATGCTCGAGACGACCATGGTGGTGGCGTTCGGCGAGTTCGGGCGGACACCCAAGATCAACCCGGCCGGAGGCCGCGACCATCACCCGGCCTGCTGGACCGTGCTCTTCGCCGGCGGGTCCGATCCAGGGCGGCCGCGTCGTCGGGGCCTCCGACGAGATCGGCTATGCCCCCAAGGACCGTCCGGTCACCCCCGCCGAGATCGCCGCGACCGTCTACCAGGGCCTCGGGATCGACCCCGCGACCGAGCTCCCCGGCCCCCAGAGCCGCCCGCTCCGGCTCGTCGACCACGGCGTCGAACCGATCGAGGAACTCTTCTGATGTCGAGACTCCAGCTTCCAGGGTCCCCCATTCCAGAGTCCAGGTTCCCGATGAGCCAACACCCGAACCTGGATGATCGCCACCGCTCTTCTGTCCCTGGCTCCCGACACCGGCGATCGGCGCCGAGTTGCGACTGCTGCCGCCGTCGGCGCGGCTGGTCGGGCCGCATGCTCGTCAGCGGTTCGTGGTCGAGCGAGGAGTCAGACAGGCGGACCAGTCGAGTCGACCGCCGATCTGACATCCCGGGCGGTGTTCGCGACCGACAATCCCCGGGTTGCGACCGTCGATCAGGATGGGTTTGTCCGTGCCGTCGGGCGACGGGTTGGCGACGATCACGGCGACGGTCGACGGCCAGGTCGCGCGGGCGTGCGATCTCGGTCGAGAACCATGACCGCGACGAGTCCTGGAGCTTCCGGAACCACGTCGAGCCGATCCTGACCAAGCAGGGGTGCAACTCGGGTGCGTGCCACGGCGCGGCGGCGGGCAAGAACGGGTTTCGCCTGACGTTGCGCGGCTACGCGCCCGAGATCGACCACGCGGTGTTGACCCGTCAGGCCCTGGGTCGCCGGATCGTCAAGACCGCGCCCGCAGGAGAGCCTGCTGCTGCTCAAGCCGACCGGCGCGATCGAGCATGGCGGTGGGGTCCGGTTCGCGACCGGCTCGCACGAATACCAGGTGATCGCCGAATGGATCGCCGCCGGGATGCCGGGGCCCTCCGCCGGCGACCCGGAGATCCGCTCGCTCCTGACCTTCACCCGGCCGCGGTCCGGATGGAGCCGGGGCAAGGTCAGCAAGTCCTGGTCCAGGCGGCCTACTCCGACGGCCGCGTCGAGGACGTGACGCATTGGGCCAAGTTCAGCAGCACCGATGAGGGGGTCGTCACGGTGGACGATGCCGGCCGGTTCAAGGTGTCCGGCCGGGGCGAGGCGTACGTCTCGGTCTGGTTCGCCAGCCGGGTCGGCCGCGTCACGGTGACCGTCCCGTTCGACACCAAGCTCGATCCCGATGTCTTCGCCAAGGCCGCCTCGCAAGAACCCGATCGACGAGAAGAACCTCGCCAAGCTGGCCGCCCTGCGGATTCCACCGTCGCCGGATGCCGGCGACGCCGCGTTCCTCCGTCGGGCCTACCTCGACGCGACCGGCACCTTGCCTCCCGTCGAGCCAGGTCGAAGCCTTCCTCGACGATCGCGACCCGGACAAACGCACCAAGCTGGTCGACCGGTTGCTCGAGAGCTCGGAGTTCGTCGATTACTGGGCGTACAAGTGGTCGGACGTTTTGCTGGTCTCGTCGCGGAAGCTGCCGGCCTCGTCGATGTGGTCGTTCTACCAGTTCGTGCGGCAGAGCGTGGCGAAGAACGTGCCCTGGGACCGGTTCGCCCGCTCGATCGTGACGGCCCAGGGGAGCACGCTCGTCCAACGGCGCCGCCAACTTCTACGTGATGCATCGCGACCCGATCGACCTGACCGAGAGCACGAGCATGACGTTCCTCGGCATCTCGCTGACCTGCGCGCGCTGCCACAATCATCCGCTGGAGAAATGGACGCAGGACCAGTACTACGGCTTCGCCAACCTGTTCGCCCGGGTGAAGCTCAAGGATGGTGAGACGGCCGGCGACGAGGTGGTCGCGAATGCGACGGAGGGAGAGATCCTCCATCCGCGTCGCGGGGTGGCGATGCCGCCGCGGGCGCTGGATGGCGCCGCCGATCGGGCCGGCGGAGACGCGCGACCGCCGCGCCGTCTTCGCCGACTGGCTGGCCCGGCCGGATAATCCCTATTTCGCCAGGGCCGCCGTCAACCGGGTGTGGAGCAACTTCTTCGGCCGCGGACTGGTCGACCCGGACGACGACCTGCGGGCCTCCAACCCGCCGAGCGACGAGGCGCTGCTCGACTGGCTGGTCGCCGACTTCGTCGCCCATCATTTCGACATGAAGCACCTGATCCGCACGATCATGACCTCGGCGGCCTATGCGCGGTCGAGCCTCCCCGTGCCGGGCAACGAGACGGACCTGAAGTTCCTGAGCCACTACCGCGTCAAGCGGCTGCCGGCCGAGGTGTTGCTCGACGCGATCTCCCAGGTCACCGAGGTCCCGACGCCGTTCGCCGGCTATCCGTCGGGCTGGCGGAGCCTGCAATTGCCCGATAGCAAGGTCGAGAGCTCGTTCCTCGACTCGTTCGGCAGGCCGGCGCGGATCGCCACGTGCTCGTGCGAGCGGTCGGCCGAGCCGTCGATGGCCCAGGCCCTCCACCTGGCCAACGGGACGACCATCAACGAGAAGCTCCGCTCCGAGGCGAGCGTCGTGTCCCGGTCGATCGCGCAAGAACGAGAGCGATGCCGCGATCGTGGACCGTCTCTTCCTGTCGGCCCTGGCGCGCCGGCCCACACCGTCGGAACGCGACCGCATGCTCAAGGCCCTGCACGATGCCGCCGCGGGCCTGACCGATCCGAAGGCGATCGCGACGGCCCGGCGCCAGGCCGTCGAAGACCTCTACTGGGCCGCGCTGACCTGCCAGGAATTCTTGTTCAATCATTAATTGTAGGGTGGGTGAAACCCACCGGTTTGTATAGGGTGGGTGAAACCCACCGGTCTGTGTAGGGTGGGTGAAACCCACCGGTCTGTGTAGGGTGGGTGAAACCCACCGGTCTGTGTAGGGTGGGTGAAACCCACCGGCAATGGCTCGAACAACGGTTTCTTCATTTATCGGGATCGTGAAATGCCGAATTATCGCCGATGGAAAATCCCGGGCGAGACCTATTTCTTCACTGTTGTGACCTATCGCCGCCGGACGATCTTCGAAGATGAAGAGGCAGTCCGCCTCTTGGGCGATGTCATGCGCGAGGTTCGCAAAGACGCTCCATTCCAAACAACCGCACTGGTTGTGCTCCCCGATCATCTTCACGGCATCTGGGATCTTGCCGCGAGGTGATTCCGATTTCTCCTCGCGTTGGAAACAGATCAAACGCGACTTCACCGTCCAGTGGCTAACCGACGGAGACGATGAGGAAGGACCGCTACAATGTCTCAGCCTCTCGACGAGCTCGCGGCGAACGAGCTGTCTGGCAGCGACGATTCTGGGAACACGTTGTCAGAGATGAACAAGAGCTCGAAGGATTCTGCGACTATATCCACTACAATCCCGTGAAACACGGTTACATCACGAGTCCCGCCGAGTGGCCGTGGTCCACCTTTTCTCGGTTCGTCGCCTCTGGAGATTACCCGTCAGATTGGGGCGAGAACCGTGCCGACTTCGATTGATCGAGTTGTTTCTCTCGTCGGAGAGTAGAGGTTTCTGGTGGGTTTCACCCACCCTACACAGACCGGTGGGTTTCACCCACCCTACACAAACCGGTGGGTTTCACCCACCCTACTTACAAGCCGCAATCATGAAACGCTCTGCTTCTCTTCTGGTTGTCCTGATGGTTGTCCTGGGCACAGTCGCTCGCGCGCCAGGCCCCTTCGCGGACCGATCGCGTGAGCTTCCGCCGTCAGGTGGCTCCGATCCTGGTGAAGCAATGCCTGGCGTGCCACGACGACCGGAAGGCTTCGGGCGGCCTGAGCATGGCGACGTTCGCGGCGCTCGAGCGTGGCGGCAAGACGGCGGGGGAAGCGATCCTGGATCCGGGCGACCCGGATAGCAGTTACCTGATCACCTCGATCCGCACGGGGTGCTCCGATCCGGATGCCCTACAAGCAGCCGCCGTTGAAAGATGATGAGGTCGCCGTCCTGACGCGATGGGTCAAGGAAGGGAGCGAAGTTCGACGGCCCGTCCGCCGCCGAGACCCCGCTGGCCGCGCTGGTCGACGTGCTGGCCGATCTGCCCAAGGTGGCGCTCAAGGTCCCGGCCGCCGATGCGGTCTCATCGCTGGCCTTCAGCCCGGACGGCCGGCTGCGTGGCCGCCGCGGTCGGCCGGCAGGTCGTGCTCTACGACGCGGGCACGGGCAAGCCCGCCGCCACGCTGGGAGACCATCCGGGGCCCGTCACCTCGGTGCGGTTCACGCCCGACGGCGGATCGCTGGTCGCGGCCGGCGGACGTCCGGGCCTGTTCGGGTCCGTCGCGGTCTGGGATGTGGCCAAACGGCAGAAGCGGCTCGATGTGGCGGGACATTCCGACGCGATCCTCGCGGCCGAGGTCGCCCCGGGCCACAAGATGCTGGCGACCGCCGGCTATGACAAGCAGGTGCTGATCTGGGACCTCGTCAGCGGCAAGGTGGTCCGCCGGCTGAAGGACCACAGCGACGCGGTGTATGGCCTGGCCTTCTCGCCCGACGGCAAGACCCTGGCCTCGTGCGCCGGCCGACCGCACGGTCAAGCTCTGGGACTGGGCCACCGGCCGTCGCACGGTCACGCTCTCGGAGTTGACCGGCGAGCTCTATGCGGTGGCGTTCACCCCCGACGGGTCCCACGTGCTGGCGGCCGGCGTGGATCGGTCGATCCGGATGTGGCGGGTCGAAGGCCACGGCGAAGTCTGCGCGGCTCGAACGCTCGGCCTTCGCCCACGACGCACCGGTCCTCCGGCTGGCCGTCTCCGCCGATGGGAAGCGGCTGGCCTCCAGCGCCGAGGATCGGACGGTCCGGCTCTGGGAGCTCAATTCGCTGACCCCTTCAGCTCCGGGAGTCGATCCCCCCGCAGGCCGACTGGGTCGAGGCCCTGGCGTTCAGCCCGGACGGCCGTCGGCTGGCGCTGGGCGCTACGACGGTTCACTCGCCGTCATTTCGGCGGGGTCGGGAGACCCGCGCGGCACCCGGGCGGCGGGCGTGGTGCTTCGCGAGCCGCCGAAGCCGAAATCCTCCAAGGTCCCGGAGCTGTTTCGCAACGCCTCGCTCAACCCTCCCCAGCCGCGCGGCGGGGTGCGGGGCAGCCGGGTCAAGCTGACCCTGACGGGCGTCGGCGTCGGCCGGGCGACCGCCGTCATCATCCCCGAGCCGGGGCTCGCGGCCACCATCCTGCCGTCGGCAAAACCTGACCCGAATCGCGCCGAGGTCGAGCTCGCCATCGCCCCCGACGCGCGCATCGGCGTGCATACCCTGGGCGTGATGACGCCACTGGGCGTCCCGGGCTTCCAGACCTTCGCCGTCGTCGCCGATCCCGAGGTGGCCGAGAAGGAGCCGAACGACCAGCCCGACCCGACTCAAGGACAAGACCGATCGCGATGCCCGCGACCCTGATCGGCTCGATCGACCGGATGTGGGACGTCGACCACTTCCGGTTCGAGGCCAAGGCCGGTCAGCAGCTCGTCTTCCAGGTCGTGGCGCGATCGCTCGGTTCGCAATTGCGTCCGGTCCTGAGCCTGCTCGACGCCCGGGGTCAGGTTCTGGCCCAGGCCGTCGCGGGAGTCGCCGGCAGGGAGCCGGTCCTGACGTACACGGCCCGCGCCGACGGCCCTGTGATCCTCCGCGTCGCCGACGCCGATTTCGGCGGCTCGGGCGGCCATTTCTACCGGATCTCCGCCGGGACGATCCCGATCGTGCAATCGGTCTTCCCCCTGGGCGTCGAGCGGGGCACGACCGCCCGGATCGAGGTCATCGGATCGAATCTCGGAACGGTCCGGGAGGTTTCGCTCCCGGTCGGGCCGGGCGTGGAGCCGGGTACCATCCTGGGCGTGCCGGTCGCGTTGCCGGGCGGGCGCTGGCCGTATGCGACGCGGAACGTGGTTGCGGCCGACGGCCGGCAGGTCGTCGAGCAAGAGACGAACGACGAGCGGTCGCAGGCCCAGGAGCTGACCGTCCCGGGCGGCGTGTCGGGTCGCATCGGCCACGACGGCGATGTCGATTTCTATCGGTTCCGCGCCAGGAAGGGCGAGACCGTCGTCGTCGAGGTCTTCGGCCGGCGGCTCGGCTCGCCGATCGACTCGGTCGTCCAGGTCCTCGACGCTCGAGGCAAGCCGATCCCCCGGGCCGTGCTCCGACCCGTCGATCAGACCGAGACCGCGTTCCGGGATCACCTGGCGACGAGCCCCGCGATCCGCCTGACCCACTGGGACAACCTGGCCATCAATGACTACCTGCTGGTCGGCCGCGAGCTGATGCGGATCCAGGCACTCCCGCGCAACCTCGACGATGACTGCGTCTTCTGGGGCCAGCAGGGTCAGCGGCTGGGCTGGCTCGAGACGACGCCCGAGCAGCATCCGCAGGGCCAGCCGATGTACAAGGTCGAGATCCACCCGCCCGGTACCGTCTTCCCGCCGAGCGGGGTCCCGACGACCACGCTCCATTACCAGAACGACGATGGCGGCCCTTCGTTCTCCAAGGATTCGCGCGTGACGTTCCACGCGCCCGGCCGACGGCGAGTACCTGGTCCGGGTCGAGGATGTCCGCGGACTGGGCGGCGACGATTCGACGTATCACCTGGTCCTGCGGCGGCCCCGCCCCTCGTTCCAGGTCGTGCTGGGTACCGAGAATCCGAGCATCGCGCGCGGGGGACGGAGCTGGTGAACCTCACCCTGATCCGCCGCGACGGCTTCGACTCGGCGGTCGAGGTCGTCGCCGAGGGCTTGCCGCCGGGGATCACCGCGACCCCGGTCCAGGATCGCCGCCAACGAGCTGGGCGGGATCCTGGCGCTCTCCGCGGACGCGACGGCCCCGGCCTTCTCGCCTCCGACCTGGCACGTGGTCGCGCGCGAGGTCGTCGATGAGTCGGTGTCGCATCGAAGGTCCGCCACAACGTCAGGAGATCGACCCGGGCGGCCCGGCCGGCGGCTGGATCACCGTCACGGCGGCGGCGAACTCTGAAGGTCGCGGCGCGGCCGGGTCGCGTCGTGATCCGGCCTGGCGAGCGCGTCTCCATGACCCTGGCCGTCGAGCGGCGCCGGCATTCTCCGGCCGCGTGCCGATCGATGTGAAGAACCTGCCGCAGGGGGTCCGCGTGCTGGATATCGGCCTCAACGGCGTGCTGGTCACCGAGACCCAGACCGAGCGGAGCATGTTCCTCCTGGCGGAACCCTGGGTCCAGCCGATGGTCCGGCCGTTCTACGCCGTCGCCAAGGCCGAGTCCGCCGGGACCGACGACAGCTCGCCGCCGATCGAGCTGGTGATCACTCCTTCATCCACGAAGAATTGAATTAAGGAAGTCGCGCGCCGAGATCCTGGTTCTAGTGGCTGCCCAGAGGACGCCGACCCGCCGGGCCTCCCGCGACTTGGGGAATCCTCGGACCTGCTCCTGGGGAGCTGAAAACCAAGCCGCATCTCCGTTAGCCTAAGTTGAGCAGTTTGTGGGCGATTTTGCCTCGAATCCGCGAGTTTCCCCAAAAAACCGCGGGGATTCGTAGTGGAAACTCTGAAAACCGCGTGTAGTGAAGACCTATTCACAGGTTTTCTGCCGGGGCACGGCTCGACGACACCGCCACCGCCAATCTGGCCCTACGGTGCCGGCTGAAGGTGATTTGAGGCAGGAGACTTGCCGCCGGTATGATTGCTGATGCAGAGTGTTTCCATTCTGGATGGAGCATGCCATGAGAATTGCCGAAATCGTACGGACCGACGGCTCCCAGTGGGTGAAACTGCCGGAGGACTATCACCTGGAAGGGGACACCGTTTCCATTCGACGCCAGGGCGAGGCCATTGTTCTGGAACCAGTCCGGCCGACAACGTGGCCGCCGGGGTTCTTCGATCGCATTCACATCGACGACCCAGCGTTCACGCGTCCGACCCAGGGGCAAGTTCCACCGGCTCCCACACTCGATTGAGCGTCCTCCATGCTCTACTTGCTCGATACGAATACGTGCATCGCTACGATGCGCCATCATGCGCGGGTTCTGCAACGCATGGCGGCTGTGGCGCCGGCAGACTGCGCGATTTCCACCATCACAACCTACGAGCTGTACACTGGCATTGAAAAGTGCGCCGATCCCGCGAAAGAGTTGGCCAAGGTCAACCTATTGTTGGCCACGGTCAGCGAACTGGTCTTTGACGGAGAGGCCGCGAGGGACGCCGGGCGATTCGCGCCTTGCTCGAATCCCAGGGCTGCATGATCGGCGCGTACGACGTTCTCCTGGCGGGTCATGCCCGATCCATTGGTCTGACGCTCGTCACTGCCAACGTGGGCGAGTTCAGTTGAGTACCTGGATTGAATTTGGAAAACTGGCGAGTCTAGCACGGCGGTGCCGCAACCCCGGGGGAATGACAAATTCCAGATTCCAGGTTGGGAATCGATGGTTTTCTGGAACCGGGAATCTGGTATCTGGATCACTTGGCCTGAGCGTCGGCGAAGGCGGAGTCGAACAGCCGGCCGGCGGACTTGAAGCCCATCTTGTCCTTGACGAACTTGGCCGCCTCGGCGGCGCCGTATTCGCGGTCCATGCCGCAGTCTTCCCACTCGACCGAGAGCGGGCCTTCATAGCCGACGTGGTTCAGCGCCCGCGCGATCTCCTCGAAGTTGACCTGTCCCCGGCCGGGCGATCGGAAGTCCCAGCCGCGGCGGGGGTCGCCGAAATTGAGGTGCGAGCCCAGGATGCCGGACTTGCCGTCGAGGGTCCGGGCGGCGTCCTTGACGTGGACGTGATAGATCCGGTCGGGGAACATCCGGATGAACTCCACGGAGTCGACCATCTGCCAGTGGAGGTGGCTGGGGTCGAAATTGAACCCGAACTCGGGCCGGTGGTCGACGGCCTTGAGGGCCCGCTCGGCGGTGTAGATGTCGAAGGCGATCTCGGTCGGGATGGACCTCGAGCGCGAACTTCACGCCGCATTCCTTGAACACGTCCAGGATGGGATTCCATCGCTCGGCGAACAGCTTGAAGCCGTCCTCGATGGTGGCGTCGGACACCGGCGGGAAGGAGTAGAGCAGGTGCCAGATCGACGAGCCGGTGAAGCCGTTAACGACCTTGACGCCCAGCTTCTTCGCGGCTCGGGCCGTGTCCTTCATCTCCTGGATGGCCCATTCCGTCTTCTTCTTGGCGTCGCCGCGGACATGCGGCGGGCACCCAGTCGTCGGTCCGGGAGTCGTTGTGATCCAGCACCAACTGGCCGGTCAGGTGATTCGAGATCGCCCAGCATTTCAACCCATACTTGCCGAGCAGATCGTGACGTCCCTGGCAATAGCCCGGGTCGCTCAGGGCCTTCTGCACGTTGAAATGGTCGCCCCAGCACGGCAGCTCGATGCCGTCGTAACCCCACTTGCTGGCCTTCTCGCAGATGACTTCCAGCGTCAGGTCGGCCCACTGGCCGGTAAAGAGCGTCACGGGTCGTGCCATGATGCGGTCTCCCGATGAATTCGATGAGTCTCGTGTCGTCTCGATTCTTGTCTTGTCTGTGTCTTGTCGTCTCGTGTCGCGGTGGCTCGCGGGGCGAACCGGGGTCGTCGTCTCTGGGTGATCGGCAGGGCGGCGGATGAGGGGGAGCGACGATTGGGTACTCGGCCGAAGCGATGCGGACGCCTTGGATCGCAACATAGGGCGGACGGCGGGGCTTGTCAATCATTTGACGGTCAACAACGGGATCGACGATAATAGCAGGTTCGCGTTCCCGATTCCACCGCTTGGATGAATTGTCACAAGCGATGTCCTTGAAAGCCGTTCTCTTCGATTTCGATGGTGTGATGGCGGAGACCGAGAACCATCACGTCGCCGCGTGGCAGCGGACGCTCGGTGCGATGGGGTGGCAGGTTCCCGACGAGATCGCGGTGCGCGCAGGCGGAAGTCGACGACCGGGAGTTCCTGCTCGGACCTGTTCACGCTGCGCGGCATGCCGGTGGACAAGGTCGACGAGTGGGTCCGCCGCAAGCAGGTGCTCACGGTGCAACTGCTGAGGGCCTCGCCGCGACTTCTATCCGGGAGTGGTCGAGCTGGTCCGGACGCTCCAGGGCAAGGTGCGCCTGGCGGTGGTTTCCGGCACCTGGCGCGAGAACGTCCAGGCGGTGCTCGAGGCCGCGGGGCTGACCGACGCGTTCGAAACGATCGTGGGCAAGGAGGACGTGACGGCGAAGAAGCCGGCGCCCGAGCCTTATCAACTGGCGTTGAAGCGGCTCCGGCTGACGGCCCGGTCGGCGGTCGCGCTGGAAGACTCGGCCACCGGGATGGCGTCGGCCCGCGCCGCGGGCCTTCGCGTCATCGCCGTGGGCCATCGCCGCCCCTTCGGCGACTGGGTGGGCGACGCGGCGTATATCTCGGGCTTCGAGCCGGTCGAGGGGCTGCTCGAGCATCTGAAATTGTAGCGACCGGATCGGCGGACGGAGCCGCCTCCTGCAAGTGAGTGGAGCGGTTCAGCTTCCCGACCACTCCGGCGGGCGCTTCTGGAGGAAGGCCGTGATGCCTTCCTGGGCGTCGTGGTAAAGCGCGTTCTGGGTCATGATCGGCACGGCACGGTCGTAGGCGTCGGACTCGTCCAGTCCCTGGATCTCGTAAAACGCCTTCTTTCCGGTCCGGATGACCAGGGGGCTCATGGCGGTGATGGTGTCGGTCAGGGCCTGGATTGTGCGATCGAGTTCCGAGGCCGGCACGACGCGATTGACCAGCCCGAGCTCCAATGCGCGGCGGGCCGAGATCGGCTCGCCGGTGAGGAGCATCTCCATCGCGGCCTTGGCCGGGATGGCCCGGACCAGGGGGACCATGGGCGTGGTGCAGAAGAGCCCGATCTTGACCCCGGGCGTGGCGAATGTCGCCTCTTCCGCGGCAACGGCCAGGTCGCAAGCGGCGACGAGCTGGCAGCCGGCGGCCGTCGCAACGCCTTGCACCCGGGCGATCACCGGCTGAGGCAGCCGGCGCAGGCCCATCATCACCCGCGAGCAAACTGCGAATAACTCCCGATAATCCGCCTCGGACCGCCCGACCATCTCTCCCAGGTCGTGCCCCGAGCAGAAGACCGGCCCGCGCGAGCCCAGCACGACCACCCGCGCCGAGGGGTCCGACCTGATGCTCTCGATCGCTTGTTCCAGACTCCGCAGCAGGTCGAGCGAGAGCGCGTTCCGCTTCTCGGGCCGGTTGAGTGTCAACCGGACCACGCCTCCTGCCGATTCAATGATCAGGCTATCGGTCATGGCTTTACCCCCCGCGTGATCTTCTCGTCGGGCACTCCCAGCCCGCGGAGCACACCGATGGCCATGAGCGCATCGCCAAGCGGCTTCATGTGGACCCCGTCCGACGTCAGCCATTGCTCCTTGTTCCGGACGTCCGCAGGACGCTTGGCGATGACCGTCAAGAACATCTGGTGCAAGTCGACCAGGGTGCACTTCCGCTCCCGGGCGATCTGTTTTTCGGCCTCGACATAGATCCGCAGCCGCTTGTTCTCCCCTCGCTCCCCATCCTCGTGGATGACCGTGGGCGTCAGCAGGATGACGCGAATCCCGGCGCGCTTGGCCATGTCGACCATCTTGGAGACGTTCGCCCAGTAGTTGGCCAGTACATGAGGATCATGCGGCGTGCCGGCGCGGTGCCAGACGTCGTTGATCCCGATGCTGAGCGTCACCACGGCCGGCTTGCGGGCGATCACGTCCTTCTGGAAGCGATTGACCAGATCCTCGGCCTTCTGGCCACTGATGCCGACGTTCACGATCGGCGGAATCTTCAGCTCGGGATACTTCGCAGCCAGCACGGCGTTGACATCCTTCAGATATCCGCCGGCCTGCGTGATCGAATCACCGATGGCGACGATCTGGTCACCCGGCTCGAGGATCAGCCCCTTCGGCATGTTGAGGTTCGGCTCCCCGGCGGGTGCCGGGCCGAGGAGGGACAGCAGCATGGCATACACTTTCATCAAGTCGAGTTGCATTTCGAGCTCCATCGCGGATTACAGGGGCGGCTCATCCCGGCGTGGTTGCGTACGGTCTAACGCCGCATGGGCTCCGCCTTGACATAAGGGCCGGCGGCGGCGTCTTGTAATACCGGAACATCGCCGGGCAGATCCAGCCCTCCATCGGCGGGTCATCGAGCTTGTAATAATTGCCGCCCGAATCACCCCGCAACCAGGCGAGCTTCGTCTGATAGCCGGGGAACGGGTTCGCGGAGAACAGGAGCCGGAACCCGCCCTTGGAGTCGGGGATCTCCTTCACGAGCAGGTCGATCATCTCGGGGACGCCCGCGACGAACGGCTCGCGTTTCAGGCTAACCGCCGGGTCATCGAAGACCCAAGTGCCGTTGTACCAGTACGGGGCGATGACCATGATCGCGTTGGCCGACGGCCCGGCGCGGTGCATCGCCCAGGTCGCGATCTGCCAGGCGGCAACGCAGCCGAAAGCGGCCACGGTGATGCCGGCGAGGAGCTTCCATCGGGTTTTCCGCACGACGTTGGACATGACACCCCCCTGCCCTGTATCCGGATCCGGGCGCAACGCGGAAACCTACGGACTGGATGTCGTTCGATCGATGGACCTCATTCCAGAATACCAAATCAGGTCGCGTGAGCACCATCCGATCGCGAGGGTCGGATCATCAAGGCCAGCCTGATCGATACCAGGCGATGACATGGATGACACTCTGCCCGAGACGCGATGACGAGCCATCCCGCGCCGAGCCATCGGCCCAGTCGATCAGCGGTGTCAACTGGCCGTCGCCATCGCCATCGGCCCGTGGCGGCCAGCGCAGCTCCAGGCCCCGAGGATCATCCAGATGATTTGAGGATTCAACAAGCCTTCCCACATCACCAGGAAGTTGCTGAAGATGCCGAACGTATAGGGAGCGGTTGGGCCTGGCGGAAGCAGGTACGAGGCGAGAACGGAGAGCCCCCGCTGGAGGAACCAGCACGCCACCGAGGCCAAGGTGAAACATCCCAGGAGGACCGACACCACATGCCCAGGTGCCATGCCACCGCGTCGGACTTCTCGGGAACGGGGACGTAGCGTGACCGCGGCCACGCCCAGTCCCAGCCCGGCAAGAACCGCGCTGCTGGGACGAATGACGCGAGCGACGTTGATCTTCAACTCGATGAACCATTTGGGTACGCGAGTGATCTCGTGCCTCAACGGCTGCCAAAAGGCGTTTCTCGACGCATATTCCCACTCGGTCTCGGCGGCGAGATACACGCCCAAGCCCGCGGAGATGGCCAGGAGCACGGCATCAATCCTCCGGAATAGTCGGGCTCGGGGGCGAGCCATGGGCGATTCTCCAGGCGTTCAGGGCCCCGGAAAAAAGGGGTGAAGGATCGTGCCTATCAGGTTCCAGACGACCCCGGCGATCCAGAACAGCCCGAGTGCCCGACCCATACGGTCGAGCCAGCTCCGCTCGGGCGACGAGCGCCCCGCCAACCACAGACCGGCCCATGCGCCCGAACACGACAGCGCCGGTCGGACGGATGGCCCAGGACCAGTAGTCATCGACTTGAAAAAGGTTGTGGCGATACAATTGGGAATACAGGGTCCCGAAAGAGATCCGGCCGCAGACCGATCCCAGGAGCATCGCCATGAGTGATGCGACGCCAGCGACAAACCCCGGTTGGCGCACGAGTCGGCGCCGGGGCGGCCGAGGCCGTCGCAGTCGAAGGACGACCACCGCCATCGCCCAGGCCGCCACCAGGCAGGAGGAGGGACCGTTCAGGAGCCAACTCAGGTACGAGCCAACCCTCGGACGGAGCAGATCGTAGGGATAGGCTCCCCGGGCCAGGGCCAATCCGACGGCCGTCGCCGCGATGAGGACCATTGCGTCCGTGATCTTGAACGTCCGGCGATCTGGCCTGTTCATCGCGTCTTCCCTCCGCGGCGGCCCGTGGCCCCTGCCGTTCGGACTCCGCCTCTGATCGGCGCGGCCTCCACTCAGAGTTTGTGAAAGAATCGGATAACGGATACCAAATTACGAATTGCGAATTCATAAATTGTTTCAAAATCAAGGTTTATATCCATCCGCAATTCGTCATTCGTCATTCGTCATCTGGAATCGATTCCTTCAGCCTCTCAACGCGTCAACGACTTGTAACGGATGCGGTGCGGCTGATCGGCGTCAATGCCGAGGCGTTCCTTGCGCTGGGTCTCGTAGGTCTGATAGTTCCCGTCGCACCAGACGACCTGGCTGTCCCCTTCGAAGGCGAGGATATGGGTGGCGATCCGGTCGAGGAACCATCGATCGTGACTGATGACGACGGCGCAGCCGCCGAAGTCGATGAGGGCCTCTTCCAGGGCGCGGAGCATCTCGACGTCCAGGTCGTTGGTCGGCTCGTCGAGGAGGAGGAGGTTGCCGCCGCTCTTGAGCAGTTTGGCGAGATGGACGCGGTTCCGCTCGCCGCCGGAGAGCAGCCCCACCTTCTTCTCCTGGTCGGGCCCCTTGAAGTTGAACGAGGCCACGTAGGCCCGAGCGGGCACCTTCGCGCTTGCCCAGCGCGATCTGATCCTGACCGCCGGTGATCTCCTGGAAGGTGGTGTTCTCGGGGGCCAGTGCGTCGCGGTTCTGGTCGACGTAGGAGATCACGACGGAGTCGCCGACCCGCAGGACGCCGCGGTCGGGCTTCTCCTCGCCGACGATCATGCGAAACAGGGTGGTCTTGCCGGCGCCGTTGGGTCCGATGACGCCGATGATCCCGCCGGGCGGGAGCCGGAAGCTCATGTTTTCGAACAGGAGCCGATCGCCGTAGCCCTTGGCGACGTCCGCGGCCTCGACGACCAGGGTGCCCAGGTGCGGACCGGGCGGGATCTGGAGGACGACGGCTTCCTCGCGTTTTTCGGCGTCCTGGCTGGCCATCTGCTCGTAGCGCTGGAGCCTCGCCCGGTTCTTGGCCACGCGGGCGCGGGGGGACATGCGGACCCACTCCAGCTCGCGGGAGAGCTGCTTGCGACGGCTGCTCTCCTGCTTCTCCTCGAGGGCCAACCGCGCCTGTTTCTGCTCGAGCCAGGAGGAGTAGTTCCCCTCCCAGGGGATGCCCTGCCCTCGGTCGAGCTCGAGGATCCACTTGGCGACGTTATCGAGGAAATAGCGGTCGTGGGTGACGCTCACGACGGTCCCGGGGTAGTCTTCCAGATGGCGTTCGAGCCAGGCGACGCTCTCGGCATCGAGGTGATTGGTGGGCTCGTCGAGGAGCAGGAGGTCGGGCCGTTCCAGCAAGACCTTGCACAGGGCGACGCGCCGGCGCTCGCCGCCGGAGAGGGTGCTCGACCTCGGCATCGCCGGGTGGGAGGCGCATGGCGTCCATGGCGATCTCGACGCGACGGTCGAGGTCCCACCCTTCGGATGCCTCGATGGCATCCTGGACCTTGGCCTGTTCCTCCAGGAGTGCGTCCATCTCGTCGGCGTCGGGACCTTCGCCGAGCCGGGCGTTGATCTCATCGAACCGGGCGAGATGCGCGCGGATCGGCGCGACGGCGACCTCGACGTTCCCGCGGACATCGAGCGTCGGGTCGAGCATTGGCTCCTGGGGCACGTATCCGATGGTGATCCCCGACGCGGGCGTCGCCGAGCCGTGGAAGTCGGTCTCGATTCCGGCCATGATCCGCAGGAGCGTACTCTTACCCGAGCCGTTGCTGCCGATCACGCCGATCTTGGCGCCCGGGTAGAACGAGATCCAGATGTTCTTGAGGACTTCTTTCTTGCCGTAAGCTTTGGACAGGCTTTCGATTCGGAAGATGTATTGCGCGGCCATTCGTCTTTGGTCCTTGGTCCCTGGTCCCTTGTCCTCTGGGTGTGGCGCCGAGCCTCATCGAGCTTGTCTCGATTCTCGTCCATAGCGGGCGGCGCCGAGCGAAAGCCGGCGAAGCGACCGACGGACTATTCATGGACAATGGACAAATGAGAGTAGAATCGATCCCGCAGCCGTTGAGAAGGGCGATCGCGCGACGATCGGGCCGGCTTGCAGTCGCCGGGGCCATCTGGTAGCTTGAACCTGTCGAAGGGAATGACCTTGCGACGGAAATCGCGAGGCCATTCCCTTGTGCGCCGGGGTAGCTCAGCTGGTTAGAGCGGCGGTCTCATAATCCGCAGGTCAGGCGTTCGAGTCGCCTCCCCGGTATTTGCGACAGGACACGGCAGAACCCGCCTAGAACCGACGTACCAAAGGGGTTAGGGCAAGGCGGTATTCCGGGTCAAGTCCGCCAGTATGCGGCAGTAAACGCCCCGATCCGTCCCCTGACTGCTACCGAAAATGCTACCGGGTTGCTACCGACCGACCCGGGCTTGGCGACAGTCATCGACGCCTGGGATCAACTGCCCGAGGCACTCCGCGCCGGCATCGTTGCGATGGTCAAGGCCGCCTCGAAGGGGGGTGGCCGTTGAGCCTCGTGGCGATCGAGCCCGCGGATGGTGCATCCATGCTCCCGTTCCGCGAACGCGATGATAGCGTCTTAGGGCCGAAGGATGCCGGATACCCTGATCGAGAATCCGATCCTGAACTCTCCCTATCGGGAGCCGACCCGGCATTTCCTGTTCGGCGACGAGGGGATCACGAACGAGATCGTCGAGGCCCGCCGGTCGAGTGCCTACTTCGTCCCGATCCCCCCGCCCAAGAAGAAGGGCAAGCAACTCGTCTTCGACACGGAATGGACCCAAGACCGCATCGAGCTGAACGAGCAAGTCAACCGCATCCGGCAACGGGTCAAGCACTGGCGGGAAGGGGACTATCAGGGAGTGACCCACGTCACTCGCTCCCTCTTGCGGCATTGGACCGACCCCGACCGGGAAAACAAGCTCTTCTTCTGCCAAGTCGAGGCCCTCGAAACGCTCGTCTATCTCACCGAATCCGCCCGGAAGGTCGGCGACAACTGGATTGAGAACTGGCTCCGCGACGCCAACGACTCATCGAACCCGGGGCTCAACCGCGTCGCGATGAAGATGGCGACCGGGACGGGCAAGACGGTCGTCATGGCCATGCTGATCGCCTGGCACGCCTTGAACAAGCTCGCCGACCCGAAGGACCGCCGGTTCTCCGACACGTTCCTCGTCGTCACTCCGGGTATCACGATCCGCGACCGGCTCCGGGTGCTCTTGCCCAACGACGCCGAGAACTATTACCGCCTGCGCGACCTCGTTCCGCCCGATCTCCTCGGGCAACTCGGCCGAGCCAAGATCCTGATCACCAACTTCCATGCCTTCAAGACCCGCAAGTTGCTCGAAGCGAACAAGCTGACCAAGCAGATTCTCGGCACCGACTTCGACGAAACCCCCGCCCAGATGGTCAACCGGGTCTGTCGGGAGCTGGGCAACAAGCGGAACGTCATCGTCATCAACGACGAGGCCCATCATTGCTACCGTCGCAAGCCCGACGACGAGGCCGAAGCGCTCAAGGGTGAGGATCGCACCGAAGCCGAGAAGCGGAACGAGGAAGCCCGCGTCTGGATTTCCGGTCTCGAAGCGGTCCGCGACAAGACTCGGCATCCGGGCGATTTACGACCTGTCGGCGACCCCGTTCTTCCTCAAAGGCTCGGGCTACCGCGAAGAGACGCTCTTTCCCTGGGTCGTCTCCGACTTCTCCCTGATCGACGCCATCGAGTCAGGGATCGTCAAGATTCCTCGGGTTCCCGTGGCCGACGATTCCATGATGGGCGATCAACCGGCCTATCGCTACCTCTGGCCCCGCATCCGTGAGGAGCTACCGCGCAAGGGACGCAAGACCGAGGCCGTCGAAGGGGAGCCGAAGATCCCCGTCGAGCTTCAAGGGGCTCTTCATAGCCTCTATGGCAACTATGAAGCCCGCTATCGGCTGTGGGAGCAAAGCCAGACACACGGGGCCGGCAACCAGACGCCGCCCGTCTTCATCGTCGTGTGTAACAACACGAACGTCTCGAAGCTGGTCTTTGATTATGTCGCGGGATGGGAACGGACCTTGCCCGATGGATCGAAGGTTCTTGTTCCGGGTCAACTGGCCCTGTTCGATAACGTCGAAGACGAGTCGATGGAAGGCCCGACCGCTTACGATCCTGATCGACAGCGAGCAACTCGAATCGGGCGAAGGGATGAGCGCCGATTTCAAGCAGATCGCCGCGATGGAAATCGAGGAGTTCAAGGCCGAGTACCGCGTTCGGTTCCCCGGGCGGGACGCCGAGAGCCTGACCGACGAAGACCTGCTCCGCGAAGTCATGAACACCGTCGGCAAGCCCGGCAAGCTCGGGGAACACGTCCGTTGCGTCGTGAGTGTCTCGATGCTGACCGAGGGATGGGACGCGAACACGGTGACTCACGTTCTGGGTATCCGAGCGTTCGGCACCCAATTGCTTTGCGAGCAAGTCATCGGCCGGGCCTTGCGACGGATGAGCTACGCCGCCAACGACGAGGGACTCTTCGACCCCGAGTACGCCGACGTCTACGGCGTGCCGTTCTCGTTCCTGCCCTGCTCCGGCACGACGAAGGCCCTCCAAGCCAGGCCCGACGCCGACCCGCGTCCGGGCGATCCCCGATCGGATCGCACGCGAGATCACATGGCCCCGCCTGCTCGGCTATCGCTACGAGCTACCGGGCGAGCGGCTCACCGCGACGTTCAACGCCGACTCGCAACTCGCCCTGACCAACGCCGACATCCCGACGAAGACCGATGTCGAGGGGATCGTCGGCGAGATCCGCGTCGACACGCTCGACGACCTGAAGGACCGCCGGCCCAACGAAGTCGCCTTCCGGCTGGCCAAGCTGACCCTCGAGAAATACTTCCGCGACGACGCGGGCACGACAAGCCCTGGCTCTTCCCGCAACTCCTGACGATCACCAAGCGCTGGCTCGACGAGTGCCTGCACTGCAAGGGCGGGACGTTCCCGCAACTGCTCTGGTTCGGCGGTTCGCCCATGAGGCCGCCGACCGGATTTACCGCTCGATCGTCCAATCCACCGCGGGGACGACGACACTCAAGCCGATCCTTCGCCCTTACGAGACCGTCGGGACGACTCGCTACGTCGATTTCCACACGATCCGAGCGACCTAGAAGACCCGGGCCGACAAGTGCCATGTCTCGCACGTCGCGCTCGATAGCGACTGGGAATCCAAGCTGGCTCAGGACTTCGAAGACATGGGCGAAGTCGTCGCCTACGTCAAGAATCAGAGTCTCGGGTTCACGATCCCCTACACGATCAACGGCATCGAACGGCAGTATTACCCCGACTTCCTCGTCCGGATCAACGATGGGGACGAGAGGGAGGAACCGCTCAACCTGGTCCTCGAAGTCACCGGCGAACGGAAGAAGGACAAGGAAGCCAAGACGGCAACCGCTCGCACGCTCTGGATTCCGGCCGTGAACCATCATGGCGGCTTCGGCGCTGGGCTTTCCTGGAAATCACCGACCCGTACGACGACTGTGCGGACTGATCCGAGCCGCGGTTCACGGCGCGGCGTCTGGCGACAACGTCGGAGGCCGACTGATGGCACGCAAGAAGAAAGACCCGACCCCCGCGTTCCCTGAACTCGACGCCATCCGGCACAAGGATACCCGCAAGAACATCCCGACCGAGGAACTTCGCGACTTCGTCGCCGACGACGAGGCCAAGCCGCCGAAGATGCTCTATCCCCGCGACCCGTCGCTCGATCCGCAACTCGTCTGGAAGGGGAAGGACGAGCAAGACCGGGAACCGCTCGAAGTCGATGTCGTCCCGATCTATATCCAGGAAGTCATCGAGCCCCGCGTCATCATCGACGCCGTTGAGGCGCGAAAGACGACGAAGCCCGACAACGGCGGCTTCCTGCCCGGCTTCTTCGACGACTTCGAGGCGATGGAGTTTGACCACAAAGTCGAGTTCTACCAGCACGATCAGCACTGGGCGAACCGCATGATTCTTGGGCAACTCGCTTCAGGTCATGACCAGCCTTGCCGAGAAAGAGGGACTCAAGGGCAAGGTTCAGATGATCTATATCGACCCGCCCTATGGAATCAAGTATGGGTCGAATTGGCAGGTCTCGACGCGGAAACGAGACGTGACGGACGGAAAGCTTGAGGATACGTCACGGCAGCCGGAGCAGATTCGAGCTTTTCGGGATACCTGGAAATTGGGGATTCACTCATATCTGGCCTATCTTGCGAGACCGACTCATCGCTGCCCGTGAATTGCTGACCGAGACGGAGTCGTCTTCGTTCAAATCGGAGATGAGAATGTGCATCTCGTGCGATGCGCTAATGGATGAGGTCTTCGGAAGCGACAACTTGATTGGCCAGATATCACTGTGCCGAAGACAAGCGACGGCAACGAACGTGTTTCTCCCATGTAGTCACCGATTATCTGCTCTGGTACGGGAAGAACCATAAGGCAAGCCAAATACCGACCATCTGTATCGGAGACTAAGGAATGCCGGAAAGGCCAGGGGCATGAGCTACATTGGGGTGGAGCTCCCCAGACGGACTACGGGACGCTCGCAAGACCGAGAGGAAGAATCGCTAAGACAATCTCCGCATCGAGGCTCAAGGCTTTTCTCGACCGGACAACTTCACATCTGCGAGCATGGGTCGCGAGAAGGAGAGGACCGGCTGTTGATTTCCAGTCGAGTTCGACGGAAAAGTCTATCGTGCCATACGAAGGTGCGGTGGAAGACCAATCAAGAAGGAATGGCGACGAATACTTGCGGCGAACCGGTCATCGGCTGGACAAGGCAATACGCGTTATGTACGTTTCTTCGATGACTTTCCCGCATTTCCCATCCACAACCTCTGGACCGATACGTGAGGGCTGGAGCAGTCGGACAAGAAATATGTGGTCGAGACAACAACGAAAGTCGTTGAGCGCTGCCTGCTCATGACCACCGACCCCGGCGACCTCGTTCTCGACCCGACATGCGGCTCGGGGACGACCGCCTACGTCGCCGAGCAATGGGGCCGGCGTTGGATCACGATCGACACCAGCCGGGTCGCCCTGGCTCTGGCGCGAACCCGGTTGATGGCGGCGAAATTTCCCTATTACCTGCTCGCCGACTCACCCGAGGGGCTCAAGAAGGAAGCCGAACTGACCGGCCAAGAGCCGCCGAGCTACCCGACCGCCCGGGACATCCGCAAGGGATTCGTCTACAAGCGCGTCCCGCATGTCACGCTCAAGTCGATCGCCAACAATCCCGACATCCGCGAAGGGATGACCCGCGACGAGATCGACGCCGCGATCGCCCGGCATGCCGAGACCGAGACCCTCTACGACCAGCCCTACGAAGACAAGAACCGCGTCCGGGTGAGCGGGCCGTTCACGGTCGAGAGCCTCTCGCCCGACCGGATCGTCTCGACCGACGAGGAACGGCCGGAATCCGAGCTGATCGGCCAGAAGCAACCCGGCCGGGCCGACTTCGCGACGATGATCCTCGACAACCTTCGGAAGGCCGGGGTTCAGAACACGTTCAAGAACGAGCGGCTCACGTTCGACCGCCTGGAGCCGCACGCCGGGGCCTGGATTCACGCCACGGGCGAGTACACCAACGGCGACGGCAAGACCCGGCGCGTCGCCGTGACGATCGGGCCGGAGTATGGCACCGTCACTCCCCAGCAGGTCAAGGAAGCCGCCAAGGAAGCCGTCTCCGGCATCGGCTTCGACATCCTGATCGTTTGCGGCTTCGCCTTCGACCCGCACGTCTCCGAGGAAGCCAAGCGCTACGGCAAGCTCACGGTTCTCCCGGCGCGGATGAACCCCGACCTCTTGATCGGCGACACGCTCAAGAACACCGGGGCCGGCAACCTGTTCATGGTGTTCGGCGAGCCCGACATCGCCATCACCCGCGACGCCGAACGCAAGGTCATCGTCGAAGTGAAGGGAGTCGATGTCTACGACCCGACGACGAGCCAGATCCGGAGTTCATCGACCGACGACATCGCCTGTTGGTTCATCGACACCGATTACAACGGCGAGTGCTTCTTCGTCCGGCACGCCTACTTCCTCGGGGCCGACGACCCCTACGGCAAGCTCAAGCGCGCCCTCCGAGCCGAGATCGACGAGGCCCAATGGGCGAGCCTCTACAGCACCAAGAGCTACCCGTTTGAGCCCCCCGCCTCGGGCAAGATCGCCGTCAAGGTCATCAACCACTATGGGGACGAAGTGCTCAAGGTTTACAAGGTCTAGTCGACTGGCAAAACAAGATCGACCTAACCCGTCGCTGAGGAAATCACCCTGCCATCGTGGCGGCGATTGCCCGCCAGAATGCAGCCTCGGTGGCGGCGATGACGTGTTGCGGCGCAGGAAGCGTTCGGAGAGAGGGCGGTCGGAGGGGGTCCGAGCGGCTTGAGCAATGACGCTGGGCAAGATATTCACGGCGCACGGGAAGCAAGCTCGCACGCCAGAGGGGGCAAGCCCGTTGCCACCGACGACGAGAGCTTCGTTCCCGCAAAACATGCAGGTTGAGCAGGCTCCGGGGACTTGATCGATGTGGTTGTCGTTCATCATTGCATCGATATGGTCGTTCATCATTGGAATCCCAAATGAAATCCTATCACGGCTCGCCAATCTCCTGGAAGGGGTTTCGGGCGAGGAAGTTAAGGGAGTGATCCGCCCCCACATTGGCACTCACATCACGCGGATCTGGAACGCCCTCAAGAAGATACTCACAGCCGATGAATTGTTGCCCCGTTGGGTGCTTTGGGTAGCCACTTTCAGCGCCCCGATCCTGGTATTAATGGCTTTTCCCATCGGCCGCATTCCAACGACGATCGGAGCGTTTGCCTTGCCATTGGTGGCACTGATTGGCCGATGGTTTTGGAATTGGCGGCGGGGGAAGACCATCGAGAATGATCCCTCTCGTTACCGCAAGGATGCTTTTCCCGGGTTGAATGGGATCGTCGTCTGGCGATGGACTTGGAAGGGTGGGATAGCCGACCCGGGTGATAACAGCGATCTGACCAAGAGGATCATCGACTTACGAGCCTTCTGTCCTCACTGCGACCGACAGTTGAACTATGATTTCGCAGACGTGTTCAATTATCAACGCGGTAGGACGGAAACCCAGACCATATTCCGATGCGTTCAACGAGAATGCCCTGTCAGCACGCTTAGGGGCAACCTAGATGAAATCAACGGCGACGTCCGCCGAGAGATCGACCTCAAGACCCGCACCGGTGCCTGGAAAGAGTCCATTGAACCCAAGGATCGAGCCAACTTGTGAGTGGCGATCCACCTCGTGGGTCTGCCACTGCTATTCGATCCTCCCCGCCACTTCGGCGGGCTTGTCCTGGTCTGTTGACCGCCGAGACAGATGGGGTCTAACCACACGTCGAAAAGGCAATCCTCCTCCCCTCCCCCGCTGGCATCAGGGCGGAGTCTTGGGCGGTCCGATCGACATGATCGTCAAGACCCGAACCGGCTAGGCGGCTTCCACCTCGTCAGAGCTTCTCTCGATTCGCTGGTCTAGCCGATCGTCATTCTTGAGCCGATCGGACGGCTTTCGCCGATCGACAACGACGATCCCTTCGAGAGCCTTCTTGAGAGCCTCGACCGCAAATGCGTTGCGGTCCATCCCTGACAGACTCGCCGCCGCGGACCAGCACATGCAGAGCCGCGTCCACGGTGACCGACGCTCTCACGAATCGGGTGGCTTGCGGACCGGCGGCTTTCCGCTTGCGGGCGGCTGGAGCGTTCACGACACCACCTCCGTTGCGCACGTGGGAAGAGCCCCGGAGACGTTGCCGGGGTTCTCTCTTGTTGTCGGCAGTGTGCGGTTCCGTGCTTGCGGATAGACGGAGCAAACGGAATCGACCGCCCGCCGGACCGGTCCTCATCGCCGCACCGCCGGCGCCTCGCTCTCAGGTGGCCAGTTGTCGGCTCCAGGCCGGGTCACGCATTCTGATTGAGATCCCTCAATCGCGGCTCTCTTCCCGGGAGTCATTGGTCGGAGGGAAGCGATCGGGGTCGAACTGTGGTATTGCGTACACCGGACGAGCGCCGGGTGTCGGGTGCGAGGGGGGGAGAGGTGACTCCATGGAGGTGACTCGCTCAGCCCCTTGCGGAATCCGAGAGTGAGCGGATCCCCGAGGGTTCATGCACGTATGTCACCTTTTCATGAGCATCAAGCGGCGGATAATGGGTATTTAACGGGGTATGATACCCGCGTTTCAGTGTACTGACATTCTGAATCGAGGGTTCGATGAACGAAATGGTCCCGATTGAGCCGGCCGCGGGCGAAGAGCTCGCCATCGGTTCGACGGCAGACGTCATCGCGGCGTGGTTGTCCGGACGCAATCCCGGACCCTCCGCCCCTACCGGTTCGACCTGGACGACTTCGCCCGGTTCGCCAAGGCCCCCTCCCCCGCCGCGGCGGTCGAGGCGTCCTGACCGGTGGCCATGGGCTCGCCAACCGGGTGGCGCTGGCCTACCTCCAGAACTTGAAGTTGCGGAACCTGGCCCCGGCGACGATCGCTCGCCGTCTGGCCGCGCTCCGGTCCCTGGTCAAAGTGGCCAGGCTGATCGGCCGCATCACCTGGTCCATTGACGTCGAATCACCCAAGGTCACACCCTACCGCAACACGGCCGGACCCGGTCAGGAGGGATGGAGGGAAATCCACGATGAGGCCAAGCGACGGGCCAAGGTCCCCCGGCTCGAGATCGAAGGTAAGCGGAACCTGGCACTCCTGCGCCTGCTCCACGATCGGGTCCTGCGCCGTGGCGAGGCGGTGGCCTTGGACCTGGCCGACGTCAACCTGAGTGCCGAGCCCTACGGATCGATCGACATCGTCGGCAAGGGCAAGGGGGAGCCCGAGTCGATCACCCTCAACAAGCGGACCCGCGACGCACTCAAAGACTGGATCAGCGTCCGGGGTCCGGGTCCGGGACCGCTGTTCATCCGGCTCGATCGGGCCGCCGGCGATGGGCTGGAGCGACTCTCCGGCGACGCGGTCAACCGCATGGTCCGCAAGACCAGTTGGTGGGTCGGCCAGGAACGAGAGACCCGGGCACGGCCTGCGCCACGCGGGCATCACCCGGGCCCTCGACAAGACCGGCGGCAACGTCCGGACCGTCAAGAAGTTCTCCCGTCATGCCAAGATCGATACGTTGCTGCGTTACGACGATAACCGCAGCGACGTCGCCGGAGACATCACCCGCATGTTCGACGACGACGACTAACGCAGGAAGTCGTGCACCCCAACGCAGGTCAAGAGGGTGATGGACCGGATCCGGCCGACGGGACCATTGGCGTGAAGAGAAACCCCCGAACCGTTATTTCCCGCAAATGCGAGCTTTTCCTGGCCCCGAACTGGCCGTTGAGAGTCAGAAACCGCGTTCGGGATGCCTACGGGACTTTGGTACACTAGACCAATCGGGACGTGGGAATAGCTACCCCGCGAAGGTCCGGCGTGGCGTGGGATGACTCCGACTCCATCCTCCCCGCGCCGGCCGTCCCGATGGAGAGTCGGGACCATGTCCGGAACACCCCAACCCGAGCGTCTCCCAGGGACCCTGCCCAAGTGGGATCAGCCCGCCCTCGGAACGATTTCGAGAACACCGCCACCAGAGCGTCTCCTCTTCATCGCGAAGGCAGGCGCGGAAGCTGGGCCATGCAGCGTGGGATCCGCCCCGCACCTCCATCGCGAATGCTCCCGATTGGCGAGTCAGAGAGAAGAGACCCTTCGCTGGGTCTGGGTGCTCAGGCAGGCCCTCGACCCAATCTGGGGTCTACGGGACTTTCCTGTTGCGGGATGGTCGGAGGCAGTGCATCAAAAATTGCTAGAGATTTATGGCGTATTTTTTATTTCATATAAGCATTTTTACGAAACTATCAATCGGTACAAACATCCGTTAATCATCATCGTATCTCGGCTGGCCAGCCTAACCAACAGGGCCGGTGAAGAGCCCCGGCCCTCCGCGACTTCCGAGGTTTTCGGTGATTCGGACTGGATTGGCCTGCGGCCCGAATACCTTAGCGGAGGTTTCTCCGATGAGGTCTTTGCCCCTTTTGAGGAGCGGGCAACGAGCAACGACTTGGAGTGGACGGGGTCTGAGTTGGAGGACGAGGTTTGTTTCGAGCTCTTCGAAAGCCTCTATGCGCCCTTCGAAATCGCTCCCTTCGGAGGAACGGCCAAAACAACCCAAAATCCTCCTTGATGACCGTGCATGCGAGGCCTGGATCAGGCTCAAGCAGGAGAGGGATGGCAAGGACCGACCATGACCGAGTTATGCGCAAGGATCAACTGCAATCGAAAGAGCCTGTACCGGCTTCAGAACCTCCGTAGGTTGGTCGCTATCGACCGGAGGGATGCGAGTAGCCGCAAGGCTCGACTTCCCAGAGGTTCCCGGAACAGAGAAACGGGAGGGGTGGAAGCCTGGTGCGCCCCGAAGCCGAGAATGACTGACGCTCGGTTCGGGAGTGTCGCGCGGTTCAGGAGTGTCGCGCTGAGTGTCGCGCAGGGTCCCTCGCGTGCTGGACGCGCGACACTTTTGATTTTTTTTGCAGGCTTTTCACGCCAGTTTTGCCAGACACCGATGCACGACAGGCCCCAGTCAAGCGCGACACTTGGCCTGATCTTGTGAGCGGCCCACAAATAGACGTGGACCCTCGGGAGATCAACCATGCCGAAGCGTCATCGTTCCGACTCCCCCCCGATGGATGGGGAGAATCATCCCATCGCCTGGTTTTCCGCCTTGCTGCGCGGGGTGGACCGCAACGACAAGGCCCTTGTCGAAGAGGCTGAAAAGCGTCTGGAGCGACTCGGTTTTTTCGTCGTTCCGTTCCCTCCCGAAGACCGCGACCGGAAGGGGGTGACGTCGTGATCCGCCCCGTTGACTCGACCCCGCCCGATACTAGCGGTAGTGAATTGCCCGAGGGGGTGGTTACGCTCCCTCAAGCTCTGGCCGAGCTGAACGCCATCCTTCTGTTGGTCCGCGACACTCTCAACCGTCAGGCCGATGACAGGCCCCGACTAGAACCTCTGACCCTTCGATTCGAAGATTTGGTTCATGCCCTCGGGGTGAGTCGGCGTGCGCTCGAACGCTTACGCGCCGCCAACCGCCTGCCCAAACCCGACCTGCACATCGGCAAGATGCCCCTTTGGCGAGTGGAGTCGATCCGCGCCTGGCTCGAACGGGGTGGCCACCGATGAAACCACTCCCTCGTGATGCGTGGGTCATCGCCCGCCTCATGTCTGGCCTGTCCGTCAACGGCGAGCTAACGACTGTCTCCGAATCGTTCCGGCCCTTGGCCGAGCGTCTGGCTGAAACCCCGGTGGAAGGCCGCCAATACCTCTGGGATGTCTTCCTTATGGGACAGGCCGACCATCGGGACGACATCATCAGGGATGTCGCCAATGCGGACCCCGAGGGGCCAGCCCCCGAGGAGCTGGCGGTTGACCTCCCTCCAAAGCCGCACGCCCCCGTAGTCAAGATGACCTGCGCCGCCGACGTCATTCCTCGACAAGTGGAATGGCTCTGGCATGGCCGCGTTCCGCTGGGAATGCTCACACTCTTTGCCGGTGATCCCAAGCTAGGGAAGTCTTATGTGTCGCTGGCGATGGCCGCGGCGGTCTCACGCGGCGCCCTTGCCCAAGACGACGCTCCCGAGAAGCCGGCGAGCGTCATTCTGATGAGTGCTGAGGATGACGTGGCCCGGACGATCGTCCCGCGACTCAAGGCCGCCGGCGCCGACCTGTCGCGCGTCCACATCCTGGAATCGATCATCCTGCCGAGAGATGATCCCGAAAATCGAGATCGATCCGGCCCGCAGATCGAGCGACCTTCCCACCCTGCTGTCGTACGACCTTGACGCCATCGAGGCCGCCGTTGCGAGGGTCGGCAACTGCAAGATGATCGTCGTTGACCCGGTATCCGCCTACCTCGCGGGGACCGACGACCACCGCAACGCCGAACTGCGAGGGGTGCTTTCTCCCCTCAAGGCGATGGCTGAGCGTCTCAACGTCGCTGTCGTACTCGTGAGTCATCTGAGCAAGGGGGGTGGAACCAACGGCAAGCATAGGGTCATTGGCAGCATCGCTTTCGTGGGAGCCTGTCGCGCCAATTTCCTGTTCGTCAAGGATCGGAACGACACGACCGGCCGACGGGTCTTGATGTGCGATAACGGGGGGAACCTGGCTCCGACCGCGCCGACCCTTTCCTACGTCATCGAAGATCGGAGTGACGGCCCGCGCGTCGAATGGCACGACGAGCCTGTTGCCATCACGGTCGACGAGGCCCTGGCCGCCGAGCTCGAGGCCGGACTGAACGCTGAGCAGGCCGCTGAGCGTTGTGAATGCGATAGCTGGCTGCGCGGCACGCTGGCCAGGCCGCGTGCTGGTCACGGAGCATCCTGGCCGAAGGAAAGAATGCGGGTTTCAGTCGGGATGCCCTCCAACGCGCCAAGGCGAGGATCGGAGCGAGTCAGTGACCGGGAAGGATTCGGCCCCGGTTCGAAGTATGTGCTGGCGGCTTGGCGATGCATCCGACCGATGAACCCGACTCCGCCCATGGAGCGCACATAGGGAGCATAGGGAGCAAGCACCTGAGCCCCTACGCTCCATGCGCCTATGTGCGCTCCATGGGAGGACGACCGGCAGAATACATGCATGCGTAATGACCGGATGGACTGGTCGACCGTCCGCGACCGAATCGACCTGGTCGACTGTCGCGACAGCCTTACTTGGCCCGGCCCCCGGCCGCCGCGGGGAGCGATCGACGCATCGACTCTGGTGGCGCTGCCCCTTCCATGAGGACACGAATCCGTCGTTCTGTCTGACCCCCGGCAATCCCTGGTGGAAATGCTGGGGTTGCGGCGAACATGGCGACGCCGCCGCGCTGGTGATGCGGATGCGAGGAGTGACATTCCCCGAGGCCGTCCGTTGGCTTGCCGAGCAGGCCGGCATCGTAACGCCCTCGGGGAAGCCGGCCCGCCCGAGGCCCCCGGCCGCCAGCCCCGCCAAGGCCCCTGGCAAGCCGCCAGAGGAAGCCTCGGGGTTGCCCTTGGCCGACGCCCTGGCTTTGGTTGCCGACGCCGAGCGACGCCTCTGGACGCCCGAGGGGACCGCCGCGCTGGCATACCTCGAAGGGAGGGGACTGACCGCCGAGACGATCCGCCCGCCCGCCTCGGGTGTGTGCGCAGCGTGATGATTCCGAAACGGGATGGAGTGGGATACTTCAAAGCCTCGGGAGTCACCATCCCATGGTTCGACCGCGACCGCCTGACGCTGGTCAAGATCCGCCGGCCCAAGGGATCGACGCCACGATACGCTGAGGCGTTCCGCGACCGGCCCGAGGTCTTTCCCTCGATGGAATCGATCCGGCCCGGCTTGCCCCTGGTCATCGTGGAAGGGGAGTTTGACGCGATGCTACTCGGGCAAGAGCTGGCCGGCTTGGCATGCGTCATCACGACCGGATCGGCATCGAACGGACCATCAAGCCGGATCAAGCTTGCGGCACTGGCCAGCCCTCGATGGTTCGCCGCGACCGATGCCGACCCGGCTGGCGACAAGGCCGCCGCCGAGTGGCCGGCCCGTGCGATCCGAGTCAGGCCCCCCGAGGGGAAAGATTGGACCGACGCCCATAAGGCCGGCATCGACCTTCGCCGCTGGTGGGTTGAGGAACGCTTCCCGGATGAGTTCGACCGCCAGGAACGCGCCGCCATCATGGAATTCGACGGAGGTCTGTCAAGAGAGGCCGCCGAGCGTGCGGCCGGACTGTATTGAGACCATGACCAAGACGAGTCGTTCTTTATTCGGTTCGACGGGATGGACAGGTTGTTGGTGTTTCGTTAGAATGCAACCGAGGGATTCTCACGGGAGGCAAAAGTGATCGACGCCGAGTTGATCTGGGACCTGGACGACGACCCGGACGGCAATGTTCAGCACATTGCCGAGCATGGTGTCCACCGTCGAGGAAGTCGAGGAAGTGCTTCGCGACCCGCGGACCCGAACGGGGCGGAGCCGATCGTCCGGCCGACCGGAAGCCTTCGGTTGGACTTCGACAGGGAAACACATCACGGTCATCTGGGAGGAAGTGTGCGACGATCCCCGGACCATCTATCCCATCACGGCATACGAAGTCCCGCCGCCCCAAGGGAGGCAGAGATGAGCAAGACGCACGAAAAGCCCGCGCTCTCGGCCGATCAGCAAGCCGCCATCAAGGCGATTCGCGAGCGGGCGCAGACCGACCGGCCCGGCCCCGACGAGTTGATCGACCGAGGCGAGTTGGATGAGCTAGTCCCGCAAGCGCAGTACATCGAGCTCCGCGCCCTGGCGGTCCGACTGCGGGAGATCCGCGAGCGGATGGGGTTGAGCCTGACGGATGTGTCCGAACGATCGGGCCTGACCCGCGCCGCCATCAGTCGGCTGGAGAATAGTTGGAACCTGAACCCGACGCTGGAGACCCTCTTTCGTTACACGGAAACCCTCGGGGTGGGTTTGAAACTCGCCGTTGACGATCCCACCGAATCCGGAAAGGACGACTGATCATGGCGAGCGTCTTCAAGCCCAAGGGATCGTCGAAGTACGTCATTCTCTATTTCGATGAGAATGGGGACCGTCGCAAGAAGGCCGGCACGACGGACAAGGCCGTCTCGGAGCGGATCGCCCGGGACATCGAGAACCGTGTTGCCTTGCGCAAGGAAGGGCTGGTTGACCCCAAGGCCGAAGCCTACCGCGACTCGCAAGACCTCCCCCTGACGGACCATCTTGACCGCCTGGACAGGAATCCCTCAAAGCCAAGGATGCGACGCCCAAGCACATCGAGCTGTTCACCACTCGCGCACGGCGAGTCGTGGCGCTCCTGGTAGGTGCCAGGTTGTCGGAGATCGAGCCCGCCAAGAACGCCAAGAAAGCCGATATCGCTCGCGCCGGAACGGCGCTGGCGAAGTGGGTGGGGATTGGCCCGGCTATCCGACCTGACCGCCGAGCGGGTTCAGAAGGCCCTTGCAAGGCTCAAGACCGAAGGCCGTTCGCATCAGACCTGCAACCACCATCGGGTTGCAATCCGCTCGTTCTCGAAGTGGTGTTATGACACCCATCGGACGCGCGAGGATTTGCTCCGCGGAGTGAAAGGTTACAACGTCAAAGAGGACCGCCGACACGACCGCCGGACCATCTCACTGGAAGAGCTGCGCCGGCTCATCGACGCGGCGCAACGCGGTGGAGACTATCAGGGAGTGAGCGGCCCGTGCGGGCGCTCTGCTACCGCTTGGCCGTGGCGACTGGCTTGCGTTACTCGGAGATTGCCAGCATCAAGCCCGAGTCATTCGACTGGAAGGCCCCCAGCGTCGTCGTGGCCGCCGCCTACACGAAGAACGGCGATCCGGCGACGATGCCTCTCCCGATCGACATGGTGGACGAGCTGGCCGCCCTGGTGGCAACGCTGCCCTCGGGGACGCCCGTATTCCCGTTGCCGGATGAGAAGGGAGCCAAGATGCTCCGCCCCGACCTGGAAGCCGCCGGCATCCCCTATCAGGATGCCTCGGGGTTGTTCTTCGACTTCCATTCCCTGCGATGCGAAACGGCGACGCTGGCCGATGCCGCCGGGGTTTCGCCTCGAGTCGTCCAGAAGCTCATGCGGCATTCGACCCTCGAATTGACCGGCCGCTATACCCGACCCCGCGCCGTGGACATCGAAGCCGCCGCCGGCATGCTCCCGAGTCTCAAGCCGACCGGCGACCGACCCGAGGCGATGGCGAGACGGGGACTGACGCGATCCTCGCTTTCGACTCGACTGCTACCGAAAATGCTACCGACCCGGACGACGACGACCCTAAACCCGTGGGTGGCAAGCTGGTTGCGTCAAGCGGCCAGCGGTCTCATAATCCGCAGGTCAGGCGTTCGAGTCGCCTCCCCGGTATTCCCGACAGACAAAGAGGGAGTAGAAAAGCACTGGCCATTGCCGGTCGTGGCCAATCGCTACCGGCATTAAGAGAGAAGGCGGCATGGGGCGTCGAGTCTTCGGTGAGACTTTCGCCTGAGCGAAGCTCATCGCGCAACGAGGGCCGGCCGATGCTCAGTAGTCTCTGAGCATCCCAGCTCTCGGGCCTGTCCGATGGCGCGCTACCATGCCCAGCCCGCGGTCGGTCCCTCGGTCAGAGCTCGAGGCGGATCTGAGATGCCGACATCCAATGTCCGCTCCAACTCTGCCGGACGGGTCCAGCCCGCCAACAGATGGTCGCTAGGCGGGTTTCTCTAGTCTGCTCTCAAGATCCTTTGCCGGGATAAAATGCCAAGCTTTTCCTCTCTTCTTCTTCACCAGCAAGCCCCGTTTTTCCAATTCCAGCAGGTCGGTTCTCGCCGTCTCTCGCACCACGCCGTGACTGAGCCGATGAGACTCGTAGGTATACATAAAGCCGGGATGCCTCAGAGCATGCATGACCAGATCCCTCTGCCTGTAATTAAGGGACATAGTGCCCCTCAATGTAGATTGGATTTGAGCCATCCTTCTCGACCGGTCTTCAATGTAGTCGCGCAATTTATTTATAGATTTATGTATTATCTTTGAGTGATAAATTATAAAATATGTTAAATCATTCGAGTCTGTCTCAGTGAAAAGGAAAGCTCTTTCATATTGAGCATGTGACTTCAATATTATATCTGATATTGAAATGAACTCAAAGAGCCAATACTTGTATCTGAGCATGGACCAATAGAATAAGGCCCTGGCTGTCCGTCCGTTTCCGTCTACAAATGGGTGGTCATAAGCCAGCCAAAAATGCAAGATCATCGATCGAATGGCGGGATGAATGTAAGGCCGTGCGTTCTCAGCGTTCGCGAACTCACACATTCTGGTCAGTCTTTCGTCGAGTTGCGAGGCATCCGGCGGATCGTGGTAGATGACGCCATAATCATCCATAACCAAGATTTTCTCATCGTGGCGACGGAATCGACCGGCGCCGTCGATTTTCAACAGGGTGCCTTCGGTGACGATCTTGTGAATCTCGAAGACAAGATCTCGGGTTAGTCTCTCATTTCGCAACTCCCCAATCCGTAACATCGTGCGGTAGTTGTTGAGAATCATTTGTTCACTTCGATCTCGAGGCGGACGTCCTTGTCGGATCATCTCCTTGGCAACCTCGCGGGTAGTGGATGCTCCCTCAAGCTGACTGGATGTAATGGATTCCTCAATCAGAGATCTTACGATATAACGATTTCTTGTTTCGTGGTTGGTCACTTGCTCCGGCATCTGAATTGTGCCGTGCGAAAGAGAATCGATATATTGCATGTCTTCCTGCAAAGGATCAATTAAGCAAAAGTGAAAGTTTAATCCTGACTTGTCAACGAGCGGGATCGATTTTCCGAGGGTTTGACGACGCAGCTTCAGGCCCAGCCACCACGCAGGGTGGTCCAGATTCTGGGGAGGAGCATAGTATTTCAACTTTTCCCAATGCAGATACTTCCCCGCGACCAAGGGCTCCGTAACCGCTTGGAAGATCAATGGTAGACTCTCGGGCTTGGCAAGCACCTTGGTCCATAATTCTTGGAATGGCGGGGGCGTTTGTGGTATTTTCATGGCACCAAAGGACTTAGGCTGTAACTGCTAATTTTGTGCTAATCAACTGCTAAATAGCATAACAGACTCAAACTCTCTGTCAACCTTACTTTGAGATCTTACCTTGGCTGTTGCTTGAAGACAGTCCGGAGCTGGTCGAATCGCTCTCTCGGATCGATCGTCACACAGGGGCCAGCCTAGCCGATCGGGCGCTGCCGAGTCCCCAGAGAGTCAAAGACCACGATCCGGAACCGCTCGACCCTCTCCCCGAGACCGGGTTGGCGGCTTTTCCGGGTCGCAGCGACTCATGCCGTTGGCTCGCTCTCGGCGAGGGCGTCAAACGAGTCATGGCTTCCAGTAGCCTCCGTATCATACGGGGCAATTGGCGCATGCACTCGCCATGGCAGACGTCGAAGGTGCATCCACCCACTTCGAGGCCGTCTTGACCATGGCCACGATGCCGGCGAGGGTTCTGCCACGTCATCCGGACGGATTGGGACCTGACCGGCCCATTCAGAGAAAACATCCTATGGTTGCCCATAATGCTTGATTTCAGCCAGAACCCCTTATCTCGTCCCGAGAGATCAGCCGTCATGACCCAACCTGTTGAGCGCAGAGCCTCCGATCGTCACGACACGGTGAACAAACGAACGAGAGTCCTGCTGATGGACTGGACCGGTCTCCGAGTCAAAGCGGCAACACTCGTCAACTTCAGCTCCACCGGGGCCTTGATCCTCACCGATCAACTGCCCACTTTGAGTCAACCGGTTGAGGTTCTGCTCGTGGACGCTCCGAAAATCGGTTGGCTCAGTGCGGTTCCCGTTCGCTTCGCCTCGACCAACGAGGTCGGGATCAGGTTCACTCGCCCATTTCCCATGGATTTCCCCGCGATCTCCGTTCCCGAGCGTGATGCCCCTTGGGACGCTGACACCGACGACGCGACTCAAGACTTCGGAGAAGACATCAAGGCATTCTGGGAGCTACCCGAAGAGAATTGACACCGGTGAGAGAACCTCAGCGTCTTGCCCGGCCAGCGGTGGGGAACCGGCGGCACGCCGGCATGGGCCGGGATGGTTGCGATCCCGTCGCCGAGCATCGGGACGGAGCGAGCGATCTGGTAGAGAGCAGAATCCTTCTCAGCAGCGTCGAGGGGTTCCGCTCACCCGACACCGGCCTTATACTCTCATGCAGGGTCGGCTGGAAAGGTAGCTCCGCTCCGAGGAGGACGGCCGTGGGGTGGATCGCGCTCGTACTACTAGCGATCTCGAGCGAACCGGCGACGAGCCCTTCCGCCGTCCCTGTCGCCTTCAACCGCGATATCCGGCCCATCCTGTCGGACCATTGCTACCCGTGCCACGGCCCGGACTCGGCCAGGCGCAAGGCCGGCCTGCGGCTCGACCTCGAATCGCAGGCCAGGGCCGATCGTGACGGCCGCCGTGCGATCGTCCCGGGTGACGTGGATGCCAGCGAGCTCTATCGCCGGATCACCGCCGAGGATGCCGGCGAACGGATGCCGCCGCCGAAGTCCGGCAAGGTGCTCACCTCGTCCCAGATCGGGATGCTCCGCCGCTGGATCGCCGAAGGGGCGCGATGGGAGCGTCACTGGGCGTTCATCCCGCCGGAGCACCCCGCGATCCCACGCGTCCGTCGCCCGGCGTGGGTCCGGAATCCGATCGACGCCTTCATCCTGGCCCGACTGGAGCGCCGAGGGGCTCGCGCCTTCGTCCGAAGCCGAGCGTGGCGTATTGCTCCGCCGCGTGACCCTCGACCTGACCGGGCTGCCGCCGACCCTCGCCGAGCTCGACACGTTCGAACGCGACAACGCCCCGGACGCCTACGAGAAAGTCGTGGATCGCCTCCTGGCCTCGCCGCGGTTCGGCGAACGGATGACGATCCGGTGGCTCAACGCCGCGCGGTACGCCGATACCAACGGCTATCAGACCGACGCACCGCGGGTCATGTGGCGGTGGCGCGACTGGGTCATCGATGCCTACAACCGCAACATGCCATTCGACCGGTTCACGATCGAGCAACTCGCCGGTGACCTGATCCCCGTCGCCACGCCCGAGCAACAGATCGCGACCGGCTTTAACCGGAACCATCGTGGCAACGCCGAGGGGGGGATCATCCCCGAGGAGTACGCCGTGGAGTACGTGGTCGATCGCGTTGACACCACGGCGACCGTCTGGCTAGGCCTGACCATCGGCTGCGCCCGCTGCCACAGCCACAAGTTCGACCCCGTCACCCAGGAAGATTACTACCGGTTCTTCGCCTTCTTCAACAATGTCCCCGAGAACGGCCGCGCGGTCAAATACGGCAACTCGCCGCCGTTCATCAAGGCGCCGACCCGTGCCCAGCAACAAGAACTCGACCGCCTCCAGAGTTGGTTGGCGGAACTCGAGCGGCAGGTGCGGCAGCGGGAGCCGGAGACCATGTCGGCCCAGGTCGCCTGGGAGTCCTCGATCCGTCATCGCCCGGCGATCGACTGGTTCCCGACCGAGCACCGCGTCGCCCTGTTCCGGGGATCACCGGACGGAATCGGCCCCGACAAGGAACCGGTGGATTCCGGTCGGTTTCTTGTCAGAGGAACTGCCGTCCCCCGACTCTCGGAGCGCTTCCGGGATGGTTCGCCTCGCTACACGACCGGCCCGGTCGGCCGGGCGATCGTCCTCGATGGCCGCGGCTACGTTGACGCCGGGGATGTCGCCGGCTTCGGCTTCTACGACAAGTTCACGCTCGCCGCATGGATCAGGCCCGGCGGCCCGCGCGGAGGGACCATCATCTCGCGGATGGCGGACCAGCCCCAGGGCGAGGGCTACCGCGTCGGCCTCGACGGGGGCAAGGTCCAGGTCAACCTGGTCAAGCGCTGGCTCGACGACGCCATTCGCATCGAGTCGAAGGGCACGGTCCCCGTCGACCGCTGGACGCACGTCGCGGTGACCTACGACGGGTCGCGGGTCGCCAGCGGCATTCAGGTCTATCTCGACGGTCAGCTCGCGCCGGCGACCGTGCTCTTGGACGAGCTGAATCAATCGTTCGAGACCAGGCAGCCCTTGAGGATCGGCGGCGGCGGCGGTCCCGAGGCCCGTTTCGACGGTGCGATCGATGAGCCGGTGGTCTATGAGCGGGCGCTCGGCCCGGAGGCCGTCGCGATCCTGTCGACATCCGAGTCGATCGCGCAGATCGCGGCGCTTCCGCCCGGACGCCGGACGCCCGGTCAGGCATCGAAGGTCCGCCAATGTTTCCTGGCGACCGAGGCCCCCGAGGCGATCCGGCAGTTGACGGCGCGAGCCAATTCCGTGCGCGACGAGCTCGACGCGCTGGTCGAGCGGATCCCCACGACGATGGTCATGCGGGAGATGCCGTCGCCGCGCCCGACGCACGTCCTGATCCGCGGGCAGTACGACCAGCACGGGCCGCGGGTGGGATCCGGAGTGCCGGTCGCGATCGCACCCTGGCCCGCGGGACGGAAGGCCGATCGGCTGGGATTGGCGAGTTGGCTCGCCGATCCGGCCAATCCGCTCACGGCGCGCGTGGCGGTCAACCGCGACTGGCAGATGCTCTTCGGCACCGGGCTGGTGAAGACGGTCGACGACTTCGGCGCGCAGGGCGAACCCCCCAGCCATCCCGAGCTGCTCGACTGGTTGGCCGCCGAGTTCATCCACTCAACGTGGGACATCAAGGCGATGCTCCGCCTCATGGTGACCAGCGCCACGTACCGGCAGTCCTCGCGCGTCGCTCCCGAAGCCTATCGGCGCGATCCCGAGGACCGCCTTCTGCAGCGGGGCCCGCGACTCCGCCTGCCGGCGGAGATGATCCGCGACCAGGCGCTGCATCTGGGCGGGCTGCTGGTCGAGCGGACGGGTGGTCCGTCGGTCAGGCCGTACCAACCACCGGGACTGTGGAACGAGTTGGCCGACGCCGATTATATCCAGGACCACGGTCCGGACCTGTACCGGCGGAGCCTCTATACCTTCTGGAAGCGGACGGTCCCCCCACCGTCGATGGTCGCTTTCGATGCGCCGGGTCGCGAGACGTGCGTCGTCCGCGAAGTCCGGACCGATACGCCCCTCCAGGCCCTCAACGTACTCAACGACGTTGCCTACGTCGAGGCCGCGCGCGCCTTCGCCGAGCGAATCATGAACGAGACCGCGACGAGCCCCGAGTCGCGGGTCGCCGCGGCTTTCAGGGCCGCCACCGCGCGGCGGCCGCGCCCCGAGGAGCTGGCCATCCTGCTCGACGGTCTCGCGGACCACCTGGCCCGCTTCCGCCGGGACCCCCGGGCCGCGGCCGCGCTGATCCATTCCGGAGAATCCCCGCCCGACCCTCGGCTCGATCCTCGCGAGCTGGCGGCCTATACCGCGATGGCGCAACTGATCCTCAACCTCGACGAGACGATCACCAAGGAGTAGCCGCACGTGGACCCTCTGGCCAGCCTCGGGCAACTCCTGACGCGCCGTGACTTCCTCGGCCGGACCGGTTCCGGCCTGGGCCTCGGCGCGATGGCCCTGGCGTCGCTGATCGAAAGCGACCGCCCGGCGTCGGCAGCCGGTCCGGCCCGGACCGGCGCCGGGGTCCCGGGGTTCCCCAACTTCACGCCCAGGGCCAGGCGGGTGATCTACCTGTTCCAGTCGGGCGCGCCGTCGCAGATGGACCTCTTCGACGACAAGCCCCGGCTGTCCCGGCTCCAGGGGACCGAGCTGCCCGATTCGATCCGGATGGGGCAGCGGCTGACAGGCATGACCTCGCGGCAGGATCGCTTTCCGGTCGCGGCCAGCCGATTCCGGTTCGCGTCGCACGGCCAGAGCGGGGCGACCGTCAGCGAGCTGCTGCCGCACACCGCGGGCGTCGCCGACCGCCTCTGCTTCATCAAGTCGATGCACACCGAGGCGATCAATCACGACCCGGCGGTGACGTTCTTCCAGACCGGGGCCCAGCTCGCGGGACGACCCAGCATCGGCGCCTGGGTGGCCTACGGCCTGGGGAGCGAGAACGACGACCTGCCGGCGTTCGTCGTCATGATCTCGCAGGGTTCGGGCAATCCCAACGACCAGCCGCTCTATGACCGGCTCTGGGGCAGCGGGTTCCTGCCGACCACTTACCAGGGGGTCAAGTTCCGCTCGCTCGGCGACCCGGTGCTCTACCTCTCCAATCCGCCCGGCCTCTCGCCGACGGCCCGGCGGCGGATGCTCGACGACCTGGCCCGGCTCGATGCGCTCAACTACGGCGAGTTCGGCGATCCGGAGATCCTCACGCGGATCACTCAGTACGAGCTGGCCTTCCGGATGCAGACCTCGGTCCCCGAGTTGACCGACCTGTCGAACGAGCCGGAATCGGTCCTGGCGATGTATGGCCCCGATGTGCGACGGCCCGGTACCTATGCCGCGAACTGCCTGCTGGCGCGCCGGCTGGCCGAGCGCGGCGTGCGGTTCATCCAGCTCTTCCATCGCGGTTGGGACCAGCACACTCACCTACCCGCCCAGATCGCCGGCCAGTGCCGCGATACCGATCAAGCCTCCGCGGCCCTGGTCCGGGACCTCCAACAGCGCGGACTGCTCGACGAGACCCTGGTCGTCTGGGGCGGCGAGTTCGGCCGGACCGTCTACTGCCAGGGCCGGTTGTCTGCCCTCGACTACGGCCGCGACCATCATCCCCGCTGCTTCACCGTCTGGCTGGCTGGAGGCGGCATCCAACCCGGCCTCACCCACGGCGCCACCGACGACTTCGGCTACAATATCATCCGGGACCCCGTCCATGTCCACGACCTGCACGCCACCATCCTGCACTGTTTGGGCATCGACCACACCAGGTTGACCTTCAGTATCAGGGCCGGCACCATCGCTTGACCGACGTGCACGGTGCGGTGATCGAGAAGGTCCTGATCTGAAGGCGATCCTGGCGGGCCAATACCTCCTTTTTGGTGCAGAAGCTCTCGGTGGAGTAACGCTTCCATCGCGGGGCCCTCCTGGGAAGTCTTCTCGCCCGCGGCCGGAAGGCCCGGTTTCGGAGCCTCACGAATGTCACTTTCGATCACCCGAGACGAGCAGGACCCTGCTGGGCGAGGCATGACCCGGCGCGAGCTGCTCCGGATCGGCGGGCTCGGCGCTGGGATGGCCGATGGTGGGTGTTCTGGCAACAATTGCTTTCCACGTGCCGACATTTCTATGACTCGACCAGAATCTGGCTAGCCCGGATTATTCACGACGCTTGTTTGAGGTTTCGCAACTCGCTACAAGCTTTCCAGTTCGGTCGCTGTTAAACTGGGTCACTGTTTGGGTAAGATCGGCGGCAATCACCCAACTGCAAAGGGGTTGCGTCGATCACCTAAAGAATTCGTGAATAATCCGGGCTAGAGGAAACCAAAGACCGATTCAAACGGCTCTGGCGCGGATGGTAGAGCTTGGGTAGTGACTCATTTTGAGATTTCTTCCAAGATGATACTACCAAGCTTGCCATCGCTCCGAGGTCGTGAAATACTTCCTTAAGGCGACCGGTGGGTGGTAACTCACCCAAAACCACCCTTGGCGCAAAGCCTCATACCAGCCCGACGCGCCAGCGAGGGTCTTTCCCATTGTGCTGCAAGGATTTACGGTGACCCTCGCTGGCGCGTTGGGCTGGTATGGCCAGATCCTCTCGCGGGTACGATAATTCCTGCCGGTCGCCTAATGAACCCATTCCGCCGCTTCCTCAATCGATTCCGCAAGCCCGCCATGGTCGGCATACCGCCTTCACAGCGTCAAATCTCTGCTTCCCCTGAGCTGCACGCCCTCGACTTCGCCGAACGCTATGCCGAGCCTCTGGACTATCACGCGGCGCAAATCATGATCGACATCGGTGTCCCGCGCGAAAGGATCGGGGAAAGTGCTCCGCTGCACGGCATCAAGCATGCCACGTTTCACTGGCGCGAGCGTACCGGAGGCGGTGTATCCGCCAATGGACGGTTGACCCTCGATAGCGGAATCTTCAATACGGTGCTACTGACCAAAGATTACGGCGAGGAAACCGCCAGGATATGGCGGAAGATGCGGCTCAAACCACGCATGGAAGCGATCAGCGCACGACGAACTGGCTGAAGCCGAATCAGGCACCCATGTAGAAGCGTTGAGAGCCGCCACCGCGACGAGGCTGAAGGTGAGCGACGCGGCGAAGGAGCTTTTGGTTGCGATGGATCGCAGTTGGAAATGGAGATAGGCTGAGAGCCGGATTCATTACCAGCTTGGGCGCTTACTCCACTAGCTCCGGCACAAGCCGCCCGGTTTCTGAGCACATGGTCTGACCACGCATGTCCCAGCCTTCCCCTCATCTATCACTTTCCAGTCATAGCGCAACAGAAATCCACACCTTCCTGCGTCATACGATAAGCCGATTCCCGCCCAAACGGCGTGTGCAACGGCGTCATCAGCCCGGCGTCCGCCAGCTCGCGGTAGGCGGCGCGATTATCGTGGTCAACGAGGATGTAAGCTCCTGAGTAGCAGGCACGCAGCAGGGCAACGGCGGTTTCGGATAGAGCGATTGTTGGCATGGTTCCCTCCTGGTCGCATCCTACCGGGCCGGGGAATCGGGCGGAATGCCAATTGCCCTGCGCCCCGATTGGTATGATGCCATCTATGTCAGTCAGCTACCGACGGAATTCCGGCCTGCTCGACGAGACCCTGGTCGTCTGGGGCGGCGAGTTCGGCCGGACCGTCTACTGCCAGGGCCGGTTGACCACCCTCGACTACGGCCGCGACCATCATCCCCGCTGCTTCACCGTCTGGCTGGTTGGTGGCGGCATCCAACCCGGCCTCACTCACGGCGCCACCGATGACTTCGGCTACAATATCATCCGGGATCCGGTCCATGTCCACGACCTGCACGCCACCATCCTGCACTGTTTGGGCATCGACCACACCAGGTTAACCTTCCAGTATCAGGGCCGGCACCATCGCTTGACCGACGTGCACGGTGCGGTGATCGAGAAGGCTCGCTGATCTGAAGGCGATCCTGGCGGGCCGATACGTCCCTTTTGGTGCAGAAGCTCTCGGTGGAGTAACGCTTCCATCGCGGGGCCCTTCTGGAGAAGACTCCGTTTCGGAGACTCGCTAATGCCACTCTCGATCACCCGAGACGAGCCGGGCCCCGCGGGGCGCGGCATGACCCGTCGCGAGCTGCTGCGGATCGGCGGGCTCGGCGCGCTGGGATTGACCATCGCAGACCTGGCCCGGTTCCGGGCCCAGGCAGGCCAGAGGACCGTGGCGAAGTACCGCGCGAACTCCTGCGTCTTCATCTTCCTCTTCGGCGGACCCAGTCACATCGACCTGTGGGACATGAAGCCCGAGGCCCCGGCGGAGATCCGCGGCGAATTCCGGCCGATCGATACCGCCGTTCCGGGCATCCGGCTCTGCGAACACCTCCCGCTCCTGGCACGGCGGATGGACCTCTTCTGCCTGCTGAGGTCGATGACGCACCACATGCCCGTGCATGGGCCGGCATGCAGCGAGATCTACTCCGGCCGACCGTATTTCGGCCCGCCGGTCACCGACCAGGCGACGCCCGAGGACTGGCCCTCGATCGCGGCGATGGTCCAGCGCTACGGCCCGAAGCGTGCCGGCTGGCCACCGTCGATCGTCATCCCCTGGTTAACCCAGTTCGCCGGCCAGGACCGGCCGATCGCCGGACAGACCGGCGGCCGCATGGGTGAGACATTCCATCCGTTCCTGGTCAAGGGCGATCCCAGTCGACGCGATTTCCAGGTGCCCGGGCTCGAGCTCCCTGAAGATGTGCCTCTGCACCGGGCCGATGCCCGGCATGCCCTGCTCCGGCGATTGGAGGCGGTCGCGCAGACCGAGGTCTGCCGGGGCCCCGGCGAGGAGGCGCTCCGCGACCACTACGCGACCGCCTTCTCCATGCTGAGCGATTCGAGCACCGCCCAGGCGTTCGCGCTGGACCGCGAGCCGAGAACGATGCGCGAGCGCTACGGCCCGCACAAGTTCGGCCAGAGCCTGCTGCTCGCTCGCCGCCTGATCGAGGCCGGCATCTCGCTGGTGACCGTCAACTGGGATGACGAGACCGCCACCGACAAGGTCTCGCCGTTCTGGGACACGCACAATCACAATTTCCCCGCACTCAAGGACCGGTTGGCACCCCGATTCGATCGGGCCTTCTCGGCCTTCCTGGATGACCTCAACCAGCGTGACCTGCTCGAGTTCGACCCTGGTCGTGGTCACCGGGGAATTCGGCCGGACGCCCCGGATCGGTCAGTTCGTGCAGAACGCCATGACCGAGAAGACCGGCCGCGACCACTGGCCGCATGCCTTCACGGCACTGCTCGCCGGCGGCGGGGTGCCGCGGTGGCCAGGTCTACGGCGCCACGACGACGACCGGGGGATACATCAAGGACAACCCGGTCTCTCCGTCGGACCTCGCCGCAACAATCCTCCATCACCTGGGAATCGACCCGAGCCGGGAATACTGGGATCGATTCCAGCAGATTCCCCGGAAGCTCTCCGAGGGCCGGCCCCTGCGCGACCTCGGATGACGGACCGGATAGGCCGCTTCTACCTTCAAGAGCCGGACGAGGAAATTGCCCGAGTATCCCCTGGCGCGATAGGATGCCTCCAGCCCCATGGCGCCAAAGGTTTCGGGTTGGATGATGCCGTAATCCTTCAGGGGCGCGATACGGCTTTCCGGTTCGCCTCTCACAGGATTGGCTCACCTCAAACCGCTCAACTCAACTCAACTCAACTCAACCGGAGCAGACCACGATGACTCCCAACGTGAAATTGACGGTCACCGAGCGGCATGGACGGAAGTACGTGTTGACCGGCTCGCCCTGGGAGCCACTGGTCGGCTACTCGCGCGCCGTCCGGGCGGGGGACTTCGTCTTCGTGACCGGGACCGTCGGGCTGGAGCCGGACGGCCGATTCGGACCGACCCTCAAGGCCCAGACCCGGCGGGCCCTGGAGATCATCGTCGCCGCCATCGAGGCCCTGGACGGCAAGGTCGCCGACATCGTCCGCACGCGGATCTACGTCACCGATATCGACCACTGGCGCGAGGTTGGCGAGGTCCACAGCGAGTTCTTCGGAATCGATCCGGCCAGCGACGACCATGGTCCAGGTCGCCCGCCTGATCGATCCGGAGGCGCTGGTGGAGATCGAGGCCGACGCGATCGTTCAACATTGAAGGCAAAGCCTGGTCCACGGATGATGGGCGGGATCGTCTCCCACTCGAGTTCAGTGCTTGCGAAGCGCCTCGGGGACCGGTCGCCTGGCCAGGTAGTAGACGTACGCGGCGACGGCCTGGAGCTCCGGCGGGTCCAGGACGCGGCTCCAACCCTCCATGCGCGTGTCCGGCACGCCCTGACCGATCACGGCCAGGACCCGTTCGGGTTGGTCGCCGTGTTTCCACTGGTCATCGGTGAGGTTGCCGACCGGCGGTCCGATCAAGTTGCCCGCGATCGGGCCGTCGCCGCGGCCTTCGTTGCCGTGGCAGGTTGCGCAACGCGCCAGGAAGATCGTTCGGCCTTGAGTCAGGAGCGGGTCCTTGGCGACCTCGGGAGGTGGTGGTGGCGGCGGCTTGCTGAAGATCCGGAAGGCCACGAAACCTCCCGCGATCAGACCCAGCATCATCAGGAAGATGAGCCGCGAGGCCGCGGGATCGATGGCGGAAATCGGCGAGTCTTGCGGGATGGGTTCGTCGGAGGACAAGGGTCTTGCTCTCGATGGGCATCTTCGTATCTCATCTTCGTATCGTTCACCTTACAATCTGGATTGGACCGCCGGCAAGGCCGGGCGGGTCAGGACAATGGCCATGTCTTATCGCTTGGATACCCGAGTTCCTCAACGTCGCCGAGTCGATCGAGCAGCTCAACCTCGATGATCTGCGACCGTTGGGGCAGTGGGTCAGCCGCGACGCGCCCTTGCGGAAGCAAGACCTTGTCCCCTACCTGACCCAAATGTTCGCGCGCGAGGACGTGCTGCGCCGGCTTTATGAGTCACTCGACAAACTGAGCCAGGAGGCCGTACAGGAAGCCCTGGCCAGCCCTGGAGGAGATCGGATCCCACTCGGTTTCAAGCCAAGTACGGCCGGATCGCCAAGTCAGGGTGGAAGGAAGTCCCCCGCACACCTGCAATTGTTCATGCCGTACAATTGGACTGTCCCGTCAGGACCTTCGACCGATCCTGAAGACGTTCGTACCCGAACCGCGAAAAGTGTCCATTTCCACCCGAGAGGAAGTCCCCACGACCGTACCGTTGCAAATCTCATCCTGGCGATTGAAGCAAGGATGAAGAAACCGAAAGAGGTCCCACTCCGGCAACGTGACACCGCGTCGGCCGCCCTCAAGGAAATTCCGGCGATGCTGCGCCTGCCCGAAGCCGGCAAGTTGACGCGTCGGCGAAAAGACGCGCAAGCCGGGCCAGGCGACCATGGACGCGGTTACGCCTCTGCTGGTGAATGGGGATTTCTACCAGGTCGAGGACAAGTCGAACTATCAGCACGACCCCGGTTCGGACCTGGCGATCAAGGCCTTTGCATGGCCTTGCATCCTCCAGGCGGCGGGACTGACCTCACTCACGGCGGGGAAGCTGGGCCTGTCGCGAACTGGGCGCAAGGCGTTAAGCCAGCCGGCCCAAGATGTTATCCGCAATGCGTGGGACAAGTGGGTCGATACCAAGTTGTTCGACGAATTCGAGCGGATCGACGTGATCAAGGGAAAGCAGAGCGCGCGGCTCAGTGCGGTCGCCGACCGCCGCAATGCGGTCAACGACGTGCTGGCCGATTGCCCGGTCGGCCGCTGGATCGCCGTCGACGAATTCTTCCGATTCCTCTGCGCCTCGGGCGAGAACTTCACCATGGCACGGGTGGAGTGGAAGCTCTATATTTCCATGCAGCAGTACGGCCATTTCGGCTACGAGCAGACTCATAGCTGGGACTTGCTCCAGGGCCGCTACATCCTCGCGACCCTCTTCGAGTACGCCGCGACACTCGGGTTGATCGACGTCGCTTACATTCCGCCTCAACTGGCACGGAACGATCTCCGAGAGCATTGGGGCACGGACGACTATCTGTGCCTCAGCCGTTACGACGGCCTGAAGTTCTTCCGGCTCAATGCGCTGGGGGCCTGGTGCCTTGGTCTGACTCAGGACTACGAACCCGAGCCGGTGGTCACGAAGAAGACGTGGAGGGTCTTGCCCAACCACGACGTCGTCTCCTCCGAACAGAATCCCGACCCGGGCGATGTCCTGTTCCTCGACCGGGTCGCCGAGCGGACGTCTCAGGGAGTCTGGCGGCTGGACCGCGAAAAGATCCTGACGGCGGCCGAGGCCGGCCTGGGAATCGAAGAAATCTCCGGGTTCCTCGAAAGCCAGAGCGCCGAGCCAATCCCCGATACGGTCTCCACGCTCCTGGACGATCTTCGCCAGCGCGGGTCGTCTGCGCGACAAGGGGACTGTCCGAATGATCGAATGCGCCGACGCCGAGACCGCCCAGTTGCTTGTCGTGGACTCCAAGCTCAAGTCGCTCTGCCTGCTGGCGGGCGACCGCAACCTGGTCTTCCGCGAGTCCGATCAACCCGCCGTGCGAACCCGCCTGCGCAAGCTGGGGTATGTCGTGCCGATGGGCGAATGAGAGAAGTGGTTGAGAGGACCGGGAGACCTTCGGTCGGCTCTTGGGCGGGGTCAGGAGACCCGTCTCCAGCGATTAGAGCGCTTCACGATTGGGTTGCACACACAAGCCCTCCCTCGGCTGTCACTGTGTGCCCAACCCTCTCCCCGTTGGGGCGGTGGCGACCGCTTCACGACCGGTTCACGGTCTGAGGACTCGGCCAGGGCCTCCAACATTCCCTTCTCCCCCCGGGAGAAGGTGCCCGAAGGGCGAATGAGGGGGGATTCCAGGTCCGCTTCGGGCGGCGTGCGAGAGCCAACCGTGAACCGCGCGTAGCTGAACCCTGCACACTGCACATTGCGAAACCAATGACCAGCAAGCTCAGGGCGATTCGATCGGAAGTGGGACGCCCCGCGCGGCATACTCCTTGAGGATGGCGCGGCCCTCGCTGCCTTTGCCTGCCATCTCGGCGGCCCAGAACCCGGAGAGGGCGACGGACGCGGAGGTCGGTTCGACCCGTCGCGCAATGGCGATGAAGAGTTGGGCGGACTCGTCCTCGAGGTAGGTCTGGGCCATCTTTGTGGCCTCATCCGGCTCCAGCGCGGAGCAGGCTCCAGGTCCAGGTGTCTGCCTCGTACTCCGGGTCGATGCGATGTCCCTCTCGGATCAGGTTGACAGCCCGCCGGACGTCGGTGTCCTGCCGCGCCGCGTCGCGGAGCGGGTTCTCTCCGTTGACGGCGATACCGACCAGAAAGATATCGCTGGTCGAGAGACGGGTCTTGTCGGCCATGCGGGCGTAGGCAGGCTGGGTGCGGGCCAGCCGGCGACCGGCCCGGAACAGGAGACTGGCGACCAAGCAGTGACGCGTCGAATACGAGGGGGCCGCGGCGTACGCCTCCTCCGCCAGGGCGACGATGGCGTCGGCGTCGGTTTCCAGACCGGCGTGGTAGCCGCTCGATGCGAGCCTTGGCCAGGTTGACGGCGGCCACGGCGAAGGTCAGATCGCGTTTGCGGGCCTGTGCCGCCTTCAAGGCGGACTCGGCGCGGGCTGATCGCGGTGGTCGCATTGGTGCGCGTCTCGTCCTTTCGGCCGCCAGCGAAGATATCTTTCGCCATGGCAATCTCGTCGGACTGGTCGAGGTCGACGTGCTCCAGTCGTTGCAGGAGACCGCGCTGCTTCTCCGGCTCGCTCCGGTAGACGTACAGCTCGTTCAGGGTCTTGTACAAGCTATCGCCGCGGGGTGAGAGCACGAGGGCCTTGTCGAGCAGCGCGATCGCCCGATTAATGCCGGGATGCGATCGGAGTCGCTGGACGTACTCCGAGCGGCTGGCCTTGTCGCGATAGAGGAAGGCCATCGTGTCGATGCTCGGCCGCCTGTTTCAAGAGCAGGAGGTCGATCGACGGGCCGATGATCTCGCGCAGGGCCGCCTGAAGCCGAAAGGATCCCGGCGTTCATCATCGTCACGCTGTCGCTGGGTTCGAGCTTGTGGGCCTTCTCGATCTTGGCCAGGCCGCGGTCGAACGCGGCGGGATCGCCGGTCAACGTGGCCAGGCGGAACAGGGCCAGGGCCGCGTTGTTGAGTGATCCCGCGACTTCGGGCATGGTGTCGTAAATCCCGATCGCCTCGCGGAAGTGCGCGATGGCCTTGGCCTCGTCGCCGCGGGTCAATGCTTGATCGGCGAGGTCCGAGCTAAGGATGGCTTTGGCCCTGGGCTCGGTCGGGTTACCGCGCCCGAGCCAGAGGATCTTGTCGTCGAGGTCGATGCCCAGCAAGCCGCGCAAGATCGCCGCACTCTGCTTGGTCTCGGGGTCGCGCCCGGTCTTGTGCGCCTCCTCGGCCAGGGCGCGTGCCTCGCTCTGGCTGCCGACCTGGCGGAGCAGTTCGGCGACGGTCACGAGCATCTTGGGATCACGTTTCTGCGCCTTGAGCACCTCATCGAAGAGTGCCCGTCCCGCTTTGTGCTTGCCTTGCCAGTAATACACCCGGGCCAGGTTGAGCCGATAGGTGTCGTTCTGCTGGGCCAGGCGTCCGACGGCGAGGAAGACCTTCTCCGCCTCGTCGAGGTGGGCCTTTCGGGACTTGGGATCGGTCTGACCTTGCGCGTGTTCCAGCAGGATCAAGCCCAGCTCGAGGGCGACGGAGACGACCGAGGATTCGCGGAGCATCCGCTGCTGGGCCTGGTCGATCGCCGGGTCGCTCTTGATCTTGCCCAGGAGGTACTTCTCCAGAAAGGCAACCTTCGCGGCATCGGACGATTCGGTGTGATGATCGATGCCAAAGTCCGGCGATGGTCCGGCCTTGAGTCTGGTCGATGATGCGCTTGCTGGGCGGCTTCGAAGGCCGAGCTCAGGGCGGTCTCGGCGGCGTGGAAGGATTCGAGACGCGCGTGGGTGTAGGGGCGAAGCAGCGCCAGCGCCTGGTCGATGCGTCCTCGCCGCGCGTCGGCGAGGCCGAGGATTCGCGCACCTTCGGTCGTGCCCAGCCGGTCGCGGAGGGGTCCAAGCATCGCGACGGCCCGCTCGACCTGGCCCTGCGCCTCGTAGACCGTGGCCAGTCGAGAGGTCAGCTCGGGGTCGCCGGGATGGGCGGCGACGAGCGACTCGAGCAGGCCGCGGCGGACCGCGTTCAAGTCGTCACCCTTGGGGACCAGCGGGGCGATGACCTCCAGGATGGCCAGTGCACCCTCCGGGTCGGTCGAGCCGTGCGAATCCACCATCGCCTTCCCTCGGGCATAGAGGGCCGCGGGCGGCTCGGACCAATGGCCGGTACGCTGGAGCGCGGCAGCGACCTGGAGGACGCCGGCTTGCTCGGTGGCCGAGTCCCGCGCCGCGGGATGATCCAGCAAGGCGGTAATCCGGCGGATCGCGTCGGCCGTCCTGTCCGACGGGCCCGTTCCCTGCGCGACCTCCTGGCAGAGCCGTGCGGCTTCGGCCACCTTGCCCGCGGCCGCCAAGCTGGTCGGCCTGCGCCAGTTTCTGGCTTGCGATGTAGCTGGGTGTCCGGGTGTATGCCGACCAGCCATAATAGCCACCCAGCCACAGCCCCGCGAGCAGCACCATCGCGTTGAACGCCCGCGCCAGGAACGAGAGCGGCTCGCGGCCCAGGATGTACTTGCCGTCGTCGGAATCCGCGACGCGGTAGGCGCCGAGGGCCAGGATCGGGATGCCCACGAGGCACAGGCAATGGGACTGGATGTAGCTGCCGGTCTCCAGATCGTCGTCCCGCCGGCCATAGAAGAACAGGCCGCAGCCGTTGACGCTCCACAGACTGGGGACCGATCGGATCGGTCGGAGCTCCGGGAACTTCGCGTTCAAGTCGATCGGGGACATCGGTCGAATCCATTTTGGATTTTGGATTGCGGATTGCGGATTGAAGACTTCGCGCTCAGGTCGATCGGGAACATCGGTCGAACCTGGTCTCAATACAGCGGTTCATCGGAATCGTGCCATGTGGCAGGTCGAGGATTGAGGGCGAGGATTGCATCCAACTCGGCCTTCCGCGGAGTCATCCGTCCCGCTCGATCGAGGGCTTGCCGATCTTCCAACTCGCGGGCGAACAGGTCGAGGGCCTCCCTGAGCACAACGATAGGGGCCAGGCCAGCGGAGCCCGCGAGGCGAAGGAGAGTCTGCTGAATGTCCATGGGGAGCGGATCAGTCGGAACGGAGGACATGATGAGGCCTTCTCGTGGGGGTGGATCAAGTCGAGAAAACTTCGCATGTGAAATCAATATTTATTGTAATTCGACCCCAACCGCCGTCGCGCTTCCTCGAACGGCACCGTACGGCCTTCCCGCGAATCCTTGAATCCAGCCTCGACCGCTTGCCGGAAGTAAATCTCCTATAGCAGATCTCCCCAGGTCGCGTCGTCCGAAGGCGCTCTACCAGGAGGCGGGCTTCCTCTTTGATCGTAGGTCGAATCATCAACCCTTCCTGCGTCGCTTACCCTGACTCGATTTCGAGAGGGCCTTCAGGTCCGCCAAGTCTTTTGGCCGTCCAGAGGCAGCCTTGTTGGCCAGTAGGGTCTCTCTGTCCACGAAGATCATGGCCAGGCCTTCGACTTGGCCGCAGACTCGCTGCTCCCACGCATCCGCAAATGAGACCCCGCTGATGGAAGTTATCAGGTCAATTCGATGCGGAGGATAGCCCAATTGGATAATTGCACCAGGCTCAAGAAAATCCTCCGCGGCCAAACCCAGGCCAGCGAATCCGAACCGCCCCAAAACCGCTACCAGCTTGCGTGCGTTCTCCTCCGACACCTCGACGAAAAAATCGATGTCGCCCGTCATACGAGGATAACCGTGGAATGCCACGGCATGTCCTCCGACGATCAAGTATCGCACATCATGAGAGTTTAATAATTCGATAAACTCTCTCAAGTCTTTCTGAAGGTTTATCATCGCCGCTCGTCGGCCACCGACTGTTCAGTTCCCAAAGGATTTCGAGGCGTTGCTGGGGAGTCAGGCTATGGTAATACGCTTTGTCCGCGCGATCACTCTCCTCGAAGGACTTAAAAATCTTAACGACCTTCTCCATGGCAGGTCTCCCTCTCCAGCCACATTAAACGCCGGGGATCGAAAAGATGGCGACTTGTCGCACATCGTGCCCTGATTTATTGTAGCAGATTCGCGGGATCGCTACTACGGGATCGAGAAGGTCAGGACGAGCCTATTGCCCGAATTGGAATTCACGTCGCCCGCCGGATCCAGGTCTCGGCGAGTTCGTGCAAATCGACGGATTCGCCATTGGACTCGGCGAAGTAATGGCGCTCGATGCGCTCGATCGAGCCGGACAATTCCTGCATCTGCGGGGCGGGGAGGCCGTTGCGGTCCTGGATCTCGCGCAGGAGACCAAGTACGGAGAATGGTGTGACGATCTCGGGCATCTGGTACTGCGAGGCGACCGCCCGCTTGGGACCGGACCGGACCTTCCAGATCGCGAGCCCCGGTGAAGGCCAAGCCCAGCAGGCCACCGCCTGGCCCAGCCAGAGCCAGGCATATCTCGGCTGTTCGTACCGCTCCTCCAGGGAAACCTCTGGCCCGACCTTGGCCAGGTCGGCGTCGACGTAGCGTTGATAGGTCATCTCGGCGCCGTCAACCTTGGCCGAGGCGAACCGGAAGGTGGCGGGCGGCTTGGGCTGGTCCGCGGCGGCGCGGTAGGAGACCAGCCAGGTCCGCTCCGAGTCGATCGAGGTCGCCTCGCTGTCCGGGTCGAACTTGGAGACCGAGAGGCCCTGATCGTCGACCTTCTCCACCTGGAAACCCTCATGATTCACGGCGAGGATGTCGTCCAGGTCCGGCACCAGGCCGCGGGCAACGCCCTTGATCTCGAGGATCAGCTTGCCGTCCTTGGCTTGCCGCTCGTCGAGCGTCTGGGTGAGCTGAAGCTTCTCGTACGGGCGGACGGACCCACTGGCCGGTGCGGCGTCGACCGGGATCGTCGGCGACTCGACCGGCAGGACCACATAGCCCGATGTGTCCATGAAATCGAGGTCCAGGCGGAGCGGCGGGACCTTGTCGATCTTCGGTCCCCGCGCCTTGAGCAGGAGATAGGCATACGGCGTCACCCGCCAGCCGTACTCGCCGGTCGCCTTCGAGTTGACCTTCTCGTCCTGGAAGGTGACCGAGACCACCTCGAAGTGCTCCTGGAGCGCCAGCTTGGCGGCGTCCTGGAACTTGTCGCGATAGTTCTCCAGCGGCCGGCCGAAGTTGTAGGAGAAGTAGTTGTTATTGTTGTTCTGGTTCTGGAGATAGCGGCTGAATCCGCCGGACTCGCGCTCGATCTCGCGGGTGTGGCGGAGATTGACGAACACGCCGAACGGTTTCTCGTGGCCGACGACGTCGCCGCCGTCGACCTGGGTCTCGAGCTTGATCTCGGTCACCAGGTCCTTGTAGTAGTCGAACACCTTGCGGGCGTCGTAGGCGTGGGGGTGGTCGCCGACGACGTCGAAGCCGGCCTTGAGGTATCGGAACTTGATCGAGGGCTTGACCTGGCTCAGCCGGACGAACAGTGCGTTGGCGAACCGGCTCATGTGCCGCTCGCCGGCCTCTCCCTTGATGGCGAGGAGCGCCTCGCGGATCAGCTTCGGCTGGCGGGGATCGGAGATCGTCTCCTCGGTGATGTGCTGAGGGTCGCAGGCGCCCAGGCCGGCGCAGTACCAGAAGTCGAACACCTGGGTCGTCTCGTCGTTCTGCTCCAGGCCGGGCACGGTCGCGGCGTAGAGCTCGGCGGCGCGGCGGAACTCGGCGAAGGCCTGCTGCCGTCGCGGCGCGAACTCGGTCGAGCGCTCGATCTCCTGGTGGTAGTTGTTCTCGTCGTGCATCATGGTCGCCCGGGCCAGCACCAGCGCCCAGTGGTCGGGATGCCGGGCCAGGCCGCGGTCGATGACGGCCTGGGCGACCTCGTAGCCGCGGAGCACCTCGGCGCGGATGTCTTTCTCGCGACGCTTGGTCTTGTTCTTCTCCTGCTCGGCCGGCTGTCGCCAGACGCCGAGCAGGTTGCCCCGCATCTGCTGGATCAGCTCGGCCAGGGTGCATCGGCTTGAGGGCGTCGAACGAGCCGAAGACCTTCTCGATCGTGTCGAGGCGGTAGACCTCGGCCGTGCTGTGACAGGCGGTGAACGCCTGGGTCAGCAGCTTCTCGTCGATCTCGCCGATTGGGCAGTGCCCGCAGCTTCTTGATCCAACCGGCCAGCTCGACGAGGTTGCGCTCTTGCTTGGAGCGGGTCAGGGGAATGCCCTCGCCCCGGTTCTCGAACCCGTAGACATAGAAGAATCGGCTGCGGCGCAACTGCTGCGAGTTGGGGTTGTGGTTCTTGGTCCAGACCCGGACGAACTCCTCGGCCAGCTCCTTGGCCTCGCGCGGGTTGGTCCGCGCGAGCTGGTCGATGTAGGGGAACGCCTCGTCCTCCTCGTTGACCTTGAGATAGAGCTTGGCGAAGACGGTGGCGAACTTGGGCTTGATCCCTTCGTCGACGAAGGCCATCCAGGCGTCGCCGGGCCGCTCCTTGACGACGTCGCCGACCTTCAGCGCCGTCGGCATGCCGCCGCGCTGCCGCATCATCATGTTCTGGGAGAAGGGGTCGTAGTTGTTGTAGAAGACGTTGCCGAAGTTGTCGTAGTACATGCGAGGGCCGAGGCTGGTCGAGTAGTCGTAGTAATAGGAGAACTCGGCCTCGCGCAGCCAGGATTCGGCCAGCAGGGCGAGGGTATGGCCCCAGTTCTTTCCGAGCTGGGGGGCCTTGCGGAGCAGGGCCTCGACGGCGAGCTTCTGAAGCGTGAGCGATTTGAGCCGGAAGTCGTTGTCGAAGGCGTGGGTCTGCAACCCCTGGGCCGACGCCGCGCCGATGTTCGCGATGATCTCCATGCCTCGCTCGGGCCGGCTGGTGAAGCTCTCCTCGAGCCAGGCGCGGCCCAGCGCCTCGCGGAGCTGCGGGGTCAGCTCGACGGCGCGGCGGATGGCCTCTTCCTTCTGGGCGCGGTCGATCGTGCCGGCGGCCAGGGCGGCCTGCGTGACCTTCCAGGCGTTCTCCAGGTGCACGGTCCGCTTGTCGCGGGCATGCAGGGCCAGGTAGTGGCGGGCGAGCAGGTTGAGGGCCTCGCGGTCGTTGTCGGCCTCGGCAATCTCGGGGCCGGGGAGGAACTCGCCCGCCTCGATGGTGCAGCCGGCCGCCACCAGGACCTTGACCGCCTGTCGATCGGTCAGGGGCGCTTCCGCCATCGCGGCAGCTTCACGGCCGTCCGCAGCTTCGCCAGGAAGTCCTCGATCACGTTGCCCGAATCCAGCGCCAGGCGGAGGATCCGGCCCAGGCCGGCTCAGCAGCCCCTCGTCCAGGCCGTGGGGGGCGTCTTTCGCCAGCGCGAGGACATCCGCGTTCGAGAAGACGTTCTTCTCCATCATGAACTGCTGGGGGTTCGGCGGCGCGTTCGTGTTCACCCCGAAGGGCATGCCCATGTTCATCTGCATCTGCTGCATCTGCTGCATTTGCATTTGCATCTGCTGCATTTGCATGTCGTTCTGCATCCCCGGCGGGCCGCCCAGGCTCTGGATCAATTGCTCGTACGCGGCCTTGCCCTCATCGTCGGGAAGTTTGGCGAGGAACGCCTTGACGGCCGCCCAGTCGCCCAGGGTGACGTCGTACTGGAACGCTTTGAGGTCCCGGTCGAACGGGTCGAGCTGGGGGTTGGCTCCCGGGGCCGGCATGGATCCCGGCATCGCCATATTCATATTCTGGCCCGGCGACCATGGCGTTCGCGGCAGCCCGCCGCGCGGCCCGTTGCACCGCCATGGGCATTCCCGGCACCGCCTGGGCCGCATCGTTCCCGGCCTCCTTGATCGCCTCTTCCTTGGGGGTGGACCAGGCTTTCAAGATCGCCGACGGACGGCGGTCGAACATCAGTTGGCGGATCTTCTGGAGATGCTCCTGCTTCTTGGCCTGGGCCGGGTCGGGCGCTCCCGGCTGGCCGGCGACCGGCGTGGCTGTTCGCGAACACGTCGGCGGGGAGGTCCGGCAGCGCGGCGGCCTTTGCCTGCGCCTTCGGTCTCGCCGCCGCCTTCGAGGTCTTCGCCGTCGAAGAAGGGGGCGTCGCGGTGGGAGCCGAGCCAGGCGCTTGCCCCCGCGCCGTTCCCAGGATGATGATCGTGACAGCACCGAGCGCAAGGACGGTCAACCGGCGACGAACGTGCATGGCGGTGCGTTCCTCAAGAGATGTGGGTCGTCGTTCGGAGATGTCCCTTCGGGAGACCTGCGGTCACTGGGTCCGGCGGGGTCGGGAGACCCGCGCCGAACGCGATCGACCCCGCGCACGAACTCGATCGGCGGTCTTCAACTCTCTGTCACTTGCCACCAGGAAAAGATCACGATCCCGAGTTATCCGGCGGGGGACCTGACCCGGCCTTGCGGGCGTCTTTCTTCTCTTCTTGCGGCTTCTGACCGGGTTTCTTCCCACCCGGCTTCTTCCCGGGCTTCTTGCACTGGCCGCTCTTGCAGTTGGAGCACTGCTTGGGAAGATCGAGGCCTTGCAGCTCGGCAAGCTCCAGGCGGGCGAGCCGGATGGCGCTTTCGAGGTCCTCGCGGTGCTTGCGGGCGGATTCCGGATTGCCGGCGGCCTCGGCCTCCTCGGCGAGCAGGCGATAGGTCTGGCGGGCGCTCTCGATCTCGGGCTCCCATTCCTCGGCGCCCAGGCCCTCGAGCCGCTTCAGCCAGGTCATGTAATACTGGGCGTTGGCCAGGGTCTCGCGGGCCTCGTCGCGGACCTTGGGGTCGGCGGACTTGTCGTCCTCCATCTGGTCGACCAGCTCCCGCAGGGCGGCGTTGGCCTCGGGCAACTGGTGGCCGAGCATCTGGACCTTGGCCCGCTGGAGCCGGATGCGGCGGGCGTCGCCGACCCGGCCCTCCGGCAACAGCGCCAGGGCCTCTTCGTACTTGGACGAGGCCGCTTGCCACTGATCCCCGGCCGCCAGCGAGTCGGCCTTGGCCAGGAGATGAGATACGTTGTCCAGCCGCAACTTCTCCTGGCCGGGCCCGTAGTGATACGCGCCGAAGACGACCGGGACCATCAACCAACCGAGGAGCACGAGCGTACGCATCAGGCACCTTCCAACGGTTAGAGCGTTAACGAGATCCGCGTTCCTCTGTACAATGTCGACACCGACTCATCGTAATTTACCCGATTGCCCGCCGGGATGGAAACCAAATCATTCGTTCAGGCGGAAGTTGCGGGCGGCCTGACTTGCGGACTGACGATTCGCTCGGCCCAACCGATGGAGAGCTCCGATGCCGATGCCATTTCCGGGGATGGACCCCTATCTGGAACATCCGGCCCTCTGGCCGGGCGTTCAGACTCAGCTGAGCGTGGCACTGGCTAGCCAGCTCAGACCGAAGATCAAGCCCCGCTACCTGACCTCCATCGAAGTCAGCGTATTCATCGAGGATCCCGTCCAGCATCTCGAAATCCGCGAACCCTACATCACCATCCTGGACCGCTACCGGATCTGGCGGTCGTGACCGTCATCAAGCTGGTGAGTCCCGAGTAACAAAGTCGCCGGGCCCGGTCGCGTTTCGTATCTGGCCAAGCAGCAAGAGATTCTCGCGAGCGAATGCCATTTCGTCGAGATCGACCTCTTGCGGAATGGCCGACATGTCATGAGCGTCCCGGAGCCTTTCGTTGCCGGTGCGAAACCCTTCGACTACATGGTCTGCGTGAACTCGATGGCCCGACCGCAATCGCCTCGAGCTTTATCCCTGCCAACTCCGCGACCCGCTACCGACGATTGGCATTCCGCTCGCCGATCCCTATGCCGACGCACCGCCGGCCATCCAAACCGCCCTGGAACGGGCCGGCGGCGGACGACACCAAGGCCAGGATACACCGCTCGACCTCCAGGCTGCCCTGGAGCAGGTGTACGAGGACGCGGGGTACATGCTCTACCTACGTTACCATAAACCTTGCGTCCCTCGTCTCTCACCCGCGGACCAGGAATGGGCCACCGAACGCTGGTTGGCCTACCGACGCGCCCATCCGGACTTATTCCCGGACGACAACGGCGGGTGAGCTAGCCCTGGTCGCGAGCCCTCGCCGGATGGCCGAAGCCGCGGCGCCCACGCCCGGCCGCCATCGGGTGCCGAACCGGTGCAGGAGGACCGGCAGGAACGCCAGGATCGAGGCCCCGATTACGCAGGCGATCAACGCGTACTCCCGCCGCGTGAGCTGCTCGAACGTGCTCTTGCGCGGGATGACGGTCAACTGCCTCAGCGTCGCGGTGGGGATGTGCTTGGCGTTGCCGTCGTGGTAGATGCCGCCGAGGCGGGCGGCGATCTGACGCAACGTCGAGGTGTCCTGGCGCGACATCCGGCCGTCGATGAAGGAGCCTTGCCGCGGGTCGCCGACGCCCACGATCAGGACGTCCGCGATCGAGGCCGGCATCTTGGGCATCCCGGTGGCGGGGACCGTGTCGCCGTCGGAGATCATCATCAGCAGGGTGCTCCGGGGCTGCCAGGGATGGGCGATCTTCGCCGCTTCGGTCAGTCCCGAGAACAGGTCGGTCTTCCCGACCGAGAACGCGTAATGCATCGGCAGATCGCCGAAGATGTTCCGGACCACTTCGAGGTCCTTGGTGTCAACCACGACCGGCTTGGCGCCGTTGTAGCAGGCGACGACGCTCACCAGGTAGAGCTCGACGGGGATCCGTTCGAGGAACGAATCCATCACGATGGAGGCGCGCTTCATCCGGCTCTGATCGGCGTTGAGCCCGGCATCCTTGAGGCGCATGCTCGGCGAGACGTCGAGCACGATGAGGACGTGCCGGCGCTCCTTGTCGGGGATCGCCTGGGCCGCGTGGACCTTGGGCGGGAGCTCGAGCAGGGTGATCAGCCCCCAGGCGAGCGCGGCGAGGGCCGCGACCCGGAGCGCCGGTGCGAACCGCGCCCAAGGGGCGGGCCGGCGGCGAGGACCGAACGCCAGCCGGGCCAGACGCCGGCAACGCGCGGCGTGGAGGGTCTCGGCCGCCATCGCCAGGATCACCACGGCCGCGGCGGCCAGCTCGGCATGCATCACCATGGCGTGTACCTCAGCCCGAACAGGGCACAGCCCGAGAGGGTCAAGAGCGACAGGCCCGCGATGCAGACCGGTACGAAGTCGTCCAGCAGCTCCGACGTCGTCTTCTCCAGCTTGGTCTCCCGCATGGCGTCGATCCGCTGGAAGACGGCCTGGAGCGCACCGGGATCATCCACCGGGAACACCTCCCCGCCGGTCATCTGCGTGACGTTGACGATCGCTTCGGGGGGCGGGCTCTGGGAGATGTGAATCGAATAGACCGCGATGTTGCTCTTCTTGAGCGTCTGCGCGATCTCCATGTCCTTGCCGCCGTACAAGTCGAAGCTCTCGCCGTCGGAGACGAGGATGATCATGCGGTCCCCTTCCTCGCGGGACGCCAGGATCTCCTTGCAGGCCAGCAGTGTCTTGCCGATCATCGTGCCCGTCATCCACGGAGGGGAGCATTCTCCGGCTTCATGAACGGCGGTGCGCAACGGATGGCCGAGGGATCGCTGGTCAAGGGGACCCAGTGCAGCACGTTGTTGGCGAAGAAGGTCAGGCCGAAGGCATCGCCCTTGCGAATGTCGAGGAAGTGATCGATCGCCTTCATCGAGGCGTCGTAGCGCGTGCCGTCGCCGAGCGGGGTGATCATGCTGCTGGAGATATCGACGCAGAGCTCGATGTTGGTGAGCACCCGCTTGGTACGCGGTGCGCTCAACTGCTGGGGACCGGCCAGGAGCACGATCACGACCGCCAGGATCAGGGCGGGCACCGACTCGGCCAGGCCCAGGGCGAACGCCCATGCCTTCCCGGAGGGTTGACCGACGTGGTCCATCGGCAGGGCGACCCGCCCCCCGTTGCGTCGCCAGACCCAGGCGATCAGCAGCACGGGAACAATCAGGAGGACGAGCACGGCGGGATAGGCGAAGCTCATGCATGCCGCTCCAGAAGTGTGGAAGATTGCGAGCCCGGCACTCGGGCCGTCGTTTCCGCCGCCTCATCCTCCGACTCATCGGCCGGGATCGCTTGATAAGGCCGGAGCAAGGCCGCGACATCGACCGGCTCGACGGTGCCGGCCGGCCGGTGCAGCCAGTCTTCGAGCCGGCGCAGGAGCGGGCCGGCCTCCACGTGGTCGCGCATCGCGGCCATGCACGAGGCGGGCGCGGCGTGCTCCAGCTTGAGCCGCCTGCGCCAGTAGCCGATCAGCAGACGCTCGAGCTCGGCATGCTGGCCGGGGCTCAGCTTGCCGGACATCGCCGCATCGACCAGGGGCCGGAGGCGGTCGGCCAGCGTTGCCGGTCGGCTCGCCTGCGCCGAGGCCTCGACCCGCTTCCGACGGCCGGCGAGCAGGATCGCGGCCAGGCCGGCGACCCACGCGAGCCCCCCGAGCAGGACGAGCAGCCGATAGCCGCCCAGGAACGGCGAGGGGGCGAGCGACAGCCGGTGCGGCTCGATCTGGCCCGGCGGCAGCACCGGCTCGACCATCGACCGGGATCGGCGGCAGATCCTTGGCCGGTGATCCGTCCTTGCGGCGCAGGTAGTCCTTCAGGTCGTAACGGCCCGGCTCCAGGCCGTAGTAAACGATGTCATAGCGGAATGCCGACCCATGCGGATAGGCGTCCACGATCCGGACAACGACCGCCGCGCGGCGATCCTCGATCGGCTTGGCCTCGAGCTCGCCGCCGGGCAGGATGAGCTGGTCGATCCTCGCCGGCATGCCCACGGTGGACTTCGAGCGCGGCGGCGGGTCCTGCCCCCGCGCCGGCTGCCCGGCGACCAGGGCCAGCAACAGCAGCAGGCCAGGCCCAGCTCAGGATACGGGCTCCTCGATCGTCGCATCGTTATCGGGCTCCTCGTCCGAGCAAGTTGCGGAGCTTGAAGAACTGCCGGACCTTCGACACGTACGGCTGATCGGTGGGGATCAGCAAGTAATCGACCCCGGTCCGCCTGAGCTCATCCTCGACGCGCCCTGGCTCGAGGCCGCGGAGGCGGCCGCGGATGACGAACGGCTGACCGGTCTCCGCCTCGCGGGCCCGCACGAAGCCGACGCCATGGAGCCGGTCCTCGGCCGGGTCGCGCAGTTGCAGCACGGCGCAGTCGTGTTCCTGGGCCAATCGCTTGAGGGCCGGCATGGCCCGGGGATCGTGCAGGTCGGAGAGCACGATCACCAGCACCCGCTGGGGCAGGCTGGGGGTCAGTTCCAGCAGCCGGGCTCCCAGCGAGGTCGGCTCGTCGTAGCGGAACGTCCGCAGCCGGTGCAGCCACTGGAGGATCTGGTCCTTCGACAGGCTGGGTCGTACGTGCAGGCTCTGTCCCCCGACGCCCAGCAGCCCCACCGGGCTGATCCGGTCCAGGCAGGCCAGCGCAGCCCGCCGGCCAGGAACACCGCCGTCTCGTACTTGCTCGGGTGGTGCGAGCTGATCGTCATCGATGCCGAGGTGTCGACCACCAGGTAGACCGGCATTCGCTTGGGTGCCTCGTACTCCTTGACGTGGACCTTGCGGGTCCGCGCCGTGACTCGCCAGTCGATCAGCTTGATCGGGTCGCCGTACTGGTAGGGCCGCGACTGCACGTACTCGACCCCCGAGCCCAGGAACGGCGAGTGGTCGGTGCCGTAGCTCAGGCTGTCGGCCAGCTTCCTCACGGCGAGCAAGAACTGCCGCGCGTCGAGGACGTCATGAGTTTCGATTCGGCCTTGCACGTTGGATTCTCGGCTTCATCTCTGGAGAGAAAGGATCTCGGAGCCATCTCGAACGATCAACCGTTCGTTGTGTTCGGTCCGTTCCGGCGCCGGAGCTCCTCCTCAAGGGCTCGGACCCGGTCCTCGAGCTCGGCGCGAGCGCGGGCCTCGAGCTCGGCGCGGTGGGCTTCGAGCTCGGCGCGGCGGGCCGCGGCGTCGGCGCGGCGGGCCTCGAGCTCGGCGCGGGCGCTGGCGTCGGCGCGAGCGCGGGCCTCGGCCTCGAATCGGGCCTCGGCGTCGGCGCGAGCGCGGGCCTCGGCCCTGGCGAGGGCCTCAGACTGCAGCAAGTGCCTGGCTGATCGCCGTGTAGTCGCCGACTTCCTGGTCGGTGTCGGGATCGAAGCACGCCAGGCGCATGAAGCCTCCCAGGCGTTCGCGGGTCTGGCCTAACCACAGTCGGAGCGAGGGCAGCCAGATTCGGCCCCGCTCGCCGGGCCCGAGCCGTCGGTAACCGGCCGGCTCCCATCGATAATCGATGAATTCGATCAGGCGTTTCTCCCCCAGATCGATGGCATCGACGATGACATACTGCGGCACACCGGCCCGGTGGTAATAATCCACCTTGATCCCGACGTCGTTCACCCGGGTATCGGGCGAGGTGATCTCGATCACCAGCGCCGGCCGGACGCCTTCCGCGGCGACGTCGAAGGTCTGACCACGTGATGTGCCGCCTGCGCCGAAGAACAGGGCAAAATCCGGCCCGAGCGGCTTGACACCCGGGATGTTCCAATCGATCCGGCAGTCCGAGAGCACGACCGCCGTGCGATCGTACGCCACTCGGGCCTTGGAGACCGCACGCAGGTAGGCCATGTCGCAGGAGTGCGGGTCGCTCATCACGATGAAATCTCCCTCCTCCGGATGGAGCACGTCTTCCAGCGTCAACGGTACCTGATCGAGATCCTCGGTCCCGTCGGGCCGGGTGATATGCACGTACCGCCATCCATAGCGGAACGGGTCCTCCGGCGGGGATCAGGGCCTCGCCCTCTCGACTTCGAAACCGTGCTCATCGTGCGTCTCCTTTCGCGAAACGAAGCACCTGGCGGCGGTTGCACTCAACGGGCCTTGCCGTTGAGTGATGCGTGCGTCCTCGCGATTGTGCCGATAGGGGCCAAGGATCTCCTTGAGGATGTCGGAACCGGTTCGGCCGTCGGCAAGTGCCTCGTAGGTCAAGCGGGTGCGGTGAAGGATCACGTCCTCGGCCAGGGCGAAGAGGTCTTCGGGGATGACGTAGTTGCGGCCGTGGATCAAGGCCCTGGCCCGCGAGCCCTTGATCAGTGCGATGCCGGCGCGGGGGCTGGCGCCGAGCTCGATGCAGGGGTGGTTTCGTGTCCGGGTGACGATCTCGACGACGTGATCGGTGAACGTCTCGCTGACGTAAATCTGTGGACGGCCTCCATGGCGCGGACGAGGTCTTCGGTGGTGGCGACGGGGCCGCCCTCCAGGACGTCGAACTCGGTGCGAGCGACGGCCCCTCGGTCCTCGCGGCGGACGCCCAGCGCGGCGTTGCGTTTCAGGATCTCTTTTTCCTCGTCCGCGGTCGGGATAAACCAGGCGGTGGCAGAGCATGAACCGGTCGAGCTGGGCCTCGGGCAGCTCGAACGTGCCGCTTTGCTCGATCGGGTTCTGGGTGGCGATCACCAGGAACGGCGCCGGCAGCTTGAACGTCTCGTTGCCGATCGTCACACGACGCTCCTGCATGGCCTCCAGCAAGGCGCTCTGCACCTTGGGCGCGGCGCGGTTGATCTCATCGGCCAGGAGCAGGTTCGTGAAGATCGGCCCCTTGTGGACGCGGAAGTCGTTGGTCCGCTGGTCGAGGATCTCCGAGCCGATGATGTCGGAGGGGAGCAGGTTGACGGTGAACTGGATGCGGGCGAAATGGAGGTCGATCGTCTTGGACAAGGTCGCGACCAGGAGGGTTTTGGCCAGCCCCGGCACGCCCTGAAGCAGCAGGTGTCCGCCGGTGAACAGCGCGATCAGGAGCCGTTCGACGACCACGTCCTGGCCGACGACGACCGTCCCGACCTGCGCGCGCACGGTCCGGACGAACTCGAGCGTCTCGGCGGGGATCGAACCGGCCCCGCGCTCCGGATCGGCCTTGCGTTCCACAATGCTCATAGCGGTGTTGCCCCGTGGAGATCGAGATGAACCAGACGACCGGCTCCCGGTCGACTCGCGAACCGCGCGAGCGACCCCGGCCTCCTTGGACATCCGTCCCAAGCCATCATAAGGGCTCACCATGAGGGGATTGCAAGAGTTTTTTCGAGACTGTAGCCGACGGAACCGAGTTCGAGTGAGTGGGGGTACCCGAGTGCACGGGGAATTCTCGCTCCCCCACTGGAGCGCGAGAGCGTCCGGTTGCGACGCTCCGCGTCACCTCGATCCGAGGGCGCGGAGCGACCAGGAAAGCCATTCCCACGCGGGAGCGCGGCAACAAGAGACGTCGTCCTCAACGACGCCCCACCTCTGACCTCAGTTTTTCTCGCAGGAGGATTAACTCATCGATCTTGGAGTCGGGCCTTGGGAATGCCCTCTCCAATGCTTCGAACGTCAGCCTCTGAAGCCGGTCGTATTCGATTTGTTCGGCATCCGTCAGACCATGACGATGCTTCTTGCGGATCAAGTCCGTGCGGCGCCGGTTCATTCTCCCCCAAGCCGCAGTGTTGACGGCCGGGAAATTGTCTTCATCGTAGATGGGGAGTATGAGCTTGGGCATTATCGGTCGATGGTGCCTCACGGCTTGGGCGGAATCCGCACCTCCACCTTCACGTATGCGCCGGCCTTGAAACGGCCCGCAGGTTGGGGATCGTGGTGCGGAACTTCGCCGTCCGCTTCTCGGGATCGATCGCCTTATCGATGTATTCAACCTTGGCCGACGATCTCGCGATCGGAGACGGTATAGGGGAAGATGACCTTCAAGGTCTGGCCGACTTTCGACCTTCTCGACGTCGGGCTCGCTGACGTTCCCGCCGCACCCACAGATGGTCGATCAGGGCTATGCGTCATCAACTCGTCGTTGGAATCGTAGTAGTTCCCATCGACGACGGTCTTCTTGACGACAAGACCATCGCCTCGCGACCGCAAGATCATCCTGGCCTTCTGGACGCCGTCCTCGCTCGGCGGCGTTCTTGATCTCCTCCTCGGTCAGCCCGTAGACCAGGAGCTTGTCCTTGGCGAGCTTCATCTTGAGGCGGCTCTGCTGCTCGTTGTTCTCGACCTCGATCATTTCCTTCTTGGCGAGGAGTTGCGTCCTTGGCCAGCGGGGCCGTGTCATCGTAGAATCTTCTTGTCGTGGGCCCATTGGCTGCATGCTGACCTCGTAATCGCTCTTGGCCGCGGCCAGGTCGGTACTGAACAACTCGAGGAGCGGGTCGCCCTTCTTGACCTTCGAGCCGAGGTCGACGAGGACCTTGTCGACTCGGCAGTTGTCGAACGGGGTGCGGACGATCGTCACGGTCGCCGGGTCGTAGTCGGTCACGCCGAAGAGCGTTCAAGATCGTCGGATCGGCCTGCTTGAGCACGGGGACCTTCTCCACGTCGTTCTTCTTCATCTGCTGCGCAGCGAGGGCCGGCGTGCTCGAGATCGGAAGCGAGAAGACCGAGCCCGGCAATCGTGACGGTACCGAGCGTCAGCAGGGGAACGGCCAGGACTTTCAAGCGGGCCAGGGCCATCGCCCTCAACACGCCCTTCGCCACGGCGCCGGCCGTCGTCCGCATCGAGAGGTGGAGCGCGGCGTGCACCGTCGAATTCGACAAGGCCGCGGCGACGGCGGCGCTCGGCGGCGAGCCTCGATGCCGAGCACGCCCGACGGATGGGGCCAGACCGAGGCGGAGCAGGCGGACTCGCAGGCGATCGCGTCCCCGCGCCTGACGGCTCTTGACCGTCCCGACGGGCCAACCCAGCCGCCGCGCGGCCTCCTCGTGCGTCAGCCCCTCGAGATCGCAGAGCACCACGGCCGCGCGATAACGCTCCGGTAGCCGCTCGATCTCCTCGTGAATCAACGGGCCCAGGTCATCGGGGCATGCATCCTGGACCGATTGCGTCGCATCGCTCGGCGAACTTCCGCTCGTGGAGTTGTCGCCTTGTCGCGGCGGAATGGATGTCGGCCGCGGCGCGGAGGGCGACTCCGTGGAGCCAGCTACCCGACCGAGGCGCGCTTGCGGATCGATCCGGCCTTGCGCACCAGGACCAGGAAGGTCGCCTGGAAGGCGTCCTCCACATCGTGCGGGTCGCGGAGGATCCGCCGGCAGACCCGCAGCACCATCGGCCCATGCCGCCCCACCAGGGTCGTGAACGCGAGCTCGGCCGAATCGTCGTGCCGGGACGCGAATCGCTCGAGGAGTTGGGCATCGGACAGGTCCGAGACGACACCGACCCCGAAGATCATCCGGATGTGTCGCAGGACGCTATCACGCTGGCACGTCGTCATCGGTCGCCCTCCCTCGGCCGGTCTTGCCCCTCTATAGAGTAGCCGAACGAGAGGGCTCCCCGGTTCCAACTTTTCCCCGGGGAATCGGCGTGTGGTGCAGGCGTCCCGCCTGTCTCTTCTCAATGCGGGCCGGAAGCCCGCACCACAAGGGACCGCCGGGGTCTCAGTATGAGTCGGATGAGACGACCTCGCCCGAGGCACGGGTGATCAGGGCCTTGAAGACCTGGAGACTGATCGAGTTCTTGATGAAGCGGACCGAGCCGTCGGCGAACGAGGCGTTGAAGCCGCCGGGGTGCGGCGAGGCGGCGCCGTAGAGCGAGGGCTTGGCCTCCATGTCGAACTTCAGATCGTCGGGCTTGGACCAGAGCACGGCGTCCTTCGACTCGACAACCATGATCGTGTTGGACGTCCCGTCGGTGACGTTCTGGAGGCCCGTGCCTTCACCCTCCTCGAACAGGGCGCCCTTGCCCACGAAGACCCGATAGGTCGTCGTGCCCGGCTCGGGGTTGCGGCGGCTGGGGCAGAGATAAACCTTCGGCATCTCCTTGATCAAGGGCTTGTTGTTTGGGCTGTCCCACGGCTCGTCGAGTTTGAACTTGTTGTATAGTTCCTGCTGCTCGAGATAAGGGAGGATCGCCACCCGCCAGCTCAACAGCGGCTTGCCGTCCTTATCGGTGATGGCCTGCATCGGGAAAATGTTGTTGGCGGAGATGGTAATTGTGGTCCGCCAGGCGCGATCTGCTTGAGATTATTGACGCACTGGGCGCGGCGGGCCGCCTCGCGCGCGGACTGCGTGGCCGGCACGAGCGACGCGAGCAAGAAGCCGCCGATGGCCGGCGACGTGAGGCCGGGGATCGGCTCGCGCGCGATCAGGCTCGCGCCCTGGCTATCCACGACCAGCGCCGTTGACGAGGGGAACAGGAGGCGGATCAAGTCGTCGGCGCGAGGCAGTTTATCGGCGTCGATTCGCAGGACCGGAGTCCCGGGAGCCGGGGGGCTCCAGGTCGACCGCCCCGCATCTGTTGCGACCGGGCCATCTGTGCGTTGATCTGCTGCGCCAGGATCGGCAGGGACTCGATGACCGCGGGCATCGTCTCGCGAGGGTCGGCGATGCGCAGGTAAACCAGGTTGCGCGGGGACCCGTCGCACGACCGGGACGAAGGCACCCGTCGGCTGCCAGAGACGGTCTTTCGGGGTGCCGGAAAGGTTCGCGGCCTTCTCGGCCGCGTCGGTCGAGGCGCCCACGATGAGCTGGTCCTTGCCCACGATGATCGTCGGGCGGAACAGCGTTGCGAATGGCGGCGGCAGCATGCCCGCGGGCAAGTCCAGGATGTACGACAGGCGGGCGCCTTCCTGCTTGCGGAATTCCAGGTTGCCCGGTGGGACATTTTGGAGGACCTGGTTGACCACGGTCATCAGCGGTTGGATCGCTCGGGCCAGGGCCGCCTGGTCCTGGATCTGGGCCGAGATCGTGATGCCGGAAAGACCCGAGATCATCTGGGCGGCCCGGTTCCCTTTGGCCCCACCGCCCTCGGTGGCAGCCTGCTCGTAGACAGCCAGCTTGGGGCCGAGGCCGCGCGATCAGGTCCTTGCGGAGATCGAAGCCGAATTGCTGGCGGATGGCGTCCTCGGCCATGGCGACGCGGTCGGGAGCATTGGCATCGGACCTCTTCAGCAGTTCGACGACCTGATCGTAGGTCTTGGGCAAGTCGATCGACAGCACGCTGAAGGCGGTCAACCCGGCGGGCAGAGGCGGCAGAGAGTTGACGTCGAAGGTGGGCTGATCCAGGAGCGCCAGCAAACCGCGGCGCGGGGCCGGGGCCACCGCGCGGAGCACGGTCCGCAACGCGTCGCCCTCAAAACCCATGGCGAACTCGACGCGCTTCACGCCGTCGAGCCCCAGCCTGACCATCTCCGGCGGCAGCGGCGGCAGCATGGTGAGATCGAGGAACCCCACGGCGACGGGCTGAGAGCTGTCCTCGGCCTTCAGGAGCGCGGTGCGAAGGGGGTGGTTGACGGCATCGGGTTCCTTGCCGTCGAGCACGGCCAGGACCGCATCGGGCTGGTTGGAGAGAACCAGGTCGCCTTTCTCGATCCACCAGACGGTCTCCGGGTTCATCGCGTGGATGCTCGCCCCGCCTTCGGGATTGGTGCCGGGCCGGCCGGCGGATTCGCCAGGCCTTCGGGGTTCTGGTGGGGCCGGGCCGCGATTTCGAGCAGGCGGCGGAGTTCCGGCCGGTCGCCGCCGCGGACGACGTAGACCGTGCCGAGCTTATCCGGGTCCTTGCCCCAGACCCCCAGCGCAAAACCCTGGCGTGCCGCGAGCTTGATCACCGCGATGATGTCGGCCGACCTGACCCGATGGTTCGCGGGCGTCCCCTGCTGTGCTCGTCTCGAAGTACTGGCTCACGAGGTCTTCCAACAGCACTCCCAGCTTGGTGTCGTTCAAGAGCTTCTGGGCGGCCGACCCCTGCCAGGCGGCCTGATGTGCGTCGAGCCCGTCGAATTCGATGTAACTCATCAGATCCTGTCGCGGGACATAGTGCGCCAGTGGCGTCGCTTTCGCGTCTCCGACGCCTGCCGGCTGCGCCGCCTGGCCCTCAGCCCAATTCGACCCCGCCGCCATGATGAGGATCGCCGGCATTACCAGGCCAACGATCCGCCATCGGCTCGACGAGCCATCCATCCGAGCGGAAATCTCAGCACGCCTCATGTGTGTCTCCCTGATGAACAGTGAATTCCGTCCTACGAAGAAACGGAATGAATTCCGTTCTGCTCGAGCACATCGGGAATCGATTGCAGACTTGTTCCTCAACCCGGAAACCCGCTAGAACGCCCCACCGTTGATGACTTCTCCGCCGGCGGCGGGTGATCAAGGCCCGGAAGACGCCCAGATCGATCGTGTTCTTGAAGAACCGGACCGCTCCGTCGGCGATCGCGGCGTTGAAGCCGCCCGGATGGGCGAGCCGGCGCCGAAGAACGACGGCTTTGCCGCCGGGTCGAACTTCAGCTCGGCGTCGGGCTTGGTCCAGGGTACGGATTCCGACGACTCGGAAATCATGATGGTATTCGACGTCCCGTCGGTAATATTGGCGATGTTCGTACCCTTGCCCTCCTCGAACAACGCGCCCGGGCCGACGAAGACCCGGTAGGTCGTCGTGCCCGGCTCGGCGTTCGCCCGGCTCGGGCACACGTAGGTTTGCGGCATCTCCTTGATGAGCTCCTTGTTGTGCGGACTGTCCCACGGCTCGTCGAGCTTGAACCGGTTGTAGAGGCCCTGCTGCTCGATGTAGGGGAGGATCGCCACCCGCCAGCTCAAGAGTGGCTTGCCGTCCTTGTCGGTGATCGCCGGCTTGGGGAAGGCGCCGGTGGCCGACTCGTAGTTGAGCATCGCCAGGGCCATCTGCTTGAGGTTGTTGGTGCACTGGGCGCGGCGGGCCGCCTCGCGCGCCGATTGCACGGCCGGGAGCAACAGCGCGACCAGCACGCCGCTGGCGGCCGGCGAGGAGATGCTGGGGAACGACTCGCGAGACACGATCCGGGCTCCGTTGGCGTCGGCGACGAGCGCGAACGACGCGGGGAACAAGAGCCGCTTCAGCTCGTCGGCCTTGGGGACCATGTCTGGATCGACGTGCAGGGGACCTCCCGCGGCCGGCCGGGCCGGCCGGGACGCGGCATCTCGGGGAACTGCGCGAAATCGATGTGCTCTCCCCCGTTGCGCGTCACGAGGTCGTGAAATAGGTTGACGTTGATCGAATCCGGGATGAAATCGTACCGAGCCATCGGCGAACGCGACGTTGAAGCCGCCGGAGTGTGGCGAGCCTGCTCCGTAGAGTGAAGCGACCGCCGCCGGGTCGAACTCCGAGCTCGGCGTCGGGCTTGGTCCAGGGAACCGCCTCCTTGGCCTCGACGGCCATGATCGTGTTCGACGTCCCGTCGATGACCTCCTGGAACCCCGTCCCCTTGCCTTTTTCGAACAACGCCCCCGGGCCGGTGAACACCCGATAGGTCGTGGTGAACGGCTCGCCGCCGGCCCGTCTCCGGGCAGATGTAAACCGGCGGCATCTCCTTGATGAGTGCCTTGTTGTTCGGGCTGTCCCACGGCTCGTCGAGCTTGAACTTGTTGTAGAGCGGTTGCTGTTCGATGAAGGGCAAGATCGCCACGCGCCAGCTCAACAACGGCTTGCCGTCCTTGCCGGTGATCGCCGGTTTCGGGAGGCTGCCGTTGGTTGCGTGGTAGTTGTGCATCGCCAGGACGATCTGTTTGAGGTTGTTCGTGCACTGGGCACGGCGGGCCGCTCCGCGCGCCGACTGCACGGCCGGGAAGCATCGTGTTCAACTGCTGGATGAGCATCGGCAGGCTCTCGACCATGGCCGGCATCGTGTCGCGGGGGTCGCTGACGTTCAGGAAGATGAGCTCTCCAGGAAGCCGGCGGGCCATCGGAACGAACTCGCCGGTCGGCTTCCAGAGCCGCTCGGGCGGGGCGCCGGAGAGGTCGGCGGCGTGCTCGGCCGATGCGGTGGTGGCGGCAATCACGAGCTGGTCCTTGCCGAGCAGAACGGTCGGCTGGAACATCGCCATGATAGGCGGCGGGATTGCGCCCTGGGGGAATTCGAGGACGTAGGTGGGACGAGGGCCGTCCTGCTTGCGAAACGCGATGGCCCCGGCGTTGGGGTCCGGCTGGCCGCGGCGGGCGGCGGCCTGCTGCGACTGGATGATCAGGTTGATCGCCGCGATCAGCGGGTCGATCACCTTCGCCATGGAGCCGTCGCGGACCTGGGCCGAGATGGTCAGCTCCGGTGAATTGCCCGATCATCGCCATCGCCGGATTGGCCGCCACGATCCGCGCTGGGGGCCTGCGCGTAGAAGGACAGCTTCGGGCCGAGGTTGGCGAGCAAGTCCTGCCGCAGGTCGATGCCGAACCGCTGGCGGATCACCCCCTCGAGCTGATCGAACCCATCGGCCCCCTGGGGATTGGCCTCCTTCGCCATGCCGATGATCTGGTTGTACGTCTTGGCCAGGTCGATCGACAGCACGGTGAACCCGGTCAACCCGGCGGGCAGCGGAGGAAGCGATCGGATGTCGAAGGTTGGCTGATCGAGGAGGGCCAGGATTCCGCGCCGAGGCGCGGGGGCCACCACGCCGAGGACGGCCAGCAACGCGTCGTCCTGGAAGCCCCACTGGAGCTCGATCCGCTTCAGACCGTCGAGGCCGAGTTGGGCCGCCTGGGGAGGCATGGGCAGCGCGGAGATATCCACGAACCCCGCCGCGACAGGCTGGAAGCCGTCCCGGGCCTTCGTGAGCGCGATGCGAAGGGGGTGATCCACGGCATTGGGCCGCTTGCCGTCGAGAACGTCGATCACGTCGTCGGGCCGATTGGATACGACCAGGTCCCCTTTCTCGAACCACCAACCATTCTCCTGGTCGAGCGGGTGATAGGTTCGACCGGACTTCTGGACCGGTGGGCGATCGGCCCCCGCCGGGCCGCCCCTAAAGTCGCGGCGGACCGCGGCCTCGAGCATGCGGTTGACATCGGGCCGGTCGCCACGACGCGCGACGTAGACGAATCCACCATTCTGGGGAGCATCAGCTGCGAACTTGATCCAGACTGCAAAAACGCCGCCATACTTTGCGACGTGCTTGACCAGGTCGATCACCGTGGCCGGCTTGACCTGCCTGTCCGGCGGAGTCGACTGCTGCACCAGCTCGAGGCCCTGGCCCGCGAGGTCTTCCAGCAGGGCCCCCAGCTTGGTGTCGTTGAGGAGCTTGTAAGCGGCCGAATTCTTCCAGGCGTCGGCGTGGGCGTCCAGCCCGTCGAATTCCAGGTAAGCGACCAGGTCCTGCCGCGGCACATAGCGGGCCAGGGACGCCTTCGCATCCCCGCCCTCGGCACGCGGCGCCTGGGCGTGGGCCGTCTGTATCCATACCGCCGACATGGCCACGACCAGCCCCAGGGCCAGGCCGAGGATTCGCGGCCATCTCGGTAGCGATGACTTTTTCGTCCGGAATGACATCCTTACACGCTCCATGGCTGCTCCCTTTCCTACGGTTTTGTCCCGAGCCGAGCCCGATGCGCGACACGACAGGTCGCATTCGGTTGGCCGGGCATGACTCAAAGCCATCGATCCACCATACCCGCCGCCAAGCTCCGCTTCCACATTTCCTTGAATTTCTGCGAGACTGAGGGCGGTTTTTCTACCAAAGAATCGCGATCGGCCCACGAATGCGTACCAGACGCCAAACTGTGCGCTTGGGCCGAGTTCTCCGGTCGTCGTCTCGAGTGGTTCGTGACGCCGGAGGTTCCCCATGATCCGAAAGGATTGATCCCTTCCCATGAGATCCATCAGTCGAGCCCTTTTCTTCGTGATGGCAACCTCGGCCTCGGTTGCCCAGGCCCAGTTGACGAACGATTCCCTTGCCAGGAGCATCGACGACTATGTGTTGGGTGTGATTCAGAAGCGACATATTCCCGGCGTCTCGGTCGCAATCGTGAAGAATGGGAAGCTCCTTCAGGCGAAAGGCTATGGACTGGCGAACGTGGAGCTATCCGTCCCGGCGACCGAGAAGACCGTCTATCAGCTCGCCTCGGTGACCAAGCAGTTCACCGCGACCGCGATCATGATGCTCGTGGAACAGGGAAAACTCGGCCTCGGGGACAAGATCTCGAAGCATCTGCCGGACTTGCCGGCCGCCTGGAAGGAGGTGACCATTCGCCATCTGCTGAACCACACTTCGGGGATCAAGAGCTACACCAGCGTCAAGGATTTCTTCAAGACCGCGCGGAAGGACTATACCCATCGAGAGATCCTCGATCTCGTGGCGAAGGACCCGCTGGAATTCGCGCCGGGAGAGAAATGGAGGTACTGCAATACGGGGTACTTCTTGCTCGGCATGATCATCGAAAAGGTATCGGGAAAGACCTACGGCGAGTTCCTGGACGAACGCATTTTCAAGCCGCTCGGCATGACACAGACGCGCGTGAACGACCTGCATGCCATCATCCCGAACCGCGCAGGGCTATAGCTGGAACGGCAAGGTCTTGCGGAACGGGGAGTACGTCAGTCCGACCCAGCCGTTCGCCGCGGGAATGCTCGTCTCGACCGTGAGCGACCTGGTGAAGTGGGACGCGGCGCTCGCCTCCGAGAAGCTGCTCAAGAAGTCCACGCTGGAGTCGATGTGGGCACCGAGTCCCCTGAGCAAAGGCAGTCCCGCGGAGTACGGCATGGGCTGGCAAGTCAGCCCGGTTAACGGTCACCGGCTGGTCTCGCATGGCGGTGGCATCCCCGGCTTCTCCACCCAGATTTCGCGCTTCGTGGATGACAGGCTGACCGTGATCGTCCTGGCCAACACGGATGACGGTCGTGCGGGCTCAATCGCGCAGGACATCGCCAGCCGGGTGTTGCCGGCCTTGATGAAGAAGGCGGAAGGACCGATCGCGGATAGCGACGCACCGACCACGTCGCGGCTCAAGGGGATACTCTTGGGGGCAATGAAGGGGGAGGCCGATCCGGCACTCTTCACGGCCGAAGCCCAGAAGGAGATGCTTCCACGCATCAAGGAACGGCAAAGCGATGTTTGCCGCTTTCGGTGCTTTGAAGACGTTTCAGCTCCTGGAGCGGAAGGTGACCGATGCCGGCATGCGGTTGCGGTATCGTGCCGTCTTCGAGAAGGAGACGTTGAACGCGTCTTTCGAGCTCGACAAGACGGGCAAGATCGCGGGCCTTGGATTGCGACCGGAGGAGTAGCCGTCCCACTCAGGGTCTGATGAGGGCCACGGCGGTTCGCCGAGGATACTTCCAAGGATGCACCAGGTCTGGTAATCTATCTGGGCATTTAAGACCTTCCGCTCCCGCTGTCTTTTTCCAGGCTTGAGAACGTGACTGGAAGCCCGCTGAAAGCGCCTGGAGACCAACCGTCAAGAGCGTCAAGAAGACCAGACCAAGAGAACCAGGCGGAACGATTCCATAGGAGTCTTCACTTCGGGTTCCTTTGACTCTCTTGACAGCTTGGCGGTTCGTCCTCTATCGGCTTGGGCGGGTTGTTCTTTGTGATGGTTATTGAGACCGGCCCTAGGGCGGCACGATGAGAATGCGTCGCTCTCCGGGGTCTCTATCTATCGTTGCCCATCTCGTTATTTTGAGATCGTCGCGCTGAATCCGCTTCGATGATCCGTCTGTCTCTTACAGGGCAGGTTCGATACCCATGGCAGACGAGGAGGGAACCAAGCCGCTCGAGTTGTACCGCGACTATCTGTTGATGCTAGCGAGGTTGCAGGTGGACGCCTCTCTTCAGGGGATCATCGAACCTTCTGACGTCGTACAGCAGACTCTGCTCCGAGCCCACCAGCGGCACGAGCAATTTCGGGGTCACAGCGATGGCGAGAGGGCCGTTTGGCTCAGACAGATTCTGGCCCATACGATGATGGATGCTTTTCGCAAGTATGGGGCGGAGGTCGCCCGACGCGACCGATCGCTGGAGCTGGCCCTGGAGCAATCCTCCTGCCGGCTCGAGGCCCTGCTGGCCGCCGGTACGGCTTCGCCGAGCGCCCGGTACGAACACCACGAGCAGTTCATGCGGTTGGCCGATGCGGCTGTCGCACCTCCCAGAGGATCAGCGCCGGGCGGTTGAGCTCCGGCATCTCCAGGAGCTTCCGATCGCCGAGATTGGCCGCCTCATGAATCGGACGACCGCGGCGGCAGGCGGGTTGATTCAGCGCAGGTTTGAGGGGTCTGCGCGAGATGCTTGATGATCCGGAATAACGAGAAACAGGAAGCTGGCCGTGAGCGAAACGACGGTACTCAGCGAAGAGAGGTCCCAGCAGCTCGATGAGGCCATCGGAGCCTACTACGAGGCCATCGACTGCGGCGAGGCGCCCGATCCCTCGAGTGGCAGAAGCGATTCCCGGATTTGGCTCGCGAGTTGGCGGACTTTTTTGAAGACCAGGATCGCCTGGGCCGGATCATCAAGCCCTTGAAGGAGGCCGTCTGGGAAGCAAGCCCAGCGAGGACCGAGACGAGAGCACTCCGACCGAACCTGGCATCGGAACCTGGCTCGGATGCCGGACCTCCCATCCGGGAAGGACGTGTGAAGCCAAGCCCGGCGCACAGTGATGCCAATACGCTCGCCGAGCCGGCGGCCTCATTGGCCGATCGCCCGGCCACGATCTCCTCGCGCAGGCTGGGCGATTTCGAGCTGGTCCAGCCGTTGGGCCGGGGCGCGATGGGAGTGGTGTATGAGGCCGCGCCAGGTCAGCTTGAACCGTCGCGTCGCCATCAAGATGATCCGGTCCGGTGTGTTCGCAACCGAGGCCGAGCTGCTTCGGTTCCACAACGAGGCCGAGGCCGTCGCCCATCTCGACCACCCGCGGATCGTCCCGATCTTCGAAGTGCGGGAAGATTGAGAACTGCCATTACTTCAGCATGAAGCTGATCCCGGGCGGGAGCCTGGCGAGTCGCCTGGACTCCTTCCGGGGCGATCCCCGTCGCGCCGTACTGATCATCATCGAGGTCGCGCGCCATCCAGCACGCACACCAACGGGGCGTTCTCCACCGCGATCTGAAGCCAGCCAATATCCTGCTCGATGAGAACCAACAGCCGCATGTGACCGACTTCGGCCTGGCCAAGCGGTTCGGCGATGACAGCAGCCTGACCGAATCCGGCGCGATCCTGGGCACGCCGAGCTACATGGCGCCGGAACAGGCCGCGGGGCACAAGGGTCTGGTCACGACCTTGACGGACGTCTACGGCCTGGGGGCGATGCTCTACGCCCTGCTGACCGGGCATGCCCCGTTCGTCGCCGAGACGGTCTTGGAGACGATCGAGCAGGTGCGACAGCGTCCCCCCGTGCCGCCTTCGCGGCGGAACCCACGGGTGGGCCGGGACCTGGAGGTGATCTGCCTGAAATGCCTGGAGAAGGAGCCGATTCGGCGGTATGCATCGGCCGATGCGCTGGCCGACGATCTCCAATGCTGGCTCGAGGGCGAGCCGATCGCCGCCAGGCCGGTTAGAGCATCGGTCCGGGCCTGGATGTGGTGCCGTCGCAACCCGATCGTGGCCAGCCTGCTGGCCGCGTCGGTCCTTCTGGCACTCGGGGCATCCTGGCAATGGCAGCGGGCCGAGGGTCTGCTCCGCCAGGCCCAGTACGAGGCGACCAGTACGGTCATCGACCACGCGCTGGAGCTCTGCGGCCGGGGGATGGTCGGCAGCGGGATGCTCCGGCTGGCGAGGGTGCTGGAGTCGGCTCCGCCGGCCGCGGCCGACTTGAAACGGGCCGTTCGCGCCAATCTGGTCGCCTGGTCGCCGTACACCATCCGGCTGACCAATATCTTACCCCACTCCGGCGAGGTCAACTGGTCGGCCTTCAGCCCCGACGACCGGACGGCGCTGACACTCGGTCCCGAGTTGACGGCCCGACTCTGGGACGTTGCGACCGGCAAGCCTTGCGGCGAACCCTTGCGGCACCGGGGGGCGATCATCGCCGCTGCCTTCAGCCCTGACGGCCGGATGGTGGTTACCGGCGGCATGGACAGTACCGCTCGGCTCTGGGACGTCCCGAGCGGGCTGCCGCGGGGCGGCCCGTTGGAGCACAAGGGGCCGGTTCGCACGGTCGCTTTCAGCCCCGATGGCCAGCGGCTCTTAACCGGCAGCAACGACAAGACGGCCCAGCTCTGGGACGTCAACAGTCACCAACCGCTGGGCCAACCCTTTCAAAACTCAGGCTGGGTCTACGAGGTCGCTTTCCAGCCCGGAGGTCAGATCGTCTTGATCGGCAGCGAAGGCGGATTCGCGACCCTGTGGGATCTTCGGACGCGCGAGCGGATCGGTCAACCGATGGCGTTTCATCCCGTGCGGCGATACCAGCGGCCGACGCGGGTAGTTCGACTGCTCCGCCGACGGGAGCCGGATCCTGACCAACGGCGACTGGAGGGCCGGAGTCCAGAACATCCCCCTGCTCTTCGATGCCCGTAGCGGCCGTGAAATTGCGCGAATGCACCATGAGCAGGACGTTCGCGCCGTGGCCCTCAGCCGCAAGGGAACGGTGGCGATCACGGGGAGCGAGGATCAGACGGCGCGGCTCTGGGATTCTCGAGACGGCAAGTCCTTGGGCCGGCCATTACGGCATCATGGCACGGTCACGGCCGTGGCCCTGAATGACCAGGGGACGATCGCCTTGACGGGGAGCGAGGACAAGACCGCACGGGTCTGGGATGTCGCCCGCGGCGAGCCTCTGGGCGATCCGCTCTACCATGCGGACCAGATCCTGACCGTTGCCTTCCGGCCCGACGGCCAGGCGATCTTGACCGGCGGTATCGATCACTCCGCGCGGCTCTGGACGCTCGCTGGCTCGAAACCACAGGGTCTGCCGGTTTCCGCCGAGGGCCTCGCGGACCTGGCTCACCTGGCACACGCGCCGACGGCAAGCTGGTCTTGATGGCCCACCGCGACGGGACGGCCCAGGTTCGCGATGCGGCCACGATGGAGGCGATCGGGGCGTCATTGCGGCTCCCGCACGCCGTCTTGTCGGTCGCATGGAGCCCGGACAGCACGATGCTCCTGACCGGCGGGGTCGATGGGACCGCACAAGTCTGGTCGGCGCGCACACGGCTGCCGATCAGCCAGCCCATGGTCCACAAAGGTCCGGTGTCGTCCGTGGCATTCAGTCCCGACAGCCAGACAGTCCTCACGGGCAGCACGGACGAGGCCCGGCTCTGGGACGCGGTCACCGGCAAGCCCATCGGACCTCCACTGGACCAGGATGCCCCCGTCACCGCCGTGGGCTTCAGCCCGGAAGGGGATGTCGTCAAGACCCGGACCGAGACCGGGATCATCAGGGGATGGCGACTGGAGCACGAAGCGATCGGGTCCGACGAACGGTTTATCCTCTGGATCCAGGTTCTTATCGGTTCCGAGATGGAACCGAACGGCCTCGTGCACGGCCTTGACGCCACGACCTGGATGGAGCGGAGAGTTCGCCTCGAATCGCTGGGCGGACCGCCGTTGTCCGGACGCTCCGCTGAGGTATCCCACGAATTGGCCGAACAGTGATCGATTCGGAAGACTTCAGCTCACGAAGGAACCTTCATGACTCGCGACTGTACCGCGCCCGTGTTCCGGTGGGGTGCCTTGGGCCTCTGGTCGTGTCTCTTCCTGGGAGCCGGGGCTGTCGGCCCCGGATGCGCACCGGGGACACCGACCCAAGCCGATGCCCAGGCGCCACCTGGTCGCCTCAAGGCCATGCAGGAAAAAGGTCGGGCGGCGATCGCGAGCAAGAACGCGAAGCGATCCGGCCCGCAGGCTCCGAAGTCCAGTACGCCTTGAAACGCGCATTCCCGAACCGCTCTCAACCCGTCTACTGAACCGCGTCCTTCCTGGAGATCCGTCCGCACGACCTTCATCAGCTCATCGCCGGAGAATCCGAGCCATGCCGAGATCCCGATCGCACCGATACCTCATTGAACAACGGGGCTTCACGCTCATCGAACTCTTGGTCGTGCTTAGCATCATTGGCGTGCTGATCGCGCTGCTGCTGCCCGCGGTCCAGGCGGCGCGAGAAGCGGCACGGCGGACCCAGTGCGTCAACCACCTGAAGCAGCTCGCGCTCGCCAGCCACAGCTACGTTGAACATCCATCTCGCCCTGCCCATCGGGATCCCGATGATGTACGACCCCGATCCGGCGATCAGTTTCTTCGGCGTGAGTCAGAGCCTTTTCGTGTCGATGCTGGCCCAGCTCGAACAGCAGCCCTTGTACAACGCGGTCAACTTCAGCCGGAGCATCTACGCCTCGGCCAATTACACGATCTACGGCACCGGGCTCGAAGTCCTCTGGTGTCCGAGCGACCCCTCGATCCAGCAGGCGGTCCAGTATCCCTTCTACGAGCCCCCGCTGGTTCCCACGATCCGTTTCACAAGCTACGCCGGCTGCACCGGGGTATTCAATCCCGAGCCGTGGCTCTATGCCGATCCGCTCAATCCCGGCCGAATCGGTCAGATGAATGGGCTTTTCATCACTCAGACTTCCATCCCCCTGGCCGCGATCACGGATGGGACGAGCCAGACCATGATCTTCAGCGAGCGGGCGCATGGGCTTCTCACCTCTGACGAGCTCACCTACTGGCATTGGTGGGCCGACGGTACCGCGTCGGACACCCGGTACTGGACGATCTTCCCGATAAACCCGTTCCGGAATATGCCCGATACGGCGGAGGCCGCCAGCAGCGCATGGACATCATCCGCATCGAGCTTCCACCCCAACGGGACCAATTTCGCGTTCGCCGATGCTTCGGTCCATTTCCTCAAGAGTGACATCAACACGTGGGCGCACGATCCGATGACCGGCTACCCCGTCGGCGTTTCGCAGGATGTCAACGGGTTCTTCCACATGGCGCCGGGTACGAAATTCGGCGTCTACCAGGCCCTCTCGACCCGCTCGGGCGGCGAGCTGATCTCGAGCGACGCGTACTGATTGCGACGAGCATTCGGACCGTTGCGCTCGGATCGAGAAACCTTCGTTCCGCCGCCGGGCGGAGGGTGGAATACCCGCGACCCGTGCGGAGTAGCGAAGGGCTTTCCGGATCGCCGCTCAGCTCTCCGGCGGTTCACGGCCAGAAAGACGCGAAAGCGGGTGCCCTGACCGGGGTCGCTCTCGACCTCGAGACGGCCTCCCTGGTCGTGGACCATCCCGTGGGTGATGCTCAGTCCTAACCCGGTGCCGTCGCCGACCCCCTTGGTGGTGAAGAAGGGGTCGAAGATCTGGGGTAGAACGTCGTCGGGGATGCCGCAGCCGTTATCGGCCACCTCGACGACGACCTCACCGTCGTCGGTCGCGGTCGTGATCGTGATCCGACCGTCCGGGCGGTGGGTGGTCTCGATGGCCTGAAGCGCGTTGACCAGCAGGTTGAGGAAGACCTGGTTGAGCTGTGCGGGAGAGCCGGCAACCCGGGGAATGTCGCCGAAATTCTCCTCGATGTAGATGCCGCGGCGATCGATCCGGCCCCGGATCATTTCGAGGGCTGTCCGGATCGCCTGGTGGACGTCGGCCTGGTCAACGTCGGCGTGGTCCAACCGGGCGAAGCCGCGGAGGTTCTGCACGATGTCGGCCACCCGCTTGACCCCCCGGCGCGTGCTGTGAAGGAGCTTGCCCATGTTCTCCTTGATATAGGCCAGATCGAAGTCGTCGGCGTGGCGGGCGACTTCCCGGGCCAGTTCGGGCCGAGCGGCCTCGAACTCGGCGTGCCCCTGACCGTAGAGGTCCAGCACGTCGAGCAGGCAGCGGACGTCGCGCTCGAGGACGGCCAGGTTGTTGGCGATGTACGCCAGGGGGTTGTTGATCTCGTGCGGCGACCCCGGCCGAGAGCATGCCCAGCGAGGCCAGCTTCTCCGACTGGACGACGCGGGCGCGCATCTGGTGGCGCTCGATGAACTGGCCGATCTGGCTGCCGAGGCTGGCCATCATGTCGAGGGTGGCGCGGTCCTCCGGCCGGACCTCGTGGCTGAAGAACTCGAGCACGCCGAGGCAATCGCCTTGAAGCAGGATCGGGACGGCGAAGGCGGCGTGCAGCCCGTCGGATGCGGCGGCCGAGCGCCGGCGGAAGTCGGGCTCGCTCACAATGTCCGGGATCCAGTCGGGGAGCAGGTCGGCCCAGACGCGGCCCGGGAGGCGGATCCCCGACTCCAGGGCGATCTCCCGCGTCAAGCCCTCGAAGCCGTGCAGGTCGAGCCCCGGCCGATGCCAGGTCGCCGCACATCGGAGTCGATGCGCGTGCGGGTCCACCCTCCAGAACACGCCCAAGTCCCAGTCCAGGCTCAGGCAGATGGTCTCGAGGATCTTCGCACCGGCCTGGCTGGGCGAATCGACCTCGGCCAGGACGCGGGTGGTCTCGTACTGGGCGGCCAGCCGCCGCTCGGCCTTCTTCCGACGGGTGATGTCGTGGAAGACGACGACGCCGCCCTCGATCGCGCCGCGCTCGTCCTGGAGCGGGCGGCCGGTCACCAGGATCCAGGTTCCATCGTTGCGGCTGGGGTAGGCGATGTAGAGCTCCGCCTGGTCGGCCGACTCGCCGCGAATGGCCCGCCTCAGAGGGAGCTCACTTGCGGGATAGATGTTGACGCGATCGGGAAGGAAGACCTCATATTGCCGGGACCACTCATCGGGTGGGCTGTCGACCTGGCCCCGACCGAGGATTCGCTGGGCGGCCGGATTGAAGACCAGGAATCGCCCCTGGGGGTCGGCGACGACGACGCCGTCCCCCATGCAATCCAGGACCGACTGGAGGATCCGGGTCTTCTCGCGAAGGGCCACTTCCGAGCGCAACAGCTCCTGAGCGTGCTGCTCGAGGCTCTGGTTGAGCCGGCGGATCTCCTCGAGCTGATGGAGTCCGGCCAGGGCGCGCGCCGTGTGGGAGGCCAGAGTCTCCAGGGGACGGAGGTCGAGGCGGTCGGGGTCCAGGGCGTCGCGCGTGGCCACCTGGAGGGTGCCGAGGATCTGGTCGCTGACCATCGGCAGGACCACATGCCCACGAATGCCCGAGAGGGCGACGGTGGTCGGGTCGCATCGCGGATCGGTCGTGGAGTCGGAGATGACGATCGCGCGATTCTCACGGACCGCGACGGCCAGGATGTCGTTCCCCTCGAGCGGCCGCACGGTCAGGCCGACGATGCCGGTCATGCTGCCGGTGGCACGAACCGCCCGGATCACGCCCGCTTCGCGGTCCACCAGCGAGATCATCGCCAGGTCATAGCCCAGATCGGAGCAGAACCGTAGCACGCTGTCGAACGTCTTGTCGATGTTGTCCGGGTCCAATCGCGACGTCGAGATCTGGAAGAACGCGTCGAGCAAGTCGCGGACGGCCTCCAGGGCGCGGGTCCGCGCGGAGATCCGCCGCTCGAGGGTTGTTTGCGATCGGGCCAGCTCGTCGGTCATCTGGTTGAACGCCAGGCTCAACTCGCCGAGCTCGTCCGACGAATCGACCCGGCTTCGGGCGGTCAGGTCGCCCGCGGCGACGGCGGCCGACGTCCGGGCCAGGTGCCGGATCGGTCGCGCGAATCGCCGGGCGATCGCGTTCGAGGCCCCGACCCCGAGCAGGAGCAGGCCCGCACCCAGGGTCAGCAGCAGCCGGCGGAGCCGGGCGACCGGCTCGTAGGCCTCGGCGGAGTCGATCTTGGCGATCAGCCCCCAGTTGGGAAAGGCCGTCCCCAGCGGCCGGTAGGACACCAGCACGTCATGGCCCCGATAGTCGCTCGTCCGCGTGAAGCCGAATTTCCCGGCGATCCCTTCGTCCAGCGACGGGAATTCTTCGGCCGAGACTTCCTCCAGCGGAACGCCCTCCCGGGGCGGCAGGGGCAGATGAATCCGATCGCCGCTCTTCCAGCCGATCAGAACTTCTCCCGATTCTCCGAGGCCCTTCGGGTCGAGCAGGAACGTCATGTCCGACCCGAGATCGGCCACCATCATCAAGGTCCCCAGAACGCGGTCGTCCCCGGCCCGCACGATCCCCCCGAACACTCGCGGCATAAGTCTCCTGGGCCTTCCTCGGAGGCACGGCCATGTACCCCTCGGCCCTCGGTTCGTGAGGGAGTCGCTCCGCCCGGGAGAAGTCGGCGACCAGGCTCGCGGGCCCGCTCGAAGCGATGATCCGGCCGGCGTCGTCCTCGACCCAGATGGCCATGAGGCCCGTCACGTTCGTCCGGACGTTCGTGAGGAACGCCTCGGCCTCCTTCTCGAACTCGTTGAGCCGGCAGCATCCCGCCGGCCCGATCGACCAGGAGCGTTTGGATCTCGCGGCCGGCCGGCGAACCGAGCCGCCCGATCCTCCTGCTGCTTCAGGCCGTGGACCAGCATCTCCTGCCGATCGCCGGCGACGGTCGTCAGCCGGTCGTGGATCTGGTCCTGCAGGATCGCGCTGGTCGTGTAGTAGGCGGCGCCGATCAACAAGCCGGTATTGATCGCGATCACGACACCCACGAACAGCGTCAGCTTCCAGATGATCGAAGTCCAGAACCATCGGCGCTCGCTCGGGACGGACGAGCCGGCCGCCGGCTGGGCCTCGGCATCCATCTTCCGGAACTCGGCGTATCGTAGATCGGAGACACAGGAAGGAGGGAATCCTTAAGGTAGGTCAGGCTTTCCGGCCTGACATTCAAGGCGCGTCAGGCCGGAAAGCCTGACCAATGTGTGATTCATCATCTCACGGCGAAGCCAGTGTTGGAAACTCGGTGATGCGCAGATCCGTGCAGCCGTAGGGGATCAGAGTCAATGTCTCGAGCGGCTCCGCGCTGCTGACGGGACTTCGCGGCGGCGGAGCCGCGGCGCTCCGTTCCAGGCCCCAGCCCGGCAGCCGCCGGCCCTTGACCTTGGCGACCACGGGGGCTCCACGGGTCGAGAACGGCACGCGCGCCGACGCGGCGATTCAAGAACCTCACCGATTGTTCGAGGTCGTTCGGGTCGATCTGGAGCGCGTAGTTCCAGGGCGATTTCGGGTAAACCTCCCAGTCGGCGAACTGCGGGTTGTCCTTGACCTTCTTCCACTCGGCCTCGATCGGCAGCGCGAAAACCAGCGGGCCGCGAGTGATGGCCACGGCGTCGTTGTCGCCCTTGTAGAGCTCGCAACGACATCCCGAAATCCACCGTGAAACCATTGGTCCCACTCCATCGACCAGTGACATCGATGTAAGAACTCCGGTTGGGGTTGGTCGGCATCTGAATGAGAGTGAGGTTGTCCGGTTCGGCGGCGTCGCGGACGTTCCCGACCGTGATTCGCGTCTCCATCGCGGATGTCGAAGGTGGAGGGGAAACGACATTGGTTCGGGCACCGTTACCCTGAGCCCGATCTCGCTTCGGAACGGATAGTCCGTCTCGACGGAGACCTTGACCGGCTTGCCCTGGATCTTGGTCTCGATGACGCACGGCGCGTAAGCGACCACCGCCAGGCCGCCGTCGGGCGTCTTCATCCAGAGGTGGGAAACGAACTTGGGCCAGCCCTGATGGAAGTTGGCCGTGCAACAGCCGAAGTTCGGCTCCAGGCCGTAGAGGTTCGAATCCGGCCTGTTGCTGACGTAGACGTGCTCGCCCCTGGCCGAGCAGATCACCTGGTTGCACTGCTGGTCGTACTGGTGGGCGGTCATGTCCTTCTTGAATGTCGCCGGCAGGGCGTTGAAGGCCAGCTTCTCCAGCCGGTCGCCCAGCCGTGCGTCGCCCAGGACACCGGCCAGGACTTCGAGCGAGTACATCGCCTCGACGACGGTGCACAGCTCGGTCCCCTGCGAGGGGCTCCGCCCGGCCAGGTGCTCGTCGCAGGTGAAGATGCCGGTGGCCTGGCCATGGTGACGGTCCAGGAGGTCGAGCATCCGGAAGACGGCGTCCTTGTCCTTCGGGTCGCCGGTGAGGCGATACCGCACGCCGCCATACTTCAGCGCCATGCCCGTGTTGACGCCGTGGGTGTCGAGATCGAACTTGCCCTGAGTCTTCGCGGTGAACTTGAAGTCGTCGAACTGGGCGCGCGCAGTCGTGGCTCTGGGCGAACGCCTTCTTCGCCAGGTCCAGGAGCCAGGGCTCCTTGGTCCGGTCGTAGAGCCAGTAAACAGGGACGGCGAGGTCGGCCACGCGGAACCGCGCCCAGCTATACATGGGCTCTGCGAGATGACCTCGTCGATCTTGCGGCAGCACTTCAACATCGCCGGGACGACCCGAGGGTCGCCGGTGGCCTCCTGGTACTGCGTCAGGGCCTTGAGCAGAGGGAACAGCGGCCAGACGTCGTAAGGCTTGTGCTTTTGACTGTCGCCCACCGGGCCGAGCCAGCCGTCGGGCTGCTGGTGATCCAGGATGAAGTCGATCGCGCGTTTGACCTTGGCCTTGAGCGCGGCGTCGTCGAGCAGTAAGCCAGGGGGACGAGGCCGTCGAGCCAGTAGGGGACGCGCTCCCAGCCTTCGGCCTTGCCGCCGAACCAGGCGCTGTCCTTGATGTCGGGCCAGAACTCGTCGAGGTGCCCGCTCAGGCCGTCGGCCTGGATGCGGAGCTGGTCCTTCAGCCAGCCGGCCGGCTTGATGCTCCCCAGGGGCAGGGGCTCGAAGGCCGTCGCGATCAGGCTCCGCTTCAAGGTCTGGGGCTCGAGATCGGCAGGCCCTCCGGCCCTCGCGCTGGGGACCGCCGGCAGCGCGACGGCGATCAGGACCAGCATTCGCACGACCGTCTTCCCGCAACGCGACATGGTGAGACCCTCCAGATGCACGGCTTCGATCGCAGTCAGTCGTTCATCAAGATGGATCTTACAGGCTCCGACGTGGCTCAAGGGAACGGAGAAGGCGCCGCGACCGACAGGGAGCGGGGGGGCTGGCCGCTCTTCTGCCGGTCGCGGTTCGTTTGGAGTCCCGAGGCTCAGGGGTTGAGGCTGGCGTTGCGGAGGATGAAGCTGGCGTTGGCCGTGTAGATCTGGGCGTGGATCGTGACGATGGCCGTCCCCTGGCTGATCGCGCCGGGGATCGTGTGCCGGCCGCCGGGGATGTAACGGATCTTGATGATGCCTTGCGAGTAGCCTTCGACGTAGGTGCCCGAGCTGATGTTGGGGTCGATGGTCACGGTCGGGAACTGGTTGGGCCGCCCGCTGCTATCAACGTTCGGACTGCGGCGCCGACGAGGTCGAGCCCGAGGACTGTATTGGTATTGATGTTGCGGTCGAAGATCGAGGAGACACCGCCGATCGGCTGGCTCGGGTCGTTTCGGGGTGACGAGTCGCATCTGGATGTCGGAGTGGAGCATCGTGTTCGCGGTCCCGGCACCCTGGATCAAGGTCTGGATGGCCTGGGTTGTGGTCTTGCCCTGGCACCACGCTGTAGGGGCCCACGTACCGCGCCGTGAACTGCTCCCGCTTGAGCACGCCGGGTTTCGGAGTTCCCGACGGGGCCAGGGCCTGGTTGTTGATCGACCCGTCCGCATTGAGGAGCGGGCCTTGATTCAGCGTTCTGTCACCGAGCGAGACTGAGATGGACTCGCCAATCTCCGACCCGCTACTGGTCGCGGCGAGGCTGTTGGCGGCCAGGATATCGGTGATGGCGGAGAGCAGCACGCGTGGCTCGAACGGCTCGAGGTCTGGCCGCAGCCTGCGTTGGATTCGGCGTCCCATCTTCTCCTCCCTGAACTCACGGCTGTGCCGGACCATCATCTACCGCCGCCGCTTGGGTGAAGCACACCTCGCCGCGACCCGCCCATCGCGATCCAACCGCGGACGGACTCGGCCGCACGATCATCCTGTTTATCGAATCGGACGCTGGTCCGAGCCTGGATCCAGGATTCCGGAACCGGAATCGCCCGTCACGGCATGACGCGCTTCCCCACCACCGTATTGATCGAGAGCATGCTTCTCCGGTAGCGGATCGCGGTGTCGAGATACTGCTTGACCTTGTCGTTGAACTCGAGCTGGACGGTGATGAGTCAGAGATGCTCTTATCGCCACGCTCGCGGAGTTCTGATGGTTTCCTTCAGCATTTCCCTGGCCTGGGGGATCACTTCACTGCGCAGGTCATCGACCAGCCGCCGCGAGATCTCGTATTCCTGGATGGCCTCCTCGACGTCGATCCTGGCCTGCCGTTCCAGGTCGTTGAGCTGGAGCTGCGATTGCCCCACATTGATCTTGGCTCGCGCGATACCACCCTGGTTCCGGTTGTAGATCGGCAGGGGGACGGTCACGCCGAGGGCCCAGGACGTGGCGCTCTTCAGCCCGTAGGGGCTGTTGTCCTGGAAGGTATAAGGCTGCCAGAGTACGTAGACGTCGCTGAAAGCGTTGGCCTTGGCCAGTTTCACATCGGCCTGGGCCCGCGAAACGCCGAGGCGGAGCGAGGCGATATCGGGCCGTTCGTCCAGGGCGATCTTGATCAGGTCGGGGATCGGCGGGGGAGGGGGTGCCTCGACCTGGATACTGCCCCGCAACTCCATCGCCGTGGCCTCGTCGATCGTCAGATTCAGGAACGATCCCAGATCCAGCTTGGCCTTGCGATAGGCGGCCTTGGCATCGACCAGGCCGAGTTCCGTCGTGCGGAGCTGGACCCGCACCCGGTCATAGTCGACCCGATTCAGCCCGCCGCTATCGAAGAGCCGCTTGGTCCGGGCCGTGAGGTCTCGAAATCCCTTGACGCTGTTCTCCGCGTAACGCATCGTCTGGCGTGCGTTCAGGGCCGTGACGTAGGCGCCGTAAACGTCGTCGATTCGCTGCCGGACGGCATCCTGATACAGGGCCTCGAGGACCTTCACGGCGCGGCCGGCCACCACCGTGCGGGCCAGGCGTTTTCCGGAGATGTCCAGCGGATAGGTGATGTTGGTGTCGAACTGCTGCGGGCCGCCGGGCCTCGCCCGGCTGAAGGGTTCGCCCTTGTATTGCAAGAGCTGACCGTCCTGGTAGAAGACGGGGTTGGCTCTGAGGCTCGCCTGGAGGATGTCCGCCCGCGCCATGGGGATCTCGTAGAACTTCTGGCGGAGGTCGAGGCTCCGCTGAAGCGCGATGTCGATGGCCTGCTCGAGGGTGAGGCCGTCGGGCGGGCCGTCGTCTTCCTGGGAGGGGAGGTCCATCGTCCCGGCGAACGGCGTGGAGGTCGGCGAGACCGGGGCCGGCTGGGGTGCCGAGACCGGCATCTGCAAGGCGGTCGGGCCCTGACCGCCTCCCGGCGTCGTGATGCTGGTGGGGATGCCCTTGGGGTTCGTGGCGCCGGGCCGTCCACCCAGCACCCCGGCCCCGGACGGCGAGTTGGCCTGCGAACCCCCACCACCGCTGCCCGGAGCCGTACCCAGAGCCGAGTTCCCCGCGCCGGGGGCCATGCCCAGCGACGAGCCCCGCCGCTCCGGGCAATGCCGGTACGCTCGTGTCAACGGTCGGCCCCTGTGCCCGAGCCTGGCCAGCCAGCATCAAGCAGGTCAGTATCAAGAACGCCCATCGACGCTGGACTGACCGCTCCGTGGCACGGGAAGCATTCCTTGCTCTGGTCGGAAGCATTGGCATTCCCGCTTTCCGCCTGAAATCGGGACCGGAATCCGCGAGGCGAACCTCGGCTCAATGGAATCCTTCGTCCCATTCCCTATCCTCGCAACGACCTCTGTCATCGGAAATCGGCTTTCCCCGGTTCAATCCTGAAGTCCTGCTACTATCGGATCATCCGTCAAAGTTTGCCGGACAGTTAGCCTCCGAGTCAAAACAAAAGGCCGCACGCCCGGATGGATTTATCCCGGCGTGCGGCCGTGTGAATGTCTCAGGAAACGTTCGATGGCGAACACCCGGGCCGGGCGGTCGCAGCCCCCCGACTCGGGTCAAGTCGAAGTTGCATCAGGGCCTCAGGCCGATCCCGTGGGATCCTTGCCGTCGATCCAGTCGCCTTCGAGTTTCTGGTAGCTCGGGAGGTGGAGCAAGGAGCCTTCGTCGCCGGCCTTCCAGCCAGCGACCTGGTTGGGCTTGCCGCGGAGGTGGCTTCGCTCTTCCCAACGCGCAGCCCACGATGCGTCGGCATGGGAGACCTCGCCGGTCCCCTTGTCGAAGTAGTAGGCCTTGCCCTCGCGGTAGGATTTCACGCCCAGATTCACCGTGGTGATGGCGGCATAACCCAGGTCGGCCGGGCAGAGGGTCTCGGGGTTGCGCGAGCGGACGCACTCCATGTAGTGCTCCCACAGGGCGCGGGTGTCCTCGCCGGGCTGCTCGGGTGCGAACTTCTCGCCGCCTTCCCCGCGATTGGCTCCCGGAGGTGCCGGACGCCCCTCCAGCTTCTGCTGAATGACCCGGAAACCATCCTGCTCGGGCTTTCGAACTCATCGTCGCGGTGTGGCCGCGAATGACCTCGGGGAGTTGCACGTCGTTGCACATCGTCGCCGAGATCAGGACCTGGCAGCCTTCGTCGTAATCGGCGACCACGGTGGCCATGTCGGGCACGTCGCGGCCGTCATACTCCAGGTACAGATCCGCCGGCGCCGACAACCCGTCGCGGGAACCGAACGCCCATCGCGAGGATCAGGTGGGTGAGCTGATGGACGAACAGGTCCGTGTACATCCCGCCACCGAAGTCCCAGTAGCACCGCCACTGGGCGTACTTGGCACGGTTGAACGGCTGCTCGGGCGCCAGGCCGAAGTCGGTCCCGAGGAACATCTTCCAATCGACGGTCCGGGGGGTCATCTCCTTGAGAGAGCGGATAGTACCGCCACTGGCCCGCCGTCGCTGTTGCGGTAGTAGCTGGTCTGGCCCTGCATCACGTGGCCGATCTTCCCCTCGGTGATCATCTTGTTGGCCATCCGCCAGCGCGGGTCGGCCGTGGACTGCACGCCGACCGTGAAGACCTGCTTGGTGCGTCTTGGTCGTCTCGCTGACCCGTCGCGCCTCGTCGATCGTGTGGGTCATCGGCTTTTCGCAGTAGACGTCCTTGCCGGCCTCCATGGCATCGATCGACATCTTCGCGTGCCAGTGGTCGGGCGTGGCGATCAGGACGACGTCGACATCCTTGCAATCGAGGATTCGCCGGTAGTCCTTGGTCACCCGGTCCTTGTCTTTGCCCTCATGGTCCAGGCCGCACTTCTTGGCCGAGTAATAGAGCCCACGCCCTGTCTGTCTCTTGACCTTCCTGCCGTTTGGCCGTCCCAGACGTCGCAAAGGCCGATGATGTCGACCGGCTTCTGCTCCTTCTTCATCCTCAGGAGGATGCGAAGGTGTTCCTGGGCGCGGCCGCCCGGGCCCAGGACCGCGATGTTCAGCTTCTCGTTGGCCCCCTTGACGGCGCCGATGGCCGGGTGCGCGAAGGTGCCGGCGGCCATCGCCGCGCCGGTCGCGACACCCGCCGTCTCCAGGAAGCCCCGACGGCTCACCCCATGCTTGTCTCTCATCGCAATTGACTCCAGGTGCCTGGAAGCAAGAGCACGGCCGCGGTTTGCGGAGACTCGCGCTCCTTCCCGCGCCCCGCCGGGAGTCGGTGGGACGCCCGCCTCGATGATCGCGAAACCCTGGAAACCGACTGACGCCCGACCGGACACACTCCGCCTTGGCGACCGCCTGCCCGCGTTCCCAGGCCGATATCTCAGAACACGTTAACGCCGAGGACCGCCTCCGGTCAAGCTGAGGCCCCTCCAGATCCCTCGGTACGGACCCGCAGCCTTCGACCGAAGCCTCATCACGCACGCGAACGGATTGGGACTGACTCTTGTCAGATGATCCGGTTTGACGGACGGCGGTCTACTCGCCACAATGAGGGAGACAGTTTGGCGTCCGCCGAGCTGGGAGACAGACGGGTCGGGGGTTTGTCGGCGTCTTGAACTCAAGGGATCCGGGGCTGAGGGATGGTTCTTCAGCGGGATGGGCATGATGCGGTTCGTCAAAGAGTCTCGGATCGCGGCATCGCCCGAAGTCGTCTTCGCGTTCTATGAAAGCCCGGGGGCCTTCCAGCGGCTCGCTCCCCCCTGGGAACGGGTCGAGGTGATCGAAGGCGGGAACTCTCTGAAGCCGGGCTCGCGGGTTGTCCTCTCCGTCCCCCTCGGACGGTTCCGTCTCCGCTGGATCGCCGAGCACACCGAGTACGAACGGGGTCGGCTGTTCGCTGATCGGCAGGTTGAGGGTCCTTTCGCCTCCTGGTATCATCGCCACCTCTTCCTCGATGATGGACAGGGGGGTACTCTCCTCCGCGACGAAGTGGAATATGAGCCGCCTATGGGGATAGTGGGGCGTTTGCTGGCGGGGAACCTGCTGGAGTCGAAACTGCGAAAGATGTTCGACTACCGCCACGAGATCACTCGAAGGATCGTGGAAACCGGAGACTTCCCTCATCCCATGCCAGATGTTCCGGTCGCGGCGTCGACGGCTGACCAGGTCCCTCCCCGTAACGGGGGGGACGTAAAGGATTGGCGAATTTTTGACGCCCGCATGGTTTTTTGACTCCTGAAAGCCCCGGCCGGACGTTAGGATAGAAGAGTGTTGCCGGGACGGCCGGTATTCCCATCAAACGAGGATGACGATCGCTTCCCGGGTCAAGGCGCTCCGAGCCTTCGGAAACAATTCCCACAGAATCCCCGCGTTACGGAACCATGCCCCGGACCACCCAATGTCAGAACTGTGGCATTATCCTGAACTTGCCCGCCAATGCCGCGGCGGGTAAGCGCTTGAAGTGTCCGAGGTGTGGACTGCGGTTCGCCATGACGCATGGCCGATGCGAGCTCCGAATCGACGCTGGCCGGCCCCGCCGATGCCGACTGGCCGTCTCGTATGGATCTCGAGACCCGGGGCCGACTCCGGACGATCTGCCCGTCTCGCTCGGGGATCGAGACCTGCGGGAGACGTTCGACCTCCCGCTGATGAGTGGTCGGGACGCCGAGCGGGCCGGGACCGCTCCGGAACCGGCGTTCGGCGACGCGGCCTCACTCCTGGACGATGCCGGCCCCGAAGCGACGGACAACGGCCGCCGAGGCCCGACCCAAGGCCCGACGCTGCTCGTGCGGCGGCTATGTACCCACAGGGCATGTCGATCTGCATGTCCTGCGGCCTCGATCAGGAGACCGGCCTGCGCGTCGGCATGGAAGACGATCTCATCCCGCCCCCACCGCCGCGCCCGCAAGGTCCTCCCTTGCATGTCGCGATCATGGGCGGCTTGTGCGGGACCGCCGGGCTGATCCTCCTGATCTTGTCCCTGGTCCGTTCCAGCGGCGGCGCCCAGGGCTTGCAGAACTACGGCTGGCTCTGCCTGGCCCTGGTTTCCGCCTTCGCAATCCTCGCCTCGGTGCAGTTCATCCGGGGCAAGTCCGCCAAACTCCTGATGGTCGCCTTGACTCTCGGCGTCGTGGTCAACGTGCTGGCCCTCGTCGCCTTGCCGTTGATCCAGGCCAACTTCGGAGATCCGCAACAGATCGTCAAGCCGGTCCAGCCGGAAGACCCGGACCTCGACTCCGACATCCTGATCACGCCCTTCGAGGAACGGATCGATCTCCGCCCGATCACGTTCGGAATCACCTTCCTCGTGATCTACGCCATCCTGTCGGTCTACCTGATGTCGGCGCCCGTGAAAAAGTACGTCCACTCGCGGCTGGAGTGATCTCCCTTCGAGATCCACGCCGAGATCGAATGCCACGGCGGTCCGCTCAGAGCTTGGCAAAGAATCCGATGGAAGATTCCAGATTGCGAATTGCGAATTCATAAATGCCTTTGAAATCAGGCTTTATATCCATTCGCAATTCGGAATCCGTCATCCGGAATCGATTTCTTCAGGTCCGCTCAGGCCGTCGCGCTATCCAGCGGGCTCCGCCAGATCGGCTCCTGGGGGAAGAGGATCCGGGCCGCGTCGATGGCGGTGCTGGTCGAGGCGGCAAAGCCCTCCTCCTCGGAGGCCGCCGCCACGCTGGAATGCCCGAGCAAGAGCCGGACTAATGCGGAGTGGCTCAGCGTCAAGTGCCTGCCGGCTGAGCTTCTCCGGCTCGACGCGCGAATCCTTACCGTCCACGTGGATCAGCCAACGCTCGTCGTCCGCGCAGATCCCCAGCTCCACCGGCAAGCTCGCCCCCGACTCGACGGCCCGACGGGCCAGCTCCGGCAGGATGGCTTTGAGGAACTGGCCCAGGTCCGGGATGTGATACATGGACACCGTCCCGTCGTACGACTCCTGATCGATGATCCGACCCGACGACGTACGAATCACGTCCATGACGGGGTGATCGCTGGGGGCGTAGACGGTCACCTCCGGGTAGGCCCGCTCGAGGGCCTCGGCGCGGACACGTCCGAGGAGGGCGCGCATGGCCTGCGGGTAAGTCGCGTCATAGGCGATCTCGAGGACCTTGTGGTCCTTGATGAACGCATAACCGCGTACGGTCTCGCCCTGACAGGCGACCCAGATGACGTGGGCGTACCGTCGGCCGATCATCCACCGCCAGTATTCCTCGGAGCGGGCGACCGTCCCGGTGGTCCGGGCGTATTGCATGTCGTAAAGCGACATCAGGTCGCCAAGCTCGACCTGACGCCAGGGCCGGACATGCCAGAACGCGCCTCGGGTCTCCAGGACCCCGTCGATGACCTGCGGCAGGTTGCGGCTCATGGTCTGAGCGAACGTCTGCCGGCCGCAGACCCCCCAGCCCAGTGGCCGGTAGAACTGGGGCATGCCCGTGGTCAGCGCCTGGAGCACGATCCGTTCTCGCGTGCCCGCTGGCTGGCCAGCCGCATGAGGTTCTGGGCGAAGCCCATCCCGCGGAACTCCGGCAGCGTGCCCACCCACATGACGCCGTTGATCGGGATCGACACCGAGCCATATCGCACATGGCGTTCGGTCAGGTGGACGTGGCTGACCACCTTACCGTCCACCTTGGCCAGCAGCCGTTGTTCGGGCCGGTATGCCGGGTCGCACAGTGCGCCCAGGAACGACTCGCGATCCGGGCCGTGGAAAACATGGAGCAGGGTCTGGTAGACCGCTTCATGGTCGGCTTCGGTCCCGAGGCAATACTCGACCGAGCCACGGCCGGATGGCAGTCGAAATCCCAGCCCGGAGGCTTTCTTCGGGTCCACCATAGATTGAGTGCGCCGCACAGGGCGGGAGCCCTCTGCCATAGTCCAGGGGGTTTGCTCGCGAGTCACGAGACGTCGTTTCGTTCTCATTGTACGTGGTCGTTGTCGGCTCCGCCGCAGCCTAGGGGGAAATCGTGAAATTTTTTTGACGAACCGGACCAGCCTCCGCCCAGAGCCGTACCGCCCTGAAGCGATGCGAATCGCCCCACAAACCCTCGATGCCGAGTTTCTCGGCCCGACGGATCCTCTCGGGAACCTCCCGAACTGGCCCAGTCGCAACCCGACTTCCCATTCCCGATCGGGATTCCCAAGTTGTATTCGCTCGGGAATCGGGAATCTTGAATTTGCGATTCGCAATCCCCAGAGATGCGCGAACGGTGCCAACAAGTTACGGCGGTAGAATCGATCCCGACCCGTTCGCGACCGCCAGCAGGCTGCGGCGAAGTCGCTGCGTGGAGTGCAACACGAATGCAAACTCGCGGTTATGTGCGATTCGGTTCGCCCGCAGACCCGCGACGAGACGCATTTTCTGGCGAATGAGTTCGGCTCGCAACGTCTCGACCCAGGGCTGCAATGCCTCATTGTAGCGCCTGATGGCCATCCCGCGAGCGATCCGCTCGCGGCGCGACGTGACGGGCCTGCCGATGGCTTCGCGCCTGCCATGTAATCAGTATACGGACCGCTTCAAGGTCTGGTTCGTCCAGGTATCGGTCGGGATTGAAGGTCAAGTCGCGCATCTGTCGCTCGACGGCGGCCAGCTCGGCCGAGGTCGCCGGATCGTCCTGGAGACCCAGCCAGAGCGTGAGTGAGAGAGTCAGGAAGCCGGGCGGCTCGAAGTTGAAGAATCGCCGGGCGATTTCATTACCCAGCTCGTCATACTTGGCGCCGCCGATACCGTGGATGAACAGGTCGCCCAGCAGGAACCGGCTGAACATGGTGGTGGTCAAGGCGCGGTGTGCGCAGCCGGATCGAGCGTGCGGGCAGGTCGCGGAGCCGCTCGACCGCGCAGCAGGCCTCGCCGTCCGGAGTCAGGGGCAGCTCGATCAAGACCTCGTCCTCACCGTCGATACGGAGCTCGACGACCCGCGCGCGCTGCGCGTGCCAGCAGCGCCCGTCGCCGCGGTTGACGGGCTCGCCAGACCCAGAACGGCGCCTCCAGCCAGTCCTCCTGGCGCGCCAGAGCGGCCACGGGGTGGTGCCGGCTCCGGATGTGATGGGCCGCGCGATACTCGGCCAGGCAGGTGTTGTGCACCTCCTGGTAACGCGGGAGCTGGGCGATCAGATGCGAGGCGAACCAGAGGAAACCTTCGCTCTGGCAGACCGCGCCCAGCGGGACCTCCAGGTTGGAAACCCCCCAGGATTCCTCGAGCTCGCGGCGAGCCAGGGCGAATCGGAGGCCCAGTGTGTCGGCCTCGCCACGACGACCAAGTGCGCGCGGCCAGTAGTCGTCGAGCAACGGATCCGCCACCGCGCCGGCGAGGGCCGCTCGGGCGCGGTCCCCGAATGTCGCGAACATGGACTCGTCGCGGACCTTCCAATCCTCGTAGGGGATCTCGCCCTGCCATTGATCGAACGTCGACTTCGCCGTCCGAGCCGTCCGCCGCCGGGAATCCGCGGCACCCGGATCGAGGCCGACTTGGGGATGTCGTTGTCGACGATCAAGTTCAAGGCCAGCCCGCCACAGGAGCCGGCAACCGCCGACGCCGCGAAATTCTTGACCCAGACACCGGGATGAAACAGCTCGGGCTGGTGCCCGGTGACGATCAGAGGTGGATCGGCTCCGCTCGACGACTCGGGGCCGTTCGAGCCGGCGTCAAGTCCATGTCGGCTGAGGAACCCCCGGGCGAGATCGACGATCTCGCGACGGATGTGTGCCCGCAACCGGGACGCCCGACGGCCCTGGAAGTCGTAATCCCAGGCGGCCAGCCGGTCCGCATTGGCGACGGCTTCATGGCCCGGCCGTGGCCAGGGGCGGTTCCGCAAGCAAGCCCCCGTCGGTCGCAGGTGCCCGCAGGCGGCGTGCCGTCATCCCAGACACCCCCCCGCCAGCATGACTCCCGGCGCGATCCAGCGCCTCCTGGAACACGCGGCGATAGTGCGCCAGCCGGTATTCGGCATCGTCCAGGGCGCCACCGAACGCTCGGGACTCGTCCAGGTAAATCAGCGGGACCGCCACTTCCACGATCTTCATCCCATGAGCGGCGGCTTGCACCCACACTTGGAGCGGCATCGCGTAGCCGTCATCGGTGATGTCGAAGGATTTCAACGCGGCCGTGCGATACGCCTTGAATCCGCAGAACGCGTCGGTGATCGTCACACCGAGATTGAGGCACTCGTTGAGCCATCGCGTGACCTCGACGTTGATCCGCCGCCGCTGCTCCGGGGGTGTCTGGCTCGGATCGAAGACTTGCAAGTAACGGCTGCCCGAGACGATGTCGGCATCCGCCAGCCGCTCCGCCAGCACGGGGATCCGCGACGGCTCATGCTGGCCGTCGCAGTCCAGCGTCACGACGCCATCGAAGCCGCCGGAAATGGTCTGCTGGAATGCCGTACGCAGGCCGGCTCCATAGCCGAGGTTGCGCGGATGCCGGATCGTCTTCACGGTCGGAAATGAGCGAAGGAGCTCGGCCGTCCGATCCGTCGAGCCGTCATCGACGACCAGCACGTTCTCGGCGTACCGCAGGACCTCCGCGAGCACGGGCTGGAGGTATTCTTCTTCATTATAGACCGGGATGGCCGTGAGCAGATGCATTGTCGGATCAGCTTTATTCTGTGCGATTTAGAGCAATTGGACCGGGACGCGTGTCCGCCAAAACAGACCGTCGCATTGTAAGTCCGATCAGTCGAAAGTCAACGAGCCGATCGCGGCACCGGCGTACACGCGAGGATCGGCCACCCCTTGACCCGATCCGCCACCCGTTCCTAGCATGAAGCTTTCCCTTGCGGGGCGGCGGATACCCTGCTCTCATTCGACGCATCATCTCGATCTTACCCACACGATACTGATGACCGAAGCCCAAGAAACACAATCCGTTCCAGAGAACGAAGCCGAGAAGTCTGCCTCCACGATCGAGGCCCCGCCTCCGGAAGCCGAGGCGGAGCCGCCGCCGGAGCCCTGGACACCCGAGCGCGTGATCGAGTGGAACTGCCTACTACGATCTCTACGTGATGGCGGCCACCCTTCTCCTGGCCTTCATCGTCTCCTGCAACTTCGTTGCCGACTCCTCGATTTTCGCCCACCTCAAGGCCGGTCAATTGATCAACGACCGGTCAGGGCCACTCTTGACTGATGAGTTTTCTTATACCGAGGCGGGACAACGCTGGGTGGATCTCTCCTGGCTGTTCGAGTGGTCGCATGCGGCGCTCTACAACTTCGTCCATGGCCTGGTGCCCGTTGACCCCAACGATCCGACGGCGAATCGGGAGCGGGCCGATCAAATTGCGGTCGGAGCGCTGGGGGTCGTGGATGCGTTGACGCGTTTGCTGGCCGCGTGGATGCTCCTGAAGATCCGCCACCGAGGGCCGGGACTGTGGTGGTCGGCCATCTGCGTGACGGCGGCACTGGGCGTCATCTACCACCCCCTCTTCGGGCGTCACCATGGGCGGGATCGCCCGGATCTCGGATATGAGTCCGGCCACCGGGGGGCAATTGTTCCTGGCCATCGAGCTGTTAATCCTGTTCCGCGCGTTCGGGCAGGGACGGCCGGGAGCGCTCTGGGCTTTGATCCCCCTGTTCTTGCTCTGGACCAACTGGGACTCTCCTTCCTGACGGGCTCCTGGTGCTCGCCGCGGCGGCGGCCGGCCGATGGCTCGATGGTAGCACCGCCGATTGGCTCGTTTCGGCCACCTCGGGATCATCGGTCCCCGTCCGACGAACGGAAAGGCCGAGGAGCCGGACCTTCCGCCGCCCCGGCCGGCCTCGGCGGCAAACGCCTTCATGGTCCTGGGGCTCTGCGCCGCCGTTTGCCTGGTCAACCCGTGGACTTACCAGTCGTACCTCGCGGCCCCCAGACCCCTTCTGCAACTGTTTCAGCCCGAGCGCGGGCGTCCAGGTGGGGTTTTTCAACCCGGGGCTGCAAGCGAAGATCGGGGACCGGACTGGTACCTCTTGCCCGTCTTTTATCTGTCCCTGGTCGCACTGGGGATCGGCTCGTTCTGGCTCAACGCCTCGCGATTCTCCTGGAGCCGATTCCTGCCGTTCGCGGTGATGTCGGTCCTCTGGGGCATCCTGATGCGATACAGCGCCGACTTCGCGATCGTCTTCGCCGTCGGTCATGGCACTCAATGGCCAGGAGTGGTACCAGGCGCGGTTCGGCGCCGAGGGCCGGCTCGGGGCGGATGTGGTCCCTCTGGTCCACCGGCGGCCGCCTGGTGACCCTGACCCTGATTTTCCTCGCGATCGGCAAGGACATCACGGGATGGCATAACACGCTGGTAGGGAACCGGTTCGGACTGGGATACGAACTGGACGACTTCCCGTTCGAGGCCGCCGACTTCCTCGATCAGAAGAACGAGATCAAGGGAAACGTGTTGAATACGTCGCAAGCCCAGGGAGACCTCCTCGTCTGGAAGGCGTTCCCCAAGCGGAAGGATTACCTCGACAGCCGCTCGGGCCTGTTCCCGCACGACCTGATCGAAGAATGGCAGAAGATCCGCAAGGCCCTCAGTGAAGACGACGTCGCGACCTGGAAGCCGCTGCTGGATCAATACAAGATCAGCACCGTGATGATCGAGCCGACCGCCGACGATCGCCGCGTACCTATCAACATGTTATTCCAGAGTCCCAACTGGATTCCCTTCTACGACGACGGCCGGATCGTCATGTTCGGCCGGTCCGATGCCGATGCCCTCGGACCTGGCCCTCTTCAAAGCCAATCGGCTCGAGCCCGACCGCGTGTATCGGGTGAACCGTCCGCTCCCCGCATCCGCCGGTCCGCCGGGCCAGACCTCCTGGATCGACGCGGTCTTCCAGAACCGGACCTACAATCGACCGCAGATGCGGAACGATGTCGGCGCGGCGATGGCTCGAGATGGGATCCAGCCCCAACGCAACCGCTGCTTCCGGAGCCGGCGCAGTGCCTGCTCGCCATCCAGGAGGCCCGGATCGCGCTGTCCCGCAGCCCCGACGACTGGATGGCCTTCCGGATGCTCAATGACGCCTATCGCTTCCTGATGGTTCAGGAGACCGCGATGCTGGCCGGAATCCCGATCACCCCGGAGAACCGGGCCCGGATCGTGCATGCTCACACCGAACCCCGAACTGCTCATGAATCGGTTCCGCCAGCGGGTCACGGCCCTGAATTTCGCCATCCAGACGACCCCGCCTCCCCAGGCGGAGGCCGATCGACGAGAGCTTTTCGAGCTGAACATGCAGTTGTTCCAGCTCTACATGTCCGTCAACTTTCGGGACCTGGCTCGCGATCGCCTCAGGATGGCACTGGAGCTGACCCAGCCGGATAACTTCCTGGCGAGCGAGACACGCATGCCCAGCTCACGGAACAGTTGAGCCAGCTCGACAAGTTGATCAGGCACGTCCAGGACCGACTGGAGGATCAGGCGCTCGAGAGCCAGGCCGGTCCGGTGGATCAAGCCTTCCTCGCCAGTAAGCAGGGCGCCGTCGGGACTGGCGATCGACAAGTTCGCGGAAGCGGAGCGGAACGGCGTGAGCACGATGGTCGTCAAGCCCCAGCTCGTCGACCTCTATTGCACCACCGGGCAACCCGACAAGGCGCTGGAACTCCTCGGCCTGGGCTCGGTCGAGGATCCCAGCCTCGGTTCGGAGCCCGGGGCCGCGGCGTTCCGGCAGGGGCTGGTCTACATGCTCCTGGGCAACTACATGTCCACCGACACGCTCTGGAGCCAGCGGTCGATCCCCCGGGTTCGCTTCCAGCGCACCGGCCAACTCTTGGATGCCGGACTACTCGCGGTCCGCGGCAACGCAATGCATGGCAACCAATACCTTCTTGACGTTCCCCACGACCATCGGGCAGCAAGCCAACTGGGAATTCGACCTGGCCATGTGCCAGCTCGAGGGGGGTTGCCCTTGCCCGACGGTGCCCGCCGGCCGAGCACTTCACCAAGGCCCTGACGCTCGATCCCGACCTGCTCCTCAGGCCGATCGCCGCGTATTACCTCCAGAAGATGGGGAAACCCGTCCCTCCCAAACGGGAGGGTGCGGGAGCCAAGAAGCCGGCCACATCCGCCGGCAGCACCCCGACGGGCGCGGCTGTTCCCCTCCCGGCGACTCTTCCCGGACCGGTCACGCCGACCTCGCCAGAGCCGGCCAGGACCGCCACGAAGCCGGCTCCGCCGGAGCCCGCCAAGACCAAGACCTCCGCCCCCGACAAGGAGAAAGCCGGCCAAGGCAGCCCCGAAGGCATCGTCCTGAATGCCAGATCAGAAGCAGTGGCGAGTGATGAGCGACAGCCTGAATTTGCTCGCCACTCACTCGCCACGACTTCCTATCGCCCGAGGATCGGATCCACGGGACGGAGTGTAAACGCGACCGCCAGCAGGGCCAGAAGGCCGAGGCATGACAACGAGACGACCCGGCCCACCCGGAACGATCGCGGGGAGTACGTATAGACCAGGTGATGGTTACCCGCCCGGACCGCGGCACCCCTCATCAGCCGGTTGACCTGGTAGATGGGTGCGGGTGTGCCGTCGATGGTCAGCGACCAGCCCGGATAAAAGATATCGGCCAGGACCACCAGGCCCGGTCTTTCCAGGTTGGCCTCGATCTCCACGCGCTGAGGGCTGGGATAGCTGACCTTGACGGTCTCCGACCGCCTCCGCGAGCCGCCAGGCAGGTAGGAGGCCAGCTCCAGGATTTGGTCCTTCTCCACCCAGGCCAGTTGCAGGGGGTCGTACACCTGCAGGGTCGGATCGTGCCAGAATAGATCGTCGGAGTAGACGATTTCCTGCATCGCCTTCTTGGCCTCGTTGCGCTCGTCCGGCGATTGCCCGATGAGGCGAGCCAGCAGCCCGGTGATGCGTGCCAGCGTTCGCGCGTCATGGACCACCCAGGCTCTCGGATGTTCTTCCAGGTTGCGCACGGATCTGGAAATCGTGATGTTCGATCCAATCGCTGGGCGGCCTGTTTGGCTTCGGGCCCCTGGAATTCTCCAGCTCGGGATAGACCCGCTCGGACGCCTGGAGGAACGTCGCGAAGCCGCGGAATTCATCGCGCCAGCCGTTGGGATACATCGGCAGGATGAAGTAGCGCGCATTCCACATGTTGAAGGTACGGCGCGGGAAGTAAACCACCTCCTTACCGATCTCGACGTTCAGCATGCGAGCCGCCTCCTCGCTCCGGACCTTCCGGAAGAAGCCGCCGTAATACCACTCATAGTCATAGATCTCGGCGACACCCAGCGTATGGGCATACTCGATTCCGAAGTTGATCCCGTACTTGGGCTGGACGGTGTCGCGCTCCCAGATCACGCAGCTCATTGTTCCGCTCGATCGATCGCGTTCTTCCACCAGGCCGGGAGCTCCCAGATGGGCATGCGATGAACGCGGAACGGTCCCGGGGCGGGCTTCTCGCGCTCGGCCTCCTGGAGGAGCCGGACCATTTCGGGGGTCGACTCGAAGAGGGCTTGCGGCACCGTCAGCACGTATCGGACGTTGGCCGCGGCCAGGTCGCCGGTCGTGGCGATGAGGGCGAGGGCACCGGCCCAGAGCGGGCGGGTCCCGACCAGGCGGACCGCCACCAGGCCAAGGGCGAGTACGATCGAAGTTTGCAGCAGACTTCGAACGATGTGCCGCATAGCCGCCCTCGGGATCGAAGGGACCATAAGTCGATGTCACCGAGATGCGCCCGCAATGTGGCCAGGATCGCCTGACGCTCGATCAGGACGCCCACCAGCACGGCCAGGCTCAACACCAGCAGTGAGGCCGCGAACGCGGTGATCCGGCGCGTACCGCCCGCACGAAGGCCGTCCCATCCCAGTCCGGCGAGGGCGGCCAGGGCCAGGCTGCCGAACGTGAAAAGCTTGGCGGGGAAGCGAAACTGGCGGAATCCCGGCAGGATCGTCGAAACCATCCAGTAGATGCTGCCATCGCCATCCCGCATGAACCGGTCGATGCGGATCGCCGTGCGCGTCGTCCGGATCGAGCGGGCCGATCTCCTGGACGAGGTCTTGAAGCACCGCGAAGATTCGTGAGCTTGGCCAGCACGCGGGTCGCCCAGATCGGACTCGTGTACTGGCCCAGGCTCAGGACCAGGCTGACGACGAAGATCACCGAGAGCCAGACGCGCCAGGGCGTCCCCCGGCGGAAGCTCAGGGCCCCCGTACCCAGCACGAGGATCAGGCACCCCATGTAGAGCGAAGGGACCCAGGTCTTCGGGCAGGGCGCCCGGCAGCCGGAGCAAGTCGCCCCAGAACGTGTTGCCTTCGAACTGAACCCCCAGCGCATTGGGCCAGAGCAGCCCGGACAGCCGCAGTGGCTCGATGCTGAAGGGATAGATGTCATGAGGCCCCGCGACGGCCGCTCGCGACGTCTGCTGGGTGAACTCGATGACCGGAAAGAGCTGCGCCGCCGAAAGCGCCACGGCCATCGCCGCCGACCCGGCCAATCCCAGCGCAGGCGATCCCGAGCGGGAACCGCCAGCCGCGACGTCGCCAGAAGACGAGGAAACCCAGGCCGGCTACCATCCAGACGGCACGACACGGCCGGCGGCACGTAGCGCATCCAGGGTAGGGCCATCGGCGTTGGTGGCTGAGGCGTCTTGGGCCGGAGCGTCGGCAGCCATTGCGCCATGATCAGAGTCACGACGACCCAGCACCACGACGCCGACCGAGCGACGATGAGCAGCCAAAGCCAGCCGAACGAGCGGGCCGATCGCGAATCGGAGCCCGGGGCTGTCGGGGACTGGCTGCTCGCGCCTCGGTGCCAGGCCAGCCCCGCGGCATATCCGAGGGCGGCCAGGCCCAGGAGGTAGGCCACCTGCGGGTCGCCGCCGAGGGTTTGCATCGACAGGACGACGGCCAGCTCGAGGATTCCCCAGCGACGGCCCAGGCGGACCCAGCGATCCACCGCGTGAAAACCCAGCGGCAGCCACGCGGCGCCGACCAGGAAGATCACGTTGCACGACTGGAACAGGATCGGGACGCCGAACGTGTAGGCCAGCGCGCCGAGCCCCGAGCCGGTCCAACTGACCTGCCAGGACCTCATCAACACCAGCATGGCCACGAAGGCCAGGATCGTGTGGGCGACGATGTAGACCCGGGCACCCCAGGCATAGGGGAGCACGGCGTAGATCAGCTTGCCGGGATAGAGGACCGCCGCGGTCGGGTTGCCCAGCAGGGGCATCCCCGCGTTCTCCTCGGGTTCCCAGAGGGGCCAGCCGCCCCGCCTCCCATTCCTTCTGCACGCGCTGATAGAGCGGATAGTAATAGTGGGCGGCGTCGCGAAAGCCGAACTGGCGATCCGAGAAAAAGACCGGAGAAAAGCAGGCGAAGAATAACGCCGCGAAGCAAGCAAAGACCAGGAAAATGAGAAGATAATGACGCATGGAAGACCTCGATTACTTCCTTGTCCGTCGTCCGCATAGCCTAGTCCCAGTAGGGATGGGCTGACTGCCCAATGGCGCGAAGCTCCGTGCTCGGGCGAAAACGCGAACTGAATTCCGAGCCACGCCGAGCACAGATCCGCCGTAGAACGGAATTCATTCCGTTTGTCCGAAGCGATCGTAACACGCCGAGGACGGACCAAGCGGAGGAGATCCGCTCTGCCACGCCGAGAGCGCAAGAGAAAACCCGGCGCCTCCCGATCGTCGGAGGCAGCCGGGTTATCCGGATCCGTCTGGCGTCTCCGCCGCGGTCCTGGACCGTCAGTTCACGGGCCGGGATGGACGATCGCCGAGGCGACTTTCTTCCCGGGGGGCGGTCAGGGCTGGGCGGGGGTTGACGGTCTTGCCGTCGGGTCCGGGAGGCAGCGTGGGCAGGAGCTCCTCGAGCTTCTTGGTCTCCCCGGTGAGCCCCTTCATGAAGGCGACCAGGTCGGCCTTCTCCTGGGCCGTCAGGCTGAGCTTCTTCATGTCCGGGTCGAGGGCCGGATTGGCGATTCCCCCCTTGTCGTAGTGGTCGACGACCGCTTCCAGGGTCGCCAGGCTGCCGTCGTGCATGTACGGAGCGGTGCGCTCGGCGTCCCGCACGGTCGGCGTCTTGAAGGCCCCCTGAGTGGCGTCGTACTTGGCCCCGATCGGCTCGATGGCCCATCGGCCCAGGTCGGCGAACCGGGACGTCTTCGGATTCCAGCCGACGCCCAGGTTATGGAACTGCTCGTCGGTGAAATTGAAGCCGGCATGGCAGAGCGTGCACTTCCCCTTCTGAAGGACCACGTCGGTCTTGAATGTGTCATCCTGATCGAGCCTCAACCCGAAGAGGACCATGCCCCGTTTCTGGCTGTCGGACAGGGCCTTCATGTCACCGCCCTTGTACTTGTCATACGGGGAGTTGCCGGAGAGGGCCGCGACGCGCTCGAAGGTCGCGATGGCCTTGGCCATCCCGTCGAGGGTCACGGGGGTCCCGAAGACTTTCTGGAACTGCTCGCGATAACCCGGGATCGTCCTCAGCCGGTTGATGATCTCCTCGTACGACTGCTTGCCCATCTCGATCGGGTTCTGGATCGGTCCTTGGGCTTGACCTTCGAGCGACGGGGCACGGCCATCCCAGAACATGGTCTTGCCGTAAGCCGTATTGAGTACGGACGGGAGCGCTGCGACTGCCGGCCTGCCCCTTGATGCCGAGCGAGACCGGCATGCTGTCCGTCCACGCCTTGGCGGGATTATGGCAGGTGGCGCAACTGACCGTGCCGTCGAGGGAAACGCGCGGGTCGAAATAGAGCTGGCGTCCCAGCTCGTACTTCCCCTTGGTCAAGGGGTTCGATGCCGGGACATTCACCTTGGCCGTCAGCGGATCCAACCCGACGGGGACCGTGACGGTCAGCGGCTCGTCCTTGATCTGAGACGGGTTGGACGGCAACCATCGATATTCGGCGGGAGTCGGCCCTTCCGTGGACTCACCTCCCAGGACTTCCGCCTTGACCACCTCGGTGAGCTGCCTGGTATCAACCCGCTGGGCCGGAGTCGTTTGCTCCGCCTCGGTACTCCTGGCCTGCGCCTTTTCCGCCTGCGTAGGCTTGCCCGACTGGGAAGTCTGCTGTGGGCCGCCGGTCGGATTGGCGGAATCCGCCCCCGGTTCGCCCGAGTTACAGCCCCCCACGCCGATCAGCAGCCCGCTGCCGAGAGCCAATACCATGGACGATCGAAACCAGCAGTCCATACACGTCCTCCGGTTGAATCTCTGGGAAACGCCCGCAATGACTTCGGTGTGCGACCGATGCGCGCAACGCGAGCGCATGGGAATCATCGCGGAAACAGCTCAGGTAGGAGTCGACCCGTCCGCTCAGCCGATCGGTGGGAGGGTTGCGAGGGAGGCAGAGTCATTTCTTCTTGGCGACCAGGCCCTCGGCGTTCCTCTGCGCCGCCTCGACCAGGTTGTCCCAGTTCTGCTCGACATAGCGTGGGCGGTCCACCCTTGACAGCAACATGATAGGCCGCGTCGAGCGTATCGACCATGTCGATGGCGTCCCACGGGCAGACCTGGGCACAGTGCTTGCATCCAATGCATCGATCCAGATCGATGTCGCACCAGGTCTGCAAGCTGGCGTGCTCTTCGCCGGGCACTTTATAGATACAGTCAACGGGGCAGACCTCCACGCACGCTTCACACCCGGTGCATCCGTCGGCGTGAATCACGGCCAGGATTTTGGGAATGACTTTGCGAGGCTTGCCAGCCAGAGACGCTGCTGCCATGGGATTTTTTCCGGGTCAAAAAGGCTGCGGGATTTCTCCGATCCCCATAACAATACAGGGAACGGGAACGGGGCGCCCTGCGTGAGCCACTTGGGGCGCGAGGTTTTCGCCTTTGCCAAGACAGCCGGGGACGTTGCTCTTTTTCGTCCCACCGATAATCATTATCGTTTGTCCGGCGTTCAGGGTCAAGGATAAGGCAAGATCCGGAGCGGCTTCTGTTCGACGGAGAGGCCCCCCTCACACCGGGAACTATCGTAAAGGATCGCCGCTCATGAAATCCATCCCTCGGACCGGGCAAGCGGGCGAACAGACGATCGTGGTCGGCCCGGCGAATCGCATCAGCTTTGCCGACCAACGGATGCCGTCGGTTCTGGCGACGCCGTGGCTGATCGCGCATCTGGAGTACGCGGCAAGGGATGCGATCGCCCCATGCCTGGAGGAGCACGAGCGAAGCGTCGGTACATTCATCGAGGTCGAGCACCTCGCCCCCGCGCCGGAGGGCTTCACGGTGACCTGCCGCGCCCGAGTCATCCTCGTGGACGGACCCGTCGTGACCTTCCAGGTCGAGGCCCACGACGGCTTCGAGCCGATCGCCCGAGGCATCCACCGCCGCCGGGTCATCGACGTCAACCGTTTCACTCGCCGCATCGAACGCAAGCGAATGACGCTCAATTCGTGAGGCCGCGGGTTCGTGTGTGAGCGGGCTCTGTCCGGCAATCTCGATCCCCGCGCTCGGCGCGGTCTCCCGACGCCACCAGACACCGGGTCCACCTCAGGCCGGACCACGGGACTGGGCCAGGCGGGCGACGAAAGCGGCATGTTCCGGCGTGGCGCAGCCGAGGTCAACCACGGCGCGGAGCCGACGCCTATCGCTCTCCAGGAGTGCGACCGGGTCGAGCCAGAGGCCCGGAAAGACCGTGGAACGGTACAGACCGTCGTCACCGATCAGCTTTCGCACCAGCACACCCTGTTCCTGAACGTACCAGAAGATCTCGTCCGGTTCGATTGCGCGAACGACATACTCCTGCACCCCGGCTCGCTCGTAATCGGTCTTCTTTGGTCCCAGATCGACGTACCGTGTCGCCTTGGAGACTTCCACGACCAATTCCGGAGCGCCGTGGAGGTATCCTCCCTCGTTCCACGTCCGGCCACCGTACTCCGGGAGAATGCGGAGCAGCGCGTCGGGCTGCGGCTCACCCTTCCAGCCCAGGATCGTTGTGGCGTTGTCCATGACCCGTAACCCAGGAGTGTTCTCGGCGTAATAGTCGAGCCACACGATCACGGGGACATGTGCTTCACCGTGCTCGAGTGGAACAGGGCTGGGCATATAGACCACTCCATCGATGAGTTCGGCCCGGGTTCCGGTCGGCATCGCCTCATAGAGCGCGTGGAACGTGGGTTGGTCGAGCTGCTGGCCTTCGACCAGTGTGTCAGGTGCGGCGCTCATTGTCATGCGATCGGGCATGAGCCGACCCCTCTGCTTCTCGAGACGCGATCCAAACCGAGTCGCGCCGACTCGCGGTGAAGATCGACGAGAACTCGCGATCAAGCCCGATCCATACTAGCACGAAGGCGCCCTTCCAAAGTAGCGATTTCTGCGGACGCCACGATGCGGGTGAGCAGAGACCTCCACGGAGAGGCGACCGGTGGGTGGTAACTCACCCAAAACCACCCTTGGCGCAAAGCCTCATACCAGCCCGAATGCGCGAGCGAGGGTCTTTCCCATTGTGCTGCAAGGATTTACGGTGACCCTCGCTGGCGCGTCGGGCTGGTATGGCCAGATCCTCTCGCGGATACGATAATTCCTGCCGGTCGCCGAATAAGGGCCGGACCAGCACGGCGTACCAGGTGTTGTCGGAGCCCGCTCCACCCCGCGATCCCAACTTCCCATTTCGGAACACTTTGCCTATGATTAAGATCATGCAGTCGTGGGGGTTGCGTTGTGGGAATTGTCGGTCCAGAAGGGTGTTCGCAGGTGCCACCCAATCTGGTCTGGAACGCTCTCGTACGGGACCGGATGGGGCAGCTCTGTGAGTCGGGACTTGAGGCCAGGGAACCGGCCATCGGGGGAATGACAACGGGAGGCTTGTACCGTGTCAGAGATCAGCAATCGCCAGAGCGAAGCACAACTTCAGTCACAGACCGATGATGCTCGCTTGGAAGAGCTGACGGCTCGTCTCCGGGCGGCCCTGGAAGGGCTGGAGCGAGGCCGTCGCCCTGTACATCGTGCTCTCTTCTCTCATCGGCGACCACCTCGACAGGGAACTCGCCATCATGAATCCCGACACGGGTCGAGTCTTCGCCTTCCTCCTTCCCCCGGGCGAACGCCACTCCCTGCACTCCGCGGTGTGCCCACCTCATCGCGCCGTACTCGGCGATCCGCCCCTGACTCTGGACGACATTCTCGCCCACTTGGCCTCTCCAAGGATGGTGTACCGGAGACCGTCGGCGAAGAACGATCATAGCCCGCCAGCCTCTCCGTCGGACCGGCTCAGCTCGAACCAGACCCAGACGTACCGACGTGGAAACCGTCGAGCAGGTCGTCCGGAGTCCTCTCAAAAGCTTCTTCAAAGCTTGATCCGTCCTGGTACAAACGCGCCGTTCCGAGTAGAATTGACCTGTTGAGGATCTGTCGTGTCGGGGTTGTCTCCTGGAGGTAAGCCGCGATGACAAGGACTCAGACGAGTGAACAGCTCGGTCCTGGAAACGTCGAGCCAACCGTTCTTGGCGGCTCGAAACCCTTGATGGTCAATCCAGCACCGGGCACATCGCAGGAGATGGAACCCTGTCGCAACGAGCGACCTCAACCCCGATTGATGACTGCCGAGGAAGAAGCGGAATGGGGTCCCGAAATGGACTTGAAGTGCGAGTCCGCTCTCAATTGTGCACGATTCGACCCGGCCGCTCTGGCTCAGTACCGGGGCGAACTGATTGCCTGGAGTCCCGATGGAACCCGGATTATCGCTCACGCCCAGGACGACGAATCGATCTATCGACTCCTCGATGAGGCGGGAGAGGACTCCGGTTTGTGCCTCGTCCAGTACGTCGGCGACGACGTCGAAGTCTAGGCCGCGGCCGTGTGTGAGAGTGCGCCGTTTCGGGTGATGGAGGAAGCGAATCATGACCATGCCATCCTTGCTGGAAGAACCGGGCCGGGTTGACGAACCGCAGGCGGCCGAGGAGTATGCCAATGTGCTCAGCCAGGTCGTCGCGGCGGGCCGGCCGGTGATCGTGCGCCGGAACGGCGAGGACCTGGCGGCAGTCGTTCCCCTCGAACACCTGGAGCGGGTCCGGGAGATCCTGGCACAGCAGGAAGTCGAAAGCTTGGCGGCACAGATCGATTGGGACCGGGCACCGAAAACGCTCCGACCGCCCCAATCGTGGTTTGACGACGACGACAACCCCTTCGAGCCGGAGGCGGAGCCGACGTCGTGAGCCCGATCCGCCTGCCGCAACTCGGCAGTGTCGTCTGGGCTGACCTGGAAGACGCCAATGGCTACCGCAAGGTTCGTCCGGTTGTCGTTGTCACGCCCACGGCGGAGATCACCGCCGAGAGGCCCGTGGCGCGTGGTGGCCATCACGACCCGACTCCCAGTCCCCCTGCCCGACGACCACGTGTTGCTCCCCTGGGATCGCCAAGGGAAGGCGCGTTTGGGGTTTGAGGCGCCGGTGTGCGGCGGTCGCAAGCTGGCAGGCGGAGATTCGGGTCGGCGACATACAAGAGGTAGTCGGCAGCCTGCCGCCGACGGTGATCGGCGAGCTTCTGGCCAAGGTCGCCGTCGCCTTACCCCCGCCCTCGACAACTCCGGCTCCCCGACCCGGCGGCCCCGGCGCCCGCCCTTCCAACGGCCCGCCGTCCACACACCCTCCCTCCGCCGAAGCTGGTGAGGAACCCGGTGCCGAAGAGATCGCTTGAGCCGACGACCAACGCAATGACCGAACTCGGTCGTAGTGGCAAGTGGCAAGCGAAGGAATGCATTGTCCTTACTTGTCACTGCGCCACTATCCCCGCGTAATCCCCCGCGCCTTGGGCAGGATCGTGAAATCACCGTTGTCGCCCGCGACGCCTTCGTCGTTCCCATCCAGCAAGACGCCCGCGGCGCTGCTGACTCCATTCGGGGGCACCGCGATGACCGTGATCTGGCCGCCGTTCGTGAATGCCTGATTGCTGCTCAGGAGCAGGCTCACCGAATCGTTCGAATCGCTGTACTGCACGCGGAACGCGACGGGATGGAGGATCGTCACGACCTTCCTCTTGACCTTCCTGGTGGAGGTCCAACCCAACTGGTAGTTGCTCGCATTCCCCGCCGTGGCCGCGTTCATCGCCGAGCTGAACTCGAGTTCGAAGCCGGTCAGCACCGGCTTGCCCACCGGCTTTCCACGCTTGTTCAACTTCCGGCTGAACAGGGGTTGCTCGCTAATGATCGTGGAAGGAGGCGTCGGGGTTGGTGTCGAAGTGGGTGTCGGAGTTGGTGTCGGAGTTGGTGTCGGGTTGGTGTTGGTGTGGGAGTCGGCGTTGGTGTCGGCGTGGGAGTCGGTGTCGGCGTCGGCGTTGGTGTGGGAGTCGGCGTTGGCGTTGGTGTGGGAGTCGGCGTTGGTGTCGGCGTGGGAGTCGGTGTCGGCGTGGGAGTTGGTGTTGGTGTTGGTGTTGGTGTCGGCGTTGGTGTTGGTGTCGGCGTATTGACCACTGTGATCGTCTGCGCGCGGGCTCGGACTGCTGACGTCACCATGCTGATCGATCACGTTCACCTGGTAGGAATAGGAGCCGACGGCGAGCGAGCCCGACACCTGGATCTGGTAATTCCCCTCGCTATCAGCCTGAGCAGTGCTGATGACGATACCGCTCGAGTTGAGGAGATGCACTGTCTGCGCGGGAATCGTCGTCCCGACCAGGGAAGGGCTGGCTGAGGTCGTCGTCTCGCCGCCTGGGCTGCCGTTGCTCTTGGACGGCAGGAGAGTCGGGATGGCCGGAGTCGTAGGCGGGGCCATGATCGTCAGCGAATAGGTCCCGCTTTGGCTGCTCACGTCGCCATACTGGTCGATGACATCGACGCGATACTGGTAGCTGCCAAGGGCGAGCGGCGCCGGAATCGGGACCGTATAGGAACCGCTGGAGCCGGCCGTGACTGTCGTCAGCACGTCGCCCTCGCTGTCGAGCAATTGGACAGTTCCATTGGTGCTCGTGGTCCCGGTTAGGTGAGGGCTGGTGACGTCGGTGATCCCATCACCCTGGGTCCCGCTATCATCGGTGGGCAGGAGTGCGGGAGCGATGGGGGTGGTCGGTGCGGCAACGATGGTCAGCGAGAACGGGTTGCTGTCCGGGCTGGAGCCGTTCACGTTGCTCGCCACGACGGAAAACACGTAGGTGCCGGGACTGAGCGGAGTACCGGGGACTGCGAAGTCGTAGTCGCCGCTGGCGTCGGCAGTGGTCGTGGCGACGACCGTGTCCGAGCTATTGAGGAGCTGGACCATTGCGTTGGCCTGGGTCGTGCCGGTGAGGCTGGGACTGGCGTCGTCGGTAATGCCGTCGCCCTGCGTCCCGCTGTCGTCGGCGGGCAGGAGCGCGGGCGGGGCGGGCTGTGTGGGCGGAGGAACCTCGATCGTGACCTCGAACGAACTAATCGGACCGACGCTCGCTTCCGTCGGCGTGGAAAGGGTAACCGAGAACGTTCCACCCGGGTGCTCCGCGTCACCCGGCAGGATCGGAACGACGATCTGGCTGTAGAACTGTCCGGGCCCGAAAGTGAGCACACCGCTGGTGGAGACATAGTTGGTCCCCGCCAGGGCGGTGCCGTCGACCGTGGAATAGTCGACCGAGACCTGCTGGTCGGCGTTCATGCCGCGAGCGACGTCGATGGTGATCGAGCCGTCCGTTGCATCCAGTCTGCGCACTCGCCTGAAGGAACCCGACCTCGGCGGGAACAGGCGTCAATTCCGTCGTTGTTGTGGGATCAAACGACGTGGTCGTATAAGAGAACGACTGCGACTGGCCGTTGATCACGACGTTGTCGACCTGGACCGCGTAGACGACCTGCTGGCCGGGTTGTGGAGCTGGGGCGTCGGGCATGTCCCAGACGATGGCCTGGCCGCCGTAATCCAGCCCGCTATTACTGAGGATCTCGACTTGCTGCGAAACGCCGTTCTCCGTGACGGTCGACCGTTGCATTGGAGAAGTCAGTGCCATATGGGGCCTGAAGCGACCAGCGATCTGGAATCAACGGCGCCGGGACAAAGCCCGCGGGGGGCCAGGCGACGGTGGTCACGGCGGGTACGGGCGTCGTTTGCGGCTGGATCACGTACGATGCATCGGACTCCCCCGGAATGTCGCCGACGCCCATCGTTTGGGTCGGCGGGTACAAGACCCAGCGGCGGTGGCCCACAATCGTGTTGTTGTCGCCGGGGTCCGTCATATAGAGGTCGATCGCACTGGTGCCTGAGGCTCCCAGAGCAAGGTCGGAATCCGCGGCCGCGTCGGCCCCCGCGGCCGTATAGTCGATCCAGCTTGAGGGCGGATCATGACTGAGCTGATCGTTCGCGGCCGTCATGAGCGCGTCCTGCTGGTCTTCGGCGTTCTCTGTCGGGTCCAGAGTCACGCCGCCGGGGAGTCCCGCCATCCACCGGTAGGCGTTGATCCGCGCGACGATCGCGGCAAGGTAATCCGCCCCGAGCGTCCCCGCGTCGCCCGAGGCGACGTTGCCGTTCCACTCGGGGGCGACATTGCCCGGCGGCAAGAATACGTTCTGATAGAACCAGTTCGCCTGCCCCAGGTCCATCCCGGCCGGTACTCCGCCGCTCGAGCAGCCGACGGCTCTCCAGCACTTCCACGTTCAATCGGGCGCGGCGACACCACCGGCGTCGCCAGAATATCGTCCAAAAGGCCATGGTCGTCGGGAAAGTCATGGGTCTTCCTCCTGGGTGCGTGTCGTCAACCAGAATGAGAGGGGGACGCCGCTTCGCCGACCACGTTTCAGGTCGTCTCGAATTCAAGCCAGGGATCGATTCAGCTTATCGCCGAAATCCGTGAAAGAAAAACCGGTAACGTTTTCCCGGGAAGGGAAAAGGATCAACAATGGGTCCCGGCCCCTTTTCTCTTACAGGCCAAGTGCAACCCACCACCATTTTCAACCGCGACGCGATTCACGGCCTTATGAAACGTACCTCGCCTCGGGCGCGGTGGTCTCGCGTCACGCCGACCATCTCGTCTCGCTCGAACAGGGCGTCGATCACGGCCTGGATTCCGACCGCTTGCGAACCGGTGGTCGCCGAAACCAAGGAATCGATCGTCGCCCCGGCGCGGGAGAGGATCGCGATGGCGTTGCTGCCGGACGTGCCGTTGTCGTCGCCGTCGATGAATCGTCCGGAGCTGTCCTGAAGGCCCGAGGGAGGCAACCCGTCGATCCGAAGCTGGACCGGCTTCGTCAGGGCGAATGCCTTCTTCGGGATCAGCGTGACCGTGTCGTCCGCTGCGTCGTATACCGCCGACTTCAGCTTGATCACCTGGGCATTCTTGGCGGTGAACGATCCCTTCTTGCCGGCAGTGGCCAGGCGATAGGTGGCCAGGTTATCCGCCTCGGCGGCGTTGACGGCGCCGCTGAAGGTCACGATGACTTCCGTCACCTGGTGCTTCTTGTTGGTAACGTCGCGAACGCTGGTCACGGTCACCAGGGGAGGCGGTGTCGGCGTGTTGGCGTTGGTGTCGGTGTCGGCGTGGGCGTTGGAGTGGGTGTCGGAGTGGGAGTGGGCGTCGGCGTGGGGGTCGGTGTGGGCGTCGGAGTCGGGGTTGGCGTTGGTGTCGGGGTCGGTGTGGGTGTTGGCGTGGGCGTCGGAGTCGGTGTGTTGATCACCGTGGTCGTCGCCTGGGCGGTGCTCGGCGCCGGCTGGCTGATGCCCACATTGCTGGTCGCGATGCTGATGAAGCTGTAGGTGTGGCCGGCCTGGCCGGTGAAGGTCGCCGAGGTCGCCGTGGTGTCCATCATGAAGTTATTATACGTCCCGCCGTCGTCGGAGACATAGACGTTGTAATACGCGATGCCGGAGCCGTCGCCATCGCTCCCGGCCCAGCTCACGGTGAAGCTCGTCGAGCTTTCCGTGGCCGGCAGCGGATTCACGCTGCTGGTGGGCGTGGTGTTGTCGATCGTGATCAGGGCCTCTTTGGTCGGATCGATGCCCTGGCTCGGGTCCTCGTCGTTGACCTGGTCGGTGGCGATCGGCGGATTGCCGTCGAAGACGATGTTGGCCACGTTGCGGATCTGGGTGCCGGTGGGCAAGCCCGGCATTGGGCGAGATCATGAAGCCGACGTAGCCCTCGCCGCGGCCCGTGCCATCCTCGGGCGGCAAGAAGCCGGTCAGCACGCTGGGCGGGAGCTGGGTGTTGGGATCGATCGACTGGAACGTGACGGTCAACGTGCGCGTCGCATAGTCGAGGCTGGCGTTGATGACGACGTCGAACGTCACGCCGTTGTAGGTCATCGGGACCGTGGTCTGGTAATCCTGGCTGCCGGGCGGGATCGACAAGACCGTGTCGCCGAAGGCGATCTCGGTCAACTGGAAGGTGTTCAGGTCGAGGTTCGGGTCGAGCGTGTCGGTGATCACGACCTGCTGGGCCGGAGCGGTGGCCGTGGGCGAGTTCTCGAAGTCGATCTGGTAGGGGAAGAGCGTCAGGGCCGAGCCGGAGACAAAAATCCCGGGACCATAGCCCGTGGGGCCGATCATGGAGTTGGGGTCGATGCGCATTGACGATGCCTCCGGCGCGCTCAGTGCCACAGCCGCGAGGTGCTGCCGAGAGAGCCACTGAAGAAGCCGTAGCCTGTGTCGGAGTGCGACAGCGGTTTGCACACGACCACCGACGGGGGGCGTGGGCTTGCGTGACGCGCGAGTATCGGGTGCCACTTGGAGGTAGGCTCAATCAGCCGCTTTTCGTCCCATGCCATGCGAGTCGACCGCACTGTTGTACTTGCGCAGGGACCGTTGGTAGCATCACCAGTATTCGATTTCCGACAGACGTCCTTCGTTGATGCAGTGCGTGAATTGTCGAGGTGCCGGATGCGTCACTGCGGAGGACTAACCGGACGATCCCCGTTGTACTCGAGTCTGCTCGATCGATTGGCGAAGCACCGTCTCCGGAATCAACGACAGTCGATCGGTGGATTGTTGACCCGGCGTACCGCTTCGCAGATTCGACTTGTCGCCGCCCGCGAGCCCGGTCGGATCGTTCGACACGAACTGCCCCGTGCGTCGGGTCGTAGCTCCGCGTCCTCATGTTGTAGAGCCCGCTTCCGTCGCTCGTCACGCCATACTCGCCGACGAATGTGAACGGGTTGGCGACGCTCCCCGTGCTCGCGAGCAACCCACCGAAGGGAAGATAGCTATAGCTCGCGACCAATCCGCTGGTCGCATTGGTCAAGCCGACCGTCGACCCCAGGGCATCGAACTGGTAATAGTTCGTCCCACCGGGCGTGACCTGGCTGACCAGGCCGAGGCCGTACGTGTAGCCGGCGATCAGGCTGCCGGAGCTGGTGTACTGCCCGACCAGGTTTCCCAGCCCGGTCGGATCGACCAGGTTTTCGGTCGTCTGGCCGTTCGTGGATCGTCGCGACCAGGTTTCCCAGGGCATCGTACTGGTAGACCCAGCTCCCGGTCGGCGAGGTCACGCTGACGAGCTGATTGAGCGAGTTATAGGTGTAAGTTCGTGGTCCCGGAGGCGTCGGTCATCGAGACCAGGTCGCCGTTGGCGTTGTACGTGTAGGTCGTGGTTCCGTCGGGCGAGGTGACCGTGGTGTATTCGTTGACGCTGTTGCTCGTGTAGGTGCTGGTGACCCCGTTGATGATCGTCTGCGTCCGATCGCCGGCCGCGTTGTAGACGTAGGTCAGGTCCTGGCTCGGGATGCTGGAATTCGTCGAGGCGAACGCGGCGTTGATGAGCTCGCCGTCGTTGTCGTAGCTGTAGGTCCAGGTGCCGTCGACCGTCGCCATGCTGGTCTCTTCGCCGAGCGCGTTGTAGGTGTAGACGAAGCTGCTGTCGACCGAGCCGTTGGCCGCGTAGTTCACCAGGTCCAGGACATTGCCGTCGGCATCGTAGGTGTAGGTCGTGTAGGTGCCGTCCCCCTTGTCCTCCCGGGTCAGCTCGCCGATGTTGTTGTAGGTGTAGGAGATGATCGGAGCACCGGTGCCGTCGGTCAGCTCGGTCAACTGGCCGAGCGTGTTGTACGCGTAGTTGACGGTCTCGGTGACCGTGGACCCCGACATCTCGACCATCTGGGTGCGCTCGCCGCCAGCGTTGTATGTGTATTGGAGTGACAGCCCGTCGGGATAGGACGACGCTGGTGAGCTGTCCGCCGTGTTGTAGGTGAGCGTGGTGGTGCCCGATGAGTCGGTCGCCGCGATCAGGTTGCCCTGATTGTCATAGGTGTATGTCATGGCCGACCCGCCGGCCAGCGTCACGCTGGCGACCTGTCCGGCCGCGTTGTAGGTGTAGCTGGTGACCTGGCCGTCGGGATCGGTGAGCGAGAGCGGATCGCCCAGCGCATCGTAGGTCGCCGTCTCGACCGAATCGTCCGGGTACTGGGTCGAAGTGAGGTCGCCGTTGGCGTCGTAGCTGTACTGGGTCGTGTCGCCCTGGGCATCGGTGACGCTGGATAAGAGGTTGTCCGTCCCGGTGTAGGTGTAGGATGTCGTCTGGCCGAGCGGGTCGGTGCTGCTGGTCAAGTTGCCATTGGCATCGTAGGTGTATGACGTCGTCAAGCCCGTGGGTCCCGTGATGCTGGTCAAGTTGAAATTGCTGTCATACGTGGCGAAGGTCGCATTGCCGAGCGGGTCGACGGTCTTCACCAGCAAGCCGTTCTCATCGAAGAAGTATTGGCTGGCATCACCGGCCGCGTCGGTGAGGGTCACCTCGCCGGAGTTGTACGAGTACGTCACGGCATCAGCGCCGCCGTTCAACGAGGTGCCCGCGAGTTGACCGGCCGCGTTGTACGTGAAGAATTGATCGGTCCCGCCGGGATTCTCGATGGACGTCAACGCATTGACCGTCGCCGGGTTCGAGCCGGCGATGTAGGTGTACTGGGTCGCCTCGCCGTCGTAGCCCGTCACGGAGGTCAGGTGCTCGCCGGAATCGTACGCGTACTCGACCGTGCGTCCGTCCGAGCTGGTGACCGACGCGATCAGGCCCGCCGTGTTGTAGGCGATCGTCAAGGAGGCGCCGGACGAGTCGGTGAGGCTGGTGAGCTGCCCGCTCGTGTAGCCGGCCGTGATCCGGTTGCCGTCCGTGTCCTGGATGTAATTGAGCGTGCCGTTGGCGTTGAAGGCTTCGATCTCGCCATCGGTCTCTTGCAGGGTGAACGTGCCGCCGGCGCCTTCGGTGAGGATGCCGTAGTCGCCCGGCTGATCGAAGTAATCGCTGCCGCGGCTGTCGGGCTGGAAGATCCGCTGTTCGCCCCCGGGCATGGTCACGGTGACGGTGCCGTCGGACGCCACGCTCAGCGAATACTGCCAGTCGTCGGTCCAGCCGTAACCGAGCGGTCCGATCGCATCGCGTGCGCTGAGCGGCTCCTGATAGACCCGGCTGAAATCCAGGGACAACTGCCCCGGGACCGCCACGTCGATGTCGGTGGCGCCGGCCAGCACCGGCGTGGGCGTCAGGCCGTCGGCCTGCATCACGGCGAACGCCCAGAGCTCGCTGACGTCGGTCACGTCCTCGCCCAACTGGCCCAGGTACGAGACCTCGTTATCGAGCATCGTCACGTAACCGCCCCAGGTGTCTCCGACCTGGGTTGCGAGGCTACTCGAGATGGCGTTCCAGGCCGTGGTGGAGATCCCCGGCGGCTGGAGGCTCGCTTGCAGGCTGCTCCAATCCAACGAGGTCGTGTCGTGCTGGGTATAGTAGTCGAGGGCGAACTGGAAGCTGGTTTCCGCGAAGCTCCAGGGTTGCTGCATGCCGGCGTAGTAAACCGGCACGGTGATCGACTCGCCCGGCTCGAGCATGCCCGGCACTTCCTTGCCGGTCGCCAGGATCTCGACGGAGTTCGAGTAGCCGGCCGGAAGGGCGGAGGTCCAGTAGCCCGAGACCACCAGCGCCGGGTTGAGCGTCAACAGCGGCAGGTTGATGATCGTTTGGCCGTCGACCACCTCGGGTGGCGCGTAGAGCACCAGCAGCGGGGCCGGCATGGCCACGGTCCCCGTGTTGGAATACTCGACATAGATCGTCGAGGAGATGTGCCGGCCCATCTCGCTGGGGAGAATCAGGTGCGAGACGAAATGAGCCTCGCCGGCTGCCGTGACGTTGAAGCCGGCCGCCAACTCGGAGCTCTGTCCCCCCGGGTTGTTGACCACCACCGAATAGACGCCCTGCGGCACGCCGGTCAGGTCGAACGTCGCCGTCAGTTGCGTGAACGTGTCGAGCGTCACGCTGCTGGCCTTGTAGGCCGTGCCGGCCATCGGCACCAGCTCGACCGTGGTCGTGTTGTTGAATCCCGAACCGGTCAGGGTCAACGTGGCCGTGCTGCCCGTCGCCGCTTGAGCGGGGGCCACGGTGGTCAGGGTGATCGGCGTGCCCGTGGCCGAGAGGGTAAACGCGCTGGCCGCGGGCACCGACACGGAATCGACCAGGATGTACCAGTCCCCGGCGCCGCCGAGGGGACGAGCAACTGCTGGCTGGCCGCGACGCCGTCGGCGAACTCGTAGTCGTAATCGCCGGGCGTCGGCGGCGAGCCGAGCTTGGCGTAGATCTGATTGACGTCGGTCGAGGTGCTGTCCTTCAGCGTGACCAGCAGCGCCTGCGTGGCCGGCACGCTCACCGCGAAGAGCTGGGCCTGGCCGCTGCCGGCCAGCGTGCCGCTGTAAGGCGTGCCCAGCGTCAGGTTGGTGACCGAGGTCTGCTCCAGCTCGAACGCGTAGGAGCCGCCCGAGGCCGCCGTTGCCATGAGCCGTCAGGACGTAGCTTCCCGTGGAAGGCAGCGTGATCAGGCCCGAGTCGGACGAGAGATCGGTGAAGGCCGTATAGCCGCCCGGGCCCGCTCAGATCGAACTCGACGCCGCCGGACGAGTTGATCACGTTCAGCTCGACCTGCTCGCCGGCGGTGCCGATGAAGTCATACTGGTCGACGCCGTAGGCGCTCGCCGATCGTGCCGGTGTACGACTGGTTGACGGTCAACGAGTTGACGCTGGGCGTGACGTTGTAGACCGCGAGGACATAGTTGCCGGTGCTGGAGCTCTCGGCCTGGGGTGCCTGAACCTGGATCGTATAGGTGCCGCTGGCCGGCAGTGCAAAGCCGCTGATCGACGCGATGGCTCCGGAGCTCGTGCTGCTCGCCGTCGCGAGGACGTCGCCGCTCGCGTTCGAGCAGCGCGACCTGGCCCCAGTTCAAGAGTGGCGAGATCGCCGGGTTCGATGCCGCCGCCGCCGGGGTTGAGCTGGACCGTGATCGATTCCCCCGCCGTGCCGTAGAACGTCCAATCTTCGGATCGCGCCCGGCGGGTGTCAGCGTCCCGGGCGTTGGCGTATTCAGAGCGATCGAGCCGCCCGCCGGGACGACGGTGACCGTTCCTCCCACGATCGTGCCGCTGATCTGGTCGCCGCGGACGTAGAGGTGCAGGTTGTTGAGATTGAGGGTGGCGCCGCTCGGCACGATCAGCTCGTTGGCATAGACGGCCTCGGGGCTCGTGCTGGTGGTGTTGTGCGACAGGTCCACCAGCTCGACCGACGTGTCGCTGGTCAGGCTGATCGTCCCGTAGGCGAAATTGTTGACGAAACCCGCCTGGACGGCCCCGAGATCGGCCGACATGGCTTCGAGTTCCTGCGGCGGATTGCTCGTGCCGGTGCCGCTGTCGAGCTCGACCGTCCCCTGGGGATTGAAGTCGTCGGCGTTCTGGGTGGTGCCCAGCAGGTCGCCGCTGATCTCGATCGTGCTTCCCGGCGCGGTGGTCAAAATGCCGGAGCCGTTGACGGACAACGCGCCCTCGATGTTGAGCGTGGCACCGGCTTGAACGCTCAGGTTGCCTTCATCGACCAGCGTTCCGGTTTGGACGGTGCTCGTTCCACCGCTGATCGTGAGACCTAGACTGGGCGAGATGGTGAACGTGCCGGTCGAGCTGCCGATGAGGTTCACGCCGTTGAGTTGGGAAAGGCCCGGATCGACAACAGTGCCGCCGTTGGAGGCTTGCAGTGTAGAGTCCGTCCAGCCGTTGGCCTCCGCAAAGCTGGTCAGCGCCGCCACGTTCAAGACGCTGCCGGTGCCGTCGCTTTCCAGGACCACCGTGCCGGTATTGATGGTCTTCAGCGCCGACAAGGTCACCGTGCCGCCGGCCAGGGCCTCGAATTGGGTCTGGGCCGGGTAGTTGTTAGCGCCTTCGGTCACGCTCGCCAGGTTTGCCAGTGTCAGTGCGCTGCCCGCGCCGGTCGCCTCCAGCGTGGTCGTGGCGGCATTGCCGGTGTAGCTGGTCACACCCGGGAGGCTCAGCGTCGCCCCGCCGCTGACCGTGATGTTGCCGCTGTTGAACGACGTCAGACCGCCGAGCGTGAAGTTGCTCCCCGTGCCGGTGATCGGTCAGATCGTGATCGTTGCACCGCTACGTCCTGAGCTGGGCGGTTGGATCGTGGCGGTCCGGCGACGGTCAGGTTCACGTTGGACAAGCTGGCCAGCTGCTGTCGTCGACCGTGCCGCCGTTGGAGGCTTGCAGTGTCGAGTAGGTCCAGCCGTTGGCCTCCGCGAAGCTGGTCAGCGCCGCCACGTTGAGGACGCTGCCGGTGCCGTCGCTTTCCAGGACCACCGTGCCGGTGTTGATGGTCTGCAGCGCCGACAAGGTCACCGTGCCGCCGGCCAGGGCCTCGAATTGTGTCTGGGCCGGGTAGCTGCTGGAGCCTTCGGTCACGCTCGCCAGGTTTGCCAGTGTCAGTGTGCTGCCGCGCCGGTCGCCTCCAGCGTGGTCGTGGCGGCCATTGCCGGTGTAGCTGGTCACACCCGGCAGGCTCAGCGTCGCCCCGCCGCTGACCGTGATGTTGCCGCTGTTGAACGACGTCAGCCCGGAGAAGTTGGGCGATCCCCCGTTGATCGTGATCGTTCCACCGTCATACGACGCGAGCTGGGCCGTCGAGACCGCGGCGGTCACCGTGCGACGGTCAGGTTCACGTTGGACAAGCTGGCCAGGCTGCTGTCGTCGACCGTGCCGCCGTTGGAGGCTTGCAGTGTCGAGTAGGTCCAGCCGTTGGCCTCCGCGAAGCTGGTCAGCGCCGCCACGTTCAGGACGCTGCCGGTGCCGTCGCTTTCCAGGACCACCGTGCCGGTGTTGATGGTCTGCAGCGCCGACAAGGTCACCGTGCCGCCGGCCAGGGCCTCGAATTGTGTCTGGGCCAGGTAGCTGTTGGCGCCTTCGCGTCACGCTCGCCAGGTTGGCCAGTGTCAGTGTGCTGCCGGTGCCGGTCGCCTCCAGCGTGGTCGTGGCAGCCTTGCCGGTGTAGCTGGTCACCCCGGAGGCTCAGCGTCGCCCCGCCGCTGACCGTGATGTTGCCGCCGTTGAACGACGTCAGCCCGGAGAAGTTGGGCGATCCCCCGTTGATCGTGATGTTCTGCGTTCAACGACGTGACGGAGCTCGGCAGACCTGACGTGACGTTGCATCGTGGCCCGACGGACGTCGATGGTCAGCAGTTCACGTTGGACAGGCTGGCCAGCTGCCGTCGTCGACCGTGCCGCCGTTGGAGGCTTGCAATGTCGAGTAAGGTCCAGCCGTTGGCCTCCGTGAAGCTGGTCAGCGCCGCCACGTTCAAAACGCTGCCGGTGCCGTCGCTTTCCAGGATCACCGTGCCGGTGTTGATGGTCTGCAGCGCCGACAAGGTCACCGTGCCGCCGGCCAGGGCCTCGAATTGTGTCTGGGCCAGGTAGCTGTTGGCTCCTTGGTCACGCTCGCCAGGTTGGCCAGGGTCAGCGTGCTGCCGGTGCCGGTCGCCTCCAGCGTGGTCGTGGCAGCCGTTGCCGGTGTAGCTGGTCACGCCCGGGAGGCTCAGGTCGCCCCGCCGCTGACCGTGATGTTGCCGCTGTTGAACGACGTCAGACCAGCAAAGCGTGAGGTGCTCCCCCGTGCCGGTGACGGTCAGGTCTATCGTTGCGACAGGCGACGTCAGGCCGCCGAGGTTGATCGTGGCGGCCGCGGCGATGGTCAGGTTCACGTTGGACAGGCTCGCCAGGCTGCTGTCGTTGACCGTGCCGCCGTTGGAGGCTTGCAGTGTCGAGTAGGTCCAGCCGTTGGCCTCCGCAAAGCTGGTCAGCGCCGCCACGTTCAAGACGCTGCCGGTGCCGTCGCTTTCCAGGACCACCGTGCCGGTATTGATGGTCTGCAGCGCCGACAACGTCACCGTGCCGCCGGCCAGGGCCTCGAATTGTGTCTGGGCCAGGTAGCTGTTGGCTCCTTCGGTCACGCTCGCCAGGTTGGCCAGGGTCAGTGTGCTGCCCGTGCCGGTCGCCTCCAGCGTGGTCGTGGCAGTCATTGCCGGTGTAGCTGGTCACACCCGGCAGGCTCAGTGCCGCCCCGCCGCTGACCGTGATGTTGCCGCTGTTGAACGACGTCAGCCCGGAGAAGTCGGGCGATCCCCCGTTGATCGTGATTGCGTTCCACGACGTGCCGGTGACGGTCGAGCCCCGTTTATCGTATGGCACCGCTCGTCGACCCGAGCTGGCGGTCGAGTCGTGTCCCGACGACGTTCAGGTTCACGTTGGACAGGCTCGCCAGGCTGCCGTCGTCGACCGTGCCGCCGTTGGAGGCTTGCAGTGTCGAGTAAGGTCCAGCCGTTGGCCTCCGCGAAGCTGGTCAGCGCCGCCACGTTCAGGACGCTGCCGGTGCCGTCGCTTTCCAGGATCACCGTGCCGGTGTTGATGGTCGTCAGCGCCGACAAGGTCACCGTGCCGCCGGCCAGGGCCTCGAATTGTGTCTGGGCCAGGTAGTTGTTGGCTCCTTGCGTCACGCTCGCCAGGTTTGCCAGGGTCAGTGTGCTGCCCGTGCCGGTCGCCTCCAGCGTGGTCGTGGCGCCGTTGCCGGTGTAGCTGGTCACACCCGGGAGGCTCAGCGACGCCCCGCCGCTGACCGTGATGTTGCCGCCGTTGAACGACGTCAGCCCGGAGAAGTCGGGCGATCCCCCGTTGATCGTGATGTTGCTCTACCGACGTCAGCCCTGTGAAGTCAGCGTCCACCGTTGATCGTGATCGTCCAGCCATACGACCGAGTGGGCGTCGCGATCGTGGCGTCCCGTCGACGTTCAGGTTCACGTTGGACAGGCTCGCCAGCTGCCGTCGTCGACCGTGCCGCCGTTGGAGGCTTGCAATGTCGAGTAGGTCCAGCCGTTGGCCTCCGCGAAGCCGGTCAGCGCCGCCACGTTCAGGACGCTGCCGGTGCCGTCGCTTTCCAGGACCACCGTGCCGGTGTTGATGGTGTGCAGCGCCGACAAGGTCACCGTGCCGCCGGCCAGGGCCTCGAATTGTGTCTGGGCCAGGTAGTTGTTGCCTCCTTCGCGTCACGCTCGCCAGGTTGGCCAGTGTCAGTGTGCTGCCCGTGCCGGTCGCCTCCAGCGTGGTCGTGGGAGCCATTGCCGGTGTAGCTGGTCAACTGGTTGAGACTCAGGCTTGCCCCGTTCTCAGCGTAGAGGTTTCCGCCAGAGACCGTCGTCGTCCCCGTGACCGTGAGCGAGATCTCCGACCCGTTGGCCGTCAGCGACCCGCCCGTCATCGTCAACCCGCCGCTGATCGTCGAGTTGGCCGCGACCGTCAGTCCGCCGCCGGAGATGACCAGCGGATCGGAGGCCGTGATGCTATGGACCGACTCGACGTTCGAGCTGATCGTCACGGTCGGGCTGGCCCCGACACGTTGATGACCACGTCGTCGCTCTGACCCGGGGACTCCGTTGCTCCAGTTGCTGGCCACGTCCCAGGAGCCGCCTGTTGGGATTGATCCAGGTATCGACCGCCAGGAGCTGGCGGGGCTCCAGGATCTCCATCACGGGACCGACGGCGATTGAGACGGCTCGAGAACATGCTTCCCGCGTCGAGACCGAAAAGAACGGATCCAGGACATGGTGCAGGCCCCCGATGATGGTAAAATGCCATTCCAGGAAGAATCTGGCGTTGCTGCCGATCCGTCGGCGTAAACCCCGTCAATGATTGGCTTCGGATACCTGTCCGACTACGAGTCTGCGCGTGAGCCAGGCTCGGCTCGGCTTCGCGTCCATCCATGCAGTCGATCGTGGCCTCCGTCTTGCTTTTGTCGAAGAAGGCCCACGTATTGACTACCGCGCTGAAATGCCCGAAACGAACAAGAAGAACCAAAGATTTCACCGAGTCGAGCGACCCATGCCCCCACCGACCGACTTCCTCGACCTCATCCGGCGAGCCCGATCCGGCGACGAAGCCGCCTCGGCGGAGTTGGTGCGCCGCTTCGAGCCGTTCATCCAGCGGATCGTCCGCATCCGGATGCGGCAACGCGGGGATTACGATCGGCTTCGCCACGATGTTCGGCTCGTCGGACGTGTGCCAGTCGGTCTTCAGAAGCCTGTTTCGTGGGATTGAGAGAGAACCGCTATCAGCTCGATCAACCCGGCGACCTGGAAAGGCTCCTCCAGGTGATGATTCGCTTCAACGTGGCGACGAAGGCCCGCCGATCCAGCGTGAGACTTCGCGAGTTGATCGACGATTTCGAGCAGGGAGGATGGATGGACTCCGGCCCGCGCCCGGACCAGGAAGTCGCCGAGCAAGACCTGATCGAAGCGATCCAGGAACAGTTCTCGGAAGAGGAACTGGAGCTCCTCACGCTCTGGCTGGACGATACGCCGTGGGCGGCCATCGGCCAGAAACTCGGGTGCTCCGGCGATGCGGCGCGGGTGCGACTGATCGAGAGCCGTCGCTCGAGTCAGGGAGAAGATGAGCACGGAGGATCACACCGGAGCCTGAGCCATTCCCGAGGAGAAGGACCATGATCGCGACGGCAGCGGCCGGCCGAGACCCGGAGGTCCAGCGCCTCCTGGATCAAGCCCTCGACGACCAGAAATCGAGCTGGAGTCGCGGCGAGCGAACCCCCGTCGAGGATTATCTCGCGCGAGATCCCGCCCTCCGCGACGACACGGAGGCGATCCTGGACCTGATCTACCAGGAATACCTCCTGCGCCGCGACCGAGGCGAAAACCCCGATCCCGACGAGTTCTACGCGCGGTTCCCGGATCTCGCCGAGTCGCTCATGCTCCAGTTCGGCGTCGATGCAGCGATCCCGCCGACGACACGAATTCCGAACGAACGGGATCGCGTCGAGCACGATGCCTACGAGCCGATCGAGACCATCGCCGGCTATGAGATCATCGCTCTGCTGGGCCGCGGCGGTATGGGCATCGTCTACAAGGCCCGCGACCAGAAGCTCGGCCGCATCGTGGCGATCAAGACGATCGCCGAGGGCCAGCACGCCACCCCGGATCAGCTCGAGCGATTCCAGGCCGAGGCCCACGCCGTCGCCCGGCTCCGCCATCCGAACATCATCGCCATCCATGCCATCGGCGAGCACGACAATCGCCCGTATCTCTCGCTCGAATTCGCCGAAGGCGGCAGCCTCGCCCAGCGGCTGGCCGAGAAGCCCATGGCCCCGCGCGAGGCCGCCGGCTGGTCGAGACCCTCGCCCGCGCCGTGCACGCCGCCCACCAGGCCGGGGTCGTCCACCGCGACCTCAAGCCCAGCAACGTCCTCCTGACCGCCGACGGAGTCCCCAAGGTCAGCGACTTCGGCCTGGCCAAGCTGCTGGACGCCGACTCGGGGCGCACGCTCTCCGGCCAGATCGATGGGCACGCCGAGCTACATGGCTCCCGAGCAGGCCGAGGGCCATTCGAAGCAGGTCGGCCCGGCCGCCGACATCTACGCACTGGGGGCGATCCTGTACCAGGCGTTGACCGGGCCGGCCGCCGTTCCTGGGCGAGTCGGCGATGGAGACCCTCAAGCTGGTCACCTCCACCGAGGTCGTGGCCCCGCGCCGGCTCCGGCCCGACGTCCCGCGCGACCTGGAGACGATCTGCCTGAAGTGCCTGGAGAAAGCACCCGGCAAGCGGTATGCCACGGCCCTTGACCTGGCCGAGGACCTGGGACGATTCCTGCGGGGCGAGCCGATCCTCGCACGTCGAATCGGGCCGCTCCGGCGTTTCTCCAAGTGGGCCAAGCGTCATCCTTGGCAAACGGTCATCCGCGGCGATTGGGCTGATCGCCGTCTCGGCTATCATCGGCTTGACCTATCGGCACAACGTTCAGCTCCGCGCCGAGGTCAAGCGACACGGAGGCCAAGGCCGCCGAGGCCCGCCGCAACTATCAGGAGGCTCGCTCAAGCCATCCAGGCGATGCTCGCCGGCTCGATGACCGTCGGCTCGCCGGCTCCCCGCGACTTATCGAACTTCGCCGCGATCTGCAGGGAAGACGGCCTTGGCCTTCTACGAACGAATCCTCGCTCCAGACGACTCGAATGATCCGCTCGTCCGCGCCGACACCGCCCGGCGCTCTGCGATCGGCATACATGCTCCAGCACGCGCTCGGCCGCGCGTAGCCAGCGCCGAGAGTCGTTCGCCGCGCCGTCCGTCTGGTCGAGAGCCTACGCTCCGAACGACCCGACGACATCGAGTACATGGCGCTCCAGGTCGATTGCCTATTGAAGCTCGCGCATCTTGCTTGCATGACTTGAAGCAACGGGAACAGACTATCGAATCTGGTCGACAAGCCGTGGAGCTGGCCGATTGCGTGGCCAAGGCTACGCCCAGACGACATGGCACACCAGGAGCGACTGGCCATGTGCTCACAACAACCTCGGAAACGCCTTCCGGGCATCGAGGAACGCTTCCGAGGCCATGGTCCACTACCAAGAAGCCACCAAGATCCGCAAACGCATCGATCCTGTCAAAACTGCCTGGTGTGACTCTGAGGCTCGCCGAGTCCCTCATGAACGAAGGGCTCATCCTCTGGGGTCAGAATTCCTCGCAGGCCGAGAAGCGTTTTCAGGAGGCAGAGCGATTGCTGCTGTCCATCCCGCCCGACCATCGCGGCGAAGGGGGTAACTGCCGTCATCACGACTCGGACAAATCTATGTGAACTGGGGTGGAATGCTGTATACCTTCGAAACGTTTCGAAGACTGCGCGTCGCTCGGTCGGACGCGGGGCTGAAACAGGTTGAGCCATATCTTCGAATCGAGCCGAATGATGCGGAGCCCGCGAGTCTGCCTCAAACTGCACGGTAATCGAGGGTTGGCGCTCTCCGGGTTGGGAAAACATCGGAGTCGGCCGACGACTGGACCCGAGTCGTGGAGCTGTCCAGCCAGCCCGTTCCGGCCGAGTATCGAATTCGACTGGCCATCGAGCTGATCTATGCTGGCGAGGCAGCCCGCGCTTTGGCACAGGCCCAGCTTGTTCAACCGACACCGAACATCTCCGACGAAGATTGTTACAACCTCGCCTGCATCTATTCCCGCTCCGCTACCAATCTCCGGAACAATCAGGGCCTCCCGTCTGATCAACGAGCTAACCTCGTCGAGTCTCACATTTCGAGCTCATTACGATGGCTGAAGGCCGCCGCAGAGACAGGTATCTTCGGCAAGCCCGAGTGGCAGGATCAGGCGAAGAAGGACTCCGACCTCGACATCCTGCGCGACCGCCCGGAGTTCCGTCAGCTCATTGAATCGAACGGCGCCAAGTCCTGAATCCCGATCGAACGATCGCGCTGGCACGTCGGGTTGATGAAGTCACGTCACCCGTTCGATTTCGCGGTAGAACCGGCCCAAATCCCTCGCTCACAAGGAGCTTGCCGACGTGGGAGCTGTTCACGGCAGTTGTCGCGAGATTCGCACCCCGACAGAAGGGCCGGGAGACTCTCGGTCCGGCGGATCGGGCAGGCTCTCTTGTCCCGATCACGGGACGTAGATCCGCCCCGCGCCGCGGACCTCATCGATCCGCATCAGGTAGTCGAGGATCTGTTCGGCGCGTTCTCTGGGCGTAAGGCCGTTCGCGTAAGACCCGCTGAGCATCGGCCAGCGTGATGACAGGCAGGCTGTCCGGCTGGTTCTCATCACGGATGACCATCCCCAGCGAATCCGGTCCTTCCGCGTTTCGATTCCCCGTGATCGAGAGGATTGCTTGTTCCTGGCAGGTTCTCCAGATCAACGCATCGGGCGAGTCGGATCGTAAACCCAGCGTTTCGAAGGATTCGATGGAGATCCCGAGACCGAACCAGATTTCGCGCCACGTAGCGGAGAGCCAGATGCGAGCGAGGTGAGCCACGATCCCTTCCACGTTAATGTCCGCGAGAATCCCCCGCATCTCCGTTCTCCTGAGCTTTCGCCTGTTGCCGTTCCCGAACCATGGCCAGGAACCGCTCGTGTCCGGCGTCCAGCTTCGCCTGGAGCTCGGGGGGGTTGCCGCGGGCACATCGATCGAGGATCTTCTGGTATTCCGCCATCACCTCGTCCTTGTGTTCCTCGATATAACGGACCGCCGCGTTGACCTGGCGTGTGCTCAGGCGGAAGAACAGCGCGATCTGCACGGAATCCCATCCCTCTTCGAGATAGTCCAGCACGTCGAATACGGTGATCCGCGAGCCCGCGATCTCCGGCCCCCGGCCGCGGTCGATGATCTTCGCTTCGAGCATGGTTCCAGCCCTCCTCTCTTTGAGAAGCGTTCCACCTCATTCTACTGTCGGGTCGATCGGGAAAGGAATCAGAGGGCTCAGCCAGCCTGAGGCGGTGCCTGGAGCGGGTACGCCAGCAGGCGGTCGATGTCGGCTTCGGGGATCCGGTCGGCCGGCCTGGACGACAGCGGCAAGCCCAGTTCACGGCACGTAGATTCGACCCACGCCGCGGACTTCGTCGATCCGCATCAGGTAGTCGAGAATCTGTTCGGCCACTTTCTGGGCATAGAGACGATCTCGCAACACGCGGCTGGTATTCGGGATTGTGATCACCGGTAGACTATCCGGCTGGTTCTCGTTGCGGATCGTCGCCTCCAAGGAATCTGGCACGTCATCATTGCGGTTCCCGGTAATCAGGACGAGTTGCTCGCGCTGGCAGGTTCTCCAGATGATCGAATCGGGTGCGTCGAGTGGGAGACCCAGCGTCCCGAAGTCCTCGACGGAAAGGTTGAGAGCGGTCCATAACTCGCGCGAGGTGTTGGAGAGCCAGAGGAGACGTAGATTGGTCACGATCCCTTCCGCATTAATGTCCGCGAGAATCCCCCGCATCCCGGTTCTCCTGGGTTTTCGCCTGTTGCCGCTCCCGGACCATGGCCAGGAACCGCTCGTGTCCGGCATCGAGCTTGGCCTGGAGCTCGGGCGGATTTCCCCGAGCATGACGCGCGAGGATCCGCTCGTATGCTTCGATCACTTCGCCCTTGTGCTCCTCAATATAATGGATCGCCGCCTCGACTTGAGGCGTGCTCAAGTGAAACAGCCAGGCAATCTCCTTCGCCGGCCATCCCTCCTTGTGATAGTCCAGCACGTCGTAAACCGTAATCCGCGACCCGGCGATCTCCGGCCCGCGGCCGCGGTCGATGATCTTCGCTTCGAGCATGGTTCCAGCCCTCCTCTCTTGAGAAGCGTTCCACCTCATTCTACTGTCGGGGCGATCGGGAAAGGAATCAGAGGGCTCGCCAGCCAACCCTGGGGCGGTGCCTGGAGCGGGTACGCCAGCAGGCAATCGATGTCGGCTTCGGGGATCCGGTCGGCCGGCCTGGACGACAGCGGCAAGCCCGGTTCACGGGACGTAGATTCGTCCTGTGCCGCGGAAGTCATCGATCGCGATCAGCCTTTCGAGCAACCGCTCGGCAACCATCTCGGCATAGAGACGATCCCGTGCCAGTCGCTCAAGATTCGCGAGGGTGATCACGGGCAGGCTATCCGGCTGATTCTCGACCCGGATCGTGGATTCCAAGGAATCTGGCCCGTCATCATTCCGATTCCCGGTAATCAGGACGAGTTGCTCTCGCTGGCAGGTTCGCCAGATCAGAACATCCGGAGATTCTCGCGACAGTCCCATCGTGGAAAAGCTTTGCACCGATAAACCGAGGTCATCCCAGAGGTCGCGCCATGCGTCGGAACGCCAGATCAACAGAATGCTCTTGAGGAACCCTCCCACGTCATTGTCCGCCAGAATGCCCCTCATGGTGGCTGCCCATCCCTTTCAATCGGCGTCGTTCCTGAACCAAGGTCACAAACCGTTCGTGCGCGGCGTCGAGCTTGGCCTGGAGCTCAGGCGGGTTCCCCCGATTGATGCGTTCCATGATCTCGTCGTAATCGGCCGTCACCTCTTCTCGATGCTCCTCGATATAGCGGACCGCGGCGTTGACCTGATCTCTCCTCAGGTCAAACCAGAAAGCGATGTCGTCAGGACGCCACCCCCCTTGCACGAACTCCAGGATCGTGTAGACCGTGATCCGCGTCCCCGCGATCCGCGGATTCCGATCGGCATCGATGATCCTCGCCTCGTTCATGGTTTCAGCCCCCACTTGTGGAAATCCTTCACAAGATCCTACCCCATTTTCGACTCTGTCCGCCAGAATGCCCCGCATCCTGTCCCTCCCGGCTCTTAGCTTCGCGGAGATCTCGGAGCCTGGCTTGGAGACGCTCGTGTGCGGCGTCGAGCTTGGACTGGAGCTCGGGCGGGTTCCCCCTGCGAATGCGCTCCATGTTCTTCTCGTAGCTCGCCATCACCTCGTCCCGATGGTCCTCGATGTATCGGATCGCGGCTTCGACCTGGTCCGAGCTGAGGCTGAGAATGGCTGCGATCATGTCGCGGTGCCATCCCGACTTGTAGTATTCGATGACGTCGTAGACCGTGATCCGGGTGCCGGCGATCTCGGGCCCGCGGCCGGTCTTGATGATCTTCGCTTCGAGCATGGTCCCACCCCTCAATTCATGGGAGCAGTCCCAGGTATTCTATGCCTGACACGATTCGAGAGGAACAGCCCCCAACGCCCAGCCTCGCGCCTTGAAGATTGGGATCGCGGGCGGTTTTCAGAGGATTGTGCCAAAATGGCAGAGTGCCCCCTTTGGCCGCTTGACACTTAGGCAGACACATTGTTCTGATCCCCTCGTTTCGCGACACTTCGGCGCCGAAATCTCGGCGCCGAAGTGTCAAGTTGAGGAAACCGGAGTTTGGGACGTGCCCGTTTTCAGATGCCTCTTGCCAAGTTTAACCGCCCTGACCAGACACATGATGGGCCAGAACGAGAATTCTGGAAATCCAGTTGCCGGAGGCCGCGATATGTTCTACTACTCTTGCGAGTGATGGTGTGCGCCTGAGTCGAGAATGCTTCAGCGTGAGGAGGAGGATGCCCTGAAAACGTCACTCGAAAATCGAGCGAACGAACCCAAGACCCCCTCACACCGAAATCGAGCGAACGAACCCAAGACCACGACAGACCGAAATCGAGCGAACGAACCCAAGGCGAGGTCAGTGAGAAATCAACAAAACGAAGCCATCTGCCACAATGACAGGAACCGAGACCCGGTGAGGCCCGGAATCGGAATTCACAAAACGAAGCCAACCGCCAAAACGGCAGAAAAGCGGTGAATCGTCGATAAATGGAGGGTCGAGTATCCCGTAGCGGATTGGAAAAGGGCAATATACACTTCGTATTACCTCGGCAATAACGTGAATCATACAAGCCCGATGTGCCAGCGAGTGAATGGATGGTCCCCGCCGGAATCCACTCGCTGGCGCTTCGGGCTTGTATGTGCCATTCTTGCTTGCCAGGGTAATAGGTCAGGCTTTCCGGACCGACTTTCGCAACGAAGGCCCGACGCTACACACCACGGACTACAAACCAACTATGCCGAAAAAAGTCGCCATCTTCTGGCCCGGAGATTATCGCGCGAAGCCGAACGAGTGGGCGCTGCCGCAATCGCGCGAGACAACCGACCAGTTGGTCGCGGCGCTCCGGAAGCTCGGTCGATCGCCCTACGTGGTTGAGGGCTACTTGACCCGACCGGACGAGGCGATCGCCAAGCTGGGACCGATCGACGACCCGATGATCGGCGTCTTCGTCCACTGGACTTACGCTCCACACACCGTCGACGGGGTCGTGGGCAAGGACAACCCCTTGCTGCTGGCGTCGAACTTCTCGGGGACCTGGCCCGGTCTGGTCGCTCTCTTGAACACCGGGGCCTCCCTGGAGAGCGTGGGCCGCGCCGCCTCGCGCGTCTGGACCGACGCCCCGGACTGGACCGCCGACGCCCACTTCATGGATCGGCTCGACGAATGGTGCACGACCGGCCAGATCCGCTACGGAACCGATGAGACTCCGAGGCGCCGGTGCCGCCACGCCCGAGTCGGTCGCGATCGCCGGCCAGGTCCTCGACGAGATCCGGAAGCCGCCGCATCCTGGCGCTGATGCTCGGCGACACCTCGATGGGCATGATCAACGGCTACTTCGGTCCGCGCCTGCTCTATCCGATCGGCTTCAGCGAGCACAAGGTCGACCAGGCGTGGCTGATCGATCGGGTGCGCTCGGTCGCCGACGATCGCCTTGAGGAGGCGTTCCGCTTCGTCCAGGACCGGGGCGTCACCTTCCACTGGCAGGAGGCGGATGCCGAGGACTTCACGCCCGCCTCGACGCGCGAGCAGCTCCGCGGCTACCTGGCCGTGCTCGATTTGCTGGAGGAATTCCAGGCCGATTGCCTGGGCTGGCAATACCAGCTCGGACTCCTGAAGCTGCTGCCGCCCAGCGACTTCGCCGAAGGGCTGCTCAACTCCCACGCGCGGCCGGAAGGTAACGGCGAGGTCGTGATCACCAGCACCGAGGCCGACCAGGGCAACCTGATCCCGATGGAGCTGATGAAGCGCGTGCTGAAAGCCAAGGGACTTGCCGGCCGCGGTCATGTTCCACGACGTGCCGCTGGGGTGCCCGCCACGATGGCCGGTTCCTCTGGGTCCTCCTGAACTCGGGGAGCTGCGGCGCGTATGCATTCAACCACGACGTCGCCAGCCTGAAGGGCGTCCACAGCTACCGACAGCCGTCGGGATACTTCCCCGTCCCGGGAGGGACCTTCGCCGGGGTGAGCCTGCCGGGGCCGATCACCTGGGCTCGCGCCTGGATCGACCGGACCGGACAGCTCGTCATGGACCTCGGCCGCGGCGAGTCGGTCGCCCTCCCGGACGACGTCCGCGAAGCCTGGTGGCGCGGCACCACCCGGCAATGGCCGTTCATGGCCGCCGACCTCGGCTGCTCGATGGAGACCATCATGGCCCACTACATGAGCAACCACATCGCGGTCGCCTACGGCGACATCTTCGGCGAGATGGCCGCGCTGTCGCAGTCGCTCGGCTTCAGGGTCCGCATCATGACGTCTTGATCCGACTCACTGTCCTGGGCGAGATCTCGTTAGCCTTCTGTGCGGGAAGACGCGGTCTTCTTCACCTCGCCCCCCGGGGAGAGGTCGGCCGCAGGCCGGGTGAGGGGGCCGGTGTTCGGCGAGAAAGTCGGAATTCTGGCAGGCAACGACTTTCCCCGCGGCTACCGGCCTGATAGACTGACCTTTATCCTGTGACCGAATAACTTCAGACAAGGCCAACGAGAGTCCACCGGCGATGGAACCCGTGGTCATTGCGCCAAACGGCTGCGCCAGCGCCGTCCGATATCGAGGGATCCGGCTCTTTCCGGGCTGGGAGAGGATCGGGACCATTCTCCTCCTGGCCGCGGTCTGGGCTTCGCCGGGTGGGAGCCGGTCCAGTGCCCAGTCACAGACACAGCCGCCGGACAAGTCGCGCACGCCCGCCGGTTCAACCCCGAAAAGCATCCTGATTCGCGAGTCTCGGGGAGGGCCTCAACGCCCCGGCACCAAGCCTGGCCCGGCTCCACTCGCTCCGGCCCGCACGTCATCGAAGGTCCCAAAGCCGGCGGTCGAGGAAGTCCAGCCTCCCGCGCCGGAGCCAGCCCCGTCGCAGGCCAAGCGATTCCGCATCCGCGACCGCGATTCGGGCCTTTGCGTCGTGGCCCGGCTCCACGGCCAGTACGAAGGCAAGACAGCGCTCCTCCAGCCGGACGGCCAGATCGGGTACCCGAACATGCTCGTCCCGGCCGATGAGCCGTTCGTCCCGATGACGAGCGAGGCCTTGCAAGCTCGGCTACAGGAGCGTGCAGTATGACGAGTACCAGGTGCTCACGACGCCCGCACTACTTGATCTTCTACCAGTCGACGTTCGCCTTCGCGCAGGACAGTGGCCGGCTGCTCGAGGACTTGTATCGGGGCCTGATCGACGTCTGCCGCAAGCACGGGATCCCTGTCCACGAAACCGAGTTCCCCCTGGTCGCGGTGATCTTCGCCACCGAGCATGACTTCCGGGCACACAAGCAGGTCGAGCCGGAGGTGCAGGCGTATTACGAGTTCTTCACCAACCGGATCTTCTTCTACCAGCAATCGGACCAGGACCGGGAGAATCCCAAGGTGTCGGCCTTGCGAAAGCCGCAGACCGTGGCGCACGAGGGTGTGCACCAGATCCTGTCCAACATCGGCGTGCAGCCCCGGCTCAGCGCCTGGCCTTTATGGCTGATCGAGGGCCTCGCCGAGTATTGCGCGACGCCGACCTACAAGAGGAAGGGCGTGGCCTGGGACAAGCCGGGAATGATCAACGCGCTGCACATGGCGACCTTGCGCGAGCTCGACGACCCGCTTTCGAATGAGCTCAGAACGATGGGGCGTCCGAACCGGCCAGGCGGGATCGCTGGCTGATCCAGGCCGAGTCCCTGATCACCAAGACCCGGCTGACGCCCACGGACTACGCCGAGGCCTGGGCCCTGACATACTACCTGGCCAAGAAGCCGAGCGGGGAATTCGTGAAGTTCCTCAAGGCGATGAGCCAGATGCCTCCGCTGGAGCCGCGGACGCCCGAACAGCACCTGGCCGAGTTCCGCAAGTTCTTCGGCGACGACCTGGCCAAGCTCGACAAGAAGGCCGACGAGTACGTCCGCATACTCAGCCGGAAGCCGGGATACGACCCGCTCCCCTATTACGTGGTGATCTTCGTACAGCCGCTGGGCAACGGCATGGTGCGCCGGGCGGCGACGGTCAAACAGTCGCCCCAGGTGATCGAGCAATGGGTGGAGCAGATGACTTCGCCCCAGGGCGGCGCCCGCAACTGGGATTACTTCCCCTACCCCACACGAAGCAGCGCGATCGCGGCGATGACGGAATGGATGAGAAGCAATCAGTGACCGAGCTCGATCGGAAGGTCGCGATGGATCGGCTCATGGGTGGAAACCGTTCCGCGGCGGCGGGGACCGTCATCAGGAGGAAGACCAGGCTCAAGAGGTGTCGTGGCATGGCGTGCTCAAGTGTTTGAATTGTCAACGTCCGGACAGTCCTGATCGACCTTTTTCAGCAGTCTCTTCGCTCATCCCTGATCTGGCTGTCGTCAAACGTCGTGTAGCCCCGTTCGGCCAAACGCACGTCTATTGGAGGGCGAGGCCGTGCTCCATTCGACCAGCGACCTCGATCAACCTGACGTCCTTCGGCTTCCTCTCATCTTGCGCTATCCAAGGCGGAATTCGCCGCCTCCTGGAACGCCCGACGGACAGCGGACGCATCGGAGTTCGGGTAGTCCGCCCGCTGGATCATCAGGAGGTAGATCCGTTTCTTCACGGGGTCGATCCACGCCTGGGTCCCGTACGCCCCGCCGTGGCCGAAGCTGCCCGGCGAGAGCATGGCGGTCACGCCCTGCGGCTCGCGGATGACGCACCAGCCCAGGCCCCAGCCATTGCCGGGAGTGAATCCGGTCTTCAGGTCGCCGGTCTGGACCGCCGTCATCAGCGCGATGGACTCCGGTTTCAGGTAACGCCTCCCCTCGAGCTCGCCACCATTGAGGATCATCCGGCAGAAGCGCGCGTAATCCGGCGCCGTGGAGAAGAGGCCGCCATTCGCCGCCGGGAAGCGGTCACGGCTCGTCGGGGCCTTGCCGTAGAGGATACCGACCTTCGTCGCCGCCAATTCGCCCTTATCGGTCCGGCGATACGACGTGGCGAGGCGTGGGAGCTGCTCCTCGGAGAGATAGAAGGTCGTGTCCTTCATCCCCAGAGGGCCGAACAGCCGCCGCTCGACGAATCGGTCGAACGGTACGCCCGAGACGACCTCGACGATCCGGGCCGCAGTGTTGATCCCCGACTGACAATAGGTCCATTTCGTGCCCGGCTCGAATTTGACGGGCTTCGCGACGTAGAGGGGGATGAGCCCGGCCAGGTCCCTGATGGAGCGGGCCTCGTCGGGCGTGATCTCGCCCATTCCCGAGGTGTGAGTGAGCAAGTGGCGGATGGTGAGCTCGCACCGGCTTGCCATCTGCGGTCTTGAGCTTCTTGAACTCCGGCAGGTGCTTCTCGACCAGGTCGTCGACCGACAGCTTTCCCTCTTCCTGGAGCATGAGGACAGCCGTGGCCGTGATGGGCTTGGTCATCGAGGCGATCCAGAAGATCGTGTCCGGTCGCATCGGCCTGCTCCCGGCGATATCGGCGTTGCCGATCGCGTCCAGATGCACGATCCGGTCCGGCGTCGCCACGAGCGTCACGACGCCCGAAACCTCCCGATCGTCAACGAACGGGCGTACCCGCTCGCTGATCGCGGAGATGGCGGGCGGATGGGTTCCCTCTCCCGGCTCCTGGCCGTGGGCGCTGAGCTGTCAGCAGTGAGGCGATGGCCCCGAAGAGGATTACAGGGGCGAATCTCTGCATGGTGAGGACTCCAGCCATCATTTCCTGAATCTTGGCCGAAAATGCCCGATCCGTCGAATCTTCGCCGATCCGATCGAGGCGTGCAATCGGTAAGGAGGGCGATGCCCTGCGGCCCCGGACGCTCGTGAACCAACTGGCAGCGTGGCAGCCGGATCAGGGGATCATCACGATCGAGCCGACCGTGCGACGGCTTTCCAGGTCGCGGTGCACCCGTTCGGCGTCGGCAAGCGGATAGATGTGCCGGACCTCGACCTTCACCTTGCCCTGCCGGATGACGTCGAACACCTCCCTGGAGGTCGCCTCCAGGTCCGCCCGGGTGGCCGTGTACGTCGCCAGGGTCGGCCGGGTCAGGTACAGCGACCCCTTCTGGGTCAGGATGCCGATATCGAACGGCGCCACCTTCCCGGACGAGTTCCCGTAGCTCACCATCAGGCCGAGCGGCCGCAGACAGTCGAGGGACGCCAGGAACGTATCTTTGCCGACCGAGTCGTACACCACCGGGACGCCCGCTCCGCCGGTGATCTCGCGCACCCGCCTGGCGATGTCCTCCCGGGTGGAGATGATGATATGCTCGCACCCATGGGCTCTGGCCACCGCGGCCTTCTCGTCCGACCCCACGGTCCCGATGACGGTCGCCCCAAGAGCCTTCAGCCACTGGCAGGCGATCAGCCCGACTCCGCCCGCCGCGGCGTGGAACAGGACCGTCTCGCCCGCCTTGACCGGGTACGTCCGGCGGATCAGGTACTGTGTGGTCATCCCCTTGAGCATCACGGCCGCCGCCGTCTGGTCCGCGACTCCGTCCGGGATCGGGACCAAGATGCTGGCTGGCAGCACCCGTGCCTCGGCGTACGACCCGGGTGGGCCGCCGGCGTATGCCACTCTGTCACCCGGACGGACGACCGTGACGCCCGGACCTACCGCCTCGACGACCCCGGCCGCCTCGCTCCCCAGGCCGCTCGGCAGGGGAAGCGGATACAGTCCGGACCGGTGGTAGGTGTCGATGAAGTTGACTCCGACTGCGGTGTGCCGGACCCGGGCTTGGCCCTCGCCGGGCTCGCCGAGCTCGACGTCCTCCCAGCGGAGGACTTCGGGGCCACCGGTCTCGTGGAATCGCATGATTTTCGCCATGTCGGTCTCCTCCTCGTGCCTGTCCGACCTCGCACGGTTTTCCAGCATTCTAACAGGCTGGCAATTCCGGCGTCGCTCAAGTCGCTGGCCGTGGCTGTCTCCTTCCTCTGTCGATTCCGGCCAGCCATGCGGCCATGGTAACGGGGATGCCGAACTCGAAGCCATCCCGTGCAAGCTGAATGACGGTTTCCACCCAAGGGGGCGGACCCTTCTTGCCTCAGCTTGCACGGCACAGCCCCGCCGGGTTCCAAGGGCATCCCGAAAGGCCAAAAAGCGACCTGTAACTCAAGGAAAGGAAACGCACATCCAAGCCGGTACGCACCTTCACCGATTACTCGCTCAAGGCAACCGCGACATGCTGAGGGCTGGCGCCGAGCTTTGCCTGGTCGTTCACTGAACGTTGCTTGATGCGGGAAGCCACTATCTGGCGTGGCGGGCCATTGCGACAGGGGTGCCGACGCACCTGATTGCATGCGAGGCAGACCAATGTTCGTCCGGTTTCCCTAATTATTTGTTTTTCCTGTCACCACCTTCGGCCGCTCGAACTTCCCACCGGGCGCACGAGTGGATAGAATAGGAATGTCGGCCGTCCGAGACGCTGTCCGATTTGTCCGAGAAGCCGTCCGAAAACCCCGCAAGTACAAGGCGGCGCTCGGCGACATAAGTCGCTGGCAGGAAAAACCTTCGGGGACGTAGCTCAATTGGGAGACGCCTGGTTTGCAACCAGGAGGTTGCCGGTTCGATCCCGGTCGTCTCCACTGACTCCTTATTTTATAGGCCGGCGCACCGCACGGTCCGTCATCGTGGACTCGAGATACCCGGCAACCGTGCTCAAGCGAGGTAGGCCGCCTCGGTGGCACGGCGATAAGTTGCCTCGAGATCGACCGGCACCGACTCCCGGACCGACAGCGGCAGCCACATCGCCGGTAGGAGTGAGCCCACCGCCAGGTGCCGTCGCCAAATGGCGAGGAACCGCCCGCCGCCCGGCGCCTGGCTCTCCCACTCGGTAGGCGACGGCGAACGGTGCCGAACAGGGCGGCTGCTCCAATTCCAGCTCCTGCGCAATCCGGTCGGCGAAAGAGAACGAAACAGGACGCCGATGCACGTCCACCAGCAACAGGTGGACTCCCCGCAACAGATAGCCGGCATAGGCACTGGTATAGGCCGTGCAAGCCGAGGGACGGTCCTTGTTCCGGGGTGAAACCAGCTCGATCGCCGCGATCAGTCGCCCCTGCTGCTCGACGAGCAGGGCCGTGTCCCCGGCGATGGTGCCGACCGCGACCTCCTCGTCCGGTTCCACGGCCGGCTCGCCGGTTCCAGCACCGGCCTGACAGGCCGAGGGAGGCGGGGAGTGATCCGACCCAGACCAGTCCCGGACTCCCACGTCCGGCCGTTCCTCCGTTGGGGCACCGATCGCGAATATGGGGGTTGTCCCGATGTACGCTCGATACCCAGCGGGCAGGCGGGGCTTAATCCAGTAGAGCAGTTCCACGATCCAGACCTGATGGACGCCATCCCAGCCCGCGAGCGCGGACCAGTCGTGCAGTGACATCGTTCGGTACCCTCCCCGGTGACCAAGCCCAGCGCAAGACCGCTGGCCGATTCGCGGTGGCGCACTCCTTCAATCACTTATACGGACACCGAGAATCTGCCGAAACGCCGGATTGGGCCCAAAGCACGTCTGAGCCCGCGGCCGAGGGCGTTGCTCCGATCGAGATCGGCCGTAAACGAACAATGACTGAGGTGAAGGAGGACCGATTCGATGTATCGCATCGACGCATAAAACTCTGCCACGGCAGCGAAACGGTGATAAACCCTGCGAATTCCTGGAAAATCCTGATAAATCCTGGAAAACGCTCGCAGCCGTGCAATCGCAGCTAACCTATTGCCGTCGAACGATTTTGCGGTTGTTTCGACCGCCTGGTTTGCAATCCGGAGGTTGCCGGTTCGATCCCGGTCGTCTCCACTCACGCTACATCGAGTAGGCCCTTCAAGTACGTTGGGCGACCTTGCAGTCTGCCGAACGTCAATCCAACCCCGCCGCTTCTTGAGCCTGGGAGGGTGACCTCTGGGTAAGCCATTCGTCTCTGTGTCCGACATCACCCGAGGCAGGAGCCGGATCGAGTGCCTTCCCAAGTCGCCCATCGCGCATCTCGGTTGCGACTGAGACGGAAGAACTCCAACACGGGTGCGACTATCTCGTTTTGATCCGGATATTCCGATATTCGATCACGTTGGTCTCAGATTGCAGGGCGACAGGGCCTGTAGCAGGAATCTCAAGGGCCGCTTCGAGGAGCTCGCCGTTGCAGGTGCAGTGAGCCTTGGTGCCGGTGACGATCACTTCAATCGCGTTCCAGTCGCCGTCCTTGTAATTCTTGAGCGACTTGTACGGGCCGACGCGGGGGTAATCGCGGATCTGGAGCTGATGCGCGAACGCCTTGTCGCGCAGGTGCAGGCCGCTGTTTGCGTCCTTCGAGGCGCGGAATTCCAGGCGGAGGGTGAAGTCGGCGTCATAGGATTCCACCGTGTCGATCTCGGACATCTTGGGGGGCGTGTCCTTCGAGCCGGTAATCACGAGGATCCCGTCCTTGACCGCAAACCGGCCGTCGTCGGAGGCCACCTTGCCGGCCAGGTCCTTCTTGCCCAGCCGCCACCCGGTCAGTTCCTTGCCGTTGAAAAGCGGCTTGAAACCCGGCTCGTCGGCACGCGTGGCGATGACGAGACACGTCGCGACAAGGAGCGCACACGCGAGCAACCGGGCCGTTCGTCGCCGATGAAGTCGACTCATTGAGGATGCTCCTGAAATCCGGAAATGGACCAATCTCCGCCATTCCTTTTTCCGCCGGGCACAACCCCTCCCGATCAATCGCTTCCCTGAACCTCGCTGGCGATCAGACCGAGCGGTTATGGATCCACGAAAAGCGGGCCGCGGGCGCTTCGGCGAACTTGTTCGCGAGTTCATCGGCGAGGCGCTCATAGCGGTCCGGCTGTTGACAGAGGTAGTCCTGAGCCTTGGCCGCTTTCCCTGAGAGCGACCGATGCCCAAGGCCCCACGCCTCGTTCAAGTGCGCGATGATCCCGGCGTAGTCCCGGACCGAATAGGCGCCGATGCGCTGGGTAACCGTTGCGAAGTGGTCGTAGAGGTCGGCGTCTTCTCCGTCGTACATCAGCCGCCCGGGCATGGAGATGATGCCCCGCAAAATCTGCCGGTAGGCGAGCACTCCACCTTCGGGGTCGCGCTCCATCACCTCGCCGACCACTCTGGTATAGAACACCTCGTGGCGCGTCTCGTCGGCAGCGATCTTGCGGCAGATCCTGGCGAGATTCTCTTCACCCTGGTCGGCGGCGAGCTTGCCCACGTTGCCGTGGGTGATCCGGGTCGCACGCTCCTGGAACGCCGCGTAGATCAGCCCCTGATAGTCGTCTCCCTGGCCATTGTTGTTGAATCCGTTGCTGATGAGGTGATGGACCGTCCGCTCGACCAATCGCATGTCCACCCGGCCTGTGAGCCGGAGGTACGCATTGAGCAGGTCGCCGTGGCGGTTCTCCTCGGCGGTCCATCCTCGCAGCCAACGCGCCCAGGGTTCGCCGCCGGTCCCCGTCGGGTCCTTGGCGATCTGTTCGAGCGAGACGGCATAGCTCGGCAGGGCCTCTTCCGTGACCATGTTGCCCACCAGCACCACCAGGAGCTCGTCGGACGCCTGCCGGGCCGTCTCCCGAAACCGGGTGAGCTGTTCGGTCCAGTCTCGAGCCGTCAGGTCGGGTAAGAAGTCGGTCGGTTGCCAGGCTTGATCCACGGGCGCCAGGAGCGAGAGGTTCTCCTCGACAAACCCTTGCAAACTCTCGACCACTTCCATTCCCTGTCACCTTCCAAATCGTTGTCGGCGTTGATCGGGGTGCGAACCTTCCCCGACGGCCGGTCCCGGACGCCCCGGCCTGGCGGTCTCCCCGCCGATATGAGCTGGGTGTCGACAGGAGCATTTTAAGCAAACCCAAGACCAAATGCACGCCGTTTGTCCGGAACCGTACAAATGGCCGGTTCCCTCTGGCGCAGATGTCACGACGAAATGCCCCGGTCGCGCTGCCGGCGTAGCGGATCGAAGCGGCTCAGCCTGAGGGACTTCTATCGGTCCGATTCAAACGGTCCTGTGCCCAACATGCCACGCGTCGCACCGATCGCACCAATAGACGTTGAGCGGGCCCAGGTTCAGCGTCACCCGCCCCTGCGTCCGCTCCCACGATTCCAGGGCCTGGCAGTGGCCGTCCGCCTCATGCCGCTTGTAATAGCGAGCCTTACCGCACGGTTTGCCTTGGAGCGGGATGTTCAGCTTTGAGGGCATGGAGGGGGTCCCGATCAAGAAGCGGCTGTGTGGACTCGTTGCGTTTCCGGCGGAGTCCGGTTGCGGTAGGCCTGAGAGATTGACCAGGTTTACAAATTATAACAATAACGAGACCGGTTCGCCAAATGGTGGGGAACCGTGACGACCCCGTCAGTCTCCGATCAACGCACGGATCCGGTCGAGGCCCTGTTGCACGACAGGGAGGGGATCCTGCGACCAGAGCTCACGGTTAAACAATTCGAGCGACACCGGCCCCCGGTATCCGATGGTGCGCAGGTTGGCGATCACGCGGGGGAGATCGGCGATCCCATCGCCAACCATCACGCGATCCTCATCCCGCTGCGTGAGCGGATCGGGCTGTCGCGGGACATCGTTGATGTGAAAGCATGCGAGACGCTCCCCCGAGAGCTGGAGCAGGTCGTCTACCGTGCCACCGCCGCGAATCATGTGGAACACGTCGGCGACGACCGTCGCCCGGGCATCACCGGTTCCCGACGCGATCGCCCAGGCACTGGAAACATTCTTGATGCCATCGACGAACCCGAGGAACTCCATCGACGGGAGCACGCCGATCTCGTCGCCGATCTTCAGCAACTCGGCGAATCGCTCGGTGGCGCGATCGAGATCAACCACCTGCTTGGGCGGACTCGCCACGATGTAGGGACTCTCCAGCTCCGCGGCCTGGGCCATCCGGCGACGACACTCTTCGAGGACTCGTTGATGCTCGACCCCGTCCGAGGTAATCCAGCTATGCAACGCGATGACGCTCACGACGCGCAGACCGGCCCCGGCCAATGCGCGCTTCAGCTCGGGCAGGCTGCCCCCCTGCTCCAGATAGGCCGTGATCTCGTCATTCCAGGGCTCGATCGCCGAGTAGCCGGCCTTGCTTGCGACCTCGAGCTTCTCGAGGAGCGGCGTCGGCCGGATCGTGCTCGTATTGAGACAATAGACAAACTGGCTCATGGAATTCGCTCCTCGCCACCCTGACCCGGCCGGGCGGGCGGACCATCAGGAACCCGGATCGTCAGGAGCCTCCGATGCGCTGCTCGAATGGAGGCCGGCTACGATCGGGCAGATGCACCATCCCGGCGTCGTCGGCGATATTGAGACCGGCATCCAGGTAAAGGATCACCCCATTGATCTTCCGGGCTTGTGGAGACGCAAGATACACGACGGCCGACCCGATCTCTTCCGGAGTCGTCAGGTTCCGAATCCCGGCCGGGAAATCCGGACGCCCGTGCCGGGCCTGGATCTGTCGCTCGTTGGGTGTGTCGACCCATCCGGGCGCGATCATGTTGCAGGTCACGCCCTCAGTAAGGTACTCGACGGCCACCTGCTGCGTCAGCCCCCAGAGACCGGCCTTGCTGACCACGTAGGAGAACAGGCCCGGCATGGGACGGGTGGCACGCGTCGACCCGATGTTCAGGATCGTGCCCCCGCGCGATCGCAACGAGGGCAACGCCGCCTTGATGCCCAGCCACGCCCCCTTGAGGTTGATCCCCAAGGTCCGGTCCCAGAGTGCCTCATCGGTCGATTCCGCCGTCCCTCTGGGGCTGATCCCCGCACAGTTAACCAGGACGTCAAGGCCGCCCCACCGCGCGATCAGATGTCCAACGGCCTGCCCCCAGTCGTCGCCCCGGGTCACATCGAGAGACTCTCCGATCGTGTCGAAGCCTTCATCCCTCAATCCCGTCGCGGACTGCTGGACCAACTCGTGCTCGATGTCGGCCAGAACGACCTTGTACGAGGCCGAAGCGAGCGAGCGCGCGATGCCCAGCCCGATCCCTTGAGCCGCACCGGTCACCAGTGCGACCGTCCGATCCGGTGGTCCCGACATGCCTTCCACCCATGGACGAGGACAACGTTCATCCAGCCCGCTTCGAAAAAACGATCGCTGCCATGATGAACTTCGACATGAGCTCCGTCAATCTCCCGGTCGCCGCGAATTGCCGAGATCGACCGGAGGAACCGCTTGGGCGGGATGCGGAGAGCATGGATCACGATGTCACGCACGAATCATCGCAAAAGCTGGAGAGCGAAAGAAAAGCACAAAACCGGGCAAACGGTTGCTCAATTGGGATCGAAGGGCACGGACGATAATGTTAGGATTAAGGTCCGCGAGGCCAATGGCGGGGGTAAGGCTACTCCTCGACTGGCGGCGAATCGTCGCGATTTGAGTTGGTTTTGGGGGATTGGCGCGACGGCCACGGACGAGGGTCTTGGTCCGACCCTCCTGAATGAGACGGCCCTCTTGGTTGAAAACTCTACGATACCAGGTAACTTCGCCGCGCCGGCCATTTCCGCTGGGTTCCAGGGCCTCAATCTGCGAGATACCATGGAGCGTGTCGCCGAAGACGATCGGGTGATGGAATTTCCATTCGAGGATGGCCAGAAACGCCAGAGTATCGACTCTCGGGGCCTGACTCATCAGACCGGAGGCGATCGCCAAACCGAGAAGCCCATGAGCGACCGGCCGACCAAACGGGCTGCGTTCGGCCAAGATGTGATCCATATGGATCGGGTTAAAATCTCCGGAGAGCCCCGCGAACAGAACAACATCCGCCTGAGTCACCGTTCTCCGCGGGCTCTCCCACTCATCGCCGACGATGAGGTCATCAAACGACAGGACTGACCATGGGTGCCGGGTCACGCTCCGAACGATCCTCCACAAACGACCAGATATCAGGAAGCTCCCGCGTGACCTTCGACCCGGGCTCAATTCCTGGGGCGTATTCTGTCGACCGGGACGAAACCGTCAAGGTCGTTCGACTCGATTGGTTCGCAAAGACACATGTATGCAGCACTCCCTCCAAGGCATACACCAAGCATTTCGGGCAACAACGACCATTTTTGACGTTCCGGAGGGGTTTTCCGCGTTTTGTTAGTATTGGAATCGGATTTGCACGGGCATTTTAACCTCATCACTCCGCCTGTGTTACGAGGGGATTTCGGCGATGACTCGGCCTTATCGTGTTGTGATCGCGGACGACGAAAAACCAGTCGCCGTCGGACTTCAAAATCAACTGGAGTCACTGGGGTATGATGTCGTGGCGGTCGTCAATGATGGCCAGCGTGCCATCGAGATGTGCCGTCGCACACTCCCGGACGCGGTGTTCCTTGACATCGAAATGCCAGGGCTGGACGGCTTGTCCGCAGCCCGTCAGATCGCGGTGGATCCGGGGACGCCGGTCATCATCCTGACGGCCCACGGCCATCCCAACCTGATCGACCAGGCCGTGGAAGACGGCGTCATTTCTTACTTGCTCAAGCCAGCCACCAACCCCAGCTTGCATGCTGCCGTCCAGGTCGCCGTGGCTCGGGCTCGGGAGCTCAAGACGTTGCAGGAGGACGTCGATGAGCTCAAATCGACGCTCCGCGAGCGGAAGCTGATCGAACGTGCCAAGGGAATCCTGATGTCCCGACGGCATCTGAGCGAGAGCGAGGCGTTCCGGCTCTTGCAACGTCAGAGTCAGGATCGGAGGATCCCCATGGCCAAACTGGCCGAATCCATCATCCAGACGGACGAATTGCTCGAGGCGCCCAACCAGTCCGGGCATCCCCGGAACCAGACCGCTCCGACGTCATCCCGATCTGCCGCTCGGCGAATAATGTTTGACGCGGCGGCGATCGCTCGTTAGTCTTGTCTGTACTTGGAGGGATCGCTAGGGGATTCCCTGATCCCTCCCTGCCCTCGTGGCTGTCCAGCTTTTGGATCGATTGGAACGCCGGTTGGGATCACGGATGGTACTGCAGTGAACTTATTTGCAATCCAAAATAAGTTCACGGGTTCCCGAAATCTCGGGGCGCAGGATCCCGAGACTCCCTCCCAATCCCTTCGCTCGGCAAGGCCCCGGGCCCAGCGTCGTCCCAGCCTCAGAGCCGATCAAGCGGGAGACTGGCATGCTGATGTACGACTCCAGGACAGAGCTTCGGCGGTTCGGGATCGGCAAGAACCATCACGAACTTGCCCAATTTATCGAAGGGCACATCAACCGGGTTGCCAGCGGCCGGATCCGCGACCTCCATGTTGTGTACTCCGACGACAAAATCATCCTCCAGGGGCGTTCACGCACGTATCATGCGAAGCAACTGGCACACCAGGCGGTGCTGGACCTGACCGATGGCCACCCGCTCTTGGCGAACCAGATTGTTGTTTCCTGACGCAGAGAAGAAAAGGGAAGAGCGAGAAGCCGCCGTAAACTCCGAAGAACTCCGCAACGGGTCCGCCACGACGGAACGACCCGAATCACGTCGGTCGCGCCTGCCGATTTCCGCCACAGCTCAACAGGGACGCGTTGGCCATGGATGTCCGAACGACCTCAACCTCCCAACGGACTGAGAACCCGGGAGGCGCTCGCTTGATGATCGATCAAGCCGAGTTGCGGCTCCTCTTCTCGAGTCTGAGTCATGAACTCTGTCGCCCCCTCACTTCCTTGAAGGCGGGCTTCGACTTGCTGCTCGGCGAGTCGTCGGCAAGCTTTACCGCCGATCAGCGGGACCATCTCTTGACCATGGTCACGCTCTGCGACGACCTGTTGCGGCTGACCCGCAGTTACCTCGACTACGCCGGGATCGTCCAGGGCTCTCGACCCCTCTGCCTGGGTAGTTTCACGATCGGCGCCCTGATCCACGAGATCGGCCGCCAGTTCGCCCCGATCGCCGCCTCACGCCAGATCCACTGGCAGTCCCACGTCGATTCGCCGGAGACCTCGGCGATTACGGACGCCTCACGATGCCAGCAGATCGTTGGCAATCTGGTTTCCAATGCCCTGAAGTACACGCCGGTGGGAGGCACGGTGCGCGTCGTTGGCAAAGTCGAGGCCGATTCCTGGTCCGTGACGGTCACCGACTCCGGACCCGGCATCCCCTCCGAGGCCCTCGACCTGGTCTTCGAGCCATTCTTCCGCCTGCCCCGTGACGAGCACTCGAGCATCGAGGGGAACGGCCTGGGACTGGCGATCTGCCGGGAGCTCGTCACGCAACTCCAGGGCGAGATCGCCCTGACGTCCGTGGTCGGCCAGGGCACTTCCGTCACGGTTCGATTTCCCTTGGCTCCGGATACCGCGACCAGCCCGGACACTTCCAGATCCTCGATCTTCAGGACACGGACCGGGGCGGGAGAATCTGAGCCTCATCGGCGGCGTGCCCGTCGAAAGGGCTGAAGGGGCGGAATCGTCATCTACTGAATGCGCGGACAGGACTCCGGATCAATGGAGCTGCGACCCGGAATCGCCGGGCCGGCTGGCGATCGGCGTCCAGCGCAGCGGGCCGGTATAGAACGTATGGTGATCCAGGTCGTCATCCAAGCGGAGACTCGACCGATCGGTGTCCGGGTCCGGGATGGGGTGCGGCCCGAGCGAGGGCTCGTCCGCTTCGCCTGGAGGTGCGGCTTCGATCTGTCCAGGAATCCGGGCGACCGGCAGCTTGCGTTTTTTGGTTGAGGCACGTCCCGCGGGGAGGGCCCTGGCACCGGAGCCGTCCCCCGAAGCATTGCGCACATCGTCGCTTCGCGTTCGAGCGAGCTCAGACTTCTCCTCGCCACGGTCGCGGAGCAGGTTCCGAGCATCGTCCAGTCGGGCGGTGAGGTCGCCGTTGTCGAGTTGTTCCTTGACCAGACGATCCTCGATCGTGCGGTTTTCCTGCTCGAGCTTGGCCACATCGCGCTTCAACTGGGCGTTCTCATACTCCAGGTGGCTGAGGCTGGTCTTGAGCTGACCGACCGTCGGGCCGCCGGAGAGAAACGTGCTGCGTCCGGAGCAGCCCGCGAGGGCAATCAAGCCGGCGCAGGTCATGAACACGAAGGCCATTCGTGTCGATGCCGCTCGGCGATCAAACCGGAGCGCGACTCCGGCACGAACGTGCCAGAAGCACGGGCGGAAATCGGATTGGAGCACTGGTCCCGACGACAAGGTTCTGTCCCGATCGAATTGACTCAGGGGGATGGTCGATTATACCTCAGTCGTTTCTCTGCGACGTGCGCGCTTCGTTGAGAATCGCAGATTCAGGATTCCAGATCGGAGAAGAATCGAAGGTCCGCATTTGGAATCCGCAATCCGTAATCTGCAATCCGCAATCCCGTCGCGGCTCGGCTGCCTCAGGCGCTTCCCATCATCTATCTTCGTCAATTTGACCAGTGAGCATTGGGAAAGCCTTCGTTAGTTTTGGCCGCATAGTCGGGCGGAGGGCGATCGGCGTTCAGGTCGCCCGGGTTGGGCGGATCTTGCGGAGGTTGTGTGCTCCGGAGCCGCCTGATGGCGATGATGAGGGTCGTGACCAGGACGGTCGCGACGGATCCGACCAGGGCGCTCAGGAGGATCACGATGCCGAGTCTGCTGTTGATCTCCAGGCCAAACGGGAACGCGACGGTGACCTTGGCGCCATTGGCCCAGATGAACCAGAGCATCAGCCCCAGCAGGACCGCCGTTCCGATCAGACGGCGATAGACCCAGAAGTTGCGGATGATCGACGGCCTGCGCCTCTTGTATTGATAAGCCATGGGTTTACTCCGGCTGGGCAAGCCGAGGAATCGCCGCGTCCCCGAAGCGGGGCTGCAGGGTCGCCCGCACTCACTCCCTGCCGGCGCCGCGACTTCGCGCGCGAGCGACGGGTTACCTCGGTTGGTCCACGTAGATGCCGAACATCCACCAGAATATCACATAGAGCTCGCGAAAGAGATTCTGAGCCCATCCTCTCCAGATCCAGGGCCAGACCAGGAGCAGGGTCGCGGCCGCCATGCTGAGGTAGGGCCCAAAAGGCATTTCGTGGTCGGCGATCGATAATTGGCCGCGGCCAAACCTTTTTTTCTTGAGATTATTCATCATTTTCCATGCCGCGTGCACCAGACCGAAGAACGGCGCCAGGAAGAAAGTGAGGATGGCCGCTCGCCAGCCCATGAAAGCCCCAATCATCGCCAGGAGATCGACGTCTCCGAGCCCCATCGCTTCCTCGATCTCGGTGAGCCCGAAAACGCGCAAGAATCGCAGTACGATCTCGGAGATCAGGCGCACGCCCCGAATCACGACGCTGCCGGCCACAAGACCCCCCACGCCAACCCAGAAGCCTTGCCAGTGTGTCGTCGCCGTCATCGGCTCGGGCCGAATCTGGGGAAAAAGCGTCCCCAGCCCGATGCCAACGACAATACCGATCACCGTGATCGGCCGTGGGATCACCAGGTAGTCGTAGTCGATGAACGTTGCCACCACCAGCAACGCCAGAAACACGGCGTGGTAGGTTGCAACCACCAGTTGAAACGTGGGCATGACTCCTGGCGCGGCGACCACGTCGACGACATAGACGCCCAGGAACAGCGAACCGACCAGGGCTTCGACCAGCGGATACCGAGCGGCGATGGGCAAACCACATTGCCGGCATTCACCCCGCAGCGCGATCCAGCTCAGGATCGGGATATTGTCCCGCGCCGCGATCCCCGATAAACAGCGGGGACATCGCGAACTCGGCCAGATGACGCTCTTCTGCCAGGGAATCCGGTAGATACAGACGTTCAAGAAGCTCCCCACGACCGTCCCGATCATGAAGAACCCGATTCCGAGCGCCGCCAGGAGCGGCCAGATGGCGACCATTGGCAGAGTTTCCATAACTTCAGAGTGTGCCCATCTGTATGCTCAGAGCTTGTGAAAGAATCCGATGGAAGATTCCAGATTGCGAATTACGAATTCCTAAATGCCTTTGAAATCAGGCTTTATCTCCATTCGCAATTCAGAATCTGGGCCTGGTTCAAACCTGGGTAACACTTTCCGGCGTAAAGCCTGGGAGCAGTGTGGCGATAGATCCTTGCCTGTTCACGCTTTACGCCAGGACCAACGCCGGCATCCCCCAACAAAAGTGTTACCCTGCCTCATGGCGATTTGAACCAGGCCAGAATCTGTCATCCGGAATCAATTTCTTCACATCCTTTCAGCATCCCCAGCGGTCGAGGATGGAGTCGGCCACCTGGTTCGGGCTCTTCTGGCCCGTTTCGATCACGGCGTCGGCGAGTTCCGAGTAGAGCGGTGTACGCATTTCGAGCACCTGGACGATTTCAGCGAGGGTTCCGGCGGTCGTCAAGGCGGGTCGCTCGGCCAGCCCGCGCCGGTCGGTCTCCAGGCGACGCACCAGCACGGACGGATGGGCGGTGAGCCAGGCGACGAAACCAAAGTCCCGGAGCCGTCTGCGATTGGCTTCGCGAAGGATGGCACCACCACCGGTGGCGAGGACCGCCGTCGGGTTCCCCGCCGTCAACTCGGCGAGTGTTCGTTCCTCCCAGTCGCGAAACGCCGGTTCGCCGAGCTCGGTGAAGATCGCGCGGATCGATCGGTTGGCGCGGGCCTCGATCTCGAGGTCGCAATCCAGGAAGGGACGTCTCAGGCGGTTGGCCAGAATCCGACCGACCGTCGACTTCCCGGTCCCTCGATAGCCGATCAGGGCCAGGCCGGGACCGCGGGGGCATGGCCGCGTCGTGTCGATGATCATTCGTCGCGGAGCGGCCTGAGCTTGCGGTGGAGGACGGCACGCATCACCTCCACCGGGGCGTCGAGCCCGGTATAGAGCTTGAACTGATTTGCCGCCTGTCGGAGGAACATGTCCACTCCGGTGATCGTCTGGGCCCCGCGCTCCCGGGCCAGCTTGAGCATCATGGTATTCTCGGGATGATAGATCGTGTCGAAGGCCACCATCCCGGACCGGCTGAACGCCGACCCGGGGACCGGAGTATCGTCCACGTTCGGATGCATCCCGACCGGGGTTGCATTGATGACCACGTCCGCCGGAGTGCTGAGCCGGGCGGACCAGGTCACCGCTTTGCACCCGACCTCCTCGGCCAGTTGCGTGGCCCGCTCGTCATGACGGTTTGTGAGGGTCACGATGGCGCCGCGACGGGATAACCCGAAGGCGATCGCGCGGGCCACTCCGCCGGCTCCGAGGATCAGAACCTGCTTATCCATGAGCGGGCTGGCGGCTTCCTCGTTCTCCCGGCCGCCCAGCGCGGCTTCGAGGGAATCCATCGCGGCCCGATAATCGGTGTTGTAACCGATTCGACGACCGTCCTCCTGGAAGACCACGGTGTTGCAGGTTCCCGTACGTTCGACCGCCCCCTCCTTCTGCTGCAAGAGAGGGAGGATCGCTTCTTTATGCGGGATCGTCACGCTGCATCCCTTGATGTCCAGCCAGAGCAGCTCCTTGAAGAACGCCGGGAGCTCTCCATTGGGTACCAGGAAAGGCACCATGACCTTGTTCAAGCCGAGGTGGCGGAACGCGGCATTGTGAACCGCCGGGCTGAGGCTCTGCTCGATCGGGTCGCCGAGCACGCCGTAGACTTCGGTCTGAGCGTTGATTTCGTCGTAGCAGAGGTCCTTCTTGAAGGTCCCGATCGGGAGCATGCCGGGAGCGAAGACGCGTTCCGGATTGAACCCGGCGTAAGTGAATGGGGCCCCATATTTGGCCCCAAGGATGCGTGTGAACACACCGATCTCGCCCATGGCGATCGTGATTGTCGGCGCCTTGGCGGCCGTCGCCACGTGCAAGACCCGGGACGCCTCCGCCAGGTTCGAGGCCGAGGCGGCGATCTTGACCACGTCGGGATCGAACTCCTCGCACTTCTCGGCGATGTCCTGGATGTCGACCGGCGTGGCCTTCATGTTGTGGTAGCTGACGATCCGTTTGGTCTTGCCGAACCGGCGAATCTTGGGTGCGATGTCCATTTCGAGGTCGATGTAATCGACCCCGAGGGCGACGGCTTCGCGCATCAACTGCTGCCGCTTGTCTTCATTGCCGCGCCACAAGCCGCCGTCGACTCCGCGCCGGATCGTGAAGACCAGGGGCGTGGGACGATCCTTGAGGATCCGTTTCAGGTCCGGCTCACGGCGGAGGCAGTCGATGCGCAGCTCGACGAGGTCCACGCCGGCCTCGGCCGCCTCTTTCCATTCCTCGGCCAGCGAGGAATGCCGCCCACGTCCGATGGTCACGCAGATCATCGCCCGATTCGCCCCCCAGCCGGGGCGCCCCCTGATTGCTTCCCGACCACACTACGCCCGAATGGCTGATTAATTGGAGCCCGCTCGCTCCCCATGATTCTACGACAGTCCTAGGGATCGGTGAAAGGGGGAGTAGAAATCGAGCAACGTACCGGCCGGGTTGCATTACGTAAAAACCTCCCGATACCACACGGATAGGGATGATCTCAGCGATCTGTAGATCCGGAAACGCGCGTTTTCGCCGTCGATCGCGACTTGCAGGTGATTCCGGATGAGCGCCGTCAGGCCGAGGAGAGGGAGGCGCGGGTCCGGCTTACCGATCGTCGCCATGACCCGCACCTGTCGGCTGTGTTTCAGGAGAATGGGCGGTCGGACTCGCGGAGTCTGCGGTCCCTCGTAAGGCGTTCGGTGAAGCCAGATATTGGCCTGGCAAAGTTCGTACTTCCTCCCCTCATGGGACTTAACCTTCTCGGTCGTGGCAAGGTGTTCCTTGTGAAGTCCCGCCCAGCGGACCAGATGCCATTCGTCGATCTCGAACGTGCGATTGAAGCCGGTATCGAGGATCACAGGAAGCGTGGGCAGACCTTGGGGAAAGGACTCACCTTCGCTGACGGGATTCAGGCTCACGCCGACGACGATCTTGGGCGGACGTAGATCGATGCGTCCCAAGGGAACGTCGATCTCTTTCCGATCCGAGAAACGACCACGTAGGATGGTGATCACGGCTGGGAGAGGCCCGGGGAAGGACCTTCCCTCTGGATCTCATCTCCTTCATCGATATCCAGGGGCTCAACGACGGTCTCGAATATCTCTCCCCTGTCCGTCAAACCCAGCTTCTCAAGTTTCTTCCAGAGTTTACGGTCCGTCGGGGCGATGGCGACCATCTCGTTCCCTCGATAGGCCACATGTTGCAGGTAGCGATTCTCCGCGAGCAATCGCGGCAGGTCGCGCAGGTACGCGTCGATGCCCTGCTGGATGAGCTCGGGCTTCCGTTGAGCGAGGATCCGATCAAGCACCGCTTCGCGCTCTTTGAAGAGTCGATCCAGTTCTGGATCATATTCAACTCGTGTTAGGTACATGCCCGAGGAAGAACCTTCGCCCTGAATCTCATCCGCTTCATCGATCTCCAGGGGCGCGATGACGGTCGTGTACAACTCTCCAAAGTCCGTAAGACCCAGTTTCTCGAGTTTCTTCCAGAGTTTACGCTCCGTTGCCGCGATGGCGACCATCTCGTTCCCGCGGTAGGCCACATGTTGCCGGTAGCGATTCTCCGCCAGCAGCCGCGGCAGATCGCGCTGATAAGCTTCGATGCCCTGCTGGATGAGTTCGGGCTTTTGTCGAGCGACGATCCGCTCAACCTCCGCTGCGCGCTCTTTGATGAGTCGATCCAGTTCTGGATCACATCCATCCTGTGTCGGGTGCGCGGGGGATCCGAGACGACCTCGCCGATCCCCACAGCGCCGCTCTGAGAATCGATTGACATCGCACCCTTCGGATCGGTTGCAACGCCACCGCGAAGAAGCCAGGACGAGAAAGGGAGTCGCGGAAATCGCATGGAATCGTCCTCAACTCCGGATCATCGGGCTGGCGGTCTGTCGCGATCGCCCACTGGCATTGATTGTAACGCGATGCGCCGGAACCGCCAATTCGACAGACCGAGTGTCTGCATGAAAGTGATCGATGCCGAGGCACGATCCGCGGCCCCGGCCTCGTTCTGGCATTGGCCCTGGGCTCCGCCGCGACGCCGACCAGTCCAGTAGGTGCTCTGCGATCACCGGTGCAAGGCCATGGCCGCTGGCAGTGTATTCGCCGAGGATCGGGTCTGATCGCCCCTACAAGAGTCTTCCGAACTCGTCGTTGTGTAGGGCTCGGCTTGGCCTCCAGGTCGAGATCGTTCTTCAGGAAGCCTCGTCGCTATGGCCAGGTGTTCCCGCAGTTGCGCCGACGGAGTCGGCCCAGAGCACGAAGTCGTCCATGTAACGAACGTATCCCCGGCACGCGAAGGCCCTCCTTGACCAGCCGGTCGAACCAGCCGAGGTAGAAATTGGCGAAGTGCTGGCTGGTCAGGCTGCCGATCGGTAAACCCCGGCCGGGCGACGATCCGTAGCTGGCGATGATCCGCCGTACCAGACTCCAGCAGACACCGATCCTTGAATAGCCGCTCCAGTCGCGCACGAGGATCCCATGCGAGATGCTCGCGAAATACTCGGCGGATATCCATCTTCAGGAAGAACGGCGAAACGGCCCTCGAATTGTCAGCGCACGTGTCAGGCCCGCGATTCGTCCCTTTCCCTCGGCGACAGTGCGAACGTTTCGGCGATCAGCCACCGCTCGAAGACCGGCTCGCAGACTGATGATCGCGTGATGCACACCCGCGCGAGGCAGGGCACGGTTATAACCTCCTTCTCGACTTCGCGAACGATGTTTCGCCAGTCGGATGTCGCCCCGAGGCAAGTTATTCCTGAATCGATTCGAGGCTCGTCTCCAGGTTGGCTTCGAAGGACCGCTCATCGCGCCTCGAGCGCTTGCCACGCAACGCCTTGTGGACGGCCAGACGAAGATTGTCGCGGTCAACGATCCGCTCAAACAGGTGATCGACTCGCTGCATCCGTGCCGTTCCCTTCTCCCACCCATTGTTGACGCAGGATCTCCAGCACCCGCGCGCCATACTTCTCGATGCGCGCATCGCCTACGCCCGCAATCTTCTCCAACGCCGCCCGGTCGTCGCCCGGCCTTGCACCATCTGGGCCAATTGCTCGTTGGTGAACACCGCGTAGACCGGCACCGATTCCGACTGGGCCAGCTCCTTGCGGACCTGACGCAGCCGGGACGGAAACAGCAAAACCCTCGTGGATTCACTCGAGGATCGATCTTGCATCTCACGGCCTTTCTTCCTCAACGCGAACTGCTGCCCGATTCCATATCACACAGATGCTCAAACGATTTCGGCCGTGTACAGAGCGATCCACGGTCAGCACGCGAGACCCCGCAAGAATCCATTCAACTCCGTCGCCACCGTCCCATCGTCTTTCACCGAAACCACGAAGAATCGATAGGCCATGTCGCATGCATCCATGCATTGTACGAGTTTGGGGGTCCGAAATTCTTCCCCATCCACCACGTCTCTTACCTCTCACCACCTGCACCGCCGGGCTCGCTCCGGCATCGGTCGGCTGGGCTCCGCCCGCGGCTCCGCCGCACCGCCGACCGTGCCTACGCGAGCCCGGCGGTGCAGGCCCTTGCTCCTGTGCTCAACGTCCGGATTGAACGCGGGCCACACGGAAGCCCATGTAGTGGTACCGGTTCCCCGGAGTACACCTGATCCGGGATGCCGACCGCGCAGCGCGCGGGTCGTTGCTCCAGCCCCCGCCCCGGACCACCCGGTCGCGGCCTGCTCAGGACCACGCGGATCGCTCGCTGGCGACTTCTTGTAGTAATCGGCATCGTACCAGTCCCAGCACCACTCCCAGACATTTCCGTGCATGTCGTGGAGGCCGAAGGCGTTCGGCCTTCTTCTCCCCGACCGGTGTGCGTCTTGTTGCCCCGAGTTCGCAGTCATACCATGCATAATCGTCCCAACGATTTCTCATCGTCGCCGAAAGAATACCGCGATACGTGACTCCCGGCCCGGCAGGCGTATTCCCACTCCGCCTCCGTCGGCAGCCGGTACTGTCTGACCCTCTTGCCGGCTCAACCAGTCGCAGAATGCCAAGGCGTCGTTCCAGCTCACGTTGACGACCGGATGGTCGTCGGTCTGGTCGAAACCCGGTGACCTCCACGTGAACTTCGGGTCCTGCACCCACTTGTTCGACGATGCGTCCCAGCCATAACCACCTTTCCCATCTTTCTCGGCTTCGGTCTGGTAACGGGTCGCCTCGACGAACCGCTCGAACTGGCCACGGGTTACCTGGTGAATTCCCAGGTAAAACGGCTGCGTGATCCGAACCCGATGTTGGGGCTTCTCATCGCCTGAAGCGTCCTTGTCGCTCTCGGGCGACCCCATGAGGAACTCGCCAGCCGGGATCAGCTTCAGCTTCATGCCGATCGAGTTGACAACCTCCTTCGGAGGCTCCGGGGGCTTCACCGGCTCGGGCCTGGTGGGGCCAGACGATTCTTCCTTCCTGACCTCGACCAGCCTTTGGCCTGAGGAGCGCCCGAGCTTCTCGGACAGCACCGCCGCATCGGCCGGCCGCCTCCTTCGGCTTTTCGAAGCAGGATTCCAGCAGCTTGAGCATCTCGGTCGGACATGCCTTGATCGATCAGCTCCTCGCGCCAGATCGAGCCGCCGGGGGCGTCCCTCCAGTCAACTCGCCGATCAGCATCTGGTACCAGATGACGCCGAGGGCATGCACATCGTCGCGCGGGATCCGGTTCCGTCACCCTCGAAGTTGCTCCGGCGAGGCGTACAGGAGGGTGCCCGAGCCGCGCACGGCCGTGGTCAGGAACTGGCTCGGGCTGATGGGCGGATGATTCGCCTGGACGACTCGCGCGGTCGCGATCCCGCCGATACCGAAGTCCGTGATCCTGAGCGCGATCTCACCGTCTTTGGAGTCGCTGGACCAGGATGTTGGCCGGCTTGAGGTCGCGATGCACGATCGGCGGGTCGAGCCGGTGGGCGAAGGCCACGATCTCGGCGAGCTGGAGCATGGCTCTGCGCGACTTGTTCGGGAGTGACCTTCTCCGTCTGCCGATGCCAGTCCAGGATCAGCCCGCCGAGGTCGCCCCCCTCGACATACTCGTACTGCAAACACGGCGGATCGGCGCTGAGATAGGTGGCCTCGAGTCGGACGATGCCCAGATGCCGCCCCTGGCGCATTACGCGATCGAGGACTTTCGCCTCGTGTCGCAGTAGTCGCTGCCGGGCCACCGGATCCGTGCAGAACTTCAACGCCACCGGGTCGAACGATTCGAAATGGGCGTTCCGGGCCTTCCAGACCTCACCGAACCCGCCGATGCCCAGCAGTTCGACGAGCACCCAGTCGACTCCCAGCCAGCGGCCGGTCTCCGGATTGAAACGTCGGAAGCTGGTCGGGGACGAACGGGATCAGGTCTTCGGGACGGCTCACGATCAAGCCAGGGCGAATGGTCCGTCCGCTGGGATCGGCTGGTCAACGCTGCGACTGGCGAATCCGGCTCGGGACCTGCTTCAGGAAGGTCGCCAGCCTCATCCGGACCGGTTCCGGCTCACCCGCGGCCAGCTCCGCGGCGACCTGCTCGACCCACGCTCGACTTCTTCGTCATCCGCCCGGACGACCGCCTCCAGCTCGTCGAGTCGTTCCTCCCGGCTCTTCTTCCAGTAATTCCACGCGGCCTTGCCGATCTCGGCGGCGTCGCCGATCAGGCCGGCTCCGGCGACGTTCAGTGCGGCCTTACCGATGGCCATCATCAGGGTCACGGGCATACGCATCGTTACAATCACAAACAGCCTGGAGCGGCGAGAAGACGATCATTAGATAGTATCATTCGTCGTGGCGGAGGTGTTCTTCAAGGAATCCGATCCCCCGACTGCCTGAATGAAGAATCTCCAACCCCATCGGACCCCGGTACTGAAGAACCTCCCACCTCGACGCCCGGTCCAAGCCATGAACCGAAAAAGTGGCCCTGGTGATGTAAAATAGACTTTACATTGTGTAATCTCGACATTACAATCAAAATAGGTTTCCTGTTGAGGTTTCCTGTTGAAGGAAGGTCGAGGATGTCCGCGTGGCATAAGCTTGCATGGTTTAACCTGGCGGTGGTCACCAGCACCATCATCCTGGTCGTGGCCTTGATCCCCGTACTTGGCCCCACCCGTGCTCAGGGCGGCTTCGGAGTGCTCGGGCTGCTGGGTTTCGCACCCTTGTTCCATCGCAGGGGTAGTGGGGTGCTCGAAGACGAGCGCGACCAGATCATCCGTTGCCGGTCGAGCGTGATCGCCTTCTCGATTTTCTGGCTGGCTTTCGTCGCCGCCTGCATGTCGCTCACGGCGCGATACGGCTGGGACGGCTCGGTCCCGGTCAGCGTGGTGCTGTCGGGCATCTGGTACGGCGTGATGCTGGTCGCTGGCGTCATGGCGGTCACGACCCTGATCATGTATCGACTGGGGCGTGCCGATGCCGCCTGAAACCAAGGGGGCAATCACCAACCGGCTTCGCCGGCTGCGGTTCGAGCACGGCGAGATGACGCAGCAATCGCTGGCCGAGCGGGTCGGGGTGACGAGGCAGACGATCATCGCCCTGGAAGGGGGCAAGTACGTGCCATCGCTGCTGCTGGCGTTCCGGCTGGCCAGGGCGTTCGGGGTCGGTGTCGAGGATGTGTTCGGTTTCGACGAGAACTCGGCGAAGCCAGCCGAGAGCGACGTCACCAGAAAAGCTCTCGACTGACCTCATCCGAGCGGCCCCTCACGATGCCGGGAGTCGCAGCCGTCCGCGGGCCGTGGGAGCGGCCGGGAACACCGTTCCCACGCGGGAGCGTGGGAATGAGATCATCCGGTGGCCTTGGAGAGTTTTCGCGTTTCCCTCTCGACCTGGTGGTCGGATTGACGTTCAATCGATTACCTGGCCCCGCGCCCGCTGCATTTCCAGACGCCTCCATTCGTTGTATTGCTCCGCCGTAAACGTCATCGCCGGGGCGTTCTCGCCCCAGATGTAGTAGACATCCTTGTTCACGTCGCCCACGCCGATCCCGCGGGGGAAGCGGAACGCGAGTTCCTTGTCTGTGATGGGTCTGTTGACCTGGACGTCGTGGATGATGATTTCGCTCAGAAATTGTGGCTTGTCCGTTGTGTCGGATCGGGCCCTCGTCACCCGGATCCGCTTGGCCAGGAAGATGCCGGGGGCAGGCTCTTGGAATTCCAGGATCTGGTCTCGGTCGTGGATCTCCAGGGCCGGCTGCCCGGGGCCCTTTTCAACCCGTGTGAGACGATCGCTCTCGACGATGGCATATCCATGGCGGGGTGAGAGTGTCACGACATACGAATAATACTTCCCTTCCGGCATCTCGTGGCGAACGTCCCATCGAGGGTGGCCCGCCGGGGCCTTGAGCGGGAGATCCCAGAGCGGATGGCCCTGAGCATCGCGACGTTCAACTGGCTTGCGGGCCGCGTTCACCTCGGCCTCGCAGAGGTCGCGCAGCGAGTACATCACGTCGACCAGGGTGAACAGACGGTAATCGGCCGCCAGCCCCGTCTTATAACCCCCGATGGCAACGGGTTGAGGGGGCTTGATCAGCCCGCCGATCCGGTTCCCCGACGTCAGCTCGTAGCGTATCGTCACCGGCTCCGCGGGAGGATGGGACGGATCGTAGCCGTCCATCGACCGGATGCCATCCGGGGCAAAGAGGACGTCCGTCTCGCCGCGAGGAGCCTTCACAACCTCGAAGGTACGGTTGGGATTCAGGATCCGGTGGCGCGTGCGGTGAACCCTTTCCCTGGGACCGCTCTTCCATACCTTCCAGGTCTCCAGGTCTCTCCAGGTCTGGCCGCCGTCGATGCTGACCCGTTCATCAATCACGCACTTGAGGGTTCGGATCTGCCTCAACGAATCCTCGTGTCCGGCGACGAGCGTTCGGAAAGCCGGGAGGACCGTCTGCGGCCCTGGGATCTCGGCCGCCTGCGTGGGCTGGTCCTGGAGGCGAGCCGCCGGGCTCGCAACTGGCTTGCCCAGCGCGGCGGGCGGCGGACTCTGCCCCTGCTGGGCCGACACAACGGTGGCGAGCACCCCGGCCGCCAGCAGCGCCACGAACGCCACGAGTTTGCAGGTGTGAAAGAGCATGGACCTGATAACGCCCCGGGCCAGACTGGCGATCGACGCGGGGATCGCGGATTCCCCGGCGACCAGTCCGCTGACCGACGAGTACCACACCGAATGCCGAACCGTTGACCGGACCAGGGCCGGGGGCAACGCGGGCACTCCGAGCCGAAAGGGCTCGATCGCAGATGCCGCCAGGGGAGCAGCGACCCCTCGCTCGTGCAGCCGCGCCGCCAGCCGCCGTCGGGCGCGGTGAAGCCGGCCGCGGAGCGTCGGCTCCGAGACGCCGAGTTGCCGTGACGCCGCGTCGTAGCTCAATCCCTCCAGGGCGCAGAGGACGATCGGCGCGCGGAGACTCGCCGGTAGACGGGCAATCTCCTCCTGGATGACCTGTTCCGTGCCCTGCCAGTGGTCGGGCGAGCCGCCCGTGCCAGCGATATCGTCGCCGAGCGGGACCTGGCAGCGACGTCGCTGAATCGACCGCCGTGCCCGCCGGGCGATCCGGCCTGCGACGCCATACAACCAGGGTCCGACCGAATCGCGGACCCAGATCGCGTGACCTTTCCGCACGAGCACCAGGAACGTGGCCTGGAAGGCATCCTCGGCCTCATGGGAATCCGGGATCAGGCTGCGGCAGAGGCCCAGAACCATCGGCCCATGTCGTTCGACAAGGATGCGGAACGCCTCCTGACCGGCCGCGTCCCGATCGGTCCGGAAACATTCGAGCAGCTCGGAGTCGCTCAACACACCCAACGTACCGACGTTGAAGAGCGTGTCCAGCGACCGCCACTTGGTTTGCGGCAGTTGTGTCGTCATCGTAAAGCCTCGCCAGTCGTGCTCGCGACTCGATTCCTCCGTTCCCCTCGATGATACAATGCCGCGATTCGAGCGATCCTCACGCGGATCGATGCGATTCTCGATCGAGGGTGGGGAAAAGGGGTCGGGCGCCGCGCTGGGAAGATCGAGAAGGACGGCACTTGACTTCCAACGGCCCATTGCTTTCGAGCGGACCTCAGGGCAGGATATCGTCGACGGCGATCGGGGGTAGCGACTGGCCGCTGATCCTGACCGGGACCTGCTGGCCGGGGAGAAAGTCCTTGCGCAACTTGTAACCGCCCTTGCTCGGTCGCGAGTACACCTCGACCCGTCGGTCGACCAGGTTAACGATCCAGTAGACGGGGATCTTGCCCCTGGCATAAGCCGAGAGCTTCGGACCCCGGTCCCGACTCAGTGACAAGTCGGAAACCTCGACCACCATTGACACATCGTCGGCTGTGGGATGCCGGTGCATGTAATCGGCGTCGGAACCTCGGACGATCGAGACGTCCGGCTCCGGCTCGTCGTACGGAGGAATCCGCACCGGATCATACTGCCAACATGTCCAGCCGTCCGGCAGTTGACTTCTCAGCGCTTTGAGAGCTCGGTTGGTGGAGTAGCAATGCTCGGGCGTCTTCTTTTTCTTGACCACCAGATAGCCGTCGATGAGCTCGATCCTGCGGGGATCTTCCATCACGCCCGCCGCATCGAGCCGCTCGTACTCGTCCACGGTGATCCGGTGTGGGGATGGAGTGGACATGAGATTGCTCCGTTCCTCTCTTATCCTTTTCCTATAGGGAGGAGGATGGGTTTATGATCCCCTTCGCGGTAATGAAGAGCGACATTTCATTCAGCATTGATGTCACAGGGGCAGGTGGCACACGACTCCCTCCCACTCCTCGGGCTCGCTGCAATGGACAACCAAGATAATCTCTTCGATGGCCCGGCCGACTGGGAAACGATTGGCGATCACGAACACGCCCGGCAGGTTTTGGCCGGCGCTGATCCGCTCGTAGGCATGATCCGGAATGGTCGCCCGATCGTGCGTGAGGAGGATCCGACCCTCATCCGCTGCCCATGCCAGGACCGTCGGATCGTCGCGTCCCAGCAAGCCGGCATCCTGAACTCGAACAATGTCGAGGTCCGGTCGGCGACGGAGCAGACCACGTATGATCTCGCCGTTGAAATTCTCATCACTCGCCAGTCGCATCGTCACACCGTCCCTGGAAAGCACAACGCGCCGCCAACCTGCGACGGATCTCGCTCAGGTCGCGCTGGGTGGTTTCGATTTTTTGCCAAACTTCAGCGGCCTTCTCTTCCCGGCCTCGGAGGTACGCGGCAACCTCTTGACGATGCCGCAGGTAATAACTGATCACCGCGTAAACGTCCGAGAGATCCAGCGTCTCATAGCGCTGAACGATCGTCTCGGGCGTGGCGCCGTCCTCGAACGCATCCACCACCAATTCGAGAAGCACGCGCGTGTCACCAACCCGAAGGGCCCCAGAAGCGTCTTCATGGATCGGGACTGCCTCCGCCGGGAACCCTGACGACATCGGTTATCCTCCTGCGAGTTAGAGCAAGCATTCAGTCTAACGAATTCCCCTCCGATCTCAAATCCGTCCGAACTGCTTCTCGAGATCGGCCCTGGTGAAAATCAGTGCGGTGGGCCGGCCGTGGGGGCAGTGGTGGGAGTCGGCCACGAGGTGCCGGCGCTCCAGCAGCGCCGCGATCTCCGGAGGCGACAGGGGCTGGCCCGCCTTGATCGCCGCCTTGCAGGCGACCATGTGCAAGAGCTCGGCCAGCAATCCGTCGCGCGTCGGCGGCAACGGGCGGGTCGCGCAGGTGTTCGGCGAGGTCGCGGACCAGGCGATCGGGGACCACGTGCGGGAGCATCGCCGGCAGACTCCGCACCAGCACCGTATCGCCGCCGAACGGCTCGATATCCAACCCGAGCTGAGCCAGCACCTCGACCTGCTCCAGGACCGCCGCCGCCTCGGCGGCCGGCAGGTCCACCGGCTCGGGGACCAGCAACCGCTGCGACTCGACCTGACCATGAGCGACTCGGCTCCGTAGCTCCTCGTAGATAATTCGCTCGTGCAGCGCGTGCTGATCGATGACAACCATGCCGTCGCCGGTCTCGGCGATCAGATAGCTGTCGTGGACCTGAATCGCCTTGAGCGGAGCTTCCAGGGCTTCCCGCGACAGTGATCTCGGGCCGCCCATCTCCGACCGAGGCCAGGCATCGTCCGGCTGAGCCGCAGTCATCTCCGCCATGCTGGGGCCATCGAGACCATGAGCGATCTCTCCGTGATCCGAGTGGTGCGTCTCAACCCTCGCGGCGGGCCCGGTCGCGACCGACCCGGCGGTCATCCCCGCCTGACTTCGAGTCGGCGACGATTCCACCGTGGAGGGAGCGGAGAATTCGTCGAACGCCTCGCCCGGCCCCGCCGCGAATCCCATGGGCAGGGATTGTGCCCAGGGAGGCGGTACCGGCTGCCCTACCGAGTCGGGTATCTGGGGACGGGGCTTGCTCGGCTCGAACCAGGACGCGACCGTCTGCCGGTCGGTCGGTCCGCCGGCCAGGTCGAGTCGTCCGATGCTGGAGCCGGCATCCACCGTCTTCCCGATCGTCATCCCGGGCTGGTTGGCCGACGCCGGCGCGGCATGAGGCGCCGCGGCCGGGGCGTGAACCGGGCGCGCCCGGCTCCTGGGCCGCCTGGAGACGGGAGTGCAGGTCGCTCTTCAAGAACGTCTGACGGAGGGTCGCCAGCAGGTGGCTGTAAATGCGGTTCGAGTCCCGGAACCGGACCTCGACCTTGGTCGGGTGCACGTTGACATCAACCTCCTCGGGGGGGACATCCAGGTGGAGGAAGGCCACGGGCATCCGGCCCACCATCAGCAGGCCGCGATAGGCTTCGTTCAGCGCGTGGCTGAGCGATCGATCGCGGACGTACCGGCCGCCGAGGAACAGGAACTGACCCTTGGGCGTGGAACGGCTCTGCGACGGATGGGCGACATAACCCCACAAATGCATCTCGTCCAGCCGGCCTTCCACCCAGAGCAGCGACTCGGCCAGCTCGCGCCCGAAGAAGACCGCAATCCGTTCGCGGTTCCCCGATACCGGGGGTAAGTCGTGGATGATCTTGCCGCCCGACCGATATGTCAGGTGGATCTCCGGGTGCGCGAGCGCGATCCGGGAAAACATCTCGACGACGTGGCCCGCCTCCGTCGAATCCGACTTGAGGAACGCCCGGCGCACGGGGACGTTGAAAAACAGGTTCCGGACCTCGATGACGGTCCCGGTGGGACATCCGCAAGTCTTGACCGGCCCGAACGTACCCCCTTCGATCGACAGTTCCGAGCCCTCGCCCGCCCCGGCCTGGCGCGTCTGGCAACGGACCTTGGAGATCTCGGCGATCGCCGCCAGTGCCTCGCCGCGAAAGCCGAGCGTGTGGATCCGATACAGGTCATCGGCCTCGGCCAGCTTGCTCGTGGCATGGGGCTGGAACGCCAGCACCAGGTCGTCGGGCGACATCCCGAGGCCATTATCGGCCACACGTACCAGGTCCTTGCCGCCCCGCTCGACCGTCAAGTCGATCCGCGTGGCCTGCGCGTCGATCGCGTTTTCAAGCAACTCCTTGACCACGCTCGACGGCCGCTCGACGACTTCCCCAGCCGCGATCTGATTGACGACCGCCTGGGGTAACTGGCGGATGATTCCCATCGCGAATACCTCCAAAATCCATCAACCTCCTCGATTATACAATGTGATCTTCCGTTCAGAAAGAGGCGATACCCGCCATGGAGATCGAAAGCCGCCTCGTCGTTGGAGGCCGCCTCCGTCTGCATCTGTTCAGACTATGGAACGGGCTGGAAATCACTTCTCGGAGTTCTCGCGAGGAAGACCCCCCGTTGGGGATGAAAAACGGGGATGAAAAACGAGACTGTAGCAACGGAACCGGGTTGGTGTGAGAGCGGGTCGCGGAGCACACGCGATCTCCTCGCTCCCACGCTCCGAGGCTGTGATTTATTAGAAAAAACAGATCCATTGACCATCGTTTATGATTATAACTCCTTGGAAATCAAGGGCTTGCTCTCATCGAATGTGGTGCATAAGTCCAATCCCACTCAAAAAAATCACAGCCTCGGAGCGTGGGAACGAAATCAAGCCCTTCACCGTCTTCAGCTTATGACTCATTCAACGGTATAGGGCCTAAGCTGGCACTGCATCGGGCTCGGCCGGCCGCGGCGGTTTCTGGTACAATCGAGGGCTACGCTCGGCGGTCCGGTCCGCTCAGAGTTTGTGAAACAATCGGATAGCGGATTCCAAATTACGAATCGCGAATTCGTAAATGCTTTTGAAATCAGGCTTTATATCCATCCGCAATTCGTAATTCGTCATCTGGAATCGATTTCTTCACAGCCTCTCAGCTTTGGAGTCAGGCTGCAATGACCCGGAACGAGCAGTTCGCGTATATCGAAGCCGCTCGGCAACACGTTCTCGGCTGGGCTCGCTCGAACGGGATCGCGCTGCACCGCATCGAATACGTCGTCCCATTCGTCGATACAGACTTCCGCCTCTCTGTCTGGTTTTTCTACGAGACCGACGCCCAACTTCAGAAGGCACGTGCTCTTCGATGGTCGCAGCGACTCATGAAGACTATGAAGAGTTGCCTCCGGTCGCTCGGCTATGCCGAGGAGTGCATTTCGGCGGTGAGTTTCACATTTGATTCCCACGAGAACGTTGAGCGAGACTACCAGGGGAGCTACTTCTACCGCCTCCGATAAGTGTCGCCTAACCTGTTGATCCATTGGACCCGGCCCACCGCGGTGGTTTGTGGTAATATCGGAGCTGTGCTCGGCGAGCGGGGCCACCGAGCTTTTTGTCAGGCGGCGGAGGCGTGCGGTGGAGTTACCTCGCGGCATCACCGGCTTCCGTCACGTCGATGAGCCTCCGCTACAGACCTGCGACCTGCGGGCGTTCCGCGAGCATTGTCACACGACGGCGCGGGCCTTGGGCGGCCGCGTCCTCTCGGCTGAGACGCCGGGTGCGCAACATGGTGGCGAACTTCGCCCGCGTCACGTTGGAGCTTCCGGGTGGCCCGGTCGCAGTCGTGCTGAACCTTCATTATCCGATTGTTGCGTTCGTCGCGCCGCAGCCGGATAATGAGAGCCGGCTTCGGTTCGTGGACGCCTCGGCGGTGTCCGACTCCTTCCGAGGCTTCAGCATCTACAAAGTCCTCACGGCCTCGGAGGCTGGGCGGCCCGTCGCGGAGGAGGTATGTCGGCTGCTCTCCCCAACGGAACTCGAGCAGTTGCGGTACTGGCGGCCACAGTGCATCGGGGAAGTTGTGTTCAACGACTGGGACTGAACCCCGGCCTAACCTGTTAGTGCATCGGACGCCCGGTCCGCTGAGCTTGGGTGTTTTACGGCTGACGTGGAGGTCGCGGATGGCTACGGCTGACTCGGGCGTACCGACGTACTCCATTTCCTTCCGACTCCAGCGCACCACCATCGAGTTCGGGTTCGTTCGCGTTCCTGTGACTTCGGATCTGATTGTAGAGCAGCCCGACGGTACCGGTCGAATCGATGTGGCCAAGATGGTTCAGCGGGCGGTCGAGATGGGCCAATTACCGGGAGTCGAGTGGCACCCAGAAGGCCAACAGGTCGAGCCGCACCCAATTCAGACGCCCCCGCCGGACTTGGAGGCGTCGAAGCCGGACGCCTAACCTGTCGCAGCAGCGGACCCGGCCCGCCCCATCGCTTTCTGGTACAATCAAGCGTGTGCTCGGCGGGACGGGCCGCTGAGCTTGGGTGTCAGGGGGCGGGGAGCTCAGCGGCGTGCGGTACTTCACACTGGCGTGGTGGTGCGGAGAGCAGACGGGCGGGGGCACTGACCCATTGGCCGATTATGCCGTCCACTTGGCGGCAATCCGCGACCGCCTGCCGCCGGACCTGCTCGCCACCGAGGAATCGGTGAGCCTCCATGACACCCGGCTCCGGGAATTGCGATTGCAGGTTGCCGAACGTGTACTGTCCGTGGAGCTGGACAGCTACGGAGGTGACGAGCGTCTCACCCTGATCTATCGGGGCGTCGAGCAGTTTGAGAGTTCAGCCGACCCGAGGGTTGGCTTGGGCGGCCCTTTCGGTTACGGTGATCTTGGATACTATGAAGTTGATGTGTTACTCAGTGGTTTGATCGAGCATCGGTTACTGTTCTCCAGCGGTATCGAATTGCGGGTAGTGTTCCGTGGGTTCGAGCTTCGGCGGCCGGAGCACGCCTGACCGGGCGCTTCAGCAACTGATCTCGATTGGTAAGCTGTAGGGTATGCCACAAGACTTCCGCGATGTCGATCCCAGTGAACTGCGCCTGCCCTCGCGCCGGAGCGGTGCGGACCCCTACAAACTCCAACTCCAGATCGCTCGATTCGGGGCGTCGTCCGTCGGGATGCCGCCGCCCTGGGTCTACGAAGCTTCCGACGGCGTCCTGGTTGTGTACAATGGAGTGACCCGTGCCACCCGGATCGCCAAGCTGGCGCCCGGGACCACGATCCGTGTCGAGGTCGTCGGGAACCTGCGACGGGCTTATGCCGGCGAGCCCAAGATCGGAGACCAAATACCATGATCCCAGCGACCCATCACGAGTTGATCGAGAAGCTTGCCGACCTCCAGCAGCTATCGCCCGATGTCCGGTTCGGCCAGTTGCTGGCCAACCTCGGATTCTTGGTCGAAGACCAGACCGACCAGTCGCTCTGGGACGTCGAGGACGCCCGCCTCCTCGAGGTCCTCGAGACGCATCGTCTCGATTTGCTGCGGCGGCGCCAGAGCGGCGCCTAACGAGGCGCTCTCAGCGGGCCCGGCCCGCCGCGGTGCCTTCGGGTACAATCGACGCATGTGCTCGGCGGGCCGGGCTGCTGAGCTTTGGCATTAGGCGGACGAGGGCGCAGACCGTGACAGCCGCCGATTTCTACGGGCCGTGGGCCGATCCCGACTGGGAGTCGGGCCTGATCGACTGCGTGCGGCAGTACTGGTGCGTCCCCATCGCGGACCTGCCGGACGCGGTGCTGGCACAGTTCCTGCGACAGCGGATCGCTGCGGGGCCGGTACTATGCGAGGCCCGTCGGCGCCTGGCCGCGGGCGGGCCGGATGACTCCGAGCTGTACGACGGCGAGTTGGCGGCCGCGGTGGAGGCGGCGGGCGCCCCTTAACCTGGCGCTGCATCGGCCCCGGCCCGCCGTGGCGGCTTCTGGTATAATCCACGTGAATGCTCGGCGGGCCGGGCCGCTGAACTTGGGCGACAGGCGACGGGAGACGAACTGATGGGGTTCGGCGACTGGCTCAAACGTCGGTTCGGCATCGGCGGTCGTTCCACCACGATGGTGCCGTATCTCGATGTGGAGAGTGGTCGACTCGTCCAGATCCCGGCATCGGAACTGCGGCCGGGTGTGATTCAAGCGCGGGTGCAGGGCATCGAGGGTTTGGTGTGGCTCTTGCCGGACCAACTCCAGCGAGGCGAGGTCAAGCATCCTTCTTTCGACGAGGGCATCCGGGCGTACATTCGCGAGATTCAAGAGGCGTTCGCGGAGCATCGCTCGCTGTCGTTCGACGAGTGGGAGGATGGATTCCGCCGCGATACGAACCCGGAGCGAGAGATCGCGGTGTGGTCTCACGCTGCGGACGTCTACACAGCGTTCGCGAGCGGCGAGTCCTCGGCTGAGCGTCGCCGGGACGTGTATCGGTGCATCGTCGCGTGCCTTACCACCACGCCCGATTCGGTCTGGCATGTCCTCGAGCTGTCGGTATTGAGCCATGCCGAGGCGGAGCGGATCGTTCAACGGTTCTATGGCAAGAGCGCCTGACCCGGCGCGTGCAGCGGACTCGGCCCGTTGCGACGGTTCCCGGTGGAACCGAAGGTCAACCTGGCGGGCCGGGGCCGCGGAATTCTTTCGTTAGAGGGCTTCGAGCGATGGCCACCGACGAAGTCGAGATCGTCCTCGCCAACTGGATCGAGCAGGCCCTCTCGCCCAGCGGCCGACTCCCTGAAGGCGTTACTCCGGCGGGTTGGATCGCCTCCCGGTTCGCGGAGTGGTGGCGTGGGCTTGCTGGTGATCCGGTGGCCGATGCCGAGCGCGCGGCATTGGGGGTGCGAGAGGAGTTGATGCGGCTCGGAGGCTGGGGGGCCTTCGGCGAGGCGCTGCACGAGATGATCCATCTCCGAGATGCGCCGAGCGAACTGCGGGGCCTCATGCGGCTGCCCGAAGAGTCGGACGCGTAACCCGTGCTGTATCGGACCCGGCCCGCCGCGGCGCTTTCTGGTACAATTCACGCGGATGCTCGGCAGAGCAGCAACCTCGCAAGCATTCGGTTGGCATGTCAGGTGAACGCATGTCTTTCCAGGATTTTACCTTCCCGCAGGTGCAGCAGGATCTGGGACTCGCGGTCGACGAGGCGGACCTGTTCTCGCACATCGCCATGGTGGCGGTCCGTGACGAGTTCGTCGCCGCCCTCACCGAGGGCACGAATCTGGCCTTGGCCGTGAACACTGAGAAAGCCAAATCCGAGTTCATCATCGCGCCGCTGTTGCTGGAATTGCGGCGGTCCCTGGGGGATCGGTTCGGCCTCTTCTCGGGGGTGGAGTTGGCAGTAGACTCCAGCCGAGGCCTGAACGGCGTCTGCGACTTCATCATCACCAAATCGGCACGGCAGTTCATCCTCTCGTCCCCCTTGATCGCAATCGTTGAGGCGAAGAATGACAACCTGCGATCCGGTCTCGGCCAGTGCATCGCCGCGATGTATGCGGCTCAGATCTTCAATCAGCAGTCCTCTACCCCGATCGAGAGAGTCTTCGGCGTGGTCCCGACCGGTAGCGCCTGGAAGTTCTTGCGGTTGCAGCAGGCCGTGGTTACGCTCGATGTCAGGGAATACTACATCGACAACGCGGGCAAGATCCTCGGCATTCTCACCCATATCGTTCAGAACGGCTAACCCAGAGCGGAGCCCTCTTGGGGGGAGTTGGGGCTTCGCCGTGGCGTTCGATAACACTCAAACCGAACGCCTCGCGGCGGTGGGACTCGCCGCCGTCTTGGCGGCGCTCCTGGCCCCATGGCTCTCGTGGCTGTGGTCCGCAGTGTGCCTGGTCGGACTACCTGTCGCGGCATGGATACTCATCAGCCTGGCCGATCGGCGCGGCTGACGCTTTCCAAGGACCATCAAGATAGGAGAATTGAACAGCGAACTGGACAATGTTCGCCGCCGATGGCGGTCCCCGAAAGGAGTTAAAGCCGATGGTTGCGTTCCTGCTCTGGCACGTCAACGGCATGCCCGATGGTGAGGAGGACGGCAAGCTCATCGGCGTCTACTCATCGCGAGAGCGGGCCGAGGAGGCGAAGTCGCGCTCCCTGGGCCTGCCCGGCTTCCGTGAGGTCCCCGACGGGTTCATCATTGACGAATATCTCGTCGATCAGGACAACTGGACCGAGGGTTACGTCACCATCGCGAACGAACCTTTGCTGCGAGAGTGGGAACAGGGCGGTCGCATATAATTCCGCGGGGAAAACAGGGACATAGGCCAGTAGCGAATCCAATATGCTATGTCTCCTTCACGCGCCCCACCCATACGGGCCGTCGAAACAATGGTCAGGCAGGAAGTGGGGAGGCTCGCGTGAAGATCGGTTGCCAGTGCGGTGGCGCGATCCTCGATCAGACCGACGACCTACCGCAGAAGGGGCACTTGATCCCGGACCAGGAGTGGTTCGCTACCTACGACGCCCTCGACGACGAGGTCATCGACCCGATGGCATGTGGACGGCTCGAAAAGGACCAGGCCTATCATCTGGCCCGGGAGATCATCAGACGGTCCTCCCGCCCGATGTACCAGTGCCAGAGGTGCGGCCGTTTGTACATCAACGACCTCGAAGGCAACTTACAATGCTATGTACCAGCGAGCGAGGATACATCACATGAGGCTGCCTTCGCAGCCGAGAGGACCGCGTCTAGAGCGCTTCACAATTGGATGGAGTACACCTTCGGCAAGGAAGTGGCTGATACGAGCCCGAAGCGCCAGCGAGTGAGTGGCTGGTCCCCGCCGGAATCCACTCGCTGGCGCTTCGGGCTTGTAGCGCGACCGGTGCACGAAGTGTGCGCAAGCCAACCGTGAAGCGCCTAACCTTGCGCAGCAATCCTCTCGTCAACTACGACTGAAGTTCAGGGCGTCCGGATGCGTCGAATCCTCAGCGCGACATCCTCCTCATATCGGGGAGAAGCCACTTCGACGCGACTGCCGTGGCTCTGGATCTCTTGCGACGACTCGACCTTCCCGGTGCGCGGATTCAGCCACTCCGCCTGGTAGCGGCCAGCGGGTAGGTTCAGCGTCAACTCGACTTTGGTCCCGCCGTGAAGGTAGATCGCATACGCCTGACCCGGTTCGCTCAGCGTCCGAGCCGAGGTCGCTTCGGGGACGACACGAGCGATGGCCTTGGCGTCCGGAGTCATCTTCACAAAGTTGAATCCTTCGATGAAGCCTTTCAGAATCCGCATCTGGGATCGGAACCCCGACCCGCCGCCGCCGGGCGTGGGGGCAACGATCCGGGCTGTCCCGTCCTCGTGGTCGGTCGTGAACGAGTAGTCGAGGTGGTCGAAGATCGCGCCGCCGGCCATGAGGAAATCCCAGGCCTCGATGCGGTAGGGTTTGTCGGCAACACCGCGAAAACCCGTCTCGTCATCGCCGATGACCTTGCCGAGGCCGTAGTTCATGCCGACCGTCGTGGGTGGCGTGGCATAGTGAAAGTTGAAAATCGAGACGGCCGGGTTGGGACGTTCGATCTTCGCCTTCTCATTGGCGATGTTCTGGGCGAGCAGGTGCTTGCGAGGCAGGCTTTTCTCCGTGTTGACGATCACCGAGGCGATCCGTGCCTGCCACTCCAGCGTCACGCCGCCGAAATAGGGCTCGTTGCAAATCTCGAAGTAGAGGTTGTCGAACGCGTTCAACTCCCGGACGGCTTTGCGAACCAAGGCCTCTTGTTTCTCCTGGAGATCGCGGTGTTTCCCGGTGTACGCTTCATTCCTGCCAAGCTTGCCGACGCCGTTGACGTTGTTTCGCGCGTTCATCGGGTTCACCGCCCAGAGGCTCTCCTCATAGAACGGACAGAAGAGGACGTACTCGACGACGATGCCGCGGTCCGAAGCGGCGGCCACGAACGTCTTGAGGCGATCGAAGTAGGCGTCGTTCCATCGGCCGAGGTCGAACCGGTTTCCGCCGTCCGCCGCGCCGGGAACGTTGGTGCGGGGCCAGGGTGCGAGGTATGCGCCGGCGGTCGGGGCCAGCGTGTTCTTCTCGATCTTGAACGAGCCGGGGACCTCCCGATAGGTGCCCGAGAACGTCCGTGTAAGGTTGAGTCCGCGCGCGTGCAGCTCGTCGAGGTAAGGGATGGCGTCGAAGTCCCCGTTCAGGACCGCACCGTAGTGCTCCGTGGACGCGATCAGGACCGTCGGCTTACCCCGGAAGAGGAAGTAATGAGGATTGACCGGATGGAGCGAGATCGGCTCGCCCGCGGTCGGCAGGGCAAGCAGTATGAGTAATGCCATGAGCATGCGTTAATCTCCCTGTACGATGATGCAATGTCGGTCAATCGAGCGGCGAGCGCGCATGACGAGGATACCAGAATCGCGCGGGCGTCTGGAGCACGAACGAGGCCCCTTCTTCCTGACCTATCTTGCGGTCCGGTCTTCGGATTCTTAATATACTCACTGGCCATGCTTACGTAGGCCGCTTGGGCGTGGTGGCCAGCCAAAGTAGCTCGCATTGGTGATTGCAGCCGAGTACGAGCATCATGAGGCGACTGACATTTCTAGTTTCCACGGGTGTCGATGCCCGGTTTGGTGTGACTGAGCTTCCCTTCGGATCGAGCCCGCACAGACCCCTGGGGTTGGTCGATCAGTGCCTTTTGGCCTGCTCGGAGTCGGGATGAGGACGTTCCAAAACAATCCCGAGGCCATTGTCTTCATCCTCGCCGGTGGAACGTCCGCCGTTCTGGCCCTGATCGCCTGGCGGTGGCGGGAGTTGCCGAGGGCCCCTGCCTTCGCCATCATGATGGCCGGGGAGATGCTCTGGGCATCCGCCGAGGCCCTGGAGTTGACCCTCGTCCCCTTGCCCGCCAAACTGTTCTGTATCAACGTGCGGGTCCTGGGTGCGGTGACCTCGGTTCTGGGCATGCTGGGTTTCGTCCTCCATTACACGGGCCGCACCCGCTGGCTGAAGCTCCGCCGATTCGCCGCGATCTCTGCCTTGGCTTTGGTCCTGCTGCCCGTGGCCTGGACCAACCCCTGGCACCATTTCTTCTGGTCCTCGATCCGGATCGATCGGGTCGACGGGTTTCAGATGGTGGTCCGCGGTTATGGGACGGGATTCTGGATCCAATTCGGATATTGCTACATCCTGGTCGCCGTTTCCACGTTCCTGTTAGCCAGGGCCGTGGTCCGGACCGCCGGGGTCTACCGAGCCCAGGCCGCCGTGATGCTCTTCGGGGTGATCGTGCCCTGGGTGGTCAGCATCATCGATATGACGCAAGCCTTTGGATTCTTCTATGTGGATACGGCCGCGGCGACCTTCGCCGTGACCGGGTTTGCTTTCGTTCCTGGCCTGTTTCGATTGCGGCTGCTGGACCTGACACCGGTCGCGTGGGCAGCGGTGGTGAAGCGGATGAACGACCCGGTGGTGGTGATCGATCCCAGTGGCCGGATCGTGGAGCTGAATCCGGCCGCCGAACGCGTGGCCGGACGGAGATCGCCGGAGATCCTGGGAGCCGGGGCGGTCTGGGCGTTTGACCGTTGGCCCGCGCTGGCGGATCGGCTGGGTCGGATCGACGAAGAGGGCGAGGCAGCCTTCGAGATTGACGGGCCAGACTCGCGGATTCCCGCAGTGTACGACGCGCGGATCTCGCGGCTCAGCGGTGGCTCGGGCACGGCCGGCTGGGTCCTGGTCCTCCGCGACGTCACCGAACGCCGGCGCGCCGAGGAAGGGCGGGATCGGATGTTCCGGGAACAGGTGGCCCTCGCCGAAGCCGAGGCGGTGATCCGGCGCAAGACCGGTTCCTGGCGACCCTCAGCCACGAGCTCCGCACGCCGCTGACCCCGATCCTCGCCACGGTCACGGCGATGCTCGACCAGTCGGTGACGCCCACCGAGCTACCCGACCTGCTGGGAATGATCAAGCGCAACGTGGGCCTGGAGGTCCGGCTGATCGACGACCTGCTGGACCTGACCCGGATCCGAGGCGGGAAGCTGCTGCTGAAGCGCGAGGTCGTCGATGCACACGAATTGATCCATCGCGTCGTCGAGATCTGCGGGGACGACCTCCGCGCGGCGAGACTTCAACCTGTGCTCGACCTCGCGGCCCGTCAGTCCGAGATCGACGCCGACCCGATCCGGATGCAGCAGGTCCTCTGGAACCTGATCAAGAACGCGATCAAGTTTACCCCGCCGGGCGGGACCGTGACGGTTCGTTCCCGCGATGGGCGTGCGAGCCCCCTGGGAGCGTCTTTCTCCGGGCTGTTGATCGCGGTCAGCGACACGGGCATCGGCATCGAGCCCGACGTTCTGCCACGGATCTTCGAGCTTTTCGAGCAAGGCCGTGCCTCGTCGGCGCGGCGATCCGGCGGGCTGGGCCTGGGCCTGACCATCAGCCGCTCGATCGTCGAGCAGCACGGTGGCCGCCTCACCGCTAAGAGCGGCGGGAAGGGTCTCGGGGCCACGTTCACCATCGAGATTCCCCCGGTCGACGCCCCGTTCATCAAGCCTCTTCCCGAAAAGCCGGTCACCTCGCACGCAGCCATCGCCTCCCAGAGCTTCTCCATACTCCTCGTCGAGGACAACCCGGATACCCTGAAATACCTGTCCAAGATGCTGACTCTGCGTGGGCACACCGTGCGCACGGCTCCCGACCTGAGGACCGCGGTTCAGGTCGCCGCCGAGACGGAGTTCGACTTGCTCATCAGCGACATCGAGCTGCCGGATGGGTCCGGGTTGCAACTCATCAGGACCCTGCACTCCACCCGAGCCGTACCCGGGATCGCGCTGTCCGGGTTCGGTTCGTCGGACGATATCGAGATGAGCCATTCCGCGGGCTTCGCCGCCCACCTGATCAAGCCGGTCGACTTTCGCAGGCTGGAAGAGGTCATCCAGCGGCTGGGGTCGCGAAGCCGGGTCGAGGATCTGGTCCAGAGCTGAACTCGTCCCATTCGTCGCCGTACTGCGACATTCGTCTCCGTTCGTCTCCGTTGCGCGTGGCATTTACGGGGCCAGCATCGAGGGAGCCGCACCGAAACGACTCTCAAATGGTCCGATCGCCGACCGGCCAGGCGTTCGGTCCAGGACGGCGAAGACCACCTTGCGGAACGCCGAGCGGAACCGGCCCTCGCCGGTCAGGTGTCGGGCGAACCCGCTCGGCCACCTGGGTCGGGTCGTTGCCGAACACGCCGCATCCCCAGGCACCCAGCACCAGCACGTCGTGACCGTTCACGACCGCCAGGGCGAGCACTCTCTCGATCCGGGCGCGCATCACCGGCTCGATCCGGGCGACGTTCCGCGGTTCCTTCGCGCGGACCACCCCGGCGTTCACGGCCGGCGCGGTGACGATCGAGACCGCATAGGGCTCGTCCAGCAGGACATCGTCATCGTCGCGGAACACCGGCACGTCGGGCGAGTAGATCATGTGTTCGGTATACAGGCAGGACGAGGACTGGCGGTTGGCCTCGTACATCGCCTGGAGCGGTGCTGACGCAGGCGTACAAGCCGGACGCCCGCGCCAGGCTCTCCTCCTGCGCCTGGCTGCCGTTGAGGAATCCACCGCCCGGGTTCTTGGCCGATGCGAAGTTGAGCGCCAGCACCCGCGCGGACGGGTCGTCGCGGAGCAGCCCCCGCGACGCGTGCAGCGTGGTCGCGTTGACGACCTCGAAGGCGGCAGGGGTGCGGCCGACGCACTTCTGGAGAATCGATTCGCACTGACGGGAGACCTCATCGTGCCGATCCGGCGTGTAGAGGACCGAACGAGCCCGCGCGGCCGCGAGCTGGTCGCCGATCGAGACACGGCGGCCGGTCCGGGTGACGATAGCCGCCGGCTTCCAGAATGTCCAGCGTCTCACGGGCGGTCTGGGCCCGCTTCGAGCGACTCGCCATCGTTCGTTACCTCAGAAGGATCAAGGTTCCCGCGAGTGACCCCTACGACTCACGATCCGGAACAGTCGACACGTGGAAGCGGGCGAGGGTTCGTGAATTCCGTGACGTCAATCCTTCTGAGGCGGGAATAGCTTGTCATCGCGAACCGAAACCTGACCCTGCTCGATCAGCCTGGCGACCACGGCGTCGATGGCATCCTTCAGCTTTGCCGTGGTCGTCTTGAATCCCAGGAGCCTGGCGACCATGGCCGGGATTTCCTGCCGATGCAGTCCGATGTGTTCGGTCAGCAGTTTCCGGATCGCCGCGGCGATCTCCGCGGGAGGCAGCATCTCGGGTTTCCGGAGGTTTGCGGAGGTCACCTCGGATCGTGATCGGACCGCGATCTCCGTCCGCTGGGCGTCGCTCACGAATTCACCTTCGGACTGCAAGATGCCCTTGCGGATCGCGAGCCCGATCGCGCTGGACAGGGCCTCGATGATTCGATTGCCGGCGCGTTGCTGGCCCCAGAGTGACGTCACGCGACGGGTGATCTCCTCGCGATGGATCGGCCCTTCGATCGTGACAACCCGGGTGACGATCTTCGCCAGGGTGTTAACGGACGTATCCGGGATCGCGGTCCCGCTCGGAACGTCGAAACTCGCCTCCTGATAGGGGAGCACCCAGTCCGGGAGGCTGCCGTTCACCGGATTCGTCGGCCGGTTCCATGCGATCGATCGTGTCGTCAACGGGGTCGGCGGGAATCAACGGCACACCCTCATCCGCGGGCTCGTCCGGGTCTTCCGCTTCCGCGTCGAGCCGAGCCTCGTCGATGGCCTTGACGAGCTTCCGGAGCTGCTCGTCGGGCCAGTGGAACCAATCGGTGCTCCAGACCCGATGAATCCGCCAGCCTCGATCGCGCAGGACACTCTCACGCAGGCGATCGCGATCGCGGGCCGAGCGTGCGGACTGATAGGTTGCGCCATCGCACTCGATACCGAGCAGGTAACGACCCGGGCAGCCGGGATCGACGACCGCCAGGTCGATGATGAAGCCCGACGTCCCCACCTGGCGATGGACCTCGTGGCCGAGGTCTTCCAGGGCCTCGGCCACCTGGCGTTCGAACTCCGAGTCAGAGTCCCGGCCCGTGGGTTGCGGGTCGTCCAGGATGCCGGTCGCCGCGAATCGGAGGAACGTCTTGAAGACCGCGGCACCGCGCGACTTGGCTCCCTGGAGATCGATGTCATCGGCCGTGATCGAGCTGAAGACTTCACAACGCTCGCGGGCACGCGAGATCAAGACGTTCAGCCGGCGTTCGCCGCCTTCGACCGAGAGCGGTCCGAAATTCATGGCCATGTAGCCGGAAGCGTCGCGGGCGTATCCGACCGAGATGAAGATCACGTCGCGCTCGTCTCCCTGGATGTTCTCCAGGTTCTTGACGAAGAAGGGCTCCGGGCGGCCCGACGCGAAGAATTCATCGAGCCCGGTCTCCTGGCGGAGTAACAGTTCCAGCTCATCGCGGATGGCGTCGCGCTGCGACACGGAGAAGGCCCCGACGCCCAGGGTCTTCCTGGGGAAGTTGCGGGCGTGGTCGATGACCGCTCGGGCAATCTCCGCGGCCTCGACCCGGTTCGTCCTCGTTTCGCCTCGATCGAATACACCATCCTTGACGAACCGAAAGTGGAGCCCACTGGTGGCCGTCATCGTCGTGGGGCTGGGCACGACGAACAGATGACTCCCGTAGAATTCCCGGTTGGAGACCGCGATCAAGGAATGGTGACGGCTCCGGTAGTGCCAGCGCAACATCCGCTGCGGCAGGCCCTGCGAAACGCAGAGTCCGAGGATGCTCTCCAGGTTGGCGGCGTTGAAGGCACTCTCTTCGTCGTCCGGGGATTCGTCGTCATCGAGCATCTTGTTGAAGAATCGCGTCGGCGGGAGCTGCTTGCTGTCGCCGACGACGACCACCTGCCTGGCACGCGCCATTGCCCCCAGGGCATCCACCGGGCTGATCTGGCTGGCTTCATCAACGAGCAGCAAATCGAAGGTGATACCGCCCGGTTCGAGGTACTGCGCCACCGAGATCGGGCTCATCATGAACACCGGCTTGATCGCCTGGACCGCGGCGCCGGTTTCCTTGAGAAGCTGCCGGATCGGCTTGTGCCGCCGTTTCTTGGCGATCTCCTGGTTGACGATCGCGCATTTCCCCGCCCCCGCCGCGCGGGATGGCGTCGTAATGGGCCGTGACGACTTCGCAACGGGCGAGGTCGATCCGGGCCAGGTCCAGCTTGCGAAACTCTTCGATCCGTCTCTCATGAGTGAGGCCGGCGAATTCCCGCAATTCCCGATGCCGTTCAAAGGCGTCGCGAAGCAGCGCCTCGTAATAGGCGATCTCGAACTGATCCAGGACGGCATCGGCCGGGATTCGCCCATCGTGGAGACGTTGAACCACCGCATCGAGCCCGTGGGCTGCCAGTTGACTCTGACGCATCCGGTACCCGATCCATTGAGAATAGCGCACCGCGATTCTCCCGCCAGGATCGCAAGCGGGCGGACAGGCGATCGAGGGGGACTGGCGTGAGGGAGGCGATGCCGAACGCTTCGAGTCGATTCAGTTTGACCGTCTCAAATAACGCATTGAGTTGCTGGAATGCCGGCTTCATCTGTTTGGTCAGCACTCCGAGGGGCCCTTGACACCGATCAGTTTCATCCAGATGCGACTTGATGAGCCGATAATCATCCGGGAGCCGGGCGGTGCGGCACTCGTCGTCCCATTTCAGAATGGCGGCCAGTCGGCCCAGTCGGATTTCGTACCCTTCCAGTAGGTTCCGAATGCGTCGCGGCCGAGTTGGCCGAGGTCGGGATCGTCGAGGGACCTCGTCGCGGTTTGGGTCTCGATCACCGCGTCAACGATCTTCAGTCGTTCGACCGGACTCTTCGGTACTTCTCCCTTCATGATGCCGCGCAACGTGGCCATCGCCTGGCGATAGTCGCGATGGAGCCAGCGAAACCAGGAGGAGCCATGGGCCGCGAGTCCGCGCCGGGTGGCCTCGAGGTCGGTCTGCCAGGCCAGCGGTGAGGCGGTTTCCGCCAGCGCGGACTGGCTGGCCGAGAGCACCTGCCCTTTCTCGACGATCCGGGCGATCTCGTCCCGGCGGGTCTCCCAGACGGGATTCCCCATCTGGCGGTGATCCATCGGCGGAGCATTCACGAGCTTGAGGCCAAGGTCGGCCAGTCGCTTGACATCTCGCAAGCTCATCGCGTCCGGGACAGGTATCGCGAGGGCCTCGACCAGGCGTTGAACCGCATCCACGATGGTTTCCAGGGACGCGACGGCCCCGTCGATCTGGCCGACCAGTTGCTTGAGGTCGTTGGGGAGCAGGTGACTGTCGCGCCCGACGCCCCACCAGGGATGTTCGCTGGGACGTCCGATCGCCTTGAGGTGGGTTTGCAAGTCTTCGAGACCCTGGCGTCTGGCTTCGAACTCGGTCCTGGTCCACGAACTCGGTTCGACCAGCTCGAAATCGATCGTCTCGGGTACGCGTTCATTCAGGCCGGCGAGCCGGCCGAAGATCTGGAAGATCGTGACGCCCGCCGGTTCCAGGGGTGTGTTCAGAAGTGACGCATGGCGGTTCAACTGGTCCCGGATCCGGCCCAGGGCCTCGATCTGTTCGGTTGAGCCATTGACCTTGGGCCGTCCGAGTTTCAGCGTACCGTTGATCTCCTCGAGGACGGCCTTCTTGTTGGCCTTGCGGCTGTGCAGCTCCAGGCAGATGACTCCCAGGCCCAGGCGCTCCAGCCGGCTGTAGACAACTTCCAGGGCAGCCATCTTCTCGGCGACGAACAGGACCTTCTTTCCTTCCTTGACGGCGGTGGCGATGATGTTCGTGATGGTCTGCGACTTGCCGGTCCCCGGCGGTCCTTGTACGACCAGGCTGTGTCCGCGCCTCACTTCTTCGATCACGACGGCCTGCGAGCTGTCGGCATCGGTGACGTGGATCATCTGCTGGGGTGCGATCAAGGGGTCGATCTTCTCTTCGTCGCCGAACAAGGGCGGCTGGGAGGGGAAACCCTCCTGAAGCAGCGCCGAGAGGGTGGGGTTGTTTTCGAGGGCGGCGTGCTCCGGCCAGTTGCCCGGGTCGAGGTCGCGGTACATCAGGTACTTGGCGAACGAGAAGAACCAGAGCACCATGTCATTCCGGAGCACCTCCCATCGAGGCTGGTCGACGATGGCCTGTTCCACCGCTTCGAAGTAGGCGGTCGTCGCCAGCTCATCGAGGTCGGGAACCTCGGGCAGGACGACCTCGAACTCCGACTTGAGCCGCGCCTGCAACGACAGGTTGGTCGTGATGTCGGCTTCGCGCGCGCGAATCCGGAACCGGCTCTTTGCCGAGGGGCGCTCCAGATCGACCGGAAGCAACAACAAGGGCGCGAAGCGGGGCTTGTCCGAGGAAGGCGACTCGTACCACTTCAGGAAGCCGATGGCCAAATACAGAATGCTGATTCCCTGCTCTTGCTCGTAAGTCTGGCTGTCGTAGTAAATGTCGAGCAGCCGGCTTTGCAGCCGCTCCGAGCTGAGCCGGGTCTGGAGGCGGAGATCGCTATGACGAGGGTTAACGACCCCGTCAGCGGGCTTCTCCTCCTCGGGCTGGGACAAGGCGCCTGAAGTCAGACCATCACTCGCCTCGGGCGGGTCATCTCCCTTTCCCGGCAGGAACGACATGGCCTTGCGTTCGCGGACGAGCAGTCGAAAGACTTCCTCCGACCGTTCGTCCACGATGTCCAATTTCTTGCCGCGGGCCGGGTCTCTCGGGGTATTGATCAGCCTGTTCCGTGCGGACAGGTCGAGCAATTCCTCGCGCGCCTTCTGAAGGATGTTGGATAGACCGGGGTGGTGAGTCATATCGGTGTGCCGCAAAGAGACAGACCTTGATCCTTCGAGTAGGCGCGAGGCTCGAGACGGGTTTGCGTCTCAGGCCGGCGGTAATGCCGAGGAAATGGCGGTCGGCGCCGATGCGTCGGTCGATCCGAGGCCGAAGCCGCGCGAGCCGTTCGACAATTGCCAATTGAACAATCTTGGCCGACGCTTTCAAGCAATTCGTCTCGATTTTTCGAGACTGTCGCAAAGAGACCGGGTGATCTCGTTCCCCCGCTCCCACGTGGGAACGGCTTTCCTGGGCGATCTGCGGCGTGAGGGCCCAGGCGACGCGGAGCGTGGAAGCGAGGATTTCGCGGGGGCTCCGCAACCCGCTCTCACACCAACCCGGCTCCCTTGCTACAGTCTCTGCAACCCGGCGGGATTGTCTCGATTCGCTGACTATGCGCCCTGACAGCACACCGCGTCGGGGGGACCTCCGCGCGTGCCCAATTCAATCGTGAGGCGCTCGAGCGTAACCTGATCCGCGAGCGTTGACTCGCACTGGGCGCACAGGTATTTTGGATTTCTTCACTGGCGATTCGGTCTGACAACGGTGTCCTCTCATGAGGTAGAATCCCATGCTCAACGGCGCCGAAGCAATTTCCGGCTGCGGGTTCGTGGCTTCACACGCCGAGGCGTTCCAGGAAGTTGCTAACAAGAACAATTGGATCATCATGTCGCGCAATCTCAACAAGGAGTGCGCATTCCTCCTCCTGGAGAACTATGCCTCCAAAGGCTTTCACGTCAAAGCCAAGTCGTGCAACTGGGGGCCGATGGCGGGATTCGTCCTCCGCGACCCGCATTTTAGCAAGGGTGCCGCGTCGACGGACCCCGTGAAGCGCAACAAGGCCATCGAGTTCAATGAGAAGAACAACGCCAAGTCGTTGAGTGAGATCATCGACGGCCAGACCTGGGCCGACTGCCTGCCGTTGCGGATCTCCACCAACCGGCTCCAGGACCTCCTCCAACGCGGCAAGATCACGAATGTCCTCAAGAATTCGACCATCCTCAGCACGATCGTCATCCCCGGAGCGGTCGCCGAGCACGTGTTCGTCCAGTGCCCCAACCCGGCCGGTGGGACCCTCTTCTTCCGGATCGAGGCCGCGAAAAATGACCGGCTCGAGCCGAGGTGGCGCATCCTGACCCCGGGGTACTATACTACTAATATATTCTTGTCTGTATATGCGATGATGAACAAGGACAAGAACGGACAGAACGAGGGGAACAAGCACCTCAACGCGATTACCGGCGACTACGACCTCTTCGCTGTCTACGAGCGCGGTGGCGGCATGCGGCTTAAAAACGACCAGCTATTCGAGGCCACGGAGAACCGGAACCGGGGCTGGAACGTCGGCCCCAAGCTCGTCCCCAAGAACCCAGGCCCACTGGTTAAAGCAGGGGCCGCCGCGCTGACGAAGAGCGTGCTAGGGGATCTGGGCAAGAACGAGGACAAACACCTGGGAAACGTCTCCAGCACGATCCGCACGGCCAAGGATGATATCAACGCCGCGGTCAAGACAAAGGGGTACGAGGGAGGCAACGTCGTCCATCACAGCGACGACTCGTTCAACCCTTTTTCGGCGCACCGACGTTCCCCTTGCTCGCCTTCATCCCGAACCTCCCCGCGCGGGGCGTCGAGACCCCCCAGGAGCTACTCAAGTTCTGGGACGAATGTACGTCCATGGGTTTCCGGATCTACAAGAACCCGGGTTGGGCGATGCGTTACGACTCCAAGCCGGATGATGACTGAGCGACTCGGGCGCCTGTTTTAAGCGCCGAGCGGCAATTGCGTGCACGTTCGTTCTGTCCCGCAATCGTGTCCGTCTCCTGGTCGTCCCCCGACGTGCATGGGGTTACAGGCGGTCCTCCGGGGAGGTGGCGACAGGCAGCCGGAGTGCGTCGGGGAGGTTCGGGGTGCCTCCGGGCCGGGAGCAGACGAAGGCGGCGATCTCGTTGGCGTGGCGGTTGATCTCCTCGAGCCGGCGGCCGGCCAGGAGCCCGACCGCCAGGGCCGCCGTGAACGCGTCGCCGGCGCCGATGGTGTCGCACACTTCGGCGGGCTTGCCGGAGTGATCCGACCATCGGCCATCGGCCAGTAGCAGGCTGCCGCCGGCGCCGCGGGTCAGGGCAACCATCGACAATCCGAAGCGGCGTGCCAGTTCCTCCATCGCCTCGCGCACGTCCGCGGGGAGTCCGAACATGGCCGCAAGCTCGGCCAGCTCCTGGTCGTTCAGCTTCAGGACGTTGGCCAGCTCCAGCGAGTCGGCGATCGCGTCGCGGTCAACGAACGGGGGCCGGAGGTTCACGTCGAAGACGCGAAGCGCCTCGGGACGAGCGGCCGAGACCAGCGCGCGGATCGCCCGGCGGGCGGGCTCGCTCCGCTGGGCGAGGCTGCCGAAGCAGACGGCGTCGGCCGAGCGGGCCGCGCCGAGGGCGGACTCGTCGGCCGTGATCCGGTCCCAGGCGACCTGCTCGTGGATGGTGAACCGCGGCTGTCCGTCGGCGGCCAGAGTCACGGCGACCGTGCCCGTCGGCCAGGCGGGGTCGAGCTGGACGGTCTCGGTCGGCAAGCCCAGGAGCCGGAATCGCTCCAGCACCTGCTGGCCGAGGTCGTCGTCGCCGACCCGCGTCACCAGCCGCGCGAGGGCCCCGAGCGATCGGCAGTGAAAGGCGAAATTGGCGGGCGCCCCACCGAGCTGCTTGCCGGTCGGCAGCAGGTCCCAGAGCACCTCCCCGACAGCGAGAATCGTGCAGCTCATGGTCCAGCCTCGCGTCCCCGGCCTCGGCGGCGGCCTTACTGGACCAGCCGTCGGATCTTGCCGCAGGCGATGTACGAGCCACCGCCGGATGCCTCGATCACCTGGTCCACGACGTAAAGCGTCCCCTCCTCGCGGATGTCGCGGGGGAATCGCATGTTGAAGTCCGGGTCGTAGCCGTCGGAGACGACGCGGGCGCGGAGCTTGCTGCCCTCCTTGACGCACTGCACGAGCACCCCGTTGCCGACGCTGGTCGTCGTCTCCAGGTCCGCCGCCGTCCGCGCGGAGATCTTGGACGCCTTCGGGGCACCGCCCCCGGCCGACGGCGCGACGGTGCGGTACCGGTCTTCCTGGCCGGGCAGGACCAGCCGACGGACCTTGCCCACGGCGCGGTAGAACGTGCCGTCGGCCGATGTTTGCAGTGCGTCCACGACGTAGTGGATCCCCTCCTCGCGGACGGTCCGCGGGAACTGGATGTTGAACGTCGGGTCGTAGCCCGCGGAGACGACGCGGATCCGCAGCTTGCCGCCCTCGCGGTGGCAGGCCAGCTCGACGCCCCCCTCGGCGGACTTCACGGCCTCCAGGTCGCGGGCCGAGCCGCCTGCGACCCCGCGCTGGGCCAGGTCGGTGCGGCCGCGCGCCCGCGCCTGGTACGACTGGTCGCGCATCTCCTTGCGGCCGGCGGCGTCGAGCTTCCCCCGCTCGATCCCGGCCACGAAGTGCTCGAGCTGGGCAATCTCCTCGGCGATCTCGAACCGCTCGTCCAGCCCCTTGGCCTTCAGGTCGGCGATCGCGAGGCGGAGCGTCTCCGCCGCCTTGGCGCGGTTGCCGCGGTCGGACTGCTCGATCGCGGCATCCTTGGCCCGGGCGATCCGGATGCGGCTGACCCGCAGCAGCACCTCGACATCGATCGCGGCGGCCGCCGCCTGCTCGACCGTGACCACGGGGACCGTGATCCCAAGGGGCTGCTGGCCCTCGGACCGCCGGATGCCGCCGCCGGTCACCTCCTCGTAGGTGTACGAGGCGTTGAACAGCGGGAGGGCCGTGTGGGGCTTCTTTTGGGCGGGGACCGTGACCTCGAAGGCCAGCGTCTTGTCCTCGCCCTGGAACGCGTCCCCCATCGCGACGATCGTCACGCCGCCGGCCTTCCCCTCCGTGCGGTAGTCGCTGAGCAGCTCGCCGACCTTGTCCGGGCCGCCCGGCGCGGGGGTGAGCGTGACCGAGAGGTTCTGGGCCGCGACCTCCGCCAGGCTCTCGGCCTCGATCTCGAACACGCTCGCCGCGTCGTCGGGCGTCTGGATGAAGTAGAAGTTGCCGCCGGCGGCCCGCGCCATGCCGATGAGCAGGTCCTCGTCGAAGTTCGACCCGAACCCCAGGGTGGTGGTTACGACCCCGGCCTCGGCCTTCTCCCGCGCGGTCTTGATCAGCACGTCGGCCTTGGTCACGCCCTGGTTGGCCCGCCCGTCGGTGAGCAGCAGGACGCGGTTGATCGTCGCCCCGCCGCGCCGGGCCAGCACGTGCCCGCACCCCTTGAGCCAGCCGCCGCTCAGGTTCGTGCACCCGCCGGCCTTCACCTTGCGGAGCCGCTGGCGGATCGAAGCCTTGTCGCCGACATGCTCGGGCTCGAGCACGGTGTCCGCCTTGTCGTCGAACACCACAACCGACAGCACGTCGTCCGGCCCGAGCCGTTCGACCAGTGCCTCGGAGGCCGCGATCGCCTGTTTGAGCGGCTCGCCCGCCATCGACCCGGAGCGGTCGATCACCAGGCTGAGATTCAGTGGCCGTCGGGGCGGCCGCGGTCCTTCGGGCGCCTCAGCGTGGAAGGTGATCAGGACGTCGAGCGTTGCCGGGCCATTGACCGGCAGGACGGGAGGACTGCACGCGTACGACACTCGCATGGCGATACCCCTTTGCTTTTCCGGGGAGGCGACCCGTCGGGACGTCCCGCCGGCGCCGCCCGCGGTCGGGTCGCGGGGACCGTTCTTCGGCGACGGTCACGAGGCCCCGGTCCGACCGATCCGGGACTGTGAGAAGACTGGATTCGCGGATTATCACGCCGCTCCCCGCCGACTTGCAAAGAAAATCCATGGTTGCCGTTCACCCCCGAACCTTTTGTACAGTCGGTTCGTATTACTGTATATGGGCCAACAGCTTCCGATCCCTGAATCCCTCTGGGGCACCGTCCCCGCCGACGCCCAGGCCGCCCTCCTGTCTGCCTGGAAGGCGATGGAGGATCGGATCGCCGAGTTGGAAGCCACCGTGCGGGATCTCCAAGCCCGGCTCCGACTCAATTCCACCAACTCGTCCAAGCCCCGTCGTCCGACCCGATCGGCTTGAAGCGCAAGCCGTCGTCTCCCCGTCCCGGCGGAAGCGGGGCGGGCAGCCCGGCCATCGCAAGGCGTTCCGCGCCCTGGTCCCGCCCGAGAAGCTCCGCTCGTCCACCGACTGTAAGCCCGACGCGTGCCGGCGGTGTGGCCAGGCGCTGTCGGGGGGCCGCCCCCGATCCCCTGATCCATCAGGTCGCGGAGTCATCTCCACCGCGATTTCCAGGCGATGATCGACCGCGGCGGCGCCGAGCCGATCGGCAAGGAGCTGTTGCGGCTGTCGGGTCGGCTGTTCCGCTGGTGGCATCGCCTCGAGGCCGACGAGGTGGATCGGAGGCGATTCCGCACGGCGATGGCCCGGTTGAGGCGCGTGGTCAAGGCGGCCCTGGAGGACGGGGTGCGCTGCGAATGCGCGCGGACGAGGGGAACCTGCGCCGAGATCTTGCGGGTCGAGGAGAGCCTGTGGACCTTCACGCGGGCGGAAGGTGTGCCACCGACCAACAACGCCGCGGAGCGGGCCGAGCGGCACGCGGTGATCTGGCGCCGGATCAGCGGGGGAACGGACAGCGCACCAGGGAGCCGGTTCGTGGAGCGGATGCTGACGGTGGTGGCCACCTGCCGCCAGCAGGGGCGGAACGTGCTGGACTACCTGACGTCCTGCTTCGAGGCGGCTCGGAGTGGCCAAGCGATCCCCTCCCTCTTGCCGGCGAAACAACCAAAGGTCAAGGTCGCCTGATACCGGTTATCCCGCTCTGCGAACGGTTACCGATCAAGATGTCATAGAAAAAAAGACTTGGCTGGCCCTGGGAGAGGTGGATTCAGTAAGATAGCGCCACCTGGAGGATTCCCCCATGACCATCCAAGATGCCGATGACCCGCTCGTCGGCTCACGGCCGTCAATGGCCGACTCCCAGACAACGCCGCCATCCCGTTCCCGAATCGGCCTGCAACCGATACTCGCGTTGGCCGTCGGCTGCGGTGTGTTATGGTGGATTGTCCATACGGTGTTATCGAACACGCACGAGACCAACGAGGCGATCCGGGCCATGAGATCCCGGAACGCTTCCGAGCGAGTCGGCGGGATCGAGCGGCTCGAGACCGCGGGCCAGGGAAATGGCCAGATAGCCATCCCCCCCTTGATCGTCGCGCTCGGCGATGAGGATGCACAGGTCCGGTCGAAGGCGGCCAGGGCCCTGGGGTCGATCGGGACCAACGCGCTCGAGTCTGGCTCCCTGGACGACATGGTTCGTGGCGCGATTACGTCGCTCCTTGGCTTGCTGAAGGACCCGCAGCCCAGCGTCCGGATCGCTGCGGCCAATGCGTTGGCGTCGATCATCTCCTCGGAGAAGTCTGCCGGGTTGATCGACCACAAGGCCGCGCTCATCACCCTCACGGAGAGCCTGAGCGATCGAGAGGCCGGGGTCCGTTACGCAGCCCTCGGGCCACTGACATCGGTCGCACCGGCGTCGGGGGTTGACCCGCCTGAGGAGTTGGCCGATGTCTTGAAGGACGAATCGGCCGGCACGCGAGCGTTGGCCGTCGTCGCCCTCGCCAACTTCGGCGCGGTCTCGACCCCTGGATCCCTCGCTGCTTCAGATGATCGAGAAGGACAAAGATCCCGCAGTGCGCGAGGCCTTCAGGAGGTCGGTGGCGAGTATCCATCCTCCGGCGGTGTCCGCGGCCGTTCTTCCCACGTTGATCGTAGCCCTTCGAAGTCCGGATGGGCACGTCCGGGATGTGGCCTGTCGTGTCCTGATGACGTTCGGTTCCGAGGCCCATGCGGCGGTTCCCGCCCTGATCGCGATGGCGCGGGAGGAGTGGAGCGATTCCACCGTGGTGGAACGTCAGGCCTTGGCTCTGGACCGATCGGCCATCCAGGCGCTGTCGAAGATCGCGCTCAAGACTGAGTCGGCCGGCCAGGTCATCGCGGTCTTGACCGAGCTCATTCAAGAGACGTCCCTCAATCGTTCCGCGGCGGCGGTCGCGGCCTTGGGTGAACTCGGGCCGGCCGCCGAATCGGCGGTCCCGGCGGTGGTCCGTACGCTGTCGTGGAAGCGGCCTCGAGGTGGTTCGGTGATCGAGGCATTACGTCGGATCGCAGCAGGCCCGAATTCGGCCGGAAAGGTCATCGCGGGTCTGGGGGGCGTCGTGCGAACCGGCAGGCCGGAAATCCAGCCGGACGCAGCCGATGCCCTGGCTGACTTCGGCCCGGCCGCAGAATCGGCCGTCCCCGACCTGATCCTGGCCATCGAGGAGGCCGCACGCGAGAAACGCTACCACGTTACGTGGCGGGCTTCCGTTGCGTTGGGCCGGATCGCGCCGAGAACGAAGTCGGCCGGTGAGGCGATCGCGGCCCTGGACCGGTTACTGCGAATCCGCCCGGCAGAGGCGAACTTTCAGATAGCGGCGGCCGATGCCCTGGCTGACTTCGGCCCGGCGGCCGAGTCGGCCGTCCCCGACCTGATTCAGGTCCTCAAGGAGTCCTCGGGTGAGGGAGGCGTCGCTGGCCAGGTGATGGCAACCGCCGCCAGGGCGCTCGTGCGGATCGCGTCGGGCACACCATCGAGCGAGGAGGCGATGCGCGCCCTAACTGAGGCACTCCCCCGGCTCCGCGCGATCGCCAAAGACCGAGGGAGGCAAATGGCCTACAAGGCTGCGGAAGAAGCGCTCGCCAAGATCGAAGGCCGCAAGTGACGAATGAGCCGGCCCGATACCGGCCCCGAGCTTTATTCCATTGCCGAGGCCAGCGTATCGGGTGTCGGGAAGACCGTCTGCTGATCGAGATGACTCCTCGATCGAGAATCGATCAACTAGCCCTGGAACTGCATGCGTAATCTTAGATCGAGCGAAGCGACGAATGGGACCGAGCCGGGGCGATTCCCACCGCGGCGGACGCTCCAATCGTCGGGGCCGGAGCCAGCGACGTAGCGCGCTTCGATGTGATCGACCGAAGTAGCCGGGGAGCCACTGCACCGTTCGGTGTCGTTCTATGCGTTTGTCAACTCCGACCTGTGAACGGCTACAATCCATGGTCTGGAACGCTTAACTCTATGGGTTGCACACGCAATAACCGCAGGGATCTGATCCGAGCCCGAAGCGTCCGCTCGTGGATTCCGGCAGGGACGATCCATGCACTCGCTAGCGCTTCGGACTCGTATTTGCAACCCAAGCGTTCAGCGCTCTCGGTGCCGTCTCCCTGGAGCCGATTGGCGGCGACGGCCCGCGCGAGCTCCAGGCTGAGCTCGTTGAAATCTGTCCGGGCCCTGGGGGACGTCGGCGAAGATCGGGACCGCCTCGGAGAGTCGCCCGCCGGACGCAGCCGGCCGGCCGCGGACCCGTTGCTCGACGAGGTCGAACACGCCGTAGACGACTCGCGTGCCGGCGGTCGGGAGCGAATCGAGCTCCCGTCGCACGTCGTAGGCCGTGATGGCCGCGTTGAGATAGACCGCCGTCTCCACCAGCGCCGCGCGATAGGAGGGATGCCGGCCCACCGAGGTGCCCCGGACCCGCTCCAGGGCCGTCGCCGCACCCCGCACCGCAACCTGGATCCGGTCGACCAGCGACCTCAAGGCGTGCGTGAATGCGATGCTCGAATAGTCCTTGGGTTCGAGGTAGGAGTCCACGGCGGCGGAGACGGCCCCGCAGGTGCTGTGACCCAGGACGACCAGCAGTTTCAGGCTGTTGCCGAACTGGTTGACGGCATAGTCGATGCTTCCCAAGCACTCAACGCCCAGCACGTTGCCCGCCACCCGGATCACGAACAGGTCGTTGTGAGACTGGTCGAAGATCTGCTCGATCGGCACCCGGGCGTCCGAACAGCCGAGCACCAGGGCGAACGGGGACTGGACCGGTGCCGCGCCCGACTCCAGCGGGAAACCGAGGGACAGGGGATCCGATGGGATGATGACCTGATGAGTGGAATGGTCGCCGACCAGCTCCTTTTGAACCTGGGTCACGATGGTGATGTAGCGACGGTGACCCTGCTCGAGGATGTCGATCGCACCGGCGGCATCTTCGAGCTGGCGGCCGGTGATCGCCTGATAGGGGTCGTAGCGGTAGATAATGTCCATGTTTTAGCCTCAGGTTCCGGTTGCTGGACTGCAGGGACGGGGACTTTTCTCGCGTTTTTCTCGATTCGCGATCGGTCGGGAGTCACACGGTGGTCGTTCCTCCGTAATAGAATATCCCCTATTGCGAAACCAACAATGAGTGTGGATTTTCCGCGGCCGGACGCCTCGCGGTCCGCCTGCTTTGCGTGGCAATCGACCCGGTTCTCCGTTCAGAGATCGAACGGCGGGGACCCGTCTCGCGATTTCGCTTGCCAACCGTGTACAATGTTTCTAGTTGCGAGTTCCCAAGCTGCCATGACGAATGTGGCCGTCCTTGGTGACATGGGCCAATGGAGTGCTGCCGAGTCTGAGGGCAATGAGGCCGTTGGAACTTCCTTTCGCAGAGTGATCGATGCTTGGCCCGGACGGGTGAGACTCCTCGCATCGGATCGGGTTGAGTAGGCCCCTTTATGTTGGAGGGGACGCCAAGACGGATGGCCGTCGGCGTAGAACCGAGTCGGTTCGGAGCCGGGACGATGACTCTTCAACCAAATCCGGAAGCAATACCGTTCGGGATCGCCGTGGCGATCGCCGCGGGGCTGGCGGTCTTGTCCTGGCGGCGGCGGGGGGGCCGATGGCGCGGGCGTTTGTGGTGATGATGGTCGGGGAGGCGGCGTGGGCCCTGTTCGAGGCGATGGAGCTGGTGATCGTTGACCTGCCCTTGAAGCAGTGGTGCTTCGCACTCAGGGCCAGCGGCGCCGTGACGATGATCCTGGGCCTGCTGGCGACGGTCCTCCTCTATACGGGGAACGACCGATGGATGGAACCCCGGCGGTTCGGTGCGATCTGTGCGCCGTCGCTGGCCTTGCTCGTCCTGGCCTGGACGAACCCGTGGCACCATCTCTACTGGACCAAGATCGACAACGAACGGATCGGCGCCATTCTGGATCGCGATGCCGGCGTACGGCGCGGGATTCCAGCTCCACTTCGTGTACTCCTACGCCCTGGTCGCGATCGTGACGGCCCTGCTGGTGAAGGCGGTCTATCGGTCGAGCGGCGTGTTTCGGGTCCAGGCGTCGATCATGCTCTTCGGAGTGCTGCTGCCCTGGGTGGTGAACATCATCGACATGACGCGAGCTTTTTGGTTTCATCCATGTGGATACGGCCGCCATGGCGTTCGCCGTGACGGGGCTGGCGTTCGTGCCGGGTTTGTTCCGCTATCGGCTGCTGGACCTGACCCCGGTGGCGTGGGCGGCGGTCGTGGAGGGGATGGACGACCCGGTGTTGGTGATCGATCCGGAAGGCCGGATCGTGGAGCTGAACCCGGCCGCCGAGCGCGTGGCCGGCCGGAAGGCGAGCGAGGTCCTGGGCACCGAGGCGGTGCAGGCGTTTGCCGGCTGGCCGTCGCTGGCGGATCGGCTGGGTCGGATCGAGGAACAGGGCGAGGCGGCCTTCGAGCTGGAGGGGCCGGACGCGACAGGTTCCCGCGGTGTTCGACGCGCGGATCTCGCGGCTGGGCGGCCGCCGAGCGGCCGGCTGGGTCGTCGTCCTGCACGACATCAGCACGCTCCGCCATGCCGAGGAGGGGCGGCTCCGGATGCTCCGGGAGCAGGCGGCGCGGGCCGAGGCCGAGGCGGCGAACCGGGCCAAGGACCAGTTCCTGGCGACCCTCAGCCACGAGCTCCGCACGCCCCTGACACCGATCCTCGCCACCGTCGACCGCGATGCTCGACCAGCCCGAGACGCCCGAACCCATCCGCGAGGTGATGGAGATGATCCGGCGCAACGTCAACCTGGAGGTCCGGCTGATCGACGACCTCCTCGACCTGACGCGGATCCGGGGCGGCAAGCTGCACCTCGAAGCGCGAGGCCGTGGACGCGCACGAGCTGATCCATCGCGTCCTCGAGATCTGCCGGCACGATCCCCGCGTGGCGGGAATCCGGCTCGAACTGGACCTCGCCGCCCGCCGGCACGATATCGACGCCGACCCGATCCGTCTCCAGCAGGTCCTCTGGAACCTGATCAGGAACGCGATCCAGTTCACCTCCAAGGGGGGTACGATCACGGTCCGGTCCTCCAACGCAGGCGGAGCCGGCAATGGCGACCAGCCGGGCGCGGCGAGCCCCGCGCTGATCGATCGCGGTCAGCGACACGGGCATCGGTATCGCGCCGGACATGCTGCCGCGGATCTTCGGCCTGTTCGAGCAAGGCAGCGACTCGTCCGCTCGGCGGTCCGGCGGCCTGGGCCTGGGCCTGACCATCAGCCGCTCGATCGTCGAGCAGCACGGCGGCCGGCTGGTCGCGACCAGCGGCGGGGAGGGCCTCGGTGCCACGTTCACCCTGGAGATGCCCACGGTTTCCGCCGCGGCCAGCGTTCCCATCATCGAGCCGATTGCCCCGGACAAGGCCGCCGCCCACCGGCCGCTTGAAGATCCTCCTGGTCGACGACAACGCGGACACCCGGATCTATCTGGCCAGGATCCTGACCCAGCGGGGGCACGATGTCCGGTCGGCCGAGGGCGTGGCCGCGGCCCGCCGGGCGATCGCCGGCGTGGAGCTTGACCTGCTCATCAGCGACATCGAGCTCCCCGACGGCACCGGGCTGCAACTGATCCAGGAGCTGCGCGCCACCCGTCCCGTGGCGGGGATCGCCCTGTCCGGCCACGGCTCGTCCGACGATATCCAACTCAGCCGATCGGCCGGGTTCGCCTTCCACCTGGTCAAGCCGGTCGACCTCTCGGCGCTCGAGGAGGCCATCGAGGAGGCGACTTCCGATCTCTCGGCCCGAACCATCGTGAGGTCCCCACGGGATTGAGCACCCGGTTCAAGAAGTGGATCCTGGGGACCGCTGACAACGGAGCGAACCATGGCAACCCGCGAATCCCTCGACGACAAGCTGGCGGCGATTCGAAAACTCCGCGGGCAGGCGCTGACGACCGAGCAAAAGGCCGAGCTGCGGAAGCGGATCGGCGACCGGTCGAACCTGGTCGTCGCGGCGGCGGCGGCGATTGCCGGAGAAAACATCCTCGTCGAGCTGGCCAAGGACCTCGAGGCGGCCTTCGATCGGTTCCTCGTCAACCCCCTCAAGGACGACAAGCTCTGCCGCGCCAAGATTGCCGTCGTCCAGGCCCTCGACAAGATGGAACACCAGGAGCCGGACGTCTTCCAGAAGGCGGCGAGCCACGTGCAGCTCGAGCCGGTCTGGGGCGGATCGGAGGATTCCGCCGCACCCTTGCGCGCGGCGGCGATCATCGCCCTGGCGCGGATCGAGGGCTCGAGGTCCTTGCCCCGGCTAGTCGACGCGATGACCGATCCGGCAAAGGACGTGCGGATCGCGTCGGCCGTGGCCTTGGGGGCCATCGGGACCGAGGCCGCGGGCTTGCTCCTGCGCCTCAAGGCCCGCATCGGCGACCGCGACCCCGAAGTCCTGTCCGAGTGCCTCGCCGGTCTCCTCGTGGTCAATCCCAAGGAGAACCTCCCGTTCGTCTCCGAATTCCTCGAGCCGGGCGACGCGGCCAGGTGTGAGGCGGCGGCCCTCGCGCTGGGAAAGTCGCGCCTGCCAGAAGCGCTCGACCCGCTCAAGGCGTGCTGGCCGCGGTCTTTCTCCTCCGAAGTTCGACAGCAGGTCCTGCTGGCCATCGCCATGCTGCGACTGCCCCTCGCGATCGACTACCTGATCGAACTGGTCGCGTCCGAATCGGAACCGAACGCGATCGCGGCCCTGTCGGCACTCCGGATCCACAATTACGACTCGCGCCTGCGCGAGCGAATCGCGAAGCTTCTTCACGAAAAAGGCAGTCGCACGCTCCAGGCCCGGTTCGATCAGGACTTCCCCGCGGACTAACGATGGCCATCACAGAAAACGAGACTGTAGCAACGGAGCCGGGTTGGTGGGAGAGCGGGTTGCGGAGCCCCCGGGAAATCCTCGCCCCACTTCAACGGGGCGGCGACGATGGTCTCGCCGAAGACTTCGACAGGATGAACAGGATTGACAGGATCAAATCACCGCTTCAATGGGGCCGCGACGATGGTCTCGCCGAAGACTTCATCCTGTCCATCCTGTGAATCCTGTCAAGAATTGCTTTAATGGAGCGGCGACGATGGTGTCTCGGAAGACCAAAAAGAACGAAGTCAGAGAGACTGTAGCAACGACACCGGGTTCGTGTGAGAGCGAATCGCGGAGCACACGCGGAATCCTCGCTCCCACGCTCTTGCGTGGGCGTGTCGGCTTTCGACGCTCCGCGTCGTCTCGGCCCTCAGGTTGCTGGGCCTCGCTTTGCCAGGAGGTGAGGTCGATCTAATCGGTTTCCCGATCGGGTTCAACTGCCGTGGGAGGCTGTCCATGAAACAGCCTCCTTAGGAAGCGAAACTGACGCCCCTTCACGGGCTCCGGTTCCGCAGGTCAGTCCCGGCGCTCGAGCCGATAGCGAATCGTCAGTTTTCCCGATTCCTTTTCGGCCGCTTCCATTTGCAATAACCCCACGACGCCTTCACGGGTCTTGAACGCAAACGTATCGGGGCGTTCCCTCAGATTTGTGTCGAACATCATCCACGCGGTGCTGGATTTCGTCTCCGGCATCCGTTCCAGGATTTCGCGGGCCTCTTCGACGGTCATTTCGTCGAATGTTTGCGGTACAATGCGCGCTTCGATCATGTCGAGTCCAATGAGTCCAAAGAGAGACGTCCGGTTCCGCCGCCGCCGCCCCGTTTCCCGCCGGTCCCGCCGCCCCGTGTACGACCGCGTTCACGTTGCCGAGCACGTCGATTCCTTGATCCCGACACCATCGGGTGAATTGTTCATTTCGGGGAAGTAACCACACGTTCGCAAACTCATCGGGCTTCAGGATCTTCGGTGGAGCAGCCGCCTTCCGCCCGGTTTTGAGATTCAGCAAGAACTCCCGCCCCTCTGCCGGTAGTTCCAGCGTCGTCGTGACGATTTTGGCGAATGGCGTTCCCGGCGATTTCGCCCTGCGCGGCTCAGCGACCGGCGGCAGGGCTGCTGGCCTGGCCTGTGCGGTCAACCACATCCGGTACCGCAGTCGATACCGATCGGCATCTTGATCTTTGGGGAAAACCTGGACGATACCGCGTCCTCCCTCTCGCGTTGTAAACAGGAACGTCGCCAGCTCGTCGTGCTTGAAGTCGGTCCACGTTTTTTCGAAACGTACCAACCAACCGGTTGCTTCCCGGCCAAGCGGCAACGGCCCGCCTTTCTGAATCTCCGCCTCGAGGGTGTCCCATCGACTGTCGTCGATCAGCCAGAGTTGCAGGTCCACGCCCTCAACGAAACCGTAGTAACGAACGTCGATCCCATTCTGCCGGTACCAGGTATTGATTCGCGATCCCCGCTCGGACGATTGGCCCCAATCCGCCGTCTTCATTCCCTCGTACTGCTCGGAAAACTCGTCCGGTGTCGAAGTCGAGATGCGATTTCCCGTTCCCATAGACCGACGAGGTGAGCCGCAACATTCGGACCGGACCGAGCCGCACCTGTGCGCCGGTGGGGAACCGCACCCCGTACCTGGCAACCCCGGCCAGCTCCACGAGGTCCTGGTCGCGCTTCGGCAGCTCGACCGATTGCAATTCCTCCGGGGTGACGAATTCCTTCCAGTGTTCCGACCACCACGCCTGCCATCGCTTCTGACGTTCCTCGAACAACGCCCGCTGCTGGGCTTGCTGTGCGGGGGTTCCCCCCAGAAAGACATGCCGCAACGGGTCATTCTTTCCCACGTCGGGGGGCTCGCGGTGCTTGGTGATCCTCTCGATCGCGCTGATAATCTCATTGACGGGACGGCCGCAGGCGACGTACGTTTGCCTGGTCATTCTTGTAATTCTGGTGAGCCTTCATGAACGCTCGCAAATCCGGATCGGCAATGTTGACGCCGCAGTCGGAACCGGACGGGCGCAGGGCCTTCGGGATCGCCCGGATCAGCGCGGGACGGCCCGCGGGTCGCCGATCGCGCGAAGGCTGAACGCCAGCGATCGTAACGTGGCATCCCGATCCGTGCGGTCGAGTTCCGCGACCAGCTCGGGCACGGCGCCCTTGCCGATCGTCGCGAGCTCTCGAATCGTTTGCGCCCACTCCTCGTCGCGGGAGAACACGCGATAGCTGCGGAAGAAGTAGATCAGCTCCCGGACTCGTTGCGTCCGGTCGTCTGCTCGTGGCGATCGCTTCGCATCAGACGTCCCCGCGCCAGGTGCAACGACGTCTTGGGACGGGCCCTTGGCCTGGTTCGTCGCCGACACATTGCCTTCCGCCTGAGCCCCGGGCCGCGGTGAATCCGCCGGCAGGTCCGCGGCCTGCGCCATTCCGCCCGGCAGACTGAGCAACACGAAGGCCGTACCGAAGAATCGAGCACTCATGGAAAGCTCCTGTCTGCCAGCAGCAAAGGAGTGAGTCGCGTCAGAATACGATAGCAACTCCCGGATCGTCGAGCCGGACAACCGGCCGCCCAACCCTTCCACCTGCCGGACAGTCTATGTGAATTCCTCGATTGATGCGAGGCGGCCGCAACTGAACGATTACACTGTGAGCAGGGACCAGGCTCCATCAACCCAGACCCGGTCCGCGTAACGCCGGCCTGAGTATGCCCGCTTGCTTCACTCATTTCGGCTCAGGTGGGTCCGCTTCGACGGGCATCCACGGGAGATTTGCCGCGAGTCGGTATTTCTCTGCTAACGTGCTGTGCCATTCGATTCTCCGCCTGGACCACCGGCGAACGTCCTCGCCGAGGGCATTGGTTGCGCTATACCGGGTTTTCCCGCAGGCCCGCGTTATCGAACAGCTAGCTTCGTGGTGCTCAGCCAGCCTCAAGAACCGATCGTGGCGGCGGTGCAACTCAACAGATGCTCCGAGGACAACCCCCGCGCCCGCCACCACGATCATCATCAAACGGATCGTGAACCGCACGCGGGTCAGTCTCATGGCCGGGCTCCAGGAGGCGGGAGTTTCCGGTTCAATAATCATTCACCTGATGCGCCAACGGTGTCGGGGAGCTTGGCTCGTCGGGGAGCAGGAGGATAGGACGATAATCCCGCCCTGGCCCTGGGCAACCGCCGCATGCCGAAACGATTCGTGCAATCTCGGCTCGCCGTTTTCTCATCCTATCAAGCTCGTTCCACACGGCCAAGATAACAGCGACGACCGCGACTGCGCCATCCATCGCCGGGTCGTCATCCGGGGCACTCGCACGGTTCGGTCCTGACAAGTTTGATTCCTGGATCACCCGTTCCAGGTTTCCGGATCGTCCCTCGCCCGACTGACCGGACCAACTATGATTCAGACATTACACTTTCGAGGCCGTTTCTCGGGTTTTCTACAGCTCGATTTGGTGTGCACGAGGTTCCTCGTGAGATAGACAAGAACGAAGATCACAACAAACAACTCGAATGCTTTGTGTCGCGTTGACGGTATGGGCCGCTACGGACTCGGAACGACGTCTGGAGGCCAGTCCGATAGTTTGGATGTCCCAACCCCTGGCAATGCAACAGGGACGATTCTCGACCGCTTTGGAGAGGCATACTGAGATTGGCGGACGATCCCAACCTTCGGCATTACCTTCCTCAGTTCCTGCACCCCAGCGTCGGTCACTTCGGTGCCATCGAGCCATAACCATTGGAGGCCGGACAGCTCGCTCTGACGTGTCCCAGCCCGGCGTCGCTGACCTTGGTGTCCGAGAGGAGAAGATTCCGGAGCTTCGTCATTCCCTTCAAGCGGGCCAATCCCGCATCGCTAACCTTGGTCCTCCCAAGGTGCAACCATTGCATGCCTGACATGCCCTTCAGGTGCGTCAAGCCGGCATTGGTGACCGCAGTATCGTCGAGATTTAGGTCCCGAGACAGGTCATCCCCTTCAAGTGTGACAGCCCTGTGTCTGTCACCGCAGTTCCGTTGCGCCACAAAGGCACTTGAGGGTGGTCAAACCCTCAAGCTGCACCAGACCCGAGTCCGTGACCGCAGTATCATCGAGATACAAGGATTCCAGGTGATTGAGTCCCCCAAGAGACGTTAGTCCGGCATCGGTCACGAACGATCGGGTGAGTTGCAGAACCTCGAGCCGACTGAAATGCCTGACTTGGACCAAGTCCGAATCAGATGCCGATGCGTAAAAGTTTACACGAGCAGCATTAACGAAGTAGTGATTTCCGAGACAATTGATCAGCCATTCCGGACACCACGAGTTTCCCTTCGGAACGAAGCGCCCATCGATCCACTCCCAGTCCAGTGTGATATTGCCGCCGGCTTTTTCGACCGCTGCAAACGCCTCGCGCTTGACTTGGACGCGATGGACTACCCAACCCACGCCGCCACCCAAGATTAGCACGAGAATCATCAGCGCACGCACGCTGAGCCGTAGCCTGCGCCGCCAGATTCTTTGCGAGGGCTGGTCTGGCATTTTGGTCGATCCCAATGTCAACTTTCTTCTCTAGTCCACCCGTTCCACGTTTTCCACATCGTCCCGCAACCGACCGTCCGCGCAACGAGAAACGAGGCTTTACGGCTCCGGACCATGTCAGGGCAGTGCGAGGAGTCACCGAACTGCGTCCTTGCGACTTGGCTTGCGATCTGATAACCGTTCGGGAATGTCTCCCAAACCCAGGCATAAACACTCCGGAATATCCAGATGCTGAGAAACAGGATCACGATCGCAGCGAACCGAAGCCACCCCCGGTAGACCTCGCGTCCGTGCCTCTCTCCAACCCGCAGTAAGGCGCAGAGGAATCCAACGATCGCTCCGGCCCCAGCGGCGGCGGTCATAAGCATGACCGAGATCCAGCCCGTGATGACGGTGGATAAAACGGCATGGAAGTTCGAAACCAAAGAGAGGGTCGTTCGCCCATCCGGGCGAGAAGAATATGAACCAGCCAAGCAGATACTCGCCAGAACAGCGCCAACCAGGGCCATGCCGGTAATCGAGATCCACCTGAGGGCCGCCATGGTCTTCGATTCCGCGGGCAGAACCGGTAGCTCCGGTGACCGAGAGGATGATCCTCCCCCTTCCAACCTCCGAGCATTCCTGCATCTCACGGGATTGCCCCCGTTCGCGAAATCTGCCAGCCGTCTGCTACGACTGATGGCAACTCTGGCTTCTGGGTCACCCTTTACGCTTCTGTGACGTGCCGAAGGCCGGGTATCAAGTCTCAACTCTATCTCGGGCTTTACAGTTCCGACGGCGTTGCCTGACCACGGCGGTAAGTGGTCTTCATTTCCTCGAGGGAACGGGTCTCCCGAGATCGATCCAGGCACTTTCCTTTGCACCGACGGAGTGGGCCCAGCACTGTCCCGTGAACGAATCGACCAGGACGATGACCGTAGGACTGGTGCCGCCTATCGACGCGTAGTAACGCCTCCTCAACTCGGTCGGGACCGCCGTGGGCTCACCAGGTCTACTTGCGTGCACTGGCTGCGTATCCCTGGACCTAGCCTCGATCAGCAGTTCGGCCTTGATCTTCTCGACTTGACTCCGAGCCATATGAAATACCGGATCAGTGGCTTTCACTGTTTTCGTGATTTCCTGACATTGTCTCAGTTGCTCCATCAACGCTTTAATATGTTCTCTCCGCTCTTTTTCTCCCGTGGTCTGTTCCTTCAAGGACGCTTGCCTGCTCCAAAGCGGCCTCGGTCTTCTGGAGTTGAGCGCGTAGTCTTTCGCCAACACCGTCAACTCTTCGACGAGAACACGGCATTCATCCAGAGCCTTGACCGAGCCGGTCATCGTGTCCTGGCCCTGATCCGGCTCTCCAACCCCGGCGGCAAGCATGCCTGACCAGGCGACCCCGAACAGCATGAAGGGCAAGAGAATCGCCAGCAACGCCCAGCGGGAAGAGATGAGCCGCGTCGCCATGACTTGGTCTCCAAGAGAAACACCGAACCAAACCCCGTCCCATCTACCATTCTGCCCTGAGATCGAACCTGTAATCTTCGTTCTCTCGTTCAGCCGTTCCGGGTTCCGGTATCGTCCCGTCGCCCGCGCGTCCGCGCCAATTATTATCCACCGCTTGTGCCCGAAGGAATTCACTCCGGCTCCGACGGGGCGGGCGAGATGGGGAGCTGGGAGTGATTGGCATCCCCGAGCCAGCGACGTCACCTTAGCTCTGTGTTGATTTCCGCCATCACTACGCCAGTCAAGATGGCTGCCAGAGTCACGGTAGCCAATAACGCCGCGACGTATGGCGACCAACGCGGCCGAGTTCCCGCGAGCGCCGGACGTTGACATCCCGGCGCACCAAACAATGAGGGGTAGAAGGACAAGCGCCTGGATCAGCAACGCAGGCCCCCCGACAAAGACTAGCCCTAGAAGGGCGAGATTCTCGGCACGATGCCAAGTTGCAGCCTGGACTGCCAAGAATGCGACATACATCGACGCACACATGCTTAAGAGATTAAGAACAACTGCAACGGCTCGGTAGAACATTGAAAAAGTGTTACCCCCCTCACGGCGTCGGATATCGAAACACCCGCCCGCTGGCCAAGCGGATCGAAGACTGGCAAGTCTGGATACTAGTCCAGGCTTTGCATTGACAATTCGACGTAAGTCCTCATTCGACGTACAAAATTCCGTTGATTTGTGGGTTATATTCACCCTTTCCACATCGGACACTTGTAAGCCGCCCCCCTCTGGCGGTTGTTGACCGTTCACGGTTCGGGTGATAGCCATCCCCAAGGATACCGCGCCGCACTCTTGGTCGCACTATCCTTGACACCGCACGAAGCTGTCGCGCCCCCAGGGGCTACACCGGCTCACCGCCGGCCGCATCCCGGTCCGAGGCTCGATATCCCAGATCTTTGCAATCCTCATCGCAATGCACCTCGTTCCATTAGGTCGGGGAATGAACAAGAGGTACCGATCGCTCGTGTCCGTTCAGGTCGTCCCTGACTCATCCGACTGCCAACATAGCTCGAATGGACCAGCATCGCCAAATGCGTGGCATGTGAAGGCCTCCTGGGAGCGGCCTGCTTGTCAGTCGTGCTTCATATGCGCCGAGCTTGCCCTGGCCTATCTACGTGTCATGCTTTCCTCAGAGAAACAAGGGGAGGATGACATGAGCAAGCACCACGCTATCTACATGCGCGTCAGCACCAAACACCAAGATACGGCCCGCCAGGAGCCTGAGCTGAGTGCTGGGCCCAGTCACACGAAGGCGATTCTTGCTTTTTGATCTCCTTTTTGACCTCTCGATGGGCGTTGACCCGGTAACCGTGGCCCGAGGGCCGGACGTCGTTGGGGGCGACGGTCTCCTCGTCCTTCGTCAGGGTGAGTTCGCGGAGCCGGATAGGGACGTTGGGGTTGGCGGCGAGGCCGGCGCGGATCGCCTTGACGTCCTGGCTGTAGGCGACCACCGAGATGAGCATCAGGCGGTTCTGCTGGACGGCCACCTTGTCGAACCGGGCCTGGATGTGGATCGACTTGGAGTCGGACCACTCCAAGTCGGCCCTGCAAGCGGGGTTTGGTTGCGGTCTCGGTCATCGCCTTGGTCCTCCGGGTGAATGGGGGGTGTCAAACTCGGGGTTTCGATACGGACGGAGAAAGGCCGATCAATGGGTGGCACAGCGGGCCGGCGATTCCGCATGAATTGGTATCCACCGAACGAGGAGGTCACATCGATCGAAGGCTCGCCACGACCGACATCACTATGTTATCCGTTCCCGTCCGTGGCGTGCGGGCAGCGCGAGGTGCACAGGGAGCGGTGATCGCCACCGCGGTCGCAGTCGCCGCGCTGGTCGTGTTCGGGGTCATTTCCTGGGGCGCCGTCGCGGGGTTCCAGGGGGTCTGCATCGGCGGCGCCGGCGCCGGGGCGCCGCCCTGGGTAGGCTAGAGCGCGTCACGGATGGATGGCGTACACATCGACGACCGCGTCGTGATACGAGCCCGACGCGTCCGCATCCTCGTCCCTGGGCGTTCTCCTCGTCCCGGCCGGTCCGCCCGAGCGAGTCCTGGCCCCGCTCGGTCGCACGCCGCGGCCGGGCGATGCGGGCGGGCGTCGTCCCACCCGAGGCGGTGGATGGCGGCGTCGAGGATAGCCGGCCGTGGGACGACCAGACCCGCCCCGCGGTCGGGTACGCCGAGTGAGTATGTATAGCTGGACACGGCGCCGTGGTATGTTGAAAAAAATCAACGGTGGGCAGACTAGATTTTGGCTATTTTGACGGTTTTTTTCTTGCAATCGGTATGAAACTCGGTTAAATAATATTCTTCATCCCGAATTGACCTGTCTGACTTCCAAGGAGGAGCTAAAGCAAGCCTGTTTTTCGATTCAACGCGACTTCCAAGGAGGAGCTAAAGCAAGCCTGTTTTTCGATTGAACGCGACCGTTGCTCGACCGTCGCAGACCGATTTCATCACGACCTCCCCTGCCGGGTCGCACCGTCGAGCGACAGCGGGCAGTGTACCTCGTGAGCCGCAGAGTGTCGGCTTGACTGCCGCCCAGCAGAGGCGGCCTCGTGCCGCTGGCGGTATCTGTGGACCAACTTCATCGACAGCCGACTTGCCCAAACAACGAAGGCGTCCATCCCCAGGGAGGACGTGTGCCCTTCGGTGAGCCGGTGGAAACGAGGAGACGTACCATGAAGCGATTCCTGATGATTGTTGCCTCGCTAATGCTCCTGTGTGCGGTTCGCCCGGCTGCGGCCGACGTGATGTTGGGGGGGCCCCCGGCGCCGTCTGCTTCGCCTGCGACTGGCGGCGGCGGGCCCGGCGACCCCTTTGTGACCTTCACCTTCTCAGACACCTCGGGCGACGTGGGTTTCGGATCGGTGAATACGATCAATTCCGGGTTGGGCGACGGCAGTCTGTGGGCCGTGAGTGGCAGCCTGACCATGACCGGCGGTGTGCTGGCGGGGGATACGTTTTCCCTGCTCAGCGCGGGGCCCGGAGTCAGCGTGCTTGCCTCCTCGTGCCGAACTATGACTGGTTCGTTGACAACCTGGTGTACCCGAAGGACAACGCTGGCAATGGCGCTAATAATACCGGTCAATACGGATTCCCGGTGATTACCAATCCGTCCTACCTCGATGTCTACGGCCTGCTGTTTGGGTCGGGAAGCACCCAGGTCAACATCTATGGAAACGGCGGAGGCGATTATGCCTTCCTTTACACCACGCCCAACGGATCGTTCGGGGCACCCACCGGCGGTACGTTCATCGTGACCTCCGTTTCTCCCGAACCGAGCAGCCTGATCTTGGTTGGTCTGGCGGTGCTCGGCATGGTGGGCTACGCCCGGCGGCGCAACCTTGTGTAAGCGCACGGTTCTCCCAGGAGGGCGCGGCCGCCGGCCGGATAGCGAGCGGCCCGCCCGCCTTTCCGTGCCACGGGCACGGAGCCGCCCGGTCCCCGGTCGGATTCCCGGCGATCTCCGAGCTCGGCGTCGGTGATCCTCATCCCTTCTTTCCAGCCGCCGCACGACGCTGCTGCCGCTCTTCCCTTCTGGCGGGTCGCGACTCATCGAGACGGTGCTGGAGCACGTGCTCCGGATGGCTCGCAGCCCATCGGTTTGGCAGCAACGACCTCAGAACGGTCTCCCCCGCGCCCGGCCGCAGCAGTACGTCCCGGAGATACGCCCACGGCTCCGGGCGATGGCGCTTCGCTCCCGCCAGGATCGTGAACAACACCGCCGCTCGCAGCCCGGCAGGGTGATGCTGATCGTGTCGTGCCTGAGTATCGTTTCCGCGTCGCGGGCGGTTGTCCAGGGCCGGTCCCGTTTCGACGTCGATCCCGCTGCTGGCCGACGCCTGGGCAACCCGGCGGGCCATGCCGGCCGGTCCATGGCGTCGGGGCCGACATGGCGCCCGCGGAAGAAGCTGTCCCGGGAGGGGCCGGCCGCGGAGACTTCGTTCCCCCAGCACCTCGAACAGACGCCCAGGCGGACGGCCCACGGAGACGCCCCGCTGATCCCTCGACGGCGGCCGTTGACCGCATTCCGGTTCCGCGCCCCGACCCGAGAGCGATGAGCCCGCTGACCGTGCTGCGTCCCCGTCTCGAGTCCCTGCCAGCTTCCGTCCCCTCGCCGCGTTCCGGTTTCCGTCCCCCAAGCCAAGGTGTCAAGGGTCCGGTGAAGATCGGAGTTTGTGGCCCGCAGGAGTCGGCATTCAAGCAGTTTTCAGACGGTTTTCGCCGGTTTCGCCGCGGAGCAGTTTCGTTTTTCCCTTGCTTTTCGTAAGCACACTTGTAATTCTTGCCGTCGGAATGGGCTTCCGATATGAGACGCCCATCATCGTGCGATTAGAGCGCCTTACAGTTGCGATGAACCATGCTCGGTTCATCCAGTATGGGATCGACGTGGTTCGTGCCAAGCTCCGAGGCCACGCCTGCCCCTTCCCTTGGCGGTGACCCCGGACACCAGCTAACCACTGGCCGCCATCAACCGGCCCCGGCCCGGACGCCCTGTCCACACTCACGCCTTGGACTTCGACGGCGCACCCTCAGCCATGAACCGTCACGGCCCAGGGCACCGTGTCCAACGCCTCGACCTGCTCGACCACCCTTCCACCGCCAGTCCGACCCGGCTACGATGATGGTGTGCGCAGGGCACGGCCTATCAATTACTGTCTATAATGGGGTCAAGAGGCGCGGGAGAGTGTTCGGGGCACCGTCTTGATTCAGGCACCGCGCCGGGCGCACGCGATCACCCCAGCGTGCCCGGGGCCGGGACCAACGCGGGGCGGGACCGACCGGGGCCGCGGTGCGCACCATCGCCACGCGCTCGTCGGGGGGTGATGTCGTCGCTGGACATTAACCTACTTCGGTCCGACGACACCGAAGCTGCGCCACAGCCAGGGCGAGCAAGCGACCGCCAGGGTGCGTCCCCAAGCTGGCTCATGAGAGTGCGGGGCCGGGAGGTGGATTCAGTTACGCTCATCGCGCACCTCCTTGGCGTCGGGGGCGGCGGGCAGCCGGCGGGCGAGCAGCCGGCTGAGGGCATGGAGGAGGACCGGCCGTTGATCCGTGGTGAGCGTCGGCCAGTTCGGGACGCTCGGGCGTGGGCCGGATGGCATCACGCGGCGCGGGGGGGACGGATTCGTCAAGGCCGTCGCGCATGGCTTGTCTCCTCGGGGTAATCGCGTTCGTTGACTAAGCCAGTCGGCCAGTGACAACAGAGCCGACACGGCGACGACCGGAACTTCGGCCGCTCCCGGAGTCGATACGGGGGGAGTTGCGTTCTGTCGCAGATCTTTTGCAAATCGACAGGCTAGACGCGACCGCCGGGATCGCAAACAATAGTTTGTCATTCCACCAGGATCTCTCCCAACCTGGTCGGTCATCGTGAATCGTGTCTGGTTCTCAGTCATTACCGAACGGAGGTTGCGCATGAGACGGCGTTTCTGGGTCGGCTGGGCGATCGTGGCGGTCCTGTCGATTCCCTACCTGGCCGGGGCGGCGGACAAGGACACCGCCAAGGGCAAGAACATGGAGGTCGATCGGATCATCTCCGCGGGGCGCGAGGACTCCCAGGTGATGGATCACCTCGACGTGCTGTGTAATCGGATCGGCCCGAGGCTGACCAGCTCGGACAACCTGACGAACGCCTGCGAGTGGGTGCGCGATCGGTTGGCCTCGTACGGACTCACAAACGCCCGGCTCGACGCCTGGGGCGAGTTCCCGGTCGGATTCAACCGGGGCCCGTGGTTCGGCAAGGTCATCGAGCCGGAACCGAGGGCGCTGGAGTTTGTGACGATGTCGTGGTCGGCGGGCACCAAGGGCGCCGTGAAAGGCAAGGCCGTGATCGCCCCCAAGGATGACAAGGAGCTCGACGAGGCCAAGGCGAAGGGGACGCTTACCGGCGCCTGGGTGCTCCTGGCGACGTCGGGACCAGGCCAGGGCCCGAGGTCCGACTCGCCGTTCCTCCCCAAGCTCCGCAAGGAGCTGGAAAACGCCAACGTGGCCGGCATCATCAACCGCAATCGCGGGGCCGCCGCCGAGCTGGTCACCGGCGGCCGGCAGAACATCACCTGGGACAAGCTCCCGACCCTCCCCTCGGTCAACCTGCTCGGCAAGCAGTACGACGAGATCGCCACCTGGCTCAAGGCCGGCAAGACCGTCACGCTGGAGTTCGACATCCGCAACTACTTCAAGAAGGGCCCGATCAAGCTCTACAACGTGATCGCCGACATCCCCGGCACCGAGTTTCCCGACGAGTATGTGATTGTCGGCGGCCACATCGACTCCTGGGACGGCGCCACCGGCGCGACCGACAACGGCACGGGCGTCGCCACGGCCCTCGAGGCGGTCCGCATCCTGATGAAAGCCGGCGTGAAGCCCAGGCGGACGATCCGGTTCATGGTCTGGAGCGGCGAGGAGCAGGGCCTGCTAGGCTCGGCCGCCTACGTCAAGGCCCACAAGGAGCTCATGCCCAAGATCTCGGCCGTGCTTGTGCACGACGGCGGCACCAACTACCTCTCGGGCATCGGCGGGACCGAGGCGATGCTCAGCGACTTCGAGCAGGTCTTCGCCCCCGTGAAGGAACTCGACCACGATTTCCCGTTCGCGGTCCGGAAGGTCGCTGGCCTGAGGGGCGGCGGCAGCGACCACGCCTCGTTCCTCGCGGCGAACGTGCCGGGCTTCTTCTGGGGACAGTCGGGCAAGGCCGTCTACCGGCACACCCACCATACCCAGTTCGACACCTACGATCAGGCCGTCCCCGAGTACCAGAAGCACTCGTCGCTGGTCATCGCCCTGGGTGCTTACGGGATCGCCAACCTCGACCACCTGCTCTCCCGCGAGAAGCTCCTCGCCCCGGGCGGGATGGGCGGTTTCGCCAACCGCCGGACGCTCGGCGCGAGCTCGAAGAGATGACCATCTCCGAGTTGATCGACGGTGGCGTCGGCCTGAAGGGCGGCATGAGGCTCGGCGACACGATCGTCAAGATCGACGGGACCAAGGTCGCCGACCCCATGGAAATGCGCCGCGCCCTCCAGGCCGGCGGAGTGAAGAAGGTCGTCACCGTCCTCCGCGGCGGCAAGGAAGTGGAGCTGAAACTCGAATGGCCCGCCCCGGCCCCGGCTCCGGCTCCGACACCGGCGCCAGCCCCAACGCCAACTCCGGCAAAGGCGAATTGACGGGAAGCCGGGATTCCCCTCAAAGGCAGAGAAGAGATTCACCGATGAGTCCGCAGAGAGAGGCGGCCGGCGTTGGCAACCGCGTCCCGGTCCGCTCTCTCTCGACGAAGCACGCGGGGTGGCCCCGCACGATTCGCGTGGCGTTTGGGTCGTGGAGTCGATGGAATCGTCATCGATCACTGCGAGCCCAGGCACCGGGCTGTGATCCGCCTGAGAAAGCCCCCCAGTTCGGCTCATCAAATCGAGCCCAGTCCGGGAGAACGTGGCGAGAGCGCTACGGACGGCCCTGCCGATTCTGCATCTTGAAGCTTCCAGGACGGGTTCGCGACGATGGATGAGCAGTCGTGTCAGAAAGGCCCGCCAATCCCAGTCTTTATCGGAGGATCCGGGTCGGTATTGATCGTCCGGATCTCGGGAAGGTCTCTTCGGAGTTCTTCCACGCCGGCTGCGCTGACCTTCGTTGAGGCGATGTCCAGATCGATGAGGCTTCTCAGTCTCTTGAGATGAACGATCCCAGCATCATCGACCTGGGTCCGGCCGATGTCTAGCCTGTAAAGGTTGGTGAGACCCACCAGGTGGACCAACCCAGCGTCGGTGATCCTGGTACTTTGGAGGAAAAGCCACTCCAACTTGGTGAATCCCTTCAGATGAGCAAGGCCCGCGTCACCGATCTTGGTCCTGGAAAGATATAAGCCCCGGAGTCGGATCAGGCCCGTCAGATGGGCCAGGCCAGCATCTCCGACGTTGGTGTCATGGAGAAACAACTCCCGAAGGCCGTGGAGTCCCTTCAGGTGGACCAGCCCTGCGTCGGTGATCTTGGTATTGCCTAGATCTAAAGCCCGGAGTTTAGGGAGATCTTTGAGGCGCAACAGCCCGGCATCGCCGACCTTCGTGCCATCGAGGTAGAGGTTCTCAAGTCTGGCGAATCTCTCCAGGTGGGTCAGACCGGCGTCCCCGATCTCGGTGTTGATGAGGTTCAACGTCTGAAGGCCGGTCAAACGCTTCAAATCGGCTAATCCGGCGTCCGACACCCTCGTGTCGCTCAGGTTCAATTCTTGGAGGTTGATGAGACTCTTGAGATGAACCAATCCCTGCGCCGCTGACTCTCGTGCCAATGAGGATAAGTCGCCTGAGACGGGTCAGCCCCGACAGGTGAGCCAATCCGGAATCCCCGACCTCGGTACGAGAGAGGTTCAGAAACTCCAGGCTCGTCAGATCCTTCAGGTGGGCCAAGAGGTCTTCGGTGACCTTGCAGCTATCGAGGCCAACCGAGATCACACTCCCCCCTGGAGGTGACTCATCCGAGCCGATCTCGAACGGATCCTTCAGGTTAGACGTCTGGGAGGGGAGCCTTGGATGTGCCTCGTCCCGAACGATCGACCCGCCTACTTTCTTGATCCGCGCGACAGCCGCTTCTTGCTTCTCGTTAACTCCCGCACTCCGAACCGCAGACGTGACACAAAGACATGATATTACTGCAATAATAAGGATTCCCGGGAAGCTCCTCCTGTGTCGTCCGCGGATGTCGCTGGTTGGCCTGACCATTGTCGTCACTTTCTGAAGGCAGGGTGATCCGGACTGACTGCATCGCAAGTTCGCCAGGATTCAAGAAGTCCTTCGAGGCGAGTACGCACCTGCCGGTTCATCCACGTCCGCTCGAGTTGATTGACCCGGGTTATTGCGTCACCAAGCCGAGGGTCGTCGAGGGCTGCCTGGGCACAAACGGCATTCTGGGCGATCAGAGCATTCTCGCCGCCCGCGAACACATCGGGATCCAGGAACTTGTACGCGAGTTCGGCGGCGCGCACTCTCAAGGCCGTCGGCGGCTCGCCCTCCGCCGGCGGAGCGGGCTCGAACATCCGTTCAATACAACGGAGGGCGACCGATCGGGTATCCACGATGCTCGGGCAATCGAGAAAGCGAAGGAGGCGATCCGCTTGATCTCGCGGGAGGAGCGTCGCGGCGCGACGAAGGGCCGACCAAACGACCTTCTCAGCCCCGACCTTCGTACTGCCGCGCAGAGACCCCGCGATCGTGAGGAGGCGATCTCCAGCCCGGTGCCGCAAGTGCGATGGCAGGTGGATGTCTTCGGTGAGGAAGACCATGGCATCGCGCCATTCCTCGGTCAGATCGTCCCGGCAGAGTTCCTCGACGATGAACTCCACCGCGGCATCCGGGTCCAACTCCAGGAGCGTTTGGACGGCGTCCAGGCGCACGGAGTAACTCGAAGCGGAGTCGCGAGCGGTCAACCAGAGCTCCGCGACCGAAGCAGAGGGCCGCTCAAGTCCTGGAGCAGCTTTCGCCAGGAGATGTCGTTCGACGGACTTGTCGAGCAAGCTCATCGTTTTCCTCCTGGCGCGAATCGCAACGAGGCTCCTGCATGAATCTTCTCAGTGATATCCAGGTTAGTTCTACAGCGGAAGGAATTCTCGTGTTCACGGGAAGCCACGGGCGGCCTGAAGGGCCGCAGGAGCCCAGCCCGGGGTGAAACCCCGGGGACCGGGATGGCCGGCCGCTCTCCGGTGCACCCTGAAGGGGTGCAGGAGCGGATGCCACCTGCGGCCCTTCAGGCCGCGGGAGGATGGGGGTGGCCGTTTGTTCCCGGGGTTTGGAACGCTGACGAAATAACTCCTATGCCAAACGCTTTTCAAGCCTTGAAACGTAGAGCGAGTGACGGGGAAATCGGGAAGTTATTTCGTCAGCGTTCCTCAGGCCGCCAGAAACCTCTGGTCAACACGAAATCTCCTTCCGCTGTAGAATTAGCCTTTCCTCAATAAAGAGGACAAGCCGGATGCCTTCTCGTCTTTAAGCTTCGCCACGGCTAAACAGGAAGTTGGTCTCGACGTATACGATGACGCCCACGTCAAGCTCCGAGACGCTGCGTTGTGCCTCCCTCGAGCTTTTCGAGCAGCCCAGCCCTTCCTAGCTCCGCGGAGCCCGGCGGATCCTCTGACTTCCAGTGGTACGCCAGGTCCCGGAGCCATGCCTCGACGAGTGTCAGGAGGTATGGCTCAAAGACGCGCTTTCTGGGAAATTCCGGGTCGTAATGCAGGAGGACTTGCCGGGTGTCGAGCTGGAGAATCGGCTCCCCGAGGCTCTCTCCTTCTGGTCTGTACAACTGAATGTCGTTCGGATCGAACGTCAAGACAAAAGCGACTGGTTCCGCGAATTTCGGCACTTGCCTTGAAAGGATTGGCGCCCATCTCCCTACTGGATGCGCCTTCACCTGGACGAGGGCGACTGCTTGGTCCTCCCTGTCCACGACCGCGGCATCAAACCCGTTATCGGCCGTTCGCGGCATGGCCATCCCGCCCTTCCCCAAGTGCCGAGTCTACTTCCGACGATGAGGGTTGTCGTCTGAGCCACAACAAGCGTCAAACATCCAGCCTGATGCTACCACCTCGTCCGACCCACCGCCAGCCACCTACCCGAAGGCGTGGTGACTGACAGAAGCTGTCTGGCCTCGCGAGGAATTCGGTACAGTCCCCATCCGGGTCGTAAGTCGCGATTGGCTCAAACTGTTCCGCGGGCCTCGCCAACAGCATCATGCGCTTGGCGAAGTCGCTGTTGGACATGACGGTCATAACGACTTCTAAGGATCTCCACCATCGCGGCAACGCCCTTCTCGCCGACTCCCCACTTGGCCAACGACTTGGCCGCCCGGCATCGTACCGTGTCGCTCTTGTCTCGGAGCGCCTCTGATCAGAGCCGCGATCACGATCTCCCGCCTTTGATCCATCTTGACGCAGTCGCCCAGCCCTTCGACGGTCATTATGCAGGCGATGACATCCTCGTCCTTTATCGCCTGAACCAATACCGGGATCGCGGAATCAGACCTCACACCCAACTGGAACAAGACCGCCACCACGGATCGTCGGACTTCGACGTTCCTGTCCTTCAACGCGGCGGTCAGCGTCGGCATGGCGAGATCCGGATCAACACGGTTGGCATTCTCGGCGAGCGATGAGGCGGCCTCTTTGCGCCGGCGCTCTGAGTGGTCGCTCTGCAGGGTCGCGAGCCACCGCTCGGTCTTGTCTCCCCAGGTCTCTTGTCCGACCCGGAACAACACGGCGCAGACCGCGATCAGGACAAGCAGAGTCCGGATCCGGATGCGAGGTGGGGGAAGGTTCATCTGCAATCGACCATGCTGGGGCCGATCCAGACCGCTGAGATGTTGGAGGTTCTGGAGTATCGGGGCCGAGAGGCGGGGACAATCAGGCGAGCCACATCTCGGCCTCGACGCCTGCATCTTCGGCAACCTGGATCAATTTCTTGTAGATCAAGGTCACCAAATCTTGGGGATCGGTCTTCGAGCTCCAGAGACGGGCGCGGAAGATCTGGACCAGCCGGATGTGCCCATCGTGGATCTCAATCCTGAAGCCGGGCATCGTCTCCAGCAGCTTGCTGCAGAATTGGGAAACGCCCTCGATCAAAGATCCGACGACTTCATGAGTTTCTTGGCTATAGTACACGGTCACAAGGTCATCGACCCGTTCGGCATAGAAGCTGTCCGGCTTCGCGAGGAATTCGATGCAATCCCCATCTGGGTCGTAAGTCGCGGTTGGCTCAAACTGTTCTGCGGGTCTCGCCAACAGCATCATGCGCTTGGCGAAGTCGCTGTTGGACATGGCGGTCATAACAACCTCTGTTTGAAACGTGTCTTGTGGTCGATGGGGAGCCTCGGGGTGTCCGGGTCTGCCTTCTCCCATCTCCAATTATAGATCGCCTCAGGCGATACGAGCTCAGGTCGTCTCTTGAAGTCCGGTCCGTGGCGGCGGTAGTGGCCCGACTCGTTGCCGTGCGGGCGACTAGGAAGTATGCTCGCTCCACCCGTTGAGCCGCGACAGTCACCGGACTCAGGACTTCGACTCATGGCCGATGGATTCCGCCCGTCGCGTCGAGATTTCCTCCACGCCGCTGGCGCAGCGATGGCGATCCCACCGGTCGGTTCAGCGGCCGTCGCGGCCGTCGGACGATCCCGCCGGTGACTTCATCCTCAAGAGTCAGCCCAAGCCTGAGCCGCGGATCATCCTTCCGACCGATGCGTTGCCGAAGCCCGACGGCCCCAGGAAGAGGATCGCGGCCATCGCGACGGCCTATTTCAGGTACTCGCACGCCGACGACATCATCACCAAGTTCATCGAGGGGTATGCCATCGCCGAGCGGACTCACCGACCCCACTGCGAGGTCGTGAGCCTGGCGATTGAGCAGTTCCCCCAGAGTGATATCGGCCGGGGCATGGCCGCTCGCTACGGCATCCCCCTGTTCGACTCGCCCACGGGGGCGGTGACGTTGGGCGGCTGCGAAGCTCGGCGTTGACGGCGTGCTCCTGATCGGCGAGCACGGCGATTACCCGATCAATGCCAAGGGGCAGCAGCTCTACCCCCGTCGCCGGCTGTTCGCCGAGATCGTCGAGACCTTCCGGCGCTCGGGCGCAGCGTGCCGGTCTACAACGACAAGCACTTCTCCTACGCCTGGACCGACGCCGAGTGGATGTACCGCCAATCACGCGAGCTGGGCTTCCCGATGATGGCCGGCTCCAGCGTGCCGGTCGCCTGGCGCCGACCGCCTCTGGCGTTCCGGAAGGGCATCCCGCTCGACGGGGCGCTGGCCGTCGGCTTTGGCGGCCTCGAGTCCTATGGGTTCCACACGCTGGAATTGCTCCAAGCCTTCGTCGAGCGGCGGCGCGGCACGGTAACCGGTGTGGCTGCGGTCGCTTGCCTGGAGGGCAAGGCGACCTGGGAGGCGGCTGAACAGGGGCTCTGGCGAGCCGACCTGCTCCCGGCCGCTTTACGCCACGTCCCGGGCGCCGAGGGCTTGCCGAAGGACGTGGCGGCCTGTCGCCGGGCCGACCCGGAGGCGGCCGTCTTCCTCGTCGAATACGCCGATGGCTTTCGCGCGGCGGCTTATGTGGGGCGGCGGCTGGTCGCCGAGTTCGCCTTCGCCGCCCGGGTCGCCGGGCGTCACGAGCCGGTCGGCACCTGGTGTGAGCTGAACAAGCCCCAGCGCGACCACTTCAGCTTCCTGTGCAATCACATCGAGGTCATGTTCCGCACCGGCCGGCCCAGCTACCCGGTCGAGAGGACGTACTTGGTCACCGGAGTCCTCGCGGCGCTCATGGACTCTCGTGCCCAGGGCGGCCTGCGGGTGAGGACACCGCACCTCCGCGACATCCGCTACGACCCGGCCCCGGAGTGGACGGCCTCCTGACCGTCAGGCGCCGGCACCGGTCCCAGCTCCTGGCTCGCTTCGAAGGAGCAGCCGGAGCAGTCCAGAGCTGATGAGTTCGCCTGACGGTGTACGGTAACCATGCGTGTCGGATGGCAGCCCGGCCGCCCCCGCTCCGGCGAAGCTCATTAACGCTGGCTATGACAACGACGTATCGTGTCCCCAGAACCCCGCCAAGCGGATGCTATTGGGCGTGATTTTTTAGCTTTCGCATCACCTCTTCCGGGGGACGAAACTCGTATTCCACCTCCTCGCCGTCGCGAATGCGTTCTGTGCGGCGTAATCGGCCCCACCGAAGGAGACGAAACTCGTATTCTACCTTCTCGCCGTCGCGAACCTGTCGGATCCCCTGGAGAACGATCCTGTCGCCCACACCGACTCCCTTCTTGATGACGAAGATGTCGTCCACCTCGTTCTGGACGACGATCTCACGCCGATGCACCACGTCATCTTTGTCGACGACGTAAACGTACCGCTTGTTCATAATCTCGTAAGTCGCCCGCAGCGGGATGACGATGGCGTCATGCACCTTTCGGTGGATCAGGATGGTGCCAGTCTGACCGTGACGCAACAGGCCGTCGGGGTTCGGAAAATCCGCCCGGAAGGCGATGTTCCCATTCCCGTTGTTGAATTGGCCTTCGGTCGCACCGATCTTGCCGGGCTGCGGGAACTTGTCCTGGTTCGCCCGCACGAGCTCGATCTTGTCCTCCTTCTCATGCTGCTTCTGGGCGGCCATGTATTCGAGGTATTGTTTCTCGGGTACGTTGAAAAAGACCCACATCACGCGGTTATCCGACAACGTCGTGAGAATGTCGCCCTCCTTGATCAGGCTGCCCTGTTGAAAGTGCAGGCGGCCGAGGATGCCCTCGAAAGGCGCTTTGACATTGGCAAAGTTCAATTTGGCCTCCGCCAGCACCAACTTGGCCCGGGCCTTTGCCAGTTTGGCCTGGAACAGTTTCACCTCATTCTGAGAGACGACCGCCGTTTTTGGCTTGGACAACTTCTCGGCGTTCTTGAGCTCCAGTTCCGCGAGCCGGACCTCGGCCAGCTCGGCGTCCAGCTTTGCCTCGTTGACATTTGGTACGATCTTGAACATCAGATCGCCCTGCTTCACCGCCTGGCCCTCCTTGACATTGATCTCGTTAAGAGACCCGTTCACCAAGGCACAGACGTCGATGTGTTGCCGCGAATGGATCTTGCAGATATATCGCTGGGTAATGGCGACGTCCATTGCGTTGGGGCTGGTGAGCACGATCTTACGGTGCTCCTGGTCGTTCCCAGATCGGGGATGGTAGGAATTCGCTGAGAGACCCGGAGGCGTTCGTATCGGCGTTCGCTGCGTCTCTCGACGATCTTTCTGGCTTGCCGCGGGCCGATGTCCAATCTCAATTGGGCTTGCCGGTCCGATCCTTCGGTCTACCGATTCCCGATTGGGCGAGAGCGACGGCACCGGCCGCGAGCGCCGCCACGACCGCTGCGGCCGTCATCACGAGTTTGACCTTGCTCAGGAACATGGATATCAGGACTCCTTCGGTAATGACAGCGACCGATGTGGGAACGGCGCATCGCCGTCGCCGCATAAGCGACCGTCGACTCTGCCAGGCCTGTCGGCACAGCCGCTCGAGCGGCGCCGCCGGCGGATGCGGTCGCCAGCGCAAGCGCCGGTGCCACGCCCCGACGCACGAGCCGCCCGCGCAGCCTTTTCCTTCCCCGGGCGAGGCGGCTCTTGACCGTCCCGACGGCGCATCCCAGATGACGGGCGGCTTGCTCGTGAGTGCGGCCCTCGAGATCACAGAGCACCACCGCAACCCGGAAGCGACCCGGCAGGCGGTCGATCTCCTCATGGATGATCTTCTCGAGGTCGTCATCGTTGGCATGGTGCGGCGTCGCCACCGACCTGGGCCGGAGCGCGGCCGCCGCGTGTTCGTGCGAGCGGCGCCTGATGGTCGCCGACCGGTCGTGAACCGCAGCCCGATAGGCCGCCTGGTGCAGCCAGGGGGCCAGTGAGTCGTGTGCCCAGAGCGATCCGGCCTTGCGAGCCAGGGCCAAGAACGTTGCCTGAAATGCGTCTTCGGCCGCGGCCTCGTCGCGCAGGACGGAACGACACACGCGCAGGACAAACGGCCCGTGGCGCTCGACCAGTGCCGCAAAGGCCAACTCTCTCGGCTCACCGCGGCCGGTGGCGAACTGCTCGAGCAACTGGCCGTCGGAGAGCGCGCCGATCGCGCCCACGTTGAAGAGCGTCCGCAGATGCAAGAGCGCGTTGCCGCTGTTCTTGACCGCCATGAGTCGTCACTTTCGGTCTGGCTTCCGCAAATCTCACGAGTAAACGCCGCGAGCGGCCTCGCGCGTTCCCGATTTCTTGCTCACCAAACGTTTTTCCGTCCAGGTTCGGGGTTCCGAGGACACCATACCTCATTCCCGGCGTTACCGCAGGTGCTGAACCGACACACCGAGGTTACTACCTAATTATTGCGCGGCCCACGGTGTGGAAATCCGCAATTCGCAATCGGGAATCCGCAATCTCTAAAGGTCACTCGCCAGCATGGTGACAAGGATTGACCCGCTAGCCAGAGCGATAAACCGCCGCAAACGGCTAGCCCAGAGGGCTTTCCGTCACTATCTGTGGACAGCGAATTCAGCCGAGAATTGGAGGCGGCGTGAAACAAGCCCGCATCTCACTTAGACATAAGTCTTTTCAATTAGCAGACTTATAGCACAAGAAGTGGAGGTGGCGGGAATTGCACCCGCGGCTCTGTTTGCGTAACATTTGGCCCTAAATGTGGTTACGACACGACGCTCAGTGGCCGGCCGGAAATGGGCCGGGAGGCTGAGGCACTCCGGGAGTTGGTCGCAAGCTGGCACTGCCTGACGCCTTCCGTCAGGGCCGCGATCATCGACCTGATTCGGCGAGGGTGAGAGTTGGCACCGGGGCCAACCGTCAAACTACCGCGGGGCTCTCCTTTGCCGATCTTCTCGGCGCGAGCGTGCGATTAGAATGTCGTCCGCGTTCACGGGCCAAAAAATCGCGACCGTGCTTCCGTCGCCCGCTGATCTTGTAGCCCGACTCTGATCGCGCCCGCTACCATCCTGGATACAACTGAGCGACCCAATAACCACAAACAAAGGCTGCTCAGAAAATCAGTTGATTTAATGGGCTTGTTGTGGTCGGACGCCGAACGCTGCCGCATTCGGACGAGCGTCGCATGCGACTCGTTGGTGGTCTCGAGAGCCTTCCTTTAACTCAAGCGGCTTCACCCTCGCTGGCGATACGGCGACTGCCGCCCGGCAGGGGTCCCCGCCCGAAACGGCATAAGCCGGTTCTCGCCTTCGAGAATTTTGGGGGGATGCCGGGCGGCACTCGCCTTGGGCTTGCGTTGTCGGGAACGAAGAGTTCCCCAGCTGATATGGGAAAAGCCGCGTGCCGAGCACGGCACGCTCTGCTCATGGTCCGGCGTTATCCGAGGGCGGTAATAGAAAACGAAGAAGGTTGTATCCGGCGGGCCGGCGGAGGCTCTGACTCCGTTCGAGGTGTGATCGGCCTGCCGGATACAACCCGGTTGAACTGAGCCGCCAAAGGGGGCACAGCTTTTGCTTTAACAGGGGATTGAATAGGTGAGCAAGGCGTAGCCCGGGAAAGGGTGCTCAGCGACTGGATACGCGAAACCAAGCTCGGCGCCTACTGGCGTCGGGGACGAGTCCGAGAATAACCAGCGACGCGGCCGGGGGTCAGGGAGGTGCCGAAGGGGGGGCGCGTGGCTAGGGGCCGTGGGGAGTGGAGGGGGCCCTTCCGGCCCACCGCGGAGCGGTTTAGTTCAACGGAGGTTTTTTTTATTGCTTCGGTGGTTTGACAGTTTAACTCCAAGAAACCACATGCAGCGGCTACGACGGGTTCCTTTACTCTTGCCGCAAGGGGGATGCAAAGAAGCGGGCCGGGCACGCACGGGTTTCGACAATGGAGCAGAAGCTTGACCTACGTGCGTCAGTCTATACGGCATCACGCATTTTTGAAGTTCGCATTTTGGCAGATACCGCTGGTAAACTATTGAAGTTTAACGCGAATGCGCCGGCCGAATTATCGCCTCGGCCTCGCGGCGCAGGACGTGCGCTTCCAGCCAGTTGTGGAGGTGCAGTCCGACCTCCTCTTCGGCACGGGCCGGCATCCCGTCACGGTACTGATCGAGCCACGCCTGTGGCCTTGTCCAGCCATCGCCGCGCCTCCTCGGCCTTCCCGAGGCGCTGATTGGCCAGGGCCAGCCACAGCCAGTTGACCACCGCCTCGCCCGACTCGGGGTCGGCCCGCAAGGCTCTGCTCGAAGAGATGCACCGCCTCCTCGAACCGGCCGGCCCGGTATGCCAAAGCGCCCTGCTCGGTCAGCGACCAAAATTGTCCGGCGAAGTCCTGGAGTTCCTTCTCGGCCAGGCGGCCCGGCAGCGACGCATCCGCGACGGCGTCGGGAGCCAGGGTGCAGGCGCGGGCCACGTGGTAGGCCCGCAGGTCCGGCGCCTTGCCACACTTCTCGACCATGTGGGCGCAGGCTTTCACGTAGCCCGTGTCGGTCGCCGGACAGCAGCAGCAGGGCGGCGTACTCGAACCAGAAGTGGCCGTCGTCCGTCGAGCCGCGCGTCAAGGCCCGCGCGTAACAGTTGGCGGCCTGCTCCCATTCCCGGCGGGCGGCGTGCGATCCGGCCCTGCTCCTCAGGGTCGGTGGCGAGCCGTGCCGCCACGTCCGCCCAGAGGCGCCGCCACTGCTCGCGCTCCGCGTCGGGCAACTTCGCCAGCTCCGCCGGGTCACGGACGCTGGCCAGGGCAGGGTCCGTTTGCCAGGTGGCGAGTGACCAGCCCACCACTTTGCCGTCGTTGCCCAGCCTGGCTGTCAGCTCCAGGTTGGCCCGCAACCGGTCCAGTGCTTTCCGGCGCAGACCGGCTCGCGCCGGCTCGCCAAGGCGTGCTTCCTCGGAGCCTTGGCCGACCGCGGCCGGCGGCGTCGCGGGCGGCGTCGTACAAGCTGGCACCGAGGTTGTCTTTGACCAAGGCGGACTTGGGCTCGATCTGAGCGACTTGCTGGAAGTGGCCGATGGCCTCGTCCAGCAGGCCCTTGTCGCGCAGAGCCAAGCCGAGGTGGTAGTGGACCAGGGCGGACTTGGGCTCGATGCCGAGCAGCTTGCCGGAAGTGGCCGATGGCCTCGTCCAGCAGGCCCTTGTCGCGCAGGGCCAAGCCGAGGTTGTTGTGGGCCAGGGCGGACTTGGGCTCGATGCGGAGCGCTTGCTGGAGGTGGCCGATGGCCTCGTCCAACCGGCGCTTGTCGCGCAGGGCCATGCCGAGGTTGTTGTGAACCAGGCGGACTTGGGGTCGATGCTCAGGGCTTGCTGGAATTGGCCGATGGCCTCGTCTAACTGGCCCTTGTCGCACAGGGCCAGGCCGAGGTTGTTGTGGACCACGACGGACTTGGGCTCGATGCGGAGCGACTTGCTGGAAGTGGCCGATGGCCTCGTCCAGCAGGCCCTTGTCGCGCAGGGCCATGCCGAGGTTGTTGTGGACCAGGGCGGACTTGGGCTCGATGCTGAGCGCTTGCTGGAAGTGGTCGATGGCCTCGTCCAGCCGGCCCTTGTTGCGCAGGGCCATGCCCAGGTTGTTGTGGAACAGGTAGGACTCCGGCTCGATGCGGAGCGCTTGCTGGCAGTGGTCGATGGCCTCGTCCAGCAGGCCCTTGTCGCGCAGAGCCATGCCCAGGTTGTTGTGGGTCACGGCGGACTTGGGGTCGATGCTCAGGGCTTGCTGCAATTGGCCGATGGCCTCGTCTAACCGGCCCTTGGCTTTCAGAGCAAGGGCGAGGTTGGTCTGGGCCCAGACATTCTTAGGGTCAAGTCGGAGGGCTTCCTGGAAGTGGCCCATGGCCTCGTCCACTCGGCCCAGGGCGTGCAGGACCGCGCCGAGGCCGTCGTAGACGGCGCTGGCCTTGGGACGCAGCGCCAGCGCCGCACGGTAATAGCCGAGGGCCTCGTCCGACCGGTGCGCCTCGTACAACGCGAAGGCTAGCTCGAAGTTGAGCCAGAAGTCCTGCGGGAAACATGCCTGCGCCGCGGTCAGCAGCGCCACCGCCTCACCGCCGCTCTCGCGGCGAGACCCGGCCCAGAGCGGTCGCCAACTGCGGGGACAACTCGGCCACCCTCAGCTCCTGGGCGACCCGGGTCAACCGGGCACCGTCCTGCCACAGCTCCGGTTGGCGCAAGCGGTCCCGCTCCGGAGCCGGGTCGGCCCCGCGGGCCACCGCCAACAGCCATGCCCGCCGCGATCGGTCCGAGGTAATGCTGGCCCAGTCATCCAGCGCGGCGACGATTTCCGCGCGCACCGCCGACGCCCGGACCGCCGACGCCACCGCCTCGATGTCGTCCCCCTCTCGACCCAACCCGGCCTCTGCGAACGCCGACGCATACAGCGGCTCGGCGCCGGCCGGGTCGTATCTCCCCTCCACCAGCGCCGCCTCCTGGAGCCGGGCAGTGTCCAGGTGCTCCGCCAGGTCCAGGTCGGCCCGGCCCTGGTCCACCCGCCGGCGCAGGTCGTCCGGCCCCACCGGCTCCAGCCGCTGCCGGGCCTGCTCCAGCAGTTCCCGCGCCTCGCTGGAAATGGAACCCCTGGCGGAAACTCACGGCCTGAGCCACGGCCGTGCCGACCTCGTTGCGCAGCTCCCCATCATGCCGGGCCGCTTCCGCCCGTCGCTCGGCCCGCTGCTGCACGAGCCATACCCCGCCGCCGATCGCCAGCCCGACCAGGGCCAGCGCCGTTGCCAACAGCGCCGCCCCCGTCGGATTGCGCCGGCCCCGGCGCAGACCGCTGTCCCCAGACCCAAGGGCCGGGCCTGGATCGGCTCGTCCCTCCGCGAAGCGCTGCAGATCCTCGGCCAGGGCCGCGGCGCTGGCGTAACGGCGCTGCGGGCTCCTTCTCAGGCACTTCAGGCAAATGGTCTCCAGGTCGCGCGGCACCTTAGCGTTCAACCGCGACGGGGGCACCGGCTCCTGGGAGATCACCTGCCGTACCGTTTCCGCCGCCGTCTCCGCCCGGAACGGCGGCCGGCCCGTCAGCAACTCGTACAGGATTGCCCCCAGCGCATAGATGTCCGCGGCCGGCCCCACGTCGCGCGCTCTCGCCTCGGCTTGCTCGGGGGCCATGTAGCTCGGCGTCCCGACCGCGGTGCCGCTCCAGGTGAGGCCGGCCTCGCCGTCCAGTCCGTCGGGCCAGCCCGAAGTCGCTGATCTTGGGCGTGCCGTCGGCGGTCAGGAGGACGTTGGCCGGCTTCAGGTCGCGATGCACGATCCCGCTCTGGTGGGCCGCCTGGACGGCATCGGCCAGGGTCGCCAGCAGAGCGGCCGCCTGGCGGGGCGGCTGGGGCGTGCCCGCCAGTTTCTGGGCCAGGTTGCCGCCCTCGACGAACTCCATCGTGAAGTAAGGCAGGCCGTCGTGCGTCGCCCATGTCGTGGACCTGGACGATGTTCGGATGCCGCAAGCCGGCCACCGCCTCCGCTTCCCGCAGGAACCGCTCCGAGCTCGCCGGGCTCGGCGTACGCCGCCGGCGAGCAGCATTTTGACGGCGACGGAGCGGTTGAGGCGCAGGTGCCGGGCCTTGTAGACGACGCCCATGCCGCCGCGCCCCAGCACCTCCTAGACTTCGTAGCCGGGGATCTGGGGCAGATCGACGCGCCGACGGTCGTCGACGATGGGTCGCTGGCGGCCGAGTGGAACCCGGCGCCGGGAACATCGCATCCAGTTGGGCGTCGCATGGCGAGCTTCGCTGCCAACGCCTGCGGACCTGCGGCAGCAGCTCGGGGCAATCGCGCGCACACCTCTTCCGGCGTCCGCTCCGAGTCCAGCAATGCTCTTCGAGCAGTTGTCGAACTGCGGCGGTGTCGATCGAGTCCATCGGCCATCGCTCCAGCCTGCCAGTACGTGGAATGGCCCTTCGAAACCGAAGCCGACTTCGGCGCAGCGGCAACTCGTCGCCTGCAGTCTTCTGCCTGCGCGGCTCCTCAGGTCCGGGCGAAGGTCGTCCAGTTCCTCCGCCAGCAATAGGCTGGCACGATTCAGCGCCGCTGCACCGTCTTGGCCGAGACGCCCAACACCTCGGCGGCCTCGGTGTGGGTCAACCCCTGAAGGCGCACCAGGCCGAAGACTTCGCGCTCGTCCTCCGGCAGGTTGTCGATCGCCTCCAACATTCGGCGTCCGTCCGGGGTGATGCCGGAATCGCTGCTGGCCGGGGCAGGCACAAGCCGTCTTCGCACAGCTCCACGGCGACGGGTTGTTCATCTAAGCGGCGGGCCAGGTCATTGAGCTGCCAGCGCATGTGCTGGTTGGCCAGGGCGAAGAACTGGCGCACGGTCCGGGGACGGATCGAACGCATGGCCTTGAGCAACCCTTCCACCACGCCGCCAAGCATCTCAGCCGTCTCCAGATTCGACGGCGGCCTGGTCAATCGTGGGTAGCTCCGGTGCAGCATGTTGGCACACAGCCCCTCCAGCCGGTGAACGGCCCGGTCCAACAACTCCCGGACAATCGGCTCGGCGGGCGCATCCCCTGCCAGGGCGTCCAGGTAGCGCTGCACGACGGCGGTGGTGGATTCTTCGCTCACGACGAATACCCCGTCAAGGAGGTGGCATCCCGCCGATTTTATCGGGTCCCGTGTCCACCTGCCACTCTCAGTAGGTAGAGGGAAAATGCCCGCTCGGATGTGGGAAATCCAGGAATTGTCATCGAGATGACAGCATCGAATTCCGCGAGGAGGCTAACATCTCGGTCCGGTGAGCCGTCGCGATCGGACGACGGCACGAACATCTCTTTTCCCGAAAGCGAGGAGGCAGCACCATGCTTCGGATCGATTTCGCTCGGACCTAACCGCGGGGATTGCGGATCGCTGGACTGTCGGGATCGCCGGACTGACGTTCGTGCTGGCCGGGGCCGCCGCGCCGCCCGGCGATACAACGGCGGGGTCGAGTTCACCCCGGACGGCAAGCTCAAGAAGCCCGACGGCTACCGCCAATGGGTGTATGTCGGCACGCCGCTGACCCCCAACGAGCTCAACGGCGGCGAGGCCCCGTTCCCCGATTTCCACGCCGTCTACATCGATCCGGAGAGCTACGCCCACTACGAGAAGACCGGCGAGTTCCGCGACGGCACCGTGATGATCAAGGAGCTCGTCGGCATCGGCGCCAAGGAAGCGGCCAGCGGCAAGGGCTACTTCATGGGCGACTTCATCGGCCTGGAGGCGTCGATCAAGGACTCGAAACGGTTCAAGGATGAGCCGGGCAACTGGGCCTTCTTCAGCTTCGGCCACAATTACCCGCTCAAGGCGGAGGCGACGAAGAACGCCGCCGCCTCGTGCAACTCGTGCCACCAGGCCAACGCGGCGAACGACTACGTCTTCAGCCAGTTCTATCCCGTTCTGCGTGCGGCGGCCCCGAAATCCAAGTGAAATAGACAAGTCCGGGCGCCGTCCGGATCGGGCTCGCGGTATCGCGCCCTCTTCTCCAAACACCTAGGAGGCACACCATGGATATCAAGATGACCGGCCGGTTGGCCGCGGGCTGCCTTGCAGCGACGGCGCTTGTCGTGGCGACAATCGCGCCCGGCACCTCGATCCGCCGCGACGGGACGATCCGCCCGCCCGCGCGGCCGACGACTTCTCGCCCTACGTCACGAAGGACGGCGGGATCACGCGGCCGACCGATTACCGCGAGACTTTCAATTCCTTGGGCACGTATGCCGTGGCCACGAAACCGGACCAGCCGGTCGACGAGATGCACGTCGTCTATTCGCGGCCCGAAGATGTCAAAGCGTATCGCCGTGACGGGAAGTTCCCCGATGGCGCGGTGCTGGTGAAGGAAGTCACCAAGGTCGGCTCGGAGAAGCTCACCACGGGGCAATCCCACTGGGCCACGGACATCAAGCTCTGGTTCGTGATGATCAAGGACGCGAAGGGGCGATTCCCCAATAACGACCTCTGGGGCGACGGGTGGGGCTGGGCCCTGTTCTTGGCGAAGGAGCCCTTGCGCAACGTCGCGACCGATTACTCGACCGACTGCAAGACGTGCCACATCCCGGCCCGGAAGGACGACTGGATTTACGTCCGCGGATATCCCGTGCTTCGTGGGAACGGCTCGTTCCCGAAGTAACGGATCTCGAGGAATTGAACTGATGCGGAATCTTGCTGAAGGCCGTGGGAAACTTTGACGATAATAACGATAAGTTTGGACTACGGTCACGGTCGTTCCGCATTTCGGCGTCCCACCACGCATCCGATCATCCGGGCTGGGATACAGTATCGCACTCTGGTCCGCGTTCTCCCATGTTCGGGACGTCCTGCGACAACATCGTCCGCAGGCCATCCGGAACATACCGCGAATGGATGGAACTTCGCGGTTCTCGGATGGGGGAGCAATCGTTATGATGCGTATCATGGAGGCCGGTGGGTTGCGCCGGTTGTGCGTGGCCCTACTGGCCTCGATGTTCGCCAGCCGGCCGGTGGGCGCCAGGGCCCAGGACGGGACGCCTTCGATCCCTCCGTTGCCCGACGCTCCGCGGGTTGCCGCTCCGGCTGCGGGTGCAACGAATCAAGAGTTGCTCGAGCGTCTTCTTAAGATGGAGGATCGGCTCGATCAGGTGACGAAGCAGAACGCCTAACCTGATCAGGTGACGAAACAGAACGAACAGCTCTCGCGGGAGGTCCAGGAGCTCAGACGCGCGAATCGGGACGGGAACGCGGAGGTCGACGCCCCGTCGACGCGATGCGGCCCGACGCGGGCAGGGCGGCGGCTCCCCCAGCCGCGGAGGGCCGTCGGGCATGCCCCCGGCGACCAGCGGGGGCGGCTCGGCATCCGGCGGCGGAGACCCGACGAAGGCCGGGAGCGCCCAATTGGAGGGAAACCGTCACCGCGGCAGGTCGTCCTTCCTGGGCGGCACCTACGACTTCGAAAATGATGGTTTCCGATGGGGCACCGAGGACAACGAGGTCACCATCGGCATCCGTGCGCTGCAACAGATTGACGCACGGATCTATGCGAACTCGAATCAGGAATTTGCCAGCAGCGGCGTCTTCAACCCGCGGACCCGTTTGTATTTCGAAGGCAACCTCACCAGGCCCCTGTCGTACGAGTTCTCGTTACAGCATACCTACCTCATCACCAACCTGCTCGACAGCTACGTCAACTACCGCTTCGGCGACGGATTTCAGCTCCGGTTCGGCCGGTACAAGACCCCCTTCGACTACGAGTGGTACCGGGTGCACATCTGGCACACGCTCGCGCCCGAGCGGTCGCCGTTCGCCCAGAACTTCGGGGGCAATCGCCGCTTCGGATTCATGGGCTGGGGGAGCCTGTTCGATAACCGGCTGGAATATGCCGTCGGTTCCTTCAACGGACAGCGGAATGGGTTCACGGCCTTCAACAGTCACCAGGACATCATGGCCTTCCTCAATTTCAAGCCGTTCGAGCAGGAGTCGGATTTCTTCTGCGGAATTTGCAAGTCGGCGGCTCGCTCGACGCGGGTATCGAGAACAGTCCCCTCTCCCCGGCCGTCTTGACGACCTCGTCTCCGTCGACGCCCGTTCCGCTCACTCCGGGTTCTGTCTCGGTTCCTTTCCTGGCGTTCAGCGATGGCGTGAGGGAGCGCGGCTATCGAGCGCTCTGGGAACTCCATGTCGCCTATTACTACAAGGGATTGTCCTTCCTCGGGGCCTGGGATAGCGGGTTCCAGGATTATGCGCGCGGCAGTTCCGGTCCGCCGCCCATACGCGTCCCGACGGGCGGCTATTTCGCCCAGGTCGGCTACATCCTGACCGGCGAGACGATCCGCGATCGGATGCTGATCGAGCCGTTGAGTCCATTCGACCTCCGCCCCGGCCACTTCGGCCTGGGTGCCCTCGAGGCCACGGCCCGCTTCAGCGACCTGACTCTCGGCCACCAGGTCTTCACCGGCGGCCTGGCCGACCCCAACCTCTGGACCAATCAAGTCCAGATGGTCGACGTCGGCCTCAACTGGTATCTCAACAAGTTCCTCAAGATCTACCTCGACTGGGAGCATGCCATGTTCGC